>CAVYMA010000001.1:0-7894 GCA_963769465.1 uncultured Alphaproteobacteria bacterium
CCAGCCCCGACCACCCGCTGGATGGCCAGGACATGTGGCCGACCTTGGCCGACGGAGCGCCGTCCCCGAACCAGGACGTCCTGATCAACGTGGAAGCCTTCCGCGGTGCGGTGCGCAAGGGCGACTGGAAGCTGATCAAGGTGGCCCTGCTGCCCGGCAAGACCGAGCTGTTCGATCTGGCGAAGGATCCGGGCGAGACGACCGACGTCGCCGCGCAGAACCCTGAGATCGTCCGCGACCTCGACGCCCGCCTGCTGGCCTATGCGCGCGCGCAGAAGATGAGCGAGTGGATCAAGGCCCAGCCTGCCTTCGTCGGCGCCCAGGGGCACACCGTGTTCGATCCCGATTTCGACATCGACGACGACGGACTGCCGCACGAAAAGCCGGCGCTACCCTAGGGCGACGTGACGAAGCGGTAGTGCCGCTCCGAAGTGGCAGGAGCATCGGTCTCCCAGGGGCGGCGATTCGGGGCGGGCCGGTCGCAAGCCGCACCCATTGCTGGCCGACGGGTCAGATGCTGCTACGGCGACGGTGAGGCCATCGGCGTGGCGCTGGCCATCGCCGGCGAATTCTCGCGGGCGACATCGGTAGTACGGGTCTCGCGGTGCTCGACGTCACGCTGGCGCGAGGGCAAGAGCGGGCCGCTGCGTGACAGGTCCCAGATTGCGTACCCAAGCGGGATGCACAGCAGCGCCATGGCGAACAGAAGGCCCATTGTCCTACTCCACCCGGAGGCATCCTTCGCCCCGGCGCAGATCAAACATCCGGCGTGCTGCGTCGTTCCGAGGCGAAGCGCGTTCGAGGGTAAACGCAGCAGGGTGGATGCCACCTCAACTGCGGGAGCCGGTCGCGACGGTAGCGCCTTGGCTAGACCGCGACCGCGTGCCGGCGCTGGCCGCCCTCGGGCGCGAGGTGCTGGTCGAACAGCGAGGCGACGACGCGCAACGCCGCCCGGCCCGCCTCCGGGACGGTGAGCAGGGAGCCCTCGACCCGTGCCAGCCCGTCCTCGACGAATTGGCCGCAGCGCGCGAGCTCGGGCGCGAAATGGCCGGGTGCGTAGCCGTGGGCCCGGGCCACCGCGTCGAGGTCGACCGCGAGGTCGCACATCAGGCGCTCGATCACCGCCCGGCGCAGGCGATCCTCGCCGGCGAGCGCGTAGCCGCGCGCCACGGGCAGATGGCCCTCGGTCACCGCCCGGCTGTAGGCGCCGGTCTCGGTGATGTTCTGGACGTAGCCCTGGGGCAGGGCCGAGATCGAGGTGGCGCCCAGCCCGATCAGGGCATCCGCCCCGTCGACCGTGTAGCCCTGGAAGTTGCGCGCGAGCGTGCCGGCGCGCGCGGCCACGGCCATGGCGTCGTCCGGCAAGGCGAAATGATCGAGCCCGATCCGCTCGTAGCCATGCTCGACCAGCAGGCGGGCCGCCGCCTCGGCCTGGGCGAAGCGCTCGGCGGCACCGGGCAGGGCGGCTTCCGGCACCATGCGCTGGTTCTTGGCCATCCACGGCACGTGGGCGTAGCCGAACAGGGCCACGCGGTCCGGCCGCAGCCCGGCGGTCTGCGCCACGGTGCGCGCCAGGGTCTCCTCGGTCTGGAACGGCAGGCCGTACATCAGGTCGAAATTGATCGAGCCGATCCCGACCGCGCGCAGCCGCTCGACCGTGGCCCGCACGACGTCGTAGGGCTGGATGCGGTTGACCGCGGCCTGGACCTTGGGATCGAACTCCTGCACGCCCAGCGAGGCGCGGGTGGCCCCCATGGCCGCCAGGGCGGGTGCCGCCTCGGCGGCGAAGGTGCGCGGATCGAGCTCGAACGCCACCTCGGCGTCCGGGGCCAGGGCGAAGGCGGCGCGCAGCTCGGTCATCAGTGCTGCCAGCGCGTCCAGCGGCATCGAGGTCGGCGTGCCGCCGCCCCAATGGACGCTGGCCACGGCCATCCGTCCCGGCAGCCGCCCCGCCACCAGCGCGATCTCGCGCTGCAGCACGGCACCGTAGGCCCGCACCGGATCCTCGCGGGCCGCCAGCTTCATGTTGCAGGCGCAGTACCAGCACACCTTCTTGCAGAACGGCACGTGCAGGTAGAGCGAGAGCGCCGCGTCCTCCGGCAGTTCGGCGAGCCAGTCGCCGTAGCGCTCCCCGTCGACCTCGGCCGCGAAGCGCGGTGCCGGCGGGTAGCTGGTGTAGCGCGGAACGCGCAGCTCGGCATATTGGGCGATGGTCGCGTGCATGGCGCGAAGACTAGCGCGCGCCCGTGCGCCCGACCTTGACGATGGTCAATTTCGCCGCGACCGGCGCGGCTAATCCGCGCTGCGCTGGCTCGCCGCCGCGGCCAGCGCCCGCGGGCTGGCGACGGTGACGTGGCGTCCGGAGAACCGCGCCAGCCCCTCGGCCTCGAGCCGGCCGATGATCCGCGACAGGGTCTCGTGGCGCACGCCGATCATCGAAGCGATGTCGCGCCGCGAGACCGGCAGGTCGATCCGGCACGAGCCGTCCGCCGCCATGGTGCCGTGACGGCGCATCAGTTCCTGCAGCAGCTGCAGCAGCCGGTCGCGGTTGGAGAGCGTCGCCGAACGGAAGATCGTGTCCTGCGCCTGCTCGACCTCGGCCGTGGACCGCCGCAGGAACTCACGGGTGAGCTCCGGGGTCTTGTCCATCACCTCGCCGACGACGGCCCCGTCGATGACGCAGACCGTGGCCTGGGTGACCGCCTCGGCACTGGTGCGGTGCGTGCCACCGTTCAGGAACGAGCGGTAACCGACGAGGTCGCTGGCGTAGTTCAGGCCGAGCAGCACCGAGTTGCCTTCGGCGTCGAGCCGCCGCTCGGCGATCGTCCCCGCCTTGACGCAGTAGACGCAGCGGTCATCCTCGCCTTGCGCGAACACCGTGTCCCCGGGCTCGTAGCGCCGGGTCCGGCGCGCCCGGTTGACCCGCTCCAGGTCATCTTCGCTCAGCACCTGCCAGCTGCTCTGGTCGCGGCAGGTGCAGGCGTTGCAGCCGTCGTGATTGGCCTTGTCCGAGGGAGGCGCCATCGTTCCTGTTTCCGCCGCCGCAGCCTGTCAACCCGGCATGATCGGATGACGGTACGTGGAAATTGACGATGGTCAATACCCCTTGCGCCCCGGATGGCGCTCACCCCACGGCGGCGCCCGGGCGCAGGGCGGCGGGCCGCAGCCCGCGTCCGACGGTGAGCACGAGGAGCGCCGCCACCAGGCAGAACCCGCCCGCCACGTAGAGTGCGGGCAGGTAGCTCGCGAAGGCGTCGCGCGTGGCCCCGGCACCGTAGGCCGCCGTCGCGGCACCGAGCTGGTGCGCGGTGAAGATCCAGCCGAAGACCAGCCCGGCGCGCTCGGGCCCGAACCGCTCGGCGGTCATGCGGACCGTGGGCGGGACGGTGGCGACCCAGTCCAGCCCGTAGAACACGGCGAAGATGCCGAGGCCCACCAGCGTGAAGTCGCTGAGCGGCAGGTAGAGCAGCGAGAGGCCGCGCAGGCCGTAGTACCAGAACAGCAGCCAGCGATTGTCGTAGCGGTCGGACAGCCAACCCGAGAGCACGGTGCCGATCAGGTCGAACACGCCGATGACGCGCGAGCATGCCGGCCGCACCCACCGGGGCCATGCCGAAGTCGCCGCAGAGCGTGATCCAGTGGGTCTGGATCAGGCCGTTGGTGCTGAGACCGCAGATGAAGAAGGTCGCGAACAGGACCCAGAAGGTCCAGCTGCCCGAGGCGTCGCGCAAGGCCGCCAGCGGCGAGCGCAACAGCGTGAGCAGGCCCCGCTCCTGGGGCGGGGGAGGCGTCACGGCCGCGTCGCCGAAGCGCGGCAGGCCCAGGTCGGAGGGGCGGTCGCGGACCAGGAGCAGCACGAGCACGAGTGCCGCCAGCAGCCCCACCACGACGACGCACATGGCGAGGCGCCAGCCATGGCGCTCGGTGATGGCCGCGAGCATGGGCAGGAAGACCAGCTGTCCGGTGGCGGTGCTGGCGGTGAGCAGCCCGACGACCAGCCCGCGGCGCTGGGCGAACCAGCGCGTGGCCACGGTGGCACCCAGGACCAGGGCGATCATGCCCGAGCCGGTGCCGCACAGCACGCCCCAGAGCAGCAGGAGCTGCCAGACCTCGGTCATGGCGAACGAGGCCGTGATGCCCGCGACGATCAGGAGCAGTGCCGCGGCCACGACGGGCCGGATGCCGAAGCGGTTGAGCAGCGCCGCGGCGAAGGGCGCCATCAGGCCGAACAGCATCAGGCGCACCGCGAGGGCGGAGGAGATGTCGGCGGTGGCCCAGCCGAACTCCTGCTGCAGGGGCACGATCATCACGCCCGGCGCGCTGAGCGATCCTGCGGTCGCGAGCATGGTGAGGAAGGTCGCGGCGACCACCGCCCAGCCATAGTGAACCTGGCGTGCTCCGAGCCAGGCCGCCAGCCGTGTCGACAACATCAGACCGCTTCCCTTGTCCGCCGCAACTACAGGGCCGCCAGAAGGGAGCGCAGCCGCTCCGGCACGTCGGCTCCCAGACACGCCTCGATCCGCGCCTGCGCCGCGTCCCACAAGGGCTTGGCAGCCGCGAGCGCCCGCGTGCCGCCCTCGTCGAGTTCGACCTTGGCCTCGCGCTGATCGGCTCCGGGCATCAGGCGCACCATGCCGAGCCGCTGCAGCAGCCGGACGTTGCGCCCGACGGTCGAGCGATCCAGGTCCACGACGCGTGCGAGTTCGGTCAGCGAGAGGGGGCCGGCGCGCTCGACGATCCGCAGCAGGCGGTACTGCGCGACCGTCACTCCGGCCGGCGCCAAGGCGTCGTCGTACATCGCCGTCGCCTTGCGGGCGGCGTCGCGCAGCAGCGAGCAGTAGCAACGTGAAGCCATGATGCGGGTATGTACCCGTGTTCACCGCTCGCTGTAAACATGCGGTTGCTGCATGCCCGTCTTGCGCAAGATGCGCTCCGTCGACGCTTCGTCACCAGACTGTCCACGGATCGCGCCCTCGACGCGTGCCGCCGCAGGCCACACATGGTGGCGAGCCACGCACCCGGAGGTCCCATGTCGATCCGCCCCGTCAAGCGCATCGTCCAGTCGCAGCCCACCATGGAAGGGGCGGGCGTCCGGCTGCGCCGTGCCTTCGGCTTCGGCGATCCCACCGAGCACGACCCGTTCCTGATGCTCGACGACTTCCGCAACGACCGGCCCGAGGACTACGAGGCGGGCTTCCCCTGGCACCCGCACCGCGGCATCGAGACCATCACCTACGTGCTGGCCGGCACGGTCGACCACGCCGACAGCCTGGGCAACCGGGGCTCCCTGGGTGCCGGCGACGTGCAGTGGATGACCGCCGGCCGCGGCATCCTGCACCAGGAGATGCCGCACGGCGACCCGGCCGGCCGGATGCACGGCTTCCAGCTCTGGGCCAACCTGCCCGCGTCCCTCAAGATGACCGCTCCGCGCTACCAGGACGTGCCGGGTGCCGAGATCCCCGAGGTGGTCGACGACGACGGCACGGTGGTGCGGATCATCTGCGGCGAGTTCTGGGGCAAGCGCGGCCCCGTCGACGGCATCGCCGCCGACCCGCGCTACCTCGACGTCTCGGTCCCGCCCGGCAGGCGCAAGACGCTGCAGGTCGAGACCGAGCGCAGCGCCTTCGCCTACGTCTTCGCCGGCTCGGGCACCTTCGCCGACGCCTCGGAGCCGCACGGGCGTGCTGACCGAGAAGGAGATCGAGGGCCGCGAGATCCTGATCCGCGAGCGCACCGGCAACCGCTCGCTGGTCCTGTTCGACCGCGGCGACGAGGTCACCGTCCAGGCCGGCGAGGAGGGCATCCGCTTCCTGCTGGTCTCCGGCAAGCCGATCCGCGAGCCCGTCGCCTGGTACGGCCCGATCGTCATGAACACCCAGGCCGAGATCCGGCAGGCGGTGCGCGAGCTGCAGAGCGGGACGCTTCATCCGCCCGAGCTGACCCCGGCGTGGCGCCGGACGGCTACGTCGCGCGCTGGCAGCTGACGCCGGACGGCGCGCCCATCGTCACCCCGACGGCGCGCCTCTGGCCGGTCCGCCACCTGGGTGAGCCCGCCATCCTCAAGCTCTCCACCGTCGTGGACACGCCCGGTGCCGAGGCGCTGCTGCGATGGTGGGCCGGCGACGGTGCCGCACGGGTCCTGGCCAGCGACCCGCCGGCCCTGCTGCTGGAGCGGGCCACCGGCGGCCGGTCCCTCGCCGCCATGGCCCGCGCCGGCCAGGACGACGAAGCCTGCCGGATCCTGTGCGCCGTTGCGGCGCGGCTCCACGCGCCGCGGGGACCGCACCCGCCGGGACTGACGCCCCTCGCGGTCCGGTTCGCGGCCCTGGACCCGGCGGCCGCGACCCAGGGCGGCATCCTCGCCCGCTGCCTTGCGGTGGCCGAGGAGCTGCTTGGCCGACCCGCGCGAGGTCGTCCCGCTGCACGGCGACCTGCACCACGACAACGTCCTCGACTTCGGTCGTCGCGGCTGGCTCGCGATCGACCCGCACGCGCTCCTGGGCGAGCGCGGCTTCGACTACGCCATCCTCTTCGCCAACCCCGACCTCGCCGACCCCGCCCGTCCGGTGGCGACCCTGCCCGGACGGTTCGAGCGCCGGCTCGACCTCGTCACCGCCGCCGCCGGGCTGGAGCGCACGCGGCTCCTGCGCTGGATCCTCGCCTGGACCGGCCTGTCCGCCGCGTGGTTCCTCGAGGACGGGCAATCCCCCGCCACCGACCTCGAGATCGCGCGGCTGGCGGCAGCCGAGCTCGACCGCGCCGGCTGCGCTTCTACCGGCTGACCTGCAGGCAGATCAGCGAGCGCTGCGCGCTGCACGGGCCGATGCTGCCGGTGGTCCAGCCCGTGCCCGTCGCCGTGACGCTGCCGCCGTCGCCGCTGGCGCGGGGCGAGCCCGACAGCCAGTCGTCGCAGTTGGGCGTGCTGGCGGGCGTGCCGTTGGGCTGGGTGCCGGTCCAGGTCAGCGTGGTGGCAGCCACCTTCAGGCCCGTCACGTCCCGGTCGATCGGGGCCAGGAGGCAGTCCGTGCCGCCGCCCTTGGTGCAGTTGGCGAGGTCGGCGACGCTCTGCGCCACCAGGGTGCCGTCCGCCGTGTAGAGCGGCCCGACCTGGGCCGGTGCCAGGGCCTGGACCGGAAACCGGCCTTCGGCGGAGAACCAGGCCATGAAGCTGCCGGGGAGGCCGTACTCCTGCGCGCCGTCGGTGCAGATGATGTTGGCGTCGTCGACTCCGTCCATGAACTGGCCATTGGACGGCACGCTGCCGATCCAGACCAGGTTGCCGTTCACCGCGCGCGTCTGCGCCAGCGTCTCGCTGCGCGCCTGCGGCCGCCCGCAGCCGTCGCCCCCTTCCCGGTTCGGCGCCCGGTCGACCGTGCCGCCCGACCGGCTGTCCGCCCACAGGAAGATCACCGGCACCTGCTCCGGCCCGGCGACGCCGAGCTCGCCCAGCGGCACCACGAAGCGCACGGTGCTGCCCTCGACCTCGCTGCGGCCCTTGCCGCGGTGCCCCTCGGGCCCGCGGACGATCGTGGCCTCGCTCGCGTCGGTGCAGCCCCTGGTGTCGCCCACGAACGGCGCCGCGTGGTCGACATGCAGCCGGTAGGTGACCGCGCGCTTGGCGGCGGCGCACAGGCGCAAGGTGACCTCGATCCGGTCCTTGCCGCGCTGGTACTCGGTCGCGATCGACTGGATGTCGTTGCCCCCGCCGCCCACGTCGCAGCCGTCGACCATGCGGCGCTGCTGCAGCGAGGTGGCAGAGGCCGGGTCCGCGAGCAAACCGGTGGCGACCGCAGCCGCGACGAGCGCGATGGTCATGGTCATGCTGCTGGGCACGGGCGTTCTCCCGCAGGGGTCTGGTGATCGGCGCCTCGCCCGCTTGTCTGCATCACGTGCC
>CAVYMA010000002.1:0-114913 GCA_963769465.1 uncultured Alphaproteobacteria bacterium
GCATGGCCCTTCCCAGGCATCCATCGGCGCGCCAACATGGCGGCGGCACCGGAATGGAGGAAACGGGAATGGCAATCCGATCGGCCCGCCGCGCGCTGCTCGCGGGCCTGATATTGGGCGCGGCCTGGCTGGCCGGCGGGGCGCAGGCACAGGACAAGCTCAAGGTCGCGGCGATCTACACCGTCCCGGTCGAGCAGCAGTGGGTCAGCCGGATCCACCAGGCCCTGAAGGCCGCCAACCTGCGCGGCGACATCGCCTACGACTGGTCGGAGAACGTCGCCAACACCGACTATGAGCGGGTGATGCGCGAATATGCCGAGGCCGGCAACCAGCTGATCGTCGGCGAGGTGTTCGGCGTCGAGCGGGCGGCGCGCCAGGTCGCCAAGGACTATCCGCAGACCGCCTTCCTGATGGGCTCCAGCTTCGGGCCGGAAGCGCCCAACTTCTCCGTCTTCGACAACTACATCCAGGAGTGCAGCTATCTCACCGGCCTGGTCGCGGGCAAGCTCACCAAGTCGAACAAGATCGGCATGGTCGGCGGCTTTCCCATTCCCGAGGTCAACCGGCTGATGCACGCCTTCATGGCCGGGGCCAAGGAGGTCAATCCGGACGTCACCTTCACCGTGTCGTTCATCGGCTCCTGGTACGACCCGCCCAAGGCCAAGGAATCGGCGTTCGCCATGATCGACCAGGGTGCCGACATGCTCTACGCCGAGCGCTTCGGCGTCTCCGACGCCGCCAAGGAGCGCGGCGTCAAGGCGATCGGCAACGTCATCGACACCCAGGAGCAGTATCCCGGCACGGTGGTCGCGAGCGCCCTCTGGCACATGGAGCCGTCGATCGAGAAGGCGCTGGCAGCGGTCAAGGGCGGCAGCTTCGCGGCCGAGGACTACGGGCCCTTGAGCCACCTCGCCGTCGGCGGCTGCACCGTGGCGCCGCTGGACGCCGCGCTGGTACCCGGCGACGTGGTCGACCTGGTCTGGGCGCGCGAGGCCGAGATCCGCTCGGGCGCGCGCAAGGTCGCGATCGACGACAGCGAGCCCAAGTCGAGCGAGTGAGCACCCGCACCGGCCAGGATCCCGAGCGTACGGTCCTGCGGCTGGAGGGCATCACCAAGCGCTTCGGCGCGCTGGTCGCCAATGACGGGATCGACCTCGAGCTGCGGCAGGGCGAGATCCTGGCGCTCCTGGGCGAGAACGGGGCCGGCAAGACCACGCTGATGAGCATCCTGTTCGGCCACTACGTCGCCGATGCCGGGCGGGTGCTGGTGGCCGACGCCGCGGGTGCGCTGCTGCCCCTGGCGCCGGGCTCGCCCCACGCGGCGCTGGCGGCCGGGATCGGCATGGTCCACCAGCATTTCGCGCTCGCCGGCAACCTCTCGGTCCTGGACAATGTCACGCTCGGCACCGAGCCCCTGTGGCGCTGGCGGCGGCACCGGCGGGCGGCGCGGCGCCGGCTGGAGGAGCTGATCGCCGGCGCCGGCCTGGACGTGCCGCTGGATGCACCCGTGGCGGCGCTGTCGATCGGCGAGCGGCAGCGCGTCGAGATCCTCAAGGCACTCTACCGCGACGTGCGCGTGCTGATCCTCGACGAGCCCACGGCCGTGCTGACGCCGCAGGAGGCCGACGGGCTGTTCGCCACGCTGACCCGGCTGGCCGGCCAGGGGCTCGCGGTCCTGTTCATCAGCCACAAGCTGGACGAGGTGATGCGGCTGTGCCGGCGCGTGGCCGTGCTGCGCGCCGGGCGCAAGGTGGCCGAGTTCCCGGTGCGCGGCACGAGCCCGGCGGCGATCGCCGAGACCATGGTCGGGCGACCGGTGAGCCTGCCGCGCCGCGATGCCCAGCGCGCCGGCCCGCCCGTGCTCGAGCTGCGCGGCGTCTCGGTCCCGGGCCGCGGCGGTGTCGGGCTCGAGGGTGCGAGCCTCACCGTCCACGCCCACGAGATCCTGGGCATCGCCGGCGTCTCCGGCAACGGCCAGCGGTCGCTGTCGGGGCTGCTGGCCGGCCTGCTCCGCCCGGTCGCGGGCGAGCTGCGGCTCGCGGGCGCGCCCTGGCCCGCGCACGGCGCCGCCGGCGCGGTCGCCGCCGGGGTCGGCCGCATCCCCGAGGACCGGCTCGGCGAGGGCGTGGTCGCCGACTTGCCGATCGCCCGCAACCTCGTGCTCGAGACCTGCCGCCGCCCGGCCTACCAGCGCCTGGGCTTCCTGCGGCGCGCGCGCCTGCGGGCCCATGCCGAGGGCCTGATCCGGACCTACGACGTCCGCTGCGAGGGTCCGCAGCAGCGGGTCGGCCTGCTCTCGGGCGGCAACATCCAAAAGCTGCTGCTGGGCCGCGTGCTGGAGCTGAAGCCGCGCCTGATCCTGGCCGACCAGCCGACCCGCGGCCTCGACGTCGGTGCGGTCGCCTTCGTCCATGGCCGCCTGCTCGACGCGCGCCGGCGCGGGGCCGCCGTGGTCCTGATCTCGGAGGACCTGGACGAGCTCCTGCGGCTGTCGGACCGGGTGGCCGTCCTGCATCGCGGCCGGCTGAGCGCGTCCCTGCCGACCTCGGGCGTGACCGTGCGCGAGCTCGGCCTCCTGATGACCGGGCAGCGCCTCGATGCGGCTTGAGCCGCGCGCCCATCCGCCGGCCTGGCTCCAGGCCGGAGCGCCCTTCGCGGCGGTCGTGGCGGCCCTGGCGCTGGCCGCCCTGCCCCTGGCGCTGGCCGGTGCCGATCTCGCCGGCGCCTACCGGCAGATGGCGGTGGCCAGCTTCGGCTCCTGGTTCGCGCTCAGCGAGACGCTGACCCGGGCCACGCCCTTGATGCTCACCGGGCTCGCCGTCGCCGTGGCGTTCCGCGCACGCTTGTGGAACATCGGGGCCGAGGGCCAGCTCTATCTGGGGGCCGTGACCGCGGTGGCCCTGGGCTCCGGCGCGGTCCCGCTGCCGGCACCCTTGCTGCTGCCCCTGCTCCTGGCGGCGAGTGCCGCCGCCGGCGCCCTGTTCATGCTCGGGCCCACGCTGCTCAAGCTGCGTCTGGGCGTGGACGAGGTGGTGACCACGCTGCTGCTCAACTTCGTGGCCCTGCTCCTGGTCGGGCTCCTGCTCGAGGGGCCGATGCAGGACCCGATGAGCCTGGGCTGGCCGCAGTCGGCACCGGTCCTGGCCGAGGCCAGCCTGCCGCGGCTGGTCGAGCGCACCCGCGTCCATGCCGGCCTGCTGGTGGCACTGGCCGCCGCCGTCCTGGTCTGGCTCTACCTCGACCGCACCGTCTGGGGCTTCGAGACCCAGGCCGTGGGCAGCAACGCCCGGGCCGCCGCCTTCGCCGGCATGCCGGTGGGCCGCATCCTCCTGCGCACGGGGCTGCTTTCGGGTGCGCTCGCCGGGCTCGCCGGGGCCGGCGAGGTCATGGGCCTCAAGGGCTACCTGACCCAGGACCTGTCGCCGGGCTTCGGCTACACCGGCATCGTCGTCGCCATGCTGGCCCAGCTCCAGCCCCTGGCCGTGGTGCTGAGCGCCATCTTCGTGGCCGCCGTCTTCGTGGGTGCCGACAGCATGAGCCGCACCGCCGGCGTGCCCAGCTACATCGCCGACCTGGTCGTGGCCCTCTCGCTGCTGACCATGCTGCTGGCCGGCCTCGTCACCCGCTACCGGCTGCGCCGATGACCGACGCCCTCGACATCCTGTTCCAGGCCAGCTTCTGGGCGGCGACGCTGCGGATCGCCACGCCTTTGATCTTCGCCACGCTGGGCGAGCTGCTGTGCGAGCGCGCCGGCACGCTCAACCTCGGCATCGAGGGGATCATGACGCTGGGCGCCATGGTCGGCTGGCTCGCCGTCTTCCAGGGCGCCGACCTGTGGACCGGCGTCGCTGCTGGCGGCGCTGGCCGGCATGGCCATGGGGCTGCTCCTCGGCCTGCTCACCGTGCCCTTGGGCCTGTCGCAGCACGTCACCGGCATCGGCATCACGCTGCTCGCCACCAGCATGGCCTACTACACCTACCGCGTGCTGCTGCCCAACGTCAGCACGCCGCCGCGGATCGAGCCGTTCCCGTCGCTGGCCGACACCTGGCTCGCCGGACTGCCGCTGCTCGGGCCGGTCCTGGCGCAGCAGACCGTGCTCACGCTGCTGGCCCTGGCCCTGGTGCCGCTGCTGGCCTGGCTGCTCTACCGCACGCCTTTGGGCCTCGCCCTGCGCGCCGCCGGCGACAATCCCGCGGCGGTCGAGGCCCAGGGCATCGACGTCTACGCCCTGCGCATCGGCGCACTCATGGCCGGCAGCGCGCTCATGGCGGTGGGCGGCGCCTTCCTCACCCTCTCGGCCTTCAACGCCTTCTTCTTCGGCATGGTCAACGGCCGGGGCTGGATCTGCATCGCCCTGGTCGTCTTCGCCTCCTGGCGCCCCGGCAAGGCGCTCCTGGGTGCCATCCTGTTCGGCGCCTTCGACGCCTTCCAGATCCGCCTGCAGCAGCTGGTCGGCGGTGCGGTCCCCTACCAGCTGTTCTTGATGCTGCCCTACCTGCTCAGCATCCTCGCCCTGATCCTGGTCGCCCGCCGGGCGGACTATCCGCTGGCGCTGATGCGGCCCTAGCTCAAGGGCCAGCGCTGAGCCTGGTGCCACGAGCAGTGACCAAGACCGTCTTCACCCATAAGCCGAACTCGATCTACGACGACCTGCCGGAAGAGCGGTATCACTTCCCGTCGGCTTACCTCCGACAAGTCGAAAACGCGGTCGGCGACTTCATCGTCTATTACGAGCCGGGAAGGATCGGACTTACCGAGCGCGACAGGCGCGGGCGCAAAGCCTATGTCGCAACCGCCCGGGTGACCGACGTCAGGCCCGATCCGGCAAAGCCCGACCATTTCTATGCGGTGATCGATCCATCGAGCTATGTCGGATTCGACCGGCCGGTGCCCTTTCGCGAGGGCGGCCACTACTATGAGAGGCAACTGCAGCGCGACGATGGTGCGACCAGCAAGGGTGCCTTCGGGCGCGCGGTGCGACCGCTGAGCGAGCGCGAGTACGAGGCAATCCTTCGTGCCGGCTTTGCCCGCGAGCTCGACCCGCCGCGCGCTGCGGCGGCCCTGCGTCCGCAGGAAGGCCCGCGGCTCGAGCTGCTCGAAGATCCTGCCGAGTTCGACCGGCCGGTGATCGAGCGCGTGATGAGCCGGCCGGTCCGCGATGCGGCGTTCGCCCATGCCGTCCGCGCCGCCTATGGTGCCACCTGTGCCATGACCGGGCTGAAGATCATCAATGGCGGCGGCCGGGCGGAGGTCCAGGCGGCACACATCCGGCCGGTGAGCGAGCGTGGGCCTGACTCCATCCGCAATGGCGTGGCACTTTCGGCCACGGTCCATTGGATGTTCGACCGCGGGCTCGTGTCGATCGGTCCGCCGCCGGACTACCCGATACTGATGGCGAGCACGGCCATGCCCGAAGGTGCCTTGCGTCTGTTCCGGCCCGAGCGTCGACTGGCGCTGCCCGACGACCAGCGCGCCTGGCCGGCTCCCAGCTACCTCGACTACCATCGGTCCCAGATCTTCAAGGGATGACGGTCCGGGTCGACCGGCCCCGTTGCCCTCGGCGGCGCCAGCGGCATTGTCGCGCCCGCCTCAAGCAGGGAACGACCCCATGCAGCCCGATCTGATCCTTCGCGGCGCGAACCTGCCCGATGGCCGGCAGGGCCACGACATCCTGATCACCGACGGGCTGATCCAGGCGGTCGGGGAGCAGATCGACGCGCGGGGCCGGCACGAGCTCGACGTGTCCGGGCGGCTGGTCACGCCGCCCTTCGTCGACTGCCACTTCCACATGGACGCGACGCTGTCCCTGGGCCTGCCGCGGCTGAACCGCTCGGGCACGCTGCTCGAGGGCATCCAGCTCTGGAACGAGCTCAAGCCGCAGCTCACGGTCGAGGCGGTGGTCGAGCGGGCGCTGGCCTATTGCGACATGGCGGTGGCGCAGGGGATCGGCGCCATCCGCTCCCATGTCGACGTCTGCGACGACCGGCTGACCGGCGTCGAGGCGCTGCTCGAGGTCAGGCGGCAGGTCGCACCCTACCTGACGCTGCAGCTCGTGGCGTTCCCGCAGGACGGCCTCTACCGCGCACCGGGAGCACGCGAGAACCTGATCCGCGCACTCGACATGGGCGTGGAGATCGTGGGCGGCATCCCGCATTTCGAGCGGACCATGGAGGACGGCAGGCGCTCGGTCGCCGAGCTGTGCGAGCTCGCGGCCGAGCGGGGCCTGATGGTCGACCTGCACTGCGACGAGACCGACGATCCCCACTCGCGCCACATCGAGACCCTGGCGGCGGAGACGCAGCGGCTGGGCCTGGGCGGGCGCGTGGCCGGCTCGCACCTGACCTCCATGCACAGCATGGACAACTACTATGTCAGCAAGCTGATCCCGCTGATCGCCGAGGCCGGGGTGGCGGCGATCGCCAACCCCTTGATCAACATCACGCTCCAGGGCCGCCACGACACCTTCCCCAAGCGGCGCGGCCTGACCCGGGTGGCCGAGCTCGCCGCCGCCGGCGTGCGGGTGGCGTTCGGGCACGACTGCGTCATGGACCCCTGGTACTCGCTGGGCTCGGGCGACATGCTCGAGGTCGCGCACATGGCGGTCCATGTCGGCCAGCTCACCAGCATCGCGGCGATGCGCCGCTGCTTCCAGGCGGTCACCGCCGAGCCCGCCGCGATCATGGGCCTGGAGGGCTACGGCCTGGAGCCCGGCTGCCGGGCCGATCTCGTGGTCCTCGAGGCCGGCGACCCGGTCGAGGCGATCCGCCTCAAGGCCGCCCGGCTGTTCGTGCTGCGCGGCGGGCGGACGGTGGCGCAGACCGCACCGCGCCTGGCGCAGCTCGATCTGCCCGGCCGTCCGCCCGCCGTCAGCCTCTTGCATCCGACGCCGGGCCTTTAGCCCGGCCGCTCAGTCGACCGTGGCGGGCTTGCGCCCGGTGATCATGGCGCGGATCAGGTTCTCCCGGTGCAGGAGGCTGCTGACCACCACTCCGGTCACATGGACGCCGACCAGGGCAAGTGCGAGCCAGGCCGAGCCCTCATGGAGCTCCTCGACCCATTCCACGCCCCAGAACCGGTCGGTGGTCATCAGCCAGCCGCTGCCGGCGGCGACGAGCACGGTCGCCAGCAGGAGGATGATCATGACCGCACCGGCCGGGTTGTGGCCGAGGAAGCGCGCCGGCCTGCCCCGGGCCAGGCCCGCGAGGTAGTCGCGCAACTGGCCCGGCCGGGGGACGAAGTCGGCGAACCGGGCATGGCCCGGCCCGACGACGCCCCAGACCAGCCGGAACGCGATCAGGGCCAGCACCACGTAGCCGGCCGCGTCGTGGACGCGACCGCCTTCCTCGGCCAGGAACGCGGTGGCGAAGGCCGCGACCAGGCTCCAGTGGAACAGCCGGACCAGGGGATCCCAGACCCGGACCGAGGGCTGAATCGCGGCCATGGCCTCAGTCCACCTTGGTCTTGACGACGTTGCCGGTGACGGGGTCGAAATAGACCTCGACCTTGTCACCGGCCTGGTTCAGCCCCTTGACCTCGAGGCAGCCATCGTCCTCGCCGACCGACCGGACCGTGTAGCCCAGCTCCTCGGCCTTGGCCTTGATCTGCTCGGGCTTGAGCCACTGCTCCTGCGGGGCGGCGGTGCATTCCTCCTCGGCGAGTGCCGGCAGGGCGGCGACGGCGCCGACGGCAAGTGCGAGAGCGACAGCCAGGGTAACGTTGCGCATGGTGTCTCCGAGATGGACAGGGTTGCCGTGAACGCCGAACTCTCTAGGCCATGGTTCCTGACGGCAGCCTGAACCCGCCGTTCAGCTGCCGTTCAGACGCACCGGCGCATGATCGGTCGTTTCGTCGCCTCCCGCTGCCGAGGGTCCCGGTCGTGCGCATCCTCGCCTGCCTCATCCTTCTGCGCGTGGCCCTCGCGCCGGCGATGGCCGACGAGGACAGCCATGACCGGGCGCGCCGCGCCCTGCAGGCCGGTGAGATCGTTCCGCTCGACGAGGTGCTCGCCGTGCTGGCGCAACGCGGCGTCGGCCAGGTGCTGGAAGTCGAACTGGAGCACGAAGGCGGCCGCTGGATCTACGAGGTCGAGACCTTGAGCCCCGATGGCGTCATCACCAAGCACCTGGTGGATGCCAAGACCAAGCAGATGCAGCCCTATGTCGGGCACGAGGAGTAGCGCCATGCGGCTGCTCCTGGCCGAGGACGAGCCGGCCATCGCCGAGCATCTTCGACGGTCGCTGACGGCGGCCGGCTACGTCGTCGACCATGCGGCGGACGGCGAGGAAGCGCATTTTCTCGGCGACACCGAGCCCTATGACGCCGTCGTGCTCGATCTCGGCCTGCCTGCGCGCGACGGGCTCTCCGTCCTGCGCGCCTGGCGCGCAGGCGGGCATCGCATGCCGGTGCTGATCCTGACCGCCCGCGACAGCTGGCGCGAGAAGGTCGACGGCATCGACGCCGGGGCCGACGACTACCTCGCCAAGCCCTTCGCCACCGAGGAACTGCTCGCCCGGCTGCGGGCATTGCTGCGCCGCGCCGGCGGGCATGCCGATCCGGTGCTGCGCCACGGTGCACTGGAGCTCGACACCCGCTCCGGGCGGGTCACCCTGGCCGGCACGGCCGTGACGCTGACGGCCATGGAGTACCGCATCCTGGCCTACCTGATGCACCGGCCGGACCGCGTCGTCTCGCAGGGCGATCTGGTCGAGCATGTCTACGCCCAGGATTTCGACCGCGATTCCAACACGATCGAGGTCATGGTCGGCCGCCTGCGCCGCAAGCTCGGGCGCGACGCCATCGTCACCGTGCGCGGCCTCGGCTACCGGCTGGGCGGACAGCCGTGATCCGCTCGGGCTCGCTGCGGCGGCGCCTGGTGCTCGGCGCCGCGATCCTCGTCGTCCTGGCGGTTGCTGCGGCCGGCATCGCCCTGTCGGCGCTGTTTCGCGCCCACCTCGCCGGCCAGTACGACGCGGAACTCATCCTGCAGCTGGACGCCCTCACCGCGGCCCTGCAGGCGGGCGGTGCCGAGGGTCCCAACCTGCGCAGCCCGCCGGCCGACCCCCGCTTCGCGCGACCCTATGGCGGGCGCTACTGGCAGATCGAGACGGCGGGGATGCCGCCGTTGCGCTCGCGCTCGCTCTGGGACCAGGCATTGCCCCTTGCCGCCGACGACCTGGTGCCGGGCGAGGTGCACCGCCACGCCGCCACGGTCCCGGGCATCGGCGAACTGCGCATGGCCGAGCGGATGGTGCGCTTTGCCGAGGCGCCGGCCGATCGCCCGATCCGCGTCGCGGTCGCCATGCCCGCGGCGGAGATCGCCGCGGTGGCGCGGCGGTTCGACCGGCTGCTGATGATCACCCTGGCGCTGCTCGCGGCCGGGCTGGTGGCGGCATCCGCCATCCAGGTCGCGGTCGGCCTCGCACCTCTCTCGCGGCTGGGGCGCACCCTCGCAGGCGTGAGGGCGGGCGCGGCACGGCGGCTGGAAGGCAGCTTCCCCGAGGAGGTGGCGGCGCTGGTCGACGAGCTCAACCTCCTGCTCGGCCAGCAGGAGCGCTCGCTGGAGCGGGCCCGCGGCCAGGCTGCCGACCTCGCGCACGCCCTCAAGACGTCGCTGCAGCTGCTGCTGGTCGAAGCCGACCGCCTGCAGCCGGGCGAGCACGAGCATGCGGCGATCATCCGGGAGCAGGCGGCCCGGATGCGGGCGGTGATCGATCGGCACCTCGCCCGGGCCCGCCTGCGGGGGCGCACGCCGGCGCCGGGGCCCGGCGTGGAGGTCGAGGGCTGCGCCCGCGCCCTCCTGCGCGTGCTGGCGCCGCAGGCCGCGGCGCGCGACGTGACGCTTGCCTGCACGGTCCCGGCCGGTGAGCGCTATGCCGGCGACCGCGCCGACCTCGAGGAGATCCTTGGCAACCTGCTCGACAATGCCTGCAAATGGGCGAGGTCACGCGTGCATCTGTCCGGCGGCGTCGAGCACGGGATGTTGCGGCTGGTGGTCGAGGATGACGGCCCGGGCCTGGACGAAGGCGACCGGGAGCGCGCCTTTGCCCGCGGCCGGCGCCTGGACGAGACCGTGGCGGGCAGTGGCCTGGGGCTGGCGCTGGCCCGCGACATCGCCGAGGCCTGCGGCGGCTGGATCAGCCTGGCACGCGCGCCATCGGGTGGATTGGCCGCCACCGTGTTCCTGCCGCGCAGCCAAACGCCGGACCGTTCCGCGATCGTTCCGTGACGGATTGCCGCACATGTTAGACCAGATGCGCGGTGGTGCGGAAACGCGCCGCGCACGGCGCATTCCGTCGCGGCAGAACAGTTGCAAAGCGCCGATTTTTGGCGTGTATGCATCAGAGAATGTCCGTGGGATGCTCGCGGTTGGAGCACGACTATCGGCATTCGACTGCGGGTTAACGATCCAAGCCGGTCAGGTCGGCCGGTAAAGTACCGAAGTGAAGATCGCGCCGTGCAAGCGTGGTGGCTTGCCGTCGCGCGAGAAGAAGATCAGCCGAGAACTGTAAAAAAGCCCAATGCTTGCCTTTACAAGAACCGATCTCGAACGCCTCTTCCCCTCACCCACCTGGCAGCGCGCCGAGACGTTGCGTGACCAAAGTGCGGTCGTCGAGATCAGCGTCGAGCGCGACGGCCGCTCGATCACCGGCCGCGTGCGCGGCGAGCGGCGCACGCCCTATCTGACGCGCGTCAACATCGTCAACGGCCGGGGCGGCCGGATCCGGCTGTCCAGCACCTGCACCTGCCTGGTCTACAGCGAGTGCGAGCATGCGGCGGCGACCCTGCTCGCGGCCCTCGACGAGACCGCGGCCCCGGACATGCCGACGAGGTCAGCGCCGCGATCGATCCCGAGCTCGAGGCCTGGATCGCCGCGATCAACCAGAGCGCGCGCGCCCCGACCAACGGCCACGCCAGCGACGGCGCCGACTGCGTCCTCTACGTGCTGGAGCCGGCGCAGCGGCTGTGGCGCGACGCGGCGGCGATCCAGCCGATCGCGGTCAGCACCTTCCGCGCCCGCCGCCTGCGCGGCGGCCTCTACGGCCGCGAGCACCCGCTGGCCATGTCCAACCTCGTGGCCGAGGACCCGGCCAGCTTCGTCGCGGTCGAGGACCAGGTCATCGGCCGCCTGCTCGGCGGCGCCCAACGCGCAGACCAAGCGGCTGGGCTCGGTCGGCGACGGCGACACGCTGCGCCGGATGCTCGAGACCGGCCGCTGCCACTGGCGCAACGGCCAGGGCGCCGGCGCTGTCGTTCGAGGAGCCGCGGGCCGGCCGGTTCGGCTGGCACTTCGACAGCGAGGGCCAGCAGCACGTGGTCTGCGAGCTCGAGCAGGAACGCTCGGACATCGTGGTCGTGGGCCTCGGCGAGCCCTGGTACATCGACCTCAAGGAGCTGAGCTGCGGCCGGATCGAGACCGGCGTGCCGCATCGGGTCACCCGGCTCCTGCTGCGCGCGCCCGCCGTGCCCGCGGCGGTCGCCAGCCTGGTCCGCCAGAAGCTGCAGCCCAGCGCTGCTGCGCTGCCGCTGCCCGAGCCGCTGCGCAAGCGCGAGCGGCAGGAGATGCGGCCGACGCCGATCCTGCACCTGCACTGCCCGCGCGTGACCATCTCGCGCGGCCTGGGCTGGAAGCGCGAGGAGCAGGAGGTCGACCTGCCGCTGGCGCGGGTGCTGTTCGACTATGCCGGCGCCGAGATCGGCTGGCAGGACGGCCGCACCGAGATCAACCACGTCAAGGACAACCGCCTGCTGGTCCTGCCGCGCGACACGCTGTTCGAGGTGCAGATGATCGAGCGGCTGAACGTCCACGGCCTGCAGCCGCTGGGCCCGACCGGCCTCGGCCGGTTCGCGCCCGAGCACTGCCGCCAGGACTTCACCTTCGAGGAGGACGAGGACGACGACGTCTCGATGCGCTGGGTCGAGTTCAACCACCAGGACCTGCCCAAGCTCGCCCGGCGACGGCTGGCGCATCACCTTCGGCGAGGACTATCCCTACCAGGTCGTCGCAGGCCGACGATGCCTGGAAGGTCGACGTCAACGATTCCGGCATCGACTGGTTCGACCTCGACCTCGGCATCGAGGTCGACGGCGAGCGCGTGGCGCTGCTGCCGATCCTGCTCGACCTGTTCGAGCGCGCGCCCGGACGACCTGACGCCCGCGGCGCTGGACGACGATCGGCGAGGACCACGTCTTCGGCACGCTGCCCGACGGCCGGCTCCTGCCGATCCCGGCGCCCCGCCTCAAGGCGATGCTCGAAGCGCTCTACGAGCTGTTCGCCAGCCGCCGGATCGGCGACGACGGCACGCTGCGCCTGAGCCGGGCCGAGATGACCCGGCTGACCGCGATCGAGACCGCGCTGCCGAACGGCGCCCTGCAGTGGTTCGGCGGCCAGACCCTGCGCGACATGGCGCGGCGCCTCGCCACCACCAACGAGATCCCGCCGGTCGCAGCCGCCCAAGGGCCTCAAGGCCACCTTGCGCCACTACCAGGAGGACGGCTTCGCCTGGCTGCAGTTCCTGAGCGAGCCTCGGCCTGTCCGGCGTGCTCGCCGACGACATGGGCCTGGGCAAGACCGTGCAGGCGCTGGCGCACATCCTGGCCGAGAAGGATGCCGGCCGGCTGATCAAGCCCTGCCTGATCGTCTGCCCGACCAGCCTCGTGCCGACCTGGCGCAACGAGGCGCGCAAGTTCGCGCCCGACCTCGACGTGCTGGTCCTGCACGGCAACCAGCGCCGCGAGCTGTTCGACGAGATCGACGAGCACGACGTGGTGCTGACCAGCTACGCCCTGCTGCTGCGCGACAAGGAGCTGCTGCTCGAGCACGACTACCGCATGGTCGTGCTCGACGAGGCGCAGGCGATCAAGAACCCGGCGACCAAGCTCGCCCGCACCGCCTGCCAGCTCAAGGCCGAGCACCGGCTGGCGCTGTCCGGCACGCCCATGGAGAACCATCTGGGCGAGCTCTGGTCGGTGTTCAACTTCCTGATGCCGGGCTTCCTCGGCGACCGCGAGACCTTCCGCCGGGTCTTCCGCAACCAGATCGAGAAGGAGGGCGACACCGGCGCGCCAGCAGCTGCTGGCCAGCCGCGTGCGCCCGTTCCTGCTGCGCCGCACCAAGGAGCAGGTCGCCTCCGAGCTGCCGCCCAAGCAGGAGGTGCTGCCGCGAGATCGAGCTCACCGAGGGCCAGCGCGACCTCTACGAGAGCGTGCGCCTGTCCATGCACAAGCGGGTGCGCGACGAGATCGAGCAGCGCGGCCTCGCCCGCAGCAACATCGCGATCCTCGAGGCGCTGCTCAAGCTGCGCCAGGTCTGCTGCGACCCGCGCCTGCTCAAGACGGCGACGGCGTCGCGCCGTGCCCAGCGCCAAGTTCGAGCTGCTGATGGACATGCTGCCGCAGCATGGTCGAGACCGGGCCGCAGCATCATCGTGTTCTCGCAGTTCGTCGAGATGCTCGACCTGATCGAGGCCGGCGCTCGACCAGGAGCAGATCCCGTTCGTCAAGCTGACCGGCCAGACCAAGGACCGCGAGACCCCGGTCCAGCGCTTCCAGGACGGCGAGGTGCCGATCTTCCTGATCAGCCTCAAGGCCGGCGGCACCGGCATCACGCTGACCCGCGGCCGACACCGTGATCCACTACGACCCGTGGTGGAACCCGGCGGTCGAGAACCAGGCCACCGACCGCGCCCACCGCATCGGCCAGGACAAGACCGTGTTCGTCTACAAGCTGATCGCCGACCGGCACGGTCGAGGAGAAGATGGTCGAGCTGCAGGGCAAGAAGCAGGCGCTGGTCGACGGCGTGCTGTCCGGCACCGCGCGCCGGCCTGAGCTTCACCGAGGCCGACATCGAGGCCCTGTTCGCGCCGCTGCCGGACTGAGCCGGCGCCCGGCAGGCCGGCTGCCGTGAGCGGCCTGCGCCTGCGGCCTGCTGCCCGGCTCTGTTCGTGCTGCTGTGGAGCACCGGCTTCATCGGCGCCCGGCTGGGCATGCCGCACGCCGAGCCGATGACCTTCCTGGCGCTGCGCTTCGCGCTCGACCGCGGCCTTGCTCGTGGCTGGCGGCCCTGGTCTGGCGCGCGCCCTGGCCGCGGCGGCCGCGCGAGTGGGGCCATCTCGCCGTGGCCGGGCTGCTGATGCACGGCGTCTATCTCGGCGGCGTGTTCGTCGCGATCCGGCTCGGGCCTGGAGGCCGGGCTCTCGGCGCTGATCGTCAGCCTGCAGCCGCTGCTGGTCGCCGCGGCGGCACCGCTTCCTGCTGGCCGAGCGCGTCAGCCCGCGCCGCTGGCTCGGGCTGGGGCTCGGGCTGGTCGGCGTCGCCCTGGTCCTGGCCGGCAAGCTGGGCCACGGCAGCGGGCGATGCTTCTGGGCGCCTGGCCGCCTGCGTCGCGCGCTGGCGGGCATCACGGCCGGCACGCTCTACCAGAAGCGCTGCTGCACCGGGCAGGACCTGCGCACCGGCAACCTCGTCCAGTTCGCGGCCGCCGCGCTCGCCTGCTGGCTCGGCGGCGCTGCTGTTCGAGACCCGGCGGATCGACTGGACGCCGGAGCTGGTGTTCGCCCTGCTCTGGCTGGTGTTCGTGCTTTCCTGGGTGCGATCCCGCTGCTCTATCTGCTGCTTGCGCCGCGGCGCCGCCTCACAGGTCTCGAGCCTGTTCTTCCTGGTGCCGCCGACCACGGCCGTGATCGCCTGGCCCTGTTCGGCGAGCGGCTGGGCGCGCGGCGAGCTGGCCGGCATGGCGCTGACCGTGGCCGGCGTGGCCCTGGTCAACCTGGAGCGGCGGTGATGCAGCGCGACCTGTGGTTCGAGGATTTCGCGGCCGGGCAACGCTTCGCCACCGCCGGCTGCACGCTGAGCGAGGCGCAGATCCTGGAGTTCGGCTGGGCGCACGACCCGCAGCCCTTCCACATCGACCGCGAGGCCGCCGCGGCCGGCCCGTTCGGCGGGCTGATCGGCAGCGGCTTCCAGACCCTCCTGGTGGCGTTCCGGCTGGTCTACCAGGAGCGGATCATCAACGCCGCGTCGCTGGGCTCGCCCGGCCTCGACGAGCTGCGCTGGCCGCGGCCGGTCCGCCCGGGCGACACCTTGCGCGTCGCGGCCGAGGTGGTCGAGGTCCGCGCCTCGCGCAGCAGGCCCGACCGCGGCCTGGTGACGATCGCCTACACGGTGCGCAACCAGCGCGAGGAGGCGGTGATGACCTTCCGCGCCCTGCATCTGCTCCTGCGCCGTCCCGTCCCCGCCGCCTGAAAGGAGCCGGCCATGACCGAGTCCGTGCCACCCATCCTGCTCCGCGACGACAGCGGCGGCGTCGTCCGGCTGACCCTCAACCGGCCCGCGTCCTTCAACAGCCTGTCGTTCGAGCTTCTGGGCCGGCTCCAGGCGGAGCTCGACGCCATCGCCGAGGATCCGAGCACCCGGGTGGTGGTCATCGCCGGCGCCGGCAAGGCGTTCTGCGCCGGGCACGACCTGAAGGAGATGGGCGCCGACCTGCGCGACCAGCCGGTCCGCGCCCTGTTCGAGCGCTGCTCGGCCATGATGCTCACCCTGGCGCGGCTGCCGCAGCCGGTGATCGCGCGGGTGCACGGGATCGCCACCGCCGCGGGCTGCCAGCTCGTGGCTGCCTGCGATCTCGCGGTCGCGGCCAGCGACAGCCGGTTTGCGACCTCCGGGGTCAAGTACGGCCTGTTCTGCTCGACGCCGATGGTGGCCCTGTCGCGCAACGTACCGCGCAAGCCGGCCATGGAGATGCTGCTGACCGGCGACTTCGTCGCCGCCGAGGAGGCGCTGCGGCTGGGGCTGGTCAACCGGGTCGCCGCACCCGAGGCCCTGGATGCCGAGGTCGACGCCCTGTGCGCGCGCCTGCTCGACAAGCCCCGGCACGTCCTGGCGCTGGGCAAGCGCGCGTTCTACCGCCAGCTCGAGCTCGGCCTGAGCGAGGCCTACGCGTTCACCACCGACGTCATCGTCGCCAACGCGCTCGGCCAGGATTTCGCCGCCGGCCTCGACGCGTTCGTCCACAAGCGCAAGCCGCAGTGGCCGGAGGATTGAGTCTCGGCTATGTTCCGCTTCGTGCCGGCGTAGCTCAACGGTAGAGCATCCGCCTTGTAAGCGGGAGGTTGAAGGTTCAAGTCCTTTCGCCGGCACCATTCTCGCCGCATCTCGGCCCGACGCACCCACCTTTCGTCAATAGAGGAACCGCCGCCGTCGTCGCGTCTTGTGCGAGACGAGGTGTTCGCGGTGCCGAAGGCGGCGCACCACGGGAATTCGCATCGGGATCGCGTGACCGGCGGATTTGGTGCCCTACCTTGCGTAGCCCTGCGAAACAGCGCGGCAATCCGTCGTTTCAATCGAGCAATGGCCCGCAAAGACCAAGCATACAATATTGGCGGCGCTCGACCGGCTTCAGGCCTGCGCGAGCGCCCGACGAATTCACGGGCGACTTGCCACTGCACGATGCAGCATGATATAGGCCGCACGACCCTCACTAAACTAGCCCAGAAAGGCCAGGCCGCATGGTCGATACAAACAACCGTCAGGAGCTTTTGAGCCTGACGACCGAGATCGTCGCATCGTTTGCCGGCAACAACGCCGTCGCGATCGTCGATCTTCCGGCCCTGATTTCCAGCGTATTTGCCACGCTGCGCGATGCGGGCACGGAAAAGGTCGAGCAGGCGGTCGAGGCCCCGGTTCCGGCGGTGCCGGTCAAGCGCTCGATCCACAACGAGTTCATCGTCTGCCTCGAGGACGGCAAGAAGCTGAAGATGCTCAAGCGGCATCTTTCCAGCCGCTACAACATGACGCCGGACGATTACCGCAAGCGCTGGGGCCTGCCCAAGGACTACCCGATGGTGGCCCCGGCCTACGCTGCCCAGCGCTCGGCGCTGGCCAAGGAGATCGGCCTCGGCCGCAAGGCCGCCCCGGCGCCGCGCGCCGCGGAGCCGGCACCCGCCAAGCCGATGCGGCGCGCCGGTGGCCGCCGCAAGAAAGTCGCCTGAGCGGCATGCCGCGACGGGCCTGCCCTACGGCAGGCCCGTCGCTGTCGCGCCGATAATGGTCGCGAGCATCGGTCGGTCTCCGTGCCTGCGGGTCAATAGCTGATCTCACGGCTCAGCGACGCCGCCCAAACCCCTGATTTTTCTATGCAAGTGACATTCTGACGCTACGCGGTCGAACGTCCGCCGTGGCGTGGTGTCGCGTTGCAATTCGCGACTGCACCAGACAAACCCCGCCCAGCCATGGAACAGGTGCGGGCAGACCTTGCGTGGCCGGCAGCTGCCCCGATCGAGGACTGAGCCGCGGCCTCGCGCCAACATCGTTGTCCCTGCGCCCGCGGCCCGTATGCAGTCTGAATCTCCGGTAACATTTTTTCGGAACAATCCGGGTTGCCAGGGCTTGATCGGGCTCACATACTCCCGCCGACGGGAACAATACTCTCAGCGAGCCAGACAGCCCTCGGGTACGCCTCACCCGATCCCGCCGGACGGCCAACAACGGAGCGACACACATGACGGGCCGCCCACCTGGATCGCCATGCTTTGCTCCGGTGATCTTGTTCCAGCAAATGCAGATATACGCAGGGCCCGCGTTGCGGAGCCTTGGCTCGACTGCCGTAAATCGTTGGTGCCGCACGTTAGTTCTGTGCACGACCATCGGCGCCATGGCCGCTCCGGCCGGTGCGGCGGTGCCCCCGATTCCGAAGACGCGCCCGGCCCTTGCCGCCGCCGACCTCGACCACGCTGGACGCGGTGCGTCCTCGCGGCTCGGTGCGCGGCTCGCCAAGCGCCTGGACACGCTGAGCCGGATGCTGGCCAAGGCCGGCCTCGATCTCGATCGTCTGGTCGCCGAGGCGGGTCCGGCCGGCAGCCTGAGCGAAGGCAGCGGTGGTCCGCTGGTCCCGGCGGCCGGGCGTGGCGCTGGCCGCGCCACCGAGCGTGCGGCGGCCGCCGAGCTGGACCGCGTGCGGCGCATGCAGAGCGTGCTCCTGGCCATGCCGCTGGCCGCACCCTTGACCGAGTACAAGCTCAACAGCGGCTTCGGCTACCGCCGCGATCCGTTCCGCCGCCGCGGCGCCATCCACACGGGCCTCGATTTCGGTGGGCCGCGCAATGCGCCGATCCTCGTCACCGCACCCGGCACCGTGGTCGAGGCCGGCCGCTCCGGCGCCTACGGGATCATGGTCGTGGTCGACCATGGCATGGGCATCGAGACGCGCTACGCCCATCTCAGCCGGGCCCTGGTGCGGGTCGGCGACAAGGTCGCGACCGGCAGGGTGGTGGGCCTGATGGGCCGGACCGGCCGGGCCACCGGCCCGCACCTGCACTACGAGATCCGGGTCGACGGCCGCCCGCTGAATCCCAAGCCGTTCATCGAAGCCGGCAGCAAGCTGAGCCTGGCCGGCGGCTGACGCCCGCACGGGCCGGTTGACGCCCGCCACCGGGTCGCCATATCGGGGCGGTCCGTTCGGCCACCGACCCCTGGCGGGTGAGCCCAGGCAATGCAACCGGCCTACCCGCTGCTCCTGATCATCCTCTACCTGCTGCTCGGGCTGGCCATGGGTGCCGTCCTGCAGCGCAGCCATTTCTGCACCATGGGCTGCGTCAGCGACGCCGTCCTGTTCGGCAGCCTGCGCCGGCTGCGCGTCTGGGCCCTGGCGCTCGCCGTGGCCGTGCTGGGCGCGCAAGGGCTGGACCTGGTCGGCCTGGTGGATCTCGGACGGAGCCCCTATCCCAGGGGTGGATGGCCGCTCGTCCTGGCGCTCCCGGGAGGATTGCTGTTCGGCCTGGGCATGGTGCAGGCCGGCGGCTGCATCAGCCGCAACCTGGTCCGGCTCGGCAGCGGCAGCCTCAAGGCCGGCACGGCGCTGCTGGTGGCGGCGGCAGCGGCCCTGGCAACCGCGGCCCTGCTTCCCGACCGTCCTTCCATATCGGACCCGGTGGTGCTGCCCGGCGCGCCCGTGCTGGCGCTGGCACTGGGCGCGGCCCTGCTGCTGTTCTGCCTGCGCCACGCCGGCTTTCGCCGCTCGGGCGAGGATGTCGCCACCGGACTGCTGCTGGGCGCCCTGGTCACCCTGGGCTGGCTGGCGACGGCGGTCGCTGGGGGCCGGCCCGATTCGCTCAACTACATGGCCATTGGCCCGCCCCGATCTCCTGCTGCCGCTGCTGGCGGGCACGGTCGCGGGTGCGGCGGCCGCGGCAGCGGCGCGGGGCGAGTTCCGCCTCGAGCGCTTCACCGCCCCGGGCGACCTGCGCCGCCACCTGGTCGGGGGACTGCTGATGGGAACCGGCGGCAGCATCGCGCTCGGCTGCACCATCGGCCAGGGCCTGACCGGCGTCGCCACCTTGAGCCTCGCGTCCTGCCTCGCCCTCGCCGGCATGCTCGGCGGCGCCTGGTGGGGCGTGAAGCAGCTGGAGACCGGCCGCCTGCTGCCCTGGCGCGCCCATGTTGCCTGACGGCAACAGCGACAAAGCGATATTGCGGACGCGACGGACTAGGTCCATGAGTGGAGGACAAGTCGGAAGAAAGTCGATTCCCCGGACAGCGGGCGGCAACGGGTCAGGCTGGTGGCCGCGCGCGGGAGCTCTCGATGCAAACAGAAAAGCTTCAGGAAAGTGCGCGCGAGGCTAGCATTCTTCTCAAGGCGATGAGCAACGAGCATCGGCTTTTGATCATGTGCCAGCTGGTCCCCGGTGAGAAGTCGGTCGGTGAGCTGGTCCGGCTGGTGGGCTTGAGCCAGTCAGCACTTTCCCAGCATCTGGCACGACTGCGTCGGGACAATCTGGTGCGCACGCGACGCGATGCACAGACGATCTACTACTCGATCGCGGCGGCCGAACCGCTGGCCGTGCTGCGGCTGCTCTACCAGCTGTTCTGCAGCGGCGAGCCCTCCGACGGCCACGACCTCCGGTCGTCCCGCCTCGCCGCCGCCGCGGCGCCGGCCTGAGAGCCATCCCACCAGCAGGGCTGTTCGGGCGACGCGGCGCGGCGCGGCCTGCCCGTCCGTTGCTGGCGCTGGCCCTGGCGGTCGGGATCGCCGCCACGACCGTCGGCCCGGCGCTGGCGACGTTCGTCTACGACCTCTCTTCGCGGCTGATCGCGATCACCACCGCCTTCGTCGGGACGCAGGTGCTGCTCTACGGCGCGGCCCCGGGGCGCGACGGCGAGATCGCCGTGGTCGTGCGCGGCCCGGCGCGCGACATCACCGTGCGCCGCAAGAGCCGCGTCGGGCCGATCTGGATCAACACCAGCTCGCTGGTGTTCGAGAACGTGCCGACCTTCTATGCGGTGGCGACCAGCATCCCGCTCGACGAGCTCGCCGGCCCGGGCGGGCTCGCCCGGCACGAGCTGGGTGCCGAGCGGATCCGGCTCACGCCGGCGGCCGCGGACGACTGGAGCGAGGAGGAGATCGCCACCTTCCGTGCGGCACTGGTGCGCAACCAGCAGCGCGTCGGCCTGTTCTCGGCCGAGCCGGGCACGGTGAGCTTCCTCGGCGACACCCTGTTCCGCACCCGCATCGTCTTCCCGGCCAACGTGCCGCCCGGCGACTACCAGGTCCAGGTGCTGCAGTTCGCCGACGGCGAGGTGGTGGGCGCGCAGACCAGCAAGCTGGAGATCGCCAAGATGGGTCTCGAGGCCGAACTGTACGAGTTTTCGCTCGGCCAGCCCGCACTCTACGGGCTGGCCTCGATCCTGATCGCCCTGGGCGCCGGCTGGGCCGCCAACGCCCTGTTCCGCAGGCCGTGAGACCATGACCGCACCCGCCGATCCACCTCCTGCCGCCCGCGTCTTCCTGGTCGTCGTCGACGAGAGCGAGGAGATGCGCAACGCGCTGCGCTACGCCTGCCGCCGCGCCCAGCACACCAATGGCCATGTCGCCCTGCTGCACGTCATCGAGCCCGTGGAGTTCCAGCACTGGCTCGGGGTCGGGCGGGTCCTGGAGGACGATGCCCGCGCGGAGGCCGAGCTGCGCCTGCAGAAGCTGGCGAGCGAGGTGTTCGGGCAGATCGGGACCATGCCGATCATCCATATCCGCGAGGGCAAGCGGGCCGAGCAGCTGGTGGCCCTGCTGCAGGAGGATCCGTCGATCTCGCTGCTGGTGCTGGCAACGGCGAAGGGGCGCCAATCCGGGCCCGCTGGTGACGTTCCTGCTCGGCCATCTGGGCAAGCGGGTGAAGGTGCCGGTCACCCTGGTGCCGGGCGAGCTCACCCTGGCGGAGATCGACCTGCTGAGCTGACGCCGGCCGGCGTCAGATCGACGGCTCCTGGCCGTCGACGCTCAAGATCGGCACGTAGAGATCGGGACGCCGGTCGCGGAACAGGCCCCAGGCGGCGCGCTCGCAGGCCAGGGCGTCGAGATCGAACGACGCCGTGACCACGGCCTCGCCGCTGCGCGGCGCCTGCCCGACGATGCCGCCCTGGGCGTCGGTGATGAACGAGCTGCCGTAGAACTCGAGCGAGCAGCTGTCGCCCGCCTCGCTGCCGACCCGGTTGGAGGCGATCACCGGCACCATGTTCGCACCGGCATGACCCTGCATCACCCGCTGCCAGTGGCCGCAGCTGTCGTAGTCCGGGCGCTCCGGCTCGGAGCCGATGGCCGTGGGATAGAGCAGGATCTCGGCACCCATGAGGACCATGACGCGCGCCGCCTCGGGGAACCACTGGTCCCAGCACACGCCCACGCCGATGCACCCCGCCCGGGTCTGCCAGACGCGAAAGCCGGTGTCGCCGGGATTGAAGTAGAACTTCTCGTTGTAGCCCGCGCCATGGGGGATATGGCTCTTGCGGTAGAGGCCGAGCACGCGGCCGTCGGCGTCGATCATCGCCACGGAGTTGAAGTAGGCGTTGTTGGCCCGCTCGAAGAAGCTCACCGGCAGGACCACGCCGAGCTCGGACGCGAGGCGGCTCATCCGTGCCACCAGGGGATGGCCCTCGATGGCCTGCGCCAGGCCGAAATACTTCGCGGCCTGGTCCTTGCAGAAATAGGGATTCTCGAACAGCTCCTGCAGCAGCACCACGGTCGCACCGCGCCCGGCGGCCTCGCGCACGAGCCGCTCCGCGCGCGCGACGTTGCCGTCGCGATCCCAGTCGCAGGCCATCTGGGTGGCCGCTACCGTGACTTCCCGCATCCGCCAGGATCTCCCAAGCCGCGGCCACTATGCGATGGCCGTCGCGCCGCTGGCAACCCTGCGGGTCACCTGCGCGCGACGCCCAGCCGATGGAAGGTCAGCACGCGCGGCCCCGGCAGCAGGTAGCCCGATTCGAGTGCCGTCAGGGTGAACCCGGCCCGGACCAGCAACCGATCGACGCGCCGGTCCAGCCGGCAGCCGCCCGCGATGCGCCGCCAGGCCGGGGTCAGCCAGCGCTGCCAGCGGGCGACGGCCGGCGCATCGGCCAGCCCGTGCTCCACGAACCGCAGGCTGCCGCCCGGCACCAGCACCCGGTGCGCCTCGACGCAACGCCGCCAGGGGATCGGCGATCGTGCACAGGCTCCAGGTGACCACCACCTCGTCCACGCTCGCGTCCGCCAGGGGCAGGTGCTCGGCCGACTGCTCGAGCAGGCGCACGGGAAACGGCATCCAGGCAGCGGTCCGGCGCGCCGCGCTCGAGCAGCCAGGGCGACGGGTCGACGCCGACGAGCTCGGTGACGTCCCGGCCGTAGAGCGGCAGGTTGGCGCCGGCACCGATGCCCAGCTCCAGCACCCGGCCGGCGACACCGGCCACGGTCCGCCGGCGCAGCGGCAACAGCCGCTCGGCCGCCATGGCGTGGTGGACCAGGCGCGGGACGACACGGTCGGCGTAGCAGCCCAACGCCGCGCCGTCCGCGTCAGGCAGGCGGGTGGGCCGGTTCGGGCGCGGCCGCCGCGCCCTTGCCGATCCCCTTGATCCTCTCGCGGACCCACTGGAAGAACACGTAGAGCGGCGGGATCACGAAGATGCCGATGGCGGCGGCCGCGATCATGCCGCCGAACACGGCCGTGCCCACGCCGCGCCGCGACAGCATCGCGGCACCGGTGGCGCAGACCAGCGGGATCAGGCCGGCGATGAAGGCGAAGCTGGTCATCATCACCGCCCGGAACCGCTCGCGGGCACCCTCGACCGCGGCATCCTGGATCGACAGGCCGTGCTCGCGCCGCTCCTTGGCGAACTCGACGATCAGGATGCCGTTCTTGGCGGCCAGCGCGATCAGCACGACGATGCCGATCTGGGCGTAGATGTTGTTGTCGAGCCCGCTGATCCACAAGGCGGCCATGCCGCCGGCGATGCCCACCGTGACCGAGAGCAGCACCGGCACCGGAATGGTCCAGCTCTCGTAGAGGGCGACCAGGAACAGGTAGGCGAACAGCACGGCCAGCCCGAGGATCATCGTGGTCTGGCCGGCGGCCTGGATCTCCTGCAGTGCCGTGCCGGTCCACTCGAAGCTGTAGCCCTGCGGCAGGGTCTCGGCCGAGAGCTGCTCCATCGCCGCCAGCGCCTGGCCCGAGCTGACGCCCGGGTGCCGGGCTGCCGTTGATGGTGACCGAGCGGTAGTTGTTGTAGCGGACGATCGCCTGCGGGCCGACGATGGTGCGCACCTGCGCGAAGCTGCGCAACGGCACCATGTCGCCCTGCAGGTTGCGGACATGGATCCGGTAGATGTCCTCGATCGAGTCGCGGTCCTCCTGCTCGCCCTGCAGGTTGAGCTGCCAGGTGCGGCCGAACAGGTTGAGGTCGTTGACGTAGTAGCCGCCGAGCGTCGCCTGCAGTGCGGTGAACACGTCGGCCAGGCTGACGCCCAGCGTCTGGACCTTGTCGCGGTCGATGTCGAGGAACAGCTGCGGCGTGCTGGCGGAGTAGGTGGTGAACACGCCGGCCAGCAGCGGGTTCTGGTTGGCGGCGAAGATCAGCGCCGCGCGCCACGGCGGCCAGGTCGGCGGGATCGCCGCCCTGCAGGTCGAGCAGCTGGTACTCGAAGCCGCCGCTGGTGCCGAGGCCGATGATCGGCGGCACGTTGAACGGGATGATGTTGGCCTCGCGGATCGCCGCACCTTCGGCCGCGCACCCGGCGGATGATCGAATCGACGTCCTGGCCCGGCTCGGTGCGCTCGTCGAAGGGCTTGAGCAGGACGATGAAGTAGGCGCTGTTGGACTTGCTGAGCCCGTCCAGCGTGCTGTAGCCGACGACCGTGCTGATGTCGGCGACGCCGGGGATGGCCTGGAGCGATGCTTCTCGACCCGCTCGGCCACGACCGCGGTGCGGTTGACCGAGGCACCCTCGGGCAGCTGGGCCTCGACGAAGAACGCCCCCTGGTCCTCCTCCGGCAGGAAGCCGCCGGGGATCACCTTGAACAGCCAGCCGTTGAGCACGAGGACGCCGCCGACCACGACCAGGCTGAAGACGGCCACGCGCACCAGCCGCTCGACGATGGCGGCATAGCCGTCGCGCGCCGAGATCGATGGCGCCCAGCACGTAGCGGATCGGGCCGCGCTTGGGGCCGGCATGGTGGCGCAGCAGGACCGCGCACAGGGCCGGCGAGAGGGTCAGCGCGTTGATGGCCGAGATCACCATCGAGACCGCGACCGCCACCGCGAACTGCTGGTAGAGCTGGCCCGAGATGCCCGGGATGAAGGCCACCGGCACGAACACCGACAGCAGCACCAGCGTGATCGCGATGATCGGCGCGGTGATCTGGCCCATCGCCCGCTTGGCGGCGTCGGCGGGCGAGAGGCTCGGGGTCGTCCTCCAGGTTGGCCTCGACCGCCTCGACCACGACGATGGCGTCGTCGACGACGATGCCGATGGCCAGCACCAGGGCCAGCAGCGAGACCATGTTCAAGGAGAAGCCCAAGGCCAGCATCACGGCGAAGGTGCCGATCAGCGACACGGGCACGGCGATCAGCGGGATCAGGGTGGCGCGCAGGTTGCCCAGGAACAGGAAGACGACGATCACGACCAGGATGAAGGCCTCGATCAGGGTGTGGATCACCTCGTCGATGCTCTCGCAGCACGAAGGCGGTCGAGTCGTAGGTGGTCTTGTAGGCGACGCCCTCGGGGAACTGGGCCTGCAGCCGCTGCATGACCGCCTGGACGCCCTCGGCGGTGGCGAGCGCGTTGGCGCCGGGCGCCTGGAAGATGGCGATCAGGGCGCCGGGGCCGCCGTTGAAGCGGCCGAACGAATCGCTGCTGCGGGCGCCGAGCTCGACCCGGCCGACGTCGCGCACGCGGACGTAGGAGCCGTCCGGGTTGGCGCGGATGACGACGTTCTCGAACTCCTCGGGCTCGGTCAGCCGGCCCTTGGTCTGGATGTTGAGCTGGAACTGGGCGTCGCCGATCGGCTGGGCGCCGATGCGGCCGACGGCGGCCTGGACGTTCTGCCCCTGCAGGGCGTTGGCGACGTCGGTGGGCGTGAGCCCGAGTGCCGTCAGCCGGTCGGTGGTCGAGCCAGACGCGCATGCTGTAGTCGAGGGCGCCGAACAGGTAGGCGTCGCCGACGCCGGGCACCCGCTTGATGTTGTCGAGCAGGTTGATGGTGGCGTAGTTGCTCAAGAACAGCGTGTCGTAGCGCCCGTCCGGCGAGATAGACCGCCAGCACCTGCAGGATCGCCGAGGACTTCTTCTTGACCGTGACGCCCTGCCGGCTGACCTCCTCGGGCAGCTGCGGCATGGCCAGCGTGCACGCGGTTCTGGACGTTGACGGTGTTGATGTCGGGATTGGTGCCGACCGCGAAGCTGACGGTCAGCGTGTAGCTGCCGTCATTGCCCGAGGTCGACTTCATGTAGAGCGACTTGTCGACGCCCACGACCTGGGATTCGATCGGCTGCGCCACCGTCTGCTCGACCACGGTCGCACCCGCACCCGGATAGCGGGCGGTGATCTGCACCTGCGGCGGCACGATGTCCGGGAACTGGGCGATCGGCATCGCGGTGAGCGCGATCAGCCCGGCGAGCGTGATGACGATCGAGATGACGAGGGACAGACGTGGCCGGTCGATGAAGGTCGCTGACAACACCGCAGATCGCCCTTTTCTCGCCCGGTCACGGGCCCTGCCGCTGCCGACCCGTCAGCTCACGGGCACGGATAGCGGTCTTTCAGGGCTTGGCCAAGGCCGGCCACGCCCGGCTCACCCGCCGCCTCGGGGTGGCTTCGGGCAAACGCCAGGAGCAGCGCGATGATCCGGGCGCGGTCTTCGGATTCCGGCACGCAGGCGCGCACCCCGTCGTTGAGCGACGGGTCGGGCGCGGCAAGGCCGGCAAGGTAGGTTTCGAGATAGCCGGCGCACAGGCCCGGCCTGCCGCCGTCAGTCTCGGGCGCACACCATTGCGCCAGCTCACCGAAGGTGGCAGCGCTCGCCGGTGCGGCAAGCGACATGCCCCAAAGCGCCGCGAGTGCCACGCGCCAAGCGCCCATCCGCATCGTCCCGCGGTCCGTGTCACTGTGAGCCTCACCAGCCGATGTAGATCCCGGCCTCGCCCAGCCCGCCGTCGGGATAGTTGAGGATCTGGGCCCGGATCTTGTAGCCCTGCGGCTGCAGGTGCGCGACGTAGGCTTCATGGACCCGGCGCGCCATGCCGGTGAGCGTCTCCGGCCAGCCCTCCTCCAGATTGTTGATCGCACGGCCCTTGTCGGTGCAGTACTGGGACGGGAAGCGCATGATCTCGATTTCCGTCCGACCCTGCTCGGCGGCACGACGGACCCAGCTGTTGAAGCGCTCGATTCCGTCCGGCCGTATCTCGCGTTCCATGAAGTCCTGACGCGCCCGCTTCTCTTCCTCTTCTTCCTTCCGGCGCAGCGCCAGGACCTCCTGCAGCTTGGCGGTCTCCTTCTCGTCCGCGAGCTTCTTCAGCTGCTGGACATTCAGTGGTTGACCCGGGAGGGCATCGGTCATCGGTCGGGTTTCCTTGCCATGGGACGGCATGATCTCACGTGTCCACTCTGGGACCGGAACGCCACGCGGTCCAGCGCCACCGGGTCGCAGAGACACACGGGAGCGGCGGCCACCCATCACCGGAAGACCGTGGCCGGCACGAAGAAGAAGGTGATCGCCAGCACCAGGTACACGGACAGCAACTGCACGCCCTTGAGCCAGTCGGAGCGACCGTCGCCCGCGACCTGGGCCGTGATCAGCACGGAGAGAAAGACGATCAGGACGAGCCCGGTCGGAAACACCAGATCCATCGGCGACGGGCCCGACGAAGAAGGCTGGCCAGAACGAGGACCGGTGCCACGAACAGGGCCACCTGGATGCTCGAGCCGATCGCGATCGACAGGGAGAGGTCCATCCGGTTCTTCATCGCCGCCGTGATCGCGGTCGCGTGCTCGGCGGCATTGCCCAGGATGGCCACGACGAACACGCTGACGAAGATCCGGTTCAGACCGGACTCGTGGGTCATCGGCTCGATGGCCCCCACCAGGATCTCGCTCATCCAGGCGATCAGGGCGGTGGCGGCGGCGAGCACGGCAGCGGCCCGGCCGGTGCTCCAGGTCTCCACATGGGCTTGCGCCTCGCCCTCGGCCGCCGGTGTTCCCGCGAACCAGGAGGCATGGGTGACCAGCGAAAAGACGAGGAACAGCGCATAGACGAGGAGGAGGACGACCGAGATCGCGACGCTCAGCGTGCCGAGTCCGGCGATGGCGGCGTCGCCGAGCAGGCTGCCATAGGCGGCGGGGAGGATGAGCGCGATCGCGGCCAGGGTCAGCATCGTGGCCTGCGAGCGTGCCGCCGACGCGTTGAACAGCTGCTCCGGGCGCCGGATGCCACCCGCCAGCATGGCGGCGCCGAGCACGAGCAGGATGTTGCCGACGATCGATCCGGCGATCGACGCCTTGACCACGTCGTGGAGGCCCGCGCGCAGAGCGGCGAACGCGATGATCAGCTCGGCCGCGTTGCCGAAGGTCGCGTTCAGGAGCCCGCCCACGCCCTCGCCCATGCGCTCGGCAAGCTGTTCCGTCGCCCGGCCCAGCCAGCCGGCGAGCGGCAGGATGGCAAGCGCCGCCGTCACGAAGACGAGAAGGTGCCGCTCCGGCGCCAGATGCTCGACGGCAACGGCCGCAGGGACGAAGACGAGCAGCCAGTTCAAGGTCATGCCCGTGAGTCCCGGTCGTCGGGCCACTCGACCGGATGGGTCGCAAGGTAGCCGCTCACCGCGGCATCGATGGTCGGAAAGAACGAGTCCTTCCCGAATTGTGCCAGCAGCCCGAACCGTTCGAGCTTGTCCTTGACCGGGTCCTTCAGCTCGGCGAACCGCAGGTCGATGCCGGCTGCGGCGAGACTCCGGTCCAGCTCGGCCAGCGTGTCCGCCGCGGTGACGTCCACGCTCGTGACCGGCTCGGCCGCCACGACGAGCCAGCGGACCGGCGCCGGTGCCCGCGCGATCGCGTCGAGCACCCGCTCGCGGAAGAACTCGGCGTTGGCGAAGAACAGGGGCGCATCCCAGCGGAACAGGACCAGGCCGGGAACCTGCCGCGCGTCCGGGTAGCGCTTCAGGTCGTGAAACCCGCTGACGCCCGCGGGGCGGCCCAGGATCGCCGAGTGCGGCCGCCAGCCGTCCCACAGGAACTCGATCACCGCGAAGATGATCGCGATGCCGATGCCCGGGATGGCGCCGAACACGGCCACGCCGACGAAGCAGACCATCGACAGCCAGAACTCCCACCTCTGGATGCGATAGATCCGCCTGAGATCGGCGACCTCGAACAGACCGATCGCCGAGGCGATGACCACCGCGGCCAGCGCGGCGGTGGGCAGGTTCTCCAGAAGGTCGGGCGCCACGAGCAGGAGCAGGGCTACCGCGATGGCACCCACGACGCCTGTCACCTGCGTTCGGGCACCCGCCGCCTCGGCCACGGGCGTGCGCGAGGAGCTGCTGCTGATGGGAAACCCCTGGAAGAAGCCTGCGGCCAGGTTGGCGGCTCCGAGGCCCACCATCTCCTGGTTCGGATCGACGGCGGTCCGGGTGCGCGCGGCGAAGGCGCGCGACAGCACGCTCGTGTCCGCGAACGATACCATGGCGACCGCACAGCCCCCGATCAGCACCGGGACGATGTCGGCGGTCGTGAGCCAGGGGATGACGAACTGGGGCAGTCCCTGCGGCAGCCGGCCCAGCACCGAGACGTCGGCGCGGCCCGCAAGGTCGAAGGCGCCGACGACCAGGGTGGCGCCCACCACCGCCACGAGGATGCCGGGCAGGCGCCTGCTGCCCTTGAGGGCGAAGATCACCACGAGCGTGGCGCCGCCGACCGCGAGCGCCGCCCAGTTGGTGGCACCGCCCAGGATGCGCTCGCCGATTCGCCACAGGCTGACCAGCGGGCCTTCGAGCTCGACCGAGAAGCCGAAAAGCTTCGGCAGCTGGCTGATCAGGACGGTAAGCGCGATGCCGTTCATGTAGCCGTAGCGGATCGGCTTGGAGAGCAGCTCGGTGATGAAGCCGAGGCGCAGCACGCCGGCCAGGATGCACACCGTGCCGGAGACGATCGCCATGGCGCTGGCGAGTGCCACCGCCCGCATGGGGTCGCCGCCCGACAGCGGCAGCACGACGCCCAGGATGATCGCGGCCAGCGAGGAGTCCGGACCCAGCACGAGGATGCGGCTCGGCCCGAACAGGGCATAGGCCAGCAGCGGGACGATCGTCGCGTAGAGGCCGTAGATCCCGGGCACGCCCGAGGCCACCGCGTAGGCGATGCCCACCGGGACCAGCATCGTGGTGAGCACGAGGCCGGCGACGAGGTCGTGACGCAGCCAGGCAAGCTCGTAGCGGCGGAGCAGGTCCAGGCCCGGCAGCCAGCGCGCCACGGGAGAGCGCGTGCCGGAAGCCGGGCTCGCCACCGGCGGGGCCGATGCCATGCGTGAGCCGCCGTCCGTCAGTAACGGCTGGGCACGGTGTGGGCGGCCTGCAGGCCCGCCTCGACACCCTTGGGCTGCGCCTGCGGCTTGGGGATCTTGGGCAGGTCCGGCTCGACCTTGCGGTAGGGGATCTGGTCCAGCAGGTGGCGGATCAGGTTGAGCCGGGCGCGGCGCTTGTCGTCGGCCGGCACGATGTACCAGGGCGCTGCGGGGCTGTCGGTCGCCGCGATCATCGCCTGGTAGGCTTGCGTGTAGTCCCACCAGCGCCGGACCAATTCGACGTCCATCGGGCTCAGCTTCCAGTGCTTGACCGGATCCTCGATCCGCGCCTCGAACCGCTGGCGCTGGACGTCCTGGCTGACGTCGAGGAAGTACTTGAGCAGGATGATCCCGTTGTTGACGATTTCTCGCTCGAAGCCAGGCGCCAGCTTGAGAAACCGCTCATACTGGTCGTCCTTGCAGAAACCCATCACCCGCTCGACGCCGGCCCGGTTGTACCAGGAGCGGTCGAACAGGATGATCTCGCCGGCGGCCGGGAAATGGGCAATGTAGCGCTGGATGTAGAGCTGGCTCTTCTCGCGGTCCGAGGGGGCGGGCAGCGCCACATGCCGGAAGACGCGCGGGCTGCAGCGCTCGGTGATCCGCTTGATCACGCCGCCCTTGCCCGCCGTGTCGCGGCCCTCGAACACCACGATCACGCGCGCACCCTCGGCGACCGCCCAGGCCTGCAGCCGGGTCAGCTCGACCTGAAGCCGATACAGTTCACTCTCGAACTGCTTGCGCGTCAGCTTGGCGGGCGCAGGCTCCGTCTGGTCGGCACCCTGATGCTTCTGCTTGCGTTTCTTGCCCATCATCGATCCCCGCCCAAGCCGAGCGGAAGACCATAGCGCGATCCACGCGATTCCGTAGAAGAAATCTCAGCCCGCGGGTGCGGCCGCTGGCGCCTCGGCGGCGTCGACGACCATGCCGGGGCGCACCTTCTGCAGGCCCTCGACGATCACCCGCTCGCCCAGGGCCAGCCCGTTGGTGACGACGTAGTAGCCGTCCCGCTCGGTGCCCACCGTGATCCGCTGCACCTGGACCTTGTTCTCGGCGTCGACCTTGAGCACGAAGCGGCCGGCCTGGTCGATCTGCACCGCCTGCTGCGGGATCACCAGGGCCGCCTGCGGCTTGGCGGTCTCGACCACGACCGTCACCAGCTGGCCGTCGACCAGCACATCCTGCGGGTTGGGCAGGGTGGCGCGGACCTGGACGGTGTCGGTGCCCTGGTTGACCTGGACGTCGACGAAGTTCAGCCGGCCCGTCTCGCCGTAGATCGAGCCGTCGGCCAGCGCCACCTTGACCGCGATGTTCTGGGGATCGGTGCTGCCGGCCGCCGCGTCCTTGCGGACCGCCAGGAGCTGGCGCTGCGTGACCGGGAAGGTCACGTACATCGGGTCCTGGCTGACGATGGTGGCGAGCGTGCCGCTGGAGGGCCCGACGAAGTCGCCGACCGAGAAGTTGCTGCGGCCGATGCGGCCGGCGATCGGCGCCTTGATGTCGGTGTAGCCGAGGTTGAGCTCGGCCGTGGTCAGGTTGGCCTGCTGCCGGCGCAGATCGGCCCGGGCCTCGCCGGAGCGGCCGGTGGCCTCGTCCAGCCGGGCCTGGGCGGTGGCCTGCTTCTTGACCAGCTCGCCCTGGCGCCGGCGCTCGATCTCGGCAAGGTCGAGCGTGGACTGGGCGCGGGCGATGGAGGCCTCGACGTTCTCGATCTCGGCCAGGTAGGGCGCCTTCTCGATCACGTAGAGCAGGTCGCCGGTCTTGACCTCCTGGCCCTCGGTGAACAGGCGCTGCTCGAGGAAGCCCTCGACCCGGGCGCGCAGGTCGACCTTGTCGATGGCCTCGATCCGCCCGGTGAAGCTGCTCGACGGGGTGACGTCGCGCTGCTCGACCACGGCCACGGTGACCGCAGGTGCCGCCTGCTGCGCCGCAACGGCGCCGGGCAGGGCCAGGACCAGGGCCAGGAGACCAAAGCGGATGCTGCTCGTCGGTGCCTGCACGGGAGATCTCCAGCCGCCGTCTCGCGACGTCAGCGTGATAGGAGCGGCCCGCGGGCGATGCAACGCCGAACGCTCAGACGGCTGCCAGCGGCCGGGCCCACAGGTCGTACTCGTCGGCGTCCTCGACCAGGGCGGTCACGACGTCGCCGGGCACCAGGCCGGCGGCGTCCTCGAGATGCACGGTGCCGTCGATCTCGGGAGCGTCGGCATAGGACCGGCCGCGCACGCCCTCCTCGTCGACCTCGTCGACCAGCACGTCGACCACGCTGCCCAGCCGCCGCTGCAGGCGGCGGGCGCTGATCTCCTGCTGGGCGGCCATGAAGCGGTGCCAGCGCTCCTCCTTGACCTCCTCGGGCAGGTGGCCGGGCAGGTCGTTGGCGGCGGCACCGGCGACGTTCTCGTACTTGAAGCACCCCACCCGGTCGAGCTCGGCCGCCTCCAGCCAGTCCAGCAGCAGGGCGAAGTCGGCCTCGGTCTCGCCGGGGAAGCCCACGATGAAGGTCGAGCGCAAGGCGAGCTCGGGGCAGACCTGCCGCCAGGCCCGGATCCGCTCCAGCGTCCGTTCCTGGTGTGCTGGCCGGCGCATCGCCTTGAGCACGCTCGGGCTCGCATGCTGGAACGGGATGTCGAGGTAGGGGAGGATCAGCCCCTCGGCCATGAGCGGGATCAGCTCGTCGACATGCGGGTAGGGATAGACATAGTGCAGCCGGACCCAGACCCCGTGCTCGCCCAGGGCACGGCACAGCTCGGTCAGCCGCGCCTTGACCGGCCGGCCGCGCCAGCTGCTCTCGGCGTAGCCCAGGTCGAGCCCGTAGGCGCTGGTGTCCTGGGAGATGACCAGCAGCTCCTTGACGCCGGCCGCGACCAGCCGCTCGGCCTCGGCCAGGACATGGCTCGCGGGGCGACTGGCCAGCTTGCCGCGCATCGACGGGATGATGCAGAAGCGGCAGGCGTGGTTGCAGCCTTCCGAGATCTTCAGATAGGCGTAGTGCCGGGGCGTCAGCCTGATGCCCTGCGGCGGCACGAGGTCGAGGAACGGCTCGTGCACCGGCGGCACCGCCTCGTGCACGGCGGCCACCACCGCCTCGTACTGCTGCGGGCCGGTCACCGCCAGCACGTCGGGGTAGGCCTCGGTGATGGTCCGCGCCTCGGCACCCAGGCAGCCGGTGACGATCACCCGGCCGTTCTCGGCCATGGCCTCGCCGATGGCGTCCAGGCTCTCCGCCTTGGCGCTGTCGAGGAAGCCGCAGGTGTTGACCAGGACCACGTCCGCGCCGTCGTAGCTGCCCGAGATCTCGTAGCCCTCGGCGCGGAGCTTGGTCAGGATCCGCTCGGAATCGACCAGGGCCTTGGGGCAACCCAGGCTGACGATGCCCACTTTCGGGGCGGGCGGAAGCTGTCGGGCGGTGCGCGTCATGGGCGCACCTATACCCGATCCGCGCGCGCCGCCCAGCCCCCCGGGGCCGGGTTCAGCCGCGCAGGTTCGCCGCCACCGGGGCGCGGTAGCCCAGCGCTGCGGGCACCATCGCCAGCAGCAGCCCGACGAGGATGATCGCGAGCAGCAGGAGGAGCTCGGATGCCGACAGGGTCACGGGCAGCGTCAGGGCGGTCCGGGCGGCGAACAGGTGGGACAGGTAGAGTGCGGCGAGGTAGCCGAGGACCAGCCCCAGCAGCGAGCCCACGACCAGGACGAGGGCGACGCCGAGCCACAGCGCGGCGAAGACGTAGCCGCGCGAGGCGCCCAGCGCGCGCAGCACCGCGATCCGCCGGCGGCGCTGGGCGAGGCCGGCCAGCACCGCGAGCAGCACCGCGCCCAGGACGAGGACCTGGGTCAGGAACGAGATCGCGGCCACGAGGTCACGGACGTCGCCCAGGGTGCGGTAGAGCTTGAGCAGGACCTCGCTCGGGAACACGGCCGTGGTGTCGCCCTGCCCCCGGTAGCGCTGGCGGAGCTGGTAGCCGGCGGCGGGCGAGCTGGGTGCGACGACGATGGCCGGCACGCCGGCGAGCTCGCCCTCGGCCCAGGGCGGCCCGAGCGGGATCGCGCTCCAGTCGGGATCCCCGTCGGGGCCGTCCGGGTACAGCCGGGCCTCGTCCAGCACATGCCCGACCGGCAGGGAGTGGATCCACCACACCGCCTCGATCGGCACCAGGATGGCGCGGTCCCAGGGATTGCCCAGACGCGGCAGCCGGCCGACCACGCGGTAGGTGAAGGGGTGCGCGTCGGTGGGCCGGGGGCCGGCCATCCCGTGGGTCGGCTGCAGGCCGTCACCGAGCGCCAGCGCCACGTCGGCTCCCGCCACCGCCTCGTCGATGCGGCCGAACGGGACGCCCTCGGCGGGCGCACCGCCGCCCAGATGCCGCACGAAGTCCGCCGTCACGCCCACCACCGGATGGCCGCGCCAGCTGTCGCCAAAGCCGATCGGCGCCACTAGCTTGGCGGTGCGCGTCTGCTGGAGCTCGGCCAGCACCGCGGGCGGCACCAGGCCGATCGCGGCCGGCTGGAGGTAGACCGTGCTCAAGACCAGCTGCGTCTCGCTGCCGGGCGCGCCGACGATCAGCGGGAACCCGGCCGCCGCCTGGGCACTGCCGGCGCGCAAAGCCCGGTCCTGCGCCGAGACCGCGATGCCCAGTGCTACCGCCAGTGCGACCAGCAGGAGGGTGGCCAGGGTGCCGGCGCGGTTCGACCGCAGGTCGGCCAGGACCAGGGGCCAGGGATTCACCGGCCCGGCCGCCCGGGGCCGGTGAGGCGGGCGATGACCGATCGGAGCCCGGCCGGCACCGCTTCCTCGCCCCTGCAGGTGGCAGCACTGCGCCACGCCTACCAGCAGGGCCTGCCGCCCGTGGTCGCGGTGGACGAACTCTCGCTGCCGGCCGGCGCCACGGTGGCGCTGACCGGGCCCTCGGGTTCCGGCAAGACCACGCTGGCCTACCTGCTCAGCGGCATCGAGCGCGTGCGCCAGGGCTCGGTACGCTGGGGGCCGGTCGACCTCGCCACCCTGTCCGAGGCGGCGCGCGACCGGTGGCGGCGCCGCCATGCCGGCTTCGTGTTCCAGGACTTCCACCTGATCGGCGGCCTCTCGATCATGGGCAACGTTCTGGTCAGCTGCTGGTTCGACCAGTGGCGCGTGGCACCGGCGCAAGAGCAGCGCGCCGCCGAGCTGCTCGACCGGTTCGGCGTGCCCGTGGCGAACCGGCGGATCGAGGACCTGTCGCGGGGCGAGCAGCAGCGCGTGGCCATCGCCCGCGCCCTCCTCCGAAATCCGGCCATCCTGATCGCGGACGAACCCACGGCGAGCCTGGACAGCGCCAGCGGTGCCGCGGTGATCGAGATCCTGCTGGCCGAGGTGCGGCGCAGCGGGGCGACACTGCTGGCCGTCACCCATGATCCGCAGCTGATCGCCGCCGTGGCGACGGTCTACCGCCTCGACCATGGACGGCTCGACCGCAGCCGATAGCCGTTGGCTACCGCGAGCGGGTCAGGGTGCCAGGCGCGCATCGTGCAGCCGGTAGACCAGCCCGTCGGCGTCGTCGCGGAGCACCTCGAGGCGGCCGGCGACGACGATCGCCGCCTCCTCCCAGTAGATCGCCTCCTCGACCTCGACCTCGGCCATGCGCGACGGCTCCACCGAGCCGGCGAGGCAGAACGCGCAGTCGGCCGGATACTCGACCAGGAGGAAGCGGCGCATCTCGGGCTCGGCGTCGAGCGGGAACATGTAGCCCATCAGCGTCACCGGGGTCCCGTCCAGCCGCTCGACCTCGGGTGGGATGATCGTGGTGACGGTCTCCTCGCCGTTCTCCTCGCCGTAGATCACCGCGGCCTTGCCCAGCACGTCCCAGGAGGTGACCCCCGGCGGCGGCACCGGGTCCGCCGGCAGGAGCGGCGAGTTCTCGAAGGACAGGGCGGCCGCCGGCGCCGCGCCGGCGAGGCAGGCCAGGGCGGCCAGGACGAGGCCAAGCCGGCGCTGGCGATGGGTGGTGGCGATGGCGATCATGGCCGCGGCAGCTTCCTCACGACGGCTCGTAAAAGTCGACGGTGGCGTCGACGATGCGATAGCCGACCTGCGCCAGCTCGGTCGAGGTCAGGTCGGCCTCGAACGTGCCGGTGGCATAGACCGCGTCGAACATCTCCTCGATCTCGATCGGCGCGCGCGTCTTGACGAAGACGATCTGGTTGGGCGGCGGCGGCGGCACGTGGATGCAGGCGCCGAGATAGGGCACCAGGAGGAAGCTCGTCACCTTGGTCCCGTCGAACTCCAGCGGCACGGCGTAGCCGGGCAGGCGCACGCGCTGGCCGACCCAGGTCGTGACCAGCGTCATGTCCTCGGGCGCCAGCGGCTGCGCGCCCTGGAGCTGATCGTGCTGCACCACGCCGGTCAGGACCGCCGGCCCCTCGCCCCGCGTGCTGGCGTCGGGCAGGAGCTGCTCCCAGGTGATCAGGGTCCCGCCCGGGGCCGTGCCCATCGAGTAGGCGGCAAAGCCCGCGACCGCCCCGAGCATCGTCGTGCCGAGCAGCACCAGCAGGCCGGTACGACGACCAAACGACATCGATCTCTCCACGCTCACGTCCGCACCGTCATGCCGTCCGCCAGCGACAGGCGGTAGGCACGCCAGGCGGGCAGCAGCCCGGCCGCGACGCCGCCGGCCAGGATGGCCGCGAGCGTGGCGAGGTCCGACCCGCCGGGCGGGCCGAGCTCCAGGTACAGCCCATAGCGCTTATCGAGCAGCGGCTGCAGCACGGCAAGGGCGCCATAGGTCACGATCACGCCGAGGGCAGCACCCGCGGCCACCAGCAGCGCCGCCTCGGCCAGCAGCAGGCCCATGACGTGCGCCGGGGTGGCGCCGACCGAGCGCAGGATGGCCATCTCCCGCCGCCGCTCGTTGAGGGTCGCCAGCACCATGGTCGCCATGCCCAGGAGTGCGGTGACCACCACCATGGCGGCCACCGCTCCCAGCGCGGTCTCGGCCACGCCGACGAGGCCCCAGAGCTGCTGCAGGGCCACGCCGGGCAGGACCGCCGCCAACGCCTCTTCCGGGTAGGTGTTGACGAAACGCTGCAGCTTGAAGCTGTCCAGGCGTGAGCGCAGGCCGATCAGCGCCGCGGTCACGGCCTTGGGCCGCAGCTCCATCCGGCGCACCTCCTCGGCGGAGACGGCCGCCCCCGGCATGCGGGCGCCGCCGCGCCAGTCGACGTGGATGGCCTCGATCGCCTCCAGGGAGACGTGGACCGTGCGGTCGACCGGCGTGCCGGTCTTGGCGAGGATGCCCGCGATCCGAAACGGCTTGTCGGCATGGTCGGCGAAGGAGACGTCGCCGATGCCGTGGCTGACCACGATCGGATCGCCCACGCGGTAGCCCAGGCGCTCGGCCACGTCGGCACCGATCACGGTGTCGAACAGGTCCGCGAACGGCCGGCCCGCGCTGAACGCCAGAGGCTGGCCGCCGCGGTAGCGGTAGTGCTCGAAATAGCCGTTGTCGGTGCCGAGCACGCGAAAGCCCTTGTGGCTGTCGCCCAGCGAGATCGGCACGATCCAGGCGACCTCGGGCCGGGCCGCGATGTCCTGGTAGCTCTCCCAGGTCATGTTGGCGGTGGCGTTGCCGATCCGGAACACGGCGTAGAGCAGGAGCTGGACGTCGCCGGCGCGGGCACCGACGATCAGGTCGGTGCCGCTGATCGTGTCGGCGAAGCTGGCACGGGCACCGGTGCGGACCTTCTCCACGCCGAGCAGCAGGGCGACGCTGGCCGCGACCGCGAGCACGGTCAGCAACGCGGTCGGCCAGCGGTTGGCGAGCGATCGCCAGGCGAGGCGCAGGAGCATCATGCCGGGCGACCGGCGCGCGCGATGTCGGCCAGCCGGACCACCCGGTCGAACCTTCCGGCCAGCCCGCGATCGTGGCTGACCATGAGCAGGCTGGCGCGGGTGCGGTCGAGCTCGGCGAACAGCAGCGCCAGGAACGCGTCCTGGGTGTCGGTGTCCAGCGCCGAGGTGGGCTCGTCCGCGACCACGATCGGTGGCGCGCCGATCATCGCCCGGGCCGCGGCCACGCGCTGCTGCTGGCCGACGCTGAGGCTGGCCGCGGGCTCCCGGGCCAGTTCGCCCACGCCCAGCCGCGTCAGCAGCCGGCGCGCCTCCTCGTCGCCGGCACCCGCCCGCCGGCGACGCTCGGGCGCGAAGCCCAGGGGCAGGAGCACGTTGTCCAGGGCGGTCAGGTAGGGCAGCAGGTTGAACATCTGGAACAGGATGCCGAAGTGCGCCGCCCGGAAGCGGTCGCGCGCGGCCCCGGCGAGGCTGCCGAAATCGGTGCCCAGGACGGCGACCCGGCCGGCATCGGGCGCCAGCACGCCGCAGATCAGGTTGAGCAGGGTCGACTTGCCGGAGCCGGAGGCGCCGAGCAGCAGCACGCGCTCGCCGGGCGCCAGGGCGAACCGGTCGACCGCCAGGGCGAAGCCGCGCCGGCCGGGCCAGGCGAAGCGGACCTCGGCCAGCTCCAGGGCGGCCGCAGGCTCTTCGGTCAGGATGCCGTGCCGATCGCCAATGGCGGATCTCCCCGCTCGACCTCGAAGCTGGTCTGGCCCTTGGCCGTGACCAGGGTCACCTCGACCTCCTTCGCGTTCGGGAAGCGATCGAACCAGGCGAAGGCGATCTCGGACAGCGCCGCCGGATCGGCGCAGGCGAGCGTGTAGCGGCCGCTGAATTCGCTGTGAAGCTCCTCCTCGTCCGTCGTGCGCGTGGGCCTCGCCTTCGGCTTCGGCCTCGTCGTGGTCATGCTCCTCCTGCTCGAGCTCGACCGCGGCCTCGATCACCTTGCAGCCGGCCGCCGCCGGCAGCACGAACAAGGACAAGGGGTCGGCCAGCGCCGCCTTGCCGGCCGCCACCGCGGCCTTGTCGGCCTCGGTCTCGGGCGGATGCTCGAAGCCCAGCACGTCGAGGCCGGGGGCCGCGATCTCCATGACCACGCTCGTCCCCTCGACGGCGATGGCGAGCTTGGAATGGCCGTGCTCGTGCGCGCCGAGCTGCCGTCGCTCGGTCGCATGTGCCACCGCCGTGGCCGCGATCACGATGCCCAGGGCCGTCAAGGTCCGCATGCTCGTTCCTCCTCCGAGAACCAACGCGTCGCTAGCATGCAACGTTATAACATACCAGACGGTCCATGCTTTTCGCTGGCATCCCGCGGGCGACCGGTGCTTGGTGCCGTCGGCCACAGCATTGCGGACGTCAACAGCATGTCCATCGAACTCTGGCTCGGCTTCGTCCTTGCCTCCAGCCTGCTCCTCGTCGTGCCGGGACCCACGGTCATGCTGGTGACGGGTCAGGCTCTGGCGCACGGGCGCCGCAGCGCGCTTGCCACCGTGCCGGGGGTGGCCTTGGGCGACCTCACCGCGATCACCCTCTCTTGTGCCGGCCTGGGAGCCGTGCTCGCGGCCTCGGCAGGGCTGTTCACCCTGCTCAAGCTCGCGGGTGCGGCCTACCTGTTCTGGCTCGGCCTGAAGATGTGGCGCGCACCGGCACCGCCGGTCGATGGCGCGCCACCCTCACCGCGTCCGGCCCGCAGCCTGTTCGCCGAGGCCTACCTCGTCACGGCCCTAAATCCCAAGAGCATCGTGTTCTTCGTGGCCTTCGTGCCCCAGTTCCTGGTCCCGACTAGCCCGCTCCTGCCCCAGCTCCTGGTCCTGATCCCGACCTTCGTGGCGCTGGCGGCGCTGAATGCCGCCCTGTTCGCGCTGCTGGCCGGCTCGTTGCGTGGCTCCCTTGGGCGTCCGTCCCTGCGGCGCTGGTTCGACCGCCTCGGCGGCACCGTGCTGATCGGCGCGGGCCTGTGGATGCTCGCTTGGCGGAGGGCCACGTGACCGAGGACATCACCCGCATCCTGTCCGTCCTGCGGCTTGCCGAGCGGCTCAAGTCCGAGCTGCGCCACAGCTGGACGTCGTCGGGGCGGCAGGAGAGCGTGGCCGAGCATAGCTGGCAGATGGCGTTGATGGCCGTCCTGATGCACCGGCACCTGGAGCATCCGGTCGACCTCGAGCGGACGCTGGCCATGATCGCGGTGCACGACCTGGTCGAGGCCATCGCCGGCGACGTGCCGTTCTTCGAGACCGGCGAGCGCAAGACCGCAAAGCGCGCGCGCGAGCTCGCGGCGATGGAGGAGATCCAGGCGAGCCTGCCACCCGAAACCGGCCAATGGGTCGCGGGCCTGTGGCACGAGTTCGAGGACCGGACCACGCCCGAGGCGAGGTTCGCGGTGGCGATCGACAATCTCGAGGTCCAGATCCAGCACAACCGGGCGGATCTCGCGACCTGGCTCCCGCTCGAGCACGGGCTGGTCTACACCAAGATGGACCGCCCCTGCGGCCATGACGGCTTCCTCGCCGCGTTCTGCGAGGCGGTGAAGGCCGAGGCCGAGGCGAAGATGCGCAAGGGCGGTGTGGACGTGGACGCCGTGAAGGCCGCGCTTCCGGCCTAGGGCCGGACGCAGACCTCGCCGTCCGCGGTCGGCGACGCGCAGCGGGCGAGGATCGTGCCGGCCGGATCCAAAAGATCGCCACTCCAGGCGCCGTCGGGGCGGATGCGCGCGTCCAGGTAGCCGAACGCGTCGACCGCCATGCCGCGCGCCGACCGGCCGTCGAAATCGACGGTGAACGAACCCTGGAGCTCATCGCGCTCCAGGGAAATGCCGCTGTTGCCGATCACGAGCTGGGGCGGCTGGCGCCCGGCGAAGGTCAGGGCCTCGAAGCGGTGGATGTGGCCCGACAGCACCAGGCCGACCCCGTCCGGGAGCCCGCTCGCGGCGGTCTGGGTCAGGGCCTGCCGCAGCGTGACGTTGCTGGTCTGGTAGGTCCCGGCGTCCAGCCAGTCGACGCCCCAGATCGGCCGGTGGGTGACGAGCCAGGTCCGCCCGGTGGCGGCCAGCTGCGCCACCTCGTCCAGCTGCGAAGCATAGCGGCCGGCGAAGTTGGGATGCTGATCGCAGGCGTTGGCCGTGTCCATCACCACCAGCCGCAGGCTATCCAGCTCGATGGCATAGGGCGGGGTGAAGGCGAGGTTGGCGAGGGCGTCGCCACCCTGGGTCTGGGCCGGACAGCTCCGCGCCCCGCCCAGGAGGTCCGAGCCGGGGTCGAGGAAGTAGAACCAGCCCGGTCCGGCGCGGCTGCACAGCTCATGGTTGCCGCGGGCGACGACCCAGGGTGCACGGCCGAGCAGCGGTGCGGCCGGGATGAAGAAGTCCTCGCGCCAGGCGGCCCAGCTGTCGGGCAGAGCGCTGCCCTGCCCATTCTGGCTGTAGTACGGGTCGTTGAGCTGGCAGTCGGTGTCGTCGAGCGCGTAGTTGCCGGCGTTGTAGGTGCCGCGGCGGACGCCGTCGATTTCCACGTAAGTCGGCGTGCCACGGTACACATAGTCGCCGACATGGACGACGAGATCGGGGTCGGCCTCTGCCGCCCGCGCGGCGATCCGCGCGAACGGCCAGGCTTCCGGGTCGGCGCAGGCCTGCCAGGTGCCGCAGCCGGTATCGCCCAGGATCGCGATCCGGGCCGATGCCGGCACGAAGGCGGGAAGCGCGGTCGCGGTGTCCGCGACGACGGCCCCGGTGCCGGTCGGCAGCACCGCCTCGCACACGGTGACGGGGAACCGTGCGGGATCGGGGTTGCCGCGGGGCACCGTCGCGAGCGTGCCCGTCGACGTGGCAAGGTCGGGGCAGGTCTGGTCCCGGGCGACCACGACCCGCGCCAGGGCCACGGTGGCACCGTCGGGTGCCGGGGCGAGGACGACGTAGGCCGCCTCGACCGTCGGCGCCGCCGGAGCCCCGGCCGGCAGCAGGGCCGCCAACGCGACGGCGACGCCAACACAGCCCCTCATCCAGCCGCTCCCCGCCGCTGCCCGTCCTTCCCTGATAGCCCGCGGCACGACCGGCACCAACCCGCGATTGCGAGGGACCCCTGCCCTGGCGCATGCTCGGCGGTCCATGGCGAGCCGGAGGCGCAGGCGATGACCACGAGCGAATGGAAGAGCCGGACCCTGGACGGGCGGCCCCTGCAGCCCGAGACGCTGATGATGGGCTACGGCTACTCGCCGACCCTGTCGGAGGGTGCCCTCAAGCCGCCGATCTTCCTGACCTCGACCTTCGTCTTCGCCACCGCCCAGCAGGGCAAGGACTTCTTCGACCTGACCGCCGGGCGGCGCCAGCCGCGGCCGGGCGAGAAGCCGGGGCTGGTCTATTCGCGCTTCAACAACCCCAACTTCGAGATCCTCGAGGACCGGCTGGCGGTCTGGGACGGGGCCGAGCGCTCGGCGGTGTTCGCCAGCGGCATGGCGGCCATCGCCACCGTCATGCTGGCGACGCTGCGCCCGGGCGACACGCTGCTGCACAGCCGCCCGCTCTATGGCGGCACCGAGACCCTGATCCGCAACCAGCTGACCCAGTTCGGCATCACGCCCGTGGGCTTCACCGACGGCTGCGACCCGGCGCGGATCGAGGCCGCGGCCGAGGCGGCCATGGCCCAGGGCCCGGTCGGCCTGATCATGCTGGAGACGCCGGCCAACCCCACCAACGGCCTGGTCGACCTCGCCGCGGTCGCCGCCACCGCCGCCCGCATCGGCGCGCGCCAGGGGCGCCGGCCGCCGATCGCGGTCGACAACACGCTGCTGGGGCCGATGTACCAGCACCCGCTGCGCCATGGCGCCGACCTCGCCGTCTACTCGCTGACCAAGTATGCCGGCGGCCACAGCGACCTCGTCGCCGGCGGCGTCAGCGGCGGGGACGAGCTGGTGCGCCGGATCATGCTGCTGCGCGGCGCGCTGGGCACGCAGCTCGACCCGCATTCCTGCTGGATGCTGCTGCGCTCGCTGGAGACCCTGGGCATCCGCGCGGAGCGGGCCAACACCAACGGGCGGCTGGTGGCCGAGTATCTGCGCGGCCATCCGCGCATCCGTGCGGTGCACTATCTGGGCTTTCTGGCCGAGGGCGATCCGCGCCGGCCCGTGTTCGAGCGCCAGTGCACGGCACCCGGCTCCACCTTCTCGTTCGACATCGACGGCGGCGAGGCCGAGGCCTTCGCCTTCCTCGACCGGCTGCAGGTGATGAAGCTGGCGGTCAGCCTGGGCGGCACCGAGACCCTGATCAGCCACCCGGCCTCGACCACCCATTCCGGCGTGCCCAGGGAGCTGCGCGAGGAGATCGGCCTCAGCGACGCGCTGATCCGGATCTCGGTCGGCATCGAGCACCCCGACGACCTGATCGCGGACCTGGCGCAGGCGCTCGGCCTGACGGGTCAGCCCGCGCGCCGGCGGTGCGGCGGCTCAGCGGCGCCGGGGCTCAGCGGCGGCGCAGCTTGCGCCGGGTCCACTTCGCCAGCTGCACCAGGGCCGGCGGGGTGACGTACTTGACCGCCAGGAGGGTGCGGCCCCAGGGGCCGTAGAGCACCGGCGTGTGGAAGCGCGTGGTCAGCCGCCCCTGCGTGTCGCCGTCGGGCCGGCCGTTGGTGTAGAAGTAGGCGGCGATCGAGCGGCGGGCCCGGCCGGCGGGGGCCTGGATCGGCTCGGGATGGCCGTGCAGGCTGGTCGCGGAGTGCGCGAACAGGATGGTCCGGCCGAACACCGGCTCGACCGACTTGACGCAGCGGTTCTCCGCGGCACTCCAGAGCTGCAGCCCCCCGCCCCAGGCGGGATCCCAGTCCTTGTTCAGGTAGGTGATCATCACCAGCCGGTTGTCGAGCAGGGTCACGGGGTGCTTCTCGAAGTCGATGTGCACCCCGAACCGGCCGCCGGACGGGACCTCGTGCAGCCCGCCGCCCTTGAGCGTGGGGTCGGGGATCAGGCCGGCGATGCCGGTGACCTCGCTCAAGAAACCCAGGAACGCGGCGCGGTGGATGGCGTCGAAATAGGCCTGGGCGGCCGGCCCCAGCGCCGCCGCCGGGCGGGTGCCGCGCTTGACCTCGTCGGGCAAATCGTAGCGGACCCAGTCGCCCAGGCCCATCTGCTCGAACTCGCCCACCACCAGGTCGAGCAGGGCCTCGTTGAACAGGTGGTCGAGGACCAGGTGCGGGAAGGGCTCGGCCGCGGCGAACCTCGCGCGCAGCTCGGCGATCCGGGCGCGGGTGAACCAGGTGCGGTCGAACACCGGGTCCTCGCTGGCCAGGGCGTGGACGGCCGGGGCCGTGCGTTCCAGGGTCTCAAGCATCATCCGACCACCTGCTCGTCTGCGCCGCCGCCGCGGGCCTGCCTCCGGGACACGGGACTCGTCCAGCCTGCTTACGCGGCGAGGCTCCCGCCGGCAACCCTGGGCGCTTCCCGGCCCGGATCGCAAATCACGACACCGCGTCCTGCCCGCCACGCCGCCAACCGGAAATGCTCCGGCACGGCGGGCGAGATGAGGTTCAGTAGAACCATTGCGCGATCTGCCGACCGTTAGGCCTAGCCAGGTATGACGACTTTCGGGGACACGAGCCGCCGCCACTGGCGCCACATCAATAGTCGCGAAAGCTGTCCCGATCCGGCCGCCACGGCACCATGTACCTTGAGTTGCGCCGCGTCCGCCCCGACAGGTAGACAGCGGCGAGCGGGAATTCATCCGCCGCCCGGTCGACCGGCGGCCGGATCCGCCGGCACCGTTGCCCGAAAGCCGCACGTCGAGCGCCCGACCCGGCTCTGCCGGATCGCCGGCCGCGGGGAACCGAACCGGCACCACGCACGCTGGTCCCCCAGGGCGCCCCGCCAATGGAGCGGTGCGCGCGACCCGCTGCGGAGACCGTCATGCCCTTGCTGCTGTTCGTGCTGCTCGCCGTCCTGATCGCGCAGTTCGGCTTCTGGGACACGTTCCAGGGCGTGCTGGGGGCGGCGGCGATGCTCGTCCTGCTGGTGGTCCTGCTGGCGGCACTGGCCGGCCTCGGCGGCTGGTACCTGCTCGGCCGCCTGCGGCGCTGAGCGCGGGTTTGGCCGGGCCGTCGTCCCGGCTACACTCGGCGCCCATGGTGCGCGAGGGCGAGATCCGCAAAGGCGAGGTCACGGTCGACTGGCCGGGGGCCACCGATGCCGGCCTCGTCTTCATCGGCCGCATCCACACGCCCTGGGGCTCGCGCCTGGTGACGCCGCGCCAGGGCCGCGCCGACGGTCCCGTCTGCCGGATCGAGCTGTTCGAGCCTTGGGTCCCCGCACTCAAGGGCCTCGATCGGTTCGAGCGGGTCGAGGTGCTCTACTGGCTGCATCTCTCGCGCCGCGACCTCCTCCTGCAGAGCCCCGCCGACGACGGTGCGGTCCGCGGCACCTTCTCCCTGCGCTCGCCCGTCCGCCCCAACCCGATCGGCACCTCGATCGCGAAGCTCATCGGGATCGAGGGCGACACGGTGCTGGTCCAGGGGCTGGACTGCGTCGACGGCACGCCGCTCCTCGACCTCAAGCCCGACCGCTGCCTGTTCACGCCGCTGGCCCCGCCGCAGCGGGGGGATTTCGAGACGGGGAGCTGAAGCGCCGACGGATGAATGTCCGCTCCTTCGGTGGTACATACCGACAACCCGTTCAGCGATCGGATGTGGCATCCCATGGGAATCGTGCGGCACGAGCGCATCGTCTCCGACCCGGACATCATGATGGGTAAGCCCGTCCTGCGCGGCACCCGGATCACGGTCGAACTGCTCCTGGACAAGCTCGGGCGCGGCATGTCCGAGGACGAGTTCCTGGCCGCCTATCCTCAGCTCACCCGGGAGGACGTCCTGGCGGCCCTCCGGTTCGCGGCGGACTGGCTGCGGCACGAGGACATCGAGTTCGGTGCGCCGGTCGCGGCGTGAAATTCCTGGCCGACGAATGTCTCGACGGGCGCCTCGTCGCTCGGTTGCGGGCAGAGGGTTGCGACGTGGTCACGGTCCGCGATCGGTGCCCGGGCGCGCGCGACCCTGACGTGCTCGCACTGGCGCGCAGCGAAGGCCGCATCCTGCTGACCGAGGACAAGGATTTCGGGGAGCTCGCGCTGCGGGCCGCAGCGGGCGCACCCGGCGTCATCCTGTTTCGGGACCTCGGGACGTCGGTCGAAGAAAGCTGGGCGGCGCTTCGCTCGCTGCTGGCACGACACGGCGAGGCGCTGCGGCACGGCTTCGCCGTGATCCGCGGACGCAGGATCCGTCTGCGGTCGATCGACCAAGGGCGTTGAGTGGCGTCGACCTCGCCCGAGGCGCGAACAGGGCAGCTTGGCCGCGCCCGGTGTGCCTCAGGGCGCCTGCGGAAGCTTGGGATGACGGATTCCGGCCGGCGGCGTCGCCTCGGCGATGCTCCGGTCATCCGTGGGGAGCGGCGGTTCGGCCGGCGGCAAGGCCACGGCGGGCGCTTCCGGTCGCAGCTCCAGCGCGTGGCGGGCGGCCTCGGCGGTGGTGCGGGGCGGCGGCTGGGCCGCGGCGCGGGCGGCGTGGCGCAGGGCCTCCTCGACCGCCACGTCCTCGCGCATCCGGGCGGCACCGCGCTCCATCATCCGGCGCAAAGGGTGGCGCGGGGCACGGGTGCGGCGGGGTCGCGGCGGGCCGGCAGGCTCGGCGGGCGGGCGCCGGTCGCGCTCCCTGGCTTTCAGCACACCGTCGGCCAGGGTGACGGCGGGGTCGCGGTCGTGCGCCTCCTCCTCGAGGACGAAGCAGGCGACCGGGCCGTCGTTGAGCATGAGCGCCCGCTCCATGGCCTGGCGGGCGAGGTCGATCAGGTGCTGGCGCTGGGCGGCGACCGGCTCGGCCAGCATCTCCCTGGTCTCGGCGACGATGGCGCGGAAGTCCTCGCGCGCCAGCATGGCGGCGACCAGCTCGGCACTCCCGCCCTCGGGCAATGCTGCCACCGCGGGCGGGATGCCGCCGGCGAGGCGGTTGGCGAGGCGCAGCCAGTCCTTCGGGTGCGGCCGCCGGCGCGGGCGGCGGGTCGCACCCAGCAGCACCGCCAGGGTGAGCGGGGTCATGGGGTCGGCGCCGGGCAGGAAGGCGAAGGACATGGGAGCGGTATAGAGGAATTTTGTCCTGGATGCAAGCGCGGTGGCAGGCGGGGCGTTGACGGGAGGGTAAGGATCTTCGGGCAGATCTGCCGGACGGTGGAGCAGGTGCCGCGGCGAGCCGGGAGCCCGAGCGAAGCGAGGGCGGACGGCGAGGCAGGGAAGAGGGTGGCCGGGCCCGGGAGGCCGGGTGCTGCCGGTGGGGTGGCGGGTGTGGCCGGGGTCGGGTGGGCGGCGGGCGGAGGATGGCGGGGCGGGATCGGGCTGGGGGAGGATGGCGACGGGCGGCGACGGTAACGCGTGCGCGGGGCGGGCGGCGCGGGGGCGGCGCCGGACGCCGCACGGGACGGGGCCGGCGCGCTACCCCAGGCGCCGCAGCCAGCGCAGGCCGACGATCAGCACCATGACCCAGGCCACCAGCACGACGGCGATGAACTGCTCGGCGGTCATCCCGTACCCTCCCCGACCAGGAATCCCGGACAGCCGCACCGCCGACGCCGTCGGGCCAGGGCCGTCGATCGGCCGTGGGCGGGCGCTCGGGCGCACGGCTGACCACCGGAAGGCAGCACCTCGTGCGGCGGCTGAACTCCCTGGCGCTGACGTCGGGCGAACCGACATGACAGCGTCTTCTTCCGCAGACGCGAACGCTGCTAAGAATGGCGACGTACCAGCGGGTGGGGTACACACCCGACGTTGAGAAGCCTCAAATTGGTCCAGACCCCCTTTTCTTCATCTGATGGCTCTTTGAAATTCGATCCAGCGGATTACACGTTGCCAAAGGCTAGGGACAATCTTACGCCCTGTAAATTGAAAATAAACCCATGAAAAGATGCGATCAACTGACCGATAGTCAGGGCGAGTTATCCGATATTTACCACCCTCAATGTCACCAATATGGAAGCATGTGATTATTTTTCTGGAACTTGGCCATCTGCCCACCAAATACGATAGGTCGAGGGCGCTAAGGCTTCGACGCACGCCCGCGCACAATCTCCATGCAACTCGGTTGCATCTGCAAACCCGTAGTGCAGTTGCCTCAACTTAATCAGCGCTGCGTCAGGCTTTGAAATTATGATACCGAGACTTGCTCGTTCCTTTATCTTGGAGTCCATGTTACCAATGTAATGCAGTAGATGCCAGAATAATGCATCATTTGCTGTATTATCAGGATCTAGCATTAGAATTATTATAAGATTGTTATTCTGATTACTGAAAATATCATGAAGAACGCGCGGAAGCTTAAGAACTTGGCGAGATGTCGGTATGATGTGATGCAAATGCTCTCCGGAGAACTCAAGGATTCTGAACGTGAGCGATGTCTGCGCCCACTGAAGTGGCTGTACTTTAAATGTGAGCTCGCAAATTTCCTCTTCGCCAATGGGCGTTGGATCCGGGAAGCGGCTCTCCTGCCAATCGGCCATCCATTTAGTGACTATTTGCATTGCATGACAGACATCGTCATAAGTCGTGTTTAATAGCTCGGTTCTGAACGGCCCAACCTGCGTGAGGTAGCGAATCAAAAAGTAATGAAGATGGTCTTCCCTGCGTTGGGAGAACCAAAGGTAAGAATGTAGTTGCCCTGCTTTGTTGTGGCCAAGGTTGTTTGGTTGTCTATCTTCTCTGCGGCCACGCTCGTCTGTAGATTGATGATGTGAGCAGCCACTTGTTTGCGAGTGGTAGGGCGCTCCGCCGGTGGAAATCTCGGCCTCTCCAGCACTTGGCGATCCGGTACGCCAGGGAAGCCGGGCTGGACTGTGGGCTTGTCGCGATAGCTGGCGTCGACCGCCTTCTTGACCCGTCCGAGCAGGCGCCTGCGGGCCTCAGCCTCATCGCAGCCAGTCAGGTCCGCATAGACCATTGAGGCAATTATCGTCTCAGCCGTGAGTGGGCCAACCTTGACGGGCACCAGCCGATCATCGCGCGCGGCAGGGTCTTGCGCGAACCGTGCCGACCACTCGGCGAGCGTGAAATCGGATCCGAAATAATTGTCCGAAAGAACCGCCAGGGTACGGTCTGCCTCGGCATGCGCCCAATTCATGTGCTCGACAAAGTTACCGCGGAAATCCCAGTCCTGGAAAAAGACAGAGTAACCATTCTCCTCCAGCGCCCAGGCGATCCAAGTCGCCCAGCTACGGTCGATATGGTTGAAGCTGATGAAAAAACTACGGTTGCCTTCTGTGACATCGGTCATGTGGTCCGCTGTAGGATACCTCTCACGGCAGGAAGCCTACGCGATTACCACAGGGTAATTCCGGGGACGCCCACGATCAAACATCATGCCGCGTCCCTCGCGGCATAGATCGCCGGCCGATAGCGCGGCTCCGGCGCGGGTCGCCCGGCCTCGGCCTGGACTGCCAGCCACGCTGCAATTGCAGTCTCCACCTCCGCCAGCGCCGCTTCGGGATCCTGGCCGTGGGCGGAGCAGTAGGTGAGGTCCGGCACATCTGCGATCCAGCAGCCGTCCTCGTCGGACCAGAACAGGTTGATGTGGTAGCGATGGTGCATGGTCAGTCCATCAACTTCAGACCGTGGCGCTCGACGAGGGCCACCAGCTGCCTGATCTGGTACGGTTTGGCCTTCCCGTCAGGTCCCGGTTGCAGATTGAGCAGTTCGACCATGGAGGGGTGAGCCAAGATATGGTGGCTGCCGGAGACCCGCCTCAGCTCGAAACCGAAGGCTTTCGCGAGCCGGATCAGGTCGGTGATGCGGACATCGCGGCTCCCTTCGAGCAACGCCTGCCAGATCCTCGCGACCTTCATAACACCTAGAGTAGTCCATCGGCGCCAGGGAAGCCAGCTTGGCCACTGAGCCTCGAGCCATCCTACTTCCCGCCAACCTCATCGGGGGGCATCCCCAGGTACCATTAACGCTCGCTAACCCTGTTCCCGCTTCAGGAGGCCAGGGGCGGCACTCAGGCCCTTCGGCGCGCCATCATGGCCCATGGCTGCAGATCGGCCATGACCTTCGCCGCCGCCGCCAGCACCAGCGCGCAGAGCGCCGTCTTCGACACCAGCCCCATCGTGCCCTCGATCAGCAGCGCATGGACCACGCTGCCCACGACGGTCACGGCCGCGAGGGTCGTGTGGCAGCGGCGCCAGACCAGCGGCCGCAGGCGCAGCCGCCGGCGGAGCGTGGCGAGCAGGGCGGCGGCGAACACCGCCCACATCGCGACCACGCCCCAGGCGGAGAACGGGGTCGGCGAGCGGAACAGGAGCGCGTCGACCACGTCCGGCGGGCTGGTCAGCCACAGGCCCAGGACATGGACCGCCACCGCCGCGACGAGCCCGAGCCCGACCCAGAAGTGCAGCCGGCGCCCGCGCCGTGCGGGCAGGCCCGGCAGGTAGCCGCCGGCCAGGAGCGGCTGGAGGAGGAGCAGCGCCATGGCCAGCACGCCCGCGAAGCCGGCCGCGATGTAGACCGGGTCGCGCCAGGCGAGCAGCGGGCTCGCCGCGGCGACGGCGACCGGCACGGCGAGGGCGGCCGCGAGGGCCGCCCAGATCAGGACCGCCCGTGCCGAGGCCACCCGGTCAGGCCGGCTGCAGCACGAAATGGGCGCTGAGGCTCGTGTCGCGCGCGCTCGGCATCACGGGGCGGAGGAACACGGTCTCGAAGCCGTTGCCGTCATACTCGGCGTCGTAGGCGAGGTGCCCGTGCGGCTGGCCGAAGGCGGGCACGATCTGCGGCATCTCCAGCCGGAACACGCCGTCGGCGTCGGTGAGCGTGGCGCCGTGGCTCTGCGGGTCGCGCTCGTAGCCCTCGGTGGTGTGCGCCCAGATCTGGATGCGGATGCCGGCGAGCGGGGCACCGTCGCCGGCGCGCCGCACGGTGCCGGTCATCCAGAAACCCCCGCCGCCGATGCGCTCGACGATCGGGGCACCGGGCCGGTAGTTGTTGGCACCGCCGCGCATGGTCGGGGTCGCGGCGAGGCCTTGCGCGCGCACCGGCCGCAGGAGGCCGACAGCGCCGGTCGCCAGCGCCGTGCCGGCAGCGGCGGCCCCGGTCAGGAGCAGGGCGCGGCGTGACCGCGGGGTCTGGGTCATCGGGGTCTCTCCTCTCCGAGCGTGGCGGGCCGGTGCGCCGGCCCGGCCATGCGCCTGGGGTTGGACGTCACACGTCTCGACATGGCGGTGCCAAGGTACCCGAGATGTAGGTCGCGGCGGGGCGCGATGAACCGTGTCGGCGTGTTTGTGACCGGGCGCGCGTTCCCACCCGCCGCGGGCGGGTCGGCTCGCGGCGGCCGTCCTCAACGGCCGTAGACCTCGACGCCGATGGCCCAGGCGGATCGACCAGGACGGTCACCTGGCGATCGCGGATCTCGCAGACGAGGCGCCAGTCGCCGACGCGGTACTTCCACAGCCGGCCGAGCTCGGGGCCGCGCAGGGCCTCGCCGAGCTCGCGCGGGTCGGCGAGAGGCGGCGCACGCGGTCGCGCAGGAAACGCGCAGCAGCCGGCGCTGGACCTGGCGATCCTGCGGCCTCGAGCTCCTTCAGCGCCCGCGGCTCGAACTCAATCCGCCAGCCCAAGCCGGCCGCTCCACCTCTTCGAGCGGGACGGTCGGCAGCCGCTCCTCCAGCCGCTGGACGGCGAGGTAGTAGTCCTCGAGGTCGGCCAGATGCTCGCGCACCGCCTCGCGGACGTAGAAGCTCTTGCTGCGGCCGGTGCGCTCGGCCAGTGCCGTCAGCCGGGCCTCGATCTCCTCGGGCAAGCGAACGGCGAGCATGGGCGGCACTCCGGGGCTGGATGCTATACATGTATTGGCCGTCGGTCCGCGGCGCAAGGCAGCCGCCTACTCCCCCGCCAGGCTCATCAGGCTCGCATTCCCGCCGGCCGCGGTGGTGTTGATGCTGGCCACCTTCTCCACCACCAGCCGGGTCAGGTCGTAGCTGCCGTCGGGGCGGTCCTGGATCAGGGGCAGGATGGCGCCGTCGCGGGCGGCGAGCGTGCGGCGGACGGTGTCGGCCTGGGCGGGGGGGCCGGCGAAGAGCAGCGCGTCGATGTCGGCGTTGGGCGGGTCGGCGGCGAACGCGATGGCGGGGTGGGCGATGGTGCGGACCAGGCGGCGGCCGAGGTCGTCGTCCTGGACCAGGGCCTGGTTGTGGGTGGCGAAGGCGGCGGCGAGCTGTTCCAGGAGCGGCTGGAGGGCGGGGGCGAGGCAGGCGACCGTGCCGCGGGGCTCGAACCACAAGCTGTTGTCCTCGCCGGTGGGGCCGGGGAGCGGGAGCTTGACGTTGAGCGGGGACTCGGCGCGGTAGCGGCGGATGCGGGTGAGCAGGCGGCGGGCCTGCTCGGGGGGGAGGTCGGCGAGCTCGGGCAGCGCCTGCTCGAGGGCGCGCAGCGAGTCGAAGGCGACGGGGACGGGCTCGCCGTGGAGCTCGGGCGGGCGGTCGGTGCGGCACAGGCGGTGGAGGTAGAGGGGGCCGCCCGCCTTGGGGCCGGTGCCGGAGAGGCCGTGGCCGCCGAAGGGCTGCACGCCGACCACGGCACCGACGATGTTGCGGTTGACGTAGAGGTTGCCGCAGCGGATGCCGGCGAGATCCTCGGCCACCTTCTCGTCGATGCGGGTGTGCAGGCCGTGGGTCAGGCCGTAGCCGGTGGCGTTGATGGCCTCGATCACCTGCGGCAGGTCGGATTCCCGGTAGCGCAGGACGTGGAGGACGGGGCCGAACACCTCGCGCTTCAGCTCGGAAAGGTCGCGGATCTCGAGCATGGTCGGCGGGACGAAGGTGCCGGCGGCGCCCGCGGGGACGGGCGTCTGGTGGACCCATTTCGCCGAGCGCTTCATGCGGTCGATGTGGGCCTGGAGCTGGCTTTGCGCCTCGGCGTCGATGACCGGGCCGACGTCGGTCGCGAGATGCGTCGGGTCGCCGACGGCGAGCTCGTCCATCGCACCCTTCAGCATGGCGATGGTGCGGTCGGCCACGTCCTCCTGGAGGTAGAGGATGCGCAGGGCCGAGCAGCGCTGGCCGGCGCTGTCGAAGGCGGAGGCGAGCACGTCGCCGACCACCTGCTCGGTCAGGGCGGTGCTGTCGACGATCATGGCGTTCTGGCCGCCGGTCTCGGCGATCAGGACCGTGTCGCCGCCGCGCGCGGCGAGGGTGCGGTTGATCAGCAGCGCCACCTCGGTGGAGCCGGTGAAGACGACACCCTGGACGCGGGGGTCGGCGACCAGGGCCGCACCGACGGTGGCCCCGTCGCCGGGGAGGAGCTGGAGGACGTCCATCGGCACGCCGGCGCGGTGGAACAGGCGGACGGCCAGGGCCGCGATCAGCGGGGTCTGCTCGGCGGGCTTGGCGAGGACCGGGTTGCCGGCGGCGAGGGCGGCCGCGACCTCGCCGGTGAAGATGGCGAGCGGGAAGTTCCAGGGCGCGATGCAGACCACGGGCCCCAGGGCCTTGTGGGTGCGGTGGTCGAACTCGGCCCGGATGCGGGCGGCGTAGTAGCGGCAGAAGTCGACGGCTTCGCGGACCTCGGCCAGGGCGTTGGGCAGCGTCTTGCCGGCCTCGCGCACGGCCAGCGCCATGAGCGTCGGCGAGCTCCGCCTCCATCAGGTCGGCGGTGCGCTCGAGGCAGGCGGCGCGCTCGCCGACGTCGGTGGCGGCCCAGGCTGGGGCGGCGTGCTCGGCGGCGTCCAGGGCGGCTGCGACCTCGTCCGGGGCGGCGTCGCGGACGAGGCCGACCATGTCGGCATGGTTCGCCGGGTTGCGGACGGGCGAGCCGTTGGTGGGGTCGTAGGGGCGGTCGGCGACGATGGGGGCCGCCGTCCATTCCTTCGCGGCGGCGTCGGCCATGCCGGCCGCGAGCCAGGCGAGGTCGTGCTCGCTGGCGAGGTCGAGGCCGCGCGCGTTGGGGCGCTCGGGGGCGTAGAGGTCGCGGGGCAGCGGGATGCGGGCGTAGGGGGCACCGCCGTGGCGCTCGGCCAGGGCCACCTGGTCCTGGACCAGCTCGTCGATCGAGACCGCGGGGTCGACCAGGCGGTTGACGAAGGAGGAGTTCGCACCGTTCTCGAGCAGGCGGCGGACGAGGTAGGCCAGCAGCGTCTCGTGGGTGCCGACCGGCGCGTAGACGCGGCAGGGGCGGTCCAGCGTGTCCTCGCGGACGACCTCGTCGTAGAGGGTCTCGCCCATGCCGTGCAGGCACTGGAACTCCCAGTCCAGGCCGCGGCCCAGCTCGTGGACGGCCGCCAGCGTGTAGGCGTTGTGGGTGGCGAACTGGGGGTAGACCGCGTCGGTGGCGGCGAGCAGCTTCTTGGCACAGGCGAGGTAGGCGACGTCGGTGTGCACCTTGCGGGTGTAGACCGGGTAGCCGGACTGGCCGTCCACTTGCGCCTTCTTGATCTCGCTGTCCCAGTAGGCGCCCTTGACCAGGCGGACCATGAAGCGGCGGTCGCTGCGCCGGGCGAGGTCGATCAGCCAGTCGAGCACGTAGGGGCAGCGCTTCTGGTAGGCCTGGACGACCACGCCGATGCCGTCCCAGCCGGCGAGATCGGGGTCGTGGGCCACGGCCTCGATCAGGTCGAGCGAGAGCTCGAGCCGGTCGGCCTCCTCGGCGTCGATGTTGCAGCCGATGTCGTAGTGCTTCGCGAGCAGGAGCAGGGACTTCAGCCGCGGCAGGAGCTCGGCCATGACGCGCGCGTGCTGGGCACGGGCATAGCGCGGGTGCAGGGCCGAGAGCTTGACCGAGATGCCGGGGCCGGCGTGGATGCCCCTGCCCGCGGCCGCCCTGCCGATGGCGTGGATCGCGTGCTCGTAGGACGCGAGGTAGCGGGCGGCGTCGTGCGGCGGTGGTCGCGGCCTCGCCCAGCATGTCGTAGGAGAAGCGGTAGCCGCGCGCCTCGCGGGCGGTGGCACTCTTGAGCGCGTCCTCGATCGTCTCGCCGGTGACGAACTGGCGGCCCGAGCAGGCGCATGGCGAGGTCGACCGCCGTCCGGATCACGGGCTCGCCGCTGCGCGCGATCAGGCGGGTCAGTGCCGTGGCCAGGCTCTTCTCGCTGGTGGTCGAGACCAGCTTGCCGGTGATCAGGAGGCCCCAGGCGGCGGCGTTGACGAACAGCGACGGGCTCTGGCCGAGATGGGCGCGCCAGTCGCCACGGCTGAGCTTGTCGCGGATCAGCCGGTCGGCGGTGGCGGAATCGGGCACGCGCAGCAGCGCCTCGGCGAGGCACATGAGGGCGATGCCCTCCTGGCGAGGAGAGCGAGAACTCCTGCATCAGCGCGTCGACGCCCGAGGCCCCGGTCCGCTTGCCGCGCACCGCCTCGACCAGCCGCCGGGCCAGCGCCTGGACGGCGGCCACCTGCCGCGGCGGCATCCGCGCCGCCTCGATCAGGCGCAGCACGGCCGCCCGCTCGTCCTCGCGCCAGGCGGCGGTGATCGCGTCGCGCAGCGGCGACTGCGGGCGGGCGAGCGGGGCGAACGGCATGGCGGCAAACTCGCGCTGGCGGTGTCCCCCAGAGATGGAACCCACCGCAGCGCCAGGTCAACCCGGCGCCGAGGCCGGCTGGCCCGCTGAAGGTCGAGACGCACGGCAAGGTGGCACCGGCATTGGCCGTGGCACCGTCGAAATCAGGATATAAAGCGATGGTAGTAATGGACCGAGAGGTGGATCAGTTCAACGGCGATCACGAGCGTGAGGAACAAGGAAATCCAGTCCCGCGCATACCTGGAGAGTGACAACTTGGCGCCGAGCAGTCCACCCACCATACTGCCGGCACCCATGACCAGCCCGAGTGTCCAATCGATACTGTTGTCCGTCGCGAAGATGGCGATGGCGACCAAGCTCGTCGGCACGAGCAGGAAGTTCTTGATCGCGTTCGCTTCCGGCAGCGACAGCCGCACGGCCAGGACCAGTGCCAGCAGGAGATAGGTCGCGCCATCGAGAACGATGAAGCCGATCCAGATGCCGATCGCGAGGAGCAGGGCGAACTCCCGCGCGCCGTAGCTGCTCTCCCGGCAGGGTCTCTCGGCCAGCAGTTGTTTCAGCTTGGCGAGAATGAGGAAGAACGCGAGGAGCACGGCGCCGGTGATCAGCAGGCCCAGATCGTCGCCGGGCAGCAGCTCGGCGAGTACGGCGCCGATGGCAGCCCCGATGGTCACCGGTACCGCGGTCCGCAGTGCCAGACCCCAGGGGATCGCCCTCTTCCGGGCCAGATCGAGCGTCGCCGAGACACAGCCGATCAGGACCGGGATCCGGTTGGTCGCGTTCGCCTCGGTGGGCGGCAAGCCGACCCACATCAAGATCGGCAGCGACACCACGGAGCCCGACGAGGCGACCGTGTTCAGAAAGCCGCACGCCAAGCCGGCCAAGCCCGCAACGGGCCATTGCAACGCCGACAAGCCGTCCATCGATCTTCTTGTTCCCGCGCCGCTCGCTGGCCGATTGCGCAGTCACGAGATGGCATGGAGTCGACAAACTTCGCAAGCTGCCGCCGCCGGAGTGATCGGTCGTGCCGTTCGACGGACTGGCGTCAACCTCGCGTGGGCCGGACGAGCTTGGGATGTGTCCAGCGTGGGCTGGGGGTCAACTCTGGATGTTGAGAAGGCACAGACCGCAAACCCGTTTCTTTCCGGCCACCTCGTGACGTTGGCACCACTTCGAGGCGGACCAGGAGGTTTCCCTAGAGCCGGCCAAGCTCGGGGACACCGTCATCCTCTCCGCCGTTCCGACCGCAATCGATCCCGACGCCCTCGATACGGTCAAGGTTGTCGAGACCATCAAGGAGGGTGCGACGGTGTTCGCGCTCGACGACGCGGAGATTCGCAAGGGCATGCTCATGCTGTAGCCGAGCGGCGCCGGCGAGCGCGCCTTCGCCGACCTGATGCGCCGCGCCGCGGTGGCGAATGACCTCGCGACGCTCGGCCGGCCGATCACGCCCGCACTCGCGCGCCTCGCCCCGGCACTGCCTCACGAGCCCAACTGCGTCGCCCTCTCGCTGCAGCAGGCCATCGCTGGTAACCGCGAGATCGCCGAACTGAGGTGACGTCAGGGGCAAAGGCGGCGCTGGTCGCGACGGCGCTGTGCCCGCACGTCATGAGCACTGCGGCCGGGGATTGGGCGGAGCCGGTGACCGGCGCGCAGGCTCCCCTGTGCGCGGCGGGGGTCGAGGGCGGCGCGTCGGTGACGCAGTTCGCCGACACCGACATCGCCCTGTTTGCCAGCGCGCGCGCCAAGCTCGCCTTCTAGCGCCAGGCGCCGCCTCCGGGCGCAGGTGGCGATTGTGGACAGCGCCCACGATCGGGTACCCTCGCCGGGCAATGGACACGATCGGTATCGTCGGTGTCGGACGGCTCGCAGGCTTCCTCGTCGAGGGCCTGCGGCACGGCGGCTGCACGGCGCCGATCCTGCTGTCGCCGCGCAACGCGATCCGTGCTGCGGATCTGGCGCAGCGGTTCGACGGGCAGGTGATGCCGGACAACCAGGCCGTCGTCGACGGGGCCGGGATCGTGGTGGTCGCGGTGCCGCCGCGCGACGTGCCGACCGTGGTCGGCTGCCTGCACTGGCGGGCCGGGCAGCGGCTGGTGTGCGTGGCGATCGACGTCGACCTCGCCGGGCTGCGGGCGCTGGCACCCAATGCGACGGTGGTGCGCGCCATGCCCAGTGCGGCGGCGGCGATCGGGCTCGGGGCGGTGCCGGTGTGCCCGCCGGACGAGGCGGTGGAGCGGCTGTTCGCGCAAGTGGGGCTCGTGTTCCCGGTCAAGGACGAGGCGGCGTTCAACGCCGCCACCGCACTGGCGGGCTATCATCTCTGGCTGTTCGCGCTGATGGGCGAGGTCGCGGCCGAGGCCAGGGCCGAGGGGCTGCCGCAGGGCGATGCGGTGCGCATGGTGGCCGAGCTCACCCGCTCGGCCGGTGCCCTGGCCCTGGCGGCCGATCCGCAGGCGCCGGTGCGGGCCCCGCTCGACCTGCATGGCGGCAGCCCGGACACCATGACCGCGCAGGGCATGGCGGTGCTCGATGCGGCCCAGGCGTTCCGGCCGTGGCGCGACGCGATCGACCGCTCGGTGCGCCGCCTGCGCCGCGCCCAGCCGCGGAGCTGACGGCCCGGGATGGACGCGGCCCTGCCCTACCCGTCGCAGCGCTCCCCGGTGCTGGCGGCCAACATGGTGGCGACCTCGCAGCCGCTGGCGGCCCAGGCGGGGCTCGCCATGCTGGCCAAGGGCGGCAACGCGGTCGATGCCGCGATCGCGGCCGCCATGGCGCTGACCGTGGTCGAGCCCACCGGCAACGGGCTGGGCTCGGATGCGTTCGCGATCCTGTGGGACGGCACGCGGCTGCACGGGCTCAACGCCTCGGGCCGCTCGCCGGCGGCGTGGACGCAAGAGCGGTTCAAGGGTGCGGCCGCCATGCCCGAGCTGGGCTGGGACAGCGTGACCGTGCCGGGTGCCGTCTCGGCGTGGGTGGCGCTGGCGCGGCGTTTCGGGCGGCTGCCGCTGCCGGTGCTGGCCGAGCCCGCGATCCGCTATGCCCGGCACGGCTTCCTGGTCTCGCCGCGGATCGCCGAGCTGTGGCGCTGGGCACCCGACCGCTACGGCGGGCAGCCGGGCTTCGCCGAGGCGTTCCTGCCGGGCGGCCGGCCGCCGGCGGCGGGCGAGCTGTTCCGGAACGAGGCGCAGGCGGCGAGCCTCGAGCTGATCGCCGACACGGCCGGCGAGGCCTTCTACCGCGGCGTGCTGGCCCTGCGGATGGCGGCGCATGCGCGGGCCCAGGGCGGGGCCTTGAGCGAGGACGATCTGGGCGGGCACGAGCCCGACTGGGTCGAGCCGCTGGCGGTGCCGTTCGCGGGTGCGGTCGTCCACGAGCTGCCGCCCAACGGCCAGGGCATCGCGACGCTGATGGCGCTGGGCATGCTCGAGGCGGTCGGCCTGGGCGACCGCCCGGTCGACGATCCGGCGACGCTCCATCTGGCGATCGAGGCCACCAAGCTCGCCATGGCCGACCTCGCCGAGCACGTGGCCGACCCGGACCATATGCGCCACCCGCCGGCGGCCCTGATCGACCCCGGCTACCTCGCCCGGCGCGCGGCCCTGATCGACCGCGGCACCGCCGGCGACCCGGGCCACGGCGCGCCCCGGCCCGGCGGCACGGTCTACCTCGCCGCGGCCGACGCGGACGGGATGATGGTCTCCTTCATCCAGTCCAACTACATGGGCTTCGGCTCGGGCGTGGTGGTGCCGGGTACGGGCATCTCCCTGCAGAACCGGGGTGCCGGCTTCGTCCTGCGGCCGGGCCACGCCAATGTCGTGGGTCCGAGGAAGCGGCCGTTCCACACGATCATCCCGGGCTTCGCGACCACAGCCGCGGGCGAGCCGCTGATGGCGTTCGGGCTGATGGGCGGGCTGATGCAGGCGCAGGGCCATGTCCAGCAGGCCTTGCGCATCCTGGCCTACGGGCAGAACCCGCAAGCCGCCGCGGACGCGCCGCGCTGGCGCGTGCTGGGCGGGCGGCGGGTGGCCGTCGAGCCGGCGTTCCCGGCGACGACCCGTGCGGCCCTGGCGGCCCTGGGGCACGAGATCCTGGTCGAGGCGGAAGGGGCGTTCTCGGCCTTCGGCGGATCGCAGGCGATCCTGCGGGTGCCGGGCGGCCATGTCGGCGGCTCGGACCCGCGCAAGGACGGGCAGGCCGTGGGGTTCTGAAGGCCTGGCAGCAGATCATGGACAGACCGGAGGTCGGGAATTGTCCGGCGCCTGAATCCACTCACTTTCACCAGCGCCGACCGACGGTCGGCGCATCGCATCGGGCAACAGGGAGAACGCCATGACATCCGCCGCCGACAAGGTCGACGCTGGGGCCGCCGAGGCCCGCCTCCTGCGCTTTCTCGCGGTCGACGGCGTGACCGGGGAGGAGAAGGCGATCGCCGAGGCGGTGATCGACGAGCTCGTGAGCGTCGGCGTGCCGAGGGACGCCATCCGCTTCGACGACGTGCACACGCGCATCCCCCTGCCGACCCAGACCGGCAACCTCATCGTGGATCTGCCGGCCACGGCGGAGGGGCCGCATCTCCTGTTCTCCACCCACCTGGACACCGTGCCGCTGTGCCGTGGCGCCAAGCCGAAGGTGGAGGGCCGGCGCGTCGTGTCGGACGGCACCACCGCACTGGGCGGCGACAACCGTACCGGCTGCGGCGTGCTGGTCACGCTGGCCGAGACGCTCGTCAGGCACGGGCTGCCGCACCCGAAGATCACGCTGCTGTTCACCGTGCGCGAGGAGAGCGGACTGCACGGGGCGCGCGAGCTCGATCCGCAGGACCTCGGCGGACCGGTCATGTGCGTCAACGTGGACGGCGGCCTGCCGGCTTGTCTGATCACCGGTGCCGTCGGCCAGGAGAACTGGGAGGTGGAGATCAGGGGCCGGGCCGCGCATGCCGGGCTGGCTCCGGAGAAGGGCATCTCGGCGACGCTGGTGGGTGCCTTGGGCCTCGCCAACGCGCGGCGCGACGGCTGGTTCGGCAAGGTGGAGAAGGACCACGGCAAGGGTACCTCGAACGTCGGCATCTTCGGCGGCCAGGACGGCAAGGCAGCCGGCGACGCCACCAACGTCGTGACCGACTACGCCTTCCTGCGGGGCGAGGCCCGCAGCGCGGAGCTCACCTTCGCGGGCGAGATCGCCCAAGCCTTCGGTCGCGCGTTCGAGGAAGCACGGCAGGCGGTAACGGCCGCGGACGGAGCGATGGCCGAGGTCAGCTACACCCACGTCAAGGCGTACCCGCCGTTCAACCTCGCCGCCGATGCGCCGGCGGTGCAGCGGGCCGCGAAGGCGCTGGAGACGCTCGGGATCACGCCGGACCTCGTGTTCTCGCCGGGCGGGCTGGACGCCAACTGGCTCGACCGGCATGGCATCCCCACCGTCACCATCGGCGCCGGCCAGCGCGAGGTCCACACGGTCAAGGAGTATGTCGAGCTCGACGAGTACGTGACCGGCTGCAAGATCGCCGTCGCGGTCGCGACCATGGGCTCCTAACGCCGGCCGATTCCCTTGCGGCGGATTGGGCCAGCGCGAGGACGGTCGGGCGGTAGCGTTCCCACGGCGAAGCGTGACGCATTTGCGTCGCTCGCCTAAAGTCGCCCTCAACGTAGAAACTCCGCAGGGGAATCGTCATGCCGCTAGACCGCCGCACGGTGCTTCTCGCCGCCCTGGCCGCGTCCGGCTCGCGCCCGGTCTTAGCGGCCGACGGTGTGGCACTGCAGGACGTCATCGGCGACCTGCAGCCCCTGCCGGAGGCCACGATCTTCATCGCGCGGGAGATCATCACCATGGACCCCGCCCGGCCGCGGGCCGAGGCGGTGGCGGTGGTGGGCGGGCGAATCGCGGCGGTGGGCAGCCGGGCCGAGCTCGAGGCGATGGCGGGGACACAGCGCTTTCGGGTCGATGAGACCTTCCAGGACAAGGTCCTGATCGCCGGGTTCGTCGAGCAGCACGTCCATCCGGTGCTGACCGGGCTCATGGTCGTGGCCGAAGTGATCGCGATCGAGGACTGGGACACGGTCGCCGGGTTCTCCCCCGCCGTGCGCGATCCGGACGGCTACATGGCGCGGCTGAAGGCGGCGCTGGCGGCGCACCGGGACAAGGAGGAGGTGTTCCTGACCTGGGGCTACCACCACTACTTCCACGGGCCGATGTCGCGAACGCTGCTGGACGAACTGGCGCCCGACTTCCCGGTCATCGTCTGGCACCGCTCGCAGCACGAGGTCTTTCTCAACAGCCGGGTCATGGCGCGCTTCGGCGTCGACGAGGCGTTCATGGCGACCTTCACCCCCGAGTCAGGCCGGCCAGGCGGACTTCGCCAAGGGCCACTTCTTCGAGCAGGGCACGCTCAAGGTGCTGGAGCGGATCGCGCCGGCCATGGCCACCGCCGACCGGCTGCGGCGCGGGCTGGAGTTCAGCGAGACCTACTACCGGCGCCAGGGCATCACCACCGCGTGCGAGCCCGGCGGGTTCCTGTCCAGGCCGCTGCAGGACGCCATCAACGCCGTCTATTCGGACGACGCGACGCCGTTCAACCACTACTTCATTCCGGACGGGAAGTCGTTCGCCGCGCTCTACCCCGGCGACCCGGAACGCATGATCGCGGAAACCCGCGCCATCCTCGGATGGGGCATGGGGCGCACCCGGTTCCTGCCGCAGCAGATCAAGCTGCTCACCGACGGTGCGATCTACAGCCAGCTCATGCAGATGAAGGACGGCTACACGGACGGGCACCAGGGTGCCTGGATCATGGACCCCGACGTGTTCGGCTACGCCTTCCAGTCCTACTGGGACGCCGACTACCAGATCCACGTCCACAACAACGGCGACGCCGGCATGGACGTCCTGCTCGACAATCTCGAACAGGCGCAGCGCCGCAGGCCGCGGTTCGATCATCGCACGGTCATCGTCCATTTCGGCTTCGCCACGGCCGAGCAGGTGGCGCGCGCCGGGCGGCTGGGAGCGATCGTGAGCGCCAATCCCTACTATGTCACGGCGCTGTCGGGGCGCTACGCGCAGGTCGGCATCGGACGCCGAGCGCGCCCAGCGCATGGTCCCGCTCGGCGACGCCCAAGCGCGCGGGCATGTCGATCTCGTTCCACTCCGACATGCCGATGGCGCCGGCAAAGCCCCTGCAGCTGGTCTGGTCGGCGGTCAACCGGCTCACCGCCGAGGGCGAGGTGATGGGCGAGGACCAGAAGGTCGATCTCGACACGGCGCTGAAGGCGGTGACCATCGACGCCGCCTACTCGATCCGGCTCGAGAACGAGGTCGGCTCGATCACGCCGGGCAAGTACGCGAACTTCACCGTCCTGGAGGAAAGCCCCTACGCGGTCGAGCCCATGGCGCTCAAGGACATCGCGGTCTGGGGCACCGTGCTCGAGGGCCGGGTGCAGCCGGCCGCGGCGACGACGGCAGCCATCGGCCTCGCCAATCCGGCGGCGGTCTACTGCGTCGAACAGGGCGGTCGGCACGAGACCCGCACCACCGCGACCGGCGAGGCCGGCGTCTGCGTCCTGCCCGACGGCCGCGAGGTCGACGCGTGGGAGTATTTCCGCGAGCAGCACACGGAAGCACCCCTCCAGGGCGGATCGCACGCCGCGTTGCGTCAGGACGTGCGCAAGGCCTGGCAGCTCGCCTCGTCGCGGGCCGGCAACGACCTCGGCCTGTGCGCCGATCCGGGCGCGCTGCTGCGCTCGCTGTCGCAGGCGCTGGTGAGCAGCGCGAACCCGATACGGCGCGGATAGTTCTGCCTGACTGCGGATGGCACCTGTCCCGTACAATTGCTCAGCGCAAGGCGTCGACGATTTTTTGCGGACTCTCTGCCACGACGGCCCTGCCCTTCCCCCGCCGCGTCGAAGGTTCGGCGGCGCGCGGTCGACCCGTCGAGTGCGAGGCGGCGACGTCGCGGAATCCGACCGAGCGCAAGGACGTCAAGGCGATCGGGTTCTGATCAGCGCGAGGGCGGTTCCCTTGTGCTTAATCCCACAGCCAAGGCGCTTCAGGGCGGTCCATCATCTTGGGTAGCTTTGCCGCGAGAGGCGGATGATCTCCGTGCGAGGCATTGCGTCAGCGAGGGAGATGGTCGTGGGCCTGAGCCGCTATGGCGTTCTGAAGGGGCGAGCCGTCGCCGCCCGACGCGAAGACGATCTCGACACGCCGCACTACCAGGTGCAGGTGGCCGCCGCCGGGACCGACTACCGGCTCGCCGTCAACGTGATGCTCGCAGCTCGAGCCCGCTCGGACCTCCTGTTCCTCGTCGATCGAGGATTTCCGGCATCCCGCTCACGCAGAAGCTGCCGGCCCTCGAGCCGAGGGCTTCACGCCTCTGCCGAAGCAGCCGGACGCAGCCGCGCTCGACTATCATCCGCGGCAATCTGTTCAACCGGCTGGACATGCGCCTGCTGCCGCCGAGCCTGCCCGGCGACGACAACGACCTGAGCGATCGGCTGGCGCACTATCGTCGACCGGGCCGTGCGCGAAGCCCGACGCGCGTCGTCTATGCCTTCGGCGAGCGCTGGGGGCCGGAGCCCGGCAATCCCGACAAGATCTTCCACTTCGAGCCGGGCAACGGCATCCACGACATCCACATGAACCAGGGCAACGATCCCGGCCACAGCCGGCGACGACGGCGTATGGCAGGATGGCGGGCTGATCCTGCGCTTCCCGGCGACCGACCAATGGGTCGCCATCTTCCTCGCCTTCCAGTCCCAGGCTTGGCACACGGACGACGACGACCGGCCACACCCTGCCCGGGCCGACCCCGGGCCCAGGACCGGCGCCGCATCCGAGCGAGCCCGACTTCCGGGTGCGGATCGTGGCCGCCTTGGTCAATCCGATCGGGCCGGCGCCCGAGGCCGAGACCGTCACGCTGCTCAACGCGACGCCGGATGCGATCGATCTTACCGGCTGGCAGCTGATCGACACGCCGAGACGCGCGCAGACGCTCGGCAGGCCGGATCGAACGCGGGTGCGACGCGCGTGGTCCCGATCGCGCCGCCGCTGGCGCTCGGCAACAAGGGCGGGATGATCACCCTGGTCGACGCCAGCCGGACTCAAGGTCGATGGCGTCGCCTACACCAAGGAGCAGGCCTCAGCCGAGGGCTGGACCGTGGTGTTCTGACCGCCCGAGCATAAAGTCGCCGCTCAGCTCGGGCGGATGAACGTCCCGCTCTGCAGCTCGCGCACGGCCTGCTGGATCTCGGCCTGGGTGTTCATGACGATCGGGCCGTACCAGGCGACGGGCTCGCGGATCGGCTTGCCGGAGACCAGGAGGAAGCGGATGCCCTCCTCGCCGGCCTGGACGGTTACCTCGTCGCCGCGGTCGAACAGGACCAGGGAGCGGTTGCCGGTGCGCTCGCGGATCGAGGATCTCGTGGCCCTCGATCTCCTTCTCGGTCAGGACCCCGTGCGGGTCCGAGGCGTCGGCGAAGGTGCCCGAGCCGGCGAAGACGTAGGCGAAGGCGCTGCGCTCGGTCTCGACCTGCAGCGTCTTGCGCCTGCCGGGCGGGACCGAGACGTCGAGGTAGCGCGGGTCGGCGGCGATGCCGTCGACGGGGCCGCGCCTGCCCCAGAACTCGCCGCAGATGATCCGCACCACCGTGCCGTCGTCGTCGACCACCTCGGGGATCTCGGCACCCGGCACGTCCTGGTAGCGCGGAGCGGTCATCTTGAGGGACGCGGGCAGGTTGGCCCAGAGCTGGAAGCCGTGCATCCGGCCGACCGGGTCGCCGTGCGGCATCTCCTGGTGCAGGATGCCGCGGCCGGCGGTCATCCACTGCACGTCGCCGGCACCCAGGGAGCCCCGGTTGCCCAGGCTGTCGGCGTGGTCGACCGTGCCGGCCAGCACGTAGGTGATGGTCTCGATGCCGCGGTGCGGGTGCCAGGGGAAGCCCGCCTCGTAGTCCTCGGGCCGGTCGTTGCGGAAGTCGTCGAGCATCAGGAACGGGTCGTGCTCGGTGGGATCGCCGAAGCCGAAGGCACGGCGCAAGCCGGACGCCCGCACCCTCCATGGTGGGCTGGGACTGGACGATGCGCTTGACCGGACGAATGGACATGAAGGCCGCCTGCCGCTCGATTATCCAGATTTCCTCTGTCTAGCAGGATCGCCTTGAGATCCAGGCATCCTGCCATCAGGCGGCGCACGCTACGGCGCGTCCGCACCGACCCGCTTGAGGAGTTCTGCGCCAACCGCTTGAGGGAATGTGTAGCCGCCGTCGGTGTGCGGGTCGATCAGAATGCTGCTAGCCTCGTAGGGTGTGTCCAAGGATCCTGTCGTGTGCTCGACGGTTGCGACGGGCAGACTGGGCTCCAGCCGGACATCACCGGCTACACCCCGGGCAGCCATGTGAATGCGGATGTTGCGGACGCGTCTGCCCTGGCTATCCAGCAGCAGCCTGCCCTGCGGCGGCGGAAGTGTATAGCCGACACGATAGCGGGCGACGTTGCCGGCGAGAACGCAATCGCTCGCGGCTGATAGAGATTGATGTACTTGCCCACCGCTGGTTCCCAGGTGCCGACACCGCAATGCAGCCGCACCGCGCCATTGGGCAGATTGTTGCCAAGAACCCGCGCGCCCGTGTCGTTCACATTGACGCCGTTGCCGTTGGCATAGTTGCCCTCGATGATCCCGCCCTGTCCGAATGACCCGCCGCCATGGCGAAAGCCGAGCTGTCGGGAAGTCCGTGGCTCGATCCTCGGTCACGACATAGTTGAACCCGATGTAGACGTGCCGCTCGATGTATATGGCGTGCGGCCGATGCCCCGAGATGACGTTATGGTGAATGCGAATGGACAGGTTGACGCCGGTCGGGTTGTCACCGGGCTTGCTGTTTCCCATGTGGATCACGAACCGCTCGTTCCTCGGCGCCGGGTCGCCATTGGGCAGGTTCAGCCTGTGCGGGGCAGTATCAACGAAGCGGATGTAGGCGATGTCGAGTTCGATGGGGCCAGCCGAGGCAGCGACGACATCACCGATGTATAGCTGACTGTCCCGGTACCGATAGGGATCGGACGTGACGAAGTCGTTGTAGGCGATGACGATGTCCCGATACTCGGGCACGCCCGCATAGACGCGAACGGCGCCGAGCGACTCGAAGGCGGCAACGTGTCAGATATGTTCGGCTGGCTTGGATCCGGACCGAATACTCGTCGTTGACGGTACCATCCGAGGCAGAGACGAAATCTGGTCCTAAGACCATGCAGCGAGATCCCCGGCGTGGCAATGGTCACGCGGCCGGTGAGCACCGCTTGGTTCCGGGTGCGGGCCCTGACCACGACATGGCGGTCAGCGGCGCCAACATTCGGCCCTACCCAGACCTGATCGGCATCGTAGACCCCGGCGCGCAGCGTCACGTGATCACCAGGGCGCGCATCGGCCAGTGCTGCCGCAACCGTCAGGTAGCTCTCCGGGACACGGAGGATACGCAGGGCCCGCGGTGGGTCCTTGCGCAGCGGGCGCAGCGCAATCGCCGGCGCTGCCGCCGTCTCGCGGGAGCCCAGGCCGAGTAGCATCAGGCCGGCCGCGCAGCCGCCCAAGACGCTGCGCCTGGCGGCCGGCACGGCCCACGATGCTCCACCACCAAGGCTGCCCATGTCAACTCCTCGACCTCTGTTCCGGCCTCGGCTTCGCAACCGCGGGTAGGTCGTTTGCGAGGCCGACGCCGGCGATTTAGCCCGGCTCACGCATCAACGGCGTCTCTGATTTGGTGCGCGAACAACAAGCCCAACCGATAGGTACGGTCTCTCACCCGGCAAGCACGGCGGTGCTCGCCTGCAACGGACTTCTGCGAACTGCGTAGAGATGCTCGGGTATTGACGATCGTCAAATTCTCCTTAGCGTTAGGCCGACTTGACGATCGAGCTGCGATTCCGGCAGGAAGCGGACGTCATGGCGCCACCTTCGGAACGAACCGGCCCTGACGGATGCCTCGCCTGCACCTGCCGTGACCGAGCAGCTGGCAGGTGCTGAGCGAGGAGGATCTGGAGCGGGTCAACCGTGCGCGGCGGACCCGGCGCTACGAGCCGGGCGACACGGTGTTCGCGCAAGGCGAGGACGACCGCTGCGTCTACTGCGTCAAGGCGGGGACGATCGCCGAGCGGCGGCTCGACGCCGACGGCAACTCGGTGCTGCTCGGCCTGAACTACGCCAGCGATCTCGTCGGTTATCGCTCGTTCCTGAACGGTGGCACGCACCGCACCAGTGCCGAGGCGGTCAGCCCGGCCACGGTGTGCGTCATCGACGGGGCCGTCGTCGGCGAGGTGATGGACAAGAACCCGGAGCTCACCCGTGAGTTGCTGCGGCGCTCGACCGCCGAGGTCGAGCAGGCGCAGGACACGATCTTCCGCACGGCCACGCTGTCCAACCGCGACCGGCTGCTGCAGCTGCTGCAGGAACTGCTGCAGCGTCACGGCGGACCATGGCGGCGGACGGCGTGTGCCGGATCGACCTGCCGCTCTCGCGACGCGACCTCGCCTCGATGATCGGCGTGCGCCACGAGACCCTGTCGCGCATCATCGGCAGGCTGGAGGAGGAGGGCCTGGCCCGGTTCTCCGGTCGCCACGTCACCGTGGCCAATCCCGCAGGCGCTGGCCGCGGCGGCGGGCTAGCGCAGCGCGGAATGAGCCGCGCCGGTCCGCGCCGAAATTGATCATGGTCAAGGTCGCGGCCCGGGCCGCGCTAGGCTTCGCGCCATGCACGCGACCATCGCCCACTATGCCGAGCTGCGCGTCCCGCGCTACACCAGCTATCCGCCGGCACCGCGCTTCGGCGCCCGAGGTCGACGCGGAGCGCTACGGCGACTGGCTGGACGCGAACTGACGCCGGCGCGACACGCTCTCGCTCTACCTGCACGTGCCGTTCTGCAAGAAGGTCTGCTGGTACTGCGCCTGCAACATGAAGCTGGCGGCGCGCGAGGATCCGGTGCGGGCCTATGGCGAGGTGCTGCGCGCGAGATCGCTCTGGTGGCGGGGCGGCTGCCGGGCCGGATGGCGGTCGCCAGCGTCCACTGGGGTGGCGGCACGCCGACCTCGATGCCGCTGGACGCGCTGGCCAGCGCTGATGACCGAGTTGCGCGCCGCCTTCGCGCTGGCCGCGGACGCCGAGGTGGCGTTCGAGCTCGATCCGCGCACCTTCGCCGCCGAGGCGGCACCGGCGCTGGCGGCCATGGGGGCCACCCGCGCCTCCCTGGGCGTGCAGGAGTTCGATCCCAAGGTCCAGGCCGCGGTCAACCGCATCCAGCCCTACGACGTCGTGCGGGCCACGGTCGAGCGGCTGCGCGCGGTCGGGATCGGCTCGATCAATTTCGACCTGATGTACGGCCTGCCGTTCCAGACCGAGGAGACCCTGGCGCGCACCGTGGCGCAGACCGCCGGGCTGCGGCCGGACCGCGTGGCCCTGTTCGGCTACGCCCACGTGCCGTGGATGGCCAAGAACCAGCGCATGGTGCCGGAAGCCGCCCTGCCCGGCGCCGCCGAGCGCTTCGCCCAGGCCGAGGCGGCGGCCCGCCTCCTGGTCGAGCATGGCTACGAGCGGATCGGGCTCGATCATTTCGCCTTGCCGGACGACGCCATGGCCGTGGCCGCGCGCGCCGGCACGCTCGCGCGCAACTTCCAGGGCTACACGGTCGACGGGGCGGATGCCCTGATCGGGCTGGGCGCCACCTCGATCTCGGCCCTGCCCCAGGGCTACGTCCAGAACATCACCGAGACCGGCGCCTACAGCCGGGCGGTGACCGAGGGCCATCTGCCGGTGGCGCGCGGCTACGCGCTCGCCGGCGAGGATCGCCTGCGCCGGGCGGTGATCGAGCGCCTGATGTGCGACCTCGCCGTCGACCTCGACGCGGTGGCCCGGGCCCACGGCTACGCACCCGACCATTTCGCGCCCGAGCTCGCGCGCTGCGGCCAATTCGTCGAGGACGGGCTGGCGCGGATCGACGGCTCCCTGCTCACCGTCCCGGAGGCGGGCCGGGCGGCGCTGCGCGTCGTCGCCTCGCTGTTCGACCAGCACCTCGCGCCCGAGGGCGGCCAGCGCCGGCACGCGGTCGCGGTCTAGCCACGGCGCTACCGTCGCGACCGGCTCCCGCAGAAGAGGCGGCATCCGCCTTGCTGCGTCTACCCTCGAACGCGCTTCGCCTCGGAACGACGCAGCAGGCCGGATGTTTGCTCTGCGCCGGGGCGAAGGATGCCTCCGGGTGGAGTAGGACAATGGGCCTTCTGTTCGCCATGGCGCTGCTGTGCATCCCGCTTGGGTACGCAATCTGGGACCTGTCACGCAGCGGCCCGCTCTTGCCCTCGCGCCAGCGTGACGTCGAGCACCGCGAGACCCGTACTGCCGATGTCGCCCGCGAGAATTCGCCGGCGATGGCCAGCGCCACGCCGATGGCCTCACCGTCGCCGTAGCAGCATTTGACCCTTCGGCCAGCAATGGGTGCGGCTTGCGACCGGCCCGCCCCGAATCGCGGCCCATGGGAGACGGATGCTCCTGCCACTTCGGAGCGGCACTACCGCTTCGTCACGCCGCCCTAGGGTAGCGCCGGCTTTTCGTGCGGCAGTCCGTCGTCGTCGATGTCGAAGTCGGGGTCGAACACGGTGTGCCCCTGGGCGCCGACGAAGGCAGGCTGGGCCTTGATCCACTCGCTCAGCTTCTGCGCGCGCGCATAGGCCAGCAGGCGGGCCTCGAGGTCGGCGGACGATCTCGGGATGCTGCGCGGCGACGTCGGTCGTCTCGCCCGGATCCTTCGCCAGATCGAACAGCTCGGTCTTGCCGGGCAGCAGGGCCACCTTGATCAGCTTCCAGTCGCCCTTGCGCACGGCACCGCGGAAGGCCTCGACGTTGATCAGGACGTCCTCGTTCGGGGACGGCGCTCCGTCGGCCAAGGTCGGCCACATGTCCTGGCCGTCGAACGGGTGGTCGGGGCTGGCCTGGCCGCCGGCGAGGCCCAGCAGCGTCGGCATGACGTCGACCATGTGCAGCGGGACGTCGACGATGCGTGGCTGCAGCCGGCCGGGCCAGCTGACGAAAGCCGGCACCCGCACGCCGCCCTCGTAGAGGCTGCCCTTGCCGCCGCGCAGGTCACCGTTGGAGGCCGGCGCCTTCGCACCCTGCTCGATGCCGCCCTCCTCGGCTGTCCCGCTCCTCGGCACTCTTCGAGCCGCTGGCGAACATGCCGCTCAGGGCGCCACCATTGTCGCTGGCAAACAGGATGACCGTGTTGTCGCGCAGTCCCTTCGCGTCCAACGCCGCCACGATCCGTCCGATCTGCCGGTCGAGCCCGCTGATCATGCCCACGTAGGCCCGGCGATTCTTGTCCTGGACCTCGGGATAGAGAGCCTGTCAGCTCGTCGGTCGCCTGGTAGGGCGCGTGCGGCGCCAGGGATGCGACGTAGAGGAAGAACGGCTGCTGCGGGTCGGCCTGCTCGATCAGGCGCACCGCCTCGTCGCCGATCAGGTCGGTGTAGTAGCCCTCCTCCCTCAGGAAGGTCCCGTTGCGCTGCCAGTCGACAACGCCGCCGCGCTCCCTGGTGAAGTAATCGACCTCGCCCATCACGTTGCCGTAGAAATGGTCGAAGCCGCGATTCTGTGGCCAGTATTTGCGGTCGGCATGGCCGAGATGCCATTTGCCGACCATCCAGGTGGCGTAGCCGGCTTCCTTGAGGGCCTGCGGCAGGGTCCGCTCGTCGGTGGCGAGCCCGTAGGTGTGGCTCGGGAAGATCACGAACGACTGCAGACCGTAGCGCATGGGGTAGCGCCCGGTCATCAGGGCGGCCCGCGCCGGGGTGCAGAGCTGCTGGCCGTAGAAGGATTCGAGCCGCACGCCCTCCCGTGCCAGCGCGTCGATGTTGGGTGTCTTGACCTCGCCGCCGCGATAGCCCGAGGTCGGCGTTGCCCAGATCGTCGGCCATGATGAAGACGATGTTGGGCCGCGTCTCGGCTGCCTGCGCCTGCGCAATGGCGAGCAGGACGAGGCAACAGCCCGCGAGGGCGGCGGCGATCATTCTGGGCGGCATGTGCCGTTCCCCCTCTCAGTTCGCCTGCTGCACCCGGAGCAGTTGCGACTGCATCCCCTCGATCGTCTTGCCGAAGTCGGCGCTGAGGCCGAGCTGGCGGATCGGGAAGTCCTTGAAGGTCGCGAGATGCGCCGCCGACGATGCCGCACCAGCGGCGTCAGCACCCAGGCCTTGTGCTCGTTCATCTGCCGGTTCAGGTCGCCGGTCTGGCGCTCGAACGGGTCCATGCAGCAGGTTGATGATCCGCGGCCGGCCGCAGGCTTGAGCAGCGGGCTCGTCCCAGCGGTCGCCGTCCTTCTCGGAGAAGGTGATCTTGAACTGCTCGTAGCGGATCGCCGTGAGCACCGTCTCGTCATAGTAGAAGACGACATTGCGCGGCCGAGCGCTCCGACTTGCCCGGAACAGCGCCGGTCTGGTCGTAGCCGTCGAGATGGACCCGATAGTCGCGGCCGCCGAGGTCGCACCCTGCTGCAGCTTCGCCACGACGTCCGGCTCGCCGGCGGCGGCCGCCAGGGTCGGGAACCAGGTCCGTGTGGCGACGATCGTCCGCGCTCACGCGCGCTGCCGGCGCGCCTGGCCAGCGGATGACGAAGGGCACGCCGTACGCCGCCCTCCCAGGTGGTGCCCTTGTCGCCGCGGAACGGCGAGATGCCGCCTTCGGGCCACATGTACTGAGTAGGCGCCGTTGTCGGTGGTGTAGATGACGATGGTGTTCTCGGCGAGGCCGAGTTCGTCGAGCTTGCCCAGGAGCGTGCCGACCTCGGCGTCGTGCTCGGCGCAGGCCGTCGCCGTAGACGTCCTGATCCCGGCCGCGACTCGCCGGCCCATGTCCTGCAGATGGATGAACGTACGTGCATCGCGCGTCGAGTTGTGCCAGAGGAAGAACGGCTTGCTCGTCCGCGTGCCCGGCGGTCGAGATAGTCGAGCGGTGGCGCCGAGGAATCTCGCCGTCGAACCGTCTCCATCCGCTCTTGGTGAGCGGGCCGGTGTCCTCGACCGTCTGCGTGCCGTCGGGATCGGCCGTGCCCGCAGATCACGCCGCGCGGGTCGAACTTCTTGCGGAAGGCGGGATCGGTCGGATCGGTCCGGGTCTTCGAGATCCTCGTCGGCGTTGAGGTGGTAGAGGTTGCCGAAGAACTCGTCGAAGCCGTGCACGGTGCGGCAGGTACTCGTCGAGGTCGCCCAGATGGTTCTTGCCGAACTGGCCGGTGGCGTAGCCCATGGTCTTCAGCAGCTCGGCCAGGGTGATGTCCTCCGGGCGCAGGCCCGATCGGCGCACCGGGCATGCCGACCTTGGTCAGCCCGGTGCGCACCGGCATCTGGCCGGTGATGAAGGCGGCCCGGCCGGCGGTGCAGGCTGGGCTGCGCCGTAGATAGACGGTGAAGCGCAGGCCCTCATGCGGCGATGCGGTCGATGTTGGGCGTCTGGAAGCCCATGATGTCCGCCGCTGTTGTAGCTCAGAGTTCAGTCCAGCCGATGTCGTCGCCCATGATCACCAGGATGTTGGGCCTGGTCTCCTGCGCCACCGCGGCGCCCGCGATCAGCGCCACGAGCGCCCCGGCCATCGCCGCGATCCGCATGGCCGTTCCTCCCCCTGGCCGGTCCCCGGCGTCAGCTGCCGCCGTTCGGCTTGAGCAGCCTTCTGGGCGGCGTCGCTTCTTCTCGCCGTCGCCCGCGATCTTGTCCTTCTTGCCGTCGACGCCGGCCGTGTCACGCGCCGTCTCGGCGACGCCACAGCGGTTGCCGACGCCGACGGTGGCCTTCATGGCCGCACCCTTGGCGGCCTTGGCCGGGGTGCAGTTCGGGATCGACCGCGTTCTTGGCCTTGGCGATCGGCCCGTCGGCGAACGCCGGTCGCGACGAGCGTCGTCGCGGCCACCAGGGCCATGGCGATCCAGGCTGCAATGCGCATCGTGTCTGCTCCTGCGCCGCTGGGGCGGCCATCAGTGTCAGCGTCACGTCGACCCGCTCGATGGTGCCCGGAAACCGGAACGGGCGCCGGTCGAAGTAGGCCTGGGACACGGGCGAGCCGAGGTCGACCCCGACGTCGAAGGTCTCGCTGGCGGTGAACGCGGCCGGCACCGTGCGCGCGACCGTGGCGCGGGCCACCTCCTGCCCGTCGACCCGCAGGACCACCTCGGCCGGAGCGCCCGGCTTGGCGATCACGGTGTCGACCTCGATCACGTGCCGGCCGGGCGCCAGCCTTGATTGCGCTGCGGGCGCCGTAATGCTCGATGACCATCATGTTGTAGTCGTAGACGAGGTGGCCGTCGTCCAAGTACAGCGACAGCCCGCCGCTGGCGCCGCCCAGGGCATAGAGCACGCCGGACGCGTTCTCGGGCAATACCGCCTCGATCGTGACCTTGTTGCTCTCGCGGCCCAGCCCGGGTGCCGTGAACTCCGGCATGCGGGTCGTGGCGGCGTCGAACCGCCAGCTGGTGTAGGGCGTCTTGATCCGGTCCTCGGGATGCAGGCGCAGCCACAGCCCGGCGCCGATCGGGAACACCTTGTTGGCCCTGGCCTCCTCGAGGAACAGCGCCTTCAGCTCGGCCAGCTTCGCGGGCTCCTGGGCCGCCAGATCGTGGGCCTGGGAGAAGTCGCGGGTCAGATCGTACAGTTCCCAGCGATCGGTCTTGGGGCTCCAGGCGGCGAGGTTCGACCCGCCCGCCTGCCAGGGGACCAGGACGCCGAAGGCCGAGGCGATCCAGCCGTCGTGGTAGATGGCCCGGCTGCCGTTGTTCTCGAAGTACTGCGTGTGCTTCTGCCCCGGTGCGGCCGCATCGGCGAAGCTGTAGGCCATGCTCACGCCGTCGATCGGGTCCTGTGGGATGCCGTTGACCATCTCGGGCGGGGTGATCCGCAGCACGTCGTAGATGGTGGGGGCGATGTCGTTGACGTGGTGGAACTGCGGCCGCGGCGTCGGGTCGGGCCTGATCCCCTTCGGCCAGGAGACGACCAGCGGGTTGCGGGTGCCGCCGAAGTGCGAGGCCACCAGCTTGGTGTGGTGGAAGGGCGTGCCGCCGGCCCAGGCCCAGCCCGCATGGTACATGTTGTCGACCTCGGGCCCGCCCAGCGCCTCGAGGCCGCCCAGCCGCTCCAGGGCGGCCAGGTGCTGGTCGATCGTGCTGGGGATCTGGTTCTGGGCCAGGAGCTCGCTGATGGTACCGTTCTGGCCCTCGGCACTCGAGCCGTTGTCGCCGAAGATGTAGAACACCAGGGTGTTCTCGCGCAGGCCCTGGCGGTCGAGCTCGTCGATCACCCGGCCGGCCTCGGTGTCGACATGCTCGACGAAGCCCGCGAACACCTCCATCAGCCGCAGCTGGAAGGCCCGCTGGCCCTCGGGGATGTCGGCCCAGCCCGGCATGGTGGGATCGCGCGCGGTGAGCTCGGTGTCGGCCGGGATCCAGCCCCGCTCCTTCTGCCGGGCGAACACCCGCTCGCGCATGGCGTCCCAGCCGCGGTCGAACCGGCCGCGATACTTGTCCGCCCACGCCTTGGCGACATGGTGCGGCCCGTGCGCGGCCCCGGGCGCCCAGTAGAGGAAGAACGGCTTGTCGGGCGCGAAGGCGCGGTGCTGGCGCAGCCAGGAGATCGCCTGGTCGGCGAGGTCCGCGGACAGATGGTAGGCCGGATCGTGCGGCGGCTCGATCGGGCTGGTGTCCCGGAAGAGACGCGGCTCCCACTGCGAGGTCTCGCCGGCCATGAAGCCGTAGAAATGCTCGAAGCCGTAGCCGGTGGGCCAGCGGTCGAACGGGCCCATGGCGGTGGTCTCGGTGGCCGGCGTGTTGTGCCACTTGCCGAAGGCGGCGGTGCTGTAGCCGTACTGCCTGAGCACCTCGGCCACCGTGGCCGAGCTCTTCGGGATCACGCCGACATAGCCGTCCCAGTCCACCGCCCGCTCGGCGATGGTGCCCGAGCCCACGCGCTGGTGGTTGCGGCCGGTGAGCAGCGCCGCCCGGGTCGGCGAGCAGATCGCGGTGGTGTGGAAGGCATTGTAGCTGACGCCCTCGCTGCGCGAGGCGGGTCAGGGTCGGCGTGTGGATCTCGCCGCCGAAGGTGTCGGGCAGGCCGAAGCCGACATCGTCGAGCAGGATGACCAGGATGTTGGGCGCGTCCGCGGGCAGGCGGCGCGGCTCGGTCCGGCGGACGTGGGTGGACTCCGCCAGGGTCTCGCCGGCCACGCTGGCCGAGGGGGTGGGCGGGAACGGCAGCACCGCGCCGTCCTCGGCGGCGTGCGTAGCACCCGTCCAGAGCCAGCACAGGGCCAGGGCCGCAACCCATCCCGATGACCGCCGCGTTCTTGTCGGCCGCATTGCCGTCCCCCGCTTGACCGGGGTTGTATAGGCCGCCTCGCGCGCCGAGACTGCCCAGGGTTGGGCAATCGGGGGGCCGGCCGATGTCGCAGATCGAGGAGGCGCGGTCGGTCCTGCGCGGCGCCGGCTGGCTGACGCACGCGCCGCCGGCCTTCCGCGAGCAGGTCCTGGCGCGCTGTGTGCTGCGGACGTTCGCGGCGGGGGCACCGCTCTACCATGTCGGCGACCCGCCGGGCGGGATCTACGGGCTGGTCAGCGGCGGCCTCGCCATCCTGATCGCCCCCGGCGAGCGCGGCCCCTACTTCGCCCATTTCGCCCGCCCGGGCTTCTGGATCGGCGAGGCGGCGGCGGTCACCGGCCAGCCGCGCCGGGTCGGCGTGGCGGCCACACGGTCGACCTGCACCCTCTATTGGCCGCTGGACGCGATCCACGTCCTGGCCACGGCCGATCCGCTGACCTGGCGCTGGCTCGCGCTGATCACCATCGGCCATGTCGACCTCGCCATCGGCGGGGCCGACGACCTGATGATCCGCCAGCCGGCAGCCAGATGCATCGCCGTCCTGCTGCGCCTCGCCGGCCGCCGGCTGGCGCAGCCGGACGACGAGCCGCCGGCCGAGGTCGACGTGACCCAGGAGGACCTGGCCGCCATGGCCAACCTGTCGCGCAACGCCGTGGGCTCGATCCTGCACGGGCTGGCCGGCGAGGGGCTGGTGCGCCTCGACTACCGCCGGATCACGATCGTCAGGCCGGCCGAGCTGCGCCGCCGGCTGGAGGGGTGACCGCGGCCGGGCGCCGGAGGCCGTTCGGCCAGGCGATCTCGAACCGGCAGGCCGGCGCGCCGGCGGCACCGCAGGCGATCTCCCGGACCTCGGCGGCCGGGTGGACCAGCGCCTGGAACAGGCGGCGGAACACGGCCGCGTGCCAGACGCAGACCGGTGCCGCCGCCCGCTCGCCGGCGACCAGCGGGTTGCCGGCGATCTCGACCAGGCAGGGATGACCGCGCATTGCGCATGAAGCGGCCGGTGCCGGCGAAGGTCCAGGCGTGGCGGGTGATGGCGTCGAGGAGCAAAGGACCGGCGAGCCCGGCCGGGACGTGGCGCAGGAGCCACTGCGCCGGCTTCGGGATGCGGTGGGCCAGGATGTAGTCGCCGGTGCGGCGGCCGGCCTCGGCCAGGATGCGGGGTGCCTCCTCGGGCAGGTCGCGGCGCAGGGCCTGGTGGAGGGCGGCCGTGCGCCGCTCGTCGACCATGGCGTCGGGCGGGGTGGCGAACCAGGCGGCGCAGCCGGCCTGCGCGTAGAGGCCGGCCGCGCGCTGCTCGCCGAGCATGGCGCGCAGCGCCTCGCCGAGCTGGATCACCGCGTTGGGGCCGATGACCCCGATGGGGTGTGCCGCCGCCATGGTCTCAGTGCACCATCTGGTCGCCGTCCTCGGCCATCTGCTCGGTCCCGCCGCCGCAGGCCTTGACCGCGGCCATGCGCTCCTTGGCCTTGCGGGTGCGGTCGGCCTTGGCCTCCCAGTCGGCGATCTGGGCGGGCGCGATGGTGCGACCCTTGTCGAACTTGAAGTCCACGCCGCGCTTGGACTGCGGGCCCCAGTAGTTGACCCGGCCGAGATCGTAGAACTTGCGCTCGAAGCCGGACTTCAGGAACGCCTTGAGGCAGCCGAGCAGGTAGCGCCGCCGCGCGCCGGTGCCGTGCCAGGGATAGGAGAAGAAGGCCTTCCACATGTAGAAGCGGCGGTAGTTGTTCATCACCCGGTCGAGCAGCTCGGCCCGGTCCATGGCCGCGGGCTTGATGATCGGGGTGACGAAATTGTACTTCTCGAAGTCGAAGATCTCGACCTTGTCGCCCAGCTCCTGGAACAGGTCCGAGAACGGCCAGGGCGTGTACATCGACCAGTTGGCGAGGTCCGGCTTCCAGTCCATCGCCATGCGGTAGGTCTCTTCCAGCGTCTCGGCGGTCTCGTTCTCGAGCCCGACGATGAACTGGGCCTCGACCACGATGCCGTTCTCGCGCAGGAGCTGGATCGCCTTCTTGTTCTGGGCGACCGTGGTCTCCTTGTTGAACAGGTCGAGCTTGAGCTGGGCCGCGGCCTCCGTGCCCAGCGAGACGTGGAGCAGGCCGGCCTTGCGGTAGAGCGGCAGGAGCTTCTCGTCGCGCAGGATGTCGGTGACGCGCGTGTTGATGCCCCACTGGATCTTGTCGGGCAGGCCGCGCGCGATCAGCTCCTCGCAGAACTCGACGAACTTCTTGCGGTTGATGGTCGGTTCCTCGTCGGCGAGGATGAAGAACCGGACGTCGTGCTCGTTGACCAGCTTCTCGATCTCGTCGACCACCTTCTTCGGATCGCGGATCCGGTAGTCGCGCCAGAACTTCCACTGCGAGCAGAAGGAGCAGGTGAACGGGCAGCCGCGCGCCATGTTCGGGATCGCGACCCGCGCGTTGAGCGGGATGTACTTGTACTTGTCCCACTCCAGGATGCCCCAGTCGGGCTCGATCGCGTCGATGTTCTTGACCGTGGGCGCGGCCGGGGTGGCGACGATCTTCTCGCCGTCGCGGAAGGCCAGGCCCTTGATCGCGGCGCGCTGCTCGAACCAGCCGCCCGGCGGCCACCGCGCGGACCAGCTCGATCAGGATCTCCTCGCCCTCGCCGCGGACGATCGCGTCGATCCAGGGCGCCTCGGTCAGCACCTGCTGGAACATGAAGGTGGCATGCACGCCGCCCAGGATGGTCAGGGCGCGAGGGATGCACCTCCTTGGCGATCTCGAGCACGCGCTCGGCCTTGTAGATCGAGGGCGTGATCGCGGTGGCGCCGATGATGTCGGGCTCCAGCTCGGCCAGGCGCGCGCGGACCGCGTCGTCGTCCATGTGGTTGGTCATGGCGTCGATGAACGTCACGTCGGCAAAGCCGGCCTTCTTCAGGGCACCGGTCAGGTAGGCCACCCAGGCCGGCGGCCAGTTGCCCGCGATCTCCGCCCCGCCGGAATGGTAGTTCGGGTGGATCAGGACGATCTTCATCGCGGTTGCCTCCTGCCGTGTCAGGCGAGATTGACACAGAGGCTGTCAGCGCGAATTGACGGCCGTCAAATTCTGGCGGCGCGGAGACGGATCGGCCCGAGGAATCACGCCTCGGGTGTCGACTATCGGAAAACTGCAAAACGTTGTCCGATACTTGCAGCGCGGGATCGAGCGTCATGATGCGACCGCGATTTGATTGACGCGAAGGCCGGCTTCGCGCAGGTTTCGCCGCGCGGCGGCGGGACCGGCCGCCGACGAGAATGGATGCGGGCCGATGATGAGATGGACCGGGTTGCTCGTGCTCGGCATGGCGCTGTCGGGCTGCGCGGCGCACGACGACAAGGCGCCGGCGCAGTCCGCACAGGCGGCAGGGCCGCCGGCGACCGTGGTGTTCCTGCCGGACAAGCCCGAGCTGGAGCCCAAGGCGGTCGAGCTGTTGCAGGCCATGAGCGCCAAGCTCGCCGGGGCGAAGACGCTGAGCTTCACCTCGGTCGCGACCTATGAGAGCCCGGCACGGACCGGCCAGCCGCTGGCCTACATGGTGAAGTCGGAGGTGATGCTCGAGCGGCCGAACCGGCTGCGGGTCAACACCCTGGGCGACGGGCCGCGGTCCGACTTCATCTACGACGGCAAGACCGTGATGGCCTACACGCCGGGTGCCGACCTGGTCGCGGTCGCCGAGGCGCCCGACACGATCGACGCGACCTTGAAGGCGGCCTATGACTTCGCGGCCATCTACTTCCCGTTCACCGACGTGATCGTGTCCGATCCGTGGGCGGGGATTGCGGACCAGCTGCGCCTGGCCTTCGTCATGGGGCAGTCCGAGGTGGTCGGGAACACCAAGACCGACATCGTGGTGATCGCCAACGACACCACCCAGGCGCAGATCTGGATCGGGGCGGAGGACCGGCTGCCACGGCGGATCCGCGCCACCTACTTCAACGAGCGCGGCAATTTCCGCCACGACGCCGAGCTGTCGAACTGGAAGGTCGACCGCAAGCTGCCGGCCGGCACCTTCGCCTCGCAGCAGGCGCTGAAGGCAAAGCAGGTGCCGTTCGCGCCGCCGGGCTGAGGAGGGCACAAGCGATGCGCAAGCTGGTGTTCGGTATCGCCGCCGTGACGGCGCTGACCGCGACGGCGCAGCCGGCCGCGGCCTGGATGCATGCCGGCCGCTACGGCGAGGCCTCGGGCGGCGGCGGGTCGTGGCAGGCGCAAGGCTGGCACGGCGGGACCGCTTCAGGCGGCGGCGGCTCGTGGAGTGCCCAGAACTGGCGCGGCAGTGCTTCGGGCGGCGACGGATCCTGGAACGCCAGCGGCCGCTATGGCGGCAGCGCCTCGGGCGGCGACGGCTCCTGGTCGGCCAAGAACGACTATGGCACGGCCTCCGGTGGTGACGGCTCGTGGAGTGCGCACACCTATGCCGGCGGCTCGGCCTCCGGCGGCGACGGCTCGTGGCAGGCCCACAGCGCCGATGGCGGCAGCGCCTACGGCAATGACGGCGAGTGGCACGCCACCTCGCAGTACGGCAATACGGCCTACGGCTACGGGGCGCCGCGCTATGGCGGCTCCTACTATGCCGGCTACCATCCGCCGACGACGGTCGATTACTACGGCAACAGCTGCAACAATTGCGGCGGCTGGGGTGCCGGGGCCGTGGCGGCCGCCGGTGCGGTCGGGCTGGCGGCCGGCGCCGCCATCGGCACCGCCGACGAGGCGGCGGTCGCATCCGCCAACAACGCCGCCGCCTACGATGCGGGCGTGGTCGCCGGCAACAACAATGCCTACGCCGCGGGCGTGGCGGCCGGCGAGGTGGCGGCGGCTCCTGCGGGCCGCGTCTACACGACGCTGCCGGCCAACTGCCAATACCGGGCGGTCGGCACGGCCAACGATTTCCAGTGCGGCAACATGTGGCTGCAGCCGGCCTATGGTGCCAACGGGCTCTACTACAAGCAGATCCCGTCGCCCTGAACGGACGGGCGACGGCACACGTGAGGAGAGGACGATGAAGATTTTGACCCTGCTGCTCGGCACGGCCACGCTGCTGGCGGTGACCCCGGCCTCGGCCCAGGATGCGCGGACCATCGCGCGCGCCTGTGCCGGCGACATCGAGCGCCTGTGCGCCGGCGTCCCGCCCGGCGAGGGCCGAATCAAGGCCTGCATCAAGGCACACATCACCGAGCTGTCGGCCCCCTGCTTCGACACGCTGCTGGGCGCGGTGGCCTCGGAGAAGGAGCCCGGCTGACGCCGGACGATCCACTGCCGGAAACCAGGAAGGAGCCAGCGATGCGACCCGTCGTGCTGAGCCTCGTCGGCGCCGCCGCGCTGACCCTATCCCCCATGTCCGCCCACGCCTGGATGCATGCCGGCGCCTACGGCACCGCATCCGGCGGCGGCGGCTCCTGGAGTGCGCAAGGCTACCACGGCGGGAGTGCCTCGGGCGGCGGCGGCTCCTGGAGCGGCCAGGGCGCCCGCGGCGGCTCCGCGTCCGGCGGTGGCGGCTCGTGGCAGGCGCAGAACTGGCGCGGCAGTGCCTCCGGCGGCGACGGCTCCTGGAAGGCCGAAGGCGATCGGGGCGGGAGTGCCTCGGGCGGCGACGGCTCCTGGAGTGGCCAGACCTACCGTGGCGGCACCGCGTCCGGCGGCGATGGCTCCTGGCACGCCCAGGGTGCCGAGGGTGGCACCGCCTCCGGCGGCGACGGGTCGTGGAACGCGACCAACCGCTACGGCACCGAGGCCACCGGCGGCTACGACAAGCCGACCCAGGTCTACGGCGCCAACGGTGCCTATGGCGCCTACCCGCCGCACGCCTATGGCGGCAGCTACTACGGCGGCTATCATCCGCCGGCGACGGTCAACTACTACGGCAACAGCTGCGAGAACTGCGGCGGCTGGAGCGGTGGTGCCGCGGCGGCCGGCGCGGTCGGGCTCGCGACCGGGGCCGCGATCGGCGCCTCGACCGAAGCGGCCGCGACCGAGGCGAGCAGCGCGCAGGCCTATGCCGCCGGGGTGGCGGCAGGTGGCGGCGGGGTCTACGCGACCCTCCCGCCGAACTGCCAGTACCAGGCCGTGAGCGGCGGCAACTACTACCAGTGCGGCGGCATGTGGCTGACCGCGGCCTACGGCGCCAACGGGCTCTACTACAAGGAAGTACCGGCGCCCTGAGCGGGCGCCGGTCGTCTCACGGAGCCTGCTCGGCCGCGATCGCCCCCATGACCGCGTCGAAGCAGCCGGCCGACAGCTCGGATACGTGCGACTTCATGCACTCCTTGATCATGCCCTGGCGCGGCGGCACGCCGGAGCAGAAGCGCTCGATGTCCGAGGCGCAGGCCCGCGCGATGGTGATCCGCTCGGCACTGGCGGGCGGGCCGTTGACGGGCTCGACCGCCGGTGGCGGTGGCGGCGGCTGGTAGCCGGGGGGCTCCGGGAACGTATTCCGGCGGCCGCTCGCGGTTGCAGCCGGCGAGCGCGAGCCCGCCGGCCACCACCACGAGGACGCACCCGGCACGCAGCATGGTCCTGGCGTTCGGGGTGCCCATCGACCTCAGTCCGTCCAGCCCTGCTGGCCGAAGAAGCTGGCCAGCTGCTTGGCGATGCCCTGGGCGGCGCGGTCGGAATCGGCCGTCACCGTGGCGCCCAGCGACTCGTCGGCGACCTGCACGCCGCCGCTGACCAGGGTCGAGGCCACGAGGTGGCCGGTGAGGGCACCGACACCCATGGTCTCGGCCATGCCCGGAGCGAGGCCGCTCTTCGCGTCGACCTCGATCTCGTCCACCAGCTTGCGCCCGGCGGGGCTCACGTCGAACACCTGCGCGCGGACCCGCACGTCGCTGCGGCCAGCACCCAGGCCGATCGCGACCCGCTCGGTGCGGTTGCCCTCGTCGACGCTGACGAACTGGCCGGTGACGAGCAGGCCCGTGCGCACGCCCGGCGGGAGGCCGGCGCCGCGCTCGGCGCGCATGCCCAGATCGCGGATCTGCACGACGAGCTTGTCCGCGAGCGCGTCGGCGACCTGACGGCCGACCTCCTGCTCCTTGGCGGTGCGCGGCGGCAGGCTGTTGCCGCCGAGCGTCTCGTCGATCGTGCCGCTGACGCCCGGGTCGAGCTGGACCTCGCCCGGCCAGACCGCGAAGTTCTCGACCACGACCACCTGCGGCCGCGGCAGCTGCCGGGCCGTCACGATCTCGCTCGAGCCCTGGGTGCAGGCGGCGAGCGCCGCTACGGCACCCAGCGCCGCCAAGCGGGCCACGGCCCGCCGATCGATGTTCATCCCTGCTGTCCCCGCTGCGGGCCGGACATCGACGCCAGGCTCAGCTGGCCGCCCGGACCCTTGTTGAAGGTGAAGAAGCGCGTGTTGAAGCCCTGGCACTGGTTGCCGCCGCGACCGGGGCTGAGGTCGTCCGAGGTGAAGAAGTAGGTGACCGCGATCACCAGCTGCTGGTCGTTCTCGGAGACGACCTTGCTCTTGTCGATGGTCTCGAGGTCGACCTCGGTGCAGACCCAGTCGTCCTCGGTGGCATTGTCGTCGTAGAAGCCCTGGATCTGCGACTGGATGCCCGGATGGGCCTCGAGCGCCGGGTTCTCCGCCTTGTACTCGGCACAGCCGGCCAGCAGGGCCAAGGCCGCGCACGCGATTCCGATCTGTCGCATCGTCGTCTCCCTCCCTCGGTTCAGAACGTGATCTTGAGGCCCGCGATCGGGCCGTGCATCGTGATGTCCCAGTCGAACTCGCTGCGGCCGCTGCCGGTCTCGTACTTCTGGTGCAGCACCCGATAGCCGCCAAAGACGTTGGCGTTGTTCTCGCCGAACAGCCCGAAGCGGTAGCCGACGAGGCCCCAGGCCTCGGCACTGTACTGGTCGCTGGTGTCGATGCCGCCGACGTCGCCGCCGACCACCGCACTCCAATGCTCGCCGAGCGTCCAGGTGGTGCGCAGGCCGATGATCGGATCGACCCAGTGCTCGCTCCCCTCGGCCGTGCGCCGCGCTTCGATGCCCAGGTCGGGCAGGTCGAGCTTCCCCTTCAGCTCGGTGTCGAGATAGGTGTAGCGGATGCCGGCATAGGGATCCAAGGTGAGCGCCAGCGGGCCGGCCGCGCCCAGGTTGGCCAGCTCCCAGGTGCCGACGCGGAACGTGCCGGCGAGGTTCTGGATCACCTGGTTCATCGTGGCGTTGATCTTGACGCGACCGCGCTCGGAGGCACCGTCGTCCTCGAGCTGCGCGAACACGGTGTCCGACAGGAGCCCGAAGCGCCCCTTGCGCAGCTCCAGGCTCAGCATCAAGGCGCCGTTCAGGTTCTCGAGAATGTCGCTGAAGCTCGCGTCGACCTTGGCGCTGGTCTTGCCGACACCGACGTCGCCATCGAGCGCCGTCCCCCAGACATAGGGCGCCACGTTGAGCTGCCAGGGAGCGGCCCTGGTCTCCTCCGCGAGCGATGCGCCGGCGGGTGCCGCTTCCTGCGCGCAGGCCGGATGGCTCAAAACCATCAGCGACAGCAGCAGCGTCGACAGCGCGGCCGCTTTAGCGCCGACCGAATCTCGTTGCCACCGGCTGGACATTATCTGCTTTCCCCGCTGCGTCGTCGCCGGGATCGGCATGAGGCGCGCCGGCGAGGGACACCGCCTCGCGTCACCCATGATCCCCCGGTTCCTTATTGCTTCTACTCGTTCGTCACCCGCGGCGAAAAGCGCCGTTTGCTGCTGTTGGTCTGGAGATCCGCATATCGTGCGCCAGTGCAGTAGTGGAGCCTGGAAGCCTCGACTATCGGAAAACTGCGCCGGGCGTGCGCCGCCGTTGCGAGGGTGCCGCCCGGCGCCCCACCGCTCAGCCCTTCAGCATGGCGATGGCCTGCTCGATCATGGCCCGGCCCTCGCGGACCCGCCCGGCGAGACAGGCTTCCATCCCCTGGTTGCGCATGGCGGTGGCCTGCCGGACCTGGGGCGATGGATTTTCGATGGTGCCGGCGAGATTGCCCATCGCGGTCACGGCGTCTCCGAACGCCCGCGCCTGCTGGAAGCAGGGCGGGGCCGCCTGTGCGCTCGTGGCGAGGGTCGCCAGGATGCCGGCGGCGGCAACGAGCGAAAGGGACAAGGTGCGACGCATCGATCGTCTCCCAAGTTGCGGTTGCAGCCCGCGCCCAGTCTAGCACGCGCGGGCCGGCACGCAGCACGGCAGATCGTCGTTCCGTCGCCCTGGCCACGCTGCGGACCGGACACGGCAACAATGCCCAACGCGCCGCCAGGCTCCCTGGCGAAGCCCTGGCGGCGTCCTTTCCCATCGGCGCCTGCGTACAGGCGATCCCGCGCTAGCCCAGACGATCGTCTCGACGTCGACCGCCGATCACGGCTCAGCCGACCTTGGTCACCGCCGGGATCTTCCAGGTGCCGTCGAGGATCGAGGGATCGTTCTCGTTGGGCCAGTACATCCGCAGCATCAGGACGAACTTGCCGGCGGGTGCGGGCAGCCAGTTCGACTTCCTTGTCCGGTCCCGGCGACTCGTGCTGGATCAGGAGGTCGACCGAGCCGTCGGCGTTGGACTTGAGCTGCTGGCGCGCGCTGATCGAGTAGCGGTTCAGGGGGTTGGCGACGAAGAAGTAGTTCTCGTCGTACATGGTCAGCGACCAGAAGCCCTTGACCGGCGGCAGCTGCCCCTTCGGGAAGCGCATGACGTAGCGCTGGGCGCCGTCATAGGCGTCGCCCTTGGCGTCCTTGAGCGAGGTCGGGTAGACCGCGTCCTGCGGCCGGTTGGCGCCCAGCCCGATCGCCGTGACCAGCGCCCGCATCAGGTAGTCGGTGCCGTAGAGGCCGGTCTTGGTGGTGAAGTTCCAGCCGTTGATGTGCTTGACGGCGTCGTTGATCTTGAACTGCAGCATGATCCGGTCGAAGGCGACCTCGGGGATGCGGTCGGCGAAGTCGGCGTCCAGCTTGCTGGCGTCGAAGTCCTGGCCCGGCACCAGCCCGATGCGGGCGAAGTTCGCCAGCGCCGGCGCGTCGTCGGCGGAGGGCGGATTGGTCTTCATCAGCTCGGCCAGGAGCGTGAAGTAGGCTCTTGGCGTCGAGCGCGTTCACCTGGTCGCGGACCGCCTTCTTCATGTCGATCGCCGGGATCGACCTTGCCGGCCGGCGGCGTGTAGTCCTTGCCGTAGGCGCTGAGCGGGACGAGCTGGCACTGGTCCTGCAGCGCGTGGACGGCGGCGTAGTCCTCGGGCGTGCCGGTGCAGTAGATGCGGCCCAGGAGCCAGACCATGGTCGGTCGGCGACTTGTACTCCGTCACCCCGTCCGGGCAGCTTGCCCGACCAGCCCGGGCCGGTGATGGCGTAGGTCTGCGCGCCGGTGCCCGTCGTCCTGGTTCCGGGCACCTGGAACACGTCGGTCCAGCCGTCGAGCATCGGGAACAGGAAGTAGCGGCCCTTCATGTCGGGAAGGCTGAGCACCCAGGGCTCGGCACCCAGGTCGACCCAGGCCGTGGTGTAGAGCGTGTCGGCGTTGGGAGCGGTCACGTCGCGAAAGGACGCGTCCGGATACTGCCGCGCCCGGACGAACTGCCCCATCGGCGCCCGCGTGCCCTCGGGGGCGGCGACGTTGGTCATGATCCGGCGGGTCATCTCCATCGTGACCAGCGGATAGCCGTAGATGTAGGCGTCGGTCGCGAGCCAGAACGGCTCGAGGCCCTCGAGCGCGCCGAGCACGCCCTCCCCGATGTGGCGGCCCGCGCGGCCGCCGCGGCTACCCAGGACACCGAGGCCGGCGATGGCCGCGGCGCGCCGACTGAAGCGAATCTGGTTCGTCACGCTCTCGTTCCCCTCACTGCGCCAACAAGGCTGCATCGGCGGGCATGGCGTCCGGGCCGGCGCCGGGCCCGGAGCCGCAGAGACCGACGCCGATCCGGGGCAGCATCGACGCCGGGTTTGTGTGGATGTATGGTCCCATCGACTATCGGAATACTGCCAAGGCCAGAATACGACGATGAACGTTCCTCAAGGCGGATGGCGAGCGCCAGCCGCGCCGGTATTTCCCGCGGGCGTCGTCCTGGACGCGGACTTCGACGATTTCGACGCCATGGCGGCCACGCCGCGCGCCTGGGACCAGCACTATCTCAAGCTGACCAAAGGCCGGTTCCGCGGCGGCGTCCACGGCGTGCATACCTCGGCCGCCCAGATCGGCTCCGTCTTCTGGTCGTCCGGCGTGCTGGTCACCGGCGCCGCGCCCCGCGGTGCGATGACGTTCGGGATCGTGGCGGGGGAGAGCGGCATCGCCCGCACGCAGGGCCTCCCGGTGCAGGCGAACGAGGTCGTGGCGGTTGCCGACCGCGACGAGCTCCATTTCACGCAACCGCGGGGCAGCGAGATCCTGTGCGTCGCGCTCGCGCACGATCTCTTGGATGCCGCAGCGGCGACGTTCTTCGGGGAATCCTGGCGCGACGTCGTGCCCGCGGCCCCGGTCCTGGCCGTCCAGAACGGCGCCGGACTGGAGATCGAGCTCCGGCGGCTCCTGGAGATGGGGTTTCTCGCCGGCCCGGCACAACTCGCGGACCCGGACGTTCGCCTGCCGGCTGGAGTTGGCAGCCGCCGAGGCCGTGACCGCCAGCATCGCGGAGAGGCAGCCGCGACGGGTGGAAAGCGCGCGCCGGCGGCGGCTGGCGCGGCGGGTCGAGGAGTATCTGCGGGCGAACGAGTTCCAGCCGGTCAGCATCGCCGAGCTGTGCGCGGCCGTGGGAGCCCCCGAGCGATCGCTGCACCATGCCTGCCGCGAGCATTTCGGCCTGCCGCCGGTGGCCCTGCTGCGCGTGCGCCGATTGCACCGCGCCCGCCGCCAATTGCTGGCACGCGGGGCGGCGACGACCGTGACCGCGACCGCCACCGACTGGGGCTTCGATCATCTCGGCGAGTTCGCCATGGCCTACCGCCTGCTCTTCGGCGAGACCCCGTCACAGACCCTGCGCCGGCGGGTGTAACCCGCCGGCGCTCAAGCGATCCGCCTACTCGCTCGACTTGTTGCTCGCCCCCGGCACGGCCGCCTGCAGCTTCTTGATGTCGTCCGGCGTGAGCTGCGGCCGGTCGATCTTGATCGTCAGCTGCTCGATCCGTACCGTCGAAGGCGAAGGGCGGCTGGTAGTCCTGGTCGTCGACGCCGGTGAGCGTGTCGGCGCCGACGTCGAAGTTCTCGTCCCACTGCAGGATCAGGGGGATGGTGCGCTCCATCGTCTGCCGCGCAACCTCCTGGCCGTCGACCTTGAGCACGCCTTCGCCGCCGCGGCCGATGCCGCTCAGATTGTTGAAGGCGAGCGTGCCGACGCCGAGCCCGTCATAGGCGAAGGAAAACTCGAGCGTGTGCTTGCCGGGGCTGAGCGCGTCCTTGCCCTCCCAGCGCGGCCGCTTCAGGTCGAGCAGGTTCCAGACGAACACCGGCTTGCCCTTGAGCAGGTAGAAGCCGTAGCCGGCGAACCGGCCGCCATGGGTGACCAGGATGCCGTTGCCGCCGCCTTCCGGCACGTCGATCTCGGCGGTGATCGTGTAGCTGGCGTTGAGCAGGTTGGGCGCGTCGCCGTTCGGGGTGCCGGTCAGCACGCCGCGGTAGGTGAAGGTGTCGCGGCCGGCGGTGACGCTCGGGCGCGGCGAGACCAGCCGGGTCGCCAGGGAGTTGTCGAGGGGGAACACCTGGTGGTTCGCCGCCTCGATCATGAACAGGTCCTGCATCTCCTTGAGCTTGTCGGGATTGCTCGCGGCCAGGTCGTTGTTCTGCGTCCAGTCCTTGGTGACGTCGTAGAGTTCCCACTTGTAGGCGTTGATCACGTCGGGATTGGCGGTCCCGGCGAGGTTCCAGGGTGGGTTGATCGGCACCGTGTTGGCGTACCAGCCGTCGTGGTAGATGCCGCGGTTGCCCAGCATCTCGAAGTACTGCGTGTCGCGGCGCGAGGGGGCGTCCGCGTTGGCCTTGGCGAAGGTGTAGGCCATGCTCACACCTTCGATCGGCTTCTGCGCGATGCCGTCGACCTGATCCGGTGCCTGGATACCGGTTGCCTCCAGGACCGTCGGCACGATGTCGATCATGTGGTGGAACTGGTGGCGGATGCCGCCGACGTCGTCGATGCGGCCGGGCCAGGAGATCGCCATGCCCTGGCGGACGCCGCCGAAGTGCGAGGCGATCTGCTTGGTCCACTTGAACGGCGTGTCGAAGGCCCAGCTCCAGCCCACCGACATGTGCGGGTAGGTCTCGTCGGTGCCCCAGGCGTCGTAGAAGTACTTGAGCTGGTCCTCGACCGGCACCGCGACGCCGTTGAAGGCCGCGACCTCGCTGGGCGTGCCGATCGGCGAGCCCTCGGCACTCGTGCCGTTGTCGCCGTTGATGTAGATGATCAGGGTGTCGTCGAGCTTGCCCATGTCCTCGACCGCCTGGATCACGCGCCCGATCTCGTGGTCGGTGTAGGCGACGTAGGCGGCGAACACGTCGGCCTGCCGGACGAACATCTTCTGCTCGTCCGGCGTGAGGTCGTCCCACTTCTTCAGGATGTCCTCGGGCCAGGGGGTGAGCTGCGCGTCCTGCGGGATCACGCCCAGCTTCTTCTGGTTGGCGAAGATCGTGTCGCGCAGCTTGTTCCACCCGTCGTCGAACAGGTGCAGGTCGCTGATCTTCTTGACCCACTCCGGCGTCGGATGGTGCGGCGCGTGGGTGCCGCCGGGCACGTAGTAGACGAAGAACGGCTTGTCGGGCTGGGTCTCGTCGAGCATCCGCATGTGGTGGATGGCCTCGTCGGCCATCGCGGTGGTCAGGTTCCAGCCCGGCTTGCCCTCGAAGGGGTAGATCGGGGTCGTGTTGCGGAACAGGTTGGGCGCCCACTGGTTGGCGTCGCCGCCGACGAACCCGTAGAAGTACTCGAAGCCCATCCCCGTCGGCCACTGGTCGAACGGGCCCGACCTGGCTCGCCTGGAACGCCGGCGTGTTGTGGTCCTTGCCGAACCAGGACGTGGCGTAGCCGTGCTCGCGCAGGATGCGGCCGATCGTGGCCGTGTCCTTGCCGATGATGCTGTCGTAGCCCGGATAGCCCGTGGCCTGCTCGGAGATCACGCCGAAGCCGACCGAGTGGTGGTTGCGGCCGGTGATCAGGGCGGCGCGCGTGGGCGAGCACAAGGCGGTCGAGTTGAAGTTGGTGTAGCGCAGGCCGGCGTTGGCGATGCGGTCCAGCGCCGGGGTCGGGATCACGCCGCCGAAGGTGCCGGGCACGCCGTAGCCCGAATCGTCGGTCATGATCAGCAGCACGTTGGGCGCACCCTTGGGCGGCACCACCCGCGGCTGCCACCAGGGCGTGGACTGCGCGGCGTTGAGGTTGATCTCGCCGCCGAACGGCAGGGCCGGCGGCGGCAGGCGGTCGCCCGGAATGTTGATCGTGGCGCTGGGAGCACCCAGCGGCCCCTGGACGACGTCCTGGGCCGACGACGTTCCGGCCCACGCGAACGCTGCGGCCCCGATCAGGGCCGCGGCCCCCAAGCGGGCCAGCTTTCGGTGCATCATCGTTTCCTGTCCCACCTGTCGGCCACCTGGCCGTCAACCGTAATGATCATAGTCCGTCAGCGCGATCTGCACCTCGCGCGCGAGCATGAACAGAGCCACCGCCATCAGCGCCAAGGCCACGATGAACATGAACGCCGCACCCGGCTCGTGCCGGAACTGCAACAGGGCGCTGATGAAGGCGACGATGACGAGCAGCGTCGTGGCCAGGGCACTGGCGACCGCCAGATAGACCGCCCGGTTCAAGAGCCGGGCGCGACGCGATCAACCGCGGCAGGTCGCCCTTCAGGTGCTGCCGGGCATGGTCGTCGTCCGCGATGGCGTTGATCGTGCGGATCCGGTCGATCACGCCGTTCATCCGCCCGATCAGGACGGCGACGAACCCGGAGACGGCGCCGAGCAGGAAGGCCGGCGCCGTGGCCTGGGAGATGACCTGCGACAGCTGGGTGGTCGCGGCCGGCTCAAGCGGCATCGCCGACATCCGGACATGGCTGCGGACGGCTCCGCACCGCACAGGCGCCCATGGTTCCCCGCAGTGACATCGACAGCGCTGCTTGTCTCAGTCTACCTTGGGCCTCGCTATCGGAAAACTGCCGCAGCTTGGCGATTTCATGAACCATTTGGACCCTGGGCGCGGCACCGACGTGGCGGCGCCGTCTTTCCCGCCGGCTTCACCGCGAGCCTCGCCTTCGACGAGTTCTCGGCGATGGCCGCCGCGGCGCGCGGCTGGGACCACCACTACCTGAAGCTGACGCCGGGGCCGTTCCGCGGCTCGCTGACCATGGCCCACACCGCCGGCCTGCAGGTCGGACGCGCCACCTGGTCGGGCGGCATCCTGGCCAAGGGCTCCGTCCCGCGCGGCGCGCGCACCTTCGCGCTGGTCTCCAGCGACGCCGGTCCGGCCCGCATCTCGGGCGAGCCGATCGGTGCCGACGATCTGGCGACGCAGTCCGACCGCGAGGAGCTGCACTTCCACCACCCCCGCGGCTGCGCGATGCTCGTGGCGTCCTTCGGCCACGATCTCCTGGACCGCGTTACCGACACGTTCCTGGGCGATGGCTGGGGCGACGCTTTCGGAGACCGCCATCTGGTCCGGCTGAAGGACCCCGGCGGCGGCGTGGCCGCACTGCGCCGGGTGATCGAGACCGCCACGACCGCCGACCCCGCCCGGCTGTGCGAGCCCGGTTTCGCCATGGCACTCGAGCAGGCCGCGGGCGAGGCGCTGTTGAGCCGGCTGGACCTGCCGCCGCGGCGGGTGGCCCCGGCCGAGCGCCTCCGGCTGGCACGCCGGGCCGAGGAGTACCTGCGCGCCAACGCCACCCGGCCGGTGTCGATCGCCGAGCTGGTGGCCGCGGTCGGCGCGCCCGAACGCACCCTGCACGAGGCCTGCCGCGACTATTTCGGCCTGCCGCCGATCGCCTTCCTGCGCGCGCAGCGCCTGCACGGCGCCCGCCGCCAGCTCGCCGAGGACCGGGTAGGCTCGGTGACCGAGGCCGCCACCGACTGGGGCTTCTACCATTTCGGCGAGTTCGCCGGCGCGTATCGCCGCCTGTTCGACGAGACGCCGTCCCAGACGCTGCGGCGCGCGCGGGGTCCCGCCTGAACGTCGCCGGTCAGGGCGCGAACGCGAACAGCCGGTTCAGTCGTTCTTCATGCTGATTTGAACCGGCCTACCTGCCAGCGTTGGCCTTGACCATCGCTTCGACCTGCGCCTTGACCGCGGACAAGTTGAACGAAGCCGGGTCCTGCATCGGCGGGAACTCGATGGCCGTCTGCGCCAGTTTCAAGGCTGCCTGCTGCACGGCGACGAAGCGCCAGGCCTCGCGGCCGAAGAACTCGTTGCCGTAGCCCCAGGCGCCGGTGGCCGAGGTCTCGCCGAGCAGCATCGGCGTACGCTCGAACGGGTCCTGGCGGAGGTTCACCAGGATGGGCATGTCGGTCGTGGTCTTCGGGCCGGGCCAGCCGCCGGGCTGCTGGTAGAAGATGAACTTCATGTCGTCGAGCCGGATCGCCCCGAGCGCCGCGCCGCCGAAATAGAACAGCTCCTGCCGCGCGGACGGCCCCTTGCCGGTGATCAGGTCGAGCTGGTTGTAGCCGTCGAGATGGTTCTTGTAGGTCCGGTCGCCGAGCTTCACGCCCTTGAGCAGCTGCGCGGAGATGTCGGGGCTGCCGGCGGCGGCGGCCAGCGTCGGCAGCCAGTCGAGGCCGGAGAAGATACCGTTCTCGACCGTGCCCGGCTTGACCTTGCCCGGCCAGCGGATCATGGCCGGCACGCGGAAGCCGCCCTCCATGACCGTGCCCTTGGTCGACTTGAACGGAGTCATGCCACCGTCCGGCCAAGTGAACACCTCGGCACCGTTGTCGGTGGTGAAGACGACAATGGTGTTGTCCGTCTCACCGATGTCCTCGATGTGCTGGAGGAGTGCTCCGATGCTGTCGTCCATCTGGGTCATGCCGGCCTCTTCCAGGCCGTAGTTGGACGCGTTGTTCATCAGGGCCTGGTACTTGGGCGACAGGAACGTCCAGACATGCATTCGGGTCGTGTTGTGCCAGACGAAGAAGGGCTTGCCGTCCTGCTTGGCCCTGTCCATGAACTCGCTGCTGCGCTTGACCAGCTCATCGTCGAAGGTGGTCATGTCGTACTTGGCCTTGGGCGTGATCTCCTGCATGTTCTGGACATTGGACATGTCCGGAAACGGCGCCAGCGGACCCTCATCGACGATCTTCTGCTTGCCGATCCTGCCCCAGCGCGGCATCTCGGTCGGGTCGTCGACATCGGTCGCCACCGTATGGACCAGATTGCGCGGGCCATGCTGCTCACGATAGGCCGGATCGTTGGGGAAGGAGAACCAGTAAGGGTCCGACATCGCGTCGAGATGGTAGAGGTAGCCGAAGAATTCGTCGAAGCCATGCACCGTCGGCAGGAACTTGTTGAGGTCCCCCAGGTGATTCTTGCCGAACTGCCCTGTGGCGTAGCCCTGAGCCTTCAGCACCGTGGCGATGGTGACGGCCTCCGCCGGCAGGCCCACGTCGGCGCCGGCCTGCCCCACGGTGGTCATGCCGGTGCGGATCGGCAATTCGCCGGTGACGAAGTTCGCGCGCCCCGCCGTGCAGCTGGCCTCGGCGTAGTAGTCGGTGAACATCATGCCCTCGGCTGCGAGCTTGTCGAGGTTCGGCGTCTTGCCGGACATGATACCCCGGTGATACGCGCCGATGTTGAACCAGCCGACATCATCGCCCATGATTACCAGTATATTGGGCTTCCTCTCGTCCTGCGCCCCGACCGGGGTGGCGGCGAGCGCAAGGCCCAGGCCGGCGAGCGCGGCGAGCCGGTATGGTGTCGTGAACAGGCCCATCTCATCCCCCTGATCGGTTTATTGGCATAGCGCGGGTGGGCGTCAGCGTGCCCGGCTAAATCGTCGTAGCACCGGTGCCAACCGGGCACCACCGCCGACTCCCCTGAGTGCGTCAAGGCGCGAATGCGAACAGCCGGTTCCAGTCGTTCTTCATGCTGATCACGGTCCAGCCGCGTTTCGCGGCCTCGTCGTGGAGCGCCTGGGTGAAGGTGCCGACCTTGGTGTCGGGGAGACCCTGGGCCGGGCCGTAGGCGTATTCGCGCTCCGCGTCGTCGTGCAGGACCAGCATGCCCAGGCGCCTGCCGCTGCCGCCCGTGGCCCATTCCAGCATCTGCCGGTCGCCGGTCGAGTTGCCGAAGGCGGCCTGCGGGCGCTGGCCGGTGAACAGGTAGATGTCCTCGGGCTTGCCCGAATTGTTGTTGTTCAGCTCGAGCTTGGGCTCGCGCATCAGCACACCCTGGCCCGCGGCGTCGTAGCCGTACTTGACGTCGAGGGCCGAGCCGATGACCTCGGCCGGGCCGACGCCGTAGACCCGCTGGGCGTAGGAGCGGACGAAGTCCTGGCCGCCGCCGGTGACGATGTAGGTGCGGTAGCCGTGGGCGCGCAGCAGGCTGAGGACCTCCTCCATCGGCTGGTAGACCAGCTCGGTGTAGGGGCGCTGCCAGCGGTGGTCCTTGGCCTTGGCGGCCCATGCCGCAGCGACCTCGGTGAACGCCTCCACGCTCATGCCGGCATGGGTCGCGAACACGATGGCCTCAAGGTCGCGCAAGGACAGCCTGGCGATGGCGGAACGGTCGCCGGAGAGGACCGTCTTGAACGGCTCCTGCTCCTTCCATTCGGGATGCTCGGGCGCCAGCTCGACCACCCGGTCGAGGGCGAACACCACCTGGCTGTAGACCGGGTGCTCGACCCAGAGCGTGCCGTCCTGGTCGAAGGTGGCGAGCCGCGCCTCGGGCGGGACGAAGTCCGGGCTGCCGGGATCGGTGGTCGCCGTCACGAAGCCCAGGATCGCCTGCTTGGCCGGGCCGTCGTTCCAGGATGGCAGCGGGTCGGTCTGCTGCGCCAACGCCGGCGCGCCAGATAAGGCCAATACGAGCGCGAGCGCGATGCAGGCGCGGTGCCTGAAGTTGAACAACATGCCAGCTTCCTTTCTTTCTCGCCTATTGCCCGCCTGCTGTGGAACTAGCCCCGGTCGCTTCGGGTACCCCGACCGGTGGCCGACAGTGCCCAGGCACCGATGCCGAGCATCGGGTCGAGGACGGCGAACGTACCAAGCAGATGCGGGAACACACCGGCGAGTGCCAGCGGCAGGAGCACCCCCGGCACGAGCACCAAACGATCGAGCACGGAAGCGGCGACGATCTGGCTTGCGCCCGAACGACCGCCAAACAGATAGAGCCAGCCGATGACCGCGACCGCCATGCCGATGACCCGAACCAGGCTGGCCTCGTCGCCGACGAACGCCCGATCCATGAAAATCGCCTGGGTGGCATCCGGCCAGACGATCAGCAGCGCGCCCGCGCCGAGATAGAGGACCCCGTTCATTACCGTGTACCGGGACGGCCGGGACAGGCTGGCGGGTTTCGCCATCAGATCGGCCAGAAGTTGCACCCGCGCTCGCTTTCCTACTTGGGGAACAGGAACTGGACCTGCAGGCGCAGCGTCCAGTCGGCGCCGTATTGCGGCGTCTCGACATTGTCGAAGGCCTGGACCTGGGTGTTGATCGGCAGCTTGCCGAGGCGGAACAGCCGGCCGACGCCACCGCCAATGGGCACCGTCCAGGTGTCCTTGCTCTCGCGCGCGTTCCAGTCGGCGGTGATGATCGGCGAGCTGGTCAGGTACCAGCCGTCGGCGATGTTGTAGTTGACGAACGGCTGCACCAGCATGGCGTTGACCGACCGCTCGCTGCTGTCGCCGGCGAACGACCACTGGTTGTTGATCAGCCCGCCGACCACCCACTTGCCCGGCGTCCAGACGAACACGGCGGCCGGCCCGGCGCTCCACTTGCGGGCGCCCAGCGAGTCCTGCGTGGATGTCGGCAAGGTGAAGGTGGGGCCGAAGCCCACCATCAGATCCTTGGCGATCGAGGTGGCGAAGAACAGCGTCGGGTTGACGTCGCCGAGGCCATTGTCCGAAGTCTCGCCCTTCGCCAGCGACGGCTGGTGGACGATCGGCACGATGGTTCGGGTGATCAGGTTCCAGTCGTCGGTGAGCTTGAACGGGATCACCGGCTGGAAGTTGAGGATGTTCTGGGTCCGCTCGCGCGGGCCGTAGTTGAAGTTCGTGTTGTTCTGGAACGGGACGCTGATCAGGTTGGCGATCGGATTCTGCGCCTCCTTCGCCAGAGCTTGGGCGTCGTCGCGCGACTCGGGCCGCTTGGCGGGCTCCACGGCGAGAGCGATGGCCGAACACAACGTGTTGGCAATCACCGCCAGCGCTGCAAGACGCCAGTGCAATACCCAGCGTGTCCGCATCCCCGCATCCAGAGTTCATGGTTTCCGCAGCCTGACAAAGAGCGGGCGCCCTGTTTCCGGGCGCCCGCATCACCACGATCGGCGCTATTCGGAGCGGCCGGCCGTCCGCATCTTCTTCACCTGCTCCATGACCTGCGTCAGGTTGTAGGTCGCCGGATCCTGCATCGGCGGATACGGGATGTAGGATTCCAGCTCCTTCAGCCACAGCGCCTGGCCGATCGGCAGCAGGTTCCAGTCGTAGACGTACGCGGTGACCGGTCCGGCGAGCGCGCCGCCCTCACCGGTCAGGGTCTTGATCTGCTCGCCGATCGAGGTCTCGAACGGGTCGCGCTTGATGTTGACGACCTGGGCCCAGTGATAGGGCAGGACGCCGGAGATGAAGCCCTGCGGCGCGTCGCTGACCATCGCGAAGTAGAGCTTCCAGTTCTTGTAGCGCACGGCCGACGGGTCGGCGCCGGAATAGTAGAAGAAGGTGTCGCGAGCGGACTTGTCCGACTTGCCGGTCAGGTAGTCGATCTGATTGACGCCATCAAGCGTCGTCTTGACGATCCCCGGATACTTCCCTTCCTCGATCTCCTTCTTCAGCTCGTTGCCCTTGGGGCCACCGGCGATCTCGACCAGGGTGGGCAGCCAGTCGAGCGAGGCGAAGATGTCGTTCTTGACCGTGCCGGGCTGGATCATGCCCGGCCAGCGGATGACCATGGGTGCGCGCATGCCGCCCTCCCAGGTGCTCAGCTTGCCACCCTTGAACGGGGTCGTGCCGCCGTCGGGGAAGGTGATCGTCTCGGCACCGTTGTCGGTGGTGAACACGACGATGGTGTTGTCGAGCTGGCCGATATCCTCCAGCTTCTGCAGGACGACGCCGATATTGTCGTCCATCTGCTTCATGCCGGCCTCGTTGACGCCCCAGTCCTTGCCGCCGGGCTCGCCGACCATGTCCATGTACTTCGGCGGCAGCACGGTCGTGATGTGCATGCGCGCGGGATTGTACCAGACGAAGAACGGCTTGTTGGTCTTGGCCGGGTCGTTGCGGTCGAGGAAGTCGACGACCTTGGCCGAGATCTCCTCGTCCACGGTCTTCGAGCGCTCAAGCGTCAGCGGGCCCTGATCCTGGCAGTTCTGCTTGGCCGCGGTGCCGTCCTCGGAGGTGCAAAAGAGCACCGGGCGCGGCGGCGTGAGGCAGACCGTGGTCTTCGGATCGACCGCGCCGGGGACCTCGGGCAGGCCGGGGATCGGCGTGTTCCTGCACGGGGGCGCCACGGTCTGCTCGGTCGGGCTCTTGTTGATGTCGGGGAAGCTCACCCCCTGCATGGCGTCCAGGTGGTAGAGATAGCCCCAGAACTCCTGGAAGCCGTGCGCGGTCGGCAGGGCGTCGGTATGGTCGCCCAGATGGTTCTTGCCGAACTCGCCGGTGCTGTAGCCGAGGTCGTGCAGGAACTTGGCGATGGCCGGGGTGCCCGGGCGCAGGTAGGACGGGCTGCCGGGGAGCTGCGGCGGGATCATGCCGGTGCGCAGCGGGTGCATGCCGGTGAAGAAGGCATTGCGCCCGGCCGTGCAGCTCTGCTCCGCGTAGTAGTCGGTGTACATCGCCCCTTCGCGACCGATCCGGTCGATGTTGGGGGTCTCGCCGACCATCAGCCCGCGATGGTAGATCGATGGCTGCATCCAGCCGATGTCGTCGCCCATGATGAACAGGATGTTGGGCTTCTTCGCGTCCTGGGCGTCGGCGGCGCCGACAGCCAGGACAAGCGGGGCGGCGGCCAGCGCCCCCAGGATCCATCTATACATCATTCCTCTCCTCGTCCCTGCTCGTGCTCGTATTGACATGATCACCTTCGCCCACCTGAGGTTCTCAGCGGCCGCCACGACCGCCGCCCCAGCTGCCGCCGGCCGCCGCGAACTCGCCCTGGCTGAGCTGGCCGTCGCCATTGCTGTCGGCCTGCCGGTAAGCCTCGTTCCACTCGACCGGCGAGACGCTGCCGTCACCGTCGCCGTCGACATAGGCGCCGCACAGGAAACCGTGGTCGCAGTTGGCGCTGTCGGCCGTGTCCGGGTTGCCGCCGGGACCGGCGCAGCCGCCCAACAGCGCCAAGCCCAGACCGGCGACAGTAGCGCGCACCCCGCGCATGTCACGTGATCTCGTCATCGCCGGTCTCCCTTCAGCATGGTCGCTGCCTCGCACAGCAGTTCCGCCACGAGCTGGCGATACTCCTCAACCCGTCGCGGGTCGCTGCCGGGCGCGGCTTCGAGCCTGGCGAGCGCATCGAACGCGGCACGATAGTCCTCGCACACGGTGCGGAACACCGGATCGCGCCAGAACAGCCGACGAGCCCGCTCGGCGCTCGCCGGCAGGCCGTCGATGACTGCCTCGATCGCGTCCAAGGCATGCACCTCCGCGTGATCGCCAGCGCCCGCGCGGTTGCCCCCGGCCGTTCCACGATCGAGGCGGCCAAGCCAGCGACGAGAACCCCTCGACGTTGGCGCGTGCGCCGGCACACAAGGCCCGCGGGTGGGCCGTCCGGTAGGATGTTACCGTAACAAAGGCGGTGTATGGCCGGGTCTGGCGTTCCCGGCCCAGTCTGGTAGGCTCGAATTATCGGGCTCAGGGCATCCGCGGGACGGCCATGACGGCGCAGTTGCTGCCGACCGATGAAGCAGCGCCGTCGGCGGAAGCGATCAGCGCCTGCCTGTCGCGTCTACTGGACGATCCGGGATTCGCCGCCAGCCCCCGCCGGCGCAAACTGCTGGCCTATGTGGTCGAGCAGACCTTGGCCGGGCGGGCCGACCGTCTGAAGGCGTTCGACCTGGCGGTCGCCGTGCTCGGCCGCGACGAGCGCTTCGACCCGCAGAACGACCCGATCGTGCGTATCGAGGTCGGCCGCCTGCGCCGCGACCTCGACCATTACTATGCCGATGCCGGCCGCGGCGATCCGATCCGGATCAGCATCCCGAAAGGGCACTATGTGCCCGCGTTCGAGACGGTGCCGGCCATGGTCGAGACGGCGCCGGCCATGGCCGCGATGGTGCCCGCCGCCGCAGCGCCACGACGCCGGGGCTTTGGGCGTAGGCCATGGCACGCCGTGGGCGGCGGCCGCCGCATGCCTGCTGCTGCTCGCCGTTCTCGCGTGGCGTTGGGCGCCGTGGCAGACGCCGCCTCAGGCGGCGGGGCCGGCCGTGGTGGTCCTGCCGTTCGAGCCGCTCGCCGGCGGCGAGGCCGCCCAGCTCCTGGCCAGCGGGCTCACCGGCGAACTGATCGCCGAGCTGATGCGCTTCGAAGGCATGCAGGTGTTCGCCGGCCAGCTAGGGTCGTCCGGCAAGGCCGAAACCCCGGCCGCGGCCGTGCAGGACCTGACCTACCTGGTTCACGGCACCGTCGAGCGGGCACCAGAACGGGTGCGGGTCACGGCGACGCTCACCGACCGCAACACGGGCCAGGTGCTGTGGAGCCAGAGCTACGAGCGCTCGCTGACCACGAGCGACCTGTTCGACGTCCAGGCAGAGCTGTCCGCGGCGATCGTCGGTCGCCTGGCGCAGAGCTACGGCGCGATCAGCGAGGCGGCGGCCAGCCAGCTCCAGCGCAACCGGCCCGAGACCCTGTTCGCCTACGACTGCGTGCAGCGGGCACTGGCCTACCGGCGCACCTTCGACGACGCGCTCTATCCCGGCGTCCGGTCCTGCCTGGAGGAGGCCGTGCGCCGTGACCCGGACTATGCCGCCGCCTGGGCGATGCTGGCCTTCGCGCATCTGGACGCGATCCCAGTCGGCGAGCGCGTCGGCTCCGCCGCCAAGGCAGACGCCTTGCAAGAAGGACTGGACCTCGCGCGGCGAGCGGTCGAGCTGGCACCCGACAGCGTGATCAGCCTCGAAAGTCTGGCGGCACTGCTCTACTGGAGCGGCGAAATCGCTGAAGCCGAGAGGTTGCAGCGCCGTGCGATCACTCTCAGCCCCAACAACCCGCAAAGCTCCGCACTGCTCGGCTGGCGGCTGCTCGCCCAGGGTCGTCAGGACGAGGCGGCCGAGCTGTTGCAGAAGGCACTGGACACCAGCGCCTCGCCGCCACCCTGGTACTATGCGAACCTTGCCCTGGCCCGCTACTTCCAGGGAAATCTGACGGCCGCGCGCGACCTGGCCCAGTTCGCCAAGGCGCCCTGCTGCGGCGTCGGATACGCGGTGCTCGCGATCACGGAGGCGGCCGTCGGCCATGCCGAGGCTGCCGCTGCCGCACTCGACGAAGCCATCCGGCAGGCACCGCTGCTGGCCACCGACCCGCGCGCCTTCTGGGCGAACTTCCACGCCACCGACGCTGTGGCCGACCAGCTGATTGCCGGCCTTGCCAAGGCGGGCTTGCCGATGTCGACGCACCAGATCGCGCCGCCCTCGTAGCCGCGGCACCCTTCACTCCTTGACCGCACCTGCACCGAGCCCGCCCACCAGATAGCGCTGGATCGACACGGTCAGCAGCGCGATCGGCAGAATCGCCAGCGAGCTGGCGGCCGCCATCGGGCCCCAGTCGAGGTTGCGGGCGGAGATGAAGCCCGCGATGAACACCGGCAGGGTCTTGGCGCGCTCGCCCGCCAGCATCACCGGGATCAGGAACTCGTTCCAGGCGAGAAGTGCAATGAACACGGTGGTGGCGGCCATGCCGGGGGCCGCCAGCGGCAGGACGATGCGGGTGAGCACGGTCAGGCGCGAGGCGCCGTCGACGAAGGCACTCTCCTCGAGCTGGCGCGGGATCTGGTCGATGAACGAGGTCATCAGCCAGACCGCGAACGGCAGGTTGATGGCGGCATAGACCAGCATCATGAACCAGACATTGTCGTAGAGCCCGAGCACCACCACGAGCTTGAACAGAGGCACCATCAGGACCACGGCCGGGATGGCGCGGACCAGGATCAGGCCGACCTCCAGCGGGCGGCGGCCGGGGAAGCGGCGGCAGCGCGACAGCGCGTAGGCGCAGGCCGAGCCCGCGGCGACCGTGAGCAGGGTCGAGCCCACCGTGACCAGGATGGTGTTGAGGTAGATGTCGCGGAAGGCGGGGCTGGCGAACAGGCCCAGATAGTTCTTGGCGACGGGTGCGAAGTCGAAGAACACCGGCGGCATGGCAAAGCTGGTGACCCGGTCCTTGATCGAGGTCGACACCGTCCAGAACACGGGGAAAAGCGCCACCAGCACGGCCACGAGCAGGGCCAGGTAGGCGGCGAGGTCGCCCAGGCGCTTCACCGGCTGCTCTCCGCGGCCTTGCGCCAGAGCAGGTAGAGGGGCAGGCACATCGCCATCAGGACCACCCCCAGCGCCGCGGCCCGGCTGGTGGCGAGGAAGGTGAAGCCGGTGTTGTAGGTGAGCAGGCCCAGGGTCTGGGTGGCCGTGCCGGGCCCGCCGCGGGTGGTCAGGATGTAGATCACGTCGAAGATCTTGAAGAGGTCGATCACCCGGATGGTGAGCACCACCAGCAGCACCGGGCGCAGCATGGGCAGGGTGACGTGGACCAGCACCTGCCAGGCCGAGGCGCCGTCGATCCGCGCGGCCTCCTGCGGCTCCTGCGGCAGGCCGCTCAGGCCCGCCAGCAGCATCAGCATGACGAAGGGGATCGACTGCCAGCTGTCGACGATGGTGACCGCCCACAAGGCGGGCCAGCGGCTGCCCAGCCAGTTGACACCCTCGAGCCCGACGCTGCGCAGCAGCCAGTTCACCACGCCGAGGTCGGCCTCGAACATGAAGCGCCACATCAGCCCGATCGCGACCGGGGTCAGCAGCATCGGGATCAGGAGGGCCGAGCGGAACAGGCGCGAGCCGGCGAGCCGGCGGTGGAGCAGGAGGGCCAGGCCCAGGCCCAGCGGCAGCTGCACGGCCAGGGCCATGGCCATGAGGATGAAGGTGGTGGCGAAGGCCTGCCAGAACACGCCGCTGGCAAGCTCGGTGCGGAAATTCTCCAGGCCCACGAAGCGCGGCGGCAGGAACGAGCCGATCTGCTCGTCGCGCACCGAGAGCCACAAGGTCAGTGCGGCCGGCACCACGAACACGGCCGCAATCAGGACCCAGCTCGGCAGGGCGAAGCAAAGGGCGGCGAGCCGGTCCCGATTCGGCACGGGCGAGGCGGGGCTAGCTCCCCGGGATCAGCTGCGCTCGCGCGCCATGATCGGCACCAGGCGCTCCTGCAGCTGGTCGAGGCCCTCCTGGGCGGTCACCTTGCCGGTCAGGATCTCCGGCATGATGTCGGTCACCGCCTTCTCGAACTCCGGCCAGACGCGCAGCTGCGGGTAGCGCTCGATCCGGCTGGTGTCGGGGATCGACAGGAGCGGCAGGTAGGGGTGGATGGCCAGGAGCTCCTCGTTGGCGGCCACCGAGGTCCGCCCGATCGCGGCGGCACCGGCCTTGAGGTAGGCCGGGGCGTTGCTCTTGCCGAGGACGAACTCGAGGAATTGCCAGGCCTCGTCCTTGTTCTCGCTGTCGGCCGGGATGCCGATGTTCCAGCCGGCGAGATGGGTGATGTCGGCCGTGCCCAGGGGCATGGGTGCCGTGCCGATCTTGCCGACATGCTTGTTGCTCGCCGGATCCAGGGCCACGCCGTAGTAGCCCGAATACTGGATCATCGAGCCGATGTCCTGGGACAGGAACTTGTTGGTGACGTCGTCGCCGGTGGCACTGATCGCCCCCTCCGGCGCGAAGGCCAGCAGCGACTTGAAGTATTCGGTGGCCTTGACCGCCTCGGGCGTGTTGACCGTCGGGTTCAGGTTGTCGTCGTAGAGGTGGCCGCCGAAGCTCCACACCATGGTCATCCACCACCAGGCGCTGTTGGGGCCCCAGCCGAGGATGGTGCCGTCGCCCTTGCCCGACTCCTGCACCGCCTTGGCGTTGGCGGTGAACTCGTCCCAGGTCGAGGCCGGCTTGAGACCCAGCGCGTCGTAGATGTCGGTGCGGTACCACTGGATCATCGGCTCGGTCGAGAGCACGAGGCCCAGGGTCTTGCCGTCGTACTTGCCGTAGTCCTGCTGGCCCTTGGAGAAGTCGGCGAGGTCGTACTCGGTCGAGGCCGCGATGTAGTCGTCGAGCGGCGTCATCACCCCGGCGGCACCGTAGGGCGTGAGGAAGGTGTTGTCGTACTGCGCGATGTCGTAGTTGCCGGCACCGGTCTGGAAGGACAGCAGGAGCTTCTGGTGCGCCTCGCCATAGGGCGTCTCGGCGACGTTGACCTTGATCCCGGTCTTGGCCTCGAACGCCGGGATGAAGGACTGGATCGCGGTCGCGGACGGGCTCGGGATCAAGAACAGGTTGAGCTCGTCGGCCCAGGCCGGCTGGCCGGCCACGGTCAGCGTCAAGGCGGAGGCTCCGAGCAGCGACTTCAACCATCCGTTGAGCATGCCCCGGCACTCCTTCTCGTTACTGGTCATTTTTGGCTTCGAGGCTGAGTTCAGTATAGGAGGAGCGAACTGGTGTGACAACTGGCAGGGCGCGCCCGGTGCCGGACGTTCGCAAGCATGTCGTCGAGCCCGGCGCCGGACGCACGCTGCTGCTCGTGGTGGCGCACGCCGACGACCCGGCGCTGTTCCTCGGCGGCACGCTGGCCCTGTGGGCGCGGGCCGGCTGGCGGATCGTGGCCGTGCGCGCGACCGACGACCGCTGGGACTCCTTCGGCCTGGACGAGGGCGAGACCAGGGCCCGGATCGGCCGGGAATTCGCGGCCGCCGCCCGGATCCTGGGGATCGCCGAGATCGTCGAGCTGGGCTGGCCCACCGACCGGATGGCGGCCCTGCCCCGGCTGGAGCTGCGCGCGCAGATCATCGCCGAGATCCGCCGCTGGCGGCCGCACACGCTGGTGACCTTCGATCCCAACAGCGTCGGGCACGAGGACAACCAGGACCATGTCGTGCTGGCCGAGGCGGTGGACGAGGCCGCCTGGACGGCACAGTTCGACAAGCACGAGCCGCAGCAGATCGCCCGGGGCCTGGCGCCGCACGGCGTGTTCGAGCGCTGGTACTTCGGCCGGCGCGTGGCCCAGGTGACCCACGTCGTCGACATCGCCGCCACCCTGCCGGTCAAGCTGGAGGCGGCACTGGCGACCGCCACGCCGCTGCACCACATCGCCTGCCAGCTGCAGATGCAGGCCCGCACCGGGGGCTGGCGGGCCGAACCGATCGACCGGGCGGTCGCCGGCGAGCTGCGGCCGCTGTTCGCCGATCTCCTGCGCCGCGGTGCCGGACGGGTCGGTGCCGCCCATGGCCTCGCCGCCGCGGAGGAGTTCCGGGTGGTGCGGATGGGCGGGCTCGGCGAGTGGCTGGCCGAGGTCGGCGAGCCTTTGCCCTCGCCGTGACCGCCCACTATCGTCGCTCCGGCCACCCCAACGAGAAGAGCCCGATGCAGCTGTTCAACACCATCTATGGCCGCAACCTCGTCTACGAGCTGACCCAGATCATCCCGCAGCCCTTCGTGGTCGCGACCATGGCCGATCTGTGGCCCCGCTTCGCGCCGCAGTTCGCAGGCGCGGCAGCACACGTCCATTTCGTCGACAGCATGGAGCTGGCGACGCTGGACCAGACGCTGGCGGGCCTGCCCGAGGTGCGCGCGGTGGTGGGGCTCGGCGGCGGGCGGGCGGTGGACGCGGCCAAGATCTTCGCCTGGCGGCGCGGCCTGCCGCTCTGGCAGGTGCCGACCTCGACCTCGGTCAACGCGCCGTTCGGCCACCGCGCCGGGGTGCGCGTCGACGGCCAGGTCAAGTATATCGGCTGGGCGGTGCCGGAAGGCGTCTATGTCGACTACGACATCATCGCCTCGGCCCCGCCCTTGGTGAACCGCAGCGGGATCTGCGAGATCCTGTGCTACCACACCGGCCATCTCGACTGGGCCTTCGCCCGCGACCGCGGCAAGTGCGAGGCCAAGTGGCCCTACGACCAGAGCCAGGTCGACGAGGCCCGGGCGGTCATGGACCGGCTGATGCCCGCACTGCCCGACGTGCACGCCGGCAACGACGCCGGCATCCGCGCCTTGTGCGAGGCCAATCGCTGGGGTGGTGCCTCCTTCCACCATTTCGGCTGGAACCCGCGGCCGATCGAGGGCTTCGACCACTTCCTGTTCTACGCGCTCGAGCACCGGGTGCGCCGCCCGTTCCTGCACGGCCAGCCGGTCTGCCTCGGCATCTATCTGGGCTCCCTGGCGCACGGCGTCGGTGCCGAGGAGATGCTGGACGCCATCGCCCGCACCGAGGTCGACATCCGGCCCGAGGCCATGGGCGTCACCTGGGAGGACGTCGAGGCGGTGCTGCATGGCATGCCGGCTTACGTGCGCGAGGCGGGGCTCTGGTACGGGATCGCGCACGAGCTCGAGATCGACGAGGCGTTCGTGCCCAAGGCGCGCGCCGCGATCGAGCAGCGCTTCGGGGCCTGGCCGGCGGGCTGAGCGCGGCGTCAGGCCGACGGCGGCAGCAGCCGGGCCACCGCGGCCACCGCCAGCGCGTAGCCATGCGCACCCAGGCCGCAGATCACGCCCCTGGCGACCAGCGAGACATAGGAGTGGTGCCGGAAGGCCTCGCGCTGGTGGATGTTGGAGAGGTGGACCTCGAGGATCGGCCCCTCGAACAGGCGCAGCGCGTCGTGGATCGCGACCGAGGTGTGGCTGTAGCCGCCGGGATTGATGACGATGCCGGCGGCCGTGCCGCGCGCCGCCTGGATCCAGTCGACCAGCACGCCCTCATGGTTGCTCTGCCGGAAGTCGAGGGCGAGACCCGCCGCCTGCGCCGCGTCGCGGCAGACGACCTCGACGTCGGCCAGGGTCAGGCTGCCGTAGATGTGCGGCTCGCGAGCACCCAGCAGGTTGAGGTTGGGCCCGTTGAGGACGAGGACGGTCGGTGGCATGGCGGGCTCCGTGGCGGCGGCAGCACCGATCCTGCCAGAGACGGCCGGCCAGCGCAGCCGCCGATCACGCCGTCCCGAACGGCGGGTTGAGGCGGACCACGGCGAGGTTGAGGATGCCGGCGAAGGTGACCCAGGCGAGGTAGGGTACGAGGAGCCAGCTCGCACGTGGCGAGATCGGGCGCATGGCGATGATCAGGACCAGCACCGACAGCCACAGGAAGACGACCTCGACCAGCGCCCAGTCCGGCCGGTGCAGGCCGAAGAACAGCTGGCTCCACAGCATGTTGAGCAGCGCGTTGAGGCCGAACAGCACGATGACCCGCCGCTGTGCGGCCGGGTCTCGTGCGGCCGTCCAGGCCGTGGCCGCCGCCAGGGCGGCCAGGGCGTAGATCAGCGTCCAGGCCGGGCCGAACAGCCAGTCGGGCGGCTGCCAGGACGGCTTGACCAGCACCTGGTACCAGGGGCCGAGGTCGGTGGCGGCCATGCCCAGGATGGCCACCGCCAGGGCGGTGAGGCCGGCGACGAGCAGCGCCTTGCGGCGCCGCGCCGCCGGCAGGCTCATGCCCGCACCAGGCCGAACAGGTGGGCCAAGTCCTTGAAGAAGATGCGGACATGCGCCATCGGCTTCTTCCGCACCAGCTCCTTGTTCATGTAGGACTCGAAGGTCAGCTGCTGCACGTCCTTGTCGCGGCAGATCTTGACGAAGCGCTCGCGCAGCATGTCGTTGGCGTACCAGAAGCGCTGCATGATGCCGAGGATCCAGAACACCCGGCCATGCGCCTTCATGAAGCGCTTGCGGGCCCCGGCCAGCGCGCGCGCGTCGCCGGTGACGAGGTAGCGGTCGACCGCCTCGGCCGCGAGCTGGCCGCCGAACATGGCGTAGTAGATCCCCTCGCCCGACGCCGGCGCCACCACGCCGGCGGCATCGCCGGCCAGCAGCACGTCGCGGTCGTTGTCCCACTTGCGCAGGGGCTTGAGCGGGATGGGCGCTCCCTCGCGGCGGATGGTCTCGCAGTCGGCGAGGCCGATGGTCTGGCGCAGCTCGGCGATCGAGCCGCGCAACGAGAAGCCCTTGTTCATCGAGCCCGTGCCGATGCTCGCGGTCTCGCCGTGCGGGAACACCCAGGAATAGAAGTCGGGCGAGAACCGGCCGCGGTAGATCACGTCGCAGCGGGCCGGATCGTAGTCGGCGTGGCCCGCGCGGGGTGCCTTGACGATCTCGTGGTAGGCGAAGACGTGGCGGGTCTTCTCGGCACCGGGCACGGCCTGGCGCCCGACCTGCGAGTTGGCGCCGTCGGCACCGATCACGGACTTGGCACGCACGGACGCGAGCTCGCCGCCGCGCTCGCCGCGCTCCGGCCGGTAGCGGATGACCGCGGTACCGTCGGCGTCGCGCTCGAGGCGCTCGAAGGTGCCCGAGACCCGCACCGCCCCGGCGGCGGCGGCGCGCTCGCGCAGCCACTCGTCGAACACCTCGCGGTCGACCATGCCGACGAAGCCGCCCTCGATGTGCATGTCGACCTTCTGGTCCTTGGGCGAGACCATCCGCGCACAGTTGACCTTGGCCACCAGGAGCCAGTCGGGGATGGCGAAGTCGCGGATCAGGCGCGGCGGGATCGCACCGCCGCAGGGCTTGATGCGCCCGGCGCGGTCGAGCAGCAGCACCGAGCGGCCGCGCTTGGCGAGTTCCTCTGCCGCCGTGGCCCCTGCCGGGCCGCCGCCGACCACCACCACGTCGAAGCTCTGGTTGTCGTTCATGTGCCTCACCTGCCGCCGAGTTCGGCGGCATAACGCGCGCCGGCGGTTGGGGACGCGGCCGGCCCGCGCACCGGCGTGGTGTTGCCCACGCCGGCGGCGAGCACGGCCGAGATCACGAAGAGGACCGCCTGGCCCGCGAACACGGTGCCGTAGGCGATGTCGGGGGAACCCATGACGTGCCGGGCGAGGTCGGCCGCGACCGTGCCCGAGAAGCCGCCGAGGCCAAAGGCGATCGCCTGGGCCGCACCCCACAGGCCCATGCGCACGCCCTCGCGCGCCTCGCGGCCCTTGCCGGCGAGGCCCATCATCGAGCCGATCGCGGCGACGGCGAAGGCGCCATTGGCCATGCCCAGGCAGAACACGTTCGGGCGCAGGGGCCAGCTCGGCCCGACGAAGCCGGAGGCCGCGAGGCCGGCCAGCATCACCGCCGAGGCGAGGCAGCCGCCGATGGTCCAGCTGCGCAGCGAGCCGAACCGGCCGCGGCCGAAGCTGCCGGCCAGGGCGACGGCGACCATGCCCAGGAACACGCCGCCATGCTGGATCCCGGACAGCTGGGTCGATTCGCCCGGGGTCATGGCGAAGACCAGCCCGGCGAACGGTTCCAGGATCAGGTCCTGGGCGCTGTAGGCCAGCATCGAGACGAAGACGAAGATGGTGAAGCGCCGGGCCTGCGGCTCGGCCCAGACCTGGGCCAGGGCCTCCATGAACGGCGCCTTGGCGCCTTCCTTCGCACCGTCGGCGGCGTGGCTGCCGCGCTCCACGCCCCAGACCGCGAGCAGGGTCAGGACGAAGGCGAACAGGACGACGCCGGTCGCGACCGCGACCAGGCGTGCCGGCGAGAACGGGTCGAGCAGGCTGCCGGCGACCCCGGCGGTGACGGCGATGCCGGCGATCATCATCAGCCAGACGATGGTGGCGGCCGCCGCACGCCGCTGATCGTCGACGCGCTTGGCCAGGAGCACCAGGACCGAGGTGCCCGAGGCACCGACGCCGACCCCGATCATCAGGAACGCCAGGACGGCCAGCGCGATGCCGGCCCAGTGATTGGTGGTCATCCAGGCGGTCGCCACCGCGGCCAGGAGCCCGCCGGTGCACAAGGTCGCCATGCCGCCGATGATCCAGGGCGTGGCGCGGCCGGAGACGTCCGAGCCGTAGCCCAGCCGCGGGCGGAGCATCTGCACGGCGTAGTGCATCGCGACCAGCGCGCCCGGCAGCGTCGCCGGCAAGGCGAGCTCGACCACCATCACCCGGTTCAGGGTCGAGGTGGTCAGCACGACGATCGCACCCAGCGCGGTCTGGACCAGGCCCAGCCTGACGATGCCGAGCCAGCCGAGGCGCGCGGCGGTCACGTGACGACCGGGAAGGCCAGCCGCACCGCGCAGGCGGCGGTCAGCATGCCCAGGACGTAGAAGCGTGGTGCCGGTGGCGTTGTAGAGCGGCGCGCTGGCCCGCGGGTTGCGCAGCATGCGCAGCATCAGCAGGGCCTGGGCGGCCAGGAGGAAGGCCACGATCACGGCGTGGAACGGCTTGCCCCAGGAGAGCAGGATCGCGATCACGACGAGCTGCGGCAGCGCCATGAACAGGCAGGCGGTCTTGGCCGCCCGGTCGACCCCCAGCAGCACGGGCAGCGAGTCGACGCCCATGCGCCGGTCACCCTCGACCGACTTGAAGTCGTTGAGCGTCATGATGCCGTGGGCACCGACGCTGTAGAGTGCCGCCAGCGCCACGACCGGCCAGCCCGGCCAGCCGTCGACCAGGACCGCCGCACCGGTGAACCAGGGCAGACCCTCGTAGCAGGCGGCCACGGCCGAGTTGCCCCACCAGCCGTTGCGCTTGAGGCGGATCGGCGGCGCGCTGTAGGCCCAGGCGAGGGCCAGCCCGACCACCGCCGCGCCGAAGCCCCAGGGTCCCAGCACGGTGGCCAGGAGCAGCGACAGGACGGTCCAGCCGATGGCGATGTAGAGGCCCCACCGGCCGGGCACGCGTCCCGACGGGATCGGCCGCTGCGGCTCGTTGATGGCGTCGACGTGGCGGTCGTACCAGTCGTTCACCGCCTGGCTGGTGGCGCAGACCATGGGCCCGGCCAGGACGACGCCCGCCAGGATCTCGGGCCAGCGCTGGCCCAGCGGCAGGCCGATCGAGACGATGCCGCAGCCGAACGCCCACATGGGTGCGAACCAGGTGATCGGCTTGAGCAGCTCGAGCACCGCGGCCCAGTCCGGGCGCGTTCCGACGGCGACGGTGGAGGCCGAAGGTTCCATGACCTGGACGGTAAGCGTGACGGCAAGGATCGTCAACCTTGCTTGACACCTGGAACGGCGATCGACCACGGCGCTTGATGTACGATCCTCCCCGTCCCAGGTTGGCGCCATGGCCGCATTCGTCTCGACCCAGCCCGCGCTTCCCCCGGCCCTGCCGGCCGAGCACCGCGAACTCAGCGGCCGCGCCGGCCGCCTCGGCTACTACGTCGCCGGCGACGGGCCGCCGATGCTGCTGATCCACAGCATCAACGCGGCAGGCTCGGCCTACGAGGTCAAGCCGATCTTCGAGCATGCGATCGCGCGCCATCGCGTCTGGGCCTGCGACCTGCCGGGCTTCGGCAGCTCCGACCGCTCGGAGCGCGCCTACGAGCCCGCGCTCTACGTCGCCGCCGTGCACGACATGCTGGATGACGATCGCGGCCGAGGCCGGCGCAGCACCGGTGGACGCGCTCGCGGTCTCGCTGGGCAGCGAGTTCCTGGCCCGCGCTATCGCCGACCGGCCCGAGCGCGCACGCAGCCTGGCGTTGGTGACGCCCACGGGCTTCAGCCGGACCTATGCCGGCCTGCACGGCGCGCCGGGCGCCACCCGCGAGGTGCCGGGCCTCTACCGGTTCTTCACCGTGCCGCTGTGGAGCCAGGGCTTCTACGACCTGCTCGTGAGCCGCCGGAGCATCCGCTACTTCCTGCAGCGCACCTTCGGCAGCAAGGAGATCGACGAAGGGCTGCTGGACTACGACTATCTCACCGCGCACCAGCCCGGGGCCAAGAACGCGCCTTACGCCTTCGTCTCGGGGCGCCTGTTCAGCAAGGACATCCAGGACGTGTACCGCCGGCTCACGCTGCCGGTCTGGGTGCCGCACGCGACGCGCGGCGACTTCAAGGACTTCAGCGCCAACCAGTGGGCACTGGAGCGGCCGAACTGGCGCTTCCAGCCCTTCCCGACCGGTGCCCTGCCCCATTTCGAGCAGACCCGCGAGTTCCTGGCCGCCTACGACCGCTTCCTGGCGGAAGCGGCGGCTCAGTCGGTCTCGCCGGGATCCGGCCCGAGGTCGCCCAGCCCGTAGCGGCGAAGTTTGACGTAGAGGCTCTGGCGGCTGAGGCCCAGGATCTCGGCAGCCGAGGCGCGGTTGTCGCCAATGAGCTCGAGCGCCGCCTCGATGCACAGTGCGCTCGATGAGGTCGGTCGTCTCGCGCACCAGGTTTTTGAGCGGTACGTGCCCGACGAGCTCCTTGAGCTGCTCGACCGAGCGCGGGAGCTCGCGGCTGGCGCGCGTCTCCTGCGGCAGGCGGCGCCCGACGCTGCGGATGGTGAAACCGAAGCAGGGCTGGTCGCCGTTCGGCGACCGACGACCGCCGACACCTCGATCTCGCTGCTCGACGCCGTACTCGCCGCGCAGGGATGGTCGCAACAGGCGCACCGACCCGTGCTCGCGCAGGTTGGCGATCAGGACATTGAGGTCGACGCCGAGCCGCCCCATCCAGCGTTCGAGGGACTCGCCGCGCGCCTGCTCCTCGGTCGCGAGCTGGGCGAGGTCGAGGAAGGAGGCGTTCGCGGTCAGGATGCGCTCGGTCGAGGCCCGTGACAACGAAACCGTCGGGAATGCGCTCCGACCACCTCGGGAGTCGGGACTTACCATGGCCACCGCCACCGACGCCGGGATCGCCCCCGTTCGGTAGCATCCGGACGAGGAACAGCGCGGCGTTATCCTGCCGGAACAGGGGGCGGAAATCGTAAAGCTTCGCTGGGCCTCCGCGCAGGCGGACGCGCACTTCTCCGCGTGGCCGTGGTCTGCACGGTCGAGAAGAGCTGCGCACGTGCTGACGCTGGCGGGATCGAACCATCGGGAAGGTGCGCCCGACAGGCGTCTTGACCGCCCGCCCAGCAGCAGGCCGAGGCGGCGGGGTTGAACTCGATCACCTTGGATTGGCGGCCTCGACGATGAGCACGGCCTCGTCGGCGACCTGGAACAGAAGGCGGTAGCGGGTCTCGACGTGGCGCAGACGCGCGCATAGTCGCGCTCCATCGACTGCTGGGCGTCGACGAGCCGCTGCTGCAGGGCTGCCATGGCCCGCAGGTCGCGGCCGACGGCCACGATGCCGGCGTTGCCGACCCGCAGGGTCGCGTAGACCACGGGCAGATCGGGACCGCGGGCGGAGGGGTGGTTGACCTGGCGCCAGGCGCGGGCTCGGCGCCGCCGCCGCGTCTCCAGCAACTGCCTCGATCTTCGGCCGGCTCTCGACGGTGACGGTCTCGACCCAGGGCTTGCCGATCCAGGACGCAAATCGGCCCGTGAGAAGATCCGTCGTTGCCGCAGGACAAATCGCGAACGATGCCGTCGCGATCGATGACCAGGGCGATGTCGCTGGCCGCGGCGATCAACTCCGCGGCGGACCTGGCCTGCAGGTCACCCAGCGACTGCTCCGGTGCGCGAAACTGCCTGATGCCAGGCGTCGGCGCTCCATTGCGTGGGATCGTCGTCAATCTGGACACGTTCGACACCGACCCGGCTTGCCGGAGGAGCATGGTCTACCGACTAGACGGCTACGGCCAAGTCTTGTCAAGATTTCTGTACGTCTCGGAAAGTTGACACTTCTACACGCAGTAGAAGTGATTCGGGGACCACCGCTGCCTTAGCCGATCGTCACCCGCCTATACAAGGGTCAAAAGTGAAGAAGCTCAGCGCCGCCGGGCCAGAAGGGCCAGCACGTTCTGCGCCTGGTTCGGCGCCTGGCCGCCATCCATGGCGGTGGCATCCGCGCCGACATGGGCCACGAGCTCGGGATGGGCGATGAACAGCGGGCCGCCGACGAGCACGCCGATCGCCCGGTTGCGCGAGGCCCGGCGCAGGGCGCGGATCCCGTTGGCCAGGGCATCGATCCGGGTCTCGCTCGCGACCGACAGGCCGACCACGGCGAACCACTCGTTGCGCACGAGCTGCACGAGGTCCCGGCCGGAGGAGATCCGCGGCTCGCTCCAGACGTCCCAGCCGGCCCGGCGGAAGAACTCGGCCACGATGTGCAGGCCGAACGAATGCTGCTCGCCCGGCACGGGTACCAGCAGGACCCGGCGACCATGCTCGCTGGGCTCGGCCTCGACCTGGAAGGTCGAGCTGATCTCGTGCAGGACCTGCTGGAGACGGCCGAGGCCTACGGTGACCTCGGTGAAGTCGCAGGCGTCGACCTCCCACAGCTCGCCGAGCCGGCGTGCCGTCGGCGCCAGGAGGTCGAGGTAGAGCGTTTCCACCGGGGTACCGCGCGCCTGCATGCGCTCGACGAAGTCGCGCGCGACGTCCACGTCGCGCGTGAGGACCAGGCCAGCCAGCCGCACCACGTCGTCGGCGGTCGGCTCGACGTCGCCAGCGGGACGCACCGTCTCGCGCGATGCGCGACGCGCGAGAACCAGCCGCGGGATGATGTCGGTGTCGATGCAGCGGACCAAATGGTCCCAGCCGCGGTCCTGACCGCCCAGCCCTTGCGCCTGTTCGGCCGCGATCTCTCGGCGGCTCGAGGCGAGGGCATGCTTGTTAGCGGCCATTGGTTGACCTCCCCGGATGCGTAAAGGGCACTATACAGATCATGGTCGAGTGCTCAACCCCACCGCCTGGGATTTTCGCGGAATCGGCGATCCTGGCCGCCCAGCCCCTGACTTTCCTCAGTTTTTTCTGCGTTCTGTCAAGCATGCTTTACGTCTTAACTCGTTGACAGCCTCCGCTCAGCCGGTCTAGCCTCGGTGAAGGATAGGGTGTGTCAGGGAGGGGCGAGTTGCAGCAGAGGCGACCCCTGCAGGCCGGAAACGGTGGCCTGTACACGGCGGAAGAGCGCCGGCGGCGGGACGCTTCGGGCTGGACGCTCGTCCAGGGCGTGCTGGCCCCCGTGCAATTTTTGGTTTTCCTGATCAGCCTGGGCTTGGTGCTGCGTTATCTCGTCACAGGCGAGGGCCTGGAGGCCGCGACTTGGTCGATCGTGATCAAGACCCTGGTCCTCTACACGATCATGGTGACGGGCTCGATCTGGGAGAAAGAGGTCTTCGGCTGCTGGCTGTTCGCCCGGCCGTTCTTCTGGGAGGACGTGGTCAGCATGCTCGTGCTGGCCCTGCACACGGCCTACCTCGCCGCACTCCTGACCGACGGGCTCCCGCCCCGCTCGAACCTGATGCTCCTCGCACTCGCCGCCTACGCCACCTACGTCGTCAACGCCGCCCAGTTCGTCCTCAAGCTCAGGCGCGCGGCACCGGCCGTGGCGGCCGAGTCGGCGGAGCGCCGGCCATGGGCGCGCGCGGAGCATCGGCGGCACGAGCGGCTGCACGGGACGAGACGCCGGTCCTGCGCGAGCGCGGCCAGCGCGAGGTGTTCTGCGGGCTCACCGGCATCATCTGGCTGCACCGCAAGATCCAGGACGCCTTCTTCCTCGTCGTCGGCTCGCGCACCTGCGCCCATCTGATCTCAGTCGGCCGCCGGCGTGATGATCTTCGCCGAGCCGCGCTTCGCCACGGCGATCATGGAGGAGCGTGACCTCGCGGGCTTGTCGACGCCAACGAGGAGCTCGACCGGGTCGTCGCCCGCCTGGTCGAGCGCCGCCCCGACATCAAGCTCCTGTTCCTGGTCGGCTCCTGCCCGTCCGAGGTCATCAAGCTCGATCTCTCGCGGCCGCCGCCACGTCTGTCGCGGCGCTATGTCGCGCAGCGTGCGCATCCTCAGCTATTCGGGCAGCGGTATCGAGACGACCTTCACGCAGGGTGAGGACGCCAGTCTCGCCGCCCTGGTCCCGACCATGCCGGCGGCACCCGTCGGCGCGCCGCCGTCGCTCCTGGTGGTAGGTGCCCTGGCCGACGTGGTGGAGGACCATTTGCTGCTTGTTCGCCGAGCTCGGCATCGCCCAGGTCCGCTTCCTGCCGCCGCGCCGTGCCGCCGAGCTGCCGCCGGTCGGCCCCGGCACCAGTTACCTCCTGGCCCAGCCCTTCCTCGGCGACACCGCGCGCGCCCTCGAGGAGCGCGGTGCCGTCCGGCTTGAGGCCCTGTTCCCCTTGGGCGTGGAGGGGACGACCCTATGGCTGCGCGCGGCCGCCGATGCGTTCGGCGTCGGCCCGGCCCGGTTCGAGCAGACCATCGCCGCCAGCCGCGAGCG
>CAVYMA010000003.1:0-47302 GCA_963769465.1 uncultured Alphaproteobacteria bacterium
CAGCTCGAACGCCGGCTCGTCGCCGAGGTAGCGCGCCGGGAAGCCACCGCCGACGTCGAGGTCGTCGACCGGTCCGACCTGGCGCACGACCTCGGCCACCAGCGCGATGGCACGGCCGTAGGCCGCCGGATCGACGCATTGCGAGCCGACGTGGAAAGTGAGGCCCACGACCTTGGCGTAGCCGCGCGCGGCGCGGACCAGGGCACCGGCATCGTCGACGCCTACGCCGAACTTGCCGGTGAGTGCCAGCAGCGCGCCTTCGCCGGGCACGGCCAGCCGCACGAACAGCTCTAGATCGTCGGCGCAACCGGTGGCGGCCACGATCTTGGCCAGCTCGTCGGGATGGTCGAACACGAACCGGCGCACGCCGTGGTCGTGGTAGGCCTCGGCGATGGCGCCGACGCTCTTGACCGGGTGCATGAAGTGGCAGCGGGCCTGGGGCGGCAGGGCCCGGACCGCGCGGACCTCGCCGATCGAGGCGGTGTCGAACTCGCGCACGCCGCCCGACCACAAGGCGCGCAGGACCTCCGGCGCGTCGTTGCACTTGACGGCGTAGAGCACGCTGCCCGGGAACGCCGCCAGCATGCGCCGTGCGCGCGCCTGGATCAGGTGCGGACGCGATCCGGAACCGACGGGATTGCTCGGGGTGACGTGAGCGATGAGCGCCGCAGCGCTGGTGAAGGTGTCAGCCATACCGACCTCCCAACCCCTGGAAGAGTTAAGCGATCAGAATGCCGCCGCCGCGCGCGCCGCTGTGCATAGGCCTCTTTTCGGATGGCTGCATATGGGCCATGGGGGTCGTCATGTAAAGACCTTTGTCCCCCTTATCGACCACATCGCGGGAAGCGATTAAGTCGTTGTCCGGCTTTGGCCAAGCTGCCGTTTGGCTGCCACATGGCTGCCACATGGCTGCCACGGCAGCCGGCAGGCGGGCCTTGACCCGGCCGCGGCCCGGTGCAGGTCGGTCGCATGTTCTACCGACCCGACCAACCCGACGCGCCGCGCACGGGCCTGCTCAACGCCCTGGTGCTGCCACGGCCGATCGGCTGGATCTCGACCGTCGACGCGGACGGGCGGCCCAACCTCGCCCCCTACTCGTTCTTCAATGCGGTGGCCTACCGTCCGCCGCAGGTGATGTTCGCGGCCACCGGCCCCCATGAGCATGGCGGCCTCAAGGATTCGCTGGCCAACATCCAGGCCACGGGCGAGTTCGTGGTCAATCTCGCGACCTGGGCGCTGCGCGAGGCGGTCAATGCCAGCTCGATGGCGCCCCGCCCGGCTTCGACGAGTTCGCCCATGCCGGCCTGGACAAGTCACCGGCGGTGACGGTACGCCCGCCGCGCGTCGCCCAGAGCCCGGTGCAGCTGGAATGCGTGCTGTCGCAGCTGGTGGAGCTCGAAATCGCCCTCGCCGGAGCAGCCCAACCGCATGGTGATCGGCCGCGTGACCGGGGTGCACATCGCGGAGTCGGTCCTGGTCGGGGGCCGCGTCGAGCCGCTGCTGCTCGATGCGATGCGCACGGCTCGGCTACGACCAGTATGCGCGGGTGACCGAGGTGTTCGCGATGACCCGGCCGCGCTGGCCGGCGGATGGCGGCTGAGGGCCGGATCCGACCCGCAGCCGCCCTGCTGCCTAGCGGTCCTCGTCCGGACCGTCCTCGTCGCGCCCGCCCCGCCCGGGGCCGTGCGGGCCGCGGTCGCCGTGCGGGCCAACGCTCGCCGCGCCGGCGCAGGTCTCGTCGCGCGTCAGTTCGCCGTCGCCGTTGCGGTCGAGCGTCTCGACCACGTCGGCGAAGCGCACGGTGAACTCCTCGACGGTGACGCTGCCGTCGCCGTCCGCGTCGTGGGCCTGGAACTGCCGGACCATGGCGCGGCGCATGGCGTCCGCCCACAGCGCCTGATACTCGGCCAGGGCGAGCGCACCATTGGCGTCGGCGTCGAACCGGGCGAGGTTCGCCTTGCGCGACTTGTCGATCTCGGCCTGGGTGAGCTTGCCGTCGTCGTTGGTGTCGTAGGTCTCGAGCAGGCCGGAGCCCATCGAGCGGCCGTGCGGGCCCCAGCCGCCGGCGATCGCGGCCCTGCCCAGGAGCGCCGCGCCGCCCGCCAGGCCGGCGAGGAGCAGGATGTTGCGTGTGCGAGCCATGCTCGACCCCTTCGTCGCTGATGACCGCACTAAGCGGCACGATCCTACCGGCAACTTTGCCCGCCGCGCGGCCGGCTTGTCGCGGACTGCACCGCGGCGGGCCGCCTGCGACAGGGCGATACAATTTCCCGCTGGGTGCGGAAGGGCCGCACCGCATAGTCGGCCGGCCACGAGCACGGAACCCGGTGCATGAACGAGCTGCCGCACATCCTGGTGGTCGACGATCATCGCGAGATCCGCGACGCGCTGGCCAAGTACCTGTCGCGACACGACTACCGGGTGAGCACGGCGGACAGTGCGGCCGCCGCGCGCCGGGTGCTGGAGACCAGCCGCATCGATCTGGTCGTGCTGGACGTGATGATGCCGCGCGAGGACGGCTTGGCCCTGTGCCGGCAGCTTCGCGCCAAGGGCGACCTGCCGATCATCATGCTGACCGCCATGGCCGAGGAGACCGACCGCGTGGTCGGGCTCGAGCTCGGGGCCGACGACTACGTCACCAAGCCGTTCAATCCGCGCGAGCTGCTGGCCCGGATCCGCGCCGTCCTGCGCCGCGCCCACAGCCTGCCGCCCGCAGCCCGAGCGCCCGGCGGCGCGCACGCTGCGCTTCGACCGCTGGCTGTTCGACGTCGCCCGGCGCGAGCTGGTGGGCGAGGACGGGGTGGCCGTGCCGCTCAGCACCGGCGAGTTCCTGCTGCTCTCGCGTCCTGGTGCAGCGCCCGGCATGGTCCTGACCCGCGACCAGCTGCTCGACCTGACCCGCGGTCGCGAGGCCACGATCTTCGACCGCAGCATCGACAACCAGGTCAGCCGGCTGCGCAAGAAGATCGAGCTCGATCCGCGCCGCCCGCAGCTGATCAAGACCCATTGGGGCGGCGGCTACAGCTTCACCGCCGAGGTGCGCCAGCCATGAGACGCCTGTGGCCGCGCAACCTCGCCGGCCAGCTCGTCCTGATCGTGGTGGTGGGCCTGCTCGCCGGGCAGCTGCTCAGCCTCGCGATCTTCGCCGACGAGCGCCGGGTGGCGTTGCGCGCGGCCAACCGCGAGCAGGTCCTGGCGCGCACCGCCGGGCTGGTCCGGCTGCTCGAGGAGACCCCGGCGCGCCCTGCACGGCCGCATCCTCGAGGCGAGCAGCGGCGCGTTCGTCCGCTTCCGGCGCGGAGCCCGAGCCGGCGGTCGCGGACGAGGACAGCTGGACCGGGCGCAACCCCGGTGCGGCCCAGCTGCGCCGGCTGCTTGCCGGCAATGGCGGGCGGCCGGTCCTGGTCGATTTCGCCGACGAGCGCCCGCTGGCCAACCTCGTGGGCTTCGAGCCCATGGACGAGCGCAGCGGCCGGCCGACGATCCGGCAGCGCCGCCGGCATGCGCCGGCCGCCCTGGTCGTGGCGGTGCAGCTCGCCGACGCCAGCTGGCTCAACGTCCAGACCCAGCCGCAGCCGGCGCCCGGCTGGGCGCTGCCCACGCTGGTCACGCTGGGCCTCACCGCCGGGCTCGTGGGCCTGGGTGTGGTGCTCGCCGTGCGGCGCGCCACCCGGCCGATGACCCGGCTCGCGGTCGCCGCCGACGCGCTCGGCCGCGGCGAGGCCCTGCCGCCGCTGCCGGAGGCCGGTCCGGCCGACGTCCGTGCCACCGTGCAGGCGTTCAACCGGATGCAGGCGCGGCTGCGCCGGTTCGTCGACGACCGGACCCGGATGCTGGCGGCGATCGGCCACGATCTGCGCACCCCGATCACCTCGCTGCGGCTGCGCGCCGAGTTCGTCGAGGACGAGGACACCAGGAGCCGCATCCTGGCCACCCTCGACGAGATGCAGAACATGGTCGAGGGCACGCTGGCCTTCGCCCGCCAGGACGCGGCCGACGAGCCGACCCGGACCGTCGACCTGTCCGCCCTGGTCGAGAGTACGGTACTCGACCTCGCCGATCTCGGCGCCGAGGTCACGTTCGCCGAGGGCCGGCGCCAGACGCTGCGCTGCCGCCCGGTGGCGCTCCGCCGCGCGCTGCGCAACCTGATCGAGAACGCCGTGCGCTACGGGACGCGCTGCCGCGTCCGGATCGAGGGCGACCGCCACGAGGTCCGCATCCTGGTGGAGGACGACGGGCCGGGCATCCCGGAGGCGGAGCAGGAGCGGGTGTTCGAGCCGTTCGTGCGTCTCGAGGGCTCGCGGTCGTCGCAAACCGGCGGGATCGGCCTGGGCCTCGCCATCGCCCGCTCGATCGTGCGCGCGCATGGAGGCGACATCCGGCTCGCGAACCGCCCCGGGGGTGGGCTCGCCGTCACCGTAGCACTGCCGGCGCCGCCGCCTCGGCGTGAGCCGGCTCGGACGATGCCGGGCCTGGGGGCGGCGGCCCGGGAGGACGAGATCGTCCGCCCGGGCCGCCTGCATGCAAACCCAACCTCCGCAGGTCCGAGCCAAGGAGTGCTGCAATGCACCATCACTGTTCGGCCGGGTCGCGGATCGCGCAAGCGAAACCCTTGCATGGCGGCCATGCGCTGCGGTCACGGCTGGTTGATCGCGCCTGCCGGCCGTGCCACCGATGCTGGGCGGGCCCCGACGACGGACGCCGAGCAAGGACGGGCGGTCCTCGCGGATCTGCGGTAGGGTCGGCGCACAGCATTGCGGGATCGAGCCGAGGATGCCGTTCCAACGAGGCCTGCGCGTCATGGCGGTCGCCGGCATCGTCGCCGCCGTCGGCGTCGTGGCGTCGCTGGCGCCGATCGGCTTCGGGCTGGAGGAGGAGATCGGCCTGCCCTGGCTGTTCGACGTCCGCGGGCCCCGCCCGCCGCCGCCGGAGCCCGTGGTGGTGCGGTTCGACCGGGACACGCTCTCACGCCTGCGCGCCCTGCCCCGCGACCCCGCCGATTGGCCGCAGCCGCTCGCCGGCTGTGCCGAGCGCAACGGTGCCATCCCGGGGCTCGCCGACGCCACCCGACTGGATCGGCTGCCGCGAGGCGTCATGACCTGCCTGGTCGAGGAGCTGACGCGGCAGGGTGCCGCCGTGATCGCCTTCGACATGTCGTTCCGCCGCGATCCGAACCGCGAGTACGGCATCGCCGCCCTGGCACGCTCGCTGCGGCAGCATGGCGGCGTGATCCTGCTCGACCATGCCGTGCGCCAGCTCGGGCACGCCGCCACACCGCCGGGCGTGCGCCGCGATCCCGTGCAGGCGGACTGGCTGGAGGGGCCGCATCCGACGCTGGCGGCGGCCGCCGTCGCCACCGCACCGTTCCTGCTGCCCCGCGGCACGTCGCGGATCCACCAGTTCTGGGCCTTCAACCCGGCACTGGCCGGTCCGACCCAGATGCCCATGCGCGCGCTCGAGCTGCTGGCCCTGCCGGGCCTGGTCAACCTGATGCGCGCCACCGAGGAGCGTGTCCCGGCCGACCTGCCGGCGGCGGAGCACCTGGAGCGGCTCACCGGCTGGTTCCGCGCCCAGGTGGCCGCACCCGACGGCGGGATCAGCGAGAGCGAGCTGGCACGGGTCAGCGCTGAAGACGCGTTAGCCCTGCGCGCGCTCAGTCGCGCCTATCGCGGGCCGAATGCCTACTATCTCAACTTCTATGGCCCCCCGGGCACCGTGCCGTCGCTCTCGGCCGCCGATCTGCTCATGCCCGAGCCCGACCGGACGCCCGTCGTCGCCGACCTGCGTGGCCGGGTCGTGTTCGTGGGCTATCAGGAGCTCGCCATCCCGCTCGCGGGCGACAGCTTTCCGACCGCCTTCCGCAGCGCCGACGGCGTCGACATGGCCGGCGTCGAGATCCTGGCGACCGCGTTCGCCAATCTGCTCCACGACCACACGCTGCGGGCCCTGCCGGAGTGGGCGCGGCTGGTCCTGGTGGCACTGCTCGGCTGCGCCTTCACGCTGGCCAGCTGCCTGGGTGCCGTCTGGCGCGGCATCGCGGCGACGCTGGCGCTCGCCGCCGCCTATCTCGGTGCCGCCACGGCGGCCTTCGTGCTGGGCAATGTGTGGCTGCCGCTGGTGGTGCCGCTGCTCGGCCTGCTGCCGCTGGCGATCGGCCTGGGCCAGGTGTTCCGGTATGTGGGTGCTGCCCGCTGGCTCGGTGTCTACGCGCCGCACCAGGTCAGCCGCCGGCTGCTCGAGGGGCGCGACTTCTCCTTCGCCCCGCAGAACCGCGAGGTGACCGTGATGCTCACCGACATCGTGGGCTTCACCAGCATGGCCGAGCAGAGCTCGCCGACCGTGGTCACCGACTTCGTCAACCGGCACTTCACCATGCTCAACCGCTGCGTCGAGGCGGAGGGCGGCACCCTGGCGCAGTTCATCGGCGACAGCGTGATGTCGTTCTGGGGCGCGCCGGATCCCCTGCCCGACCATGCGGCGCGCGCCTGCCGGGCGGCGCTGGCGATCGGCCGCGCCCTGGAGGACGAGAACCGGCGCCGGGCCGCCGACGGCCTGGCCCCGGTCCGGCTGCGCGTCGGCATCAACAGCGGCATGGTCGCCGCCGGCAATGTCGGCGCACCCGGCCGCAGCAACTACGGCATCGTGGGCGACACCGTGAACGCGACGCAGCGCATCGAGCAGCTCGCCAAGACGGTCTGCACCGACGACGCGACCATGGCGGTCCTGGTCAGCGAACGGACCCGCGAGCTCGCCGGCAGCGCGTTCGCCTTCACCCCGTCGGGCGAGCATCTCCTGCGGGGTCGACGCCAGCCGCTGATGATCTACCGCCTGACCGGCACCGTATCGCAGCGGTCGCCGGAGCCGGCACGGACCGCCGCGGACCGGCCGACCGCCGCGTGAAATCGCCCGGCGGACCACGCGCCGGCCCGCCAGCTGACCCAATGCCATTGACGCCCGACCTGCTACGGTACCACCCTAGGGCACGCCTCAGCTGAGCAAAGAACGCGAATGGGCGAGTTGCCACAAACGCGGCGGAACATCGGCCCGCGACGGGCCACGGGTTGCCTCGCCGGCGCAAGTGCGGCGCTGGTCGCACTCGGCCTGTTGATCCCCCGCGCCACGCTGGCCGCGGAGGACTGCCGCGACGCGGCCGGCCGGGTCCTGCCGCCGGTGGCCCACCTGGTCTCCAGCGTCGGCGATGTCCGCGTCGATGGCGGCCTGCCGCGCGGCGAGGCGCCCTACCGGCCGATCTGTGCCGGCGACGCGGTCACGGTCGGCCCCGGCAGCCGCGCCCTGATCAGCCTGGTCGGTGCCGACACCCCGCTGCGGCTCGACGAGAACACGACGACGCGCATCGAGGCCCCGGCCGAGCCCGGCAGCGGCGTGCTCGAGCTGGTGCGCGGCGGGCTCTACTTCCTCAGCGAGGTCCGGCGCTCGCTCACCGTCCGCACGCCCTACGTCAACGCCGGCGTGGAGGGCACCGAGGTCTATCTGCGGGTGGCCGACGCCGGCACGGAGCTGATGGTGCTGGAGGGCCAGGTCGCGGCGACGCCGGGCAGCGCCAGCGGCGTCCCGTTCGCGACGACGCCGGTCGTGACCGGCCAGCGGCTGGAGGCGGCCGCGGGCGCGGTGCCCGCGGTCACCGCGCTGCCCGACGACGGCACGCCGTTCGGCGCGCTGCGCCGGGTGACGGTGGGTGCCCTGTCCTGGACGCTCTACTATCCCGACGTGCTGGTCGGCGCCGAGGCGGCGGCGGATCCACAGATCGCGGAGGCAGCACGGCTGCTGGTGGCAGGCCAGCGCGAGCAGGCCGAGGCAGCGCTGGCGCAGGTGCCGGACGCCGGGGTCGCTGGCGGCCTGGCCGCGGCGCTGCGGACCTCGATCGCGGTGGCGCGTGGCGATGCCGCCGGTGCCGAGGCGGCCTCGGCCCGGGCGGTGGAGCTGGCGCCGGCCGCCGCGGCACCCCGGCTCGCCCGGTCCTACGCCCGGCAGCTGGCGCTGGACCTGGACGGCGCCGCAGCGGCGGCGGGGGAGGCTGCGGCCCTGGCACCGACAGGAGGCGCTGCCGCAGGCGCGGCTGGCCGAGCTCTACCTGATGCAGGGCGACCTGCGCCGCGCGCGCCAGGCGGGCGATACGGCGGCAGGGTTGGGCGTGACCGCGCTCACCGCCATCGCCCAGGGATTCGCCGATCTTGCCACCTACCGCGCGACCGCGGCCGAGGCGGCGTTTCGGCGTGCCCTCCAGCAGGAAAGTCCAGAATCCGAGCGCACTGCTCGGGCTCGGCCTCGCCCAGATCCGCCGCGGCGATCTCGCCGCCGGAACGGCGCAGCTCCAGAACGCGGCCGCCGCCGACCCCGGCAGTTCGCTGCTCCGCTCCTACCTGGGCAAGGCGTACTTCACGGCGCGCGAGGAAGGTGCAGCGGCCAAGCAGTACGCGATCGCCAAGGAACTCGACCCGACCGACCCGACGCCCTGGTTCTACGACGCGATCCGCCTGCAGCTCGCCAACCAGCCGGTGGCCGCCCTGCGCTCGATCGACCGGTCGATCGCGCTCAACGACGACCGGGCACCGTTCCGATCGCGCCTGCTGCTCGACCGCGACCAGGCGACGCGCGGCGCCAGCCTCGCCCAGATCTACCAGGATCTCGGCTTCACCCGGCTCGGCATCAACGAGGCGTCGCGCGCCCTGGCTCTCGACCCGTCCAGCAGCTCCGCTCACCGCTTTCTTTCCGACGTCTATCAGGGCGAGCCCAGGCTCGAGGCCGCGAGGGTAAGCGAGCTCCTGCAGGCCCAGTTGCTGCAGCCGGTCGGGCTCAACCCGGTCCAGCCGAGCCTAGGCTTTCCGGACCTCAACGTGATCGCCAACTCGGGACCGGCGCACGTCTCGTTCAACGAGTTCACGCCGCTGTTCCAGAAGGATGGCTGGCAGCTCAACGGCACCGGTGTCTTCGGTACCCAGAACACGATCGGCAACGAGCTCACCGCGACCGCGCTGTGGGGGCGTACTTCGGTGAGCGTCGGCCAATACTATCTCGACACGGACGGCTTCCGGCGGAACGACCACCTGCAGCACAAGATCTACACGGCTTTCGCGCAGGTCCAGGCCACGGACGATCTGAGCCTACAGGCCGAGTACCGCCGGCGCGAGACCAACACCGGCGACCGGAGCCAGAACTTCGACCCCGACGACTACGACCGGTTCCTCGACGACAGCATCGACCAGGATCTGTTCCGTCTCGGCGGCAAACTCGACCTGTCGCCGAGCACCTCGGTGATCGTTTCGGCCGTGCACGGCAACCGCAACCAGCGTCCGCGCACCAGCACGCCTTTCGAGATACCGGGCGGTCCGTTTTTTGAACTCACGTCCCGCACCCGCGACAATCAGGACGGCAACCAGCTCGAGGGTCAGGTCCAGAGCCGCCGTGGGCCCGCCCGGCTGGTGGCGGGCGGTGGCGTCTACCGAATCGATCAGGACGACGGTCAGGTCTTCGGCGGCATTGGCCCGGACTTCGAGTCGGTCACCGATCCGCATGGCAACACCGAATTCGGGCAGGCTCTACACCTATGGCTTCGTCGATTGGCCGGAGCGGACGATCTGGACCTTGGGCATGGGCGTGGTGCGCACGGACGATCCCGGCCGCCGGAGACGGAGCCCACGCCCAAGCTGGGCGTCGAGTACCGGCCGACCGATCGGCTGACTTTGCGGGGTGCCGCCTTCCGCACGGTCAAGAGCAACATCCTGGCGCAGCAGACGATCGAGCCCACGGTCGTCGCCGGCTTCAACCAGCTCTTCGACGACGTCAATGGCACCAAGGCCAACCAGGCAGGCCTGGGCGCCGATCTGCGCCTGAACTCGGACGTCGCGGTGGGTGCGCAACTGCTCTATCGCGACATCTCCTCGGTTCTGCTCGCTATCGACGATGTCGGCGATGCGGATCGGCTGCTGGAGGATGCGAACGAGTTCGCGGGGGAGGCCTATCTTTACTGGACGCCGACCGAGCAGCTCGCAGTGAGCCTGGAGCTGTGGGGCAGTCGGTTCCGCTTCAACGAGGACGACGCCACCTACGCGCCCAAGGAGATCGATTCCGTTCGCGCGCCATTGTCGGTGCGCTACTTCCATCCCAGTGGCTTCTTCGCCGTCGGCGGGCTGCCAGTACATTTGGCAGACGGTCACCGAAGTCGAGCAGGGCAATCAGGAGCGTGACAGTTCCGGCAATTCCTGGCTTGTCGATGCTGCCATCGGTTACCGTCTGCCGAACCGGCGGGGCATCGTGAGCCTCGAGGCGAACAATTTCCTGGATCAGAATATCCAGTGGCAGGACGATAATTTTCGCAGTTCGGAGCAGCAGAACCGGCGCTTCATCCCTGAGCGCTCGGTGATGTTGCGGCTCAATTTGAACTACTAGATCGAAGGATGGAACGCATGAGGATCGTGATGGCAATTCTGATCGTCGGGCTGGCGCCGCTGCTCGGCGTCGACGCGCACGCCGAGAGCAAGGCGGCGCCGCCCGTCGTGGTGGCCGGACTGCCCGTCAAGGCCCTGCAACCGACGGCGACACCGCGTGAGATAACCCCGGTGCAGCAGCAGACCTGCGGTTGCACCGCGCCGCCCAACCCGAAGCAGAAGCTCATGGTCAAGTCCGGTGGCAAGAACGTGTGCACCGTGACCCAGGTGGCATGCTGGGCGCCATAGCCCCACCGTCGCCTCCTCTTGCGATGCGGGGCAATCCGCGCGAGATCGCCCCGGCGACGCTCGGGAGCCGATGTTGGGCTTGCGGACTATGAAACGTGAGAAATCCCCTCGACTGACATTTGAATGCGCAGGATGGTGGCGCTCGGCCAGAGTAGGATGGTGGTCCAAACGTGCCTGGACGTTCGATAACGGACGATTGGTTTTCGTGGTCGTTGCATGAGGGCAGGCATGATGTGGATCATGGCGCCACTGGCCTTGAGGTGGAAGCGCGCGACCGGGTTCCGGTCGTCACCGGCCGTCGGCACGTTGGCACGAGACTTCCGATGACACAGTGAACCGGTGCGAGGCGGTCCCAGCGGTGGCGCTGCTCGACGCCATCCTATCCATCTGGCTCGGCCGGGCGCATGACCGGTCGGGCAACGTGCTTGTTGGCGACCGGCAGGGCGCATCGCGTCGCAGGTCTCTGGTGTTTTGCGGCCTTATTGCGGTCTTGGTCGCTATCGTCTCCCCGGGTGCGTGGGCGGCCGAGTGCCCAGATGGTCCCGCGGTGGCAAGACTGGTATCGATGGTCGGCGAGGTGCGCGTCAACGGTCAGCCGCCGCGAGGCGACTTGCCCGATATAGCCTTGTGCAGCGGCGATGAGGTCGGTGTCGGGACTGCCGCGCGGGCCACCATCTACCTGCTCGCCGCCGACACGTCCTTGCGTCTCGACCAGGAGACGACCGCCCAGTTCCATGCCCCGCCGGCTCCCGACAGCGGCCTGCTCTCGCTCGCCCGGGGTGCGATCTACTTCCTGAGCGAGGTCCGGCGCTCGCTCACCGTCCGCACGCCCTACGTCAACGCCGGCGTGGAGGGCACCGAGGTCTATCTGCGGGTGGCCGACGCCGGCACGGAGCTGATCGTGCTGGAGGGCCAGGTCGCGGCGACGCCGGGCAGCGCCAGCGGCGTCCCGTTCGCGACGACGCCGGTCGTGACCGGCCAGCGGCTGGAGGCGGCCGCGGGCGCGGTGCCCGCGGTCACCGCGCTGCCCGACGACGGCACGCCGTTCGGCGCGCTGCGCCGGGTGACGGTGGGTGCCCTGTCCTGGACGCTCTACTATCCCGACGTGCTGGTCGGCGCCGAGGCGGCGGCGGATCCACAGATCGCGGAGGCAGCACGGCTGCTGGTGGCAGGCCAGCGCGAGCAGGCCGAGGCAGCGCTGGCGCAGGTGCCGGACGCCGGGGTCGCTGGCGGCCTGGCCGCGGCGCTGCGGACCTCGATCGCGGTGGCGCGTGGCGATGCCGCCGGTGCCGAGGCGGCCTCGGCCCGGGCGGTGGAGCTGGCGCCGGCCGCCGCGGCACCGCGGCTCGCCCGGTCCTACGCCCGGCAGCTGGCGCTGGACCTGGAGGGCGCCGCGGCGGCGGCGGGGGAGGCTGCGGCCCTGGCACCGCAGGAGGCACTGCCGCAGGCGCGGCTGGCCGAGCTCTACCTGATGCAGGGTGATGTGCGCCGCGCCCGGAACGCGGCCGATGCGGCGGCCAAGCTTGGCCCATCGGCGCTCACCGACATGGTCCAGGGTTTCGCCGACCTCGCCGCCTTTCGCGTTCCTTCGGGCGAGGCGGCATTCCGTCGCGCTCTGCAGGCGGACAGCCAGAACCCGTTGGCGCTGCTGGGGCTCGGTCTCGCGCGCATCAATCTCAGGTCGGTGGCCGAAGGCCAGCAGCTTCTCTCCACCGCGGTGGCCCAGGATCCGTCCAGCGCCTTGCTCCGGTCCTATCTGGGCCGGGCGAATTTCGTCCTGCGTGACCGGGACGCGGCAGCGAAGCAACTCGCCATCGCGAAGGAGCTCGATCCCAAGGATCCCACGCCGTTCCTGTTCAGCGCGATCCAGAAGCTGCTGGACAACCGACCGGTGAACGCCCTCGGCGATCTGGAACAGTCGATCGCGCTGAACGACCAGCGCGCGAGTTACCGCTCGCCGCTGCTGCTCGGCCAGGATTTCGCGACCCGCAACACCAGCCTCGGGCAGATCTACGACAATCTGGGTTTCCCCCAACTCGGTCTCCTGGCCGCTTCGCGTGCGCTCGCGGTGGCACCCGCCAATCCGAATGCCCACCGGTTGCTGGCCGACACGGTGGCGACCCTGCCGCGCTACGACACGCTGCGCGCGAGCGAGCTGTTCAAGGCGCAGCTCCTGGAGCGGCCGAGCTCAGCGCCGATCATGCCGCGGCTGGCCTACTCGGACCTGAACGTGCTGAGCGCTGCCAACGGCTACCTCCCCGGCTTCAACGAGTATTCCGCCCTGTTCCAGCAGCAGGGTGCGTCCGCGATCGTAACCGGTCTGGCTGGCACCCAATCGACCTATGGCGGCGAGGCGAGTGCCGCCGCGCAGCACGGGCCGTTCTCGATCAGCGTCGGCACGCTGCAGGCGACGACCGACGGCTTCCGCCGCAACGGGGATATCGACAACAGCCTCTACAATGTGATCGCGAAGGCGGCGATCACGCCCGAGTTCCAGCTCTACGGCGAACTTCGGCGGCGCGAGTACGAGCAGGGCGACATCGCCCTCGATTTCGATCTCGATTCATTCGACGGCGACCAGCGCCGCGACTTCAAGCAGACCACCGGTGTCCTGGGTCTCGTCTATCGCCCGACCCCGGCAACGACGCTGCTCGCCACGGCGTCGGCCAGCAAGTTTCGAGACAAGTTCAATGACGACGATGTCCTCCCGTCACCGCCCTTCCCGACCACTGATCTTCGTGGTCACTTCACCGATCAAGGCTACCAGCTGGAGACCCAGCTGATCCACAACGCTGGCCGCTTCGACGTCTTGGCCGGCGGCGCGTTCTACGATGTTGACGTTCGCCAGCGCACCCGCTCCCTGAGCGAGGACGATTTCGGCGAGCGGTTCGGCTCGGGCTACGTCTACGGATATGCCCGCCCGTTCCAGGGCACTGACCTTGTCCTGGGCCTCGCGGTCGAGCAGTTCTCGTCCGACGGCGATTCCTACACCAAGGTCTCCCCCAAGGTCGGCATCACGCAGGAGCTTCCCTACGGCTTGACGCTCCGGGCTGCCCGCGGCCGCAACATCCGTCGGGCGCTGCTGGTCGAGACGACGCTCGAGCCGACCGAGATCGCCGGGTTTCTCCAAGTCTATGACGATTTCAACGGGCAAGTCTCCGATCGCTACAGTCTCGGTCTCGACTGGCGGGCCACGGACGATCTGCGCTTCGGGATCGAAGGTTCGACCCGCGAGATCGAGAGCGTCGGCACCACGCCCAACGGCGGCGACGAGAACCTCGACGAGTCCAATGTCGGCGCCTACGGCTACTGGATCCTCTCCGACGACGTCACCTTGAGCTTCCAGCCGCAGTTCGACCGGTTCTCCAGCGACGACACCGGTACCTATCCTAACCGGGTCGACACCTGGCTGGCCCCGCTGGAAATGCGCTACTTCGCACCGTCCGGCGTGTTCGCGTTCGCGCGCGGGACGTACCTGTACCAGGACCTCGACCGGGGCGCGGAAAGTGCGCCGGATCGTTTCGAGCACGGCACCAGCTTCCTCGTCGACGCCGGCATCGGCTACCGGTTCCCGTTCGGCCGCGGCGCGGCGGTTCTTGCGGTTACGAACCTCCTGGACGAGGACCTGCAATATCGTGACGACAACTATCGCACCAGTCAGGACCGTGCCACGAGATTTGCGCCCGAGCGAATGATCCTCGCGACGGTGAATCTGCAATTCTGAACGTGCGCGCTAGGTCATGCGGAACTTTTACTCAAGGGAGACTATACGATGTTAGTTGGCATGGAACGCTTCGCACTTTTTGCGGTATCCTTGATCTTCAGCCTGTGCTTCGCGCAAGACGCACAGGCTGAAGATCGCCTAGACGCACTGACGCTGCCGCCTGCCGCGGCGGCCGCCCTGAAGGAAGCCGGCTACGATCCGAGCCTGGTGATCGTGCTGAAGAAGGACGGCGGCATGCAGCGCCTCTACGACGGCGATCCCGAGAAGGCGCCGTTCGAGTCGTTGGCAGACCCGATCCCGCCCAAGACCGTGGAACCACTCGGCGAGCTCGTGGCACCGGCGGACGGCTCTACCCTCCGGTACTGCTACAAATGCGGCGGTCGCTGGTGCTACCTCAACCTGGCCATGTGACGGCCATCTAGCCCGCAAGCGGTTGACGGGGGGGGCGCGGCAGCGAGCGCCGCATCCTCCCCTTGCGTCCGCGCCAGCTACGAGCCAGATCGCGCGTGACGAGGGAGACGTGCTTGCGCTTGCGTATAACGACCTGGAACGCCAATTCGATCCGGCTGCGGGAGGCGTGCGCTGCGCCGGATCGTGGCCGAGTTGCGGCCCGACGTGCTGTGCCTGCAGGAGATCAAGGTCGAGGACGACCGGTTCCCGGCCGAGCTTTGCCGGGCACTGGGCTTCGAGCACCTGCACGTGCACGGGCAGAAGGCCTATCACGGGGTGGCGGTGCTCTCGAAGGTGCCGCTGGCAGGCTGCCACACGCGCTGGTGGTGCGGGATCGAGCACAGCCGGCACGCGATCTGCTCCCTGCCGGGTGGCATCGAGCTGCACAACTTCTACATCCCGGCCGGCGGCGACGTGCCCGATCCGGCCGCCAACCCGAAGTTCAAGCACAAGCTCGACATGCTGGGCGAGCTGACCGCGCATTTCGGGGCGCGCAAGGGCGACGGGGCGAGGATGGTGCTGGTGGGCGACTTGAACATCGCGCCGCTCGAGAACGACGTCTGGAGCCACAAGCAGCTGCTCGACGTGGTCTCGCACACGCCGGTCGAGACCGAGGGGCTGCTCGGCCTGCAGGCGGCCTACGGCTTCGTCGACGCGGTGCGCGCCATCGTGCCGCCGAGCGAGAAGCTCTACACATGGTGGTCCTACCGGGCGCAGGACTGGTCGGCCTCCGACCGCGGCCGCCGGCTGGACCATGTCTGGCTGTCGCCGGAGCTGGCACCCAGGCTGGTGAGCGCCGAGGTGACGCGGGCGGCGCGGGGCTGGCCGCAGCCCAGCGACCACGTGCCGGTGACGGTCGAGCTGGCCGACTGAGCCATGGCCCGGGACCGCACCCTCGCGCCCCTGGCGGTGACCATGGGCGAGCCCGCCGGCATCGGCGGCGAGATCACGCTCGCGGCATGGCGCCTGCTGGCCGGGCGCGGGCCGGTCTTCCTGGCGCTCGACGATCCTGAGCGCCTGCGCGCCCTGGGCGGTGCGCCGATCCGCGAGATCGCCCACCCGGCCGAGGCCGCGGCCGTGTTCCCGCAGGCACTGCCCGTGCTGCCGCTGGGCCGGCGCGTCGCGGCCGAGCTCGGCCGACCCGACCCGGCGCACGCCGCGGCCGTGATCGCCAGCATCACGCAGGCGGTGACGCTGACCCGGGCCGGGGCCACCGCGGCCGTGGTCACCAACCCGATCCACAAGGCCACGCTTTATGCCGCCGGCTTCGGCTTTCCCGGCCACACCGAGTTCCTGGCCGAGCTCGCCGGCGGCGCCCGGCCGGTGATGCTGCTGGCCGGGCCGAGCCTGCGGGTGGTGCCGCTGACCGTGCACATCGCCCTGGCCGAGGTCCCCCGCCGGCTCGACCGGGCGACGATCGTCGAGCAGGCGCGGATCGTCGACCGGTCGCTGCGGTGCGACTTCGGCATCGCCGCACCCCGTCTGGCCGCGGCCGCGCTCAACCCCCATGCCGGGGAGGCCGGGGCCATGGGCGACGAGGAGGAACGGGTCATCCTGCCGGCACTGCGCCAGCTCCGCGAGGAAGGGATCGACGTCGCCGGTCCCCTGCCCGCCGACACCATGTTTCACGAGCGGGCCCGGGCGGGCTACGATGCGGCCTTGTGCATGTACCACGACCAGGCGCTGGTGCCGATCAAGACCCTTTACTTCGACGAGGCGGTCAACGTGACGCTGGGCCTGCCCTTCGTGCGCACCTCGCCGGACCACGGCACCGCCCTGGGCATCGCCGGCCAGGGTGTGGCGCGGCCGGACAGCCTGATCGCCGCCATCGAGCTCGCCGCCGCCATGGCGCGGCGGCGCCGGGAGTATGCAGCATGATCACGCCGCCGCCCCTGCGGCTGGGCCTCAACCTCGACCACGTCGCCACCTTGCGCAACGCCCGCGGGGGCGCGCATCCCGATCCCGTGCGCTTCGCGCACCTCGCGGTCGAGGCCGGGGTCGACGGGATCACCGTCCATCTGCGCGAGGATCGGCGCCACATCCGCGACGCCGACGTCGAGCGGCTGATGGCCGAGCTGACGGTACCGCTGAACCTGGAGATGGCGGTCACCCGGGAGATGGTGGGCATCGCCGGCCGCCTGCGCCCGCACGCGGTCTGCCTCGTGCCCGAGAAGCGCACGGAGGTCACGACCGAGGGCGGGCTCGACGTGATCGGCGGCGGACGCGCGCTCGCGCAGGCCGTGGCGGCGTTGGGCGAGGCGGGCTGCCGGGTGTCCCTGTTCATCGATCCGGATCCGGCGCAGCTCGACGCGGCGCGGGCGGCGGGCGCCCCCGTGGTCGAGCTGCACACCGGCAGCTACTGCGACGCCGCCGGCCCGGCGCAGGCCGCCGAGCTCGCGCGGCTGCGCCGGGCGGCGCGCCATGCGGCCGCGCTCGGGCTCGAATGCCATGCCGGGCACGGGCTCACCTTCGCCAATGTCCGGCCGGTGGCGGCACTGCCCGAGCTGGTCGAGCTCAACATCGGGCATTTCCTGGTCGGCGAGGCCGTGGCCCTGGGCCTGGTCGAGGCGGTCCGCCGGATGCGCGAGGTGATGGCGGCGGGGCGGCGGGATCTGGCCCGGGCGGGGAGGACGGCATGAGGATCGCGGTGATGGGGGCCGGCGGCGTCGGCGGCTATTTCGGCGCACGGCTCGCGGCCGACGGCAACGACGTCACCTTCGTGGCGCGCGGTGCGCATGCCGCGGCCATGCGCGAGCAGGGTCTCCAGGTGCTCTCGCCCGCGGGCGACCTGCACCTGCACCCCGTCAAGCTGCACGAGGACTGGCGCACCACCGGGCTGGTCGACATCGTGCTGGTGGCGGTCAAGATGTACGACCTCGCCGACGCGGCGGCGACCATCAAGCCGCTGCTCACGATCGACACCGCCGTGGTCCCGTTCCAGAACGGCGTCGAGGCCCAGGCCATCCTCGAGCAGGCGCTGGGCAAACGCTATGTCTGCGGCGGTGCCGCCTACATCGCGTCCTCGATCGAGGCACCGGGCGTGATCCGGCACATCGGCAAGGGGGCGCGCATGGTCTTCGGCGAGCCGCACGCCAGCCAGTCCTGGCGGCTGGAGACGCTGGAGGCGGCCTGCCGCGGTGCGGGCATCGACTGCCTGCTCTCGCCCGAGATCGACGTCGAGGTGTGGAAGAAGTTCGTCTTCCTGGCCCCCTTCGCCGGGATCACCTGCTTCGGCCGGACCACGATCGGGGCCGTGCGCGAGGACCCGATGCTGTGGCCGCGGTTCATGGCGATGGTCGAGGAGGCCGTGGCCGTCGCCCGGGCGCGGGGGGTGGCCCTGCCGGAGGACACGGCCGAGGAACGGATCGGGCTCGCGCGCAAGCTGCCGACCGAGATGAAGTCCTCGATGCTCCACGACCTCGAGGCCGGGCGGCGGCTGGAGCTCGACTGGCTGACCGGCGCTGTCCTCCGCCTGGGCGCCGAGGCCGGCGTCGCGACGCCCGTCTCCGCCGAGGTCTACGAGACGCTGGCGCCCTTGCGCGAGGGTGCCGCCTGATCGGGGCGGCCGCCCCAGGCCGCGCCGCGGTCAGTCGGCGTCGTCGACGCCCCAGATGGAGGTGCGCGGGATCCAGCCCACCTCGCCGGCGACCTCGATCCGGCACCACTCGCCGTCGCAGCGGTCGTACTCGGCGATCACGCCCGGCTCCAGCCGGGCCACCACCCGGCCCTCGAGCCCGGCGGTGCGGCGGAGGTCGCGGATGTCCGGGCCGAGCACCATCACCGTGCGCTGGATCGACAGCACGCTGGAATGGGCCCAGCCGGTCTCGCCGTCCGGGTCGATCACGCGCCGCCACAGCTTCGGATTCCTCGACGACCTGCACCGGCAGGCCGGCGCGATCGTAGGCCCAGCGGATCGGGTGGTCCGTGCTGGGGCCGGTCCGCACGTTCACCTCGCCCGAGGCGAGGGAGGCGAAGCGGGGCAGCGGCAGGCCGCTGGCGCCGACCACCCGCCCGCCATCGTCCTGGCCCAGCGCGGGTGTCGGTGACGAGCAGGAGCAGCAGGGCGAGCCCGCGCAAAGGAGCACACGAAAAGCCCAAGCGGAACGTCCCCGGCAGCTGGCCACGGCCACGGCTTATACAGGCGGTGCGGCGTCCTTTGAAGCCACACCGGCCGCTCGGGCATGGTTTGAGTGCGCTGTGGCTTTCTGCTACTGCCACCTCCTACGGCGCACGCCTCCCAGGAGCCCCCTGATGCCACGCACTCGACCGGTCGTCATCGTCACGCGCAAGCTGCCGGACGTGATCGAGACGCGGATGATGGAGCTGTTCGAATCGCGCCTGAACACCGACGACGAGCCGATGAGCAAGTCGGCGCTGATCGAGGCGGTCAAGGCGTGCGACGTGCTGGTGCCCACCGTGACCGACCGGATCGACGCCGCGGTGCTGGCCCATGCCGGCGAGCGGCTGCGGCTGATCGCCAATTACGGGACCGGCGTGGACAATATCGACGTGGAGGCCGCCTACAAGCGCGGCATCACGGTGACCAACACGCCGGGCGTGCTCACCGAGGACACCGCCGACATGACCATGGCGCTGATCCTGGCGGTGTCGCGCCGCCTGGTCGAGGGCGAGCGCCTGGCGCGGTCCGGCGACTGGTCGGGCTGGAGCCCGACCTCGATGCTGGGGCACCGCATCTGGGGCAAGCGCCTGGGCATCGTCGGCATGGGCCGCATCGGCAGCGCCGTCGCGCGCCGGGCCAGGGGCTTCGGCCTCTCGGTGCACTACCACAACCGCCGCCGCGTGCACGACACGGTCGAGCGCGAGCTCGAGGCCACCTACTGGGAGAGCCTCGACCAGATGCTGGCGCGGATGGACATCATCAGCGTCAACTGCCCGCACACGCCGGGAACCTTCCACCTCCTGTCGGCGCGCCGGCTGGCGCTGCTGCCGCCGCACTCGATCGTGGTCAACACCAGCCGTGGCGAGGTGGTCGACGAGCAGGCGCTGACCCGGCTGCTGCGCGAGCGCAAGATCGCCGGTGCCGGTCTCGACGTGTTCGAGCACGAGCCCGCCATCAACCCCAAGCTGCGCCAGCTCGAGAACGTCGTGCTGCTGCCGCACATGGGCTCGGCCACGATCGAGGGCCGGATCGACATGGGCGAGAAGGTCATCATCAACATCAAGACGTTCAGCGACGGTCACCGCCCGCCGGACCGCGTCCTGCCCAGCATGCTGTGAGCCGCGGCGACGCGGGCCGCCGGAAGCCGGCGGCCCGCGCGGCCTACGCGGCTACTGGCCGACCGCGCGCGCCCGGTCCCAGGGGGTGTAGCCGGACTGCTCGTAGGGCTGCATCGCCCCGAGGCTCTCCTTGGTCATGGAGGTGGTCACCCGATCGCCTTCCATGCGCATCTGGCTGAGCGGGATGGCGACCTCGCGCTCGCCGATGCCCAGAAAGCCACCCACACCGACCAGCGCCTCGGGGCCGGTGGTGTCGCCGCGGGAGACGATGTCCTCGATCTCGCCGATCTCCTCGCCGTTGCTGCCGTAGACCGTCTGGCCCACGAGGTCACCGCCGGTCGCCGTGCCCCAGGTGCCCGCCGGCGTGGCGGCGGTCGCCCCGGTCCCGGCCGCGTCGTCGCTCTTGGCCTGCGGTGTGGTGGTCATCTGGCCGGTCGTGCCGCCCGTGCCGCTGTCGCCCGTGCCCGACGTCGCGCCGCCTCCGGCGCCGGCATCCTGGGCATGGGTGGTGATCGCGACCGGTGCGCTCAGCAGCAGCACCAGAGCCGTGGTGGTCAGCAGTCTCTGCATGATCGTCCTCGTTCAGCCCGTTGTCCGAGGCGTAACCGGTGCTGCCATTCCTGGCCCGCCGGTCCGCATCGCTGCTTAGGGAAGCACGCCGCAGCGGCGGGGTTCCGCCAATGCCGCGATCAACGGGTCGCGAGCCAGTCCCGTGCTGCCGCCAGATCCGCCTGCGACAGGCCATGCCCCGCCGGCAGCGTTTCGTGGCGGACATCGGCACCGGCACGGGCGAGCATCGCCGCCAGCCGTGCCGCGTTCTCCGCCGGCACGATCGGGTCGTCGGCGCCGGACAGGAGGAGCACCGGCCGTCCGGCCTGCGGGGGGCCCGCGTCGGCGGTCAGCGGCACCATGGCGCGCAAGCAGCACCGCACCGGCGAGGACCTCCGGCCGCAGCAGCAGCATCGCCGCGGCGATGTTGGCGCCGTTCGAGAAGCCCACCGCGACCGGCGCAGCGATACCGTAGGCACTCGCGTGCCTCGCCGACGAAGTCCGCGAGCTCGTGGGTCCGGCGGACGAGGTCGGCCTCGTCGAACACGCCCTCGGCGAGCCGGCGGAAGAAGCGCGGCATGCCGTTCTCCAGCACCTGCCCGCGCGGGGACAGCAGTGCTGAGCCGGGGGCGACGCGCGCGGCCGACCGGCAGCAGGTCGGCCTCGTCGCCGCCGGTGCCGTGGAGGAGGAGGATGCGGCGGCCGGCCCGGCTGCGTGCCGGGCTCGAAGCGATGCACGAAGGACAGGGTGGCACTGGTCATGTGGGGCTCCTCGCTCAGCCGAGTGCGGGCAGCGCCGCCTCGATCTCGCCGCGGTGGCGCTCCAGGAAGCGCGGCAGCTTCAGTGCCCGGCCCAGCGTCGCCACGGGCTCGTCGGCGGCGAAGCCCGGCTCGTCGGTCGCGATCTCGAACAGGATGCCGCCGGGCTCGCGGAAGTAGACCGAGCGGAAATAGTTGCGGTCCTTCTGCTCGGTGGCCTGGATCGCGTGCGTCTCGCGCCAGCCGCTCGACCATCGCGCGCCTGCTCCGCGTCGTCCGCGGCGCGAAAGGCGATGTGGTGCACCGAGCCGCCGCCCATCCGGCCGGGCAGGAAGCCGTCGGTCGACCTCGATGTCCACGATCCCACCCAGCGCCGCACCGGTCGCGGCGTAGCGGACGACGGCACCCTCGCGCGCGGTCTCGGTCAGGCCGAGCACGTCGGTCAGGATCGCCCCGGTCGGCGCGGCGTCGGCCTGCAGCAGGCTGACGCCGTGAAAGCCGCGGATCGCGTGCTCGACCGGGACGGTCGCCGTCGCTCCAGGCCGGCTCGGCCTCGGCACCGGGCACGCCGACGAGCGCCAGCTTCATGCCGTCGGGATCCTGAAGCGTGAGCACGGGCTCGCCGAAGCGCTGGATCACGCCGCCATGGGCGACGCCCTGGCCCGACCAGCCGGTCCCGCCACCAGCCGATCGCTCCTGCCGGCACCTTGAACATGGTCTCCTGCGTCTGGCCGACGCCCAGCCGCCCGGGTGCGGCATGCTCCCAGGGGAAGAAGGTCAGGATCGGTCCCGGGCTGGCCCTGCTCGTCGCCATAGTAGAGGTGGTAGGTGCCGGGATCGTCGAAGTTCACCGTCTTCTTGACCAGCCGCAGCCCGAGGGTGCGCGTGTAGAACGCGAGGTTGCGCGCGCGCCGGGCCGGCGATGGCGGTGACATGGTGGATGCCGTTGCGTTGCATGATGCGGAACTCCGGATCGGCGATCGGTGTCGCCACGGGACATGACGGTCAGATGGGCTGTCCGGCGGCCATCGCCATGGGCTGATTGCTTGCATCCCTGCAAACAACAGGTTGCAAGATCTGATAGTGGACGTGCATCCATGCCGAGCATCATGTTCGGGGCATCACCATCCGGTCCAGGAGACCTGTCATGATCGATGCCCGTCTGGCGCCCTACGGCGCCCTTGCCCTGCGCGTGGCGCTGGGCGTCATGTTCATCGCCCACGCCTACCTCAAGCTCGCCGTGTTCACGATGCCGGGCTTCGCCGGCTTCCTCGCCAGCGTCGGCCTGCCGACGGCACTGGCCTGGCCGATCGTCCTGGCCGAGCTGCTGGGCGGCCTCGCCATCCTGGTCGGCTTCCACGCCCGGCTGGTCGCGGCAGCACTGCTGCCGGTGCTGCTGGGGGCACTCGCCATCCACGCGCCCAACGGCTGGCTGTTCACCGCCCCCAATGGCGGCTGGGAGTACCCGGCGTTCCTGGCCCTGGCCGCGCTGGCCCAGGTGCTGATCGGCGACGGCGCCTACGCGCTGCGCCCGACCGCGCTGCCGCACATGGCGACGGCACGCGCCGCCGCAGCGCGCGGCCTGACGGCGAGCGCTGCGTCCTGGCCGACCCGCTGCGGCACCTCGCCTGGGACGACCTGCGGCTGGTCAAGGCGATCGCCGACGCCCAGGGCCTGGCCGGTGCGGCCGAGCACCTGGGCGTCAACCACTCGACCGTCTTTCGCCGGCTGGGCCAGATCGAGGCGGCGCTGGGCGTCCTGCTGTTCGAGCGCCACCGGTCCGGCTACGCGCCCACCGTGGCCGGGCGAAGAGCTGGCGGCGGTCGCCGGGCGCATCGAGGAGGAAGTCGCCGGGTTCGCCCGCAAGCTCGCCGGCCGGGAACTGACCCCGGCCGGCGAGCTGCGCGTCACGACCAGCGACACCCTGCTGATCCACCTGCTGACGCCGCTGTTCGCGGCGTTCTGCCGGCAATGCCCGGACGTCCGGCTCGACCTGGTCGTGGGCAACCAGGCCCTCAACCTGTCGCAGCGCGATGCCGACGTCGCGATCCGCGCCACCGACCACCCGCCCGAGACGCTGGTCGGGCGGCGCGCCGCCCGGATCGCCTGGGCGCTCTACGGCGACGCGCGCGCGTTCGCCGGCCCGGCCAGTGCCGGAGCCGTCCGCCCTGCAGCAGGCACGCTGGGTCGGCGCTCGGCGAGAATCTCGGCTCGGTGCAGGCGGCGCGCTACCTGCGCGACGCACGTCGCCGCCCGACCGGATCGCCTACCGGGTCAACACCGTGCTGGGCCTGGCCGAGGCGGTGGAGGCGGGGATCGGCATCGGCCACCTGCCATGCTTCGTCGCCGACACGCGCCCGGGCCTCGTCCGGCTGGCCGCCGCCGGCACCGGAACTCGCCGACGATCTCTGGCTGCTCACCCACCCCGACCTGCGCCATTCGCCTCGGGTGCGCGTGTTCCTCGACTTCCTCGCCGGCGAGATCGCGCGGCGCCGCAGCCTGATCGAGGGCGAGCTCGGCCGTTCCGTGCGCGGCTGATCACTCCGCCGCCTGCGGGACGCCCGCGGCGACGTCCCCGCGCCGCGGCCCGGCCCGCCATGCCCGCCAGCGGTCGCCCGCCCGACGCAGCGCCGACGAGGTGCGGGCGCCCAGCACCAGCAGGCAGGGCGTCAGGACCAGGGTGATGACCGTGGCGAAGCTCAGGCCCCAGGCGATGGCGAGGCTGAGCTGCTGCCACCAGTCGGCCGACGGCCCGCCCATCGAGACCCCGCGGTTGACCAGGTCGACATTGATCTTGAACACCAGCGGGATCAGGCCGAGCACGCCGTTGAAGGCGGTGAGCAGCACCGGCCGGATCCGCTGGGCGCCCGTCCGCAGCACCGCCTCGACCGGCTCCATGCCGCGGCCGCGCAGCTCGTTGTAGGTGTCGATCAGCACGATGTTGTTCGAGACCACGATCCCGGCCAGGGCGATCACGCCGATGCCGCTCATGATGATGCCGAAGGGCTGGTCGACCAGGAGCAGGCCCAGGAACACGCCGACGGTGGAGAAGACGATCGCCGTGAGGATCAGGAACACCTCGTAGAAGCTGTTGAACTGCAGCAGCAGGATCATGGCGATCAGGAACAGGGCGATCGCCGAACGCGCGTCCGAGGAAGGCCTGGGCGTTCGCCTGCTCCTCGTCCTGGCCGCGAAAGACGAAGCGGACCTCGGGGTCGAACGCCTGCTGCGCCAGCCAGGCGCGGATCTCGCCGACCTTGGTGTCGGCGAGCACGCCGTCCTCGACGTCGGCCGAGATCGTGTAGGTGCGGCTGCCGTCGACGCGGATCAGGTCGCCGGTCTTGGGCTCGGCCGAGCGGGTGACCATGTGCCCCAGCGGCACGGCACCCTTGGCGGTGTTCACCACCAGCCGGTCGAGCTCGCCCAGGTGGCGCGAGGTCAGCGGGTAGCGCGCGACGATGTCGACCTCGTCGTCGGCGTCGTCGGGGCGGTAGGTCGCGATCTTGATGCCGTTGGTGACCAGCCGGATCGTCGAGCCGACCGACGCGATGTCGGTGCCGTAGCGGGCGGCCGCCTCGCGGTCGACGGCGAGCTGCCATTCGATGCCGGGCACGGGCCGGCTGTCGGTGACGTCCTTGAGGCCCGGCAGCCCGTCGAAGAAGCCGCGCGCCGCGACGACCACCGGTGCCAGCTTGTCGGGGTCGCGGGCCGAGATCTCCAGCTGGACCGGCTTGCCGACCGGCGGGCCGGCGTCCGGCACCCTGGTCTCGACCCGGATGCCGGCGATGTCGCCCGTGCGCCGGCGCACCTCGGCCATGATCTCCTCGCCGGGTGCGCGCGTCTTCCAGTCGGTGAACTCGAGCATGATCACGCCGACGACGTCCTCGTCGATGTCGTCGCCCCCTCGCCAGCGCACCGCGCTGCGGGCGTAGACGTGCCGCAGGCCCGGCAGCCCCAGGATGCGCCGCTCGACCTCGCGCACCATCTGGTCGCGTTCCAGGACCGACTTGTCGCCGCGGGCATGGACCAGGACCTGGGCCCGCTCGGGCTCGACCTCGGGGAAGAATTCCACGCCGCGACCGAACGCGGCGTAGGCCCACCAGCTGCCGGCGACCAGGACGACCCCGGCCAGCGTGACCACCAGCGGCCAGCGCACCAGCACGGCGAGCAGGCGGACATAGGCCCCGATCCAGCCGCGCACGTCGGCGAGGTCGCCATGCTCGGTGGCGGCAAGGCTCCGCCGGTCCGCCTCGTCGCGGCTGCCGGCACGCCCGAACATGGCGCCCAGGACCGGCACGAACACCATGGCCATGACCAGCGAGGCCAACAGGGTCGCCACCAGCGTGATCGGCAGGTAGCGCATGAACTCGCCGACGATGCCGGGCCAGAACAGCAGCGGCAGGAAGGCGGCGAGCACCGTGGCCGTGCTCGCGGTCACCGGCCAGAACATGCGCACCGCGGCGGTCCGGTAGGCCTCGCGCGCGGAGAGGCCCTCGGCCATCTTGCGGTCGGCGTACTCGACGACGACCGTGGCCCCGTCGACGAGCATGCCGACGGCCAGGATCAGCGAGAACAGGACGATGATGTTGACGGTGAGGCCCATGGCGCCGAGCACGGCCATGGCGAACAGGAACGACACCGGGACCGCGAGCCCCACCAGCAGCGACGAGCGCAGGCCCAGCATCGCCACGGTGATGATCATGGTGAGCGCCACGGCCGTCAGCACGTTGTTGCCGAGGTCGTCCAGCATGGTCCGGATCGAGCCGGACTTGTCCTGCAGGTAGCCGACCTCGAGCGTCGCCGGCCAGCGCGCCCGCTCCGCCTCGACGACGGCGCGCACCTGCTCGATGGTCTCGATGATGTTGCGGCCGATGCGCTTCTTCACCTCGAGCGCCAGCGCCGAGCGGCCGTCGACCCGGGCGAAGCCCTCCGGGTCCTTGAAGGTCCGCCGCACCTCCGCCACGTCGCCCAGGGTCACCACCCGGTCGGCGGCGACCTTGATCGGCAGGCGCAGCATGTCCTCGAGGTTCTCGATCAGGCCGGGCACCTTGACCGCGAACCGGCCCTGGCCGACGTCCCACGAGCCGGCGGCCACGAGCTGGTTGTTGCGCTGCACCAGCCCCAGGATCGTCTCGAGCTGCAGGTCGTAGGCCTCGATCCGCAGGGGATCGATGACGATCTCGACCACCTCCTCGCGGTCGCCGCCGATCTCGACCTCGAGCACGTCGGGCAGCGCCTCGATCCGGTCCTGGAGGTCGCGGGCGAGGGTCAGCAGGGTGCGCTCCGGCACCGGCCCGGCCAGGGTGACCACCAGCACCGGGAACAGGGAGATGTTGACTTCCTCGACGATCGGCTCGTCGGTCTCGTCCGGCAGCTCGGCCTTGGCGCGGTCGACCTTCTCGCGCACGTCGATCAGGGCGAGGTCGATGTCGACCCCGGCCTCGAACTCGAGCAGCACCGAGGCGTGCCCCTGGCTCGAGGTCGAGCGCATCTCCTTCAGGCCCTCGAGCACCTGCAGCTCGCGCTCCATCGGCCGGACCAGCAGCCGCTCGGCGTCCTCGGGGCTGATGCCCTCGTGGGACAGCGACACGTAGACGATCGGCAGCTGGACGTCGGGGTCGGCCTCCTTGGGGATCTCGTAGGCGACCACGGCGCCCCAGAGGACGATCAGCAGCAGGCCCACCACGACGACGCGGCTGCGGTCGAAGCAGGCGGTGATGAGCCGGTTCATGCCGGCGCCCCGGCCGGTGCCGCGACGGTCTCGCTCGCGGCACCACCTCCACGCCCACCTGCTCGCCGACCGCGACGAACCCCTGGCCGGTGGTGATCACCTGCAGCCGCTCGGGCAGGCCGGCCAGCCAGACCGCGTCGGTCTCGGCCTTGGCGATCCGGGCCGGATAGAAGCGGACGATCCCGTCGGGATCGACCGCCTTGATGCCGATGGTGCCGTCGTCGGCCAGGACCAGGATCGCGGCGGAGACGCGGTGCGCGGCCAGTTCCGGGTCGCGGACCACGATGCGCGCGCTCATGCCCGCGGGCAGCCTGCCGTCGGGGTTGGATACCTCCAGCTCGACGCGGAAGGTGCGGGTGTCCGCATCGGCGCGCGAGGCCACGAAGCGGATCCGGCCCAGCATGGTCCGGCCGTCCGCCAGCACGGCCGCACCGGGCTCGCCGACGGAAAAGCGGCCGACCATCGTCTCCGGCGCGTCGCCGACCACCAGGAACGGGTCCTGCTCGATCACCTCGGCCACCGGATCGCCGGGCTCGACATAGTCGCCGGCCTCGACCATGCGCCGCTCGACCACGCCCCGGAACGGCGCCTCGACGGTGACATGCTCCAGGTCGAGCTTGGCCTGGTGCAGGGCGGCGCGGGACGCCTCCAGCTGGGCCAGCGCCTGCGCCACCTGGGTCTCGGACTGGAACTTCTTCTCGCCCAGCTTGCGCGCCGCCGCATACTCCAGCTCGCGCTGGGCCACCGCCGCTTCCATCTCCGTCACCCGGCTCTGGCGATCGCGCAGGTCGAGGCGCGCGACCAGCGCTCCGGCCTCGACCAGAGCGCCCTCGACCGCCGGGGTCTCGACCACCCGTCCGCCCGTCTCGGCCTTGAGCTGCACCGTGCGGGCCGCCTCGGTGTGGCCGTTGACGACGATCTCGGGTGCCACCGGCCGGGCCACGCTGTCCATGACGCGAACGGTCATCCGTACCGGCGCGGGTGCCGCGGCAGCGGCTGGCGGCGACGGGGGCTCCTGGCCTGCCACCAGTTCCTGGAGCGGCCGCGAGAACAGCCAGCCGAGCAGGATCAGCGTGAACAGGGCGGCGATGGCGAGGGGCGAGCGCATCGGGCCTACTCGGCGGCCGCGGGCAAGGGGTGCTGGCACTCACCCTCCCCCGACGCCAGTTCGGCCAGGAGTGCCGGCGCGTGATCGCGGACATAGGCGTGGGCGGCGGTCAGCACGGTGCGGCCGTAGCCGCGCGCGAAGCGCTGGCCCGGTGTCAGCCCGGCGCATTCGCCGGCCAGGTCGTCGCCCAGCACGTCCGACCACTCGCCCAGCATGCCGTCGAGCACGGCCGCGATCCGCTCGGGCGGCAGGAGATGGGCGAAGTAGAGCAGCGCCAGGAACTCCGAGCGGACCTTGTGGCGCGGTGCGGCGGTGGCGAGGTCGGCCTTGAGCTGCGCCCGCCCGGCCGGCGTGATGCGGTAGATCTTCTTTTCCGGCCGCCGCTGCTGGTCGACGCTCTCGACCGTGACGAGGCCGGCCAGCGCCAGCTCGGCCAGCGCCGGATAGATCGAGCCGTAGCCGGCCGCGAAGAAATGCCGGAAGGCGCGGTCGAACAGCTTCTTGATCTCGTAGCCGGTCATCGGCCGCTCGGCGATGACGCCGAGGCACAAGGTCTTCACGTCCATCGCTGCCGCCGCACCGGGTTGGTGGTCACCGCCGAGGGTTCCGGCAGGAGATATATCGATCCGAGATATCCGCGACAAGGTGCGGTCAGGTCGGATCGCCGGCCGTCTGCTCCTCGAGCGCTTCGAGACGGGCCCGGCCGCCGGGCATGAGCGGGTAGAGCACGAGTGCCGCCCGCAGCCACTGCAGGGCCTGGGCTGGCCGGTCCTGGTCCGCGAGGATGAGGGCGAGGCCGGAGAGCGCGCCGAAATGGCGCGGCTCCAACGCCAGCGTGCGCCTGATGTCGGCCACGGAGCCGGCATGGTCGCCCAGCGAGGTAGCGCAAGGTCGCCCGCTTGTTCCAGCCTTCGGCGAAGTCGGGCTCGCGGGTGACGAGCAGGTCGAAGGCGGCCGCGGCCGTGCGCCCGTCGCCCTGGCTCATCGCCAGCTCGCCGCGGGCCAGCAGGGCCGCGCTGGCGGGGTCGGCCGTGCTGCCCCAGATGCGCCAGATCTCGTCGGCGACCGGCTCGGCCGCGGCCGGGTCCGGTGCGGCGGCGAGCTGCGCGAACAGCGGCTCCAGGCCCGGATCGCGCTGGTCGGCGAGCGCGGCCCCACCCGCGCCGCCGAGGAGCAGCGCGCCGAGGAGCGCGCCCGCGCGGCGGCTCAACTGGTCGGCCGCGTCCGTCGCGGCGGGACCCGCGGCGGGGAGGAGATCGCGCGCGCGATCTCGGCACTGGCCTGGCCGAGCGCCCGGCTCATCGCCGCCACGATGGCATCATAGTCGGGCACGGGCGCACCCTGCTCGGTGACCTGGGACCGGCCGCTCGCCAGGAGCGTCTCGTTGTCGCCCTCGTAGATGCGCCAGCGCGCGTCGAGCACCACCGCACCGGCTGCGTCCGCGTCGAAGCGGCCGATGTCGACCTCGACCACCCGGTCCAAGGGGACGTCGCCGCGCTGCGGGATCGGGATGACGTCGCTGGCGTCCAGGAGCGCGTAGAGGTCCTCGGCCATGATCCGGGTCAGCAGCGGCTCGAGCGGCTCGGCCCACTTGTTGAACTCCGACAGGCGCATCTGGTTGGCACCCTCGCGGGTGACGATGTCCGGGCGATCCAGGTATTGCGGCAGGGTGATGGGGCCGAGCCCGATCACCAGGCCGTCCGCCGAGCGCTTGGCCACGTTGGGCTCGACGGCCGGCGCCAGCGTGTAGAAGCTGGTCGGCTGGGTCGCGGCACAGCCGGCCAGGACCCCGGCGAAGGCCAGCCCGGCGAGCAGGCGTCCGGGCGCCCTCATCGGCCCGCTCCGCCGGACTTGCCGCGGATCAGCGCCTCGGGATGGCGTTCGAGATAGTCCGCAAAGACGCGGATCGACCGTGCCGCGCGCGTCAGCTCCTGCATCAGGTTCTCCGCATTGGTGGTGAGCGCCGAACCGGAACCGATCGTGCGCTGGATCGAGGCGATGGCGGCCTGGGCATCGCGCAAGGTGGTCGTGGCCGCCTGCGCCGCGCTGTTGACGTTGCCCAGCAGCGGGGTGGTGCCCGCGTCGAGCTTGGCGATGATCTGCCGCAGATCGTTGAGCGCCGGCCCGGCATTGGCGGCCGCGCGCTGGAGATCGGGCGAGTTCACGATCTGGTCCAGGCCCTGGACCACCTGGTTGAGGCTGCCGATGAGCTGCTCGATCGGCAGCGCCGAGATCTTGTTGAGAATGCCCGTGACCGAGGCCTGCAGCGCCTCCAGGGTCGCCGGCACGGAGGGGATGACCGGGACGGGCCCGCTCAGGTCGAGCTGGGCCGGCTCCGCACCGGCCGGGAAGGTCAGGTCGACGAACAGCTCGCCGGTCAGGAGATTGCCGGTCTGCAGCTGTGCCCGCAGCCCTTGCGCCACCAGTGCCTTCATCCCCTGGTAGTTCGAGCGCTGCAGCTCGTCCTTGGTGACGCTCGGAATGATCCGCTGCGGCTCGATGTCGATGGTGACCGGGATCAGGATCTTGTTGGCCTCGCGGTCGAACTCCAGCGTGATGTCGGTGACCGTACCCACCGTGATGCCCCGGAACTCGACCGGAGCGCCCACCCTCAGGCCGCGCACCGACCCGTCGAAGAACACCAGGAACGGCAGCTTCTCGGTGAACTGCGCCTGGGCCAGGGCACGTTGGCTGGCATAGAGGGGAAAGCGCGTGCCTTCGGCCGCGACCTCGGTCGGGGTGGCCCCAGGCGGCGTGTCGACATTGATTCCGCCGATGAGCAGCGCCTGCAGCGACGCCACCTGGAGTTCGATGCCGGAGGCGCCGGTGACCAGGCTGATGCCGCTCGCGTTCCAGAACCGGCTGGTGCTGCGGATCAGCTCGTGGAACGGCTCCTTGACGAAGATCGAGATGTCGAGGCCGCGCTCGTCCGGGTTGAGCTGGTAGCCCAGCACCTGGCCGATATCGATGCCGCGGTAGTAGATCGGCGCGCCCGGGCTGACCGAGCCGAGCTCGGCCGCGGTGAGCACGAACTGGCGCCCCGGGACGTTGGCGCTGATCGGCGGCGGCTCGGTGAGGCCGGTGAACGCGCGGGCCTCGTCACCCTCGCCCGGCGCGAGCCCGATATAGGCGCCCGAGAGCAGCGTCCCGAGCCCCGACACGCCGCCCACGCCGATGCGCGGCTTGACGATCCAGAAGTTCGTGCCGGTGCGCAGATACTCCACGGCCGAGGGGACCATCTCCGCCGTCACCACGATGTTCTTCAGGCCGGGAGCGATCGCCACGGCCGTGACGGTGCCGACCTCGACGTCGAGATAGCGGACCTTGGTCTTGCCGGCCTCGAGGCCTTCCGCGGTGTCGAAGGTGATGGCGATCGAGGGGCCGCGCTCGGAATAGGCCTTGTAGGCCAGGAACAGGCCGATCGCCGCCGCCACCAGCGGCACCAGCCACACCAGCGAGATGCCGCGGCGCCGCTTGGTCGCGGCTTCCGGCGGATCAGACGCGGAGCGGTCGGCCCGGATCGTCTTGGTCATCGGCTACGTCCCACATCAATCTCGGGTCGAACGACATCGACGCGAAAATCGTCACGATCACGACCCCGCAGAACGCCACCGCACCCGGCCCGGCGCTGATGGTCGCAAGATTGCCCAGGGCCACCAGTGCGGCCAGGATGCCGGTCATGAACACGTCGACCATCGACCAGCGCCCGATGCCCTCGATGATCCGGTAGAGCTTGGTGCGGTCCGCGCAGGCGGGTGGTCCAGCGCCGCTGCACCGAGATCAGCAGGAAGGCGAGGCCGATCAGCTTGAGGACGGGCACGAGGATGCTGGCAAACAGCACCAGGATCGCCACCGGCAGCATGCCGGCCTGGATCAGCTCGACCACCCCGCCCAGGATCGTGCTGGGTGCCCCCTGGCCGAACGAGATCACGGTGAGGACGGGCAGCAGGTTGGCCGGGACGTAGAGGATCGCCGCGGTGACGCAGGAGCGCCCAGGTCCGGTTCAGGCTGTCCGGCTTGCGCCGGTGGATCGGCGTGCCGCAGCGCGGGCACTGGAGCCCGTGCAGCTCGTCGCCGGGTACCCGCACCACCTGCTCGCATTGCTCGCAGGACACCAGGACGGTGCCCGGCTGCGGCTCGAGCACGCTGGCATCGGCCTGCTTGGCGAGACGGAGCCAGATGGCGTGCGGGTCGAAGCGGGCGTCGGCCGCGGCGACCAGCAGGATCGTGAGCACGAAGGCGATGGCCGCGATCCCCAGGGTGACCGTGGCGAGATCCTGCATCTTCACGTAGGCCACGATCACGCCGAGCAGATAGACCTCCATCATGGCCCAGGTCTGGACCCGCTCGACCAGCCGGAACGCCCCGACGATCCAGGTCGGGCGCAGGCCGAGCTGGAGCGGCGTCAGCACCGCGATCATGCCCAGGATCTTGACCAGCGGCATGATGATGCCGGCCAGTGCTACCGCCACCGCCAGGGGCCACATGCCCTCGACATAGAGGACCTTCGCACTGTCCAGGATGGTGGCGGCGTTGCTCTGGCCCTCGATCGCCATGGTCATGATCGGGAAGGCGTTGGCCACCAGGACGAGGCACAAGGCGGCGACGTAGAGCGCCAGCGTGCGCGTCACCGTGTCGTCGTAGCGCAGCGCCAGCTGGCCGCCGCAGGCGGTGCAGGTGGCGACGGTATCGTCGGACATGGCCGGGAGGCGGTGCACCGTGCCGCAGCCCTCGCACGCCAGCACCTCACCGCCCCGCAGTCCGCGGCCCGGTCCGCCCTGCCTGCGGCCCTCGACTGCCGTCGCCATTGCCCGCCTTACCCGACCACCACGCGTCGACGCCCGATGTCCTTATCACGGCACGAACGACATGATGGCGGCGCCGCGGCCACAGTGCCACCGCCGCGCGATTGGCGGGCGGCGATTTGGTGTGGTAGCGCACCGCCATGTCCTCCGACCCGCGCATCTGGCTCCTCATCGGCGACAAGCCCGGCGACAACGCCCAGGCGCGGGTGCTCGTCGACGCGCTGGCCCTGCCCTACGAGGTCCGCCAGGTCTTCCCCAAGCCGGAATGGGTGCTGGGCAAGCCGAAGTTCGAGCCCGGTCTCGATCATCTCGATCCCGCGCGCTCGGCCGCATTGGCGCCGCCCTGGCCGGATCTGATCGTCACCGTCGGGCGCCGGCCGTCCATGGCCGCCTTGTGGGTGCAGGACCAGAGCGGCGGGCGGACGCGCATCGTGCTCCTCGGCCGGCCCAAGCGCTGGGCCGAGCGGTTCGCGCTGATCGTGGCGCCGCGCCAGTTCAAGATCCCGCCGCTGGACAACCTCGTCCAGCTCGACCTGCCGCTGCTGCGCGCGGACCCCGTCGCCGTCGCCGCGGCCGGCGAGGCCTGGCGCGACCGCCTCGCGGGCCTGGCACGGCCGCTCACCGCCGTGCTGATCGGCGGCGAGACCAAGCCGTTCCGCTTCGACGCCGCGGTCGCCCGCGACCTCCTGGCCGAGCTCGCGCGCATCCGTGCCCGCGACGGCGGCACGCTCTACCTGACCACCAGCCGTCGCACCCGCCCCGACGTCGTGGCGGCACTGGCGGACGGCCTGCCGCCGGGGGCGCTGCTCTATCGCTGGTCGGCCGAGACCACGCGGCGACAATCCCTTTCTCGGTCTTCTGGCCCACGCCGACCGGTTCGTGGTCACCGGCGACAGCGTGTCCATGATGGTCGAGGTCGCGAGCCTGGGCCGTCCCCTGGCCATCTTCCCGCTGCCGCTCGGTGCCAGCCTCATCGACCGGGCCCGCGCCGCTCCTCGGCCGGCTGGAGCTGCCCGCCGGCCTCGTCCACGGCCTCCACCGCCTGGGCATCGCGGGCTACGGGCGCGACCTCGGCGAGATCCGCCGGGCGCTGATCGAGCGCGGGCTGGCCGTACCTCTGGGAACGCCGTTCCGCAGCTCCGGGTCCGTCCTGCCCGACGAGCTGGCCCCAGTGGCCGCGCGGATCCGCGACCTGATGGCGCGCGAGCGGGCAGCTTGAACGCCGGCGACGAGCTGCATATCTGCGAACTCAACGCGCCGCGCCCGGTCGTCGGGCAAAGTCAGGAGCGCCGATGCTCTACAACATCTGGAAGCGGGTCAGCCGAGAGGTCATCCTGTTCTTCGCCTTCTTCCTGCCGCCGGAGCGCAAGCATGCGCTGGAGCGCCGGCTGCGCGGCAAGGAGGAGTTCCGCAAGCTGCAGCTCGCGGACGTGGTGATCGTGTCCTTCGGCAAGAGCGGGCGGACCTGGTTGCGGGTGCTGCTGTCGCGCTTCTTCCAGCTTCGCTTCGGCCTGCGCCCCTCGGCGTTCATCGGCTTCGACAACCTGCACCGCAAGAACGACGGGATCCCGCGGGTGTTCTTCACCCACGACAACTACCTGCGCGACTACACGGGCAACACCGACAGCAAGCGCGACTTCTACGGCAAGAAGGTGGTCCTGCTGGTGCGGCAGCCCGGCGACGTGGCGGTCTCGCAGTTCCACCAGTGGAAGTTCCGGATGCGGCCGCACAAGAAGGGCCTCAACAAGTACCCGGAGCACGGCCGCGAGGTCGACGTGTTCTCCTTCGCCATGGACGAGGAGGCGGGCCTGCCCAAGGTGATCGACTTCATGAACGCCTGGGCGCGCGAGCTGCCGCGGCTCGAGCAGATCCTGATCGTCCGCTACGAGGACCTCCGCGCCGACACGGCCGGGCAGCTGCGCCGCGTCCTGGAGTTCATGGGCCAGCAGCCGAGCGAGGCCGACCTCGCCGACTGCGTCGCGTTCGCGAGCGTCGAGAACATGCGCAAGCTCGAGGAGAAGAGCGCCTTCTGGCTCGCCGGGTCGCGCATGAAGCCCGGCGACAAGGCCAATCCGGAATCGTTCAAGGTTCGCCGCGCCAAGGTGGGCGGCTACCGCGACTACTTCGACGAGACGCAGGCGGCCCGCCTGGATGCCATCACCGAGGAGCGGCTGCTGCCGGGCTTCGGCTATCTGGATTCGGAACGTCGTCAGGCAGCACCCGCGCCGTTGCCCGCCTGACAGGACGTCGCCCTAGCCACGGCGCTGTGCTATGCCATCGCCGCTCGCAGCGAGCGGCCGCCAGGAGACCCGACCATGAAGCCATGCGTGTTCATCCACACCAACCACAAGCAATATCTCGGCGCGCTGGTGTCCATGCACTCCATGCGGCGCAACTCGCGCCATGCCGACGAGTTCGACGTCAAGCTCATCCAGTACGAGACCTACCAGGACTTCTTCGCGAAGTACGAGGGTCGCACCTACAGCCGTGACGGCGACAGCCGGACCTGGGACAAGGAGGACCTGCAGTCCTTCACCCCGCTCCGCTTCATGCCGCCCGAGCTCATGAACTATGAGGGCCGGGCGGTCGTGGTGGATCCGGACGTGTTCGCGGTCCAGGACGTCTGGGAGCTGCTCAGCCGCGACATGCAGGGCAAGGCGATCATGTGCCGGCAGCGGGGCACGCCGCCGCACTACGCGTCCAGCGTCATGCTGCTCGACTGCGCGAAGCTCAAGCACTGGAAGCTCGCCGACGATTTCGACGCGCTGTTCACCGGCAAGCGCGAATACAAGAAGTGGATGAACCTGGGCTACGAGGCCCCGGCCTCCATCGGCCTGATCGAGGCGGAGTGGAACGACTTCGACAAGCTCACGCCCGCGACCAAGATGATCCACAACACGCGGCGCAAGACCCAGCCCTGGAAGTCCGGCCTGCCGGTGGACTTCATCCCGGCCGAGAGCAACCTGCTCAACCCGGTCATGCTGCTCAACCGCATCCGCCGCAAGCTGTTCGGCGAGTATGCGATGCTGGGCAACTACAAGGACCACCCCGACGAGCGGCAGACCCAGCTGTTCTTCGGCTACCTCAAGGAATGCCTGGCCAACGGCCTCGTCACCGAGGACCTGGTCAAGGAGCACATGGCCGCCAACCATGTCCGGCACGACGCCTTCGACGTGATCGGCCGGACCCCGCCGCTCGACGAGGTGCTGCCCAAGGCCGCCTGAGGCGGGAGCGCTGACCGCCGAGCCCGACGTCGTCGTCATCGGCGCCGGTGCTGCCGGCGTGGCCGCGGCCCGGCGCCTGCTCCGCGGCGGTGCCAGCGTGCAGGTGCTCGAGGCGCGCGACCGGGTCGGCGGCCGAGCCTGGACCGTGGCACTCCCGGGCGGTGCCGCCGATCTGGGCTGCGGCTGGCTGCATTCCGCCGACCGCAATCCCTGGTCCGCGATCGCGGGCGAGCTGGGCCTGGAGGTCGACCGCAACCTGCCGGACTGGGGTGCCGCGTTCGCCCGCGAGCGTCAGCTCGGCCCGGATGAGGCCGGCGCGCGCGAGCAGGCCTTCGACCGGTTCTGGAGCGCGATCCAGGACCATGCCGGACCGGACCGGCCGCTGGGCGAGTGCCTGCCGCGCGGCGATCCCTGGCTGCCCAATTTCGCCGCCATCACCAGCTTCATCTCGGGCGCCCTGCCCGAGCAGCTCTCGGTCGTCGACCTCGCGCGCTACGCCGACACGGCGGTCAACTGGCGCGTGGTCGCGGGCTATGGCCGCCTGATCGAGCGTTTCGCCGACGGGCTGCCGGTCACCCTGGGCACGCCGGTCACCGCCCTCGACTGGGGCGGGTCGCAGGTCGCCGTCGTGACCGCCGCGGGCAGGCTGCGCTGCCGCGCCGCGATCGTCGCGGTGCCGGTGTCGCTGCTGGCCCAGGAGGCGATCCGGTTCGATCCGCCGCTGCCCGCGGCCAAGCTGGCGGCGGCCCGGGGCCTGCCGATGGGCGCACGTCACCAAGCTGTGGCTGGCGGTCGACGGCGATCCGTTCGGCATCGGCGACGACCGCCAGGTCACCGGCGCCCTCGACCGGGAGCGCACGGCGGTCTACCAGCTGCGCCCCCTCGGCCGGCCGCTGGTCGAGGCCTATTGGGGCGGACCGTTGGCCCTCGAGCTGGAGCGCGCGGGCGAGGCGGCCATGGCCGACTTCGCCGCCGGCGAACTGGCGGCGCTGTTCGGCAGCGGCGTGCGGCAGCGGCTGCGCCCCCTGCTGGGGACGCGCTGGGCGGCCGATCCTTTTGCCCGCGGCGCCTACTCCTATGCCCGGCCCGGCGGTGCGGACGGCCGTGCCGTGCTGGCGGCACCGCTGGCGGAGCGCCTGTTCTTCGCCGGCGAGGCCTGCTCGACGCGACTCCTACTCGACCGCCCATGGCGCCTACGCCACCGGTGTTGCCGCGGCGGAAGCCGCGCTCGCGGCGCTCCGCTAGCTTCACGTCCGCGCGCTACCCCCTTGTCCAAACCCGATGCCCATCGCCATCTCTGGCGTCGGCTGAGGCTCCAGCGAGGTTGCGATGGCACTCAAGATCGATCCCTGGTCGTTTCCGGATCCCGAGCAGGACCTCACCGACGAGGCCGGCCCGGCGCGCATCGTCCTGGGCGGCGGCTGCTTCTGGTGCACCGAGGCGGTCTACGTCCAGCTGGCCGGCGTCCTCTCGGTCAAGCCGGGCTATGCCGGCGGCACCGCCAGGACCGCCGACTACCGCAGCGTGTGCAGCGGCCGCACCGACCATGCCGAGGTGATCGAGGTCACCTACGACCCGGCCCGGATCACGCTCGGGCAGATCCTCAAGCTGTTCTTCTCGATCGCCCACGATCCCACGCAGAAGGATCGCCAGGGTGCCGATGTCGGCCGCCAGTACCGCTCGGTGATCTTCTACGCCGACGAGGAGCAGAAGCGGATCGCGCAGGCCTACATCGCCCAGATCGACGCGGCCAGGCTGTTCGACGGGCCGATCCGGACCACGCTCGAGCCGCTCGAGACCTTTTTCGACGCCGAGGACTACCATCGCGACTATGCCGCGCGGAACCCCGGCCAGCCCTATGTCCGCATGGTGGCGGAACCCAAGGTGAGCAAGCTGCGCGAGGTCCACGGCAAGCTGCTCAAGGCGGGCTGAACCAGACGGGAGGAATGCGCATGAGCGAGAACGGCTTCGACCTGACCCCACCCACGGCCGACCAGCGCAAGGTGCTGGAGGCGGCGCTGACCCGCGAGGAGCGCCACGTCCTGCTCAGCCACGGCACCGAGGCGCCCTTCTGCGGCACGCTGCTCGGCAACAAGGAGCCGGGCGTCTATGGCTGCCGCCTGTGCGGGCTGCCCCTGTTCACCGCCGGCGAGAAGTTCGACAGCGGGACCGGCTGGCCCAGCTTCACCGCCCCCTTCGCCCAGGGCCACCTCCGGCTGGTGCGGGACTCGAGCTACGGCATGGTCCGCACCGAGACCCGGTGCGCGCGCTGCGACAGCCACCAGGGCCATGTGTTTCCCGACGGCCCGCCGCCGACCGGGCAGCGCTACTGCATCAATTCCGTGGCGCTCGAGTTCACGCCGCGTGGCCGGCCGCTGCCGGACAAGCTCGACCGCGGCGAGGCCGTTCCGGCACCCTGAGGACCGCGATGCGACCGCAGCGCGTCACGCCCGGACCCGGGCAGGAGAGTGTGTGGGACTATCCGCGGCCGCCGCGGCTGGAACCGGTGGCCGACCGGCTGCGCGTGGTGCTGGACGGCGTGACCGTGGCCGACACGGTCCGCGGCTGGCGCGTGCTCGAGACCAGCCACCCGCCGAGCTACTACCTGCCGCCCGAGGACATCCTGGCCGGGGCCCTGGCGCCGGTCCCGGGCCGGAGCTGGTGCGAGTGGAAGGGTGGCGCGCGCTACTTCGACGTCGTGGCCGGGGCGCGGCGTGCGCCGCGCGCCGCCTGGGCCTATCCCGAGCCGACGGCCGCGTTCGCGGCGATCCGCGACCACGTGGCCTTCCACGCCGCCCTGGTCGACGGCTGCTGGGTGGGCGAGGAGCGGGCGAAGCCGCAGGAAGGCGGCTTCTATGGCGGCTGGATCACCAGCCGGATCGTCGGGCCGTTCAAGGGCGGGCCGGGCACCATGGGCTGGTGACCCGGACGGCTGGCGATCGTCGCCCACGGTTCGAGCGGCTTGCCGGCGCCTTGAACCGCCTGCGCGACGAGCATGGCCGCCCTGGGCGGCACCCGTGAGCGTCGCTCCGGCACTGATCCCGGCGCGGCCCATGGCCGGCATCGACTTCGCCCTGCTCACCTTCTCCTACGCCCTGGCCTCGGTCCAGTTCTGGATGACCGTGCCGCTGGCGGCCCTGGCCCTGGCGGAGCGCGGCGTGCCGCCATGGCAGATCGGCATCGTCGGGGCGGTGCCGTGGCTGGCCCTGGTGGCGGTCGTACCCTTCGTGCCGGCCCTTGCCGCCCGCATCGGCGTGATGCGCGCCTACCGCCTGGGCATTGCCCTGGCCGTGGCGGGTGCGACCCTGTTCGCCGCCGCCGACAGCCTCGCTGCCTGGAGCATCGCCTACGGCCTGTGCGGCCTCGGCATCGCCGTCCGCTGGATCGTCGCCGATTCGCTGATCGCGGCCCTGGCCCCGGCCGAGCGGCGCGGCCATCGCATCGGCGTGTTCGAGACCGTGGTCGGCGGCACCATGGCGCTGGGGCCGTTCGTCCTCGTGCTCGCCGGCGCCGGGCCGGCCGCCTACGGCATCGGCGTCCTGCTGGCCGCGGCATCGATCGTGCCGACCTTCTGGCTGCGGCTCGACGCGCCGCTCGCCCGCAGCGCGCCATGGCGGACCCTGCAGGCGGGCATCGCGCGGCAGCCGCGGGCGACGCTGCTCGCCGTGACGGCGGGCGTGCTGGAAGGGGCGGCGACCAAGCTCCTGCCCGTCCAGGCCCTGGGCCTCGGGTTCACGCCGGCCCTCGCCGCGGCCACCGTCACGGCGTTCGGCGCCGGCAACCTGCTGACCCAGTATGCCTGCGGCCGCCTCGCCGACCGGTTCGGGGTGGTGCGCCTCTCGGCGATCGCGCTGGTCGTCGCCTGTGGCCTGGCCCTGCTCCTGCCCGCAGCGGCCGCCGACACGACGGTCTATCTCGCGGCCCTGGCGGCCCTCGGCGGCATCGTCGGTGCGCTCTACACGCTGGCGATCATCCAGGCCGGCGGTGCGGGCGCCACGCACGAGGTCATGGCCGTGGTCGCCGGGATCAGCGTCTCCTACACGGCGGGCAGCGTGCTGGGCCCGCTGCTGGCCGGTGCCGCGACCTCGGCGAGCCTCGTCTGGGGGCTGCCCCTGCTGATGGCACTGACCACCGGCGGGGTGGTGACGCTGCTGGCGGCAACCCGGCCCGGTCAGGCCGGCCAGAGGTTCTGAAGCATGCCGGGCTCGAACAGGTAGAGCCAGGTCTCGGTCAGCACGGTGTCGCCCTGGCGCAGGAACACGCGCATGTCGACCGGCTCGAGGCCGTCCACGGTGAGGTCGAAGAACAGGCGCCAGTGCCCGGGGACATCGTCCGGCACCGCCTCCATCTGGATCAGCGAGGTGGTACCGCGGCTGACCCAGATCGCGGGCTCGGGCAGGACCCCGAACGGCAGGTTGGCCAGCGTGCCGCCCAGGAACTCGACGCTGATCTTGTAGATCCCGCGCGGGCGCGGCTTGCCCGGCTGCCCGCCGCGGCCCATGCGGGTCGCCACCACGCGGGCCAGCTGGTCGCCCGGGAAGAAGGGCTGGTCCTTCACCCAGTGCAGCCGGTAATGGTAGGTGAACGAGTCGCCGGCCCGGGTGGGGCGGTCGGTGAGCCAGTAGGCGGCGATGTTGTCGTGGATCTCGTCGTCGGTCGGGATCTCGACCAGCTGCACCATGCCCTTGCCCCAGTCGCCCAAGGGCTCGACCCAGGTCGACGGGCGCCGGTCGTAGCCGACGCCGTCGAGATAGTGGTCGAACACCCGGTCGCGCTGGATCAGGCCGAAGCCCTTGGGCGTCTGGTCGAGGTAGCTGGTGTGGAAGATGCGGGTCGGGTTGTTGAGCGGCCGCCAGATCCGCTCGCCGGCCCCGTTCCAGATCGCCAGCCCGTCCGAATCGTGGACCTCCGGCCGCCAGTCGGCGATCTTCTCGCGGCCATACTCGGCGTACCAGAACATCGAGGTCAGCGGCGCGATGCCCATGCGCTCGATGTCCTGGCGCAGGAACAGGTGGTTCTCGATGTCCATGACCACGCGCGTGGTCGCGGAAGATCAAGAAGCGGTAGGCGCCGCAGATGCTGGGACCGTCGAGGAGGGAGTGGACGACGACCGGGTCGTTCTCGCGCGCCGCCGGGCTGATCCAGTGCGCCACGAAGTCGGGGAACTCCTCGGGCATGCTGCTGGCCACGTTCAGCGCCAGGCCGCGGGCCGACATGCCGACCTGCCCCTGCTCGCCGACGGCGCGGAAGTAGGAGGCACCCAGGAACGTGGCCCACGGCTCGCGCTTGCGCCAGTCCTCCTGCAGCCGGCTCTCCTGCACCCAGAAGCCGGCGAAGGCGTTGGTGCCGGGCGGCAGCTCGCGGGCCGGGCTGTCGTCGGTGACGGTGAAGTAGTCGGGCGAGTAGAGGATCTCGCGCGCCTGGCCGTTGTCGACCATGTGCATGCGCACGGACTTGGGGAAGAAGCCGCCCAGGAACTGGAAGGTGACCGGGTAGACGCCGGGGCCGTCCGCGAACAGGGCGTATTCCGGCCGGTAGCGCAGCTTGCCGTGGGCGTCGTAGTCGATCCGGCGCACCACGTCCGGCGCCGGTTGCGGCGGGGGCACGTAGGGTTGTGCCGCCATCGCCCGGGCCCGCTCGATCAGCAGGTCGTAGCTGAAGGGCTCGGGCTCACCGAAGTGCAGCCCGGGGTCGGCGGCCAGCGCGGCGGGCAGCATGCCCAGAAGCGGCATCGAGCCGATGGATGCGGCCGTGGCGAGCGCGGTGCGGCGCTGGATCGGCAGGATGCCGGCCTCGTGCCGCGTCGGGTTGCTGGTATCTCGGGACAGGGGTCGCATCCCTAGGCCTGTTGTTCTGTCGCCGCATTTCCGGTGGCCTCGCCAATTCTGTCAACCGGCGATGACGCGTCCGGCCCGCAACGGCCAACGCCACCGTTGCATCGTGGCCGCATCATGGGGCCACGTTGGTGAAGCTAAGGTTGACGCCGTGGGGGCGCCGTGATTCTTCGCACGATCGGCCGGGTCCTCCTGGCCATGTGCCTCTTGGGCCTCGGTTTCTGGGCCGTGCTGGCCCTGCTCTATGCGGGCGAGGCGGCGGGCCTGCCGCGCACGGTCCTGGCCGCCGCCCTGGCCGTGCTCACGATTGCGTGCGTCACGGCCGTGGCGCTCGGCCGCCGCGCGCGCCCGGCGGCGGTCCTCTTGGCCCTGCCGATCCTCGCGGTGCTGGTCTGGTTCAAGGCCCTGCCGGCCCGGGACGACCGCACCTGGCAGACCGACGTGGCGCGCGCACCCTGGGCCGAGGTCGCCGGCAACCGCGTCACGGTCCACGAGGTCCGGCACTTCGCCTGGCGCTCGGAGAGCGACTTCACCCCCCATTGGGAGACCCGGACGGTCGACCTGGACCGCCTCGAGGGCGTCGACCTGGTGGCGTCCTACTGGATGGGCGACGCCATCGCCCACGTCATGGTGAGCTTCGCGTTCGAGGATGCGCCGGCACTCGCGGTGTCGATCGAGACCCGCAAGGAGGTGGGCGAGCCCTACTCGACCGTGCTGGGCTTCTTTCGCCGCTACGAGCTGGTCTACGTCGTCGGCGACGAGCGCGACCTGATCGGGGTGCGCACCAACGTCCGCGCCGACCCGCCCGAGGACGTCTACCTCTACCGCGTCGCGATGCCCAAGGACGCGGCACGCCGGCTGTTCCTGGAATATGTCCGCGACATGAACGCCCTGCGCGACCAGCCGCAGTTCTACAACACCGCCACCACCAACTGCACCACGATGGTGCTGATCAACAACCGGGTGAACGGCCCGGTCTCGCTCCTGAACTGGAAGATCCTGCTCAGCGGCTACCTGCCCCAGCTGGTCCACGAGCGCGGCCGGCTCGACCCGTCGCTGCCGTTCGCCGAGCTGCGCCGACGCTCGCGGGTGAACGAGGCCGCCCAGGCCGCCGGGATCGACGCGCCGGACTTCTCCGCCCGGATCCGCGCCGGCCTGCCCCGCCCGACGGCCGCTGCGCCTTCGACCCCGCCCTAGCCTCCGTGGGCGTTCGGTAGCGGGGAGAATCGAGCCGGATCAAGGGGTTGGCTGGGTTCGTTTCGTCGTGGGAGAATCGCGCGGCGGGGCGGCTCGGGTTCGTTTTTCGGTTCGGGTCCCGGGTTCGTTCGTGCCGGGACAGGAATTCGTTCGTGCAGAATCGACGATGCCGGGATGCGGGCTCGGGTTCGGACGTGCGTTTTTCGTGAAGTCTGAACGCTACACCGAACATGGCGGGCTCCGGCGCTGCTAGGATCAAAAGCCTCGCAAGGTTCCATGACGGGGGCGGGCTGTCAAGCGCGGCGTTGACGGGGCGGTAAGGATCTTCGGGCAGAACGGCGGATGGTGGAGGAGGTGCCGCGGCGAGCCGGGAGCCCGACCGAAGGGAGGGCGGACGGCGAGGCAGGGTCGGTCGATCGGCGGAGGGCGATGTGCTGTAAGGTCGGCCGGAAGCGCAACCAAGGAACCGGGCCTTGCCGGTTGCACCCGGGTCGACGATCGAGATCGAGCAGAAACTGGACGGTCGCTGGCTGCCCGAGGTGCCGATCGTGCCTGGAGCCTGGGTCGTGTCCCGGGTGATGGTGTAGCTCGGCGGTAGCGAAGCCGCTCGCCAGCCCGCCCACGGCGAGCGGGCGGCTTTGCTTTCTGCGCAAGCTGACCCGCCGCGGCCTGCGCGGGGCTAAGCTGGTCATCTCCGATGCCCACGAAGGCATCAAGACCGCTGCCGCCAAAGCCCTGTCCGCCTCCTGGCAGCGCTGCCGCGTCCATTTTGCCAGGAATGTGGTAACCCTCCGGCGAGGACCACGGTCTGGTCGCTTCGCCGGCGTACCTGCGCGTGCTGAGTTCAGGCGGCGTTGCTGCTGAGGGCTGCGGCTGCCGGGCGCCAGTTCCAGGGCAGAAGCTCTGGCAGGCGCTGGATGGGATGGCTGGCGATGCGCTCGAGGACGTCGGCGAGCCAGGCCTGCGGGTCGATGTCGTTGAGCTTGGCGGTGCCGATCAGGGTGTACATGATCGCCGCGCGCACGCCGCCGCGATCGGAGCCGACGAAGAGCCATGACTTCCGGCCGAGGGCCACGCCGCGCAGCGCTCGTTCGGCCGCGTTGTTGGTGAGACAGATCCGTCCGTCGTCGAGGAAGCGGGTGAAGGCCGGCCATCGCTTGAGCATGTAGTCCATGGCCCTGGCGACGTCGGCGTGGCGGGAGAGCTTCGGCCGCTCGTGCTTCATCCAGACCTCGAACTCGCCGACCAGGGGAGCTGCGTGCTCGCGGCGGTAGGCGAGCCGGTCGGCGGCCGTGCGGCCGTTGATCGCGCGCTCGTGGGCGAAGATCGCGTCGATCTGGCGGACCGCCTCGACGGCGAGCGGTGCCGGCGGCACCCTGCCGGCGCGGGCGAGGTCGGCGAGCTCGAAGAACTTCCGCCGCGCATGGGCCCAGCAGAGGGCCTCGGTCACGGCGCCGCCGGCGCGTGTCGGCGCGTAGAGACCGGCGAAGCCGCTGTAGGCGTCGGCCTGCAGGATCCCGGCATAGTCGGCCAGGTGAGCTTGCGGATGCTCGCCACGGCGGTCGCGGGAATAGTGGAACAGCACGGCCGGCGGCCCGGTCTGGCCCTGGCCGAACGGTCGGTCGTCGCGGACATAGGCCCACAGCCGGCCGGTGATCGTCTTGCCCTTGGCCAGCACCGGCACGGTCGTGTCGTCGCCGTGCAGCCGCTCGGCGGCGAGCACATGGGCCCGGATCAGCTCGTGGAGCGGGGCCAGGGCGGCCGTGCCGGCGCCGACATGGTCGGCCATGGTGGAGAGGTCGAGATCGACGCCCTCGCGGGCGTAGCGCTCGCTCTGGCGGTTGAGCGGCTGATGAGCGCCGTACTTCTCGAACAGGATCATCGCCAGCAGGCTGGCCCCGATCCGCCCGCGCGGGATGACGTGGAAGGGTGCCGGCGGCTCGGAGATCGTCTCGCAGTCGCGGCAGGTGAACTTCTCGCGCACGGTCTGCCGCACGAACCAGCGGCGCGGGACGACGTCGAGGGTCTCGGTGACGACCTCGCCGATCTTGGCCAGCCGGCTGCCGCCGCAGCAGCGGCAGGTCGCGGGCGGCGGAACCACGACCCGCTCGCGCGGCAGATGCTCCGGCAGCGGGCGCCGGGCGGGCCTTTGCCGGACATGCGCCGCCACGATCGTGCCGGCCTTCGCCTTGGCCGCCTCGTCCTCGGCCGCGGTCTCCTCGAGCTCGGCCAGCTGGAGCTCGAGCTGGTCGATGAGCCGCTTGCCCCGCTCGCTGGTCTGCCCGAACTGCTCGCGCCGGGCTTTGGCCAGCAGCAGCTTCAGGCGCTCGATCTCGAGCGCTGGCGACGGAGACCAGATGCCTCCGGCCTGGTCGCCGGGCGCGTGCGCTCGGCCAGGATCATGGCGTGCGCCGCGGCGAGATCGGCCGGGAAGGGATGCGGGCTCGTTCGTCACGGGCTCGATGCAAGCACATCTTCGGCAATTCTTGAAGTCGAAAGACAAGCGAACAAGGAATGATCAGCCGGCCCGCTCCGGTCGCCAGGTTCGCTGTGGCATCCGCCAATCAATTCCTTCGAGCAGATAGCCGAGCTGACCGGCCGAGATCGTCACCACACCATCGGCCGGCGACGGCCAGATGAAGCGGCCGTGCTCCAGTCTCTTGGCGAACAGGCAGACACCCTGGCCGTCACTCCAGAGAATCTTGATCAGATCACCGCGCTTGCCTCGGAAGACGAAGACGTGACCGCCATACGGATCGCGTTGCAACACCTCCTGGACCTGCAGCGCCAAGCCGTTCATGCCACGCCGCATGTCGGTGTGGCCGGTCGCCAGCCAGACCCGGGTGCCCGACGGGAACGGGATCACCGCCGCCGACGCGCCTTCATCACCGCCGCCATCGCCGCAGTGACCGCCGCCGGATCCACGGCACCCTCGATCCTCACCCGAACCCCACCCGAAAGCACGATCTCGATCCGGCCCGGTGCGGGCTTTGGCACCACCGGCCCCGTGGCCGGCTCGGGCATCACCGCAACCGGCACCAGCGCCGCCGCAGCGGGTGTCGATCCCGCCAACTCGTGCCGCCATTTGAACAGCTGGTTGGCGTCGCTCAAGCGACATCTGGTCATGGCACCGGCAGCGACGACTTCGCGCAAGCCGGCGGGACAGGCATCGGCTAGCTTCTGGATCTCCTCGTCGGTGAAGATGACCTTGCGCGCTTCACCAACTCCCTTGAAAGCCTGCACCCGCCGCCAAGCCCGATCGTCCGCGACCCGTTCGTCGTTGAACGCTAGATTCAGCGCCGCCTTGAAGACCGCCAATACCCGGTTCGCGCTGTCCTTGGATCGACGTCGGTCCTCGTCGTCTCCACTGTTGCGCACCATACCATTCAGCCAACGGCGGATGTGGTCCGTCGTCAGCTCCGAGACCAAGGTATCGCCGAGCGCCGGGAGGACATGCTTGGCCAATCGACCCTTGGTGAGATTGGCTGGCGCCTCGCCCTTCCGCTCCCAAAGATCCGCGAGGTAGCGATCAATCGCCGCCGCGACCGTCAGCGGGCCCGCTCCGGTCTGCTTCGATGCCCAGCCACGAGCTTCGGCTTAGGCCTACTTCCAGTTCAGGACTGTTTCGCCATCAGCGTCCGCAAAATCGTCCGCATGGTCCAGGGCCGCTTGCCGATAGCGCGGTGGCTTCGACGTGACGAGCACGCGTGCCCACCAGGTACCCGCGCCACCGCTCGCCGGCCGGTAATAGCCAACCGAGAGGCCGCGCTCGATGGTGAACCAGTGCGGCTCTTTCTGAACGGGCAGCTTGAGCCGCCGGGAGCGAGTGTCGATGGGTGCCCGTGCGGATCGTGCCATCGATGCCGTCCGAAGTTCATCCGAAGTATTCTTGCCCGAACCTAGGTGAACGACGGCGAAATGTGAATGGGTAGCTATCCGATATCACGTAGGAATACCAGATGGCTGCGAACGTCGGCGAACGACCACCT
>CAVYMA010000004.1:0-34397 GCA_963769465.1 uncultured Alphaproteobacteria bacterium
GCCTACAAGAACCAGCCGGCGCGGCCGAGAGATCGCCAGGGACCTCGGTGTCACGCACGTCCTCAACGGCAGCATCCGCCGGGCCGGGGCGCACTTGCGCGTGACGGCGCAGCTCATCGACGCGACCAGCGATCGGCAGGTCTGGGCCGGCCGCTACGACCGGGAGCTCACCGACGTCTTCGCGGTGCAGGACGAGCTCACACGGGCGATCCTCGCGGCCCTCGCGGTCGAGCTGAGCCCGCGGGAGCGGGCTCGTGTCTCCTCGCAGCGGGCCGGCAGCGTGGAGGCGTACCAGTATTACCTCCGCGGACGCCAGGCGCTCAATCTCCTCACGCGGCGGGCGCTGAGACTGGCCTACCACGCTTTCGAGAAGGCGATCGAGCTCGATCCCGAGCTCGCCGAGGCCTACGCAGCCCTGGCGATGACCTATGCCGTCGACCTCACCGGCGCGAGCTACGCCTGGAACGATTGGGTCCGCCCCACCCGGCCGGGCCATGGTGCAGGTCCCTCTCCTGGCCCAGAAAGCGGCCGCGCTGAAGCCCGACCTCGCCGCGCCGGAGCTGGCTCTGGCGCGGCTGCGGCTTGCGGAGTGGCGGTACGACGACGCCATCGGGCACGCGCGCGCCGCACTGGTGCGGGAGCCCGGTAACGCCGACGCTCACGCCACGCTCGCGTTGGTCCTGACCGCAACCGGGCGGCACGAGGAGGCACTAAGGGCGATCGAGGAGAGCCTCCGGCGGGATCCCAAGCCGCCGGGCCCTACGCTGGCCACCCTCGGCATCATCCGCTTCGCCCTGCGCGACTACGACCGAGCCGTCGAGGCCCTCGACCGATCGTTCGCGGCGATGGTCGACGGCGGGAGCTGGTTCCACGTTCCGTTCAGGCTCGCCGCGGGCGCCTACGGCGGCCACTTGGACGAGGTGCACGTGCTGGACGGTGGGGAGTTCGGACATCCCAGCATCGCGGCTGTGGAGTTCAACAGCTTCTACCAGCAGCCGGTCGACATGCGCCATCTTCTCGACGGGCTGCGCATGGCGCGAGCGTGCCCTGGTTCCCGCCGGAGCTCCGCTCGCTCACGACCCGGGCCGATCCGGTCACCGGTCCAGCCCTCGACGAGCTCTTCGTCGGGCGGACGCTCGAGACGTTGTGCTGGAACCCGACGCTCGAGGGGGAGATGCGGTTCTCGACGGACGGCACGGTGAGCTGGGCCGTCAGGCACGACGTCAGCGACACCGGCAGCAGCCGCGTTGGCGACGGCAATGTGTGCGTGACGCTGCCCACCCTCACCCGCAACCGCGAGGCCTGCTTCGCCGTGTTCGAGGTCGCGAGCGATGAGCCCGCCGTGAGCGGCTACGGGGCACGCCTTGGCTGGCCCGAGCCTCTGCTTCTTCAGAGTCTCAAGGAATAGGGCCGCCAGGAGGAAAGGCCGCCATGAGTAAAGGTTCAGGGAGGATCGACCGGCGCCGCTTGGGCGTGCTGCTCGCGGGGCTCCCGGCCGTCGCGCTTGCGGGCCGGGCACTTGCACAAGGATCGGGGGCCTGGACCGCGAAGGCGCCGATGCCGCGTCCACTGTTCGGCATGCATTCCGCGGTAGTCGGCGGCGAGATCTTCGTCATGGGGGGCGAGGACAACAGGGGTGCGGCCTCGGCGCCGACCGGCCACGCGAACGCCTACGATCTCGGGGCCGACAGGTGGCGGGCGATCGCGGCCATGCCTACGGCACGCGGATTCTTCGGCTCGGCCGTGGCCGGCGGCCGCGTCTACGCCATCGGCGGCTCGCCCAACATGCAGGAGCACGACCCCGGCATCGCTGTGGTCGAGATCTACGATCCCGCGACGCGATCGCTGGGGCCGCGGCACGGACCATGCCTACACCGCGCGCGGATCTCACCGCCAACGAGGTAGGTGGGAAGGTCTATGCGATCGGCGGCACCCGTCATCGTCGGCATCGAGGCCCTGGGCACGGTCGAGGAGTACGATCCACGGGCCGAAAGGTGGACGCGCAAGACGGACATGCCGACCCCACGGCTGCACCTGTCGAGCGCGGTCGTGGACGGGAAGATCGTCGTGGTGGGTGGCGGCCCGGAGTGGCCGGTGCCGTCGGCGGCGACCGAGATGTACGATCCTGCGACCGACAGCTGGACCAGGATGGCCGACATGCCCACGCCGCGCGTCGGGGTGTGGGCGGCCGCGCTCGGCGGCGAGGTCTATGTCATGGGTGGGTTGAGCTGGGCCAACGAGGCTTTGCGGACGGTCGAGGCGTTCGACCCGAAGACCAATAGCTGGCGCCAGTGCCGGATGTGCCGACGGCGCGCTTCATCCTCACGGCGGAAGCGACTGCCGGTCAGGTATTTGCGATCGGTGGCGCAGCAACCGACTTCACCGATAGCTTACGGCTGTCGAGGCTCTCTCACGCCCTGATCGTAAGCTCCTGACGTTGGCTGGCAATTGGCGTGTGCTCGACAGACGCTCTCGCCGAAGCTCTGGCCGCGACATAACTTCTGTACGCCTCTGTTCACTGGCTCAGGACATCGACTCGGCGGGCGGCACGTCGAACACCTCGAGTGTGGTCTCGCCCCGCGCCAGCCGCGCCTCCCAGTCGTCCTCGGCGCGGACCATCGCCGTGCCGCCGGCAGGCGCAGGGCGGCTTCGGCGTAGGGAACGACGACCAGGCCGTCATCGTCGCCGACGACGAGATCGCCCGGGCTGACCGGGACACCGCCGAAGACGACCGTCTCGTTGACCGAGCCGCGCTCCATCGAAGACGGCCCGCGCGCGGTGCGGCCACGGCTGAAGACGGGGAAATCGGGCCAGGAGACGAGGGTGCCGACGTCCCGCACCGCACCGTCGACGACCACGCCCACCACCTTCTTGAGGCGCGCGGCACCGGAGAGAAGCTCGCCGATCATCGCGGCATCGGTGCGCCCACCGGCGGCCACGACGATGACGTCACCGGCCCCGGCCACGGCGATCGCGTGGTGGACGGCACCGTAGTCGGCGTACTGACACCAGGCGGTCACCGCCCGGCCGGCCAGCCTGCCGCCTCCGGCGCAGGGCCGCAGCGGCGGATCGCCGGGTCGATCAGGGTCCGGCCCTGGAACAGGTCCGCGATGATGGTCGTCGGCACGGCGGCCCAGCCCTGGACCGTTTCCGGGTCCAGCGGCTGCCGACTGTTGCGGTGGACGCGGGTGGGCATGGAAGCTTCTCAGCCCTGGCCCTGCAGCACCATCTGCCGCATGGCCAGCGTGCGGGCGTCGAACAGCTGGCCGTAGGCGTTGGCCTGGCGGAGGAAGTCCATCATCGAAGTGTGGATGCGACGCGTCAGCTCGTCCTGGGCGGCGAGCTCCTCGAAGATCGCGAGCGTCGCCTTGCCCATGGCGCGGACGACGTCGTCGGGCCAGGTGCGGACCTCGATCCCGTTCTCCTCGATCAGGGGCCGGAGCGAGACGATGTTGTGGTAGACGAAGTCGGCATAGGTCTCGTTGGCGGTGGCCGAGGCCGCCGTCTCGACGATCGCCTGCAGGTCCGGCGGCAGCTCGTCCCAGCGGCCTTGTTGACGATGATCTCGAGGCCCGGGCCGGGCTCGTGGAAGGCCGGCATGTAGTAGTACTTCGCGACCTTGTAGAGGCCGAAGGCGCGGTCGTTCCAGGGGCCGATCCACTCGGCGGCGTCGATGCGCACCCGGACAGCAGCGACGGCGCGATCTCGCCGGGCGGCATCGGTCACCGGGACCGCACCGAGCCGGCGCATCGACCTCGCCGCCGAGGCCGGCGATGCGGAACTTGAGGCCCTTGCAGGTCGTCGACGGCTGTTGATCTCCTTGCGGAACCAGCCGCCGGCCTGGACGCCGCTCGAGCCGGCGTAGAACGGGACCACGCCGAAGGCGTCGTAGACCTCGCGCCAGAGCTTCAGCCCGTCGCCGTAGTAGATCCAGGCGGCCAGCTCGGGCGCCATCAGGCCGAACGGCACGCCGGTGAAGTAGTGCAGGGCCGGCGCCTTGCCGACCCAGTAGTAGGGCGTGCCGTGGGCGAGGTCGGCGGTGCCGCTCTGCACGGCGTCGAGGCCCTCGAACGGCGGCACCAGCTCGCCGGCGGCGAAGAGCTGGATCTCGATCCGGCCGCCCGACATGGCCTCGACGCGTCGCGCGAACCGCTCGGCATCGGTGCCGACGCCCGGCGTGTTGCGCGGCCAGGGCATGACCATGTTCCAGCGGACGACGTCCTGCGCCATCGCCGGGGCGGCCACGCATGCCGGCGGTCGCACCGGTGGCGATGCAGCAGGCGTCGACGCATCGGGCTCAGCGGTCTCTCTCGCGGGTTAGGCCAGGGCGCGGCCAGCGGCCGGCTCGCCGCGCGGTCGATCAGATGCAGGAAGGAGCCGGCGACCGTGCCGCGGCGGCAGCCCTGCGGGCCGAGGTCGCTGGCCGCGCGGCACGAGCGCACGCTGGAACAGCGGCGGTGCCGCTGTGCTCGATCTCGCGTGCAGTAGTGGAACTCGTGGCCGCGGAACCGGGCACCCTGCGGCCCAGCGGGCCGCCCTCGACAGCGGTCGATGCTGACGGTAGCCGAGATGCAGCTTGGGGGCTGGCGAAGCTGGTGACGACCGGCAGCAGGCCGGCCATGGTGTGGGCGACGCCGTCGCGGTCGACGAGCGTCCGGCCCAGCGACCATGTAGCCGCCGCATTCGCCGTAGACGACGGCACCGCGGTCCGCGGCCGCGCGCAGGCCGGCGAGGAAGCCGTGGCAGGCGGCGAGCGTGCCGGCGTGCAGCTCGGGATAGCCGCCGGGCAGGTAGACGGCATCGGCGCGCGGCGTCGGGCGCCTCGTCGGCCAGCGGCGAGAACGGCAGGATCTCGGCCCCCTGGCGGCGCCAGCCGTCGAGCGTGGCCGGGTAGGCGAAGGCGAAGGCGGCATCGCGGGCCACGGCGATCCGCTGGCCGAGAGGCGGAAGCGGCGCGCGCCTGCCGGCCCAGCGAGCGCGACCGAGGCGCACGGGCCAGGCGCATGCAGGCGGTCGAGGTCGAGCGCGGCCTCGACGATGTCGGCCGCGCCGTCGAGGAACCGCGTCGAGCTCGGGATGCTCGACCGCCTGGACGAGGCCCAGATGACGGCTCGGCAGCGCGAGGCGGCTGCATCGCGGCGGCAGGCACCCAGGACCGGGGTCGAGACGTGCGTCGGTCAGGCGTCGGCGCAGGAGATCGGCGTGCGCGCGGGCCGGCGACCCGGTTCAGGACGACGCCGACGACATCGACGTCTTCGCGGAACCGCAGGAAGCCGTCGACCAGGGCCGCGACCGAGGCGCCCATGCCCTGGACGTCGACGACGAGGAGGACCGGCAGGCCGAACAGGGCCGCGAGGTCGGCGGTCGAGCCGGCTGCCGTCCGGCGGCACCGTCGAACAGGCCCATGACGCCCTCGCCGAGGACGAGGTCGGCGCCGCGCCGGCATCCTCGAGCAGGGCCGCCAGCGGTCTCGAAGCGCATCGCCCAGCTGTCGAGATTGGGGCAGTGCGCCCGGAGGCGCGCGGCGTGGAAGGCGGGGTCGATGTAGTCGGGGCCGACCTTGAACGCAGCCGACCTGCAGGCCGCGGCGCCGCAGGGCGCGCAGCAGTGCCAGGGTGACGATGGTCTTGCCGCGTGCCCGAGGCCGGGGCTGCGAGACAGGAGAGGGTGCGCTCACGGGCCTGCGCGCCGTGGCCGTGGACTGATAGCGATCGTGAGCATGGCGGGCCGGAACCTAGCCGATCTCGCAGCCGCGGGCGAGCAGCCGCGCGTGCACGCGCGCTGCGGCGCGGCTGGACCACCGGCACCTGCGCCACCGCGGCGGCGAAGGCCGCCTTCGGCGCGCTGCTCGGGCCGGGGCTTCGCCGATCCGGTGACCATCCGCCTGCCGCGCGGCGGCACGGCCAGCTTCGCGCTGGCCGAGAGCGGCTGGCGGCCGGACGAGGCGACGGCCGCGGTCGTCAAGGACGCCGGCGACGATCCGGACGTCACCCATGGCTGCCTCGTCCGGGTCACGGTCGCGGCGGCGCCGGCCGGGTCGCGGCGTCGTGTTCCGGGCCGGCGAGGGGTCGGCACGGTGACCCGGCCGGGCCTGCCGATCGCGCCGGGCGAGCCCGCGATCAATCCCGGTGCCGCGGCAGATGATCAGCAGCGGCATCGCTGGAGTTGCGAGCGGCCGGAGGCCGGATGGCGACCTGCGCTCACCGTCGCCATCCCCGGCGGCGAGATGCTGGCGGCAAGACGCTGAACGGCGCGGCTCGGGATCGTCGGCGGGCTGTCGATCCTCGGCACGACCGGCGTCGTCGTGCCGTTCTGCTGCTGCGGCCTGGATCCACTCGATCCATCGCGGCATCGACGTCGCCCGCGCGTCGGGCCTGACCATGTGGCGGCGGCCACGGGCTCGACCTCGAGAAGGCCGTGCGCGCATCTCTACGGTCTGCCGGAGATGGCCCTGATCGACATGGGCGATTTCGTCGGCGGCACGCTGAAATATCTGCGCCGTCATCCGATCCCGCGGCTGACCCTGGCCGGCGGCTTCGCCAAGCTCGCCAAGCTCGGCCAGGGAGCCCTCGACCTGCACAATGCCCGCAGCCCGGCTCGACCGCGCGGCGACTGCGCGAGCTGCTGGCGGCCGAGGCGGGCGCGTCGAGCGGCCTCACTGGCGATCGCGGCGGCCGATGACCGGCAGCCAGATGCTGAGCTCGCCAGCGGAGGAAGGGTTCGCGCTCGGCGATCGTCGTTGCGGAACGCGGCGAGGCCGGTAGGCCCAGGCGATCGGTGGCGGGCGCGGTCGCGGTCGAGGTGCTGGTCTATCGATCGCGGTGCGGATGCTCGCGGGCGATGCGCCGGGCTGGTGAAACCGCACGGTGTTGATCCTGGGTGGCACGAGCGAGGCGCTGGCGACTGGCGCAGGCGTTGGCCGGCGCGGGGGGACGTCGAGGTGGTGACGTCGCTCGCCGGTCGGACCGCGACGCCGGCGCTGCCGCCCGGCGAGGTGCGCAGCGGCGGCTTCGGCGGTGCCGACGGGCTCGCAGCCTATCTGTCGAGCCTGCGGCTCGCCGCGGTCGTCGATGCGACCCATCCCTTTGCCGCCAGCCGATGACGGCCCGAACGCCCGGGCGGGCCTGCGTCCGCCGCCGGCGTGCCGCGCCTGCGCCTGGAGCGCCCGGCCTGGGTACCGCGCAGGCGGGCGACAACTGGCACCTGAGTCGACGGACTGAGGCGGCGGTCGCGATCGGCGCGCAGCCTGGGTCGGACGGATCTTCCTCGCCGTCGGCCGCGGTCTCGCGGTCGCTGCCGGCGGCGTATCCGGACCACGTGGTTCCTCGTCCGCAGCGATCGAGCCGACCGGAGGACCTGCCGGCAACATGCGACTGGCTGCAGAGGACGCGGGCCGTTCGCTGTCGACGACGAGTTCGACGCTCCTGCGACGGCACGGGATCGACGTCGTCTGGTCAGCAAGGCCAGCGGCGGCAGCGCGGTCTACGGCCAAGCTGGAGGCGGCGCGACGACTGGGGCTACCCGTGGTGCTGGTGCGCCGGCCGGACCGCCGCCGGACGGGGTGTCAGCGACGTCGCGACGGCGATCGCTGGGTCATCGCTGCGGTGCTGGCCGGCCGCAGCACGTGCGAGTGCTCGGCGGCATAGAGACGGCTGTCCCCGGCCCCTTCGCCGGCCAGCGCCCGGCCGACGAGGATGAGGGCCGTGCGGGTGATCCCCGCTGCCCTTCACGGGCTCGCGGATGGCGGCCAGCGTGCCGCGCAGGATCAGCTCGTCGGGCCAGCTCGCGCGGTAGACGACGACGACCGGGCAGTCGGCGCCGTAGGATGGGCGTCAGCTCGCGCGACCACGCGGCCAGGTTGTTGATCGACAGGTGGATGGCCAGCGTCGCGCCGGTGCGGGCGAAGGCGGCGAGGTCCTCGCCCTCGGGCATGGCCGAGGCGCGGCACGGCGGTGCGGGTGAGCACGACGGTCTGGGCAGACGTCGGGCAGGGTGAGCTCGATGCCGAGGCGCGGCGGCGGCGGCGGCGAAGGCCGGCACGCCCGGGGTGATCGTCCAGGCGATGCCCAGCGCGTCGAGCCGGCGGATCTGCTCGGCGATGGCGCCGTAGAGCGACGGATCGCCGGAGTGGACGCGGGCGACGTCGTGGCCGGCGGCATGGGCGGCCGCGATCTCGGCGACGATCTCGTCGAGGTCGAGCGGGGCCGTGTCGACGACGCGGGCGCCGGCCGGCGCCTCGGCCACGACACCTCGCCGGGACCAGCGAGCCGGCATAGAGGCAGACCGGGCAGCGGCGGATCAGGCTCGAGCCCGCGCACGGTGATGAGGTCGGGCGCGCCGGGGCCGGCGCCGATGAAGTGGACGGTCATCGGCACGGCGTAGCCGCGGGGGGTGAAGAGCAGTGGCCGGCCGTCGCCACGGCGCGGGGCACGCGTCTGGCGCGCGCCGACGAGCACCACCGTCAGCATGTCGACCTGGTCGACGTGTCAGGTCGGCCAGGGTGCGTGCGGTGACGGCCTCGTCCGGGCGGCCGAGATCGCGGCCAGACGGCGACCGGCGTGTCGCCGCCGCGCTGGGCCAGGAGGATCTCGCGGGCGCGGCGCCGAGCGCTGCGCGGCGGCGGGCCGAGACCGGGTTGTAGAGGGCGACGACGAAGTCGCCCGCGGCCGCCGCGCGCGAGGCGCGCGCTCGATGACCGGCCACGGGGTCAGCAGGTCGGAGAGCGAGATGGCGCAGAAATCGTGGCCGAGTGGCGCGCCGACCCGGGCGGCGGCGGCCTGCAGCGCCGAGATGCCGGGGGCACGACGATCTCGACGCGCTGCCCATGCCGGATCGGCCGGGGCCGTCGACCAGCTCGATGACCAGCGACGCCATGGCGTAGATGCCGGGGTCGCCGGAGCAGACGAGGGCCACCCGGCGACCCTCGGCGGCACGTGCGAGCGCGTGGCGGCAGCGTTCTGTCTCCGTCGCCGAGCGGGAAGGCGCGACGTGGCGCCGCTGGCCGGCGGCTCCGACGAGATCGAGGTAGAGGCCGTAGCCGACGAGCTCGTCGGCGTCGCGCAGGCAGGCGCGTCGGCCTCGGCCGTGCGCCAGTCCGCGCTGCCGGGCCCGACGCCGATGACCGCGAGGCGGCCGCGTGCCGTGCCGATGGCTGGTCGGATCGAGGACATCGGGGGCTTGCGCCACGGCGCAGGTGACGCGATCGCCGATCCGCTTCGGGACGACCAGCCGCCCCTGCGGCCCGACGGCGGCCAGGGCGGCCGCTTCGGCCACGCCCCAGCAGCCGGTCTCGCGGAACACGATGCTCGGAACGGGTGCTCAGCCGGTCGGTCTCTCGGCCAGACGCGCGGCGGGGAAGAAGCGGGCAGGGTCGGCGCCAGGCGCATGCAGGGCGGGCTCGTCGGCCTTCAGGTCGATCGACACGACGCAGGCGATGGCGGCGGGTGCGAGGCCGGCCTCGTCGAGGGTGGCCGTGACGAGGTCGCGCAGGGCCTCGGGCGGGCGCCACGCTCGGCACCTACGCCGAGGGCCAGCACCTGCGGATGGTAGACGAGGCGGTCGGGCGAGCCCTTCCGGCCCGGGCCGTGACGAGGAGCTCGATCGGGCCGTCGGGGGCCAGCGGCAGGTCCGACCCGGCCGAGCCACGCGGCCGGCCGCTTCGACGGTGAGGCGTACCGTCGCGCCGTCGAGCAGGCGCGCCATGACGGCTTTGGCGTCGGCGGGATTGGCCAGGGTCCAGCCGGGTGGCGGATCGTCGAGGGCGATGCCGAAGCGGGCATCGCCGGCGGTGGTGATGGCGGCACGGGCGCCCAGATGGTCGGCGAGGCGGCGCGCCAGCTCGTTGGCGCCGTGGTGGCCGCCGAGGAGCGGGACGATGACCGAGCCGTCCTCGCTGACGGCCAGGACCGGCGGCTCGCCGACTTGTCGCGAGCAGCGGGCCGACGGCGCGGATCAGGATGCCGGCGGCGCAGATGCCGACGATGGTGGTGCCGGCGGCGAAGAGGGTCTGGAGGTGCGGGACGGCCTTCTCGAAGCGCAGGTCGGCCGGGCAGTCGGCGCAGGCGGGCGCGTGGACGAGGCTGCCCGGCAGGCATTCGCGCAGGCGGGCGGCGAGGCCCGCGGACCTGGGTCCCAGGCTGAGGATCGCGATCGGTGCGGCCATCAGGCGGGGCGCTTGCGACCGGCGATGATCAACGAGAAGTAGGGGGCGGTGGGCTCGGTGACGGTGGCCAGCGGCCGCACGCGCTGCGCCGGCAGGGTGGCGTTCTCGACCAGCACCGCACCCTCCAGCATCCGGGCCGCGGCCAGGGCCTCCTTCGCCTTGTCGAGATGGCGGCCGACCTTCATGAGCACGGCACGCTCGCTGTTCTGCAGGAGGTTGGTGAGGCGCTTCACCGGCATGGTGACCGGGGCCACGACCAACGATTCGTCGCCCATGGCGAGCGGCGTCAGGGAGGCGGCGGCCGAGGCGGAGATCGACGTGATGCCCGGCACCACCTCGACGTCGAACCGGTTGGCGAGCCGGCCCAGCAGGTGGACGAAGGAGCCGTAGAGCAGCGGATCGCCCTCGCACAGGAAGACGACGTCGTTGCCCTGGCCGAGCTCGCCGATGATGCCGGTGACGAGCTGCGAATAGGCCCGGCCGGTCTGTTCCGCGTCGGAGTTCATCGGCATGACGGCGATGAGCTCGCGGGTCGTAGGCGCCGATATGGCCGGCGGCGATCTCGCGCGCCCGGCTGGCGCGGCCGGCGGCGGCGATGAAGGCGATGGCCGGTGCTGCCGCGATGAGCCGTGCCGCGCGCAGGGTCAGGAGGTCGGGGTCGCCCGGGCCGACACCCAGGCCGATCAGCTTGCCGCGACGCATGGTTTTCTCGTGACGAGTTGAGTGACGGGAAGGGCGGGACGCCAGGCGAGCTCGCCACCGACCGGCTCGGCCCGGCTGATCGCGCAAGCGCGTGAGGCTCGCCGCCGTGCCGGTCGTGAAAGGCGAGCAGGGCGGTCTCGCCGCCGATCGTCACGGCGTTGGCGACGAGCCGGCCGCCGGGCTGAGAGGCGGCCCAGCAGGCTCGAGCAGCCCGGGCTCGCCGACGCCGCCACCGACGAAGATGGCGTCCGGTTGGGGAAGGCCGGCGAGGCAGTCGGGTGCGCTGCCTTCCACGAGGACGAGCTCGGGCGTGCCCAGCGCCGCGGCGTTGGTGCGGATGCGGGCGGCACGGGTCGGGTCGCGCTCGATGGCGAAGGCCCTGCCGGCCGTCGTCGCCGCGCAGCCACTCGATGGCGACGCTGCCGCAGCCGGCACCGACGTCCCAGAGCGTCTGGCCGGGCAGGGGCACGAGGCGGGCCACGGTGATGGCGCGGATCTCGGCCTTGGTCAGCTGGCCGTCATGCTGAAAGGCGTCGTCGGGCAGGCCCGGCACCGGCGGCAGGAGTGGCGTGTCGGCGTCGGCCCGGGTCTCGATGGCGACCAGGTTGAGGTCGCCGACCCGATCCGCGGACAGATCGGCGGCAGTGGCAGCGGTCACCAGCTCGTCGGTCCCGCAGAGATTCTCGAGCACGGTCGACGGTCGAGCGGGCGAAGCCGCTCTGCCGCAGCATGGCGGCGATGGCGGCGGGTCCGGTGCCGTCGGAGGTGAGCGCCAGGAGGCGGCGGCCCGGCTGCAGATGACGGCGCAGGGTCTCCGGCGGGCGGCCGTGCAGGCTCAAGGGTGTCGTCCCTTCGAGCGGCCAGCCGAGGCGGGCGCACGCCTCCTGGAACGCCGCGACATGCGGCACGATTTCGACCTCGCTCATGGGCAGATGCTGAAGAAGCAGGCGGGCGACGCCGTACCACAAGGGGTCGCCGGTGGCCAGAACGGCGGTCGGCGACGGCCGCCGGGCGACGATCTCGGCCACGGTGTCGGCCAGCGGCGAGCGCCAGGGCAAGGTCGGCTTGCCGAGGCTCGTCGACCATGGCCAGATGGCGCGCACCGCCGACGACGCACTCGGCAGCATCGAGGGCGGCGCGGGCGCGGGGGCCGAGGCCGGCGAGCCCGTCCGCGCCGATGCCGACGATGTGCAGCCAGGCAGCGCTCAAGGCGGGGGCAGGAGGCAGGCGTTCACGGCGGCCGCGGCCATCGCACTGCCGCCGCGGCGTCCCCTGAGCGTGACGAAGGGGATGCCGAGCCCGGCTTCCGCCAGGGCTTCCTTGCTCTCGGCCGCACCGACGAAGCCCACCGGGAACGCCAGGATGGCGGCCGGACGCTCCGGCCAGAGCGCCAGCCGCTCCAGCAGGTGGAACAGGGCCGTGGGCGCGTTGCCGATGGCGATGACGGCGCCGGGGAGATGCGGGCGCCAGAGCTCGACCGCGGCGGCCGAGCGCGTCGTGTCGAGGCTCGCCGCCAGGGCCGGCACGCGTGGATCGGCGAGCGTCACGAGCGTGCGGCATTGCCGCGGGAAGGCGGTCGGCCATGATGCCGGCCTCGACCATGCGCGAATCGCACAGGATCGGCGCACCCCCGGCCAGCGCCGCACGGCAGGCGGCGGCGACATCCCCGTCCCAGACGAGGTCGGCCGCGATCTCGGGCATGCCGCAGGCGTGGACGAGGCGGATGGCCAGCGGCTGCAGCGACGGGCGGCAGGTGGTCGAGCGCGGTCTCCGCGCGGATCAGCGCGAAGGAGCGGGCGTAGATCGCGGCCGGGATCACGCAGATAGGCGGCGGCCATGCGGCCCTGGCCTACTCCGCCGCGCGCACCGCGGGGTGGGGATGGGCGTGATCGTGATCATGGCCGTTGCCGTGGCCATGATGATGGTGGTCGTGGCCGTGATGATGGTGGTGGCCGTCGGTGCCGATGCCCTCGACATGGTGGTGATGGCTCTCCTGGGGTGCGCCCAGGTCGCGCTCGAAGCCGATCACCTGCACCCGGTACTTGCAGGAGCCGCAGTTCATGTCGGTGTCGCCGGTCTCGATGCCGGCGATGCGATCGAGGAAGGTCTCGACCACCAGAGGATGGTCGTTGAGATAGGGCGCCTGGACGATCTCGATCTGCGGGTGGCGGGCCGCCACGGTGTCGGCCGCCTCGTAGATCCGGCGCACCAGCACGCCCGTGAAGAGGAAGTAGGGGAAGACGACGATGCGGCGGTAAGCCCAGCCGCGTCGCGCGCTCGAGCGCCACCTCGGTGCGCGGGTGGGCGACACCCGAGAAGCCGATCTCGGCATGGCCGAAGCCCATGCCCTCCCACAGCATGCGCGCCACCTTGGCGACATTGCCGTTGGCGTCGCTGTCCGAGGTGCCGCGGCCGATGACGAGCAGCAGCGTGTCCTCGCGCGCAACCTCGGGCCGGCCGGCGAGAGCCTCCTCGATCCGATCGCGCGCGGCGGCGAGCAGGCGGGGGTCGATGCCGAGATCGCGGCCCATCTCGATGTCGATGCCGTTCTCGGCGGCATAGGTGTTGAGCACCGAGGGCACGTCGTTCTTCACGTGGCCGGCGGCGAACAGCATGCCCGGCACCGCCAGCACGCGGTTGACACCCTTGGCGCGCAGCGCGTCGAGGCCCTCGCGGATGATGGGCCGCGCGAACTCCAGATAGCCCATCTCGACCGGCGTGTCGGGCAAGGCCGCGGCGATCCGGCCGGTGAGGATGCGGAACTCGTCGCAGGCGGCCGCATCCCGGCTGCCATGCCCGCAGATCATCACGCCCGTGCGAACCATCCTGGACCCCTTCCACTTGCGGCGCCTGCTTACCGTCCCGCTCCCTGGGCGGCAACCGGCGCCGGGCACCGGCGTCAGTCGACCACAGTGCAGGTCGGCGGCAGGTTGACCGGCCGATAGGTCGGGTCGTGCCGCTGATGGTCGATCGCGGCCCGATGCACGAGGTCCGACGGGTCGATGACCCGCGGCTCGGCCAAGGGCAGGTACCAGCCGAGAAAGCTCGTCGCGGTCCGTCCACTCCCGCCATCGCACGCGCTTCGGCAGGTATTCCAGCGCCCGCCAGGCGGCCGTCATCAAGTCGTGATGCGGGCCGGCGGCGTCGGGGGCGACGTACTGCCAGTCCCTGTCGGGCTTCTGGCCCTCGACGATGCGAGCGGCTCGGCTGCGTTGGACGAGCAGCCCGTGCGCCGTCGCCTCGGCCAGCATCCACCGCAGCGGGAACTTGGACAGGCCACTGTCCGCCTCGGCATAGTTGCCGCCGACATCGCCGTGCACGCCAGGAAACCACACCTGCTCGATGTCCTGCGGGACGGCACTTCCTTTCGGATCGTAGGGGTTGGCGACGAAATCCTGCGGCGCGTGCCAGCGGTTGAGCCGGAACATGCGCCGCCGCTCGTCGATCGCCATGGCATGGCGGAAGGTCCGGACGCAGGGATTGCGCCGCGTGTAGGGTAGGGTCTGCAGGCTGGGGACGTAGAACCGGTCGGGGCGGGGTACCAGGACCGAGCTCACCGTGTCCCACACCCCGACGAAGTGGATGCGGGCAGGCCGGCCCTCGGCGATCCTCGCGAACCGCCAGACGGACTGGAAGGCAGCTTTCTCCGCCCGGTCGTCGTCGTCGATCTCGCCCAGTTGCTTGTAGGCGGCGAGCGCGTAGCCGGCGAGGTTGAGCTGGGCGGGCGGCAGCAGCCCGATCATGTTGATCAGGGCCGCGACGACCCGGACGGTGTAGGCACCGCGACTGAAGCCGAAGAGATAGATCCGGTCGCCGTCGGCCCAGTTCCCGGCGATGAAGCGGTAGGCACCGAGGATGTCGGCATCGAGGCCGTAGGCGGTCGCGAGGCCGAAGACGGCCCGCGCACGCTGGCGGAGGATCGCCCAGCTGTCGCGTTGACCCAGCGTGCCCACGCCCGGATTGTAGTAGACGATCTGGGCCTCGTTCTTGCGGACGACGCGGAACAGCTTCAGCACGTTGGTGAGGTCGGTCTCGATCTCGTTGCCGGTGCCGTCGCACAGCACGACGATGTTCTTGGCCAACGGACTCTCCCTGCTCTTCGGTGCCAGCGAACCTGGCCAATCAGGGCTCCAGCACCACTGGACCCACCAGGCTGGCGGCGCAAAGGTCGGCGAGGTGGTGGCCCGCCACAGTCAGAATGCCGTCCTTCCAGCGATGCCGCCGCTCACGGATCGCTATGAGCGGACCGGGCCGGTCCCGCGCGACCAGTCGCGAGCATCCGACGATGTCGGCCGTCAGCAGCGCGCCGAGACCATGCTCACGGCGAAGCCGCCTCGCGCTTCGTGCGTTCCGCGTCGCACTCGGGCAGACGCTCGACATCGTGGATTTGCTCGAGGACGGCCTTGGCCGCGCAGAGCGGGAAGCCGGCCTTGCGCATTGTCTCAGTCAGTCGCTGGCGCTCGGTCTCGCTCCAATCCGGCGTGCCGGTAAATGCTTCGACGGAAAGGTCGCGGTGCTGCGTCAGAGCTTGCTCGGTCACCGTTTGCGCCTCCGCGTTGCGTCCCAATGCCGCTAGCGCCGCCGCCCGCATCACATAGTCGCTGCGTCCCCAGCTCTCGCGCGGCAGGCGATCGGTCATTTCGATCGCCTGCGCATACCGACCGGTCATGAAGTAGGCGTGGCGGTACAGTCCCAGCGCCCAGGCCGGCATATCCGGATTCAGCCGCATCGCCCGCTCGGCAGCCACAAGTCCTGCCTCCGGCTCCCCGAAGCTGCTGGCGAAGCCGGCGTAGAAGGTGAGGATGTCGGCAGAGTTCGGGTTGAGGCTCAAGGCCTTGTCGAGCTCGGCTCGGGACTGCGCGAGGTTGCCCGTCAGGCCGAGCATGGTACCGAGTGCGGCATGGGCCTCCGCGTCCAAGGGATCGAGCTCGACCGCCCGCCGGGCCGCCGCGAGCTTCTTCTCCGTCGTCCCGGACGTCGACGCCTCGAAGCTATCGAGGACGGCGTAGCTCCATGCCAGGGCGGTCCAGGCGCGGGCGAAACCCGGATCGAGAGCGAGGCTATTCTGCGAGAAGTCTTATGGCCTCTGTTGCGCCGGCCGCGGTCATTTTGTGCTTCGCCGCGACCCCGAGCAGGTAGAGATCGTAGGCGCCCAAGTTCTCGGGGCGCTTGCGCTTGGCGACGTCCAGGCTGGCCGCCTGGATCGAGCCAGTGTAGCCGCCGAGCTTGCCCGCGACGGCTCGGCGATCTCGGTCTGGACCGCGAACACGTCGTCCGCCGGCCGGTCCCAGCGCTCCGACCACAGATGCGCGCCGATTGCCGGCGTCGATGAGCTGCGCCGTGACCCGGACCCGATCGCCCTGGCGCTGGATCGAGCCCTCCAGCACGTAGCGGACACCCAGCTCCCGGCCGACCTGGCGCACGTCGACCGGCTTGCCCTTGTAGACCGCCGACGAGTTGCGGGCGATCACGTCGAGGTCGCGGAAGCGGGACAGGTCGGTGATGATGTCCTCGGTGATCCCGTCGGCGAGCCGGCCGGTGGCCTCGTCGCCGCCCAGATTGTCGAACGGCAGCACCGCGATCGAGGGATGCGCTCGCGAGCACTGGCTCCGCGGCCGGAGCCACCAGCACCCAGCCGGCGGCGAGGATGAGCACGAGCAGCGCGGCGACCGCGGCGCGAGCACCACTCGCGGCGCCGCGCGGCGGGAGCGGGGCGCTGCGCCGCCTTGTGCGCCGTCGAGCCGCACCCGATAGGTCCGCACCGGCCGGGCGATGTTCTTGACCTGCTGCTCGCCGGCGAACTCGAGCGGCAGCGCCGAGCTTGCCCTGGAGGTGGTCGTAGGCCGTGCCGGAGACCAGCACGCCGCCCGGCTCGCACAGCTGCTCCAGGCGGGCGGCGACGTTGACGCCGTCGCCGAGCAGGTCGTCGCCGTCCACGACGACGTCGCCGAGGTTGACGCCGATGCGGAACACGATCCGGCGGTCGGCTGGCCAGCCTCGGCCTGTCCGCTCGCCACGACCTTCTGGATCGCCACCGCGCAGGCGACCGCGTCGACCACCGAGCGCGAACTCGACGATCGCGCCGTCGCCCATCAGCTTGACGATCCGGCCCTTGTGCTCGGCCAGCAGCGGGTCGATCGCCGTGCTCGCGCAGCGCTCTTGATCGCGGCCAGCGTGCCGGCCTCGTCCTGCTCGATCAGGCGCGAGTAGCCGACGACGTCGGCGGCCAGGATCGCGGCGAGCCGGCGCTCGACCCGAGGCGTGGTCATGGCCGTTCCCAATGCAGCGCCGCGCGGCACGGCGTGCCCTCGCTCCATTGGTAGCACAACTTGGCCTTTCCGCCACGCGTCCGGGTTGGCCACCAAGTTACGGCACCAGCACAGCCGCCCCCCGGAACCTGCCCGCGCGCAGGTCGGCCAGGGCCTCGTTGGCGCGTTCGAGCGGGTAGGACACCACCTCGGTGCGGACCGGGACTCGCGCGGCCAGCGCCAGGAACTCGGTCGGCGTCGCGCGCGGGTGAGGTTGGCGACCGAGCGCACGACGCGCTCGCCCCACAGGAGCGCGTAGGGGAAGGTCGGGATGTCGCTCATGTGGATGCCGCCGCAGACGACGATGCCGCCCTTGCGCACCGCGGCGCAGCGCCGCCGGCACCAGGGCGCCGACCGGCGCGAAGATGATCGCGGCGTCGAGCGTCTCGGGCGGCGCTCGTCCGAGCCGCCGGCCCAGACGGCGCCGAGGCGCCGGGCGAAGGCCTGGGCCGCGGCGTCGCCCGGGCGGGTGAAGGCGAAGACGCCGCCGGCCCTGGTGGCGGGCGACCTGCGCCACGATGTGCGCCGCGGCGCCGAAGCCGTAGAGGCCGAGCTGCCGCGCGTCGCCGGCCATGCGCAGCGAGCGGTAGCCGATCAGGCCGGCGCAGAGCAGCGGCGCCGCCTCGGCGTCGTCATAGCGCCTCGGGCAGCGGAAAGCAGTAGGCGGCGTCGGCCACCGCATGGCTCGGCATAGCCGCCGTCGATCGTGTAGCCGGTGAAGCCCGGCGCGTCGCACAGGTTCTCGCGCCCCGCGCGGCAGTAGGCGGCAGTGGCCGCAGGTGTGGCCGAGCCAGGGCACGCCGACGCGCTGGCCCGGCGCGAGCGCCGTCGACGCCGGGCCCGATCGCCACCACGCGGCCGACGATCTCGTGACCGGGCACGATCGGCAGCTTCGGGTGCGGCAGCTCGCCGTCGACGACGTGCAGGTCGGTGCGGCAGACGCCGCAGGCGCGACCTCGATCAGCACTTGGCCCGGCCCCGGGTGGGCAGCGGCAGCGGGCCTCGCGCAGGGGCAGGCCCGGCCGGTCCAACAGCATCGCGCGCATCGTCGCCATGACGGCACTCCAGGCAGTGGGCCATTGATCCGCCGGCCGCAGCACCGCATCAAGCCCCGCATGACGCCGGCCTTGATGATCCAGGGGACCTGCTCGAACGCCGGCAAATCGCTGCTGGTGGCGGGCCTGTGCCGGGCGTTCCGTCGCCGCGGCCTGGCGGTGCTGCCGTTCAAGCCGCAGAACATGAGCAACAATGCGGCGGCGACGGCGGATGGCGGCGAGATCGGCCGCGCCCAGGCGCTGCAGGCGCGGGCCTGCGGCGTCGCGGCGACGGTCGACATGAACCCGGTGCTGCTGAAGCCGCAGAGCGAGACCGGGGCGCAGGTCGTCGTGCAGGGCCGCGTGCTGACGACCTGTGCCGCGCGGGACTATCACCGGCTGAAGCCGACGCTGCTGCCGCGGGTGCTGGACAGCTTCGCCCGCCTGGAAGGCGCGGCCGATCTCGTCCTCGTCGAGGGGGCGGGGAGCCCGGCCGAGGTCAATCTGCGCGCCGGCGACATCGCCAATATGGGCTTCGCCCTGGCGGCGCGGGTGCCGGTGATCCTCGCCGGCGACATCGAGCGGGGTGGGGTCATCGCCCAGCTCGTCGGCACCGTGGCCCTGCTGGAGCCCGAGGAACGGGCGCTGCTGCGGGGCTACATCGTCAACAAGTTCCGCGGTGATCCCGGGCTGTTCGACAGCGCGCACCCGCTGATCCTGGAGCGGACGGGCCTGCAGTCGCTGGGTGTGGTCACCTGGTTCGAGGCGGCGCGCAACCTGCCGAAGGAGGACGTGCTGGGCCTGGAGGAGGTCGCCCGGTCACGGCCCGGCGCGGCGATCCGGGTAGCGGTGCCGCGACTGCCGCGGATCGCCAATTTCGACGATCTGGAGCCGCTGGCGGCCGAGCCCGATGTGGCGCTGCGGCTGCTGGAGCCGGGCGAGGCGCTGCCCGGCGACACCGATCTGGTCCTGCTGCCCGGCAGCAAGGCCACGATCGCCGATCTGGCGGCCTTTCGCGCGGCGGGGTGGGACATCGATCTCCAGGCGCATGTCCGCCGCGGCGGTTGGGTGCTCGGCCTCTGCGGCGGCTACCAGATGCTGGGGACGCGGATCGCCGATCCCGAAGGGCTCGGAGGGTCCGCCCCAGACGGTCGCCGGGCTGGGCCTGCTCGAGGTGGCCACCGAGCTCGACGGCCAGAAGCTCGTCGGCCCGATGCGCGGCACCGAGCTTGCCTCGGGTCTGCCGGTGACGGGCTACGAGATCCATCTGGGCCGCACGACCGGGCCGGGTCTGCAGCGGCCCATGCTGGCTCTGGCCGACGGCCGGCCGGACGGTGCCGTCGACGCCGGGGGGCGGATCATGGGCTGCTACCTGCACGGCCTGCTGGCCGAGGACGGCTTCCGGAGCGCCTTTCTCGGCCGGATCCGCGCGCGGGCGCCGAGCGTCGTGGCCTTCGAGGCGGGCGTGGAAGCGGCCCTCGACGGTCTGGCGGCGCATCTGGAGCGCTGTCTCGATCTCGACGCCCTGCTGGCGATCAGCCGACGGCGATGAGGGCGGCCGTGGCCGCGGCCAGGAGGCCCCAGGCCAGCCAGGCGAGGCCGAGGCCGGCACGGATCGAGGCGGCGTCGGCCTCGGCCGTGCCGTCGCCCATCCAGGCATCCTCGACCATCACGCCGCCATAGCGGCGCGGGCCGGCAAGGCGCAGGCCGAGCGCACCGGCCATCACCGATTCGGGCCAGCCGGCATTGGGCGAGCGGTGGCGACGGGCGTCGCGCCACATGGCCCGCCACGCGGAACGCAGGTCGCGCCGGGAGAGGGCTGCCGCCGCCAGCAGCAGGAGGGCCGTGAGCCGGGCGGGGACGAGGTTGGCGAGGTCGTCGAAGCGGGCGCTGGCCCAGCCGAACTCGAGGTAGCGCGGGCTCTTGTGGCCCACCATGCTGTCCAGGGTGTTGACGGCCTTGTAGGCCAGCATGCCGGGCAGGCCGGCGACGAGGCCCCAGAAGAGCGGGGCGACGACACCGTCGGACAGGTTCTCGGCCAGGGATTCCAGCGCGGCCCGGGCGATCGCCGGCCGGTCCAGCGCCTCGGGGTCGCGGCCGACGATCCGGGCGACGGCCGCGCGGGCCCGAGCCAGTCCCTGATCGAGGCCCTGGGCCACGGCCCGGACATGGTCGACGAGGCTCCGCTGGGCCAGCAGCGTGCTCATCAGGGCCGCCTCGATCACCCAGCCGCCGGGAACGAGGGCCAGCAGCGCGTGCAGGGCGAGGCCGGTCGCGACGGCACTGCCGGTGACGCCGAGGAGGAGGGCCACACCGGCCGCGCGCTTGGTGGCGGGCGTGGCTGCGGGGCGGAGCAGCAGGCGTTCCAGGCCCGTGATCAGCCGGCCCAGCAGCACGACGGGATGCGGCAGGCGGCGGTAGAGCCAGTCGGGCTCGCCCAGGGCGGCGTCGAGCAGGAGTGCCAGCAGGACGGGGGCGGCGGGCGCCACGTCAACCGCTCCTTAACCAGCGGCTGCTAAGCAGGACGACGTACCTCTTCGGTCCGGGGAGCGGTCGGCGTGGGGCCCCTGCGGCACGTATGGCGATATCTCGGCGGTCTGCGCGCGTTGGCGGCGGACGAGGGCGGCAATGTGGCCATCACCTTCGGCCTGTCCATCCTGCCGTTGCTCACCATGGTCGGCGTGGCCGTCGACGGTCTGCTCGCCTACTCGGTCCAGGCCCAGCTGCAGAAATCGCTCGACGCCGCCGGGCTGGCGGCGGGGCGCGCCCTCGACGAGGAGGATGTCGAGCCCGATGCGCGGGCCTATTTCTACGGCAATTTCGACGCCGGCCCCGACGTCGCCACCGTCACCAGCTTCAGTGCCGTCACCGAGGACGACGGGGCGCGTCTGGTCCTCACGGCCTCGGCGACGATGCCCACGCACTTCATGCTCCTGTTCGGCTTCGACGATCTCGCCATCGACGCGCGCACCGTCATCAACCGCGAGGTGCGCCAGATGGAGCTGGCGCTGGTGCTCGACAATACGGGCTCGATGTGGGGCACGCCGTTCGACACGATGAAGGCTGCCGCCCTCGAGCTCGTGGATATCATCTACGGTGCCGACGAGACGCACGCCAATCTCTGGGTCGCCGTGGTGCCCTACGCCGCCACGGTGAACATCGGCAACGCCCGCACGAGCTGGCTCGATTCGGCGGACCGGGTGCGGACGGGTGGCAACACGGCCTATGCGCCCTCGACCTGGAAGGGTTGCGTGATGGGCCGGGCCAGTCCCGACGACGAGGCCGATCTGACACCCGGTGCCGCACCTCTGCGCAGCTATCTCTACCCCGACGCGTCCGACAACGACTGGGGCGCGCCGCGCAATCCGCCGACCGACGAGCGGCTGGCGGCGCGCAACGACGGCTACGGGCCCAATCTCGGCTGCGGCCAGCCCATTCTTTCCCTCACGGCCGAGAAGACGCGGGTCAAGACCGCCCTCAACGGCATGGGTGCCTGGCACCGCGGCGGCACCTTCGGCAATATGGGTCTCGTCTGGGGCTGGAACGTCATCTCCCCGCGCTGGCGCGGCCTGTGGGGCGGCAACACGCCCGCAACGCTGCCGCTCGACTATGACGCGGCCCTCTCCGACAAGGTCGTGGTCTTCCTCACCGACGGCAACAACGAGGTCTACGACTACGCTCCCGCCGGGCCCGACGGCTCCGATCACACGTCTTACGGCCGTCTGTGGGAGTTCATGCCCGTCAATTCGACGCTGAGCCAGGGCAAGACGCTGATGGACGGCAAGATGTCCCGCATCTGCACGTCGATGAAGACGAACGGGATCATCATCTACACCATCACTTTCGGTGCCACGCCCGAGCAACGCGACGAAGGCGCTGTACCGCGCCTGCGCCAGCCGGCCGGAGTTCTATTCGCACGCCCCGGACAACGCCACCTTGCGCACGACCTTCCGCCGGGTCGGGCGCCAGCTCTCCAACCTGCGCATCTCGCAGTAAGTGCGGATGGCCGCGCCCCGCCTCGGCCGGTGGCGCGATCGCGGCGGTGCCGCCGCCGTCGAGTTCGCGCTGGTACTGCCGCTGCTGCTCCTGTGCCTGCTGGGCGTGTTCGAGCTCGGCATCTCCTTCGTGATCAGCGGCACGCTCGAGGCCGCCATTCTCGAAGCCTCCCGCTTCGGCACCACCGGGCGCGAGGACGAGGACGGGCGGAGCCGCGTCGAGGTGATCCGCGGCATCATCGCCGACCGCAGCTTCGGCCTCGTCGACATGGACCGCATCGTCATCACGACCAACGTGTATCGGAGCTTCGGCTCGATGCGGCAGCCCGAGCCCTACACCGACAGCAACGAGAACGGGCAATGGGACGAGGGCGAGGCCTTCACCGACATCAATGGCAGCGGCGGCTGGGATCCCGACCAGGGCCGGGCCGGTGCGGGTGGGGCCGGGGACATCGTGCTCTACTCCGTCGAGTACGAGACCAACACCTTCAGCGCCATGCTGGCCCCCATCGTCGGCCCGATCGTGCACCGGGCGAGTGCCGCCGTGCGCAACGAGCCTTTCTGACCATGCGGGCGTGGCGGAACCTCTGGCGCGACGAGCGCGGCCTCGGCGCCCTCGAGTTCGCCTTCGTCCTGCCGATGCTGCTGATCCTCGTCGGCGGCACGTTCGAGCTGTCGCGCTACATCCTCCTCTCGACCAAGCTGCAGCACGCGGCGACCACGATGGGCGACATCGCCACCCGCGAGGAGATCCTCACCGCCGCCACGCTGGACGACATCTTCAGCGCCGTGCAGCAGATCTGCCAGCCCTTCGACATCGCCAGCTCGGGCCGGGTGATCGTGACGAGCCTGGCGGTGAGCGGCGGGGCCGCCGCCGTGCAGTGGCGCCGCGGTGGTGCGGGCAGCCTCGACGCCGCGAGCCGGGTCGCGACCGCGGCCGACCTGCCGGCCGACATCGTCGCCGGCGATCCCGAGACGGTGGTCGTGACCGAGGTCTTCTTCGCCTACCAGCCCTGGCTGATGAGCATGATCCCGGGCACCACGCTCCGGCGCGTCGCCTACTACCGCCCCCGCTTCGGCGCCCTGGCGACCCTCGGCTGACGCTACCGCCGCACGCACCCCAACGAGCCCATTCGTCGGCCTGAGCCACCGACCCACCATCTCGCGACGGCCAGATATCGGCGTCTTGTATCGTACTTAGCGAAAATTGATAAACCAACACATGATCCCAAAAGCCAGTGGGTTGCAAACGGCTCCCCGTAGTGTGAGGTCGGGCAACTCGCATGACTTCGATGTGTTTATCCGACAAAGCATCACGACGGTGCCCAGCGGCAGATTTGGCCCTGCCGCATCGATCAGCAAAGATCGACCGTTCTATGAAGCTGGCACCCTAAGTCATTGGAAGATGACGCTGCAGGCCCGGGGCGCCGCGCCGCTGCGTGGTGGCGAGGCGGCCGAGGCGGACCTAGGGAAGCTCGAGGAGGGTGGAGTAGCGACGCTTCACCCAGGGCCGCGGGAGATCTTCGATGACGACGGAGAGAATGGCATTGGACGACCTGATGAAGACGGCCACCGACGGGGACATTCTGCACGCTGTTGCGAGGCGATCGTGCAGTTGGTGATACAGGTCGAAGTCGAGGGGCTGATCGGCGTCGGACGACAGGAGCGCTCGCCACAGCCTCTGACCCACCGCAAGAGCTTCCGTGAAGGGCTGAGAGCGCTGTTTTCGGCCGTCGCCCGGATCAGGCTGTCGGCGCTGCGCGTCCGGAAGCGACAGCAGGGCACCTGCTTGCCGCCCTTTCTGGTTCAGCAGCGGCGCTGTCGACCGGCGGGTGACCGAGAAGGCCCTGATCGCGATCCTCCAAGAGGCCCGGATCGGCGGTGTCTCGACCTGGCGGGTCGATGAGCTCGTGCAGGCCATGGGGCTCGCTGGCATGTCGAAGTCCCAGCACTCGAAACTCTCCAAGGACATCGACGACGTTGTCGGAGCTTTCCTGGACCGGGCACGGGAGGGGCGTCCGGACGGCGGGCGAGCCTGGAAAGGGCTCCAGGCGGACGCTGAGACGACCGCCATTCACGGCGGCAGGTTGCCGACCAACTCCGGCGCGGCTGGCCCAAGCTGGCGTCGTTGATGAACGGAAGCGCGGACCACGTTCTCGCTTGGTCAGGTTTTCCCTGCCAGGCACTGCGTCGAGCTGCACAGCACCAACCCGCTCGAGTGACTGAACAGGGAGGTCAGGCGCCGGGTCGACCGACTGAGCCTCGCTGTTCTGTCTGGGCCGTCGCGGACCGATATGGTGCGGGATCATTCGATGCTCTGCCATTTCTCAGCCGCGTTGCTGAAGCGTTGTCCGAGCGAGCCGCTGCTAGCAGAGTTGAAGCGGCATCTCGGCACCATGGGCATGGGTCTGCGGCGGGTATCGTTGGCCGGCGCGGCGCGGGTGGCCGCCGCGATCTCCTCTTCATCGATGCTCAAGGCGCCGGTCCGCGTCTCCGGCGCGCGGGGCGTGGGGAGGTCGAGTGCAACTCCGTCGTCATGAAGCTGCTCTATGATCACGCCCGAGTCCACTGGCGAACACTCACCAGGAACCGTGGCCAGGTCACCTTGCGTCTGGCTCGCCCCTGGCCGTGCGCCACGTCGTGGCGGTCACTCCATTGAAAAGAAATGCGCCCCGGCCAGCGAATACTCGGCCCGTTTACCCAGCCCGAGGTGCTTCCCGTCTGATGCTCTGGCCACTGAAGCGAAACTCACCCCGGCTCTGATTGCCATCCGCGAGCTGCTCCTCGCTGCGGACCATGCCCGCGCCTTCACCATTCGATGCCGAGCTGGCCTTTCACGCCTTCGCGGAAGGGGTGCTTGACGAGCTTCATCTCGGTCACGAGGTCGGCGGCCTCGATCAGCTCGGGCTTGGCGTTGCGGCCGGTGACGACGACGTGGAGGCCCGGGCGGCGGGCGGCGAGGGTGGCCAGCACCTCGTCCAGCGGGAGCTGGTCGTAGCGCAGCACGATGTTGAGCTCGTCCAGCACGACGAGGTGCAGCTCCGGGTCGTGCAGCATCTTTTCGGCTTCGGCGAAGGCGGCCCGGGCGGCGGCGAGGTCGCGCTCGCGATCCTGGCTCTCCCAGGTGAAGCCCTCGCCCATGACCTTGAGGGTCACCAGCTCGGGGAAGCGCTCGAGCAGATGCCGCTCGCCCGGCGCGCGCTTGCCCTTCACGAACTGGACGACACCCACCTTCAGCCCGTGGCCGAGGCAGCGCATGACGAGGCCCCAGGCGGCCGTGCTCTTGCCCTTGCCGGTGCCGGTATGGACCATGAGCAGGCCCTTCTCGATCGTCTTGCCGGCATAGAGCTTGTCCTTGGCGGCCTTGATCCGCGCCATCTTCTCGCGGTGGGCCTCGGTGTCCTCGGTCATTCTGCAGCCTCCCGTTCCCTTGCCGCGGCACCGCCCGCACCGGCGAGGAGGCCGTCGAGCAGGGGCAGCGCACTGTTCCGCGCCGGCCGCCACAAGCCGCGCTCGACGGCTTCCGCAAAGCGCGCCGCGATCTCGCGCAGCGCTGCCGGATTGTGCTCGGCGATGAAGTCGCGGACCGGCTCGTCGAGGAGATAGGCCTCGAACAGGCGCTCGAAATGATGGTCCTCGACCACGGCCGCCGTGGCGGCGAAGGCGAAGAGATAGTCGACGGTGGCGGCGATCTCGAACGCACCCTTGTAGCCGTGGCGCATGACGCCGCGGATCCATTTCGGGTTGGCGGCACGGCCGCGGACGATGCGGCCGATCTCGTCCTTCAGCGTCCGGACGCGCGGATGCTCGGGCCGGCTGTGGTCGTTGTGCAGGATCGTGGGCTGGCGGCCACTGAGATGCCGCACGGCGGCCGCGATGCCGCCCTCGAATTGGTAGTAGTCGTCGGAATCCAGGATGTCGTGCTCGCGATTGTCCTGATTGTGCAGGACGAGCGAGACCTGCCCCAGGCGCTGGCGCAGCTCCGGCCCGGCCTCGGCCCCATCCTGACCGCGGCCATAGGCCCAGCCGCTCCACGCCAGATAGGTCTCGGCGAGCTCACCCGACTCGCGCCAGCCACCGGTGTCGATCGGCGCCTGCAGCCCGGCACCATAAGCTCCGGGCTTGCTGCCGAAGATCCGCAGGGCCGCCGTCCGGCGCGCGTCGCCTTCGCTGGTGCCGGCGGCGATCAGCTCAGCGGTGCGGCGGCGGACGGCGGCGGCCAGCGGGTTCATCGGAGCGGGCTCGTCGAGGGCCGCCACCGCCCGGACGGCATCGTCGATCAGCTCGATCTGCGCCGGGAACGCATCGCGGAAGAAGCCCGAGACGCGGAAGGTGACGTCCACCCGCGGCCGGTCGAGCACGGACAGCGGCAGCACCTCGACGCCGGTGACGCGGCCGCTGGTCGGCTCCCACACCGGCCGGCAGCCGAGCAGCGCCAGGGCCTGGGCGATGTCGTCGCCGCCGGTGCGCATGTTGGCGGTGCCCCAGGCCGAGAGCGCCACGTGGCGCGGATACTCGCCTTCCGCCTGCAGATGATGCTCGACGACGAGCTGGGCCGACTTCCAGCCCAGGGCCCAGGCCGTGGGCGTCGGCACCGCCCGGCAGTCGACCGAGAAGAAGTTGCGCCCGGTCGGCAGCACCTCGGGCCGGCCGCGGGTCGGGGCACCGCTGGGGCCGGGCGCCACGAAGCGCCCGTCGAGGCCGGCGAGGCAGGCCTCGATCTCGGCGGCACCCGAGGCGTCGAGCGCGGGTGCCAGCCCATCTCTCACGCGGCTGAGGACCGCACCGGTCCGAGGCCAGGACTTCGGGCACCGGGTCGCCGGCGACGAGGCGGGCGGCCAGAACTTCGAGCCGCTCCACCGTGTCGCCGGCGGTCCGCCAGGGCTCGTCCCTGGCGAGGGCCGAGGGGCGCGGGCCGGTCCAAGGGGCACCGAGATCGGCGCCCAAGGGGTCGAAGCCACCCAGACCCAGATCCAGGGCCAGAGCGCGCAGCAGCGAGGCGTCGCCGCGCCTCGCCGCGGCCGCGCGGCAGCCGGGCCAGGGCCACCAGCAGATCGGTCCGCCGGCTGCCGTCGGGGCTCGTCCCCAGCACGTGCAGGCCGTCGCGGATCTGCAGCTCCTTCAGCTCGCAGAGATGGGCGTCGATCCGCTGCAGACCGTCGTTCGCCGCCGGATCGTCGAGGTCGAGATCGCGGCTGAGGCCCTGGCGCGTCGATTCGGCGGCGATCTCGCGGCGCAGATGGTCGGCCCGGCGCGGATCGAGCTCGGTCGCGAGGTGGAACTCGTCGAGCATCAGCTCCAGGGCCCGCAGGTCGCCGTAGGTCTCGGCCCGGGTCAGCGGCGGGGTCAGGTGATCGACGATCACGGCGGCGGCCCGCCGCTTCGCCTGGCTGCCTTCGCCCGGGTCGTTGACGATGAAGGGATAGAGATGCGGCAGCGGCCCCAGCACGAGCTCGGGCCAGCAGGTGCCGCTCAGCGCCAGCGCCTTGCCCGGCAGCCATTCGAGATTGCCGTGCTTGCCCAGATGCACGACCGCATGGGCGGCGAAGACGTGGCGCAGCCAGAAGTAGAAGGCGAGGTAGTGGTGCGGCGGGACGAGGTCGGGGCTGTGATAGGTGGCGGTCGGATCGATGTCGTAGCCGCGGGCCGGCTGGATGCCGACGACAAGCTGGCCCAGCAGCAGGAAGGGCAGGGGAAAGCCGCCGTCCTGCAGCGCCGGATCGCGCTCGGGCGGCCCCCAGCGCTGCTCGATGGCGGCGCGCGCGGCTTCCGGCAGGCGCGCATGGTGCTCGCGGTAGGTGGCGAGCGGCAGGGCGACGCGGACGAGGCGGCCGGGTCGGGCTGCCAGATCGTTGGTGACGCCGGCTGCCAGCTCGCGGATCAGGGAGTCGCCGTCCGGCGGGATCGGGGCGACCTCGTAAGCCTCGGCCGCCATGGCGCGGAGCAGGGCGATGCAACTGGCCGGCGTGTCGAGGCCGACGCCGTTGGCGAGGCGGCCGTCGCGGCTGGGATAGTTGGCGAGGATGATCGCGACACGGCGCAGAGGTGTCGGCGTGCGGCGCAGCCGGGCCCAGGCGGCGGCGAGCTCGGCCGTGAAGGCGATGCGGTCCGCAACCGGCCGGTGCGTCGCGAGATCGGCCTCGGTCAGCGCGTCGCGGCCGGTCGGTGCCTTGAAGGAAATGGCACGGGAGAGGAGGCGGCCGTCCACCTCGGGCAGGGCCACCTGCATGGCGAGATCGCGGGGGCCCAGGCCGCGCGGCGAGGAGCGCCATTCTTCCTCGGTGCCGCTGCCGAGGACGACCTGGAGGATCGGGCAGTCGGCCGCCTGCAGCGGGTCCGGCCCCGGCGCGCCGTCGAAGCCGCCGAGCGCGAAGCCGGTGGCGGTCAGGATGACGTCGGGTCGCAGCTGCTGGACGACGGCCCCGGCGAGTGCTGCGGCCTCCCCGTCCTTGAGGCTGGCGACGAAGAGGCCCAGGGCGGCGAAACCTTCCGCCTCCAAGGCGTGCAGCAGCGCGTCGATCGGGGCGAGGTCGCCGGCCTGGACCAGTGCCCGGTAGAAGACGACGAGTGCCCGGGGCTGCTCGGGCGCGAGGCCGGCGAGGAAGCCCGCCAGATCCGGGGCGGGTCCGGTCGGACGATGGAGCCCCGCCTTGGGCAAGGGCCGTGGCTCGGGTGCATCCTTCGCCCGGCCGAGCAGGGCCGCCGCCTGGTGCAGGAAGGCCTCGGCGTTGGCCACCCCGCCATGGGTGAGGCAGCGCCAGAGAAGATCGCGGGCGGGACCGTCGAGGGTGGAGAGGCCGTCCAGCTGCGGGTCCGGCCGGTCGTCGCCGGGCAGGAGGGCCAGCAGGATGCCGTTCGGCCCGGGCGACGGCGACGAGCTGCTCGACGCCGTAGGGCCAGTAGCTCCGCCCCCCCAGCAGGCGCACGACGACGAGGCGGGCGCGGGACGCGACGCGCTCGACATGAAGGTCGACCGACATGGGGTGGCCGAGGCGCAGCAGATTGGCCAGACGCAGGCTCGGGAAGTCGGCCGGCAGCCGCGCCCTTGCGGCGGCGAGGCAGGCGAGCTCGGTGTCGGCGGCGGAAAGGACGAGGATGTCGCCCGGCGTCTGGCCCAGATCGACCGCCGTCTCGGCGTCGGCCAGCGGGGCCAGCTCGGCGCTCAGGAGGTGCAAGGCCGTCCCTTCAGCTCGAGCGGCAGGCCCGCCACCACGAGCACGACGCGGTCGGCCGCGGCCGCGATCGCCTGATGCAGCCGGCCGGCATGGTCGACGAAGGCACGCGCCATGGCGTTCGCCGGGACGACGCCCTGGCCCACCTCGACCGAGACCAGGACGAGGCGACCGGGCAGATGCGGCAGGGCTTCGACCAGAGCCGCCGTCTCGGCGGCGACGTCACGCTCGGCCAGCATCAGGTTCGTCAGCCAGAGCGTGAGACAATCCACCAGCACGGCACTGCCGGGGCGGCAGGCGGCTTCGAGCGCGGCCCGAAGGTCGAGCGGGGCCTCGACCGTCGTCCAGGCGGTAGGCCGCCGTTCCCGATGCAGCCGCCACACGGACCTGCATTTCGTCATCGAACGGCTGGGCGGTGGCGATATAGGTGACCATCTCGTCACCGCTCGCGACCAGACCCTCGGCGAACGCGCTCTTGCCGCTGCGCTGACCGCCGAGCACGAGCGTGAGATGGGACGCGGAACCGGTGCTCATGGCGAGCGGCTTGTCGGGGACGGGCGATCGGACGTCAACTCTGCGGCAGGGTGGCATTGAGCGGGCCGGTGCCGTCGCGTAAGAGCGGCCACCGATCGGGAGAGGAAACGGAATGATGGAAGGCGAAGTCGGCGCCTGGCTCACGGCGTTCATCAGCGTGGTGATGATCGACATCGTGCTGGCGGGCGACAATGCGGTGGTCGTGGGTGCGGCCGCCTCGGGCCTTCCGCTCGAGCAGAAGAGGCGGGTCATCTTCTGGGGCCTGGCGATCGCGTTCGGCTGCCGTGTCGTCTTCGCGGTCGTCGCCGTGCAGCTGCTGGCGATCATCGGCCTGCTCCTGGCCGGCGGCATCCTCCTCTTGTGGGTGTCGTGGAAGATGTACCGCGACCTGCAGGGCGAGGAGCATCAACCCGGCGACGTCGACCTGTCCGGCATGACGGCCGGCAGCGGCAAGACGTTCCGCTCCGCCCTGACGCAGGTCGCCATCGCCGACATCTCGATGTCGCTGGACAATGTCCTGGCCGTGGCCGGTGCTGCGCGCGACCATATCTGGACGCTCGTCTTCGGGCTCGTCGCTCTCGATCGCCCTGATGGGCGTCGCTGCCAGCTACATCGCCACCTACATGGAACGGCACCGCTGGCTCGGCTATGTCGGCCTCGTGCTGGTGACCTACATCGCACTCAAGATGATCTGGGAAGGCGGCCACGAGGTGATGAACGCCATGTAGCCGCGGCTGCCGTCACTTGGCGGCGGCTTCCGAGCGCGAGCGCTTGACCAGACGGACGAGCTCGGCGCGGGCACCGTCGGCGTCCTTCACCCGCCGCTCGAAGGTGACGCGCCCGGTCTCCGCACCCCGCCGCAGATCCGCACCTTCCGGGTCGATGCCCGTCATGACCCAGCCGTCACCGCCGCGCCCGAGAAGCCGCTGCGCGTACATCTGGATGGCGTCGACATGGTCCGCGTTCATGTGGCCGACGATCCGGCTCTCGTCGGCCACGAGGGCCGCTGCCGCCTCGGGTGACAGCCGGACCGTGTCGCCCGGGACCCAATGGATGCGGCCGAAGCCGGCGACGAGATGGGCCCGCTCGATCGTCACGGCATAGAGGTTGAAGTCGCGGAAGCCCGCATAGTCGGCGGCGTCGGGGTGGCGGGCGATGTAGCGGTCGAGCTGGCGCTGCTCGGTCGCGGGCGCCACGCGGCCCTGCAGGGTCGCCCGCTCGCCCGTCAGCGGCACCGCACGCTCGATCGTGCCGTCGAACAGGAGCGAGACGCGACCGTCGCGCTTCAGGTTCTGGGTGTGGTCGGCGAGGTCGGAGAGAAGAAGGAGCGGCGTGGCGTCGTGGTCGAGGGCGACCATGGCGAGCGAGGTGTAGGGCCCGCCGCCGTCGCGATCGATGGTGCCGAGCGACACCCGGATCAGCCGCCGCATCAGTCGGCGGATGCCCGCACCCAGATCCTGTTCGCCGTCGCTCATCACCTGCCCCCGAACCGCCGCCACACGCCCCATCTTGGTCTGCGGCAGTGCCAGGACCAAGGGACCCACGGCAAGGGAGGGTCGGCCAAATGACACACCTGCGGGCGGTCGCTGTGACTTGCCGGCCGATCTGCTAGCCCCTAGGTGCTGCTAGCCCAGCCCGGAGCCCGCCATGTCGCGACTGCCACCCTGCCCCGGGCTGCGAGAGCTGGCCGAAGCACCGCAGGCCGGCACCTGGCGCGAGCTGGCGCCCGGGCCTCCTGTGGCTGCGGCTGCGGCTGCCCTTCGCGCTCGACCATGTGAACGTCTGGCTGCTGGACGACGGCGACAGCTGGACCGTGATCGACGGCGGGGTGCTCGATTCGGCGACCAATGCGGTGTGGGACGCGGTGCTGGCGGGCCCGCTCGCCGGCCGGCCGGTCGGCCGGGTGCTGGCGACGCATTTCCACCCCGACCATGTCGGGCAGCTCGGCCGCCTCGTGGAGCTGACCGGAGCGCCGCTCCTGATGTCGCGCCTGGAGTGGCTGCACGCGCGCTGGCTGGCGCTCGACCTGACCGAGGAGTTCGTCACCGCTGGCGATGCGCACTATCGGCGGGGTGGCATGCCCGAGCCGCTGGTCGAGCGCAGCCATGCCCGCGGCAACGCCTATGCCAGGGGTGTGGCACCACCGCCGGCCACCTTTCTGCGGGTGAGCGCCGGCGACCGGCTGCGCATGGCCGGCAGCGACTGGGACGTGATCATCGGCGAGGGCCATGCACCCGAGCAGGTGACGCTGTTCTCGGCCGAGCGGAACATCCTCATCGCCGCCGATCAGGTGCTGCCGCGCATCTCGCCCGTGGTCGGCGTGTGGGGCACGGACCCCGAGGCCGATCCGCTGGGCGACTTCCTGACGAGCCTCGACCGCTACCGGCACCTCCCTGAGGACTGCACCGTGCTGCCGTCCCACGGCGTGCCGTTCACCGGCCTGCACGGCCGCCTCGACCAGCTGGCCGCGCATCACGACGATCGCCTCGACCGGGTGCTGTCCGCCGGCACCGAGCCGCGCTCGGCCTACGAGATCCTGCGCGTGCTGTTCCCCCGCGAGCTGGATGCCCACCAGACGGGCTTCGCCCTGGCCGAGACGCTGGCCCATCTGAACCGGTTGATGCGCATGGGTGCCGTGGAACGCAGCATGCCGCCGGACGGCGTGGCGCTCTACCGCCGGGTCTGACGTCGGTTCCGCTACCTGGCCTCGGCGTCACTCTGTGAGAAAGCGCACAGGCGATTTGTGCGATCTCGCACGCAGCTGCCGTTAACTCTGGGTTAACAAATCCATCGTCGGCAATGAAATGTTCTCGCCTGATCACACGCGTCAGGCTCGAGTTGTTGGGCAGGAACAGTCGTGGCTTAGACGTCGTGAGGACGGGCGCCGGCATTTCGGCGGTCGACGAGACATGTATAGTGAGGACATCATGAACTCGTCAGTCAAGTATGGCCTGTTAGGCGCAGGTCTGTTGTGTGCCCTGAGTATGGTAGCGGCGCCTGCCGAAGCTCAGGTGGCGCAGAACCTCGGTCAAACGGCAGCGCGCTCGGCAGCCGAACTGGACGCCATCTTCGCGAGTGCCAAGCCGATGGAGCGGCGGTTGGGGCGCCGCCCCGCCAATCTGGACAGGCTGCCGACGTCGGGCGCCACCGGGCCACTCCCAGCCGTGCGGCTCGGCACCGCAGGCGAACCGGGGCGAACGTCCATCACCGGTGGATCGGCCACCCGCAACCAGAAGACCGAAGGCGGGATCGAGGGTCGCAATTACGGCGCCCGCAATCTCAACACCGTCTGGCACTTCTCGGACAGCCAGGTCGATACGGAGTTGATGAACGACTATCCCTATCGAACGGTGGGCTGGTTTCTGTTCCGCGCCAGTGACAACAACTGGTATCGGTGCACGGCCAGCCTCATCGCCAAGTCGATCCTGGCGACCGCCGGCCACTGCGTGCACGGGGGCGGGACGAAAGCCGCCGGCTGGAACCGCGAAGGCTACTTCTATCCGGCGCGCACCGGAACGAGCGATCCTTATGGCTATGCCACCGCGGTCCAGCTTTGGACGACCTCCGGCTGGTACAACACCGGTGCACTCGATGCCGGCTACGACGTCGGACTCGTGGTCCTCAACAAGCGTAGCGGGACGACGAAAGAGATCGGCACCTACACGGGTACGATGGCCTTCTGCTATTCCAACTGTCTGCAGTCCTACTGGTCCATCGCACAACTCGGCTATCCGTGGAACTACAATAGCGGCAACTATCTGAACGAGAGCGATCATCTCAACGTGTCCGATTCGCGCGACTACATTTACGGCACGGGGATGCAGGGCGGCTCGAGCGGCGGTCCCAGCGTCGCCAATCTGGGCGCGCTCACCGATGCTGCGAGCTACAAGGGTGCCTGGGCCTACCGCAATGTCGTCTTCGGCGTGACCTCCTGGGGCTATGTCGACCAGACGATCATGATCGGCGGCTCATCGACCCTGAGCGGCCCCGCCAACAGCAACAATTTCCAGGCGATGTACAACGGCGCCTGCACGACGGCTCGCGGGCGTCACGGCGCGGGGTCCTGCAGCCTCCTCTGATCATCTCGATCGACGTCGATACTCTTCGGTGAGACGGCCGGCGGGCATCCGCCGGCCGTCTTTCATGAATCCCAGCGCGTGCCTTGCACCGACAGGGGACCCAGCCGGCCCGCCAGCGAGTGGGTGTCCCGGTCGATCCACGAGCTCACCCTCGACGTGCCCAAAATCAAAATTTCTGCAGCGCTGTGAGTTTTCGCACAACTTCCGGCGTGGCGACGGGCCTATCAAGCCATCTGTCGGCAAAGCGGCGATCGAGCCCGCTCACCGGCGATGGATCTGATTGTTCGGCAGGAAACATCCCTCGTCCATGCGCTGACGAGCGAGACGTCGAGCGTTCCGCCCGCCGATGGTTGTCGGTCGGTGAGGGGGGTCGCTTCCATGCGCATGTCCATCCGCCCTGTCCCGCAGGGC
>CAVYMA010000005.1:0-5393 GCA_963769465.1 uncultured Alphaproteobacteria bacterium
AGCACGACCAGCGCCAGCCCGACCAGGATCACCGCTCCGCCGGCGAGTTCCTGTGCGGACGGGCGCTCGCCCAGGGCCACCGCACTGAACGCCACGCCGATCACCGGCATCAGCAGCATGAACGGGACCACCCGGTCCATCGGGTGGCGCAGGAGCAGGCCGTACCAGATCGTGTAGGCGAGCGCGAAGCCGCCGAGCGAGAAGGTCAGCACGGCCGCCCACTGCCCGGCGGAGGCGGTGAGCAGTGCGGTGACCTGGCCGTGCTCGGTCAGGGCCGAGGCGAGCAGGAGCTGGGGCAGGGCGGCGAGCGCGATGCCGGCGGTCAGGACCCGGCCGGCGTCGCGGGCGACCAGCTGCATGACCGCCTGCCCGGCCGCCCAGGACATGGAGCCCAGGGTGACCAGGAGCGCCGGCCAGCCGGCCGCGGCGGCGGGCGCGCCGGCGACCAGCAGGACGCCGGCCAGGGCCACGGCGATGCCGGCGAGGCGGCGCGCGTCGGGCCGGTCGCGGCCGATCGCCCAGGCGCACAGGACCGCGAACGGGACCTGGAGCTGGATCAGGAGGGTCGCGGTCGAGGCCGGCAGGGACTTGAGCCCGTTGAAGATCAGTGCACCCTGGACGGTCGCGGCCAGCAGCGCGATCAGCGCCAGCCGCGGCCAGGGCGTGGTGATCCGCCGCCAAGCGCCGGGCAGGAGCACGGCGGTGGTGACCAGATAGGCGATCGACATCATCACCAGCGGCGGGAAGTGCGCCACGGCCGGCTTGGCCATGGCGAAGCCGACGCCCCAGAGCACCTGGACCAGGACGGCGAGAGCAAGGTCGCGCGGGGGCATCAGCGTGGCGCCGGGCTGGACCGACGATCGAACAGGCTCGGGCGGGGCACCTGTTCGCGCCGGGCCGAGTCGCCAGCCGTCCGGGCCGAGTCGCAGGTCATTGCGCGCTCCCTGTACGCGTTCGCTACCACGGATCCTGCCAAGGTCGTCGGCGTCCAGATGCGGCCGCGCCGCCGCGCCGTCGAGGCCCTATCGGGTCCGGCTGCGATGCCGGCGCGCGATGGTGCGCGGCGGCCACGGCTGGGATAGTGTGCGGCCGGATAGCCTACCCGCGGGGACGAGACACGCGACCATGACCGAGCCCAGAGCGCAACGGCGGCTGGCCGCGATCCTGGCCGCCGACGTGGTCGGCTATTCGCGCCGGATCGGGGCCGACGAAGCCGGAACGCTGGCGATGCTGCGGGCGATCTGGGCCGGTCGGTTCAATCCCGCCGTGACGGCGCACCACGGCCGCGTGGTCAAGATGATGGGCGACGGTGCCCTGGTCGAGTTCGCCAGTGCGGTGGACGCGGTCGAGGCCGCGGTGGCGATCCAGGAGGCCATGGCCGCCCACAATGCCGGCCGCCCTGGGACCGAGCCGGTCCTGCTGCGGATCGGCGTCGATCTCGGCGACGTGGTGGTCGAGGGCGACGACATTCTCGGCGACGGTGTCAACGTGGCGGCGCGGCTCGAAGCGCAGGCCCCGCCGGGCAGGATGCTGCTCTCGGAATTCCGTGCGCGCGCAGATCAGGGGAAAGTTCGCCCTGGAGCTGGCCGACGGCGGCGAGATCACGCTGAAGAACATCGTAGCACCGGTCCGGGTCTGGCGCTGGGGTGGCGAGGACCCGGCAAGCCTGCCGGCCATGGCGCCGCCGCCGCGCGAGCTGCCGTCGCTGGCCGTGCTTCCCTTCGCCAACATGTCCGGCGACGTGGAGCAGGAGCCGTTCGCCGACGGGCTGGTCGAGGACATCATCACCACCTTGTCCGACCTCGCCGGGCTGCGCGTGGTCGCCCGCAACTCGACCTTCGTCTTCAAGGGCCAGGCGGTCGACATCCGCGAGGTCGGCCGGCGGCTCGGCGTGCGCTACGTGCTCGAGGGCAGCGTGCGCAAGGCCGGCAGCCGGATCCGTGTCACCGCCCAGCTGATCGAAGCCGCCACCGGCAGCCATGTCTGGGCCGAACGCTACGACCGCACGCTCGAGGACATCTTCGCCGTCCAGGACGAGCTGACCTTGACCCTCGCGACCGAGATGCAGGTCAACCTGACCGAAGGCGAGCAGGCGCGGCTCCACTACACGACCACGAGCAATCTCGCCGCCTGGACCCACTGGGTGAAGGGCCTCGCCTGGTTCCGCAAGGCGGTCGCCAAGGAGAACAGCGGTGCCGCGCTGGCCGCGTGGAAGCAGGCCCTGGCGCTGGAGCCCGGCTCGGCCAGCCTCAATGCCATGGTCGGCTTCCTGCACTATGTCGACGCCCGCTTCGGCTGGTGGGATGACCGCGCCACCGCGCTCGCGAAGTCGCAAGGCTATGCCGAGCGTGCGCTGGAACTCGACCCCGACAATGCCGACGCCAACACCACCTCGAGCTTCGCGCTCCTGCTGCTGGGGCGGTTCGATGCGGCCGCGGACCGGGCGCGCCGCGCGGCCGGCCTTGCACCTGGATCGGCCGATGCCGCGACCTTTGCCTGCTTCGTGCTGGCCTTCGCCGGCCATGCCGGGGAGGGAGCCGCGCACGGTCGGCGCTCGCTCGAGCTGAGCCCGGTCCATCCCGGCTACTATCTCGGCCATCTCGGCAACGCGCTCCGCCTCGCCGGCCGGATCGAGGGAGTTCAATTCCCTGTTTCGAGGCCTATCACGCGATGAGCCCTGGCTTCGGGCTGGTCGACCTCGTGCTGGCACATGGCGGACTGGGACGGGTCGAAGCGGCGCGCCGGGCGGCGGCCGAGCTGCGCCAGATCCGACCGGGGTTCACGATCGCGGGCTGGGCCGGCACGCAGTTCCGCGCCGATGCCGACGGCTTCGCCGCCGATCGCGCCCTGCTCGGCGCGGCGGGGCTGCCTGAAGGCTGAGATCGCTGCTCACGCAGGGCGGACTCTGCTTCGAGACGTGGCCCCGGACCAACGGCCGACCGAGCGGAGAACATGGACAAGACCGATTTCAGCAACACCATGGACGGCAGTGCCTCAATCAGCGCCGAGCAGCTGCGCAGCTTCGTCGACCGGATCGAGCACCTGGACCAGGAGGGCCAGGAGAAGATCGCGCGCCGGCATGGGTGGTCGGACCCTTCGCTCATTCGGTCGCGAGAAGCAGGGCCGCGTAGAGCCCGGCCGCCAGCGCAAAGGCGGAATAGTGGCTGTGCCGCCGCTCGGGAAGCTCCTCCTTGAGCACGTTGAGCACGATGCCGCCGGCGAGGAAGGCGAACAGGGCCGAGACCGCCAGGGGCGGCACGTCGATCCCGATGCCGAGCAGCCAGCCGACCAGTGGTGCCACCGCCAGGATCCACCGGCCCACCTGGTCGTAGGCGGGATGGAACTGCTCGCGCAGGCCCTGGTCGGCCACGACGAAGTGCATGGCCATGGCGACGGCGTAGGTCAGCAGGCCGATCAGCCCGGGATCGCCGCGGTCCAGCAGCAGGTAGCCGATCAGGACGTTGAACAGCGCGAAGGACGCGAGGTGCAGCCAGAAGACCCGTATCGCCCGGTCGCGCCGGTCGCCGGCCCGGGACCCGTAGCGGCGGGCCAGCAATTCCAGGCCGTAGAAGGCGGCGAGGCCGACCAGGGCGACGAAGTAGACATGCCGCTCGCTGCGGTCGAGCAGCCCCAAAGGCCCGCCGCGGACGTCGAACTCGTGCTGGTGATGCGCGAACTCCGGCAGGATGTGCACGAACACGTAGGCGACCGAGATCCCGCCCGCGGCCGAGAGCCAGACGCTGCGCGGCGAGGTGCGCAGGAACGACATGGCGCGGCCACCGAGGTAAATCGCGGCGAAGACCAGGACGACGAGGAAGGAGAGGCCGAGATAGGCAGGGCCCGGCGGCGCGGCACCGGTGTCCGCGGCGGCGAGGGCGGGCCCGGCGGAAGCGCCGACCGCGAGGGCCGCCCACATCGCCAGCGCTGCGGCAGATGTCATGTGGCTGGCTCCTCGACGCGGGTCGGGTCGGCATCGGCAGCGCCGAGCTCGGTCGCCAGCACCTCGCGCATGGCGTCCGGTGGGATACGGGGCACCCCATGGAACGGTCGGTCGGTCGCGACGATCAGGAGGACCACGCTCATGATCACCATCGAGACGAGACCGCAGGCGATGCGGTGCACCACCGTGTCCTCGACGCCGGCGGCGGCACACAGCAGCAGCGTGATGACCCCGCCCATGCCGATCAGCCACCAGATGGCCCCGATCAGGCCCTCGTCGACGGCGAGGATGCGCCCGGTCCGCGCGCTGCCGAGCCCGTCGAGCTCCTGCAGCAGCCGCGTCGTCGCCGGCGACGGTGATGCCTTGAGCAGTCGGCCATGCCATTGCGCGAGCAGCCGCCCGGCGGCAGCGGGGCGGTGCCCGACCGTCATCTCGGCCCATTCCTGGTCGATCACGGCGTGCGCGTACGCGGCCAGCGCGGTGCGGGTCGCCGCGGCGACCTCAGGCCCCAGGCTGGCGGCGACCTGCATGGTCCGCGCCACCGCTTCGGCCTCGTCCGCTGCCGCGGCGCGCGCCTCGGTGAAGTCGCTCCAGGCCTCGCCCGCGATCAGGGCGAGCGGCACGGCGTAGATCACCGCCACCACCGAGAGCACGAGGGCGATCAGCTCGTTGGACCGCCGCCGCCGCTCGACCTCGGCGAGGCGCCGGACCAGGGCGACGCAGAGCTGGCTCACGGCAATTCCGATCGCGGTCAGCATCAGGCCGGCCGCCCAGATCGGGATACCCTGCAGAAGACGGACGAACCAACACACGTTGCACCCCCGCCCGGTGCTGCCATCGGGGCACCTTTGCGGATATACCGACGGCGCCAGCTTGACCATGGCCCAGGCTGGGTCTTTGGCGGGCGCCGCGAGAGCGCTGGCCAAGCCTGCCGCGTTCTCCTAGGAGACGTGGCCCCGGACCAACGGCCGACCGAGCGGAGAACATGGACAAGACCGATTTCAGCGACACCAAGGACGGCAGTGCCTCGATCAGCGCCGAGCAGCTGCGCAGCTTCGTCGACCGGATCGAGCGGCTGGAGCAGGAGAAGGCCGGCATCGCGGACGACATCAAGGACTGCTACGCCGAGGCCAAGTCACTGGGCTACGACGTCAAGATCCTCCGGAAGGTCATCGCGCCTCCGCAAGCGCAAGCCCAACGAGCGGCGCGAGGAGGAGGAGCTTCTCGAGATTTACCTGCAGGCCCTGGGCGACCTGGTCTGAGGCGAGCGCGCTCCGCTGGCGCTCGGTGACGACCGAGCGGGGGTCACCCGGCCGAGGTCCGCGGCGCCCCTGGGCCGGGTCTCAAGCTCCGCTTCCTCGGACCCGGTACGGCGCCGTTGGGGCGCTGCCTTGGCGATCAGAAGTCGACGGTGCGCGCGGCGTACACATTCTCATAGGCCGCGGCGCGATCC
>CAVYMA010000006.1:0-4905 GCA_963769465.1 uncultured Alphaproteobacteria bacterium
CAGCACGACCAGCGCCAGCCCGGCCAGGATCACCGCCCCGCCGGCGAGCTCCTGCCCGGACGGCCGCTCGCCCAGGGCCAGGGCACTGAACGCCACCCCGATCACCGGCATCAGCAGCATGAACGGGGCGACCCGGTCCATCGGGTGGCGCAGCAGCAGGCCGTACCAGATCGTGTAGGCGAGGGCGAAGCCGCCGAGCGAGAAGGTCAGGACGGCGGCCCACTGCGACGTGGAGGCGGTGAGCAGTGCGGTGACCTGGCCGTGCTCGGTCAGGGCCGAGGCGAGCAGGAGCTGGGGCACGGCGCTGATTGCGATGCCCGCGGTCAGGACCCGGCCGGCGTCGCGGGCGAGGACCTGCGGGATCAAGGCCTGCCCGCCGGCCCAGGACAGGGAGCCCAGGGTCACCAGGAGCGCCGGCCAGCCGGCCGCTGCGGCGGGCGCGCCGGCGACCAGCAGGACGCCGGCCAGGGCCACGGCGATGCCGGCGAGGCGGCGCGCGTCGGGCCGGTCGCGGCCGATCGCCCAGGCGCACAGGACCGCGAACGGGACCTGGAGCTGGATCAGCAGCGTCGCGGTCGAGGCCGGCAGGGCCTTGAGCCCGTTGAAGATCAGGGCCCCCTGGACGGTCGCGGCCAGCAGGGCGATCAGCGCCAGCCGCGGCCAGGGTGTCCTGATCCGGCGCCAGGCGCCGGGCAGGAGCACGACGGTGGTGACCAGATAGGCGATCGACATCATCACCAGCGGCGGGAAGTGCGCCACGGCGGGCTTGGCCATGGCGAAGCCGACGCCCCAGAGGACCTGGACCAGGACGGCGAGCGCGAGGTCGCGCGTGGGCATCAGCGTGGTGCCGGGCTGGACCGACGATCGAACGGACACGGGCGGGGCATTCGTTCCGTCCGGATGGCGTCGCCGGTCATTGCGTGCTCCCTGTACGCGTTCGCCACCACGGATCCTGCCAAGGCGGTCGGCGTCCAGATGCGGCAGCACCGCCGCGCCGTCGAGGCCCTATCGGGTCCGGCAGCGTTGCCGGCGCGCGATGGTGCGCGGCGGCAACGGCTGGGTTAGGGTGCGGCCGGGTAGCCTTCCCGCGGGGACCAGACACGCGACCATGACCGAGCCCAGAGCGCAGCGGCGGCTGGCCGCGATCCTGGCCGCCGACATGGTCGGCTATTCGCGCCGGATCGGGGCCGACGAAGCCGGAACGCTGGCGATGCTGCGGGCGATCTGGGCCGGTCGGTTCAATCCCGCCGTGACGGCGCACCACGGCCGCGTCGTCAAGATGATGGGCGACGGTGCCCTGGTCGAGTTCGCCAGTGCCGTGGACGCGGTCGAGGCCGCGGTGGCGATCCAGGAGGCGATGGCCGCCCACAATGCCGCCCGGCCCGGGACCGAGCCGGTCCTGCTGCGGATCGGCGTCAATCTCGGCGACGTGGTGGTCGAGGGCGACGACATCCTCGGCGACGGCGTCAACGTGGCCGCGCGGCTCGAAGCGCAGGCCCCGCCGGGCGGGATGCTGCTCTCGGATGCCGTGCGCGCGCAGATCAGGGGCAAGGTCGAACTCGAGCTGGCCGACGGCGGCGAGATCACGCTGAAGAACATCGCAGCACCGGTCCGGGTCTGGCGCTGGGGTGGCGAGGACCCGGCAAGCCTGCCGGCCGAGGTGCGGCCGCCGCGCGAGCTGCCGTCGCTGGCCGTGCTGCCCTTCGCCAACATGTCCGGCGAGGTGGAGCAGGAGTCGTTCGCCGACGGCCTGGTCGAGGACATCATCACCACCTTGTCCAAGCTCGCCGGGCTGCGCGTGGTCGCCCGCAACTCGACCTTCGTCTACAAGGGCCAGGCGGTCGACGTCCGCCAGGTCGGCCGGCGGCTGGGCGTGCGCTACGTGCTCGAGGGCAGCGTGCGCAAGGCCGGCAACCGGATCCGCGTCACCGCCCAGCTGATCGACGCCGCCACCGGCAGCCATGTCTGGGCCGAACGCTACGACCGCACGCTCGAGGACATCTTCGCCGTCCAGGACGAGCTGACCCTGACCCTCGCCACCGAGATGCAGGTCAACCTGACCGAGGGCGAGCAGGCGCGGCTCCACTACACGACCACGAGCAATCTCGCCGCCTGGACCCACTGGGTGAAGGGCCTCGCCTGGTTCCGCAAGGCGGTCACCAAGGAGAACAGCGGCGCCGCGCTGGCCGCGTGGAAGCAGGCCCTGGCGCTGGAGCCCGGCTCGGCCAGCCTCAACGCCATGGTGGGCTTCCTCCACTATGTCGACGCCCGCTTCGGCTGGTGGGACGATCGCGCCACCGCGCTCGCCAAGTCGCACGGCTATGCCGAGCGTGCCTTGGAGCTCGACCCCGACAATCCCGACGCCAACACCACCTCCAGCTTCGCGCTCCTGCTGCTGGGCCGGTTCGACGCGGCCGCGAACCGGGCGCGCCGCGCGGCCGGCCTTGCGCCCGGATCGGCCGATGCCGCGACCTTTGCCTGCTTCGTGCTGGCCTTTGCCGGCCATGCCGAGGAAGGAGCCGCCCATGGCCGGCGCTCGCTCGAGCTGAGCCCGGTCCATCCCGGCTACTATCTCGGCCATCTCGGCAACGCGCTCCGCCTCGCCGGCCGGATCGAGGAATTGATTCCATGTTTCGAGGCCTATCATGCGATGAGCCCGGGCTTCGGGCTGGTCGACCTCGTGCTGGCACATGGCGGGCTGGGGCGGATCGAGGCGGCGCGCCGGGCGGCTGCCGAGCTGCGCCAGATCCGACCCGGGTTCACGATCGCAGGCTGGGCCGGCACGCAGTTTCGCGCCGATGCCGACGGCTTTGCCGCCGATCGCGCCCTGCTTCGCGCGGCGGGGCTGCCTGAAGGCTGAGACCGCTGGTCAAGCCAAGCGGACTCTCCTACGAGACGTGGCCCCGGACCAACGGCCGACCGAGCGGAGAACATGGACAAGACCGATTTCAGCGACACCAAGGACGGCAGCGCCTCGATCAGCGCCGAGCAGCTGCGCAACCTCGTCGACCGGATCGAGCGGCTGGAGCAGGAGAAGGCCGGCATCGCGGACGACATCAAGGACTGCTACGGCGAGGCCAAGTCGCTTGGCTACGATGTCAAGATCCTCAGGAAGGTCATCTCCTTGCGCAAGCGCAAGCCGAACGAGCGGCGCGAGGAGGAGGAGCTGCTCGAGATCTACTTGCAAGCCCTGGGCGACCTGGTTTGAGGTGTCCGCGTCCGTGCGGGCATTCGGAGACGACCGAGCCGGGGCCGCATGAGAAGTTCCGTCTTGTCTGCCGCTCAACCGGCCGAGACCGTGGCACCCGCGGGCAGGGTCCATAGATCCAGCCTTGCGCGCGGCCCCGCACGGTCAGAGCGGCGTGGCGACGCATCTCTCCCAGCGCATGCGGGCCGGCTTGTGCCAGGACCCGGTCGACCAGTGCCTGACTGCACGGCCATTGAAGCCCCGAGCTCGCGGGTCAGGCCCTCCAGGCGGCTCGCGGTGTTGACGGTGTCGCCCAGGACCGCGAACTCGACCCGGCGCTCGTCGCCGATATCGCCCAGCACCACCGGTCCGAAGTGCAGACCGATCCCGCGCGTAGGGGCGGCTGCCCGCATGCGGTCCGTTCTGCATTCCAGTCGTGTAGTGCGGCCAGCATCGCATGTCCGCACGCCAGCGCACTGGCCGCGTCGTGCGGGCCGGGGTACGGCGTGCCGAACGTGGCCATCACGCTGTCGCCGATGAACTTGTCGAGCGTGCCGCCATGCGCGAACACGCAATCGGCCATGCGACCATGGAAGCCGCGCAGCATGGCCATGACCGCCTCCGGGGTCATGCGCTCGCACAGGCCGGTGAAGCCGACGATGTCGACGAACAGGACCGCCACCTCCTGAGTGCGGACCGGACCGAACGGCTCGTCGACCGCCGCCAGATCCTCCACCAGATTGGCCGAGACGTGGCGGGCGAGGTTGGCGCGCGCGCGTTCGAGCCGTGCCTGCGCATAGACGAGCCGGCGCATGCGGTCGACCACGACCGCGAGGATGCCGGCGATCAGGCAGGCGGTGAACACGCTGCATGCCCAGGCCGCGGTGTCGACGAAATGCGGGTCGAGATAGCGTGCCAGGGACTTGGCCGCGCTGGCGCCCTCCGGCAGGCCGAATCCGAGGATCGTGCCGGGCAGGAACACGATGACGCCGCCTCCCACGCTCCAGGTCACGATGACGATGAGCGCCGCACCGAGCACGATCCGCGGCGACAAGGTGAAGCTCGCCCACGCGATCAGCAGCAGGAAGAACAGGAACTTCGGCGGTCGCAAGGCCATCTGCACGGGCGTGAGCTGTGGGACGAACGGGTTGGGAATTGACAGCGTCACCGTGAGCAGGACGGCATTTGCCAGCACGAACGCCAGGACCCGCCCGTTGAATGCGGGCTGCTTGATGCGCAGCCCCCATACCCAGGCGAGGACAACAAAAGCGGCGACGATGGCGAGGTAGTAGAGAGCCGCCGGCCAGGGATGGACCAGGGCACACCAGATGGCGACCGCGCAGAACGCCAAGGTCAGGGCGTGCGCGCCTTGCCGCCCGCTGACCAGGCGCTCCTCGTTCAGCGCGGCGGCAATCCGCCGGTCCAGCGCGGTGGTCCGCTCCGGTCGATTCGCGGGCTGGCGGCGCGCCGCAGGCTGGCGCGCGATGCGCTCGATGCCTGGCCGAAAGCGCCCGATGCGGCGGCACGCGGCCGCAGCACTTTGAAAGAGTCGCCTGGCGAATCCCGGCTGCTGATTGCCGGCAAGGCACCATGCATGGAGATAGTGGGCATGTGTCTGGTCCGTCGATCCTGGTATGGCGTCGTCAGGGCGCCGGCATTGCGATCAGAAATCGACGGTGCGCGCGGCTTGCACATTCTCATAGGCCGCGGCGCGGTCT
>CAVYMA010000007.1:0-75111 GCA_963769465.1 uncultured Alphaproteobacteria bacterium
GGTGTCGGCGACGGGACCGCCGCCGCCACGGCACTCGCAAGGTCGGGTGCCACGCCCCCGCCGACCTGGGCCAGGATCGCGGCACCGAGGGCCGGACCCTCGGCGGCCGTGCCCGTGGCCAGCGGCACCCGCAGCTGTGCGGCCAGGATCGTCCGCCAGAGTTCGCCCCGGGCACCGCCGCCGGTCAGCATGATGCTCGGCGGCTCGATGCCGAGCTCGCGCATGCGCTCCAGGCAGTCGGCAAAGGCGAAGCCGACGCCCTCGATCAGGGCGCGGACCAGGTGCCGCCGGTCGTGGGCGAGGCTGAGCCCGATCCAGGCGCCGCGCGCGTGCGGGTCCATGTGCGGCGAGCGCTCGCCGGCGAGATAGGGCAGGAACAGCAGCCCCTCGGCCCCGGGCGGCACCGCCGCCGCCTGGTCGATGAGAACGGCGAACGGGTCCAGGCCGTTGGCGGCGAGCAGGTCGGCCTCGGCCGCCGCGATCCGGTCGCGGTACCAGCCGAGCGAGCCGCCGGCGGCGAGGATCACGCCCATCAGATGGTAGCCGCCGGGCACGGCGTCGCAGAAGGCGTTGAGCGCACCCTCCGGGTCGATGCGCGGCGTCATGCTGTGGACGAAGAGGGTGCCCGAGGTGCCCAGCGAGCAGACGCCGTGGCCCTCCTCGATCAGCCCGGCGCCGATCGCGGCGCAGGCATTGTCGCCGCCGCCGGCGACCACGGGCGTGCCGGCCGGCAGGCCGGTCAGGCGCGCGGCGGCCTCGGTCAGCCGGCCGGTGACCTCGGGCCCCTCGAACACCGGCGGCAGCATGTGCTCGTCGACCTCCAGGGCCGCCAGCATCTCGCCGCTGTAGCGGCGGCGGCGCAGGTCGAGAAACAGCGTGCCCGAGGCGTCGGCGGCGTCGGTGGCGTGCTCGCCGGTGAGGCGCCAGCGGATGAAGTCCTTGGGCAGGACCAGCTTGGTGACCCGGGCCGCGGCCTCGGGCTCGTTCTGCCGCAGCCACAGCAGCTTGGGCGCCTGGAAGCCCGTGCTGGCGCGGTTGCCGGTGATCGCGATCACCCGCTCGCGCCCCAGCCGCCGCTCGATCTCGGCGCACTCGGCATGGGTGCGCGCATCGTTCCACAGCAGGGCCGGGCGGATCGGGTCGCCGGCGGCGTCGAGGAACACCGAGCCGTGCATCTGGCCCGACAGGCCGATGCCGGCGAGCTCGTGTCCCTGCCACGCTGGCGGCGAGGCTGCGCAGCACGGCGAGCGTGGCCTGCCACCAGGCTTCGGGCTCCTGCTCGGTCCAGCCGGGCCGGGGGGTGAGCAGGGGATAGCCGGCCGTGGCGCGGGCGAGGACCGCGCCGCCCGCGGCGAGCACGATGCCCTTGGCACCGCTGGTGCCGATGTCGATGCCGATGGTGACCGATTCTCGGCCCATGCGCCTGCCTCTCCTGCCTCGTGGGGCCGCCCGGCTTTACGCCGCGGGGGCCGTCCTCTATAGGAAGCGACCGTTTCGCCAGGGCCAGGGGCCCGCTCCCTCCGCGAGGCCTCGTACCCTCTTGTCACCCGCCGATCCGACCCGCGACGCCGTCGTCCACCTCGCCCTGCCCAAGGGCCGGATGGAGGAGAGCGTCATGCGCCTCATGGCCGACGCCGGCATCCGCCTGACCTTCGACCGGCGCGGCTACCGCCCCACCATCTCGCTCGACGGCTTCGAGACCAAGATCCTCAAGCCGCAGAACATTGTCGAGATGCTGCATCTCGGTTCGCGCGACCTGGGCTTCGCCGGTGCCGACTGGGTGATGGAAAAGGGTGCCGAGCTGGTCGAGCTGGTCGACACCGCGCTGGACCCGGTCCGCATCGTCGCCGCCGCCGGCCCCGACTTCCTCGACGGCGACCGGCCGGCGATCCCGGGCTTCGTGGTCGCCACCGAGTATGAGCGGATCACCCGCTCCTGGCTCGACCGGCGCGGCTTCGACGGCCAGATCGTGCGCTCCTACGGTGCCACCGAGGTGTTCCCGCCCGAGGACGCCGACTGCATCGTCGACAACACCGCCACCGGCACCACGCTCAAGGCCAACGGGCTCGTCATCTTCGACGAGCTGATGCGCTCCTCGACCCGGCTCTATGCCTGCCCGCGCTCGCTGGACCATGCCGAGAAGCGCGCCCGGATCGAGCATTTCGTCGTCCTGATCCGCTCGGTGCTGGATGCCCGCAAGCGGGTGATGCTCGAGGTCAACGTGCCGGCCGACCGGCTCGAGGCGGTGGTGGCGATCCTGCCCTGCATGCGCGAGCCGACGATCGCACCCTTGCACCACGATGCCGGCTTCGCCGTGAAGGCCGCCGTGCCGCGTGCGGACCTGCCCGGCCTGATCCGCTGCGATCAAGGAGGCCGGCGGCACCGACATCGTCGTCTTCAGCATCGCGCAGATCGTGCCGTGAGCGGCACGCCCCGCACCGCCCGGGTCGAGCGGCGCACGAGCGAGACCGAGATCCGCCTCGAGCTCAACCTCGACGGCGAGGGGCTGGCCGAGGTCGAGACCGGGCTCGGCTTCCTCGACCACATGCTGACGGCCCTGGCCAAGCACGGCCGGCTCGATCTCGAGCTGGAGTGCGACGGCGACCTCGACGTCGACGACCACCACACCGCCGAGGACTGTGCGCTGGCGCTGGGCGCGGCCATCGACCAGGCGCTGGGCGAGCGCCGCGGCATCCGCCGCTTCGGCCATGCCTACGCCCCGCTCGACGAGGCGCTGGCCCGGGTCGTGATCGATTTCTCCGGCCGGCCCTCGGCCCATGTCGACCTGGGCTTCCGCCGCGAGCGGATCGGCGACATCGCCACCGAGAACCTGACCCACGTCTTCGTCTCGCTGGCGACCACCGCCCGCATGACCCTGCACGTCGACGTGCTCAAGGGCAGCAACGACCATCACCGCGCCGAGGCAGCGTTCAAGGCGCTGGCCCTGGCCCTGCGCGAGGCCATATCCTTGGATGGCTCGGACGAGGTGCCGAGCACCAAGGGCGTGCTCTGAGCCATGGCCAAGCGCAGACCGGAAAGCGAGCTGCCGCGCACCGTGGCCGAGTTCGAGGCCTGGAACGCCGAGCAGCCGGAGCGGTGGGAGTTCATCGCCGGCGTGCCCGTGATGATGGCGCCCGGCTCGCTGCCGCACACGATCATCAAGACGAACATCGTGCGCCATCTTGGCAACAAGCTGGTCGGCTCGGGCTGTCGGGCTTACGCCGATGGAGCTGAGGTCAAGGCTCCCGGCCTTTCGGCTATCCCTGATGTCGTCGTCGCCTGCGGCGCGATCGACCTGTCGACTCCAACCATCGCTGCGCCGGTGCTCATCGTGGAGGTGCTCTCGCCCTGGAGCGAGCGCGACGATACCGGCCGGAAGTGGCATGGCTACTGCCTGATCCAGGCTGTCCGCCATTATCTCGCTCGTGGCCCAGGACAGCCGCTTTGCCATGCTCCACACGCGGACCGGTCCGGCGTCGTTCGAGGAACGGGTCTATCAGGACGGCTCGATCGACTTCACCCACCTCGGCATCTCACTGTCCTTGGACGAAATCTACGAGGACGTGACCTTTCCGGATCCGGTGCCTCCCGCCGATGGCTGAGGTCGTCATCGTGCCGACCGGCACGGCCAACATCGCCTCGGTCAAGGCGGCGTTCCGGCGGCTCGGGGCCGAGCCGCGGGTCAGCGAGCGGCCGGCGGACGTCGCCGGGGCCTCGCACGTCATGCTGCCGGGGGTGGGTGCCTTCGGGCCGGCCATGCAGCGTCTGGTCGAGCACGGCCTCGACGCGACGCTGCGCGAGCGGATCGCCGCGGACCGGCCGACCATCGCCATCTGCGTCGGCCATCAGCTGCTGTTCGCGACCAGCGACGAGAACCCCGGCGTGCATGGCCTCGGGATCGTCGCCGGCCATGTCGGCCGGTTTCCCGACGATGTCCGGATCCCGCAGTTCGGCTGGAACGAGGTCCGTCCCGCCGGCGACGCGCGCCTGCTCGAGGGCGGCTACGCCTATTTCGCCAACAGCTACCGGGCGGCGGCCGCACCGGGCTGGAGCGTGGCCGAGGCCACCCATGGCGGGCCGTTCGTGGCGGCCATGGAGCGGGGCAACGTGATCGGCTGCCAGTTCCACCCGGAGCTTTCAGGCGCCTACGGCGAGGCGCTGCTGGCGCGCTTCCTGGAGCTGGGCCGATGCTGACCTCGCGCATCATCCCCTGCCTCGACGTCAGCCATGGCCGCGTGGTCAAGGGCGTGCGCTTCCAGGGCCTGCGCGATGCCGGCGACCCGGCCGAGCGGGCCCGCGCTCTACCAGGACCAGGGCGGCGACGAGATCGTCATCCTCGACGTCTCGGCCACGCCCGAGGGCCGCGGCCATCAGCACGAGACCATCCGCCGGGTGCGCGAGGTGCTGTCGATCCCGCTCACCGTCGGCGGCGGCGTGCGCGAGGTCGAGGACGCCTGGCACCTGCTCGAGGCGGGTGCCGACAAGGTCTCGGTCAACACCGCGGCGGTCGAGCGGCCGGAGATCCTGTCGGGCATCGCCGAGCGGTTCGGCCGGCAATGCTGCGTGGTCGCCATCGACGCCGCCTGGCGTGACGGCCGGGCGGAGGTGCTGGTCAAGGGCGGGCGCGAGGGGACGGGCATCGACGCGATCGAATGGGCGCGCGAGGCCGAGCGGCGCGGTGCGGGCGAGGTGCTCTTGACCTCCTGGGACCGCGACGGCACCCGCTCGGGCTACGATCTCGAGCTGACCGGTGCGGTGGCCCGCGCGGTGCACGTGCCGGTGATCGCCTCGGGCGGTGCGGATTCGGCGGAGCACATCCGCGAGGCTTTCGTGGCCGGGGCCGACGCGGTCCTGGCGGCCTCGATCTTCCACGACGGCGACACCACGCCCGACGACATCAAGCTCTACCTGCAGGAGCACGGCATCAGGGTGCGGCCGTGATCATCCCGAGCATCGACCTGCAGGGCGGCCAGACCGTCCAGCTCGTGGGCGGTGCCGAGAAGGCGATCGACGCCGGCGATCCCGCCCCGATCGCCGAGCGCTTCTCGCTCGCCGGCGAGATCGCGGTGATCGATCTCGACGCCGCCATGCGCAAGGGCAGCAACGCGGCGCTGATCGAGGGCCTGCTGCCGCGCTTCGCCTGCCGCGTCGGCGGCGGCATCCGCGACGTCGAGACCGCGATCGCCTGGCTGGACAAAGGTGCGCGCAAGGTCATCCTCGGCACGGCCGCCAAGCCCGAGATCCTCTCGCGGCTGCCGCGCGAGCGCGTCATCGCGGCACTCGATGCCCGCGACGGCGAGGTCGTGGTCGAGGGCTGGCAGCAGGGGACCGGCCGGGGCATCCTCGAGCGCATCGCCGAGCTGAAGGCGCATGCCGGGGGCTTCCTGGTCACCTTCGTCGAGCTGGAAGGCCGCATGGGCGGCACCAACCTGGAGCTCGCCAAGGCCGTGGTCGACGCGGCCGGCAAGGACTGCAAGGTCACCATCGCCGGCGGCGTGACCACGGCCGACGAGATCCGTGCCCTGGACGAGATCGGCGCCGACGCCCAGGTCGGCATGGCGCTCTACACCGGCCGGCTCGACCTCGCCGACGCGATCATGGCGCCCCTGGTCACCGACCGGCCCGACGGGCTCTATCCGACCGTCGTGGTCGACGAGCGCGGCGTCTGCCTGGGCCTCGTCTACTCCTCGCAGGAATCGATCCGCGAGGCCGTGCGGCGGCGGATGGGCATCTACCAGTCGCGCTCGCGCGGCCTGTGGGTCAAGGGCGAGACCAGCGGCGCCACCCAGGAGCTGCTGCGGATCGACCTCGACTGCGACCGCGACGGCCCCGCTTCGTCGTGCGCCAGCACGGCCCCGGCTTCTGCCATCTCGACACCCGGAGCTGCTGGGGCGAGGACACCGGGCTCGGCCAGCTTGCCCGCACCCTGGCCGCAGCGCCGCGCAGCACGCCCCGCCCGGCAGCTACACCGCCAGGCTGTTCGCCGACCCGGCGCTGCTCGCCGCCAAGCTGCGCGAGGAGGCGGACGAGCTCGCCGAGGCCAAGGACCGCGAGCACGTCATCTGGGAAGCGGCCGACGTGCTCTACTTCACCCTGGCCCGGCTGGCGGCGCGAGGGCATCGATCTCGCGGAGGTCGAGGCCCATCTCGACCGGCGGGCGCTCAAGGTGACCAGGCGGGGATGAGCCTCCTGCGGCGCTGGACCGGGCTGGTGGCCCCGGTGATGGAGCGCCAGGTCCTCGTGTCGCTGGTGATCCTGGCCGCTGGCCTGTGGGCCTTCTTCGGGCTGGCCGACGAGATCCGCGAGGGCGAGCAGTTCCGGCTCGACCGGGCGATCCTGCTTCTGTTCCGCAACCCCGCCGACGTCAGCGACCCGATCGGCCCGGTCTGGCTCGAATCGGCCGTGCGCGACGTCACGGCCCTGGGCGGGACGGTGGTGATCACCATCGTCACCCTGGGTGCCGCCGGCTTCCTCCTCCTGTCGGGCAAGCGCGGTGCCGCGCTGTTCGTGATCGTCTCGATCGTGGGTGCGGTGCTGCTCAGCTTCGCCATCAAGGCCGGCATCGAGCGCCCGCGCCCCGACCTGTTCCCGCACGGCGCGCCCGTCTACACCGCGAGCTTTCCCAGCGGCCACGCCACCGGTGCGGCGGCCACCTACCTCACCCTGGGCGCACTGCTCGCCCGCTTCCAGGCCCATCGGCGGCTCAAGATCTACCTGCTGACCCTGGCGGTGATCCTCACCCTGCTGATCGGCCTGTCGCGGCTCTATCTGGGTGTGCACTGGCCGTCCGACGTGCTGGCCGGCTGGACCCTGGGGGCCTGCTGGGCGCTGCTGTGCTGGCTGGTCGCCCGCCAGCTGCAGCGCCGCGGCAAGGTCGAGACCGAGCCCGATCTGGTGCCCTGAGCGGCCTCAGAACTTGTAGCCGATCCCGACGCCGAACAGCCACGGGTCGATGTCGGCCCGGGCGTGGAAGGAATTGTTGATCTCGGCCTTGGTCTCCATCCGGATGTACTTGACGTCGAGATTGATCAGCAGGTTCTTGTAGACGAAGATGTCGGTGCCGAACTGCAGGGCCCAGCCGAGGCTGTTGTCGTAGTTGATGCTGTCGATGTCCGGTCCGGGATCGGCGTCGTAGAAGATGGTGTAGTTGATGCCGGCGCCGAAATAGGGGCTGATGAAGTAGTCGGGCGCCACGTGCCACTGCAGCAGGAGTGTCGGCGGCAGGTGGTTGACCTTGCCGAGGTCGAGGTCGCCCGCGGCCGTGTTCTCGGCCCGCACATTGTGCCGCGCGGTCGCCGCGATGAGTTCCAGCGCGAACCGGTCGGTCAGGAAGTAGGTGAAGTCGATCTCGGGCGTGTACTCGTCCGACACCTCGACGTCGCCGCCGATGCCGTTGATCTTGCCGTCCGAGTTCGGGACGATCGCGAGGCCGCGCAGGCGAACGATGAAGTCGCCGGCCTGCTTGGGGTCCTCGAGCCTGCCGGTGCCGGTCTGGACCCCGCCCAGGAAATCCTGCGCAGCAGCGCTGCCGAGGGGCGAGGCCAGCAGGGCGCTCGCCAATAGCACAAAGCCGTTCCGCCGCATGATGGCGTTCATTCTTCGCAACCCGGACTGCCAGCCGGGACATGCACCATCGCCGGCACCGATAGCACCGTGTGCGCGCGTCGGAATGGTCGCGGATGCCGCAGGCCGCTCACGCGGCGGCGAGTGTGTCCGGCTCCAGGATTCCGGCCCCCGCCAGGATCTGCGGCTCGAGGGCCAGCGCGGGCGGCAGCACCGCCTGCAGGTAGAAGCGGGCAAGCGCCGGCCAATGCCGGCCGGCGGGCTCCGCGGCCGCCGCCCCTGCGCCCCGCGCCAGCAGGACGGCGCCCAGCGTCGTCGCGAACAGCCGCAGATAGGCGGCCGACCCGGCGGCCCGGTCGTCCGGCAGGCTCGCCTGGAGATGGCGGGTGGTCCGCTCGACCGCGTCCAGGGCCTCGGTGAGGGCGGGTGCGAAGGTATCGGGCAGGCTCGCCAACTCGGCGCGCAGATCCGCGAGCAGCCGCCAGGGCAGGGCACCGCCTTCCATGTCCAGCTTGCGCCCGACCAGGTCCAGCGCCTGGATGCCGTTGGTGCCCTCGTAGATGGCGAGGATGCGCGCATCGCGCAGATGCTGGGCGGCACCGGTCTCCTCGACATAGCCCACGCCGCCATGGACCAGGACGGCCTGGGAGGCGATCTCGTAGCCCAGGTCGGTGAGCCACGCCTTGACGATGGGGGTGAGCAGCGCGACCCGGCCGGCGGCCAGCGCGCGCGCCGCCGGATCGGGATGGCGCTCGCTCGCGTCGAGGGAGGCTGCCGTCCAGTAGGCGAGTGCGCGCATCGCGGCGATCTGCGCCTGCATCGTCATGAGCATGCGCCGGACGTCGGGGTGCGCCGCGATGGCCACCGGCTTGCCGCCGCGCGCGCCCTGGATGCGGCTGTGCGCGTAGGCCTGCGCCTGCTGCCAGGCCCGCTCGGCCAGCCCCAACCCCTGATGGCCGACGGCAAGGCGCGCATTGTTCATCATCGTGAACATGCAGCGCATGCCCCGGTTCTCCTCGCCCAGGAGAAACCCTTCGGCACCCTCGCCGTCGCCATAGGCCATCACGCAGGTCGGGCTGGCATGCAGGCCCAGCTTGTGCTCGAGCGAGACGCAGCGGAAATCGTTGCGCCGGCCCGGCCGGCCTTGCGCGTCGGGCAGGAACTTCGGCACGATGAACAGCGAGATCCCGGCCGTGCCCGCTGGCGCCCCGTCGATGCGGGCGAGGACGAGATGGACGATGTTCTCGGCCAGATCGTGCTCGCCGAAGGTGATGAAGATCTTGCTGCCGTAGATCCGGTAGCGGTCGCCGTCGCGCACCGCCCGGGTGCGCAGGGCACCCACATCCGAGCCCGCCTGCGGCTCGGTCAGGCACATGGCGCCGGTCCAGGCACCGCTGATCAGGTGCCGGGCGTAGAGCTGCCGCTGCGCCTCGCTGCCATGGTGCAGGATGGCGTCGATCGCACCCTGGGTCAGCAGGGGGCAGTTCTGGAACGACAGGTTGGCGGCCGTCCAGATCTCGGCGGCGGCGGTGTTGACCAGGCGCGGCAGCTCCTGGCCGCCATGGTCGCGTGGGAAGGCGAGGCTGGTCCAGCCGCCCGCGGCGAAGGCCCGCCACGCCTCCTGGAATCCGGGCGGCATCCGGACCGCACCGTCGGCAAGGACCGGCGGGTGGCGGTCGCCCAGCGGGTTCAACGGTGCCAGCACCCGCTCGGCGAGGCGCGCCGCCTCGGTCAGGAGTGCCTCGACGAGGTCGGGCGTCGTCTCCTCCAGCCCGGGCAGGGCCGCGACCGCGTCCAGCCCCGCCACATGGCGCAGGACGAAGCCCATCTCGGCCAGCGGTGCCGTATAGACGGTCATGGCGGTGGCACCGGCGTCGCCAGGATCACGCCCGGATTGAGGATCCCCGCCGGGTCGAAGCGCCTCCTTCAGCCGCCGCATCAGCTCGAGCTCGAGCGGGCTCTTGCGGGCGGCGAGCTCCAGGGCCTTGAGCCGGCCGATACCGTGCTCGGCGCTGATCGAGCCGCCCAGGTCCTGCACGAGGTCGCACACCGCGTGGTGGATCCGGTCGCGCAGTGCGCTCAGGTCGGTGGTCGCCAGCGGCAGCAGGATGTTGAAGTGCAGGTTGCCGTCGCCGACATGGCCGAAGGGCAGCAGCCGGCCCTCCGGCACCAGCCCGGCGATCAGTGCCTCGCCGCGCTCGATCAGCTCCGGGATGCGCCCGACCGGGACGGAGATGTCGTTGCGCACGATCTGGCCCGCCTGGCGCATGGCCGGGCTCAGCTCCTCGCGCATCCGCCACAGCATGGTCCGCTGCGCTTCGTTCGCGGCCAGGGTGGCGTCGAGCACCAGCTCCGCCTCGAACGCGTCCGCCAGCCACGCCTCGGCGGCCGCCGCCAGGCCCTCGGGCAGCGACCAGGCGAGCTCGACCAGCACGTACCAGGGCGCTTTGGTCTCCAGCGGGTCGCGCACGCCCTGCAGGTGGGTGACCGCCGCCTCGACGCAGCCTGCGGCCATCAGCTCGAAGCTGGAGATCAGCTCGGCGAAGCGCTCCTTGCCGTGAGCCAGCAGCGACACCGCGACCTCGGGCGAGGGCACGGCCGCGAACAGCGTGACGCGCTCGCGCGGCCGGGCGAACAGGCGCAAGGAGGCCGCGGTGATGATGCCGAGGCTGCCCTCGGCACCCAGGAACACCTGCTTCAGGTCGTAGCCGGTATTGTCCTTGCGCAGCGTGCGCAGGCCGCTCCAGACCCGGCCGTCGCCCAGGACCACCTCGAGCCCGAGCACCAGCTCGCGCGCCATGCCGTAGCGGATGACGTTGACCCCGCCGGCATTGCTCGAGAGGTTGCCGCCGATCTGGCAGGTGCCCTCGCTGCCGAGGCTGAGCGGGAACAGCCGCCCCGCCGCTGCCGCAGCCGCCTGCACCGCCGCCAGCGTGCAGCCGGCCTCCGCCACCAGCCACTCGCCGCGCTCGTCGACGGCCCGGATCCGGTCGAGGCCGGCCAGGCTCAGCACCAGCTGCCGGCCGGACCGGTCGGGAATGCCGCCGCCGACCAGGCCGGTGTTGCCGCCCTGGGGCACGATCGCGACGCCGGCCGCCGCGGCGGCCGCCACGATGGCGGCGACCTCCGCGGTCGTGCGCGGCCGCACCACGGCCGCGGCCGTGCCGTCGATGTGGCGCCAGAAGTCGACCTCGTAGGGTGCGCGCTCCTGCGCCTGGCGCAGCACGCGCTCGCCGCCGACGATGGCGGCGCACCGGTCGAGGAAGCCCTGGGGCAGGGCTGGGGATTCAAGCTGCATCTGGGCGCGGCCCGGTAAGTGACGCGGATGACCGCGACGATAGAGCGGGGACCGGCGGCGGCAAGCGCGCGTTGTTGACACCTTCCGACCGCCTAGGATACCGGAGCGCTCGTTCGAAAGGCAAAGATCGATGCAGCACGACAATCTGGCACACGTGATCGAGGCCGCGTTCGCGGACCGCGAGCGGATCGGCTTCGACACCAAGGGCGAGGTCCGCGACGCCGTGGAGACGGCGCTCGACCTGCTCGACCGCGGCGAGGTCCGGGTCGCGGAAAAGAGCGCAGACGGCTACGTCGTCCACCAGTGGCTCAAGAAGGCCGTGCTGCTTTCCTTCCGTCTCAACGACATGGCGGTGATCGAGGGCGGGCCCGGCGGTGCGGTCTGGTGGGACAAGGTCCCCTCCAAGTTCGCCGGCTGGGACGGGCCGCGCTTTCGCGAGGCCGGCTTTCGCGCCGTGCCGGGCTGCGTGGTGCGCCGCTCGGCCTACATCGCCCCGGGCGTCGTGCTGATGCCCTGCTTCGTCAATCTCGGCGCCCATGTCGACCGCGGTAGCATGATCGACACCTGGGCCACGGTCGGCTCCTGCGCCCAGATCGGCAGGAACTGTCACATCTCGGGCGGTGCCGGCATCGGCGGCGTGCTCGAGCCTCTGCAGGCCGGGCCCGTCGTGATCGAGGACGACTGCTTCATCGGAGCACGCGCCGAGGTCGCCGAGGGCGTGATCGTCGAGCGGGGCTCGGTCCTGTCGATGGGCGTCTATCTGGGTGCGTCGACCAAGATCGTCGACCGGGCCACGGGCGAGGTGTTCCTGGGCCGGGTCCCGCCCTACTCGGTGGTCGTCTCCGGCAGCATGCCCGGCAAGCCGCTGCCCGACGGCAGCCCCGGGCCCAGCCTCTATTGCGCGGTGATCGTCAAGCGGGTCGATGCCGGCACCCGGTCCAAGACCTCGATCAACGAGCTTCTGCGCGACTGATGGACACCGCCGATCCCGTTGCACTGACCCAGGCGCTGGTCCGCTGCCCCACCGTCACGCCCGCGGCGGGGCCGGCACTCGACCTGCTGCAGGCGCGGCTGGAGGCGCTGGGCTTTGCCTGCCGCCGGCTGCGCTTCGAGGGTGGCGGCAGCTACCCGGTGGACAATCTCTGGGCGCGGCTCGGCACGGGCGGGCGGCATCTCGCCTTTGCCGGCCATGTCGACGTCGTGCCGCCCGGTGCCCGCGAGGCGTGGCGCCACGAGCCCTTCTCGGGCGAGATCGAGGACGGCCGGCTCTATGGCCGCGGTACGGCCGACATGAAGAGCGGCGTGGCCGCGTTCGTGGCGGCCATGGCCCGGATCGTGGCCGAGGGCGGCCTGCGGGACGGCTCGGTGAGCCTGCTGATCACCGGCGACGAGGAAGCCGAGGCGGTCAACGGGACGGTCAAGCTCCTGGCCTGGGCGGCCGAGCAGGGCCAGCGCTTCGACGCCTGCCTCGTCGGCGAGCCCACCTGCCCGGAGCGGCTGGGCGACACGGCCAAGATCGGCCGGCGCGGCTCGGTCACCTGCCGGCTCACCGTGCGCGGCCGCCAGGGCCACACCGCCTATCCGCAGCGCGCCGACAACGCCGCCCACCGCCTGGTCACCGTCCTGGGCCACCTGATCGCCACCCCGCTCGACCAGGGTACCGACTGGTTCGAGCCCTCGAACCTCCAGGTGACCTCGATCGACATCGGCAACCCCGCCGCCAACGTCATCCCGGGCGAGGCCACGGCGAGGTTCAACATCCGCTTCAACGACCGCCACACCCGCGATTCGCTCGACGCCTGGCTGCACCGGGAGATCGCGGCCCTGGCGCCGGACTACGAGCTTTCCGTGGTCGGCAACGCCGAGGCGTTCGTCACCGCACCCGGTGCGCTCAGCGAGCTCCTGGCCGCCAGCATCGAGGCCGAGACCGGCCTGCGGCCGCAGCTCAGCACCACGGGCGGGACCTCGGACGCGCGCTTCTTCCCGCCCTATTGCCCGGTGATCGAGTTCGGCCTCGTGGGCACCACCATGCACCAGGCCGACGAGCACGTGACGGTGGCCGACATCGAGGGCCTGACCCGGATCTACCAGCGCTTCGTGCGGCAGTTCCTAGCCGCCTGATGCCGACCTGGCCCGAGATCGTCCGTTCCGTCCAGGCGGCATGGCTCCTGGCGCGGGGCGACACGCGGGGCCTGGCCGGCTTCGACCTCAGCGTCGACGGCTTCTGGAAATCGTTCGCGGCCGCCCTGGTGGTGGCCCCGGCCTATGTCCTGGTCCTGCTCGACCAGTACCGCGTGACCGGCTGGCCCGAGAGCGCCTGGGCCACCACCCTGGCCGAGCTGGTCTCGTTCGCCGTGGGCTGGCTCGCCTTCCCGCTCGCCGCCATCCCGCTCACCCGCCTGCTCGGGCTGAGCCAGCGCTACGTGCCGCTGATCGTCGCCAACAACTGGTCGGCGGTGATCCAGGTCGCCCTCTACACCGCGGTCGTGGTCCTGGGCACCATCCTCCCGACCGAACTGCGCACGCTCACCTTGTTCTCCGCCACCATCATGGTCCTGGTCTACCAGTGGTTCGTGATCCGCACCGCACTGGCCACGACCGGCCTGACCGCGTTCGGCCTCGTGGTGATCGACGTGCTCCTCAACATCGCGGTCAGCCGCGTGCTCGATGGGCTGCTGCAGCCGGCCTGAGGGCCACGCATCGTTGGCGAGCATTCAGGAACCATACTCAGCCGCCATCAAGAACAGCCCCTCCGCCGGTGCGGTCTGGCCCTGCCGCCCCGCGATCCCGCGCTTCCAGCACCTCCCGCACCCACCCAATCGGCGCCTTGCCTTCGCCCACCTTCTTCAGCGTGCCGACGATGTTGCGGACCTGGTGGTGCAGGAACGAGCGGGCCCACAGGTGGCATTCGATCAGTTCGCCCGCTCGCACGACGTGGACGCCGCCCAGCGTCTTCACCGGCGAGGCGGACTGGCATTCGCTGGAGCGGAAGCTGGTGAAGTCGTGGCGGCCGACCAGCGCCTGGGCGGCGACGTGCATGCGCTCGGCGTCGAGGTGGACCGGGACGTGCCAGACCCGGCCGCGCTCCAGGGCCGGGCGGGCTGCGGCGGGCGAGGATGCGGTAGAGGTAGCGGCGGCCGGTGCAGGAGAAGCGGGCGTGGAAGTCGGGTGGTGCCGCGCGCGACTCCAGGACCGTGATCGGGTGCGGGCGCAGGTGGAAGTTGAGGGCACCGGTCAGGCGCTCGGGCAGCCAGGGCCGGGCGAGGTCGACATGGGCGACCTGGCCCAGGGCGTGGACGCCGGCGTCGGTGCGGCCGGCGGAGAACACGGTGACGGCCTCGCCGCTGCAGGCGAGCAGTGCCGCCTCGATCGCACCCTGGACGGTGGGGGCGTCGCCCTGGCGCTGCCAGCCCTGGAACGGGCCGCCGTCATACTCCAGCAGCAGGCGCCAGCGGGGCATGGGTTCAGCCGAGCCGCGTGCCCACCGGCAGGGCGAAGCCGCGCTGCAGTTCGTCAGGCGTCATCGGCCGCTTGCCGGCGCGCTGGACCTGGGTGACCGCGAGCGCTTCCTCGCCGCAGGCGATGGTGAGCGGCAGGGCGAGGACGGTGCCCGGCGCGCCGCTGCCGGCGACGACGGAACCTGCGAGCAGGCCCAGCCGCTCGCCGCGCGCCTCGCACCAGCAGCCGGGCGCCGGATTGAGCGCTCGCAGACGGCGCTCAATCAGCTCGGCCGGCTCGGTGAAGTCGAGGCGGCCTTCCATGCGTTCGAGCTTGCGGGCGTAGGTGACGCCAGCCTCGGGCTGTGGGCTCGGCGCGCAGGCTGCCTGCGGCGATGCCCTCGACCACGCCCGGGATCATCTCGGCCGCCAGGGCCGCCAGCCGTTCGTGCAGTTCCGTGGCCGTGGTCGTGGGCCCGATCGGCAGCGGCCGCATGGCGTAGACCGGGCCGGTGTCGAGCCCTTCCTCCATGTGGAAGATGCTGATGCCGGTCTCGGCGTCCCCGGCCAGGATCGCCCGCTCGATCGGTGCGGCGCCCCGCCAGCGCGGCAGGAGCGAGGCGTGCAGGTTGACGCAGCCCAGGCGCGGGGCGGCGAGGATCGGGCGCGGCAGGAGGAGGCCATAGGCGCCGACGACCGCGAGATCGGCCTCCAGTGCCGCGAACGCGGCCTGCGCCTCGGGGTCCTTGAGCGTGCGCGGCGTGCGCACCTCCAGGCCCAGCCGCTCGGCGGCCTCGTGCACGGGCGTGCGGCGGAGCTGGTGGCCCCGGCCGGCGGGGCGGGGCGGCTGGGTGTAGACGGCGACGATCTCGTGCCCGGCGGCGATGAGCGCGTCGAGGCTGGGCAGGACGAAGCCGGTCGTCCCCATGACGACCAGGCGCAAGGGCTCAGGCACGCAGCCGCCGGGTCTTGATCAGCTTGCGCATGATCATGTTGCGCTTCAGCGCGGTCAGGTGGTCGACGAACAGGATGCCGTCGAGATGGTCGAGCTCGTGCTGGACGCAGCGGGCGAGCAGGCCATCGGTGTCGAGCTCCTGCTCGGCGCCGTGATCGTCCAGGAAGCGCACCTTGACCGCCTGTGGGCGCGTCACGTCGGCGAACTGGCCGGGCAGGCTGAGGCAGCCCTCCTCGGCGGTGGCCCGGTCGCCCGAGCGCCAGACGATCTCGGGGTTGACCAGGACCATCGGCCGGCGCTCCTCGCCGTCGGCGACGTCGAGCACCACCAGCCGCTCGGAGATCCCGACCTGGGGTGCGGCCAGGCCGATGCCCGGCGCCTTGTACATGGTCTCGAACATGTCGGCGGCGAGCCGGCGCAGGGCGGCGTCCACCCGCGCGACCGGCTTGGCCTTGGCCTTCAGGACAGGGTGCGGGGCCTGCAGGATCTCGAGCAGGGCCATCGGCGGTAACTCGTTGCGGGCGTGAAAAGCTGCCGTGAGGTAAGGACTTGGCGCGTGGCGGTCAAGCGACCCGCTGCCGCGCGCGCAAGGCGGCCTCGAGCGTGCCCTCGTCGAGGTAGGTGAGCTCGCCGCCCACCGGCACGCCGCGCCCGAGCCGGGTCACCGTGCAGCCCAGCGGCTGGAGCCGCTCGGCCAGGTAGTGGCTGGTGGTCTGGCCGTCGACCGTGGCGCCCAGGGCCAGGATCACCTCGCTCACGCCCTGCTCCTCGACCCGGCGCAGCAGGCGGTCGACGCCGAGATCCTCCGGGCCGATGCCGTCCAGCGCCTTCAGGGTGCCGCCCAGCACATGGTAGCGGCCGGCGAAGATCCCGCCCGCCCGCTCCAGCGCCCAGAGGTCCTCGAGCTCGGCCACGACGCACAAGGTCCGCGCGTCGCGTGCCGGATCGCGGCAGATGGCGCAGGGCTGGACGGTGTCGAGGTTGCCGCAGACGGAGCAGGGATGGACGTCCCGCGCGCAGGCGGCCAAGGCCTCGGCCAGGGGCAGCATGACCGTGTCGCGACGCTTGAGCATCGCCAGGGCCGCGCGCTGCGCCGAGCGCTGGCCCAGGCCCGGCAGCTTCGCCAGGAGCCGGACCAGCCGCTCGATCTCGCCCGCGGCCATCAGAAGGGCAGCTTGAACCCTGGCGGCAGGGGCAGGCCGCCGGTCAGCTTGCCCATCTCCTCGGCCATGTAGGCGTCGATCTTGGCCTTGGCGTCGTTGCAGGCGGCGACGATCAGGTCCTCCAGGATCTCGATCTCGTCGGCCACGGCGAGCGACCGGTCGATCTTGATCTTGCGCATCTCGCCCTTGCCGTTGAGCGTGACGGCGACCATCCCGCCGCCGGCCGCACCGCTGATCTCGGTCTCGGCCAGCTTCTGCTGCATCTCGGCCATCCGCGACTGCAGCTTCTGCGCTTCCTTGAGCATGTTGCCCAGGTTCTTCATCGGCCCTTGGCCTTCCTTGCGAGGGTAGGAACGAACGGTCTGGCTAGCTGCTGCGCGGCCGGATGTCGACCAGGGTGGCGCCGGGATAGGCCGCCAGGACCTCCTGGATCGTCGGGTTCTGCGCCAGCTCGTCCAGCTTCGCCCGCTTGCGCGCCGCGGCCTGCTCGGCCAGCGTCGTCTCGCCGGCTTGCGCGCCCACGATCACCATCCAGCGCCGCCCGAGCACGCGCATCGCCGCCTCGCCGATGCGGCCGGCCACGTCGGTCGGCACGCCCGCATCGAAGCGCAGCTCGACCCGGCCCGGCTCGAACCGGATCAGGTGGGCACTCTGCGACAGCCAGGCGGCCAAGGGCGCCTCGCCGCCGTCGCGCAGCCGGGCCACGAACTCCGCGAAGTCGGCGGGCTCGTCCGAAGGTGCGGCGGCCTCAACGGGTGCCGGCGGCGCGGGGATCGGCCGGGCCGCGATCGGCTGGGCCACCGTCGCCGCCTGGCGCCAGGTTCCGGGCACCGGTGCCGGTGGCGGAGCCGCACGCGCCGGCACGGCCACCGGCTCGGCACCGTCGCCCCGGCGCAGCAACCGCGCCAGCTCGGCCGGGGAGGGCAGGTCGCTGACGCAGGCGATGCGCAAGAGCAGCATCTCGGCGGCCGCGCGTGCGTCGGGCGCGCTGCGGATCTCGTCGATGCCACGCAGCAGCATCTGCCAGGCGCGCGCCAGGACCGGCAGCGACAGCTCCTTGGCCATCGCGGCGGCACGCTCGGCTGCCGCCGCGGCGATGCCCAGGCTGGAGGTGGCCTCGGCCGCCACTTTCAGCCGCGACAGCCAGTGGCCGATCTCGAGCAGGTCCTGCGCCACCGCCACCGGATCGGCGCCCAGCGCGTAGAGCTGGCCGAACCGCTCCAGGGCACCCTTGGCGTCGCCCCGCATCACCGTGTCGAACAGGTCGAGCAGCTGGATGCGGTCGCCCAGACCCAGCATCGCCTGGACCAGCTCGCCGTCGACCGGTCCCTCGGCGGTGGCGATCGCCTGGTCGAGGAGCGAGAGCGCGTCGCGGACGGAGCCCTCGGCCGCGCGCGCCACCATGGCCAGCGCGTCCTCGGACACGGCCACGCCTTCCTGGGCGCAGATGCCGGCGAGATGCACCGCCAGCTCCTCGGGCCCCACCCGGCGCAGCTCGAACTTCTGGCAGCGCGACAGGACGGTGATCGGGACCTTGCGCAGCTCGGTGGTGGCGAAGATGAACTTGGCGTGCGGCGGCGGCTCCTCGACCGTCTTGAGCAGCGCGTTCCAGGCCTTGGACGAGAGCATGTGCACCTCGTCCAGGATGTAGACCTTGTAGCGCGAGTAGCTGGGCAGGAACTGCAGGCCCTCGAGCAGCTCGAGGACGTCGTCCTTGCCGGTCTGCGAGGCCGCGTCCATCTCGATCACGTCGAGTGCGCGGTCCTCGTCGATCGCGGTGCAGCTCGGGCAGACGCCGCAGGGCTCGGGCGTCGGCCCGCCCTGGCCGTCGGTGCCGGTGCAGTTGAGGCCGCGGGCGATGATCCGCGCGGTCGTGGTCTTGCCGACGCCGCGGATGCCGGAGAGCAGGAAGGCGTGGGCGACGCGGCCGGAGGCGAAGGCGTTCTTGAGCGTGCGGACGAGCGCTTCCTGGCCGATCAGCGCCGAGAGCCGGGTAGGGCGGTAGGCGCGGGCGAGGACCCGGTAGTCGGCGGGGCGCTGCAGCTGCGGCTCCATCGGCGGGAAGGGCGGGCTAGGCGCCGAGGTGGAAGGCTGGACAACGACCCGGAGCGAAACTCGTTACGGCTGCTTCCTTCCGGACCTGACCGGTTTGGCGAGGGCTCCGTCCATCGCCAGCCTTCCGTGCCGGAATATCGGCCGTCCGCCGGTGGAGCGCAAGGGTGCAGGCCGGCGCGCCATGCGCTATAGCGGGCCGCCTTTTGACCACCGGCCATCCGTCATGCCCATGCGCCAGCCATCGCAGGTCTACGTCGCCCGAGCCCTCGACCGCGCGGCGCACCGCCGCCGGGACGAGGCCTGGCTCGCGCGTGCCCGCACCGATCCGGCCACGCGCGTCCTGCTGCTGAGCGACCTTCTGGTCCCCATGCTCGGCACCGACGACTGCCCGAGCCTGCATGCGCCGACCCTGGCCGAGCTCGGAATGCCCCTGCCGCCCGACAGCGTGTTCCTGGGGGAGCGCGACGGGGTGGCCTGGTTCGCCTGCGAGCAGGGTGCGGAGCTCCCCCGGGCGGAGCGCCTGGTCGAGCTGCGCAGCGTGGCGCTGCTCCTGCCCGCGGACGACGCGGCGACCGCCGCCTATGCCCGGGCCCTGGCGCACTGGCACCGCGGGCACCGCTTCTGCGGCCAATGCGGCGGGTCCACCGTCGCCGCCCATGGCGGGCATGCCCGGCTCTGCCCGGCCTGCGGCCGCGAGACCTTCCCGCGTACGGACCCGGCCGTGATCGTCCTGGTCACCCACGGCGACATGTGCCTGCTCGGCCGCTCGCCGCGCTTTCCGCCCGGCATGTACTCGACGCTGGCGGGCTTCGTGGAGCCAGGCGAATCGCTGGAGCAGACCTTGTCGCGCGAGGTCTACGAGGAGGTCGGCGTCGTCCTCGACGAGGTGGCCTACCGCGCCTCCCAGCCCTGGCCGTTTCCGCAGTCGCTGATGCTGGGCTTCCGCGCCACGACCAACTCGACCGCGCTGCGCCTGGACTACGACGAGATCGAGGACGCCCGCTGGCTCACCCGTGCCGACCTTACCGACCCGGAACGCCGCCAGGTGCGCCTGCCCAACCGTGACAGCATCGCCCGCTTCCTGATCGAGGAGTGGCTGGCCGAGGGTCCCTAGGCGGGCCGGACCACCACGTCGAGCAGCGCCTGGCGCCGCTCTTCGCGCACCGCGTGCAGGGCCCGGGCGATGGCGCCGGGCAGGTCCGCGGGGTCCTCGACCCGCTCGCCATGGCCGCGGCTGGCACGGATCAGCATGGCGTAGTCGGGCGCCGGCTCCAGCGAGGTCAGCGGCATGGCGTTCGCACGGGCGGCATGACCGGTCGGGTAGACCATGCGCGTGGTCTTGTGGACCGCGTTGTAGAGCCCGTTGTCGAGCACCACGGTCAGCACCGGCAGGCCCAGCGCCTCGCCGATCTGGTGGCAGGCGGGCGGGTTGGCGAACAGGTAGGAGCCGTCGCCGACCGTGGCGACCACGGTGCGGTCGGGGTGCCCCAGCTGCGCGCCCAGTGCCGCCGGCAGGCCCCAGCCCAGCCCGCCCGAGGGCGGGAAGCCGAAGTAGCTGCCAGGACGGGTGAACGCCATCACCGCGGGATCGCAGCCCAGCTCGGAGAACAGGATCGCGTCCTCGGGCAGGGCCTCCATCAGCCGCCGGCTGACGAAGGCCGGCGACATGGGCGGGCCGCCGCCGGCCTCGGCGGCCGCCAGCCGCTGCGCCCGGTCCGCCGCGTGGCGCGCCGCCAGCTGGGCATGGCGCTCCGGCCGCGTGCAGCCGGCGCGCGCCAGGGCGTCGCTCAGCAGGTCCAGGGTCGCGGCCACGTCGCCGGCGAGCGTCAGGTCGCTGGGAAAGCCGCGCACCGGCGTGGCGGCGAACAGAGGGTCGGGACCGATCTGGATCACCCGGCAGTCGCCCGGCAGCGGGTGGCGCAGGGGGATCCAGGGTGTCAGGCCGTCGACCACGAGGACGAGGTCGGCCTCGGCCAGCAACGCGGTCGGATCGAAGCCGGCATGCATCGGGTGGAGCGCCGAGAGCGAGATGCGAGACGGCCAGAACTCGACCACCGGTACCGCCGCCAGGGTCGCGAGACGCTCCAGGGCGGTGAAGCCGGCGGGAAAGGCCCCGGCCCGCTGGGTGATCACCAGCGGGTGCCGCGCGCCCATCAGCATGTCCGCCGCCTGCGCGACGGCCGCGGCGACGGGCACCGCCGGGGCTGCCGGCTGCTGCCGCGCCAGTGCGGGTACCACCGCCCCGTCGATCTCGGCGCACAGCACCTCGCGCGGCAGCGAGAGGTGAACCGGGCCCATGGGCGGGCTCATGGCGATGGCGAGGGCACGGTCGATCAGTCCCGCGGCCTGTTCGGGCAAGCGGAGCTCGTAGTCCCACTTGACCAGCTCGCGCAGCATCCCGGCCTGGTCGCGCATCTCCTGGCCCCAGTGGATCGGCAGGTCGCGGGCACCGGTGCGGCCGCCCTCGCCGAGCGGGGTCCGGCCGGACAGCAGCAGAAGCGGGACATTGTCCCGCGCGGCGTTGATGACGCCCATCAGCGTGTTGGCGAGGCCGACATTGACATGGACCATCACCGCCAGAGGCCGGCCGGTCGCCAGCCAGTGGCCGTGCGCCATCGCGATCGCCGCCTGCTCGTGGGCCACCAGCACCGGTGTGGGCATGGCGAGGCCGGAACCGGGCGCCCGCGCCAGCCCCTCGATCAGGGGCGCGAAGTCCGTGCCCGGATTGGCCAGCAGATAGTCGATGCCGCGCAGCTTCAGTGTGGCCAGGAGCGCTTCGGCGGCCGTCGCGGCTTCAAGGCGGATCTCGGCCATCGGCATATCGCTCCCACATCTCGTCACGGCCGATTGTGGCGTTCCGTCGGCCGCGTACGGAAGGGATGCGTCCGAAACCCGACCTTCTGGCTGGGCATATAATTCGACTAATCAGATCGGAATAATGCTCTCGGGCTCCCGTCCTGCGGATTGTTCGGGTCCGACCCGCCCACCCGTGGCGGGTCCAAGAACGGATCTCTTTTCCAGCGCAGGAGGTCGTCCAGTGACGAACCGAAGCGAGTCGAAGACCGAATTCCCTCAAGCCACCGGGTTCGCGATGGTTCCCGGCCATGTCGCCGCCGGGCCGCCTGCTTTGCCGTCCCTGGACGGCACGCGACCGAATGGCGCCGAGCGTGGCGGTGGACGCGATAGAGGTACCGCGCCGCGTTCCAGGGTCCGGTTCTGGCCCATGGTGGCTGCACTCGCCGTGGCGAGCACGCTGGCCTCGGCCGCCTCCGCGGCCACCGGCAACATCCTCCTCGTGATCGCCGATGATTTCGGGCTCGACATGGCGTCGTTCTACCCGCGTCCGGCCCGGATCGAGAGCGCGCCGCCGGCACCACGGCTGCCCAATCTCGGCCAGCTCGCGCGGCAGGGTGTGACGTTCAACGACGCCTGGGCGACGCCGTGGTGCTCGCCGACCAGGGCCACCATCCTCACCGGGCGCTACGGCTTTCGTACCGGCATCGGGCGCCCCAAGACGGCCGGACTGCCGGAATTGCGCCCAGGCCGAGGTGACCCTGCCGGAGATCATCCGCGCGCAGGCGCCGCAATATGTCCTCGCCCATGTCGGCAAGTGGCACCTGTCCTCGGGGCTCCGCGATCCCAATCGCCAGGGCTGGACCCACTATGCCGGTCCGGAGCCGAGGCTGGGCCGGATCAACGACTATGGGCGCTGGACCAAGGTGGTCGACGGCACGGCCACCAGCCTCCACCACCTACGCGACGACCGACACGGTCGACGAGACGCTCGGCGTGATCGAGGAGGCGCGGCGCGCCGACCGGCCCTACTTCGTCTGGACCGCGTTCAATGCCCCGCACAACCCGTTCCACAAGCCGCCCAACGCGTTGCACAGCCGGGACTACCTGCCCGCGAGCGGCGCGCCCGACCGTTCCTACTACGAGGCCATGGTCGAGGCGCTGGACACGGAGCTCGGACGGCTCCTGCGCTCGGTCGACCTCGCCACGACCACGGTCATCTTCGTCGGGGACAACGGGACGCCCAACAACGTGGTGGCCGCCCCCTACGAGCGCGCGAAGGCCAAGGGGACGGTGTATCAGGGCGGCGTGGGCGTGCCCCTGCTCGTGGCCGGACGCGGGGTGAGTGGCGGCAACCGCGAGGCCCGGGTGCTCGTCAACACCACCGACCTCTTTCCCACCATCCTGGAGCTCGCCGGCATCGATCCCGGAAGTGCTTTGCCCCGCGGCGTCAAGACCGACGGCGTCAGCCTCGCCCCCTACCTGGCGAACCGGGTCCATCCATCGCCGCGCCGGTGGGCGTTCGCCGAGGAGTTCACCTCGAGCTACCGCACCGAGTGGGAGCGCACGGTCCGGGACCGGCAGTACGCACTGATCGAGCGGCACGACGGCACGCGGGAGTTCTACAACCTCGTCGCCGACCCGCTGCAGAAGGCCGACCTGCTCGACCGCACCTTGACCGACACGGAGCGCAGTCGGTTCGAGGCCCTGGACCGCCAGCTCGACCGGATCATCGCGTCGCGCTGACCTCGCCACGACCACCGTCCGCGCGTCGAGCAGCCGCAAGCGCCTGGATCCGCTGGATAGCAGGCTTGCTTCCCTCATCGCCACCGACGGCTGGCGGCAACGCGGCGGCGATACTACCCTACAGCATGCGAGAAACCGCACGACGGGCCGTGTATTTCGTCACAGCAGGCGGCCGGGCTCAGCGCTAGCTACCGCATGATCCAGATCAATGCCGGACCCAGGGCGCAAGCCTAGGGTCCGGCCACCGGATTGATGTCGGGTGTGCGGTGGCGCGAATGATCAAGACAACGAAACAGTGGGGCTTCGGCCTCATCATGGCCATGCTGCTCGGGGCGCAGCCGGCCGAGGCCGACCGCCAGCATGGGAAGTGGGGTGCGAACGGCGCCTGGCCGCTGATCCCCATCCACATGCTGCTGCTGCCCGAGGGTCGGGTGCTGAGCTACGGCTCAAACCCGGACGGCACCCAGACCGGGCGGTTCTGGTACGACGTCTGGGATCCGGCCGGCGGCAATCCCGCTGCCGGGCACCTGACCTTGCGCAACACCACGCAGACCGACCTGTTCTGCAGCGCCCAGATCGTCCTGCCCGGCAGCACGGACGCCCTGCTCCTCGGCGGTGACAACTGGATCGCCAGCAAGAGTGCCACCAACAATCGCGGCAACAACGATTCCCTGATCTTCCGCAACCAGGCGACGCCGAGCCTGCAGGCCGGCCGGGACATGAACCGCCGCCGCTGGTACGCGACCGCGACCACGCTGCCCAACGGCGAGATCTACATCCAGGGCGGCAAGGACGGCACCGACCGCGCCGAGATCCGCAACACCTCCGGCGTCTTCCGGCTGCTGTCGTTCGACAGCTCGGCCCTGACCTACTGGTACCCGCGCAACTTCGTGGCACCGGACGGCCGGGTGTTCGGGGTCTCGAACCAGAGCATGTACTACGTCAACACCAACGGCGCCGGCACGCTGACCATGGCCGGGACCATGTCGGCTGCCAGCCCGAGCGGGGTGACCACGACCGACGTGATGTACGACGTCGGCAAGATCCTGCGTACCGGCGGCGGCAGCCAATCCTCCACCGCCTTCCGCGACGGCAAGAAATCCGCGGTGCTCATCGACATCAACGGCGCCACGCCCAAGGTCACCGCGACCAACGACATGCCCTACGGGCTGCACTGGCACACCGGCACGGTGGTGCCCGACGGGCGGGTGGTGGTGACCGGCGGCAGCCGGCAGCCGAACCAGCTGGTCGGCGTCAACTATCAGGCTCTGATCTGGGATCCCGAAGACCGGAGCCTGGACGGTGGGTGCTGCGACGCCGGCGAACTCGTCCTACGCGCGGCTCTACCACTCCAACGCGCTGCTGCTGCCCGACGCCACGATCCTGGTCGGCGGCGGCGGCGCCCCAGGGCCGGTCGCGAACACCAACGCCCAGATCTACTACCCGCCCTACCTCTACAACAGCGCTGGCGGCCTCGCGACACGACCGCGGATCACCAGCGCACCTGCACGGCTGAGCTGGGGCCAGACCTTCGACCTCGGCACCAATCTGCCGACGGCGATAGCGCGGGTGACACTGATCAAGACCGGCTCGGTCACGCACAGCTTCAACATGGAGCAGCGCTTTCTCGAGCTGTCCTTCACCCGCAGCGGCAACCTGCTCAAGGTCATGGCACCGGCCAACGCCAACATCGCCACGCCGGGCCGCTACCTGCTGTTCGTGCTGGACGCCCAGGGCGTTCCGTCGGTCGCCAAGATCGTCGCGTTGTAGGGCGGCGTATCCCGTCGCCGGGTTCAGCCCGCCGGTGCCACGTCGGGAAACAGGGCCCTGACCCGTGCCGCGGCGATGGCGGCGTCGGCCGGCGGCGGCAATTCCCGATCCGCGGGCCAGGGCTGGCCCAGCGGCAGCGCGCGACCCGTCGCGATCTGCCGCGCGTGGATGGCGGTGACGTCGCGCCGGAGCTGGCGGGGGCCGAGCAGCCGGCCCAGGTGGAAGATCAGCCGGCGCAGGCTCGGCCGGCCTTGGCCGGGCGGATCGGCAAGGTCGTAGATCCACACCGGCCTGCCGGTGGCCGTGGCCTCGACCAGCATCGACATGCTGTCGCTGGTCACGACGATCCGGTCCGCCAGGGCCAGGAAGCCGAGATAGGGATTGTCGGGGTCGTCGGGCCGCCAGCGGTAGAGGTGATGGGGCGCAGTGAGCTCGCCAGCCAGCGCCTCGATCACGTCGGCTCGGCGTGCGCACGCTGGTCGAGACCAGCAGCGAGCCGCCGGCCTCGCGGGCCATCGCGTCGACGCGCTTGCCCAGGTCGCGGCCCTTGGCGGCGTCGAAGGTCCAAGGGCCCACATGGCCGCCCAGCAGCACCGCGATACGCGGGCACGGCAGTCCGGCGAGCCGGGGTCGCCAGTGTGCTGCAGCTTCGGCCAGGGCCGCGGCGCTCACCCGGTGCATCGGCGCATCGGTATGCAGGATGCGCGGATGGCGGGGCAGGGCGTATTGCGGCGTGGTGACGATCAGGTCGAAGGCCTCGACCGGGGCCCAGGGCCGCCCGACATGCACCAGCCGGCACGCCGACGGTCCGCCCGCCTGGCGCTGGATCCAGCGGGCGATCGGCTCGTTGCGCCGGCCCGCGGTGATCACCAGCGCAGGCCAGGGCGGCTCGAGCGCATCCGAGCGGCGCGCGTCGCGCCCGAGCAGGGTCACGCCGAGCAGGCGATTGGTCAGGAGCTCGGTCGGGCGATAGGCCATGCGCCGGGTCTCGAACGGCCAGCCCAGTGCTTCGGCGAGCGCCAGCACCTGGCCGTTGTCTCCGGGCTTGCGGCCCAGCAGGGCCCAGGTCCGGGGTGGCGCGCTCAGGTCGCACCTTCCGGCTCGAGCCGATAGATCCCGGCGCGTCGCTCGTCGTTGATCAGGTAGATGAAGCCGTCCGGCCCGACGCGGACGTCGCGGATCCGCCCGATCTCTCCCTCCAGCAGCCGCTCCTCGCCCACCACCCGGTCCCCGTCCAGCTCGAGCCGGACCAAGAGCTCGTCCTTCAGCGCGCCGACGAACAGGCTCCCCCGCCAGCTCGGGAACGCGTCGCCGTCGTAGAAGGCCATGCCCGAGGGCGCAATGGACGGGACCCAGGCGTGCAACGGCTGCTCGAGCCCGGCCTTCTCCTTGCCCTCGCCGATCGGCAGGAAGGTGTAGTCGATGCCGTGGGTGATCACCGGCCAGCCATAGTTCGCCCCGGCGCGCAGGATGTTGACCTCGTCGCCGCCGCGCGGCCCATGCTCCTGCTCCCACACCGCGCCGGTCCACGGGTTGAGCGCCATGCCCTGCGGATTGCGCATGCCGTAGCAATAGATCTCGGGCCTCGCGCCGGCCCGGCCGACGAACGGATTGTCGGGCGGCACCGCGCCGTCGTCCGTGATCCGCGCGATCTTGCCGACCAGGTCGCCCAGGTCCTGGGCCCGGTCCATCTCGCCGCGCTCGCCCAGGCTGACATAGAGCAGGCCGGCCCGGTCGAAGGCCATGCGCGAGCCGAAATGCCGGCCGGTGCTTCCGGCGTCCCCGACCAGGATCACCCGGCCGTCGGTCAGCCGCGTGCCGTCGAGGCGCGCGCGCAGCACGTGGGTCGCCGCGCCCTGCGGCGTGGCCCCCGCGTAGCTGAGGTAGACCAGCCCGTTCTCGGCAAAGCGCGGGTGCAGGATGATGTCGAGCAGCCCGCCCTGGCCGCTCGCGACCACGTCCGGGACGCCGTCGATCGGCCGCTCGACCAGCCGGCCGTCCTCGACCAGCCGCAACCGGCCGTCGCGCTCCGTGACCAGCATCCGGCCGTCGGGCAGGAAGGCCAGGGCCCAGGGATGCTCCAGGCCGCCGGTCACCTCGACCAGGCGATAGCCGGGCGCGGCGGCACGCGCCCCGGCGCCCGGCCCGGCCCCACCGCAATTGGCGAGCAGCCCGGCGCAGGCACCGACCAGGGGCAGGCGGAGAACGTGGCGGCGGCGCATGGCGGCACTCCGGCGAAGCATGGACAGGGCCGGAATCTGGCGTCTGGAAGGGCCGGCGACCGAGCTGCGCACGCCACCGTTACGCCCCGTGAAGATTCCGCGCATAGGCTTCCAGCGCCTGGACGTTCTTCACCACCAGCTCACCGCGGCCCTTCTGGACGATGCCCGCGGTCTTCAGCTTGGTCAGCAGGCGCGAGACCGCCTCGCGGTGGGTGTTGACCCGGTTGGCGATGTCGGACTGCTTGGGTGCGGGCCGCAGGCGGGCGGCGTTGCCGTTGAGCGGTGCGGCACGGCTCATGCGCAGAAGCTCGTGGCAGATGCGGACCTCCACCTTCTCGGTCTGCTCCTGGACGCGCTCGGAGAGCAGGCGCACGAGCATGGTGAGCTTGCGCAGCGCGCCCAGCGCGACCTCGGGATGCTGGCGGATGGTGGCCAGGAAATCGGGGGCCGACATGGTGCCGACCACGGCGTCGGTCTGGGCGATCACGTTGGCGGAGCGCGGCTGCCCGTCGATGGCCGAGAGTTCGCCGAAGCTCTGCCCGGCGTTGAGCTCGCGGAACTCGACCTCGCGCCCCGACTCCGAGAACAGCGTCACCTTGAGCCGGCCGCTGGCGATGAAGAACAGGTCGTGGGAATCGTCCTGGTAGCCGACCACGGTCTGGCCCGGCTTGAAGTTCCGCATGCGGATGCGGCGCTCGACGTCCGCCAGGGCCGTGGGCGCCAGTTCGCGGAACAGGTCGATGTTGGCGAACGGGCTGACGCGTCCGGCATTCATGTGCTGCGGCTCGCTGCTTCCGACTGCGCCGGTGGGATCCGGCACCTGCTGAGGCAGCCGCGAGTTGAGCGCATCCGTAGCCCGATTTCAACCGTGTGAAATTGGCCGTCCCCGGGAAAAAGCACCGGCTGTGACCATTGTCACAGCGGTGGGCGGTGGACGGCGCTACTCGGAACCTGCCTCCCAGTTCCTCGACTGATTGCCCGGGTCCACAAGACCCGGGCTATTTTCTTGCGCCGGCTCGACCTCTGGTCGCCGCATCTGCTACACGACCGGCATGAACCATCCCGCGCCCATCGATCCGTTTCCCAAGGCCGCGCACGACCACGAGCGCTGCGTGAGCTCGGCGGTCAGCCGCGCCCACGACCTGTGCCGCAGCCGGGGCGCCAAGCTGACCGAGTTGCGCGAGCAGGTCCTGGAGCTGGTCTGGCGCAGCCACGCGCCGATCGGCGCCTATCAGATCCTCGACCAGCTCGCCGCCACGCGCGGCCGGGTGGCACCGCCGACGGTCTACCGGGCGCTCGAGTTCCTCGGCCGCGAGGGGCTGATCCACCGTATCGACAGCCTCAACGCCTATGTCGGCTGCCCGCAGCCCGGCCGGCCGCACGAAGCCTACTTCTTCATCTGCCGCGACTGCGGCGACGCGGCCGAGATCCACGACGGCGAGCTGGCCGCCGCTCTCAGCCGCTGCGTGCGCCGCGCGGCCTTCCAGGTGGAAAGCGCCACGGTCGAGCTCTCGGGGCTGTGCGCGCGCTGCAGCGGCAAGACCGCGCCCACGGCGCACGCCGGCTAGGAGCGCACCAGGTCCTCGCCGGCGTTCGCCGCCGGTGCCAGCTCCTCGGCCTCTGGCGAGCACACCAGATGGACGATGCCGGCGGGATTGAGGATCCAGAAGCCGTCCAGGTCCGGCGGCAGCCGTTCGACCTCGTTGCACCGCACGACGCCCGAGGCCGCCAGATGCTCGGCCGCTGCCGCCGTGTCGCTGGCCACGAGCTCGAGCCACATCTCACCCTGTGCCAGGTGCGGCATGCGGTCGATCCACAGCCGGATCGGCCCGAACTCGAACGCCTTGGTGCCGACGGCGTCGTAGACCATCGCCAGCCCCAGCGTGTCACGATAGAACGCCACGGTGGCCTCGAAGGCGTGCTCCGGGACCTTGATGGCTACGTTGCGGCCGCCCGTGAAGGCTGGCGCCGGGGTCTCGCTCATCAGCCGCCCTTCCGATCCTTTCCGCCCGAAACCCACGCCGCGGGGCCGCGCGGTTGGGATTTCAACCTTGTGATGCTATCGCAGGTACCTGCGATATTGGTCGACGAAGTCGGTGCCGACCAACGCACTATAGCGGTCCACGAGGCGGCGAGTCACGGCGCCGAAAATTTCTTCGCCGCCGATGCGCACCCCGTTGATGCTGCGCACCGGACACAGGCACAGGCTGGTCGAGGTCAGGAAGGCCTCGTCGGCGGCGTAGGCGTCGTACAGGTCGAGGTCGGTCTCGTGGCATGGGATGCCGAGTTCGGCGGCGATCTCGATCACCGTCCGCCGGCTGATGCCGGGAAGGACCGTGCGGGCCCGCGGCGTGGCGAGTGCGCCGTCGCGAACCAGGAACAGGTTGCTGCCGCGTCCCTCGGCGAGATGGCCCTGCATGTCGAGCAGGACCGCCCAGGCGCCGGGATCGATCGCGTTCGCCTCCTGGTCGGCCACGATCATGTTCAGGTAGTTGCTGGTCTTGGCCCGCGGCGAGAGGGCGTCGGGCGGGGTCCGGCGCACCGAGGGCACGACCACGCGGATCCCGTCGCGAAACAGCTGCGCCCGTTCCCGCAAGGGCAGGGGCGTGCATTCCACCAGCACCGTGGCTCCGGCCCGTGCCGGCTCCTCCCCGTCGACAGCCGCCAGCCCGCGGCTCACCCGCTGCGAAACCCAGTAGTCGCCGTCGCGGTCCAGCAGGTGGCGGTTGCGGTCGAGCACGGCCTCGGTGATCGCGCACATCTCGGCCGGCGCGATGCCGGGGTCGATCCGCAGGTAGCGCATCGAAGCGTAGAGGCGGTCGACATGCTCGCGGAGCCGGAACAGCCGGTGCGCGAAGGTGCGCGCGGTATCGAACACCGCGTCGCCATAGAGGAAGCCGCGATCGCGGAACGACAGCAGGGCCGCGCTCTCGGGCACGAACGCGCCGTTCAGGTACACGATCCGTTCGTTGCTCAGGGCAGCCATGGCGCTCGACTTCCGGTTCGCACGAACCTAGGCCCGGCCGGTGCGCGACGCCAGACCCCGCAAAGCGTCTTTGACCGGCCACAATGCTGTGGTCTTATCGCCGCAACGGGCCAGAACGACGGGGGCGGCGATGGGTTTGGGCGGCGAGCAGCGCAAGGCCGAGATCATGGACGGCCTCGTGACCCAGATGGGATCCCGCCTGCGCCCTGAGGAGGCGGGGTTGGCCCAGGCCTTCGTGCGGGCCTACTACCGCGACGTGGCCGCGGAGGACCTGGCCGAGCGCGATCCGCTCGACCTCTACGGTGCCGCCCTGGCGCAGCTGCGTTCCGCCGAAGTCCGCAAGCCGGGCGAGCTCAAGCTGCGGGTCTACAATCCCCGGCTGGAGCAGCATGGCTGGCAGTCGACCCACACGGTGGTCGAGATCGTCAACGACGACATGCCGTTCCTGGTCGACAGCGTGGGCATCGCCCTGGCTCGGCTCGGCCTCAACGTGCACCTGGTGATCCATCCGGTGCTGGAGGTCCGCCGGGATGCGGCCGGCCGGCTCCAGGCCGTCGAGCTCGCCGATTCGGCGGGCGACGAGCCGCGCGAGAGCTTCATGCTGTTCGAGGTCGACCGGCAGACCCGCCCGGAGGTCCTCGCACAGCTGGAGTCCGACCTGCGCCGCGCGCTGGGCGATGTCCGCCACGCGGTCCAGGACTGGCGCGCCATGCGCGAGCGGATCGGCGACGTCCTCAGCGAGCTGCGCGCCGCGGCCGGGGCGGACATGGCCGGGGAACGCGCCGATGCCGAGGCGTTCCTGGCCTGGATCGAGGCTGGCAACTTCACGCTCCTGGGCTCGTGCAGCTACACGCTCGAGGATACCGCCCAGGGCACCCAGCTCCGGCGGGTCAAGGGCACCGGCCTGGGCATCCTGCGCGCCAAGGACGACGGCGCGCTCTCGCAGAGCTTCGGCAGCCTGCCGCAGGAGATCCGCGAGCGCGCCCGCGAACCGCGGCCGCTGCTGACCGTCACCAAGGCCAACACCCGCAGCACCGTGCATCGCGGCACCTATCTCGACTTCATCGGCGTCAAGCAGCTCGCACCCGACGGTACGGTGGTGGGCGAGCACCGCTTCCTCGGCCTGCTGACCTCGGCCGCCTACAGCATGAGCCCGCGCCAGATCCCGCTGATCGGGCGCAAGGTCGAGCGCTTGATCGAGCGCGCCGGCTTTCCGCCCACCGGCCATGCCGGCAAGGCGCTGCTGCACATCATCGAGACCTATCCCGCGCGACGAGCTGCTCCAGATCTCGGACGACGACCTGTTCGAGATCGTCACGGGCATCCTGCACCTGGAGGACCGGCCGCGTCTGCGCCTGTTCGTCCGGCGCGACCGCTTCGCGCCGGTTCGTCAGCTGCATCGTCTACGTGCCGCGCGACCGGTACAACACGGCGATGCGCGAGCGCATGGAGAACCTGCTGCGCCAGGCGGTGGGCGCCACCGAGAGCGAGTTCCAGGCGCAGCTCTCCGAATCCAAGCTGGCGCGGCTGCTGTTCACCCTCCACACGCCGCAGGGCGCGCCGCCCGACCTCGACACCGCCGAGATCGAGCGGCGCCTGCTCGACCTGTCGCGCAGCTGGTCGGACCGGCTGCGCGATGCGCTCCTGGAGTCGGCGGGCGAGGAACGCGGCAACGACCTGCTCGACCGCTTCGGCGCGGCGTTCCCGGCCTCCTACCAGGAGCGGGTGGATGCCCGCGCCGCCGTGCCGGACATCGTCAGCATCGACCGCCTGTCGCGCGACGATGACGGCGACCTGGCGATGACGCTCTACCGCCGTCTGGAAGACCCGGCCGAAGCGCTGCGCTTCAAGCTGATCCGGCGCGACCAGCCGGTCCTGCTCTCGGACGCGCTGCCGGTGCTCGAGAACATGGGCCTCAAGGTGCTGAGCGAGGAGCCCAGCGAGATCGAGGCCGCCGACGGCCGCCGCTTCTGGCTGCACGATTTCGGGCTGCAGCCGATGGCGGGGGGCGCGGTCGAGGTCGACGCCGTCCGCGAGTCGTTCCAGGACCTGTTCTCGGGCGTGTGGGCGGGCCGGCTGGAGAGCGACGGCTTCAACCGGCTGGTGCTGGCCGCCGGGCTGAGCCCGCGCCAGATCGTCACCTTGCGGTCCTACTGCCGCTACATCCTGCAGATCGGCACGCCGTTCAGCCAAGCCTATATCGAGCAGACGCTCGCGGCCAACCCGGGGATCGCGCACGACCTGGCCGCCCTGTTCGACGCCCGCTTCGACCCCGCGCTCCAGGCCACCAGCACCGAGCTGCAGGCGGGGATCGAGGCCCGCATCGGCGAGCAGCTGAACGAGGTCGCGAGCCTCGACCAGGACCGCATCCTCCGCCGCTACCTCGAGCTGATCAAGGCGACCTTGCGCACCAATGCGTGGCAGGCGGGCAGCGACGGCCGGCCCAAGGACTACGTCTCCTACAAGTTCGATCCCTCGCGCATCCCGGGCCTGCCGGCACCCCGCCCGGTGTTCGAGATCTTCGTCTACGCGCCCTATGTCGAGGGCGTGCACCTGCGCGGCGGCAAGGTCGCGCGCGGCGGCCTGCGCTGGTCGGATCGGCGCGAGGACTTCCGCACCGAGATCCTGGGCCTGATGAAGGCGCAGATGGTCAAGAACGCCGTGATCGTGCCGGTGGGTGCCAAGGGCGGCTTCGTGCGTGAAGCGCCCGCCGCCGGCCACCGACCGGGCGGCGTTCATGGACGAGGGCGTGCGCTGCTACAAGGTGTTCCTGCGCGGCCTGCTCGACATCACCGACAACCAGGGCCCGGGCGGCATCGTCCCGCCGCGCGACGTGGTCCGCTACGACGACGACGATCCCTACCTGGTGGTCGCCGCCGACAAGGGCACGGCCACCTTCTCCGACTACGCCAACGGGGTCAGCCGCGAGTACGGCTTCTGGCTCGACGACGCCTTCGCGTCGGGCGGCTCGGCCGGCTACGACCACAAGAAGATGGGCATCACCGCCAAGGGTGCCTGGGAATCGGTCAAGCGGCACTTCCGCGAGCTGGGCCTCGACACCCAGACCCAGCCCTTCACCGTGGTCGGCATCGGCGACATGTCGGGCGACGTGTTCGGCAACGGCATGCTGCTGTCCGAGCAGATCCGGCTGGTGGCGGCCTTCGACCACCGCCACATCTTCCTCGACCCCGATCCGGATCCGGCGACCTCCTTCGCCGAGCGCCGGCGGATGTTCGACCTGCCGCGCTCCAGCTGGGACGACTACGACCGCGGCCTGATCAGCCAGGGCGGCGGGGTGTGGCCGCGCAGCGCCAAGGCGATCGACCTGTCGCCGGAGGCCCGCCGCGTCCTGGCGATCGAGGCCGAGACCGTCAGCCCGAACGAGCTGATGAACGCGATCCTCAAGGCACCGGTCGACCTGTTCTGGAACGGCGGCATCGGCACCTACGTCAAGGCCACGAGCGAGAGCCAGGCCGAGGCCCAGGACCGGCTCAACGACGCCATCCGGGTCAACGGCTGCGAGCTGCGCTGCCGCGTCGTCGGCGAGGGCGGCAATCTCGGCTGCACCCAGAAGGGCCGGGTCGAGTTCGCGCTCCAGGGCGGCCGGATCAACACCGACTTCATCGACAACTCGGCCGGCGTCGACTGCTCGGACCACGAGGTCAACATCAAGATCCTCCTGCGCGCGGTGCTCGACGCCGGCGAGCTCACCATGAAGCAGCGCGACGAGCTGCTGGCCTCGATGACCGACGAGGTGGGCGAGCTCGTCCTGCGCGACAACGTGCTGCAGAACCTGGCCTTGAGCATGACCGAGGCCATCGGTCCCGAGCTCCTGGACGCGCAGCTGCGGCTGATGCGGCGGCTCGAGGCCGACGGGCGGCTCGATCGGGAGGTCGAGGATCTGCCGAGCGACGCCGAGGTCGCCGAGCGCCGCAAGCAGGGCAAGGGCCTGACCCGGCCGGAGCTCGCGGTCCTGCTGTCCTACGCCAAGATGACGCTCTACTCGGACCTGCTGCTCACCGATCTGCCCGCAGCGGGCCTACGGCGTGCTCGACCTGAGCAAGTACTTCCCGCGGCCGCTGCGCAACCGCTTCGCCGAGCAGATCCGCGACCACCGGCTCAAGCGCGAGATCGCCGCGACCTGGATCGCCAACAGCGTGGTCAATCGCGGCCTCGCCGTGTTCGTCTCCGAGCTGGAGGACGAGACCGGCGGCAGCCTCGAGGACGTGCTGCTGGCCTATGTCACCACCCGCGAGGCGTTCCGGCTGCTCAAGGTGTGGTCGGACATCGAGACCCTGCCGACCAGCGTGCCGGGCGAGCTGCAGACGCGCCTCTTCGTGGCGTCGCGCGATGTCGCCATGCGCGGCACGCGCTGGTTCGTCACCCAGGGCGACCGCCCGTTCCGGATGCGCGACACGGTGTCTCGCTTCCGGCCCGGCGTCGCCACGGTGATGACCAACCTGGAGGCCGTGATCGGTCCCCGCCACGCGGCCGAGATCGACCTCGCCCGCAGCGAGTACGAGGCGGCGGGCATCGCGCCCGACGTGGCCCGCCACATCGCCAGCCTGCCGCAGCTGCTGGCCGCCTGCGACATCGTGCGGACCGCTCCGGCGGCCGGTGGCGATGCCGCGCTCCTGAATGCCGCGCGGGTCTACTTCGCCCTGGACAGCGCGCTGGACCTGCCGTGGCTCAAGGCGCGGATCCGGGCGACGCCGCGGCGCGGCCGCTGGGATCGGCTGGCGCTGACCGGGGTCGAGGACGATCTGTCCTGGATCCTGCGCGGGCTGACCAAGGCCGCGGTGGCGGCCGGCGCCGTCGGCGAGGATTCGGCGGCGGCGCACGGCAAGGTCGAGGGCTGGCTGGAGCGGCAGCTGCAGGGATTGTTGCGCTACCGCGCGCTGCTGGCCGAGCTGCGCGAGGTTCCCGAGCCCGACCTCGCCATGCTCAACGTCGCGGTGCGGACCCTGGCCGAACTTGTCCCCAGGGACCTGGATCACTAGTTTACACGCAGGTGTCGCGAGGAACGAGGGCGGGATATCGGGGTTTGCCTTCGCGCGCAGGTCTGGCTATGGTCCGCCGTCCTCTGGTGCGGCTGGCCTGAAGACCAGCGCGACCCCTTGTGACGGGTGCCCAACCAGGCAACAGGGCGCGGGCAGGCTGTGACGACGTCTGTGGCGCAGGAGTCCAATGATGCAGCCATCCGAGCTCACCAAGGAAGGCGAGCTTTTCTTCCGACAATACTTGCGCTCGCCTCGTTCGGTGGGGTCGGTCATCCCGTCCTCGCGCGCCCTCGGGCGCGGCGTCGCCGCCGAGACCGCCTGGGAGCCCGGCCAGTATGTGGTCGAGCTCGGCGGTGGCACCGGCTCCATCACCATGGGCCTGATCGAGCGGGGCATCCCGCGCGACCGGCTGGTGGTGCTCGAGCTGGACGGCCCGATGCACGCCTACCTGAAGGAGCGCCTGCCCGGCGTGAACGTGATCCAGGGTGACGCCACCCGTCTCGACGAGATCCTGGCACGCCACGGCATCGACCAGGTGGCGACGGTGATCTCCGGGATCCCGATGGTCGGCAACCCGATCTCCTTGCGCCGTGCCATCGTCGGCCAGGGCATGAAGGTGGTGCGCCCGGGCGGCTTCATGCTGCAGTACAGCTACTCGCCGATCGCCCCGATCCCCGCCAAGGATTTCGGTGTGCGCGCCAAGCTGGCACGCTACGTCTTCTGGAACTTCCCGCCCGCTTCGGTCTGGAAATACACCAAGCTGCCGTCCTAGCGCCGGTGGCACGCGCCCGCTGACAGTCGGGCGCTCAGGCAGTAAGGGTGTCGCACAGCGCTCGTTCAGGGGGGCCTGTGACGATCATGACCGTCGCCCTTGAGGCGCCAATTCCGGAGGGGGCGGGTTGAGCGCCGCCCGTTTGCCTGTGCTCGCCGACCTGGACACGCTGCCCAAGCTGCTCCTGCACAATGCCGCGAACTGGCCCGGCGAAGTGGCCATGCGCGAGAAGGAGCTCGGCATCTGGAACGAGTTCACCTGGGCGCAGTATCGCGACCAGGTGCGGCTCGTGGCGCTGGGCCTGGCCGAGCTTGGGCTGCGGCGTGGCGAGGTGGTGGGCCTGATCGGCCGCAACCGGCCGAACTGGGTCTGGGGCGAGCTTGCCGCCCAGGCCCTGGGTTGCCTGACGCTGGGCATCTACGAGGACGTGCTGGCCGCCGAGGCCGGCTACCTGCTGGAGGCGGCGCACGTCGGGGTCGTCCTGTGCGAGGACGAGGAGCAGGTCGACAAGCTGCTCGAGCTGGGTGCCGGCGGGCCGCGCCTGATCGTCTACCGTGACGATCGCGGCATGCGGAAGTACGAGGATCCACGCCTGGTCGCCTGGGACCGGCTGATGGATGCCGGCGAACGGCTCGCTTGCGGCCGAGCCCGGTCGCTTCGAGGCCGAGATCGCACAAGGCCGCGGCACCGACGTCGCGATCCTGTGCACGACCTCGGGCACGACCGCCCACCCCAAGCTCGCCATGCTCCAGCATCGCCCGTTCCTGGAGCACATCGCGGCCTATCTGCGCGCCGACCCGCGCCTGCCCACCGACGAGTATGTCTCGATCCTGCCGCTGCCCTGGATCATGGAGCAGGTCTACGTCGTCGCCATGCCGCTCCTGTGCCGGATCCGCGTGAGCTTCCCGGAGAGCCAGGCCACGGCCATGCAGGACTTGCGCGAGATCGGCCCGACCCACGTCCTGCTCGCCCCGCGGGTCTGGGAACAGACCGCGGCCGACATGCGCGCCCGGATCATGGACGCCGGTCCGGTCACCCGCCGCCTGTTCGACTGGGCGGTTCGCACCGGTACGGCGGCGGTCGAGCGCGGCTCCCGGCACGCGCTGGCCGACCTTCTGGTGTTCTCCGCCCTGCGCGACCGGCTGGGCTTCTCGCGCCTCAAGTCGGCGGCCACCGGCGGCGCCGCGCTCGGGCCCGACACCTTCCGCTTCTTCCTCGCCATGGGCGTGCCGCTCAAGCAGCTCTACGGCCAGACCGAGGCCGCCGGCGCCTACACGCTGCAGGTCCATCCCGAGATCGACTGCGACAGCTCGGGCGTGCCGTTCGACGACACCCAGATCAAGGTGCTCGACCCGGACGAGAGCGGCGTCGGCGAGATCGCCACCCGCCATCCCGGCCTGTTCAAGGGCTATTTCGGCAGCGAGGACCGCGACCGCCGACATGCTGGACGCGGAAGGCTGGCTGCACACTGGCGATGCCGGCTTTCTCGACGGCAAGGGCCGGCTCACGGTCATCGACCGGGTCAAGGACATCGCGCACGACCGCCACCGGGACCCGGTTCAGCCCGCAGTTCATCGAGAACAAGCTCAAGTTCTCGCCCTTCGTCGGCGAGTGCGTCGTGCTCGGCAACGGCCGGCCCTTCCTCGCCGCGATCTTGTGCATCCGCTACTCGATGGTGGCCAAGTGGGCCGAGTCGCGCCGGATCAGCTTCACGACCTACCAGAACCTCGCCGCCCACCCGCAGGTGGGCGAGCTGCTGGCCGGGGAGGTGGCCAAGGTCAATGCCAGCCTGCCCGACGCCCAGCGGATCCAGCGCTTCCTCCTGCTCTACAAGGAGTTCGACCCCGACGACGGCGAGCTCACCCGCACCCGCAAGGTGCGCCGCAGCGTGGTCGACGAGCGCTACGCCCTCCTGATCGACGCGATCTACCGCGGCCAGCCGCGGGTCCGGGTCGAGACCGAGGTGACCTTCGAGGACGGGCGCAAGGGGCGGATCGAGGCCGAGCTGGCGATCCGCGACAGCGACGCGCGGCAAATGCTGCCGCGGGCCGCCTGAGATGGGATCGGCGCGTGCGCAGGATCCGGTTCTGCTCGCGGTCGACAACATCTCGCTTGCGGTTCGGCGGCGTCCGGGCGCTGAGCAACGTCAGCTTCGACATCCGCCGCGGCGAGATCCGTGCCATCATCGGCCCCAACGGTGCCGGCAAGTCGTCGATGCTCAACGTGATCAACGGCTTCTACCAGCCCCAGGAGGGCCAGATCCGCTGGAAGGGGGAGGTCCGGCGCCGGATGACGCCCTATCTCGCCGCCTCGTCCGGGATCGCCCGCACCTTCCAGAACATCGCCCTGTTCAAGGGCATGAGCACGCTCGACAACATCATGTCCGGCCGCGGCCTGCGCATGCGGGTCGGCTTCGTCTGGCAGCTGCTGCGCCATGGGCCGGCACTGCGCGAGGAGCTCGCCCACCGCCGCAAGGTCGAGGAGATCATCGACTTCCTCGAGATCGCGCACATCCGGCGCACGCCGGTGGGCAAGCTGCCCTACGGCCTGCAGAAGCGGGTCGAGCTCGCCCGGGCGCTGGCGATGGAGCCGGAGCTGCTGCTCCTCGACGAGCCGATGGCCGGCATGAACCTCGAGGAGAAGGAGGACATGTCGCGCTACATCGTCGAGGTGAACCAGCAGTTCGGCACCACCATCGCCCTGATCGAGCACGACATCGGCGTGGTCATGGACCTGTCCGACCGCGTCGTCGTCCTGGACTACGGCCGGCTGATCGCCGACGGCGAGCCCGGGCGGGTGGCGGCCGACCAGGCGGTGATCGACGCCTATCTCGGCGTGGCGGCGTGAGGCGCGGCATGGACCTGCTCCACGCCGTCTTCGTCGACCCCTTCGTGCAGATGGTCGAGCTGCCCGACTTCTTCCTCCAGGTGCTGTGGGAGGGGCTGGTCTCCGGCATCCTCTACGCGCTGATCGCGCTGGGCTTCGTGCTGATCTTCAAGGCCTCGGGCGTGTTCAACTTCGCGCAAGGCATCATGGTGGTCTTCGCCGCCCTCTCCCTGGTCGGGCTGCATGCCGCGGGCGTGCCGGCGTTCGTGGCCCTGGCCTTGTGCGTGCTGATCATGCTGGCGCTCGCGGTCGCGATCGAGCGCGTGGTGCTGCGGCCGCTGGTCAACCAGCCCGACCTGATCCTGTTCATGGCCACGATCGGGCTCACCTACTTCCTGATCGGCCTGGGCGAGTTCATCTTCGGCGGCGAGCCCAAGGTGATGATCACCGAGCAGCTCCTGCTGCCGAGCGGCTCCTACGAGTGGGACGTGCTGGGCGGGCGCGTGATCTTCCAGCAGATCGACATCGCCGCGGCGGTGATCGCCACCGTGATGGTGGGCGCCCTGGCCCTGTTCTTCCAGTACACGCGGATCGGCCGCGCGCTGCGTGCCGTGGCCGACGACCATCAGGCGGCACTCTCGGTCGGCATCTCGCTCGAGCAGATCTGGGTCGTGGTCTGGTTCGCCGCCGGCATCGTGGCGCTCGCGGCCGGGATCATGTGGGGCGCCCGCTCCGACGTCAGCTTCGCGCTGCAGATCGTGGCGCTCAAGGCCCTGCCGGTGCTGGTGCTGGGCGGCCTGACCTCGGTCCCCGGCGCCATCGTGGGCGGGCTCACCATCGGCATCGGCGAGAAGCTGGGCGAGATCTATTGGGGCCCGCTCCTGGGCAGCGGCATCGAGAGCTGGCTCGCCTACGTGATCGCACTGGCCTTCCTGCTGTTCCGGCCGCAGGGCATGTTCGGCGAGCGGATCATCGAGCGCGTCTGATGCCCGCTGCCATCCGTCCGCCGCGGCGACCGGTCGGTTGCGGGACAGCCGCATCGTGACCATTTCTCACTCAGGCAATCCGCGGGCCGAGCCTGCCGCGTGCGTTCAGCAGAGAGAATCAGAATGAGTACTCCGAACCCGGCGGTTGCCATCCCGAACATCATGAAGTCGCAGGACAAGGAGTGGCTGCAGGGCTTCCGGGCGAAGGTGGCCACGGGCGGTGCCAAGGACATCCTGAACGCGATCGACCAGCGGCTGGCCGAGCTCGGCGTGGCCAAGCTCCGCCGGACGATCGGCAAGCCCCTGGTGCATTCGTCGCTGGCGCAGCGGATCCACGAGGCGGTCCGCGTCTACGAGGAATGTCTGGCCCACCAGCAGGACGGCCGGCGGGTCGGGGCCTCGCGCAACCGCTCCATGATCAAGAAGTGGGGCGAGAAGGAGGCCGTCCAGCGGACGGTCGTCAACATGAAGATGTCCAACGGCCTCGAGCTCCTCGCCGAGCACGGTCGGCTGGACTGCGCCTACGAGCAGATCGTCATCGACTTCCCGGACGAGTTCGAGCCGGACGTGATCAGCAAGGCGCGCGAGAATCTGGACCGGTTGCCGAAGGCCGCCGCCCAGTAGGCGACGCGGGCATCTCGGCGCGCTGCACAGACACCGATGTTCTACCGCGAGGCTGGCCAGTACAAGACGAGCTACGCCGCCGACCAGGCGCTGTTCCCGATCGCCCTCGACCGGCTGGGGATGGCGGCGATCGCGGTGATCGCGCTGGCGCTGATCCCGCTTCTCGGCAGCGACTTCTTCATCACCACGGTGATGATCCCCTTCTTGGTGTTCTCGCTGGCGACCATCGGGCTCAACCTGCTCACGGGCTATGCCGGCCAGCTCTCGCTCGGCACCGGCGGGTTCATGGGCGTCGGGGCCTATGCCTGCTACAAGCTCGCGACCCTGTTCCCCGAGGCCAACATCCTCGTGCTGGTGCTGGCGTCGGGCCTGTTCTCGGCCGCGCTCGGTGCCCTGTTCGGCCTGCCGTCCTTGCGGATCAAGGGCTTCTACCTCGTGGTCGCCACCCTCGCCGCGCAGTTCTTCCTCGATTGGTGCTTCAACCGCATCGGCTGGCTCTACAACTACAACGCCAGCGGCGCGATCGAGGTGCCGACGCAGGGCGGTGCTCGGGGTGGCGGTGACCGGTCCGACCGCCTCGCCGCTCGCCCGCTACTATGCGCTGCTGTTCATCGTGGGCCTGATGACCTGGGTCGCCTCCAACCTGGTGCGCGGCCGGATCGGCCGGGCCTGGATGATGGTGCGCGACATGGACATCGCCGCCGAGCTCATGGGCGTGCGTCTGCTGCGTACCAAGCTCCTGGCCTTCGCCGTCTCGTCCTTCTACTGCGGCGTCGCCGGTGCGCTCATGGTGTTCCTGTGGCTGGGGGCAGCGGAGGCGTCGAGCTTCGGCATCAACGTCTCGTTCCAGGTCCTGTTCATGGTGATCATCGGCGGTGTCGGCAGCCTGGTCGGCTCGTTCATGGGCGCCGCCTTCATCTGGGCCCTGCCGATCCTGATCCGGGCCGTGCCGGAACTGCTGGGTGTGGACGTCGCGGCCGAGCGGGTCGAGCACCTGACCTTCATGCTCCTCGGCGGGCTGATCGTCCTGATCCTGATCCTCGAGCCGCACGGGATGGCCCGGTTGTGGCAGATCACCAAGCAGCGTCTGCGGACCTGGCCGTTCCCCTATTGACCGGGGGCCGGCAGCGCCATTTGCTGTCGGGCAGAAACCAAACCACAGGGAGGCTCCGATGAGGAGATTGTCGTTGCTCGCCGCCGGCGGTCTGTCGGCGTGGCTCGCGCTCGGCCCCGCCCTGGCCGCCGACCAGCTCTACGTGCCGCTGCTGACCTACCGCACCGGCGCCTTCGCCGGCTCCGGCATCCCGATCGCCGACGGGATGCACGACTATCTCGAGATGCTGAACCAGCGCGACGGCGGCATCGGCGGGGTCAAGATCGCGATCGAGGAATGCGAGACCGGCTACGACGCGCAGAAGGGCGTCGAGTGCTACGAGAGCACCAAGGGCAAGGGCGCCCTGGTCTACAATCCCTACTCGACCGGCATCACGCTCCAGCTGATCCCCAAGGCCTCGGTCGACCGGATCCCGGTCCTGGCCATGGCCTACGGCCTGTCGGCGGCGGCGGTCGGCGAGACCTTCCCCTGGATCTTCAACCCGCCGGACACCTATTGGGACGGTGCTTCGGCCATCCTCAAGCACATCGGCGAGCAGGAAGGCGGCCTGGACAAGCTCCAGGGCAAGAAGATCGGCTACATCTATCTCGACGCCGGCTACGGCCGCGAGCCGATCCCGCTCATGGAGGCGATGGCCGCCAAGTACGGCTTCGAGCTGGTCAAGTACCCGGTACCGGCCAACGAGATGCAGAACCAGAGCTCGCAGTGGCTCAACGTCCGCCGCGACCGGCCGGACTGGATGGTGATGTGGGGCTGGGGGGCGATGAACCCGACCGCGGTCAAGGAGGCCGCCAAGATCCGCTACCCGATGGACCGGTTCATCGGCGTCTGGTGGTCGGGCGGCGAGGACGATGCGCGCCCGGCGGGCGAGGGTGCCAAGGGCTACAAGACCCTGAACTTCCACGCCGTCGGCGCCGACTTCCCGGCGCTCCAGGACATCAAGACCAACGTCGTCGACAAGCAGCTGAGCAAGGTGAGCTCGCCCGACAAGGTCGGCGAGAATCTCTACAATCGGGGCGTGATGAACTCGGTCCTGATCGCCGAGGCCATCCGCAACGCCCAGCAGAAGACCGGCAAGACCGTCGTGACCGCCGAGGACGTCCGCGCCGGCTTCGAGAGCCTGGACATCACCGAGGCGCGGCTCGAGGAGATCGGCCTCAAGGGCTTCATGCCGCCGGTGAAGGTCACCTGCGAGGACCATTCCGGCAGCCATGCCGTCTATGTCCAGCAGTGGGACGGCAAGGCCTGGCAGAAGGCCAGCGACTGGTTCACGCCGATGACCGACGTCGTCCGGCCGATGCTGGAGCAGGCCGCGGCCGACTATGTCGCCGCCAATCCCGGCTGGCCCAAGCGCACCGAGCCCTGCAGCTGACGCCGACGTCCGAGGCTGCCGCCCCGGTCGGGCCGGCGCTCCTCGAGGTCGAGAATGTCGAGGTCGTCTACGACCACGTCATTCTCGTCCTCAAGGGCGTGTCCCTCGCCGTGGCGTCGGGCGGCATCGTGGCCCTGCTCGGCGCCAACGGCGCCGGCAAGAGCACGACGCTCAAGGCCATCTCCAACCTGCTGCAGGCGGAGCGCGGCGAGGTCACCCGCGGGGCCATCCGCTTCGACGGCCAGGAGGTGACCGGGCTCCGGCCCAACGAGATGGTGCGCCGTGGCTGCCTCCAGGTCATGGAGGGCCGCCACTGCTTCGGGCATCTCACCATCGAGGAGAACCTGCTCACCGGCGCCTACACAAGGCGCGACGGCGCTGCCGCCATCCAGGGCGATCTCGAGCGCGTCTACGGGTTCTTCCCGCGCCTGCGCGAGCGGCGGCGCACCCAGGCCGGCTACACCTCGGGCGGCGAGCAGCAGATGTGCGCGATCGGCCGGGCGCTGATGGCCCGGCCGCGGCTGATCCTGCTCGACGAGCCGTCGATGGGCCTCGCACCGCGGCTGGTCGAGGAGATCTTCGAGATCGTGGCCCGGCTCAACCGCGAGGCCGGCGTCACCCTGCTGCTGGCCGAGCAGAACACCAACCTGGCCCTGCGCTACGCCACCTACGGCTACATCCTGGAGGGCGGTCGCGTCGTCCTTGACGGGGCTGCCGAAACGCTGAAGAACAACGAAGACGTCAAGGAGTTTTACCTCGGCCTGAGCGCGTCGGGCCGAAAGAGCTTTCGCGATACAAAAAGCTTCAAGCGGCGGAAACGATGGCTCTAGCTCGCAGCGGATATTGCGGGATTGCCGAAGAGTGGTGAGGCGGTCCGCGCGGCCGATCCGGCTCTCGCGACTCTCCTCAACGAGTTGCTGCAGCGCCGGCTTCGCCATGCCATCGGCGCCGAGCGCTTCGGGCCGCAGGACCGGCTGATCGACTGGCGTTCCGGCCTCGTCGACGGCATCGCAGCCGAGGCGATGACCGGTCGGCTCCAGGCCATGTGCCCGCGCCTGGCACGGCCGGAATCCGCCATGGCCCTCATCATCAACTCCTTCCTGCCCTGGCAGGCCTGCCTCGCGACACTGCGCCTCGCCGACGCCCAAGGCTTCACCGAGCTGTACTTCGCCACGCGGTGCCCGACCGGGGTGCGCGGCACGCCGCCCAACGTCGACGTGGTGGCGTCCGGTCCTGGCGGCGTCGCCGCCGCGGCGGTGCGCGTGTTCGACTATCTGGCGCCGAAGCGCGCGATCCTGTCCGCCGGCTACCGCTCGCTGCAGGTGCCGGAGGGCATGGCGGCCTGGGGCCGCCTCGTCCAGGACGGTGCCTCCTTCACCCATGTGGACGTGGCCGGGCTCGCCAAGGTCGCGCTCGGGCTGAGCCGCGTCTTTCAGCACCGGCCGATCCGCCTGCTCTACCTGTTCCTCGAGCCGCGCAACCCCGACGGTGCCGTCTTCGCCGCCCACAGGGCGGAGATCGCACGGGTCGTGGACGGCGTGGCGGGTTGCGACGTCGGCTTTGGCGCCTGCAGCCTGCACGAGCTCTGGCAAGGCTGGTGCAGCGATGACACGCCCGCCGGGGTGCGCGCCATCGCCGCTGAGCTGAGCCGCCGCTATGGCGTGGTCATGCCGCGCCGCGGGCCGCTATGATGCCGGCAGCACGGCAGGGTGCCGCGCGGGTCGAGGGGTCGATGCCAGAAACCGGTGGCACCTACTACGATCGCCAGGAGGTACGGAGCCCGGCCGACCGCGAGGCGTCGATGTTCCATGCCCTGCCGGGCCTCCTTCGCCACGCCCTCGACAACGCGCCCCACTTCGCCGAGCAGTTTGCCGGGATCGAGCCGGACACGGTGGTCGGCCGCGCCGAACTCGCGCGCCTGCCGGTCCTGCGCAAGTCCGAGCTCAGCGAGCTGCAGGCGCGCGATCGCCCTTTCGGCCGGCTGACCGCCACGCCGCTCAAGCGGCTGGCCCGGATCTTCGCCTCGCCGGGGCCGATCTACGATCCCGAAGGTGCCCGCGCCGACTATTGGCGCTTCGCCCGGGCCATGTACGCGGCGGGGTTCCGCACCGGCGACATCGTCCACAACAGCTTCTCCTACCATCTGACCCCGGCGGGTGCGATGGCCGAGAGCGGCGCGCGCGCCCTGGGCCTGCCGGTCATCCCGGGCGGCACCGGCCAGACCGAGCTGCAGCTGCGCGCGCTGGCCGACATCGGCGCCACGGCCTATGCCGGCACGCCCTCGTTCCTCTTGGCTCTCGTCGAGAAGGGCCGGGAGCTCGGCATCGCCACCACCTCGCTGCGCAAGGCCCTGGTCTCGGGCGAGGCCTTCCTGCCGGCCACGCGAGCGCGGCTCGAGCAGGAGTTCGCCATCCGTGCCGTCCAATGCTACGCCAGTGCGGATCTCGGCCTGATCGCCTATGAGAGCGTCGGCGGCGAGGGCCTGATCCTCGACGAGGCGGTGATCGTCGAGATCGTCCGGCCCGGCACCGGCGATCCCTTGCCGGATGGCGAGGTCGGCGAGGTGCTGGTCACCGTGTTCAATCCCGACTATCCGCTGATCCGCTTCGCGACCGGCGACCTGTCGGCGGTGCTGCCGGGCCAGAGCCCGTGCGGGCGGACCAACCAGCGCATCCGCGGCTGGCTCGGCCGGGCCGACCAGGCGACCAAGGTGCGCGGCATGTTCGTCCAGCCGCGCCAGGTCGGCGACGTGCTGCGCCGCCACGAGCTCGCCGGCAAGGCGCGCCTCGTCGTGACGCAGGAAAGCGGCCACGACGAGATGCGCCTCCTGTGCGAGGTGGAGGGGCAGCCGGCCGGGCTTGCGGGCAAGCTCGCCGAGACCGTGCGCTCGCTGACCGGGCTGCGGGCCACGGTCGAGCTCGTGGTCCCGGGCTCGCTGCCCAACGACGGCCGGGTGATCGACGATCAGCGCTGACCCGATGGCCGCAGCCGCGACCTTCGCCGCCGACGATCTCGCCTGCGTCCGGGGCGGGCGCCTCGTGTTCGAGGCCCTGTCGTTCGCCCTCGCACCGGGCGACGCCCTGGTCCTGCGCGGCCCCAACGGCAGCGGCAAGTCCTCCCTGCTGCGCCTGCTGGCGGGCTTCCTGCGTGCCAGTGCCGGCGCCATCGCCTGGGACGGTCGGGCCTGTTCGCCCGATGCCCCGGAGCATCGCGGCCGGCTGCACTTCCTGGGGCACGCGGACCCGCTCAAGCCCTTGCTGTCGGTCGCCGAGAACCTGGCCTTCGCGGCCGGTCTCGGTGGCAGCACCGCTGCCGTCGGCCCGGCGCTCGCATGGTTCGACCTGGCAGCACTGGCGGCGACGCCCGCGCGCTTCCTGTCCTCCGGCCAGCGACGGCGCGCCAACCTCGCCCGCCTGCTCACCGGCCATCGCCAGCTCTGGCTCCTCGACGAGCCGGGCGTGGGCCTGGACGCGGCCAACCGCCAGCGCCTGCAGGACGCGATCGCCGCCCATCGCACGCAGGGCGGCATCGCCGTGCTCGCCACCCATGGCGACGTGAGCGTGTCCGACGCCTACGTCCTCGACTTTGTGGGCTGAGCCCGATGCGCGCCCTGGCCGCCCTGTTCCGCCGCGATCTGGCCCTGGCCAGCCGGCGGCTCGCCGACAGCCTCATGGGCCTCGCCTTCTTCGTCGTGGCCCTTTCCCTGTTCCCGTTCGGCGTCGGCGCCTCGCCCGACATCCTGGCGCGGATCGGCGCCGGCGTGGTCTGGGTCGTGGCACTCCTGGCCGTGCTCCTGACCCTCGACCGGCTCTGGCAGGCCGACCACGAGGACGGCTCGCTCGAGCTGATCCTGCTGGCCCAGGCGCCGCTCGAGCTCCTGGTCGTGGTCAAGTGCCTGGCCCACTGGCTCACCAGCGGCCTGATCCTGGTCGTGGCCTCGCCGCTCCTGGCGCTCTTGATGAACCTGCCGCTCGAATCCCTGTGGGCGGTGCCCGCCGCCCTCCTGCTGGGCACGCCCACGCTGACGCTGGTGGGCTCGATCGGTGCCGCCCTCCTGGTCGGCAGCCGCCGCGGGAGCGTCCTGATGGCGCTGCTGGTCCTGCCGCTCTACATCCCCGTCCTGATCTTCGGCGTGGCCGCGGTCGAGAGCCAGATGCTGGGCCTCGGCGGTTCCGCACCGTTCCTGATCCTGGCGGCCATGCTGCTGGCGGCATTGGCCCTCACGCCATTGGCCACCGCCGCGGCGCTGCGGCTGGCGCTGGAATAGACCCGATGGGCGCACGACAGCAGGCTTGCTCGCTGCCTTGGGGTGCATCAAGATAGTTGCATCATGCAACTATCTTGCGAGGCGCCATGCCGATGCCGCAGGAAGTGGAGCGGGTGCGGCGTTCGTCGCGCCAAGTCGTGCGCGCGCTCGGCTTCATGCGCGCCTCCCTCGCCGGAACGGATCTGCCGGCCTCGGCCGTCCACGCCCTGATCGAGATCGACGCCCATCCTGCCATCACCGCCACGGAGTTGGCCGACCGGCTGCTGCTGGACAAATCCAGCGTCAGTCGTCTGCTGCGCAACCTGATCGACGGGGGCTCGGTCCTCGCGGCACCGGGCGGCCATGATGGCCGCACCAAGGCGCTGTCCCTGACCGGCCATGGTGCACGTGTTGTCGCCGATATCCACGCATTCGCGCGCAGGCAGGTCGAGGAGGCGCTCGGCAGGCTGACCATGCGGCAGCGTAGGTGCGTGGCCGAAGGCATCGAACTCTATGCTGCAGCACTGGCGGGTGGTCCGAAGGGCTCGGGCCACGAGGATTTGTTGGTCATCGAGAGCGGCTACCGGCCCGGTGTGATCGCGCGGATCACCGAACTGCATGCGTCCTACTACGCGAGCGCCGTCGGATTCGGGCAGGCGTTCGAGGCCGTGGTCGCGAGTGGGCTCGCCGAGTTCACGGGCCGCCTGGATCGGCCCGGCAACCAGCTGTGGCGCGCGATGCGGCACGGCCAGACGGTAGGCGCGGTGGCGATCGACGGCGAGGATCTGGGGCCGGGCCTCGCGCATCTGCGCTGGTTCATCGTCGACGAAGGCAGTCGCGGGCTGGGCGTGGGTCGAGCCCTGCTCGACGCCGCGGTGCGGTTCTGCGACTCCCAGGGCATTGCCGCGCATCGTGCTGTGGACCTTTCGTGGCCTCGACGCTGCCCGGCACCTCTACGAAAGCCACGGATTTGTGCTGGTGGAGGAGCATCCCGGATCACGATGGGGCCGCGAAGTCATGGAGCAGCGCTTCCTGCGCTCCAGGACATGACTGGGCAATGGCGCCCATGCCGGTGCCGCTCTATATCCGGCGCCAGGATGGCCGGCGTCGCCGTGGGCGCTGGTGCTGCGGGTCACACGGACAGCAGCGTCCCGGCCGGACCTCGAACAGGCGGTGATCGGATGGCAACCAGTTCCCTGCACGCTTATGCCAACCCGCTCCGATTCCAGAAGATCGCCGACGCGGTCTATCCCTGGGCCGCCTGGGGCACGGCGATCCTGGCGCCGATCGGCCTGCTGCTCGCGCTCGTGATCGCACCGCCCGACTACCAGCAGGGCCAGGCCTACCGGATCATGTACGTCCACGTGCCAGCGGCCTGGATGGCGATGGCGGGCTACCTCTGCGTGGCGGTCGGCAGTGCCGTGGGCCTGATCTGGCGCCATCCGCTGGCCGAGGTCGCCGCCCGTGCCGCCGCACCCATCGGGGCCGTGTTCACCGCCATCGCCCTGATCACCGGCTCGATCTGGGGCAAGCCGATGTGGGGCACCTGGTGGGTCTGGGACGCGCGCCTGACCTCGGTCCTGATCCTGTTCTTCCTCTATCTCGGCTACATGGCGCTCCACGACGCCTTCGAGGACCCGGCCCGCGGGGCGCGCGCCGCCTCGATCCTGGCGCTGGTGGGCGTGGTCAACCTGCCGATCATCAAGTTCTCGGTCGACTGGTGGAACACCCTGCACCAGCCCGCCAGCATCATCCGCATGGACGGCCCGAAGCTCGACCCGGCCATGCTCTGGCCGCTGCTGACCATGGTGGTGGTGTTCCACCTCTACTTCGTCACGGTCCTGATCCTGCGCATGCGCGCCCAGCTGACGGAGCGCCGGATCCAGAACCTGCGGCTGAGCGCGGCGGCCGGGAGCTGAAGTGCTCGACTAGCTTGCGTGTCAAGGATCGAGTGTTGTCCATCGCGTCCGCAATGTGACGGCCGACCGATCTAGGAATCGCTGCATTCGATGTTCATCGAAGGTCGGACGATTGCCGTCTTCTTGTTTGGCCGTACAGGTTGTGGCCTCAGGAGATTTGTGGACCTGGACATATACTTGCCTTTAGCTTCACATCAGGACGCAGCAAGCTTGCAACTTCTTCTGCGAGTTCGTCGTATGCCGAGGGCCGGGCCAGGGCCTGTAGTGGTTTGAGGCCTAGGGTCTTTTGCAGCGGCAGATTGCTTTCCAGAACGACGAAGAACTGCCACTGGCGTGGATCGCGATGGTCCACCAGCTGAACATCGAATACGGGATGCCACGCGAAAACATAAAGATCGGCGGGCCGCGCTACCCCCGCGGCCCATCTGCTCCCGCCGTCGGCGTAGTAGCCGGTTCGTGACGCAATATCGAAGACCGGCCTCGTCGGACTACCGAGCCTCGTGGGTCCATCTGTCCAGGTCTGGCGAGCCGCGGATTGCTTGACCTCGATACGTGCGCCGCGCACGTCCTCGAGATCCCAGCCGGCCCAGTCCGCTCCCACATGCGTCCATGATGGCCCGAGGGCAGCCAAGACCAAGCGCTCGACATACAGCGGACGGGCGAGATTGCTCATGACCGGCCGATCGAAAAGAGCATTGGCGAGGTCGGAGATGATCCCTGCGGAAACAGATTCGATCGGTGCCATCTCTTGCTCGGACGTCAATAGCATCGGCCTACAGCGGAATGTTCCCGTGCTTCTTCCACGGGTTCTCCGTCTTCTTGTTGGCCAACCAGCGCAGGGAGTGGGCGACGCGGCGCCGCGTGCCGTGGGGCATGATCACGTCGTCGACGAAGCCGCGGTTGGCGGCGATGAACGGGTTGGCGAAGCGCTCGCGGTATTCCTGGGTGCGGGCCTCGATCGCGGCCGGGTCGCCGAGGTCGCTGCGGAAGATGATCTCGACCGCCCCCTTGGGGCCCATGACGGCGATCTCGGCCGTGGGCCAGGCATAGTTGACGTCGCCGCGCAGGTGCTTGCTGGCCATGACCACGTAGGCGCCGCCATAGGCCTTGCGCGTGATCACCGTCACCTTCGGCACGGTGGCCTCGGCGAAGGCGTAGAGCAGCTTCGCCCCGTGCTCGATGATCCCGGCATATTCCTGTGCGGTGCCCGGCAGGAAGCCCGGCACGTCGACGAAGGTGACGATCGGGATGTTGTAGCAGTCGCAGAAGCGCACGAAGCGTGCTGCCTTGCGCGAGCTGTCGATGTCGAGGCAGCCGGCCAGCACCATGGGCTGGTTGGCGACGATGCCGACGGTCGAGCCCTCGATCCGCGCCAGCCCGGTGATGATGTTCTTGGCGAAGTCCGGCTTGAGCTCGAAGAAGTCGCCCTCGTCCACGACCTTGGTGATCAGCTCCTTCATGTCGTAGGGCCGGTTCGGGTTCGGCGGCACCAGGGTGTCGAGCGAGAAGTCGAGCCGGTCGGCTTCGTCCCCGGTCGGGCGCACCGGCGGCTTCTCGCGGTTGTTCAAGGGCAGGAAGTCGACGAAGCGCCGGACCTCGTGCAGGCACTGGATGTCGTTGTCGAAGGCGAGGTCGGCCACGCCCGAGCGCGCGGTGTGCGTCGTGGCTCCGCCCAGCTCCTCCTGGGTCACGCTCTCGTTGGTCACCGTGCGCACCACTTCTGGCCCGGTAACGAACATGTAGGAGCTGTCGCGGACCATGAAGATGAAGTCGGTCATCGAGGGCGAGTAGACCGCACCGCCGGCACAGGGGCCCATGATCAGGCTGATCTGGGGGACGACGCCGCTGCCCAGCACGTTGCGCATGAACACCTCGGCGTAGCCGGCGAGCGACGCCACGCCTTCCTGGATACGCGCACCGCCCGAATCGTTGATGCCGATCACCGGCGCACCCAGCTGGATCGCCCGGTCCATGATCTTGCAGATCTTCTCGGCATGCGCCTCGGAGAGCGAGCCGCCGAACACGGTGAAGTCCTGGCTGAACACGAACACCAGCCGGCCGTTGATGGTACCCTGGCCGGTGACCACGCCGTCGCCGGGCACGCTCTGCTCGGCCATGCCGAACTCGGTGCAGCGGTGCTCGACGAACATGTCGGACTCTTCGAACGAATCGGGGTCGAGGAGCAGCTCGATCCGCTCGCGGGCGGTGAGCTTGCCGCGGTCGTGCTGGGCCTTGATCCGCCGCTCGCCGCCGCCGAGACGGGCCGCCGCGCGCTTGGCATCCAGCTGGTCGAGGATCTCCTGCACCGCGCGCTCTCCGTGCCCTTGGATTGTGACGGTCCGGTAGCATGCTCCCTGCTGCACCGCAAACCGCGCTCCGCGCGGCAAATGGCGCTGCTTGTCTCCGCGCCCGCCCTGCCGCAGGCTGCCCCGCCATCGGCGCAAGGGGAGAGGGAATGCCGCCAACCGCGAGCCTGACGGTGCTGGGCCTGCTCGGCTTCGCCTGGCGCGACGTCCTGGGCAATCTCGGCGGGCTCGCCCGGATCGCCTGGCCCTACTACGCGCTCGCGGCCGCCTGCGCGGCACTCGGCCTCGCCCTGGCGGGGCCCGGCCTCGCCGGCAGCCTGGCCCTGGCGCTGGGGCCCGGCACCGCCTCGGTGCTGACCGGCATCGCGGTGCTCGCCTGCACCGTCTGCTGGCAGCGCCACGTCGTCTTGGGCGAGCCCTTGTCCGGCATCGCCCCGCTCAGCGGCCGCGTGGCGCGCTATCTCCTGTGGAGCATCGTGATCAGCCTGCTCTGTGCCGCGCCGATCCTGGCGGGCTTCGCCCTGGCCTACGCGTTGGGCCTGGTCGGCCCCGACCCGACCGGCGCCACCGCGTTCGCCATCGGCCCCGCCGGCATCGCGCTCACCGTCGCGGGCTTCCTGCTCGGCGTCCTTCTGATCTTGCGCTTCATCCTGGTGCTGCCGGCGGTCAGCGTCGACGACCGCGCCATGTCGTTCGCCCGCTCGTGGCGGCTGACCAGCGGCCATGGCCTCAAGCTGCTGGCAGCCCTCCTGCTGCTCACCGCCGGGCTCGCGCTCCTCGGCATGATCGCCGCCCTGCTCCAGGCCGCGCTCGAGGCGGCCGGCGAGGGTGCGGTCGTGGCCGTGGTCAGCGGCTTCGTCCTGCAGGCGCTGGTCAACCTGATCGCCAGCGTGGCCGCGGGCAGCCTGATCGCGCGGGCCTACGTCGTGCTGGCCGGCAAGCCCGCCTAGCGCAGCAGCGCCAGGAAGCGCTCCGTCGCGTGCAGGTCCGCACGCAGGCGCGCATGGCGTGCTACCTGCTCGGCGTCCTCGCCCCACTGCTCGATCTCGAACAGCTCGTCGAGCAGCGACGTGGCAAAGGCCGCCTCGGCCCCGAGGTCGCCGGCCTCGATCGCCAGCCCGAGCACCAGCGAGCCCGTGGCGGTGGTCGGCCGCGTGCAGGCCCACCAGCCGCCAGTCGTCCAGGCGCTCGACCGCGGCGCGCAGGCTGCGCAGCGCCACCTCGTCCTGGCGCGTCGGCATGACCCCGGCAGAGGTCAGGAGCCGCGCGTCGAAGCGGCGCTCGGCCCAGTCGAGCCAAGGCTGCCAGGCTGCTTCCTGGCGGGCCGCCAGCGAGGCCGGGTTCGTGGCGCGGTAGCAGAGCAGGTCGGTGCCGGCATAGTCCACGGCCTCGGCGATGGCGTCGCCGCGCCGCTCCGGCATGAGGTCGACCGCGGTCGTCGCCAGCCGCGTCAGCCGCATGGCCTGGGTGTCGATCACCGTCTCCTGCGCCTGCCATTCCGCCGCGACGGCCCCGCCCAGGGCCAGCGTCGGCATGACCAGGACCTTGCGGGCCGGCGTGCGCATCGGCCGGCCGTCGAGGTGGACGGTCCAGCCGCCGTCGGCCTCGCCGACGGCGGCGGTGGTGTAGAAGCGTTTCATGCGGCTCCGGCCGTTCGCGGCGACCGCTAACTGAATAGGGCCGCCGGCGCGTGGTTCAAGCGCGAGGCGGGCGGCCCATCTCACGCTCGGCCGCGCGGACGTGCTCGACCGTCCGCAGCAGCACGTCCGGCGTGACGCTCACCGAGTTGATGCCGTGCTCGACCAGGAATCGGGCGACCTCCGGGTAGTCCGACGGCGCCTGCCCGCAGATCCCGCTGTGGCGGCCGTTGCGCTTGGCACCCTCCACCGCCTGGCGGAGGAACTCGGTCACCGCCGGGTCGCGCTCGTCGAAGTCGAACGCCACCATCTGGCTGTCGCGATCCACGCCCAGCGTGAGCTGGGTCAGGTCGTTGGAGCCGATCGAGAAGCCGTCGAACTTCTCCGCGAACCGGTCGATCAGGATGACGTTGGCCGGGATCTCGCACATCACGTAGATCTCGAGCCCGTCCTCGCCGCGGCGCAGGCCCTCCTCGGCCATGGCCGCCAGCACCCGGTCGGCCTCGTCGAGCCGGCGGCAGAACGGGATCATCAGCTTCAGGTTGGTCAGGCCCATGTCGGTGCGCACCCGGCGCATGGCGGCGCATTCGAGCGCGAAGCCCTCGCGGTAGGCGGGGTGCGCGTAGCGCGAGGCGCCGCGGAACCCGATCATCGGGTTCTCCTCGCGCGGCTCGAACGCGGCCCCGCCCAGGAGTGCGGCGTACTCGTTGGTCTTGAAGTCCGACAGGCGCACGATCACCGGCCGCGGCCAGAAGGCGGCGGCGATGGTGCCCACGCCCTCGGAGAGGCGGGTGACGAAGAACTCCGCCCCCGACGGCCAGCCCACCAGCATGGCCTCGATCTCGCGCCGCGCCGTGTCGCTGGCGATGCGCTCGGGATGGAGCAGGGCCATCGGGTGGGCCTTGATGTACTCGGTGACGATGAACTCCAGCCTTGCCAGGCCCACCCCGTCGGCCGGCAGGTGGGAGAGGGAAAAGGCCAGCTCGGGATTGCCCAGATTGATCATGATGTCGGTCTGCGGCCGCTCGATGCCGGCGAGATCGATGGTGGCCACGTCGAACGGCACGGCCCCCTGGTAGACCCGGCCGACGTCGCCCTCCGCGCAGGACACGGTCACCGTGGCACCCTTCGGCACCGTGGCCGTGGCGCCGTCGGCACCGACCACGGCCGGGATGCCCAGCTCGCGCGCGACGATGGCGGCATGGCAGGTGCGCCCGCCGCGGTTGGTGACGATGGCCGCGGCCCGCTTCATCACCGGTTCCCAGTCGGGTGTGGTGGTGTCGGCCACCAGCACCTCGCCGTCCTGGAACTCGCTGAGATGGCGGGCGTCCACGATCAGCCGCGCCGCCCCGGTGGCCGCCTTGGTGCCGACCGCCCGGCCGGTGGCGAGCACCGGCCCGGTGCCGCGCATGGTGTATTCCTGGACCGTGCCGCCGCGCTGCTGCGAGGCCACGGTCTCGGGCCGCGCCTGCACGATGTAGAGCCGCCCGTCCACGCCATCGAGCGCCCACTCCATGTCCATGGGCATCGGCCGGCCGGCCTTGGCGCCGTAGTGGTCCTCGATCCGGATCGCGTGACCGGCCAGCTCCAGCACCTGGGCGTCGTCGAGGCAGAACCGCCGCCGCTCCTCGGCACTGGTGACCTTGTTGAGCACCGGCTCGCGGGTCCGGCCCTCGGCGTAGACCATCTTGACCTTCTTCGAGCCGAGCACGCGGCGCAGCACGCAGCGGCTGCCGGACCGGTAGGTCGGCTTGTGGACGTAGAACTCGTCGACGTCGACCGCACCCTGCACCACGTTCTCGCCCAGGCCCCAGGCGCCGGTGATGAACACGGCGTCCTCGTAGCCGGTCTCGGTGTCGATCGAGAACATGACCCCGGCACTGGCGAGGTCCGAGCGCACCATCTTCTGCACCGCCACCGACAGCGCCACCTGGAAATGGTCGAAGCCCTGGTCGGTGCGGTAGGAGATCGCGCGATCGGTGAACAGCGAAGCCTGGCAGCGGCGGACCGCGTCCAGGAGCGCCCGGTCGCCGCGCACGTTGAGGTAGGTGTCGTGCTGGCCGGCGAAGCTCGCGGTCGGCAGGTCCTCGGCCGTGGCCGAGGAGCGGACCGCCACCGACAGCCCCTCGCCATAGAGCTCGCGCATGCGGCGGTAGGCGGCCAGGATCTCGGCCTCCATCTCCGCGGTGAGCCCGGCACCGTAGACGATCTCGCGGCAGCGCCCGCCGGCGCGCGCCAGCGCCGTCACGTCCGTCTTGTCGAGCCCGTCCAGCTCGGCATGGAGTGCCGACCAGGCGCCCACCCGCTCCAGCGCGTCGCGGTAGGCGGCGGCGGTGACGGCAAAGCCGTCCGGCACCGGCACGCCCAGGGGCACGAGCTCGCGGTACATCTCGCCCAGGCTCGCATTCTTGCCGCCGACCAGGGCAACGTCGCCGATCGACAGCTCGGAAAACCAGCGCACGTAGCGTGCCGCCACCATCACCAACCTCCCGGGGCCCGCCCCCCAGGATGAAGGATGCACAGGATTCGGCTGGGCCGCGTTGCGCTAGATCAATTATCGCGCGTCGGTAGCAGCGCGTGCAGCTCCTCGAACCGGTCCAGCACCGTGGCGGCACCGGCCGCCGTCAGTTCCTCGGGCGCGTGGTTGCCCCAGCTCACGCCCACCGGCATGGCACCCGCGGCCCGCGCCATCAGGATGTCGTAGGTGGTGTCGCCGATCAGCATGGTGGCGGCGGGCGGCAGCCCGGTCTCCGCCATCGCCGCCTCGAGCATCGCCGGATGCGGCTTGCTGGGATGGAGATCCGCGGTCTGGAGCGTGGTGAAGTGCCGCTCCAGGCCGTGATGCTCGAGCACGAAGCGCAAGCCCCGCATGGCCTTGCCGGTGGCGACGCCGAGCACGAAGTCCCGCGCCAGCAGATCGTCCAGCAGCGCGCGCGTGCCCGGGAACAGCGGCTCGTGGAACCCGGGGCTGGCGCGATGCTCCAGGAAGGCCGCCTTGTAGTGCTCGGCCAGCCGTGGTGCTGCGGCCGGATCGGGCTCGTCCATCAGCTCGAGCACCGCCTCGACCAGGGACAGGCCGACGATCCGGCGGATCGCCTCCGCCCGCGGCGGCGCCAGGCCCTCGGCCTGGAACGCCGCCTGGGCACAGGCGACGATGGTGGCCTGGCTGTCGACCAGCGTGCCGTCGCAGTCGAAGACGATCAGCTTCATCGGTTCATTGCTCGAGCGGCACCATGTTCCGCTCGATCCAAGCAGCGTAATCGGCTTCACCGATTTCGCCGGCGGCTAGTCCAACCGTCATCCGCTCCACCTCGCGCTCGGTTGCGTCCAGGCGTTGGCCGTTGATCATCAGGAACACGCCGGCAGTGGCCAGAGCTACCCGCTTGTTGCCATCCACGAAGCCGTGGTTACGGACCAGTCCGAACGCATATGATGCCGCAAGCCGATGCAGCCCCGCACCGGGTTCGTAGGCGGCGAGGTTCTGTGGCCGAGCCAGCGCCGACCGCAGGAGACTCTCGTCGCGAACGCCCGGAGCACCGCCGTTCTCCGCGATCTGGTCGGCGTGGATGGCCAGAACGGTTGGCAGCTCGATCCACTCGATCGTCACTTCGCCAGCGCCCGCAACGCCACCTTGTAGCGTGCGGCAAACTCGCGATAGGCGGCCATCGCCCGGCTGTGGACGGTGTCCGCCTTCTCGACCGTCACCTTTCCGGGCTCAGCGCGGATCACCACACCGTCGCCGCGCTCCATTCCCGCGGCGTCCAGCACCTCGCGCGCAAGCACGAGGCCGGTGCTGTTGCCGTGTCGGGTGAGACGCGCCTCCGTCTCGGTCACGTCAGCCATGGCGATCGATCCTGTCCGAGGCCAACCATGTCGTAAGAACATACGTCTTACAGATTGATTTGTCAAGGAAGGGACCACCGATCGCCGGCCGGCAGGTCGCGTGAGGGCGGCCCCCGGCATGATCGCTCAGTCCGACCACTCGTCCAGACTGCCGCCGGGCAGTTCCGGGTCGTAGAGCCCGAGCCAGCGCAGGCCCTCCTTGAAGTGCGGGGGCGGATCGGCCCGCAGCAGCAGGTGCCCGCGGCCCGGTGCGGGCAGCTCGAGCTCGCGCGCGTGCAGCATCAGGCCCTTGGGCGCCCCGGTCGGGTGCGCCGGCTTGCCGCCATACTTGCCGTCGCCGATGATCGGGCAGCCGATCAGCGCGGCGTGGGCGCGCAGCTGGTGGGTGCGCCCGGTGAGCGGCATCAGGCCGGTCCAGGCCGCGACCTTGCCGGCCCGGGCCAGGACCATGAAGCGCGTGCGCGCATTGCGCCCCGAGCCGTCGGTGTCGTCGTCATGGTCGAGATGGCGCATCTTCTCCTGGCCGGCGGGCCCGGCCTTGGCCAGCGGCAGGTCGATCAGGCCCAGATTGCGCTCCGGGCCCTTGAGCAGGATCGCCCAGTAGAGCTTGCGCACCTTGTGCTGCTGGAAGGCGAAGGCGAGCTCGCGCGCGGCAGCCGCGGTCCGCGCCACCACCATCAGGCCCGAGGTGTCCCGGTCCAGCCGGTGCACCAGCCGCGGACGCTCGCCCTTCTTGTTGGCCAGGGCCTCCAGGAGCCCGTCGACATGGCGGGTGGTGCCGCTGCCGCCCTGGACCGCGAGGCCGGCGGGTTTGTTGAGCGCGATCAGCCGCTCGTCCTGGTAGACGACCAGGCTGCGGATCAGGGCCGCGTCGTGCGGTGCGAGCGGGCGCTTGCCGGCCTTGGGCGGTGCCGCCGGGAGCTCGCCGAGAGGGGGCACCCGGATCAGCTGGCCCGGCGCCAGCCGGGCATTGGACTCGATCCGCTTGCCGTCGAGCCGGAACTGGCCGGTCCGGCACAGCTTCTGCAGCTGGCCGAAGGCCAGCGTCGGATAGTGGGCCTTGGCCCAGCGGTCGAACCGCCAGCCATCCTCCTCCGCCTTCACCTCGACGTGGCTGACCTGGCTCATGCCTTCCTCTGCGCCCGCAGCCGGTCGAGCCGCGCCACGCGCTCCGCCAGCTCCTGCTCGAAACCCTCGCCGGTCGGTTCGTAGTAGCGCTGCCGCGCCATGCCGTCGGGGAAATAGTCCTGGCCGGAGAACCGCTCCGGCGCGTCGTGGTCGTAGGCGTAGTCGCGCCCGTAGCCCAGCCGCTTCATCAACCCGGTGGGCGCGTTGCGGATGTGCAGGGGCGGGGGCAGCGAGCCGTGCTCGCGCGCCGCGCGCTGTGCCTCGCCATAGGCGACGTAGGCCGCGTTCGACTTCGGCGCCAGCGCCAGGTAGAGCGTCGCCTGCACCAGCGCCAGCTCGCCTTCGGGCGAGCCCAGCTGCTCGAAGGTCTGGGCCGCCGCCCGGGTCAGGAGCAGCGCCTGCGGATCGGCGAGCCCGATGTCCTCGATCGCCATGCGCACCAGCCGCCGGGCGAGGTAGCGCGGGTCCTCGCCGCCCTGGAGCATGCGGGTCAGCCAGTAGAGCGCCGCGTCCGGGTCGGAGCCGCGCACCGATTTGTGGAGCGCGCTGATCAGGTTGTAGTGCGCTTCCTGGCCCTTGTCGTAGACCGGCAGCCGGCGCTGCAGGACGTCGGCCAGCGCCCCGGCGTCGAGCACGGGCTCGGGCGGCAGGTCGGTCAGGGTCTCGACCAGGTTCAGAAGGTAGCGCCCGTCGCCGTCGGCGAGCTCGGCCAGGCGCGCACGGGCGGTACCGTCCAAGCGGCAGCGCGTGGCCCAGCGCCGCCTCGGCGCGCTCGAGCAGGGTGAGCAGGGCCGCGTCGGCCAGCCGCTCCAGCACCAGCACGTGGCTGCGCGAGATCAGGGCCGGGGTGAGCGCGAAGGACGGGTTCTCGGTGGTGGCACCGATCAGCGTCACGGTGCCGTCCTCGACCTCGTGCAGGAGCCCGTCCTGCTGGGTGCGGTTGAAGCGGTGGATCTCGTCGATGAACAGGATCGGCCGCCGCCCGCGCGCCCGGTGCTTCTTGGCCTCCTCGAAGCTCTTCCTGAGGTCGGCCACACCCGCCATCACCGCCGACAGCGCCATCAGGGGCTCGCCCACCTCCCTGGCGAGCAGGCGGGCCAGCGTGGTCTTGCCGCAGCCCGGCGGCCCCCACAGGATCAGCGAGGCCAGCCGGCCGCGCTCGAGCATCCGCGCCAGCGGCGCCTCCGGCCGCAGCAGCTGCTCCTGGCCGACGAGTTCGCCCAGGGCGCGCGGCCGCAGGCGGTCGGCCAGCGGCCGGTCGGCATCGCTGCGCTGCGGACCCGCGGCAGGCTCGGGCTCCAGGGGGGCGAACAGGTCGGACATGGCCGCACTCTAGCAGGCGGCCGCGGCCCGGTCCCGCCCCGTGGCGCCCGGGGCCTTCAGGTCGGGTCGATCGTGCCCATGGCGATCATGCGCAGCGCGGTCAGGCTCGGCACGAAGAAATAGTCGCCGCCGCGGGTCTCGACGAACTGCGGCAGGTCGGCGGCGATGAAGGGCAGGCGTCCGCTCTCGGGGCTGGCGGCGACGACGAACTTGGCCGCTCCGGACCGGTTGCCGACGATCGGGCAGGTGTCGTTGCCGACGTCGAAGTCCAGCCCGTAGTGCAGCCACTGCTGCTGGATGAACTCGAACTGCCGGAACAGGCTGGCGCAGAGCGCCATCATGACCACGCCGTGCTCGCCGGTGTCGTCGTCGGTCGTCGTGCCGTAGGGCAGGCCGCGCCGCAGGATGCGGCGGCGGTTGGTCAGGGCCGTGCCGTCGCGCCCCAGCTCGCGATCCAGCATGTCGCGGGGATGGGCGCGGCGGACGTGCGCTGCCACGGGGCAGCGCAGGCCCTCGACATCGTCGCCGTAGCGGAAATCGGTGAGGATCCGCATGAACTCGGGATCGCGGGCGCGGGCGGCGGGATCGGGAAAACGCGCGAGCAGCGCCTGGTGCTCGGCCCAGGTCGGTGCCGTGACCATGGGCACGCCGCTGGTCCATCGCCCGACCATCTTCGCCATCAGGGTCTCGCGCGCCTCCTCCTCGTCGGCAATGCCCGCCACCGTCTGGTAACGGCGCGCCTGCTCGCCGATGCTGCGGCGGAAGCTGCCGACGTTCTGGTGCAGCTTGCGCCAGGCCATGAAGGTCCCGTTGCGCATCAGCCGGGCCGGTGCCGCCGTGGTCGGCAGCTCCTGCGCCTCGTCGGCGTGGCCGAGGATGAACTCGCCCGTCGCCAGCGGCTGCCAGGAGGCTGCGGCACCGCGGCGGCCCGGGACCAGCTTGCCGTTGCCGATCACCGCGCCTCGCTCGGTCTGCGCGGCGTGCTGGCCCGCGAACACCGGATCGCCGATGCCGTCGTTGAAGCCGAAATGCTCCCTGGCCGTCGGGACCACGTCGCCATTGGCGAGCGTCTGCATCACCGCGGCCGAATCCTGCCAGGCACCCTCGGCGTGGCCCCGGTGGCCGCGCAGCAGCCGCACATGGCCGCCGCTGGCCTCGGCGCGCGCGAGCAGCCACGCGGTCCACTCCTCGAGCTGCTCGACGGGCAGGCTGGCGTCGCGCAGGCGGCCCTGGGCGCTGAGGGACACCCAGACATGGACCCGTGCTGCTCTCCTGCCGCACCGAGTCCCACCAGATCGGGTCCCAGTGCTCGGGATCGCTGCGGCCGATGTCGCCGACGATCTCCTTGCGCTGCGCCATGCCCTGGATGAACTCGTCGGGCATCATGCGCAGGGTCGGCAGCGGCACGCCCAGCGCCAGCAGCCCCCACCAGGTGAAGCCGACGTTCAGCGTCACCAGCGGCTTGTCGACCACGGGCTGCCCGGCCGGGCCGTACTCGGTGGGCCAGGGTGCGGCCGAGGTCACCCGCAAGCGGAGATCCTCGACGAAGCGCCGTCCGGCCGCGGCACCGTCGCCACCGGCGGCGACGTGGAAGAACAGGTGGCGCGTGTGCGGGAAGCCGTAGCGGCCATAGGGGCGGTGGATGTTGCCCTGGATGTCGGGATCGTCGAGCAGCGTCATGGCCGCACTCCGCCGCCGGGCAGGGGAATGACGCCCGGCGCCTGCGTGGCCGGGCCGTCCAGGCTGCCCGGCACGTGCTCGCGCAGGAAGCGGCCGAACGCGGCGTGCAGCCGGTCGGCGTCGGCATCCTGGTGGTCGAGCGCGAAGCGGGTGAACTGGCGCTGGAGATAGAGTGCTTTCAGCACGGTCGGCAGATCCGAGCCGGGTGCGGTCGGGAACGGCCGCGCCCCGACCGCGAGGATCGCGCGGTAGAGGATGTAGAGGCCGAGTGCCAGCACCGGCAGGAACAGCGCCCAGCTCAGAACCAGCGCGGCGACGGCGGCCGCGAGCACGCTGGCGGCAAGGCCGCCCACGAGCCAGCGCTGTCCGTTCGGCACCGGCAGCGGCCCGGTCCAGTAGTCGTTGAACGGCATCGTGGTCTCGATCTGGCAGCGCCGCACGTAGCGGAAGAAGTCCTCCGCGCCGGGATTGCCCGCGAAGCCGACGCAGTGGCGGAACAGCGCCGTCAGCTCCGGCGCCATGTGGTGCCAGAGCGTGTCGGTGTAGCGCCGCAGCGAGGCCTCGCTGCCGTCCGGCGCGTCGAAGTCGGCGGCGAACAGCAGGTAGGAGGTCCCCAGCCGGTCGACCGGCTGGGCCACCAGCTTGTCGCCCCCGGAAAACGGCCAGAACGGGAGCTTGCCCAGGAGGGAATCGCCCGATTGCCGCCCGTTGTAGGCCGGATCGTCGATCACCACGAAGCGGGCGAGGTGCGTGCAGTCGGTGCGCGCGAACGGGCTCGCTGGCGTGGCCACGTCCGCCGAGTGGTCGGTGATCTCCGACAGAGGCATCGTGGCCAGCGCCTGCATCAGCAGGTGCCGGTGCGAGCGGACGCCCTTGGTGGCGGGATCGTACTCGGCATCCTCGCGGATCGGCGCCAGAACGGTGAGGAAGTAGTGACCGCCGTCGAAGTTTGGCATGTCGGCCTCCATCAGGCCCCAGGGGCCGCGGCGCGAGCGGACAGGTAGCGGCGCCGGTTGACGTCGGCGTCGCGCGTGGCGACCGATGCCGCGGGTGCCGCCCCGGGTGAGCCCAGGCAGTTCTGCACGCCGGTCCGGCCGTCGGCGCCGGTCAGCTCGCGCCGATAGGCGGCGGCGAAGGCAGCGGCGTCGCCCTGGCCATGCGCGGTCTCGAGGCGCCGCAGAGCGGCCAGCAGGCGCAGGGCGCGCTTGATGTCGCGCTGTGCGGAGCCCGGCGTGGCGTTGTAGTAGTAGTTGGTGTCGATCTGGTTGTGGCTGATGTAGCTCTTGAAGGACGAGATCGGGATCGAGTGCGGGTATTTGGTGCTGGTGTACCAGAACATGTCCAGCCCATCGGGAATGCCGTCGGAGAAGGCGTCGATGTACTGATCCCAGGTGCCGTTGAAGTTGCTGCAGAACAGCATGTAGTCGTTGCGCACATCCGGCTTGCCCTGGCCCAGATCGGGCCACTGGTCCCGGCGGATCATCACCCAGCGGGCGAAGTGGATGAGCTTGAGGCCCAGCAGGCCGCCGAGCGTGGCGGGCATGCACCGGCTGTACATGAAGATCAGGTGCTGCAGCCAGGTCAGCCACGGCCGGACCGGCGTGACGACGTTCATGGCGTAGGCCTTGCCGGCGATGTTCGACATCGGTCCTGCCCGGTCGGCGCCGCGATGGGCGAGATGCCGGCGGCGATCGGGTGGGAGACTAGGTCGGAAGGCTGGGACCGGCTGTGGGCATTCGCACAGGCGCCGTTAGGGCGGACCTAGCCGGTCCGCTCCGCGAGCTTGGCCGCGACCCACAGGGTCTCGAGCTCGTCCAGGGTCATCGCGGCGACCTCGCGGCCCTGGGCGGCGGCCGCCGCCTCGATGGCGCGGAAGCGGCGTTCGAACTTGGCGTTGGTCGCCCGCAGCGCCGCCTCGGGATCGATGTCGAGATGGCGGGCGAGGTTGACGATCGTGAAGAGGAGATCGCCCAGCTCCAGCTCGCGCTCCTCGGCGGGCAGGTCACGGGCGAGCGCGTCTTCGAGTTCGGCGATCTCCTCCTTGACCTTGGCCAGGATCGGAGCCGCCGCACCCCAGTCGAAGCCGACCCGGGCCGCCCGCTTCTGCAGCTTGAGCGCCCGGGTGAGCGCGGGAAAGCCGATCGGCACGTCGGCCAGGACGCTGGGATCGCCGCCCTTGCGCGCGCGCTCGGCGGCCTTGCGCTCCTCCCAGATCGTCCGCAGTGCCGCGCTGCCCGCGACCTCCTCGGCGCCGAAGACGTGCGGGTGTCGCCCGATCATCTTGTCGGCGATGCCGTGCGCCACGGCGTCGAAGTCGAAGCGGCCCGCCTCGGCACCCATCTGCGTGTAGTAGACCACCTGCAGGAGCAGGTCGCCGAGCTCGCCCGGCAGGGCGTCCCAGTCCTCGCGCGCGATCGCGTCGGCGACCTCGTAGGCCTCCTCGATCGTGTAGGGTGCGATGGTGGCGAAGCTCTGCTCGATGTCCCACGGACAGCCGGTCGCGGGGTCGCGCAGCCGCCGCATCACCGCCAGCAGGCGGTCGATGCCCCGCTCCGCAGCGCTCACAGCAGGCTGCCCTGGTCGGGGCCCCCGCGCGGCGAGCGCCCGCGCGCCTTGTCGGCCCGGCGCACGGCGAGCTCGCCGTCGGCGAACAGGATGTCGAGCTCGGTCTCGCCGCCAAGCGCCGCGAGGCGCGGCACGACGTGCCCGCTGACCCGGCCGCGCACGATGGCGTAGCCCCGCTCCAGCACCCGCGCATGGCTCAGGGCCTCGAGCTGGCCGGCCGACGCCGCCAGCGCCCGGCCGAGCCGGTCGAGGGTCACGCCGATGGCCTGCGCCAGGGCCGCCTGCTCGCGGTCGAGCCTGGGCCGCAGCTGGTCGAGCCGCCCCGTCAGCAGCTCCGGCGCCAGCCGTCGCCCCTTGGGCGACGAGGTCGCCGCGGCTGCGGCGCAGGCGGTCGCCGATCAGCTCGGCCAGCCGGGCATGGCGCGTGCCCAGCCGCTCGCGCTGGGCCAGGACCAGCTCGGCGGGGCTGCGCAGGCGCAGCCGCTCGCCCAGGTCGTCCAGGCGCTGGGCCGCGAGGCCGAGCAGCATCTCCGGCCGGGGCAGGCCGCGTGCGAGGCCGTCCACCCGCTGGCGCAGCTGGTCGACCCGCTGCGCTGCGCCATGACGCAGCCGCCCGCCGAGATCGTCGACCTGCAGCACCAGCTCGCGCCGCACGGGCACCGCCATCTCCGCCGCCGCGGTGGGCGTGGGCGCGCGGCGGTCGGCGACGTGGTCGATCAGGGTGGTGTCGGTCTCGTGGCCGACCGCCGAGATCAGCGGGATGCCGCACTCCGCGGCGGCGCGGACGACGACCTCCTCGTTGAACGCCCACAGGTCCTCGATCGAGCCGCCGCCGCGCGCCACGATCACCACGTCCGGGCGCGGCACCGCGCCGCCGGCGGGCAGGGCGCTGAAGCCACGGATCGCGGCCGCGATCTGGGCGGCGGCACCCTCGCCCTGGACCAGCACCGGCCAGACGAGGACCCGGCGCGGGAAGCGGTCCGCGAGCCGGTGCAGGATGTCGCGGATGACCGCGCCGGTGGGCGAGGTCACCACGCCCACGACCTCGGGCAGGAAGGGCAGGGGCCGCTTGCGGGCGGCATCGAACAGGCCCTCGGCCGCCAGCGCCTTGCGGCGCTCCTCGAGCAGGGCCATGAGCGCACCCATGCCCGCGGGCTCGATCCGCTCGACCACCAGCTGGTACTTCGAGCGGCCCGGATAGGTGGTGAGCCGGCCGGTGCAGATCACCTCCAGCCCGTCCGCCGGCTCGAAGGCCAGCTTCGGCACCGAGCCGCGCCAGGCCACGGCGTCGATGCAGGCCTTCTCGTCCTTCAGCGTGAAGTAGAGATGCCCCGAGGCCGCACGCTTGAAGCCGGAGAGCTCGCCCCGGACCCGCAGGAGCCCGTAGGCCTCCTCCACCGTCCGCTTGAGCGAGAAGGCGAGCTCGGTGACCGTGTACTCGGCGAGGTTGGTGACGGGCGCCAGCATGGGCGGGATGTAGCAGGCCGGGGGCGACTGGGACACCCGGAGCCGGTGCTCAGATCGTCACCAGCGTGCCCAGCTCGACCACGCGCCCGGCCGGGATGTTGAAGAAGTCGCTGGCGTTGGTGGCGCGGCGGGCCAGCGACAGGAACAGATTGTCCTGCCAGCGCGGCATGGCCGACTTGGCCGCCGGCTTGATCGAGCGGCGGCCGACGAAGAACGAGGTCTTCATGATGTCGAACTTGAGGCCCTGGCGGCGGGCCAGGACCAGGGCCTTGGGAATGTTGGGCGTCTCCATGTAGCCGAAGGTCAGCTGCACGCGGCTGAAATCGTCCGAGAGGCGCTCGATCTTGACCCGGTCCTCGTCGTCGACCCGCGGGATGGTCGCCGTGCGCACGTTCATGACCACGTTGTTCTCGTGCAGGACCATGTTGTGCTTGAGATTGTGCAGCATCGCGGTCGGCACGACGTCGGGGTCGCTGGTCAGGAAGATCGCGGTGTTGGGCACCCGCGTCGGCGGGCTGCGCTCGAGCTGGCGGATCAGATCGACCAGCGGCAGGCCGGTGTGGGTCTTGTGGTAGATCAGCCGCATGCCGCGGACCCAGGTCCACATGGCGAGGATGATGCCCACGGCGATCAGCAGCGGCACGTAGCCGCCGTCCAGCACCTTGGCGAGGTTCGCGAACAGGAAGGCGCCGTCGACGAACAGGAACGGCACGATGAAGGCCACGGCCAGCACCGGCGGCCAGCGCCACGCCTTCCAGACCACGACGAAGGCCAAGCAGCGTGTCGACGGTCATGCTGCCCGTCACCGCGATGCCGTAGGCCGAGGCCAGGTTGCTCGAGGTCTGGAACATGAACACCAGGAGCAGGATGCCGATCAGCAGCAGCCGGTTGACGTCCGGCAGATAGATCTGCCCGGCATGCACGTCGGAGGTGTACTGGATCTCCATCCGCGGCAGCAGGCCGAGCTGGATCGCCTGCTGCGTGACCGAGAAGGCACCCGTGATCACCGCCTGGCTGGCGATCACGGTGGCGACCGTGGCGAAGATGACGACGGGCAGCAGCGCCCAGTCGGGTGCGAGCAGGAAGAACGGGTTGGTCGAGGGTCTCGGGGTGCTTGAGCACCAGCGCACCCTGGCCGAGATAGTTCAGCGCCAGCGACGGGAAGACCAGCCCGGCCCACGCGGTCTGGATCGGCGCGCGGCCGAAATGGCCCATGTCGGCATAGAGCGCCTCGGTGCCGGTGACGGCGAGGAACACGCTGCCCAGGACGGCAAAGCCCACGGCCCCGTGCGAGAACAGGAAGCTCATCGCATAGGCCGGGTTGAATGCGGCGAACACCTCCATGTCGTCCTGGATGTGCAACAGCCCCAGCACGGCCATGGTGAGGAACCAGAGTGCCGTGATCGGGCCGAACAGGGCCGCCACCTTGCCGGTGCCGTGCCGCTGTGCCGCGAACAGGGCGAGCAGGATCGCCACGGTCACCGGGATCACGTAGGGCTCGAACACCGGCGTCACCAGCTTCAGGCCCTCGACCGCGGAAAGGACCGAGATCGCCGGGGTGATCAGCGCGTCGCCATAGAACAGGGCCGCACCCGCGACGCCGAGCAGGAATACCGCCGGTGTCGACCGGCCGAGCGCCCGCTGGGCCAGCGCCATCAGCGAGAGCGTGCCGCCCTCGCCGTGATTGTCGGCGCGCATGAGGAACAGGACGTACTTGCCGGTGACGATGAAGATCAGCGCCCAAAGGAGGAGCGAGGTGACCCCCAGCACCTCCGCGCGCGTGACCCCGCCATCCTGGGCGTGGTGCAGCGCCTCGCGCAGGGCGTAGAGCGGGCTGGTGCCGATGTCGCCGTAGACGACGCCGACCGAGCCCAGCGCCAGCGCCCAGAAGCCGGCCTTGGTCCCGTGGCCTGCGTGATGTTCCGCGCCATTGCCGTCATGGCTCGTTTCCACGGTCACCGACATTGGCGCGTCTACTCCAAAAGCGCGACGGGTGCGTGCGGCGCACTCGTCTTGCCCCGGGCCCAGTCACGACCCGGGATCGGCGGCGGCGCGCCTGTACGCGAACCGCGCCGGCTGGCAGGTACGGTGATCTGCATAACGAAGTCTGGCAGCGGGGCAAGCCGTCAGGTGAGGGCGGTCAGGCGCGGCCGCAGAAGGCCCAGTCGAGGCCACGCCGCACCAGGCTCTGCTTGACCGAGTGCGCCCGGACCCGGTCCAGCGCGTAGGTCCCGCCGGTGGCGATCGCGTCCGCCGCGAGCAGGCCCGAACGCACGGCCGGGCCGATGCCCTCGCACAGGTCGCGGGTCGACAGGCCGGCCGAATCCCCGACGAGGAAGGCCTCGTCGCGCCGGACCACGTCCTGGCGGGGCCGCAGATAGTAGGTGTAGCCGCCGGCGTCCCAGTCCCGCTCGCGCACCAGGCCGTCGGTGGCGAGCTTGTCCGTCAGGCGCTGCCAATGCGGCCGGATCGTGTCCTGCTTGGCCTTGAGCTGCTGGGCCATGGCACCGATGCCCACATTGAGATGCCCGCCGGCCTTGGGCACGTACCAGCCATAGCCGGGCAGGCCGCGCTCGAAGAACCACAGGCGGCAGGTGCCGTCGTTCCAGTCGTAGGGGAACTCCTCCTCCAGCACGGCCGCCTGCAGCGCCTCGTCGCGCGGTGCGATCTCGCGGAACAGGGCGCGCTGGACCGGGCACCTGGTACCCCCGGCACCGACCAGATGGCGGCAGCGATAGGCCTCGTCCAGGACGTACCAGTCGCCGTCGCGACGGATCTGGCGGACATTGTGGGTCGCCACGGTGGCGCCCGAGCGCGCGAGCAGCCAGGCGTCGAACTCGATCCGCCGGATCGAGTGCTGGACCGTCCGCAAGGTGAAGCCCACACCCTTGAAGGCGAGCCGCAGCGCCTCGAAGGTCAAGAAACTGAGCGGATACTCGTCGGGCGCCAGCTCCAGGTCGCGCAGCACCTTGGGGGTCACCCAACCCGCACAGAGCTTCGGCCGCGGAAACTCGGCGCGGTCGAGCACGAGGCAGTCGACACCGTGCCGGCGCAGCCGCCAGGCGCAGCTCGAGCCGGCGGGCCCGCCGCCGACGATGATGGTATCGACCGAGATCATGCCTGTCCGACCCAGCAACCGCTCAGCGCTGGTACAGAGCTAGCGCGCAGCGATCACCTTGGCGAGCGACCAAGGCGACACGCTTGCGCAGGAGGCTGGGGAGTAGGTCGGGCCTAGGCTGCTTCCGGGCCGGTCTCGGTCGCGACCAGCTCCAGCTCGGGCAGTTCGGCGACGTTCGGATCGACCAGCGCCCGGACCAGGTTGCAGATCGCCTCCTGATGGCGACGGCTGGGCAACGCCGTGAAGTTCCGCGCCAGCTCCAGCAACAGCCGCTGCTGCGGCGTCGGCTTGAAGTCGTCAGCGTGGGCGCTGATGCCGTCGTAGAAGTAGCTGACGTCGACGCCCAGCGCCTTGGCGATCTGGTACAGGCGACCGCCGGCGATGCGGTTGATGCCCTTCTCGTACTTGTGGGCCTGCTGGTACGTGACCCCGATCAGTTCGGCCATCTGCTGCTGGGTGAGACCCAACATGATGCGGCGCTCGCGCATGCGCGCGCCGACATGGCGGTCGACGTCCTGCGGACGCGAGCGCGTAGCCTCACCAGACGAACGGACCCTTGCTGCAGCCACCATGGCATACTCCAAATTGCATCCCCGAATCGTATTGGTGACAACACCCTGTTGTCCGTCCCACTCAAGGCCTTGCCGAAGCGTTGCCTTTTGCTGAGGCGTATCGTTGGCGCGCATCACGAAAGACGTTCGACCCGGATCACGCTTATGACGTTAAAGTTGACTAGCCTCGCCCTTAAGCACGATGTGCGACAAAAATGCAAGCAGAATGCGCGCAAAAAACGTCGAAAATTTTACCGATAAAACCTATGATTGAGACAAATCCGCTCCGCTGCGGCGACGTGCGCCCGATCGCCGCGGTTTCGCTGGCCCAGCCATCAACGGATACGAGAGCGCGCCGGCGACCGGCAGGTCGCGTCCGTTTGGTCTGGCCGAATGAAGCGGGAGGCGATGCCGTGGTCCGGGAACGCCCGTGCGGCGTCACGCCGCACGGGGCGCGTCCATGATGCCGGGCAGGTTCGGCGCATCCCGGGCTCAGCCGAGCTCGAAGGTGGTGATGCCGAAGATCCGCTCCAGCGGCAGGACCGGGGCTGGGCCCTGGTACATGCGGGCGGTCTCGAAGCGCTGCGTCAGGCCCAGCGCCTGCGCGAGGCGCATGGCGGCGAGGTTGGGGCCGGGGACGTCGAGATAGATCTCCTCGCCCGGCGCCGTTGCGGCCAGTGCCCGCAGGATGCGCTCGGCCGAGGTCGCGTCCGGGGCATAGAGCGGCCCGACCTTGCAGCCCGCACGGCACCGCCGGATCGTCCCCAGCCCCGTGCAGCCGCCCGTCCTCGACGAGCGCCAGGGACCGGCTCGCCTCGGCGGCCAGCCATGCGGCCAGGAATGCCGGCCGGGGTGCTGGAAACAGGCCGCGATCGAGCCGTGCCACATCGGCGAAGGGGACGTCGCGCGCGTCGCGCAGGTCGCTGTCGGCCGTCCCTCGACCTTGCCGCCGAAGCGGAAGTTGGGCCAGGCATAGGCGAAGCCGGAGCGGCGGTAGTTGGCCTGCTGGGCGACGACGCCGTCCAGCCCGACGGTGCGGCCGGCAAGGTGCTCGAGACCTGCCCGCCAGAGCCGCAGGCCATGGCCGCGGCCGCGATGCTGGGGTGCCACGATGTAGAGGCCGAGAAAGCCGAAATCTGTCGCCGTAGCGGACGACGGAGATCGCGGCTGCCGGCTCGCCGTCCACGAGGCCGAGCAGGAAGCCGTCGGGATCGGCGACCTGGAACGGCAGGGCATCGCCGATGCCGGGGTTCCAGCCCTCGGCCGCTGCCCAGTCGAGCACCAGTTCCAGCTCGGCACGGCTCATGGTGCGGATCGCGTAGGCCATGCGATCAGCTTTTCGCCGGTTCCCGTTCCCGGTCAAGTCGGGCGGGCGGCGTGCTGCCCCACGCGGGAGCGGCCGCCGCCACGCGCCGGCTCAAAAATGCAGGCTCGTGCTCACGCCGGCATGGTCGGACGGCCACAGGGCCGGACGGCCAGGCAGCCATGGCGTCTTGTCGGCCACGTTCTCCCCGATGCGCTCCGCTCCGGTCACGAGCACCGGCTTGGTCGCCCACGAACACATGGTCGATCCGGTCGGTCAGTTTGGATGCCCGATTGCGCAGATCCTCGTCCTGGCAGCAGGTCGGCCCGGGCTGCCGGCCGTTGCGGGCGGTCCAGCTGTCGAGATAGCCGGCCGTGACCAGCTGGCGGTAGGGCGGCACGATCCCCGGTGCCGGAGACTTGTCGGTCGGTGCGGAGTTCAGATCGCCCACCAGGATCAAGGCGCTGCCCGCGGGCAACGCGGTGGCTGCCAGCGTCGTGATCAGCTGCTGCGCCTGGCCCGACTGGAAGAACATGCTCGTCGGCTCGTTCGGGACGGGCTGCTGCACCTCGAGATGCGTGTTGACGAACCGGCGCTTGCGGCCGCGCACCTCCGCGTCCACGGCGACGAACCCGCGCTTGAACGCGACCGTCGTCCCCAGGGCGGGAATGGGCACCTCCAGCTGGACCGCGTAGTTGCAGCCGTCCCAGGAGACGGTGCAGCCGGCGAAGGTCACCGGCCGCGAGCGCACGCCGTCGCGGCGCAGGATCACGTCACGGTCCTTGGCGAGCAGGAGCGCGTTCTTGCCGTTGATGGTGAAGGGCAGACCGTTGAGCGTCCCGCCCGGAAAGGGCACGGCGATTTCGGCGGTGTCGAAGTTCGTGACGCCGGCGGCGACACGATACTGCGCCCCGCGCGCCTTCAGGGCAGCCAGGGTGACCTCGAGCTGATCGAGGAACGCGCCGCGGATCGAAGGCTCCGCACAGGCGCCGGCGACCGGCGGCAGGTCCTGGCAGGCGAAGTCCCAGACCTCCTGCAGGCCGACCAGGTCGGGCTTCTGCCCCGCGATCAGGGCCGCCTGCTCTCGCGCACGCGCGCGAAACCGGTTCGCCGCCACCTGCCCGAGAACGGCCAGCACGGCGGCATTCAGTCCTTCCGGTGGGGCGGTCACCAGCGGATTGAGATCGGCGCCGAGATACTGGTTGAAGGTGACCACGCTCACCTCACGCGCGCCCGGCCGTCCGTCGTTCGCCGATGCGGGGGCCGCGCCGTACGGCGAGGCAGCTCAGGATCAGGGCGCGGCCGAGCGCCCGTGCACCAGGGCGCCGGGCCGGCGCGGCGGAGGTCGACGATGTCGGCGAGGGCGGGCCGAACTGGCAATGCTGCTCGTACATGGGATCCTCACGCTATCGGATCGGGGCGGACGGGCCGTCCCGGCGGACCCACGAAACCGCTGGACCGCAGCGTTCAGATGACGTGACGGTAACGAGGCTGCATTGATCTAGATCATCGAGCCGGCGTTCCGGCTCGGGCGAGCCAACGACGGCCGAGGCAGATGGCCGCTCAGACCATGCCCTTGCCGGCGTCGGAGCCTTTGCGGGCCTGACGGGCGCGCAGCCAGTAGAGCACGCCGAGGCTGGTCCCGATCACCACCAGGGACAGCGCCGTGGTGAGCGTGCCCAGGGCGTAGATCACGGGCGTGGTGGCGTTGGTCTGCATCGCCTGCAGCTCGAGCGGCAGGGTGTTGAGGGCACCCAGCGCCTGCGAGCTGCGCGCGAGCTCGTCGTAGGAGAGCGTGAAGCCGAACAGGGCCACGCCCACGAGCGAGGGCAGGACGATCGGCAGGACGACGTGGCGCACGGTCTGGTAGGGCGAAGCACCCAGGTCGCGCGCGGCCTCCTCGAACCGCTTGTCGAAGCGGTTGAACACCGCGAACATGATCAGGAGGCCGAAGGGCAGGGTCCAGGTCAGGTGGGCGCCCAGGCCGGAGCTCCACCAGTTGCGCTCGATGCCCAGCATCTCGAACAGGGCGCCGATGCCGAGCGAGACCACGACCGAGGGCATGATCAGGCTGGCGACCGCGATGTAGAACAGGGCCGCGGAGCCGGCAAAGCGCTTGCGGAAGCCCAGGCCCGCCAGGAACGAGAGCGTGACGGTCAGCACCATCACGATCAGCCCGAGCCAGGCCGAGCGCTCGAAGCTGCCGCCGATGTCGCCGATCGACTGCGGCTGGAACACTTGCGCGAACCAGTGCGTGCTCACGCCCTGCATCGGGAAGACGAGGCCGCCGGTCGGCCCCTGGAACGACAGCACCATGATGGTGAGCGTGGGCCCGTAGAGGAACAGCACGAAGGCCGCGAACAGGAGCGACAGGAGGACGAAGCTGCGGGGATGGGCCTCGCGCAGCATCGGCTCAGAGCTCCCGCCGCACGTCGACGACCTTGCCCAGCGCCACGATCATCAAGATCACGGTCAGCAGCAGCACCATGGCGTTGGCCGCCGCGGGCGGGAACTGCAGGTAGCTGAGCTCGGTGGCGATCGACTTGCCGATCGAGGCGACCTTGCCGCCGCCCAGGACGTTCACGGTGACGAAGTCGCCCATGACGATGGTGATCACGAAGATCGAGCCGATGACGATCCCGGGCTTCACCAGGGGCAGGATGACGTGGCGGATGGTCTGCCACTCGGAAGCACCGGCGTCGGTCGCGGCCTCGATCAGCGATTTGTCGATGCGGACCATCGAGTTGAAGATCGGGACGATCATGAACAGCGTGTAGAGGTGCACGAAGCCCAAGGTCACCGAGAAGTCCGAGTAGAGCAGCCATTCCTGGGGCTGGTCGACGATGCCCAGGGACAGGAGCGTCGAATTGACCACGCCGTTGCGGCCCAGCAGCGGGATCCAGGAGATCATCCGGATGACGTTGCTGGTCCAGAACGGGATGGTGCAGATGAGGAACAGCGTCATCTGCCAGCTCAAGGAGCTGACGTAGAACGCCAGATAGTAGGCGATGGCGAAGCCCAGGACGAGCGTGATCGCCCAGACCAGGAGGCAGAACTTCAGCGTGCTGAGGTAGGTGTCCCAGGTGACCTGCTCGGAGAACACGTCGACATAGTTCTGCAGGCTGAAGGCCGGGATCAGCATGTCGTAGGCTTCGTAGTCGAAGAAGCTCACGGCCATGACCAGGAGCATCGGCACGACGAAGAACAGCAGAAACACGAGCGCCATCGGCGCCACGAGCAGGTAGGTGGCGAGGCCCGTGCCGGGCACGCGCCGGGACGACGCCGCCGGGGCGGCGGCGTCGATCGCGGGCAGGCTGGCGGCGAGGGCCTCGCGCATCAGCCTAGGCCGCCACGAACTCGTTCCATTTGCGGACCATGTACTTGTCCTCGTCCATGACGGTGTTCCACACCGCCACCGCACCCATGCGCTCGTAGAACGAGCCGCCGTCGCGGATCTCGCCGGGCTTGGCGATCACCTCGCCGGTGGGCGAGACGATGTCCTTCTCGGCGGGCTTGCCCTCCATCCAGTAGGCCCACTCGTAGGCGTCCATGTTCTGCTGTGCCGTCGACAGCACCGCGGCGTAGTAGCCCTGACGGTTCAGGAAGGCGCCGGCCCAGCCCGAGAGGAACCAGTTCACGAACTCGTAGCAGGCATCCAGGGTCTTGCCCTCGACATGGGTCGGGATGCCCAGCCCGGCGGCCCAGGCGCGGTAGCCTTCCTTGAGCGGCTGGTACTTGCAGGGGATGCCCATCTGCCGGACCTTGGTCACGGCCGGCGACCACATCGACTGGATGACCACCTCGCCCGAGGCCATCAGGTTGACGCTCTCGTTGAACTCCTTCCACAGGGCACGGAACTGGCCGGCCTTCTTGAGCCTCGATCATGAAGTCGATCGTCTTGTCGATCTCCTCCTTGGTCATGTTGCCCATGTCGCCGTACTTGACGACGCCGCTGGCCTGCGCCACCTGACCGGCGTCCATGATTCCGATCGCCGGGATGTTCAGGATCGACGCCTTGCCCTTGAACTTGGGGTCGACCAGCTGCGCCCAGCTCTCGATCGGCACGTCGATCAGGTCGGGGCGGATGCCGAGCGTGTCGGCATTGTAGACCGTCGGGATCAGCGTCATGAAATCGGTGGGGTCGGCCGCGAAGTCGGTGGCCTCGGCACCGGTCAGGTAGCTCACCTTGATCGGCGCCACGCCGATGCGCGTGGTAGCGGCGCCGTCGGGCAGCTTGCCCTGGGTGAAGATCGGCACGATGTCGCCGTAGAGCTTGATCTTCTTGGTGTCCATGCCGCGGAGATTGCCCGACGGCACGATCTTCTTGAGCATCCAGTATTCGGAATCCAGCATGTCGAACGAGGAGGGCTGGGTCACCGCCCGCTTGACCACGTCATCCGAGGTCAGCGTGGTGTACTGGATGATGATGCCGGTATCTTCCTTGCACTTGTCCGCCAGCTCCTTGAACGCGTTCACGCCGGTGCCGGCGTAGCGCAGCGTGATCGGGTCGTCGGCGTGGACGAAGGGTGCGGGAAAGGAGCTGGCCGCGGCCGCGGCGGTGCCGAGCAGGGTCGCGCGCAGGACGTCGCGGCGGCTGAGGCCGCCGCTCCGGTCGACAATCTGATAGCTGGTCCGAGCCATGTCGTTCCCTCGTCTGTTCGTTGGAGCGGTTGAAGTCAGGCAGCGAGCGCGCGCGCCGCCTCGCGCGGCCAGCTCAGGCTCACCCGCTGGCCCGCGGCCACCGGGGCAGCGTCGAAGGCGGCCTCGTCGAGCAGGACCTGGACCTCGCGCCCCGCCGGGGCGGAAAGCCGGATCTGCACCGAGGTGCCCTGGTACTCGACCAGGGAGACGGCGGCCTCCAGCCCGACCTCGCCTTCGCCGGCGGCATGCAGGCTGGCGCGGTCGGCACGCAGGGCCACCTCGCCGCGGCCGAGGCCGAGCAGGTCGGCCGGCAGGACGTTGTGGCCGCCGATGAAGCGGGCGACGAAGGCCGTGTCGGGCTCGTGGAAGATGGCACGCGGCGAGCCCGCCTGCATGATCTTGCCGCCGTTCATCACCACCATGATGTCGGCCAGCGCCATGGCCTCGTCCTGGCCGTGGGTGACGTGAATGAAGGTGAGCCCGGTCTCGGCCTGGAGCTTCTTCAGCTCCTCGCGCATCTTGATCCGCAGGAACGGGTCGAGTGCGGAGAGCGGTTCGTCGAGCAGCAGCACCTTGGGGTTGGTGATCAGTGCCCGTGCCAGGGCCACCCGCTGCTGCTGCCCGCCGGACAGCTGGGCCGGCAGGCGCTCGGCGTACTTTTCCATGTGGACGCGTTCGAGCATCCGCTCGGCCTGCTGCCGC
>CAVYMA010000008.1:0-12861 GCA_963769465.1 uncultured Alphaproteobacteria bacterium
TCAGCGCGACCAGATCTTCCGGTCGACGCCGTCGCCGAGTTCCGGATAGTCGGCGGCGTGGAACTCCGGCTCCTTGCCGGCCTTGCGCTGGGCGAAGTAGTCGCGGGTGAGCTTCACCACCGTGCCCGAGAGCAGGAGGATGGCGATCAGGTTGATCGTCGCCATCAGGCCCATCGAGGCGTCGGCGGCGTCGAACACCGTGGCCACGGTCTGGTAGGCGCCCCAGACCACCATCAGCAGCACGAGCACCCGCAGGACGACGAAGCCCGTGGTGTGGCCGTGGCCGACATAGGTCACCGCGTTCTCGGCATAGGAGTAGTTGCCGATGATCGAGGTGAAGGCGAAGAAGAAGATGGCGATCGCCACGAAGTACTTGCCGGCCTCGCCGAAATGCACGGTCAGCGCCGCCTGGGTCAGCTGGGTGCCGGTCAGGCCGGAGCCCGGCTGCAGGGTGCCGGACAGCAGGATCATCACCGCGGTCGCGGTGCAGACCAGGATCGTGTCGATGAACACGCCCAGCGCCTGGACGAAGCCCTGCGAGGAGGGATGGTGGGGGTTGGGGGTGGCGCAGGCGGCGATGTTGGGTGCCGAGCCCATGCCGGCCTCGTTGGAGAACAGCCCGCGCTTGACGCCGTTGAGCATGGCCGCGGCCACGCCGCCCGCGACCCCGCCGGCCGCCTCCTGGAAGCCGAAGGCGCTGGCGAAGATCGTGCCGATGACGCCCGGCACCTCGCCGGCATGCGTGATCAGGACGTAGATCGCCATGAGCAGGTAGGCGCCCGCCATGAACGGGACGACGATCTCGGCGACGCGGGCGATCTGCTTCAGGCCGCCGAAGATGATGACCCCCGCCAGGGCCGCGACGACGATCCCGACCACGAGCTTGGGCGCCCCGAAGGCGCCCTCCATGGCGTCGGCGATCGAGTTCGCCTGGACGGCGTTGAAGACCAGGCCGAAGGAGAGGATCAGGCAGACCGAGAAGATGTAGCCGGCCCAGGGCGCGCCGAGGCCGCGCGCGATGTAGAAGGCGGGGCCGCCGCGGTACTGGCCGTCATCGTCGGTGACCTTGTAGAGCTGCGCCAGCGTGCTCTCGGAATAGGCCGTGGCCATGCCGACCAGGGCCACCATCCACATCCAGAAGATCGCACCCGGACCGCCCAGATAGAGTGCCACCGCCACGCCGGCGATGTTGCCGGTGCCGACGCGCGAGGCGAGGCTGACGGTGAGCGCCTGGAAGGGCGAGATGCCGGCCTTGTCGGTCTCCTTCGAGCCCGTGATCACCCGGAACATCTCGCCGAAATGCACGATCTGCACGAAGCCGAGACGCCAGGTGAAGTAGATGCCGACGGCCAGGAGGCCGTAGATGAGGACGTAGCCCCAGAAGATCGTGTTCAGGAACCCGATGATCGATTCCATGTCGGCGTTTGCTCCCCATTCGCTCGTGGGTTGTCGGAGCACGACGGGGGTCCGCGATTCGAGCAGTCCACCATACCCCGCGCGTGCACACGCGACGGTTCAGGACCTGTGACGGCTTGTCAATCGGCCGTTCCCGCGCGGGGTGCGGCCATCTATGGCTGGCTTGCCACGAAGGCACGCCCCTATAGTCGCGCCGGCGACAGGGGGGAGGACATGGCCGCGTGATTCTCAACGGCGTCTTGATCGAGGACACGTTCGCCGAGGCGTTCCCGATGCGGGCGACGCGGCTGGTGATCACCGCCGACGAGCCGCGCTGGGCACGGACCGCGGCCGAGGCCATGACCGGGTTCGCGACCTCGGTGATCGCCTGCGGCTGCGAGGCCGGCATCGAGCGCGAGCTGGACGCCGGACGAGACGCCGGACGGGCGGCCGGGGATCGCCGTGCTCCTGTTCGCCATGGGCGACCCCGACCTCGCCAAGCAGCTGGTGGCGCGCGTCGGCCAGTGCGTGCTGACCTGCGCCGGCACCGCCTGCTTCTCGGGCCTCGCCGGCGACGGCACGGCCGCGATGGGCCGGTCCTTGCGCTACTTCGGCGACGGCTTCCAGAGCAGCAAGCGCATCGGCGGCCGCCGCTACTGGCGGGTGCCGGTGATGGACGGCGAGTTCCTGGTCGAGGACTCGGCCGGCGTGCAGGGCGGGGTCGGCGGCGGCAATTTCCTGATCCTGTGCACCACGGGCGAGATCGCGCGCGCGGCCTCGCTGGCCGCGATCGACGCGATGCGCCGGCTGCCCAACGTGATCATGCCCTTCCCCGGCGGCGTGGTGCGCTCGGGCTCGAAGGTCGGCTCGCGCTACAAGGGCCTGATCGCCTCGACCAACGACGCCTACTGCCCGACCATCCGCGGGCAGACGGCCAGGACGGCACTGCCGGACGAGGTGGGTGCGGTGCTCGAGATCGTCATCGACGGGCTGACCGAGGCCGACGTCGCCACCGCCACCGCGGTGGGCGTGCGCGCCGCCTGCAGCCTCGGGCCGCGGCGGCGGCGTGGTCGCGATCAGTGCGGGCAACTATGGCGGCCAGCTCGGCCCCTACCATTTCCACCTGCGCAAGGTGCTGCAATGAAGGCCGTGCGCCTGCGGTTCACCGACCCGACGCCGCTGCCGGTCGACGCCCGCGCCCTGGTGCCGGCCGCACTCGCCGGCCGGAGCGAGGCCGAGCTGGCGGCGATCGCTGCTGCAGGTGGGCAATCGCCGGGTGCCCTTGGGCGAGCTCGCCCGGATCACGCGCGGGCGAAGACGAGCACCTGGTCCTCGAGGGCGCCTTCGCCAGCGCTCGACCGGCTCGGCCACGGCATGGAAGGCGGCCGGCTGGAGATCTACGGCGACGTCGGCGCCTATCTCGGCCAGGGCATGAGCGGCGGACGGATCGAGCTGTTCGGCAGCACGGGCGTCTACGCCGCCGCCAACATGCGCGGCGGCACCATCCACGTCACGGCCAATGCCGGCGACTTCCTGGCCGCGGCCCTGCCCGGCGACGCCGCGGGCATGGCAGGACGGCACGGTCCTCGTCGGCGGCAATGCCGGCGACCGGGTCGGCGACCGCATGCGGCGCGGGCTGATCGCGGTGCATGGCCGGCTCGGCGACTTCGCCGCCAGCCGCATGATCGGCGGCACGATCCTGGCGACTGCACGGCTGCGGCGCCGACCCGGGCTATCGCCATGCGGCGCGGGGCGCTGGTGCTGGGCCGTGCCGCCCGCCAACCTGCTCGCCACCTTCACCGACAATGGCACCCACGAGCTGCCCTGGCTGCGGCTGCTCGCGCGCGAGCTGGCGGCGCAGGAGCCGGCGTTCGAGCTGCCGTCCGTGACGGGTCCGGCGCTGGACCGGCTGCGCCTCGGTCGCGCGGCAAGGGCGAGCTCCTGCTCGCGGCATGACGCGCCGCTCGCCTCACGCTGGATCTTGGCCGGCCGAGGGGATGCCTCGGTGAGGCGCCACCTGGTTCCGGTCGCCTGCCATTCCGGCGGCCTCGCCGCCAGGCTGGTCGCCGCCGGCGTCGCCGCGCCGCTGCTCGGCGGCCGGCTCGCCTGCACGCTCGCCGAGATCGTCGACTGGTCGCCGGGGACCGCGCGGCGAAGCGCCTGGGTCGATGCCATGGCGGTCGAATGGCCCGAGCCGTTCGTCGCCCCGCGCACTGCGCCATTCGACCGGCCCCGGCTGATGGGCATCCTCAACGTGACGCCGGACAGCTTCAGCGACGGCGGGTCGCTTCGCCGATACGGATGGCGCGGTCGCGCATGGCTTGCGGCTGGCGGCAGACGGGGCCGACATCGTCGACGTAGGCGGCGAATCGACCCGGCCGGGTGCCGTCGAGGTACCGCTGGACGAGGAGCTGCGGCGCGTCCTGCCGGTGGTGGCAGCGCTGGCGGAACACGGCGTGACGGTGTCGATCGACACCCGCAAGGCGGCGGTCATGGAGGCGGCATTGGCGGCCGGCGCCACGATCATCAACGACGTCAGCGGCCTTACCCACGATCCGCGCAGCCTGGAGGTTGCAGCCGCGTTCGCGCGCGTTCGTGGTGCTGATGCACATGGCGGGCGAGCCCGCCACCATGAACGACGCGCCGCGCTACGAGCAGTGCGCACTGGAGGTGCTGCGACTGGCTGGCGGCCCGGGTGGCGGCCTGCGAGGCGGCGGGCATCGCGCGCGAGCGGATCGTCGTCGATCCCGGCTTGTGCTTCGCCAAGCACGAGCCCCACAATCTCGATCTGTCTGCACCAGCTCGCCCTGCTCCATGGGCTCGGCTGTCCGGTGATGCTGGGCGCCTCGCGCAAGGGCTGGACGGCCGCGATCGATCGGGAGTGGCCGGCCGGCGAGCGCCTGGCCGCCTCGCTCGCCGCCGCGCAATGGGGCCTGGACCGGGGGGTGCAGCTGCTATCGCGTGCACGACGTGCCGGCGCACCGGCAGCTGCTCGCCGCATGGCGGGCCCTGAGCGGGATGGAAACGCCATGACGGACGCCACGACCGACCCGATCGCGTGTCATCGGCCTGGGGGCCATGGGCCTGGGCATGGCCCGATCGCTGCTGCGCGCCGGTCTGCCCGTGCGCGGCTACGATCTGCGGCCCGAGGCCGGCGCAAGCACTCGCCGCCGCCGGCGGCGCCGCCGCCGCTTCGCCCGGCCGCAGCTGCGCAGGGTGCCGGCGTCGTGATCGTCATGGTGGTCAATGCCGCCCAGGCCGAGGCGGTGCTGCTCGGGCCCGGACGGCGTCCTCGCGGCCATGGCGCGCCGATGGCGTCGTCGTCCTGTCGAGCACGGTGCCGGCGGCCGACGCGCGCGCACTGGCCGAAAAGGTCGCCGCGGCCGGGCGGCTGTTCCTGGACGCGCCGGTGAGCGGCGGCACGGTCGGTGCGGAGAGCGGCAAGCTCACCTTCATGGCCAGCGGCGTCGCCCGCGGCGTTCGCCAAGGCCGAGGCGGCACTCGGCGGCGATGGCGGGCAAGGTCTATCGCCTGGGCGACGCAGCCCGGGCATCGGCTCGACCGTCAAGGCCGTGAACCAGCTCCTGGCCGGCGTGCACATCGCCGCCGCGGCCGAGGCCATGGCCTTCGGCGTGCGCGCGGGTGCGGACCCGCGCACCCTGTTCGAGGTGATCTCCAACAGTGCCGGCAACAGCTGGATGTGGGGCAACCGCGTGCCGCACATGCTGGACGGCGACTACACGCCCGCGCTCGGCGGTCGAGATCTTCGTCAAGGATCTGGGCCTGGTCCTCGATGCCGGGCGATCGCTGCGCTTCCCCCTGCCCCAGGCCGCCGCCGCCCACCAGCTGTTCCTGATGGCCGCTGCTGCGGGCCTGGGCCGCGAGGACGATGCCGCCGTGGTCAAGGTGTTCGAGCGCCTGGCCGGGATCGAGGTGAGCCGCCCGCAGTCCGGCCATGAGTGAGGGCATCACCGTCGTTCCCCTGGCACCCGGCCACCGTGCGGCCTGGGAGGAGCTCTACGCCGGCTATGCCGCCTTCTACCGGGTCGAGCAGACGCCGGCGATGCGGGCCACGGTGTGGGATTGGCTGTTCGACCCGGCCCACGAGGTCGAGGGGATGGTGGCCCTTGGGCCCGGCGGTGCGGTGATCGGCCTCGCCCATTTCCGCCCCTTCGCGCGACCGCTCGCCGCCAGCACCGGCGGCTTCCTCGACGACCTGTTCGTGGCGCCGGAAGCCCGTGGCTCCGGTGCCGCCCAGGCCCTGATCCGGGCGGTGGCCGCACGCGGCCGCGAGCGCGGCTGGACGGTGCTGCGCTGGATCACCGCCGAGGACAATTACCGTGGCCGCGCGGTCTACGACCGGGTGGCCGACAAGACCCGCTGGCTGACCTACGAGATCAAGCTCGTCGGGACCTGAACGGCGGCGGCAGGCAAAAAGATCGGGGAGGCCGCGATGGGCGGACGGGATTTCTACCACGAGGGCATGCTGGCCCTGCAGGAAGCGGCCGGCGGACGGCGGCTGTCGGACATGCTGCAGGACAATGTCCGGCACGACGCGTTCTCGGACGAGGACCGCGCGTTCATCGCGGCGGCCAGCTTCTTCTTCATCGCGTCGAGCTACCGCGACCGGCCCGACTGCAGCTTCAAGGCCGGCGATCCCGGCTTCGTGCGGATCACCGGGCCGAGCATGCTCGAGTTTCCCGACTATGACGGCAACCTGATGTTCCGCACGCTCGGCAACGTCACGATGAACCCGAACGTCGGCCTTCTGTTCATCAGCTTCGGCGAAGCACCCAAGCGCATCCGGATCAACGGCCGGGCGGCGCTGGTCACGGACCCGGCGCGGGTGGCGGCCCACCACGGCGCCAAGGCGCTGGTGGAGGTCGCGTGCGTGGACATCTACCCCAATTGCCCGCGCTACATCCCCGACCTGGCCGCGGGCACGCCGTCGGCCTACGTGCCGCGCGCGGGCCATACGCCGCCCATCCCCGAATGGAAGACCTATCCGTTCGTCACCCCCCTGCTCCCCGATACCGATCCCCACAAGGCCGAGGTCCAGGCCGCCACGAGCGATGCCCCATAGCAGCGACGGGCATCCGCGCGGGCGCCCGTTGTCCCCCATCCGCCGCATCCTATCTGCCTAGGCATGCCGAACGAACCAGCTGCCCCGCCGTCGGAGCTCGACCCGAGCGATCCTTATGCCCGCGAGGCGCAGACCTTCCCGCACCTGAGCGGGGACATGGCGGGCCGGCTGGCGGCGTACGGCACGGAGGAGCGCCTTGCCGCGGGCGTCTCGCTGTTCGAGCGCGGCCAGCGCAGCGTCGACTTCTTCTTCGTGCTCGACGGCTCGGTCGAGATCTTCGACCTCGACCATCTGGGCCAGCCCAACGTGTTCACGGTGCATGGGCCGGGGCAGTTCACGGGCGAGCTCGACCTGTTCAACGACCGCCAGACCCTGGTCTCGGGGCGCACCGGCACCGCGAGCAGGGTGGTGCGCATCCCGCGCGCCGATTTTCGCCGCCTGGTCACCGGCGAGCCGGACATCGGCGAGATCATCATGCGGGCCTTCATCCTGCGCCGGGTCGGGCTGATCCGCCACGCGCAGGGCGGGGTGGTCCTGATCGGCCCGGGGCATGGCGCCGACACGCTGCGCCTGCAGCGGTTCCTGGTCCGTAACGGCCATCCGCACCGGCTGCTCGACACCGACCTCGACCCCGATGCCGACGGCTTCTTGAGCTGCTTCGAGCTCACCCCCGACCAGCTGCCGGTGGTGATCGCCTCGGACGATCGGGTCTTGCGCAACCCGTCCACCGCCGCCCTGGCCGACGCTCTGGGCCTGATGGAGACGATCGACCCGGAGCGCGTCCACGACCTGACGGTCGTCGGCGCCGGCCCGGCGGGATTGGCGGCCGCCGTCTATGCGGCCTCGGAGGGGCTTGCCACCATCGTGGTCGAGGGCGTGGCACCGGGCGGGCAGGCCGGCACCAGCTCGAAGATCGAGAACTATCTGGGCTTTCCGACCGGCATCTCCGGCCAGGCGCTGGCGGGGCGGGCGCAGGTCCAGGCACAGAAGTTCGGCGCGCGCCTGATGATCTCGCGTCACGCCAGCGGCCTTGCCTGCGACGGGCAGCCCTACCGGGTGACCCTCGACGACGGGCAGGTCATCCGCACCCGCGCCGTCGTGGTGGCCACGGGTGCCCGCTACCGCAAGCTCGACGTGCCCGACTATGCCCGCTTCGAGGGCCAGGGCATCCACTATGCCGCGACCGCGATGGAGGCCCAGCTCTGCGGCGGCGAGGAGGTCGTGGTCGTGGGCGGCGGCAACTCGGCCGGGCAGGCCGCGGTGTTCCTGGCGCGGACGGCCGCCCATGTGCACGTCCTGGTCCGGGCGACCGGGCTCGCGGCCACCATGTCGGACTATCTGATCCAGCGGATCGAGGGCTCGCCGCGGATCACGCTGCACCCGTGCACCGAGATCACCGCGCTGGCAGGCGACCATCTGCTGCGGCAGGTCACCTGGACCGACCGCCGCACCGGCGCCGCCGAGACGCGGGTCATCGGCAACGTCTTCGTGATGATCGGCGCCGAGCCCAACACCGACTGGCTCCAGGGCTGCCTCGAACTCGACGAGAAGCGGTTCGTGCGCACCGGCAGCGATAAGTCGGGCCGTTCGCTCGCGTCGCCCTATGCGACGACCCGGCCCGGTGTCTTCGCGGTCGGCGACGTCCGCGCCGGTTCGGTCAAGCGTGTCGCCTCGGGCGTGGGCGAAGGATCGGTGGTGGTGGCCGCGATCCACCAGTTCTTGAACCCCGGCCCCGCCTGACCGGCGCCGCCATGAAAAAGAGGCGGCCCGCAGGCCGCCTCCACTCCTCAGCATCACTTGCGGATCGAGGATCGAAAGGCTCGTCCCTGACCGTCGGGCTTTCGACCCGATCTCCCGTCGGCCGGACCCAAGGGGCGCGCCTTCATCGAAACTATGTATGCAGGTTACCACGGCGCATGACCGTGTTTGTGAGAAAACTCACAAATTGGCGAAAATTGTAGCGATCGCGCAGCGTGCCGCCGGGCCGGGATTGACCGGTTTGCCGGCGCCGCGCAATCTCGCCGCGGCTCGTACAGGGAGGCACGAACAATGAAGCCAATCGGGTCGCTCACGGTGGCCGCCGTGGCGTTGATGGTCGGTGCCGGAGCAGCCAGCGCCGACACGTCCGACAAGCGGATCGCGCTGTCGAACAACTATGCCGGCAACTCCTGGCGCCAGGCGATGCTGCGCAGCTGGGACAAGGTCACCAAGGAGGCCGTGGGTGCCGGCATCGTGGCCGCGGCCGATCCGTTCACCACGGCCGAGAACCAGGTGACCGAGCAGGCGGCCCAGATCCAGAACCTGGTGCTCCAGGGCTACGACGCCATCGTGCTCAACGCCGCCTCGCCGGACGCGCTCAACGGTGCGGTCAAGGAGGCCTGCGACGCGGGCGTGACCGTGGTCTCGTTCGACGGCATCGTCACCGAGCCCTGCGCCTGGCGCATCGCGGTCGACTTCAAGCAGATGGGCAAGGACGAGGTGCTCTACCTCGCCGAGAAGATGCCCCAGGGCGGCGACCTGCTCGAGATCCGCGGGCTGGCCGGCGTGTTCGTCGACGACGAGATCAGCAAGGGCATCCACGAGGGTGTCGCCGAGAACCCGCAGTTCAAGATCGTGGGCTCGGTGCACGGCGACTGGGACCAGGCCAAGGCGCAGGCCGCCGTGGCCGGCATCCTGCCCAGCCTGCCCGAGATCAAGGCGGTGGTGACCCAGGGCGGCGACGGCTACGGCGCGGCCCAGGCGTTCAAGGCCGCCGGCCGGCCGACCCCGCTGATCATCATGGGCAACCGCGAGGACGAGCTCACCTGGTGGAAGGAGCAGAAGGACGCCAACGGCTACGAGACCATGTCGGTCTCGATCGCCCCGGGCGTCTCGACGCTGGCCTTCTGGGTGGCGCAGCAGATCCTCGACGGCCAGGAGGTGCCCAAGGACCTGGTGGTGCCGTTCCTGCGCATCGACCAGGACAATCTCGAGGCCAACATCGCCACCACCGAGAAGGGTGGCGTGGCCAACGTCGAGTACACGCTGGAAGACGCCAAGGCGGTGATCGCTGGCAAGTAGCGGCGGCATGGCGGCGGTGCCGCCACCGATCGTCGGCCTGGACGGCGTCGAGCGCAGCTTCGGCGCCGTCCGTGCGCTGGCGGGCGTGGATCTCGCCTGCAGCACCGGCGAATGCCTGGGCCTGGTCGGCCACAATGGTGCCGGCAAGTCGACGCTGATGGCAGTGCTGGCCGGCACGCTGGCGCCGGACCGGGGCACCATCCGGGTCGACGGTGCGGACGCCACGGCCGGCTGGGGCGTGGTCGCCGCCCAGCGCCACGGCGTGCGCTGCGTGTTCCAGGAGCTGTCGCTCTGCCCCAACCTGACGGTGGCCGAGAACACCCGCATCGTGCACCCGTCGCTCACCGGCCCCGGCTGGCGCACCCGCGCCGGCGCGGCTGATCGGCGCGCAGCTCGACGCGATCTTCCCCGGCCACGGCATCGGCCCGGGCGAGCTGGTGGGTGACCTCGCCATCGGCCAGCGCCAGCAGGTCGAGATCGCGCGCGCCTTCACCGCCACCGACACGCCCGCCCGCCTCGTCATCCTGGACGAGCCGACCTCGTCCCTGGACGCCGTGGTCGCCGGCCAGCTCCTGGCCTTCGTGCGCCGGTTCGTCGCCGGCGGCGGCAGCTGCGTGCTGATCTCGCACCTCCTGGGCGAGATCCTCGAGGCCGCCGACCGGGTCGTGGTCATGCGCGACGGGCGCGTGGTGGCCGCACGGCCGGCCCGCGACTTCAGCCGCGACACGCTGGTGGCGCGCCATGGGCAACGTCGCCGAGGCCGGCCAGGAGGGCGGACACGCCGCGGCGGCCGGGCCCGGCCGGTCCGGCGGCCCGCGCATCCGGGCCATGGCGGGCCGCGAGCTCCTGGCCCATCCGGGCGAGATCGTGGGCCTCGCCGGCCTCGCCGGCCAGGGCCAGAGCGAGCTGCTGCGGAGGCTGTTCGATGCCGCCCGGCGGCCCCGTCCGGACATCGCGGTGGACGGCAGTGCTGCCCTGGTCGCAGGCGACCGGCAGACCGACGGCGTCTTCCCGCTCTGGTCGATCGCCAAGAACATCAGCATCGGCTCCTTGCGCGCCCTGACCCGGCTGGGGCTGGTCGACGAGGCGCGCGAGGCGGATCTGGCCGCCGACTGGCGCGGGCGCATCGGCATCCGCACGCCCGACATGGACGCCAACATCCTCACCCTGTCCGGCGGCAACCAGCAAAAGGCCCTGTTCGCGCGCGCCCTGGGCTCGGACGCCCGGATCGTGCTCATGGACGACCCCATGCGCGGCGTGGACGTCGGCACCAAGCGCGAGGTCTACGCCATGATCCGCGCCGAGGCCGAGGCGGGGCGCACCTTCGTCTGGTACACGACCGAGATGGACGAGCTGCAGCATTGCGGCCACGTCTACGTCTTCCGCGAGGGCCGGATCGTGGCCGACCTGCCGCGCGCGGAGGCCACCGAGGAGGCCGTCCTCCACGCCTCGTTCGCGGAGCCGGCGTGACGCCGCGCTCCTCTCGCGGCGCACCTTGCGCGACGCCCTGCCGGCTCTGTCCCTGGCCGTGCTGCTGGCCGCCATCTTCTGGCTGCAGCCGCGGACCATGAGCTATGTCGGCCTCAACCTGATGCTCAACCTCGCGATCCCGATCGCACTGGCCACCGTGGCCCAGATGTGCGTGATCGCGGTCAACGACCTGGACCTCGGCATCGGCACCTATGTCGGCTTCGTCGCCTGCGTGTCGGCCACCTGGCTGGTCGAGACGCCGCTTCTGGGCGTGGCCGCCCTGGCCGGCGGCATCCTGGTCTATGCCGCCCTGGGTGCCCTGATCCAGCTGCGCGGCCTGCCCTCGATCGTGGTCACGCTGGGCATGTCCTTCGTCTGGCTGGGCCTCTCGGTCCTGATCCTGCCCACGCCCGGCGGCAAGGCGCCCGAATGGGTGCGCGCGCTGATGACCTGGAAGCCGCCCCTCGTACCCCTGCCGATCATCGCCGCCGCCGTCATCGCGCTGGTCGCCCACCTCCTGCTCATGCGCACCTCCTACGGTGCGGTCCTGCGCGGGGCCGGCGGCAACCCCCGGGCGATCGAGCGCGCCGGCTGGTCCCTGCTCGCGGTGCGGATGACCATGTTCGCCGCCGCCGGCTTCTTCGGCATGCTGGCGGGCCTGGCGCTGATCGGGCTCACCACCTCGGCCGACGCCAACATCGCCCTGCGCTACACGCTGCTCTCCATCGCCGGGGTGATCCTGGGCGGGGGCGAGTTCACCGGCGGGCGGATCTCGCCCGTGGGTGCCGTGATCGGGGCCATGACCCTGACCCTGGCCGGCTCGTTCCTGTCCTTCCTGCGCCTCCCGCCCGACTGGCAGATCGGGGCGCAGGGCGGCATCCTGATCCTCGTCCTGGCCTTGCGCGTGCTCATCGACCGCAAGGGTGCCCGGGCATGACCCGGCTCCTCGCCAAGCCCTGGCTGTGGGCCTGGCTCGGCGGCCGGCCTGGTCTGGCTCGCCACCGCCTTCGTCGCCGGCGGCCAGGGGGCAGGCCAGGTGCTGACCGCGGCCTTCACCTTCGCCACCTTCTACGTCGTGGTCGGCCTGGGCCAGATGTTCGTCATCACGCTGGGCCCCGGCAATGTCGACCTGTCGATCCCGGCCACGATCACGCTGGCCGGTGCCGTCGCCACCAAGGTCATGGACACCCAGGATTCCCTGGTCCTGCTGGGCCTCGCTGGTGGCGCTGCTGATCGGCGTCCTGGTCGGCTGCTTCAACTTCCTCCTGATCCTGGCCCTGCGCATCCCGCCGATCATCGCGACCCTGTCCTCGAGCTTCCTGGTCCAGTCGGCGGCCATCGCCTACGGCCGCGGCCTGCGCATCAAGCCCCCGCCCCTGCTCGCCGACTTCACCACCGCCCAGGTCGCGGGCGTGCCGATCCTCGCCTTGTGCGTGCTGCTCCTCACCGCCGTCATGGGCGTGGTCCTGCACCGCACCGTCTACGGCCGCTGGGTGGTCGCCATCGGCCAGAACATCCGTGCCGCCCACCTCGCCGGCGTCGACGTCCAGCGCACCCGCTTCGTCACCTACGTCATGAGTGCCGCCTTCGCCGCCTTGTGCGGCTACCTCCTCTCCGGCTTCTCGGGCGGGGCCTCCTTGAGCATGGGCGAGGAATATCTCCTGACCTCGATCGCCGTCGTGGTCATCGGCGGCTCCTCGGTCGCCGGCGGCTTCTCCAACGTCCCCGGCCTGTGGGGGGCGGCCCTGTTCCTGTTCCTGGTCGTCACCATGCTCAACACCTACGGCTTCGGCGCCGGCATCCGCTACCTCGCCACCGGCCTGATCATCATCGCCGTCATCGTGGCCGCGAGC
>CAVYMA010000009.1:0-61856 GCA_963769465.1 uncultured Alphaproteobacteria bacterium
AGGGCGAGCGGGTGCGCCGGTGAGCGAGGCCGCGCGGATCGTCGTCATCGGCGGCGGTGCGGTCGGTTGCGGCGTCGCGTTCCAGCTCGCCGAGGCCGGGATCACGGACGTGCTCGTGCTGGAGCGCGAGCCCCAGCTCTGCGCGGTGACCAGCGCCCAGGCCGCCGGGCTGGTCGGGCAGGTGCGCAGCACGGTCGAGCGCACCCGGCTGGCCATGTGGTCGGTGGCGACCTTCGACCGGCTGGAGCGCGCGGGCGAGGTCCGGCCGGGCTGGCGGCGGACCGGCAGCCTGCGCCTCGCCCAGACGCCCGAGCGGGTCGAGGAGTTCGCCCGTCTCCTGGCCGTGGCCGAGGAAGCCGGGCTGGAGGCCGAGCTGATCGACGCCGCCGCCGCCCGCCGCCTGTGGCCGGGCCTGGACTTCACCGCCGCCCGGGCGATCCTGTGGTGCCCGAGCGACGGCTACCTCCAGCCCGCCGATCTGGTCGCGAGCTACCGCCACCATGCCGGCCGCCAGGGCGTGCGCTTCCGCACCGGCGTGCGGGTCACCGGCATCCGGCTGGCGCAGGGCCGGGTCGCCGCGGTCGCGACCGACCAGGGCGACATCGCCTGCGAGACCGCGATCAACGCCGCCGGCGCCCATGGCTGGCATGTCGGCCGGCTGGTCGGGCTGGAGCTGCCGGTGTTCCCGGTCCGCCACCACTACGTGATCACCACGCCCACCGACTGGATCCGGCCGGAGATGCCCTGCCTGCGCGTCCCGGACGCGACGCTCTACGGCCGGGCCGACGTCAACGGCCTGCTGCTCGGCGGCTGGGAGCCCCACGGGCTGTCGCTCGATCCGCGCAGCTACACGCTGGCGGGCCAGCCGCCGCCGATCGAGCAGGACTGGCCGGTGCTGGCCGGCTTCATGGAGCAGTTCCGCCCCTTCGCCGGCGCGCTCGCCGACCAGCCGGTGCGGCACACCTTCACCGGCTGGCCCACCTTCACCCCCGACGGCCGCTTCATCATCGGCGAGAGCTCGGCCGTGCCCGGGTTCGTCTGTGCCGCCGGCTGCAACGCGCACGGCGTGTCCGGCTCGGCCGGAATCGGCCGGCACCTGGTCGAGGCGCTGACCGAGAAGGACCCCTCGGCCTATGTCCGCAGCCTCTCGCCGGACCGCTTCGCCGGTGGTGTGGGCGACTGGGGCGAGGCCGAGCGCCGGGCACGCCACGTGCTCGAGACCTACTACCATATCGGCCACTGAGTGCCGGGAGTGCTGACCATGGAGCCCGAGGTCCGCGCCGCACTGGCCGCCATCCCGCAGCTCGCCGGCATCGACGTCGATGCCCTCGCCTGCGAGCGCCTGGGCGGTCTGACCAACCGGGTCTACCGCGTCGGCGGCTGGTGCCTGCGCCTGCCCGGCCAGGGGACGGAGGCCTACATCGACCGGAAGGTCGAGGCCGTGAACGCCCGCGCCGCCGCGGCCGCCGGCGTGTCGCCCGAGGTGGTGTTCGTCGATCCGGCCTTGGGCGTCATGCTCACCCGCTACGTGCCGGACACGGTGACCATGACGCCCGAGTTGTTCCGCAGCCGGCCGGGTGCGCCCGAACGCGCCGGCGCCCTGTTCCGCCGCCTGCACGACGGTGCGGGCACGTTCGCGTTCCGCTTCGAGCTGTTCGCGATGATCGACAACTACCTCAAGCTCCTGGCCGATCTCGGTGCCGAGCTGCCCGAGGGCTACCACGCGGTCGTGGCCGAGGCGGACGCGGTCCGCCGGGCGCTGGCCGCGCGCGACTGGCCGCTGGCCCCCTGCCACTGCGATCCCTTGTGCGAGAACTTCCTCGATGCCGGCGACCGGATGTGGCTGGTCGACTGGGAGTATTCGGGCATGAACGACCCGATGTGGGACCTGGGCGACCTCTCGGTCGAGGCCGGCTTCGCCGAGGACCAGGACGAGGAACTGCTCAAGGGCTATTTCGGGGGCGCGGTCGCACCCCAGGACCGGGCGCGCATGGTGATCTACAAGGCGATGTGCGACCTGCTGTGGACACTCTGGGGCCTGATCCAGCACGCGAACCGGAACCCCGCCGACGATTTCTGGGCCTACGCGCTCAACCGCTTCACGCGCTGCAAGGCGCTGATGGGAACCTCGGCCTTCGCGGCTTCGTTGGCGGCACTCGGCTGACCTCGGGCCAAGGGATGAACGCTTGTCGAGCAGCCACGGCGGCGCCAGCGAACCCCGGCCTCCGCCCCAGGTGCCGGTGCAGGCGGCGTCTCCGCCGGGCGGCGGCCTGGCCGGGCTGGCGCTGGCGCTGCTCACGGTCCTGACCTGGTCGACCTACAGCATCGCTTCCGCCGCCGGCGCCGCGCAGGGATTTCGCCCCTGGGACATGACGCTGCTGCGCTTCGCCGGCGGAGCCCTCCTGGTACTCCCGTTCCTGCTGCGCAGTGGCCGCCTGCACGACCTCGACGGGCTGGGCTGGAAGCGGGGCATCGGCCTGGCACTCGCCGGCGGGCCGCTGTTCGGCCTCGTGGTCTATTCGGCCTTCGCCCTCGCACCGCTGGCGCACGCCACCGTCTTCCCGCCCGCCTGCGTGATGGTGACCGGCCTCGTGCTCAGCGCCGTCTTTCTCGGCGAGCGTCCCGGCCGGTTCCAGCTCGCCGGCTGCGCCCTGCTCGCCGCGGGCCTGGTCGCCCTGGCCTATGACGGTCTCGCCGCCGGCGGCCGCCTGACCTGGCTGGGCGACGTCCTGTTCGCGCTCGCGGGCTGCTCCTGGGGCGTGTTCACCTTCCTGCTGCGCCGCTGGCGGGTGGCCCCGCTGCGCGCCGTGGCGGCGGTCACCATCCCGTCCGCGCTGGCGATGGTGCCGGTCTGGCTGGTGATCACGGGCGGCGTCCCGCCGGCCGTCCCCGCCGGGACCATCCTGGCCCAGTGGTTCTTCCAAGGTGCCATGGGCGGTGTCCTGGGCGTGGCCGCGTTCGGCGGTGCGGTCCGTGCCCTCGGTGCCGCCAAGGCCTCGGCACTGCCCTCGTTCACGCCGGCGGTGACCACGCTGCTCGGCATCGTGGCGCTGGGGCACCTGCCGACGCGGCTGGAGGTGCTAGGCATGCTGCTGGCGACGCTGGGCCTGCTGCTGGCGATCCTCGGCCCGGGGCCGCGCCGCGCGGCATCGGCGGCTCGGGAGAGTTCCTAGGGCAGCCTCAGCCGATGCCAAGCCGAAGAAGTGCACCTCGGATGGTCAGGCACTGTCGATCACGGTCTGCGCCTGCTAGGGCTCGCGGCCCTGCCGACGGGCTTCGCGTCCGGTTCGGTTCTCCAGGAGGTGGCGGATTGGCATGAAGGTCGAGGCGATGGTGATCGTTCCCCTGGTGCTTGCGGCCGCCGTGCTCGGCGTCGGATTCTGGCTCTACACCCCGGATCGGCCACGCGCGGCGCTGGAGGCCAGGTACCTGGCCTCCGCCGGCGACTATCTGGACGTGGCCGGCCTGCGGCTGCATCTGCGCGACAGCGGCCCCAAGGACGCCCCGGCCGTGATCATGCTGCACGGCTTCGGCGCCAGCCTGCACACCTGGGAGCCCTGGGCCCAGGCACTGTCCAGCGACCATCGGGTGATCCGCTTCGACCTGCCGGGCTTCGGCCTCACCGGCGCCGATCCCACCGGCGACTATAGCGACGGGCGCACCGTGCAGGTGCTGGCCGCCCTCATGGATCGGCTGGGCCTGGCGCGGGCGAGCCTGGTCGGCAACTCGATCGGCGGCAAGATCGCCTGGAACTTCGCGGCCCTTCATCCCGATCGGGTCGACCGGCTGGTGCTGATCTCGCCCGACGGGTTCGCGAGCCCCGGGTTCGAGTACGGGAAGAAAGCCGAAGTCCCGGCCGTGGTCCGGCTTGATGCGCTACGCGCTGCCGACCTTCATGGTCCGCCAGAGCCTGGCGCCCGCCTATGGCGACCCCACGGTCCTCACCGACGAACTGGTCACGCGCTACCGCGACCTGATGCTGGCACCCGGCGTGCGCGATGCCATGATCACGCGCATGGAGCAGGTGATGCTGGAGGACCCGGAGCCCAGGCTGCGGCGGATTCTGGCGCCAACCCTGCTGCTCTGGGGCGAGAAGGACGCGATGATCCCGGTCACCAACGCCGCCGACTATCTCCGGGCTCTCCCAGACGCCAAGCTGGCGACGTTTCCCGACCTCGGTCACGTCCCGCACGAGGAAGCACCCGACCGGACCCTGGCGACGGTACGGCAGTTCCTGGCCGGCTAAGGCCAAGCGCCCCCACGCTCAGCCGAGCCCGTGCAGGGCCATGAGCTGGCGCATCCGTGCCGCCGCCAGCTCCGGGTCGCGCAGCAGCTTCGCCTGGTCCGCCAGCCGGAACACGTCCGCATAGTGCAGCGCCGAGCGCGCCGACTGCATGCCGCCGACCATGACGAAATGCTCCTGGTGACCGTTGAGCCAGGCCAGGAACACCACGCCCGCCTTGTAGTACTGGGTCGGTGCTTCGAAGATCTTGCGCGACAGCGGCACGGTCGGCTCCAGCGCCGCGCGGAACGTGGCCGGTCGCCGGTCGCCGAGGGCGGTCAGGGCCGCGGCGGCGGCCGGGGCGATGGGGTCGAAGATGCCGAGCAGCGCGTGGCTGTGGTAGGCGCCGTCGCCCTCGATCAGCCGCGCATAGTTGAAGTCGTCGCCGGTGAACATCTTCACGCCCGGCGGCAGGCGCCGGCGCAGCTCGACCTCGCGGCGCTCGTCGAGGAGCGAGATCTTGATGCCGTCGATCCGCGCGCCGGTGCTCGGCGATCAGGGTCAGCACGGTCTCGGTCGCGGCGTCGAGGTCGCGGCTGCCCCAGTAGCCCGCGAGCCCCGGGTCGAACATGTCGCCCAGCCAGTGCAGGATCACGGGCTCGGCCGCCTGCCGGATCAGCCCGCCATAGACCTCGAGATAGTCGTCCGCCGAGCGCGCCGCCGCGGCCAGGGCACGGCTCGCCATCAGGATGGCACGCCCGCCGGCCGCCTCGACCGCCTCGAGCTGCTCCGCGTAGGCCGCGCGGACCTCGTCGAGCGCGCCGCACCCGGCGCCAGCTGGTCGGTGCCGACGCCGCAGGCGAGGTCCGCACCCGCGATCGTGCGGGCTTCGGCGACCGAGCGGCGGATCAGCTCGTGCGCCGTCGGCCAGTCCAGGCCCATCCCGCGCTGCGAGGTGTCCATGGCCTCGGCGATCTTGAAGCCCAGGCCCCAGAGATGGCGGCGGAACGCCAGGGTGGCGTCCCAGTCCACGGCCGCCCGCTGCCAGGGTGGCAGGTCGGCCAGCGGATCGGCCACCACGTGCGCTGCGGCGTAGGCGATCCGCGGGAAGCCGCCGGCAGCCTGCGCGGGAAAGGGCGAGGGGGGCCCGAGCCGGTACTCCTCCACCCGGCGCTGGGCGGTCGGCAGGCGGACGGTGACCATGGCGGAACGACCCTCTTGACGTCGGCAACTGGCCGCCGTAATGATTTGGAACGTTCCAAATGTCAAGGAGGCATCGTCGGTGGCGCTGGAGCCCACGCAAGGCCGGGTGACGATCGTCGACATCGCGCGCGCCGCCGGCGTGTCGAAGTCGACCGTGTCGCTCGTGCTCCAGGACAGCCCGCTGGTGAAGCCGGCCACCCGTGCCAAGGTCCAGGCCACGATCCGCGAGCTGGGCTACGTCTACCACCGCGCCGCCGCCAACCTGCGCCGCAGCGTCTCGGACGTGGTCGGCATGGTCATCAACGACCTGACCAACCCGTTCTTCGCCGAGATGACCGTGGGCCTGGAGGCGGCCCTGCAGACCGCCGGCCTGATCCCCTTCCTCGCCAACACCGGCGAGAGCCGCGAACGCCAGGCCCTGGTGATGCGGGCCATGCGCGAGCACGGGGCGGTCGGCTACGTGCTCTGCCCCGCCATCGGCACCACGGCCGAGGATCTCGCCGAGGTCCGGGGCTGGGGCCTGCCCGTGGTCACCGTCATGCGCCGCCTGCGCCTGGACTGGCTCAGCAGCGTGGCGCCGGACAATGTCGGCGGCGCCCGGCGCGCCACCGAGCATCTCCTGGCGCTGGGCCACCGCCGCGTCGCCTTCCTCGGCGGCCGCGCCGGCATGGCCGTGCACGAGGACCGGCGCGCGGGCTGGGAAACCGCCCTGCGCCATGCCGGCCTGCCCGTCGATCCGGCGCTGGCGGTCGAGAGCACCCCCAACCGCGACGGCGGCGCCCTGGCGCTGCAGCGGGTCCTGTCCCTGCCGGACCCGCCGACCGCCGCCTTGTGCTTCAACGACGTGGTGGCGATCGGCGCCATCTACGCGCTGGAAGGGCGCGGCATGGCCGCCGGCCGCGAGTTCGCCGTGGTCGGCTTCGACGACATCGCCGACGCCCGCCTGATCCACCCGCCGCTGACCACCGTCGCCGTCGACAGCCGCCGCCTGGGCGAGCACGCCGCTTCCATCCTGCTGGAGCGCATGGCCGGCACGCCCGCCGACCCGCACCACGTCACCGGCGACGCCCGCCTGATCGTCCGCGCCTCCTGCGGGGCTGCGGGCTCACCCCAACCGAAAGCCGCCTGACATGACCGCCAAGCCCGGCTGGGGCCTCATCGGCGCCAGCACCATCGCCAAGGAGCACATGATCGGTGCGATCCGCGCCCAGGGCGGCGAGGTCGTGGCCGTCATGAGCAGCGACGCCGAGCGTGGGCGCGCTTACGCCGCCGCCAACGGCATCCCGCAGAGCTACGACAGCGTCGAAGCACTCCTGGCCGATCCCGCGGTCGAGATCGTCTACATCAGCACCACCAACGAGCTGCACAAGGCGCAGACCCTGGCCGCGGCCGCCGCCGGCAAGCACGTGCTGTGCGAGAAGCCGCTCGCCATGACCGTGGCCGACGCCCGCGAGATGGTCGAGGCCTGCCGGGCGGCCGGCGTGGTCATGGGCACCAACCACCATCTGCGCAACGCCGCCACCCACCGCGCCATGCGCGACGCGATCAAGGCCGGGCGGATCGGCCGGCCGCTGTTCGCCCGCGTGTTCCACGCCGTCTACCTGCCGCCGCACCTGCAGGGCTGGCGGATCACCACGCCCGGTGCCGGCGGCGGGGTCACCCTCGACATCACCGTCCACGACGCCGACACGCTGCGCTTCGTCCTCGACGACGATCCCCTGGAGGCGGTCGGCGATGAGCCAGTCGGCCGGCATGGCCGCACCGGAGCTCGAGGACGGCAACATGGGCATCCTGCGCTTCCGCTCGGGCCTGCTCGCCCAGGTCCACGAGGCGTTCACGACCAAGTTCGCCGGCACGGGCTTCGAGGTCCACGGCACCGAGGGCTCGCTGATCGCGCGGGGCGTCATGACCCAGCAGCCGGTGGGCGAGGTGATCCTGCGCACCGCCGCCGGCGAGGAGCTGCTGCAGGTCGAGCCCGAGAATCTCTACGAGCGGGCGATCCGCCTGTTCCACGCCGCCGTGCGCGGCGAGGGCCAGCCCGCGGCCACGGGCGAGGACGGCGTCTGGTCGCTGGCCACGGCGATCGCGGTCCGCGATGCGGCCATGAACGAGCGGCTGATCGCCGTCGAGACGGAGCTGGGCTGAGCCATGGCGCGCGCGAAGGTGATCTCGGCGGCCGACGCGGCCGCACTCATCCAGGACGGGGCCGTGGTCACGGTGAGCTCGTCCAGCGGGCTCGGCTGCCCGGACGCGGTGCTGGCCGCGATCGGCGAGCGCTTCGCCGGCATCGGGCCATCCCCGCAACCTCACCACGCATCCACCCGATCGCCGCCGGCGACATGTACGGCATCAAGGGCATCGACCACATCGCCCGCGAAGGCCTGCTCGCCAAGGTCCTGGCCGGCTCCTACCCCAGCGGCCCGTCCTCGGCCCCCTCGCCCGAGATCTGGAAGCTGATCACCGAGAACCGGATCCCCGCCTACAACGTGCCCTCGGGCATCCTGTTCGACCTGCACCCGCGAGGCCGCGGCCAAGCGCCCGGGCGTGCTGACCAAGGTGGGCCTGCAGACCTTCGTCGACCCGGACCTGCAGGGCTGTGCCATGAACGCGCGCGGTGCCGCGCGAGCCCATCGTCCGCCGGGTCGAGTTCGCCGGCGACACCTGGCTGTTCTTCCCGACCATCGTGCCGGACGTGGCGATCATCCGTGCCACCACCGCCGACGAGCGCGGCAACCTCAGCTACGAGCACGAGGGTGCCTATCTCGGCCCGCTCGACCAGGCGCTGGCGGTCCGCAACAATGGCGGCATCGTCATCGCCCAGGTCAAGCGGCTGGCCAAGGCCGGCACGCTCAAGCCCTTCGCGGTCCATGTCCCGGGCGTGCTGGTCGACGCGATCGTGGTCGCACCCGACCAGATGCAGACCACGCAGACCGTCTACGACCCCGCCATCAGCGGCGAGTATTCCCGCGCCGAGGGCAGCTTCCGCCGCACGCCCTGGGGCGTCGACAAGGTGATCGCCCGCCGCGTGGCGCAGGAGCTGCGCGCCGGCTGGGCCGTGAACCTGGGCTTCGGCATCTCCGCCCACGTGCCGCGGGTGCTGCTCGAGGAGGGCCGCCACGGCGACGTCACCTGGGTGATCGAGCAGGGTGCGGTGGGCGGCGTGCCGCTGCTCGACTTCCAGTTCGGCTGCTCGGCCAACGCCGAGGCGATCATGCCCTCGCCGCAGCAGTTCACCTACTTCCAGGGTGCCGGCTTCGACTGCTCGCTGCTGTCGTTCATGCAGATCGACCGCGACGGCAGCGTCAACGTCTCGCGCCTCGCCGCCAAGCCGCACGTCACCGCCGGCTGCGGCGGCTTCGTCGACATCACCGCCCGGGCGAAGCAAGATCGTGTTCAGCGGCTACTTCACCGCCGGTGCCAAGCTCCACGTCGAGGACGGCCGCCTGCACATCGCCGGCGAGGGCAAGGTCAAGAAGCTGGTGCCCGAGGTCGAGCACGTCTCCTTCAGCGGCCGGCGCGGCGTCGAGCAGGGCCAGGACGTCACCTACGTCACCGAGCGCTGCGTCATGCGGCTCCTGCCCGCGCGGCATCACCGTCACCGAGGTGGCGCCCGGCGTCGACCTGCGCCGCGACGTGCTGGAGCAGGCGGCGATCCCGCTGCTGGTCGCCGACGAGCTCGGGACCATGGACGAAGCGCTGTTCCGCCCCGAGCCCATGGGCCTCGTGCTGCCGGAGGCGGCCCATGTCTGAGCTGCGCCTGGACCGCGACGGCCCTGTCGCCATCGTCACCCTGATGCGGGCGCACAAGCTCAACGCGCTCACCCGCGCCATGCTCGATGGTCTCACCGCCATGGCCGACGAGGTCGAGCGCGACGATGCCTGCCGGGTGGTCATCCTCACCGGCGACGGGCCCAAGTCGTTCTGTGCGGGTGCCGACATCGCCGAATGGGGCGAGCTCGGGCCGCTGGAGTTCGGCCGCCGCTGGGTGGCTGAGGGCCACCGCGTGTTCGACCGCTGGGCGCGGCTGCGCCAGCCGGTGATCGCCCTGCTCAACGGCATCGCCTTCGGCGGCGGGCTCGAGCTCGCGGCCACCGCCGACTACCGCCTGGCCGAGGCCCATGCCCGCGTCGGCCTGCCCGAGACCCAGGTCGGCATCGTGCCGGGCTGGTCCGGCACGCAGCGGCTCGTGCGCCGCGTCGGCGCGCCGGCCGTCCGCCGCCTCGTGCTCACCGGCGAGCCGGTCGACGCCGCGGAGGCGCTGCGCCTGGGCCTGGTCGACGAGGTGGTCGCGAGCGGCGCCGGCATGGACCGGGCGCGCGCGCTGGCCGCCACCATGGCGTCGCGGGCACCGGTGGCGCTGCAGATCGCCAAGCTGCTGGTCAACGCCGCCGAGGGCGAGGAGGCCGCGGCCGCCATCGAGGTCCTGGCCGGGGCCCTGGCCGCGACCACCGCGGACGCGCGCGAGGGCGTGCCGGCGTTTCGCGACAAGCGCCGGCCGGCGTTCGAGGGAAGGTGAACGGGAGCGATCTTCACATCCGCCGATGACGCGATTGCGCTTGCCGTGGGCAGGGGCTATGCGGCGTCACCCGGCTGCGGAAACGGTCAGATCAACAGCCGAAAGGCGATAGGGAGCGTAAGCGAATGACGACCAAGCAGTTTCTCCTCGCGGGCGCCGCGGTGATCGGCCTCGCCCTCGGTGGCGCCCAGGCGCGCGCGGCCGAGGAGGTCGAGGTCATCCATTGGTGGACGTCGGGCGGCGAGGCCGCGGCGCTGCAGGTGCTGCGCGGCAACCTCGAGAAGGAGGGCGTCGCCTGGAAGGACGCCGCCATCGCCGGCGGCGGCGGCGACCAGGCCCGCACCGTGCTGCAGGCCCGCATGGCCGCCGGCGACCCGCCGACCGCCATGCAGATGCTGGGCCTGGTGATCCAGGACTGGGCCGAGCAGGGTGCCCTGGGCGACCTGACCCCGCTGGCCGAGAAGGACGGCTGGGACAACGTCATCCCGCCGGCACTGCAGGCGATCGACAAGTATGACGGCCGCTACGTCGCGGCACCGTTCAACATGCACTCGACCAACTGGGTCTGGGTCAACAAGGCGCTGTTCGACAAGGTCGGCGGCCCCGAGCCCACGACCTGGGAGAACTTCCAGGCGCTGGCGCAGAAGTTCAAGGACGCCGGCGTGACGCCGGTGGCCCATGGCGGCCAGGCCTGGCAGGAGGCCACCATCTTCGACGGTGCGGTGATCAGCGCCGGCGGGCCCGAGTTCTACAAGAAGGCCTTCATCGAGCTCGACGAGGAAGCCCTGGCCAGCGACACCATGGCCAAGGCGTTCGACCAGATGCGCGCGATCCGCGGCATGGTCGACCCCAACTTCCCGGGCCGCGACTGGAACCTCGCCACCGCCATGGTCATCAACGGCCAGGCCGGCATGCAGATCATGGGCGACTGGGCCAAGGGCGAGTGGCTGAACGCCGGCAAGGCGCCGGGCACCGACTTCCTGTGCTTCCGCTATCCCGGCACGCAGGGTGCGGTGACCTTCAACAGCGACGCGTTCGGCATGATGGAGGTCAGCGCGGAGGAGCAGGACGCCCAGTTCAAGCTCGCCGCGGCGATCATGGACCCGGCCTTCCAGGAGAGCTTCAACCTCAAGAAGGGCTCGATCCCCGCGCGCAACGACGTGCCCGACACCAACTTCGACGCCTGCGGCAAGAAGGCGATCGCCGACGCCAAGGAAGCGACCGCCAACAACGCGCTGATGGGCAGCCTCGCCCACGGCCACGCGGCACCGGAGGCGGTCAAGGGTGCCGTCTACGACGTGGTGACCGAGTTCTTCAACAGCGACATGAGCTCGGCCGACGCGGCCAAGAAGCTGTCGGCAGCGGTCGCCAACGCGAAGTAAAAGCAAAGACGGGGCGCCGGCCTGCGGGCCGGCGCCACCGACGCAGGGAGGGATGGGGATGGCGGTGGCCGTGACGAGCGCGGCGCCGAGCCGGCAGGTTGACTGGCTGGGCGAGCATCTACCCAAGATCGTGCTGGCGCCGACCTTCGTCATCACGCTGTTCTTCGTCTACGGCTTCATCCTGTGGACGACGTTCCTGTCGTTCACCAAGTCGCGCTTCATGCCGGTGCTGACCTGGGACGGGCTGCGCGCCTACGAGCGCCTGTGGGCCAACAGCAACTGGTGGACGGCACTCGAGAACCTGTTCATCTTCAGCGTGCTCTACATCGGCCTGGCCACGGCCATCGGCCTCCTGCTCGCGATCCTGCTCGACCAGAAGATCCGCGGCGAGGGCGTGCTGCGCACCATCTACCTCTATCCGATGGCGCTCTCGTTCATCGTCACCGGCACGGCCTGGAAGTGGCTGCTCAACCCGGGCATCGGCATCGAGAAGATCGTGCGCGACTGGGGCTTCGAGAGCTTCACGCTCGATTGGATCGTCCAGCCGAACACCGCCATCTACTGCATCGTCATCGCCGCCATCTGGCAGTCCAGCGGCTTCGTCATGGCCATGTTCCTGGCCGGCCTGCGCGGTGTGGACGGCGAGATCATCAAGGCCGCCCAGATCGACGGTGCGTCGACCTTCAAGATCTACTGGCGGATCATCATCCCGCTGATGCGGCCGGTGTTCCTGTCCTCGTTCGTCATCCTCTCGCACCTCGCCATCAAGAGCTACGACCTGATCGTGGCGCTCACCGACGGCGGGCCGGGGACGTCGACCTGGCTGCCCGCGATCTTCATGTACAAGATGACCTTCACGCGCAACGAGGTGGCGCTGGGCGCCGCCTCGGCCGTGATGATGCTCATGACGGTGGCGGCGATCATGGTGCCCTACCTCTATTCCGAGCTCCGGCAGGCGGGGAAGAGCGGTCATGGCTGATCCGTCCGCCGCCATCGCCGGCAGTGAGGGCACGAGCTGGCTGCGCGTCCTTCTCTGGGTGATCCTGATCCTGTTCGCCCTGTTCTATCTGGCCCCGCTCTATGTGATGGTCGCGACCTCGCTGAAGAGCGTGGAGGAGATCCGTACCGGCAACCTGCTGGCCCTGCCCTTGGCGCCGACCTTCGATGCCTGGGTCAAGGCGTGGTCCTCGGCCTGCGTCGGCGTCGAGTGCACCGGCATCGGCCGGTTCTTCTTCAACTCGGTCAAGATGGTGATCCCGGCCGTCCTGATCTCGACGCTGATCGGGGCGCTCAACGGCTACGTCCTGACCAAATGGACGTTCAAGGGTGCGAACGTGATCTTCGCGCTGATCCTGTTCGGCTGCTTCATCCCGTTCCAGATCGTGCTGATCCCGATGGCCCGCACCTTGGGCATCCTCGGGATCGCGTCGAGCACGCCGGGCCTGGTGCTGGTGCACGTGGTCTACGGCATCTGCTTCACCACGCTCTATTTCCGCAACTTCTACGCCGCCTTCCCGACCGATCTGGTCAAGGCGGCCAAGATCGACGGGGCCGGCTTCTTCACCATCTTCTGGCGGATCATGCTGCCCAACTCCCTGCCGATCCTGGTGGTGACCGTGATCTGGCAGTTCACCAACATCTGGAACGACTTCCTGTTCGGCGCCTCGTTCGCGGCCGGCGGGGCGGCACCGATCACGGTGGCACTCAACAACATCGTCAACACGTCGACGGGCGTGAAGGAATACAATGTCGACATGGCCTCGGCCATGATGACCGCCCTGCCCACGCTGCTCGTCTACGTTCTGGCCGGACAATACTTCGTGCGCGGCATGATGGCCGGCGCGGTGAAGGGGTGACACCATGGCCTCGCTGACCATCAGCAACGTCAAGAAGCATTTCGGCCCCTTGCACATCCTCAAGGGCATCGACATCGCCATCGACGATGGCGAGTTCCTGGTGCTGGTCGGGCCGTCGGGCTGCGGCAAGTCCACCCTGCTCAACATGATCGCAGGCCTGGACACGATCACCGACGGCGAGATCGCGATCGACGGGACGCGCGTCAACGAGCGCCATCCCAAGGACCGCGACATCGCCATGGTGTTCCAGTCCTACGCGCTCTACCCGAACATGACCGTGGGCCAGAACATCGTCTTCGGGCTGGAGATGCGCGGCGTCGCGAAGCCCGAGCGCGACAAGGCCATGGGCGAGGTCGCCAAGCTGCTGCAGATCGACCACCTGCTCGACCGCAAGCCCGGCCAGCTCTCGGGCGGCCAGCGCCAGCGCGTCGCCATGGGCCGGGCCCTGGTGCGCCACCCCAAGATCTTCCTGTTCGACGAGCCGCTCTCCAACCTCGACGCCAAGCTGCGCGTCGAGATGCGCACCGAGATCAAGAAGCTGCACCAGCGGCTCAAGGCCACCATCGTCTACGTCACCCACGACCAGATCGAGGCCATGACGCTGGCGACCCGGATCGCGGTGATGAAGGCCGGCGAGCTCCTCCAGCTGGGCACGCCCAAGGAGATCTACGAGAGCCCGGCCGACCTGTTCGTCGCGGGCTTCATGGGCTCGCCCTCGATGAACCTGATCCCGGCGAAGCTGGCCGGCGCCAACGGCGGCCTCGCCATCGAGGTGGCCCGCGCCGAGGGCGGCCCCGCCACCCTGCCGCTGGTCAACGGCAGTGCCGGCTGGGCCGCCTATGCCGGCAAGGACGTGATCCTGGGCGTGCGCCCGGAGCACATCAGCGACCCCACCAACACCGAGGCGCTGGGGCCGGACCACCGCCCGCTCGACGCCGTGGTCGAGGTCACCGAGCCCACCGGCCCGGACGTGCTGGCGGTGATGATGCTGGGCGGCGTGGAGGCCACCGCCCGCCTGCGCGCCGACACCAAGGCGCGGCCGGGCGAGCTGTCGAGCTTCATGGTCGACATGGGCAAGGTCTGCCTGTTCGATCCCAAGACCGAGCGCCGGATCGTGTGATGCCCGCCGCCCCCGATGTCCTGATCGTGGGCTCAGGGATCGGCGGCGCTACCCTGGCCGCCGGGCTCGCCGGCAGCGGTGCCCGGGTCACCATCCTGGAACGCGGCGCGCAGCTGCCCGACAGCCCGGCCGCACGCGACGCCAAGGCGATCTTCGGCGACGGGCACTACCGCCCGGACGAGACCTGGCGCGACGGCCAGGGGGCGGCGTTCAACCCGGGCAACTACTACTGCGTCGGCGGCAATTCGAAGTTCTACGGGGCGGTGATGCTCCGCTACCGCGAGCAGGACTTCCAGGCACTCGAGCACGAGGGCGGCGTCTCGCCGGCCTGGCCCTTCCCCTACGCCACGCTCGAGCCCTGGTACGGCCGCGCCGAGCGCCTGTTCCAGGTCCGCGGGGCGCTGGGCCAGGACCCGAGCGAGCCCGAGCACGCGACGCCCTACGACCACCCGCCCGTGCCCGACGAGCCCGCCATCGCGGCCGTGCGCGAGCGGCTGGCCGCGCAGGGCCTGCACCCGTTCTCCCTGCCGCTGGCGGTCGACATCGAGCGCTGGCTGCGCCGGGCGGCAACACCCTGGGACGCCTATCCCGACACCCGCAGCGGCAAGCTCGACGCCGAGACCGCCGCCCTGGCCACGGCCCTGCGCAGCCCCGACGTCACCCTGGTGACCGGCGCGCAGGTGCGGCGCCTGCTGCTGGCGCGGGACGGCAGGCGGGTCGAGGGCGTCGAGTACGACCAGGACGGCGAGCGCCGCGTCCTGCGCGCCGCCACCGTGGTGCTCGCCGCCGGCGCGGTGAACTCGGCGGCGCTGCCTCCTGCGCTCCGACAACCTCGCCAACCGCTCGGGCGTGGTCGGCCGCTACTTCATGAACCACAACTGCACGGCGATGCTCGCGGTCGACCCGCGCGTCGACCAACGATTCGGTCTACCAGAAGACGCTCGGCATCAACGACTTCTACCTCGACGACGGCCAGGGCGGCCCGCCGCTGGGCAACGTCCAGCTGCTGGGCAAGATCACCGCACCCGTGTTCCGCGCCAACCTGCCCTGGGCGCCCGGCTTCGCCCTGTCCTGGCTCGCCCGGCACAGCGTCGACTGGTACCTGATGAGCGAGGACCTGCCCGACCCGGACAGCCGCGTCCGGGTCGACGGCGAGACCATCGTCCTGGACTGGCGCCGCTCCAACATGACCGCGCACGAGCGGCTGGTGGCGCGCATGCGCGCGCTGTTCCGGGCCGCCGGCTACCCGATCGTGCTCGCCCGGACCTTCGACCGCCGCACGCCCTCGCACCAGTGCGGCACCGTCCGCATGGGCACCGACCCCGCCACCTCGGCGCTGGACCCGTTCTGCCGCGCCCACGACCACCCCAACCTGTTCGTGGTCGACGCCTCGTTCCTGCCGACCTCGGCCGCGGTCAACCCGGCGCTCACCATCGCCGCCCAGGCCCTGCGCGTCGCCGATCATCTCGGCCGGCACCATGGCCGCGTCCGCACCGAACTTCGCCCATGCCTGAGCGCCCGGTCGCCCTGGTCACCGGTGCGCGTCGCGGCATCGGCCGGGCCGTGGCCGAGGCCCTGGCCGCCTCGGGCTTCGCCCTCGCGCTCACCGACGTCGCCGAGGAGGCCGACGAGGCCCTGGCGGCACTGGGGAGCCGAGGCCGCGTTCTTCCGCTCCGACCTCGCCGAGGTCGAGGCGCACGCCGACACGCTGGCCCGGATCCTCGAGCGCTTCGGCCGCATCGACTGCCTGGTCAACAATGCCGGCATGGGTGCGGTCGCCCGCGGCGACGTGCTCGACCTCTCGCCCGAGAACTTCGACCGCGTCATGGGCGTCAACCTGCGCGGCACGATCTTCCTGACCCAGGCGGTGGCGCGCTGGATGCTGGCCCACCCGGCACCCGGCCAGCCGCGCACCATCGTCCACGTCACCTCGGTCAGCGCCGCCCTCGCCTCGCCCGAGCGCCTCGACTACTGCATCTCCAAGGCGGGGCTCGCCATGTGGAGCAAGGGCCTGGCCCTGCGGCTCGCACCCGAGGGCATCGCCGTGTTCGACGTGCGGCCGGGCATCATCCGCACCGACATGACCGCGGGCGTGGCCGCCGCCTACGACCGCAAGATCGCCGAGGGCCTGGTGCCCGCCCGCCGCTGGGGCGAGCGCCAGGACGTCGCCGGGGTGGTGGCGGCGCTGGCCCGCGGCGAGTTCGCCTTCGCCACCGGCAGCGTGATCGACGTCGACGGCGGGCTCGCCATTCCGCGGCTGTGAGCCAGAGGAAGCCGATGACCTACGACTACATCATCACCGGCAGCGGCCCGGCCGGCTGCGTGCTGGCCAACCGGCTGAGCGCCGATCCCACCGTCAAGGTGCTGCTGCTCGAGGCCGGCGGGTCGGACCGGCACCCCTATTTCCACATGCCCGCCGGCTTCGCCAAGATGACCAAGGGCATCGCCAGCTGGGGCTGGTCGACCGTGCCGCAGCGGCACCTGAACGGCCGGGTGCTCTGGTACACCCAGGCCAAGGTCATCGGCGGCGGCTCCTCGATCAACGCCCAGGTCTACGCCCGCGGCAACGCCGCCGACTACGACGGCTGGGCCGCCGAGGAAGGCTGCACCGGCTGGAGCTACCGCGAGGTCCTGCCCTATTTCCGCCGGGCCGAGGACAATCAGCGCTTCGCCGACGAGTATCACGGCTATGGCGGGCCCTCGGGCGTCTCCTGCCCGGTCAATCCGCTGCCGATCAGCGAGGCCTTCCTGCGCGCGGCGCAGGAATACGGCATCCCCTACAACCCGGACTTCAACGGCGCGAGGCAGGAGGGCGTCGGCCACTACCAGGTGACGGTCCGCAACGCGCGGCGCTCCTCGGCGGTCGGCGCCTACCTCAACCCGGTGCGGGACCGGAAGAACCTGACCATCCGCACCGGCGTGCTGGTGACCCGGATCGTGGTCGAGGGCGGCCGTGCGGTCGGGGTGGAGGCGGTGGCCGAGGGCGGCCGGCCCGAGCTGCTGCGCTGCGAGCGCGAGGTGCTGGTGACCTCGGGCGGCATCGGCTCGCCGCGGCTGCTCCTGCTGTCGGGCATCGGCCCGGCCGACCATCTGCGGCAGGTCGGCGTGAAGGTCGTCCACGACCTGCCCGGCGTGGGCACCAACCTCCAGGACCATCTCGACCTCTATGCCGTGGCCGAATGCACCGGCGACCACACCTATGACAACTACGCCAAGCTGCACCGCACGGTCTGGGCGGGCATCCAGTACCTGCTGTTCCGCCGCGGGCCGGTGGCCTCGACCTGTTCGAGACCGGCGGCTTCTGGTTCGCGGACCGGTCGGCACGCCAGCCCGACATCCAGTTCCATCTCGGGCCTGGGCTCGGGCATCGAGGCCGGCGTGGAGAAGCTCAAGAACCCCGGCCTCACCCTCAACTCCGCCTTCCTCCAGCCCCGCTCGCGCGGCACGGTGCGCCTGCAGAGCGGCGATCCGGCCGCCGCACCGTTGATCGACCCCAACTACTGGGCCGACCCCTACGACCGCCGCATGTCGCTGCAGGGCCTGCGCATGGCGCGCGAGATCCTGCAGCAGCCGGCCCTGCGCCCCTTCCTCCAGGCGGTCCGCAGCCCCGGCCCGGACGTGGTCAGCGACGAGCAGCTGGCCGAGTACGCCTTTCGCACCTGCAAGACCGACCACCACCCGTCCGGCGCCTGTGCCATGGGCACCGGTACCCTGGCGGTGGTCGACCCCGACCTGCGGGTGCACGGCCTGGACGGGCTGCGGGTGTGCGATTCCTCGATCATGCCGCGCGTGCCGTCCTCCAACACCAACGCGCCCACGATCATGGTCGGCGAGAAGGCCAGCGACCTCGTGCTCGGCAACCGCGCCTTCCAACCGGCTCTGGAGCACGCCGCATGATCCGCCACATCGTCCTGATCCGGCATCGACCCGGTCTGCCCGCGAGCGAGGTAGCCGCGATCGAGGCCATGTTCCATGCCCTGCAGGCGCGTCTCGAGGGCTTCATCGCCTATCACGGCGGGCCGGACGTCAACTTCGAAGGCCTCGATCGCGGCTACCGGCATGGCCACGTCCTCGACTTCGCCGATCAGGCCGCCCGCATGCGCTATCATGAGGACCCGGAGCACAAGCAGCTCGGCGCCCGCCTGGTCGCCGCGGCCGAGGGCGGCGTCGACGGGCTGCTGGTGGTCGATTTCGCGGTGCCTTCGTAGTGAAGCCGTAGATTCGGCTCCGAGCCGCTTCTGCTCGCAAGTGTAGAATGGCGGCGACGGCTCAGGGACAGTCAAGGTGATTGGTAATCGTCCCGGCGCACGTCCCGCGTCCGCAGGTGCGGATGAGCGCCGATCCGGCCGCCGCACCCCTTATCGACCACAACTACTGGGCCCACCCCTGCGACCGTCGCATGTCGCTGCAGGCCTTATGCATGGCGCGAGATCCTCCAGCAGCCGGCCCTGCGCCGTTCACCACCGCTCGCAGCGCGCCTGCACCGCAGCGTAGGCCTCGGCGGTGTCGATCGCGCGATGCCGCTCCTCGGCCTCGCCGCGCGCCTGGCGGGTGGCCTCCTCGAGGGCCCGGCCGAGCTCTTCCTCCAGGCCCGCCTCGCCGCCCGCCGGCAGCCAGCGTCCGGCCCAGCGGTCCGCGAGCTCGCGCAGCCGCTGCTCCAGCAGCTCGCCCAGCCGTGCCAGGGCCCCGGCGTTGATCCGCACATGCTCGCGCTCATGCTCGAGGATGACCCGGTACTGGCAGCTGCCCGGCCGGTAGTCCCGGTCGATCAGCACCTCGACCGCCCGGCTGCGCACCGTGCCTGTCGATCGCCTGCAGCGCCACGCACCGGTCCTGGCCGCGGGTCACCATGCTCAAGGTGGTGCGCGCCTCCGCCGCCACATCGTCGACGGTCAGCCCGCGCGCCATCGCCCCGGCGGGAAGGCCGGTCCCGCTGCGCGCGGCACGGCTGCGGATCTCCGCCGTCGTCGCCGCGACCAGCCGCGGCTGCCGCGGGCTCGCCGGTCGCGACGGTCACCGTGGGCTGCAGGGGCTGCAGGCCCTCGCAGTCCGCCCAGCGCCGGCACGGGCGCCTGCAGGATCAGGGCTGCCAGGGCCGCTCGCCTCAAACGGCGCGCTCCGACCCGTTGCCGCGCAACAGCCCGCGGATGATGGCCACGCCCTCCTCGTAGCCCGCCGCACGCGCCTCGTAGCTGCGCGCGTGCTGGTCGCGGCCGCGGGTCATGGCGTCCAGGGCCATGCGGCGGAGCAGGGCGAGCTGCTCCTCCTGCGCCCGCAAGGCATCGTAGAGTGCGCGCTCCCAGGCCTCCGCCTGCGCCGAGCGCAGCGATTCGGCGGAGAAGGCGTGGCCGGTATGACAGCGGAAGCGCAGGAAGCCCTCGTCGTCGATCGCGCGCAAGGCGCCGTGGCAGTCGGGGCAGGTCAGCGGCGACAGCGTGCCCAAGTGGTCGTGATCGGGTTCCATGCGCAGCTCCTGGGCGGCGATCAGGGCTTCCATCCGCAACTGCTCGGGCGGCTCGGGCGGCGAGGGAGCGGGCTCGGCCACGAGACGGGTAAGCAGCGCTGCCAGCAGCCGCAAGGGCCGGACATAGTCGACGGCACCCGCCTGGACGGCGCTGCGCGGCATGCCGGGGTGGATCGCCTCCTGCGGGTCCTGCGCCATGCCCAGGCCGCCGCAGCGCCGGATCGCGAGCAGGCCAGCCGTGCCGTCGTCGAGCGAGCCGCTGAGGACCACGCCCACCACGCGCGTGGTGTAGGTCACCGCGGCGGAACGGAACATCGGGTCGATCGCGGGGCGGGTGCGATTCTCCCGCGGCCCGCGGCGGACATGCAGGTGGCCGTTGCCGACCAGCAGGTGGCGGTCCGAGGGCGCCACGTGCACACGGCCGCGCGCGATCGGCATGCCCTCCTCGGCCTGTACCGCCGGCAGCGGCCCGGCCGTGTCCAGGATCTCGGGCAGATGGTTCGGGCGCTCGGCACCCCGGTGGATCGTGACGAGCACGGCGGCCGGGAACTCGGCGGGCAGCAGGCGCAGCAGCCGGCGCGTTGCCTCCACCGAGCCGGCCGAGCCGCCTAGGACGACGATGTCGCGGGTGGGAGCGCTGGGGTCCTGGTTCAAGCTGCATCAGGTCCGTGTGGTGGACCACTCAACGACCGGGCCGCTGCAGGGTGCCTGCGAAGCAGGCCGGGGAGAAAGAATGTGGCGCGATGACGCAGACATGCGTCCGGTTTCGGGATCCGGACGGCTGAACACGCGCTATAGGTACGTTACCGCTCGGCGTGGAAGCGCAGCAGGGAGGACACGGTCTCGATGGCAGCGGTCGACAGCCCGTTCATCGTTGGCGTCGGCGCGTCGGCTGGTGGCATCGAGGCGTTCGAGGGGCTGCTGCGGCCGATGCCGGCCGACAGCGGCATGGCCTTCGTGATCGTGGCGCATCTGGCCCCGCACAAGGTCAGCATGCTCGACGAGATCCTCGCCCGCTTCACCGCCATGCCGGTCGAGCAGGCGCGCGACGGCGTCGAGGTCGAGGCGGACCGCGTCTACGTCATCCCGCCCGACCATGCGCTCACCATCGCCGGCGGGCGGCTGCGGCTCCACGCGCTGCCGACCCCGCAGCGGGCGCAGCACCCGATCGACCTGTTCTTCGAGAGCCTCGCCCGGGACCGCGGCCATCATGCCATCGGCATCGTGCTGTCCGGCGGCGGCAGCGACGGGACGCTCGGCATCAAGGCGATCAAGGAGCATGGCGGCCTGACCATCGCCCAGGGCACGGACCACAGCGCGCCGCGCCACGGCAGCATGCCGTCCAGCGCCATCGCCACGGGCCTGGTCGACCTGGTCCTGCCGGTCGAGGAGATCGCGGAGAAGCTGGTCGGCTACGTGCGCAGCTTCGTGCCCACGGCCGAGCTGGTCAGGGCCCTGCCCGGGCGAGACCGAGGAGGAGCGGACCGAGGCCGCGCGCCGCGAGATCTGCGCCATCCTGCGCGAGCGGGTCGGGCACGAGTTCGCCGGCTACAAGGAGAAGACCTTCCTGCGCCGGGTGCAGCGGCGGATGCAGGTCGTGCAGCTGGTCGAGCTTGCCGCCTACATCGCCCGCCTGCGCCAGGACCCGGACGAGGTCACGCTGCTGTTTCGCGACCTGCTCATCGGCGTCACCGCGTTCTTCCGCGATCCGGAGGCGTTCGCGGCCCTGGAGAGCACGGCCATCCCGGCACTGTTCCAGGACAAGGGGCCGGCCGACACGGTGCGGGTCTGGGTTCCGGGCTGTGCCACCGGCGAGGAGGTCTACTCGATCGCGATCCTGCTGCGCGAGCACATGGACGAGCTGCCGCACCCGCCGCGGGTGCAGGTGTTCGGCACCGACATCGACGAGGCGGCGCTGACCCTGGCCCGGGCCGCCCGCTACGGGCCCGGCGCCTTCGCGGGCATCTCGCCCGAGCGCCTGCGCCGCTTCTTCGGCGAGGAGGCGGACGGCCACGTGCTGGCCAAGGACGTGCGCGAGATGTGCATCTTCTCCAGCCACAGCCTGATCCGCGATCCGCCCTTCTCGCGCATGGACCTGATCAGCTGCCGCAACCTGCTGATCTACCTCGACGCGGACCTGCAGGCGCGCGTGCTCCCGATCCTGCACTACGCGCTCCGGCCGCGCGGCTTTCTGTTCCTCGGCACCTCGGAGAGCATCTCGCAGCAGGCCGACCTGTTCGAGGTCGTGGACCGCACGCATCGCATCTTCCGGCGCCGGGAGGATGGCGGCGCGCATCTGCGCGTGCCGCTCCTGATCTCCGGCCCGCGCCTGGTCGGCGCCTCGGCCGACGCCCGCGCGCGCCGCGCGGCGCTGGAGCCGTCGCTGCGCCGCGTCGTCGACGCCCGCGTCGCCGAGCGGTTCGCACCGGCCCATGTCGTGGTCAACCTCGACGGCGACGTGGTCCACTACTCCGCGCGCACCGGCAAGTACCTCGAGGCCGCGTCGGGCCATCCGAGCCGGCAGCTGCTCGCCATGGCCCGCAAGGGGCTGCGCCTCGACCTGCGCAGCGCCCTGCAGGAGGCGATGGAGACCCGCCGCACCGTGACCCGGGAGCGGATCGCGGTCGAGATCGACGACCGCATCCAGCTCATCGGCCTCACCGTCGAGCCCTTGGGCGACAGCGAGACCGATCCTTTGTTCCTGGTGCTGTTCTCCGATCTCGGGCCGCCCATGACGCTCGCGGAGGCCGCGGCGGGGTCGCCGTTGCCCGAGCGCGGCGCAGGCGGAGGCGGAGCTGCGCGAGACGCGCGAGCGGCTGCAGTCGATGATCGAGGAGTACGAGACCGCGCTCGAGGAGCTGAAGGCGGCGAACGAGGAGCTGGTCTCGATGAACGAGGAGCTCCAGTCGACCAACGAGGAGCTCGAGACCAGCAAGGAGGAGATCCAGTCGGTCAACGAGGAGCTGCAGACCGTCAACCAGGAGCTCGGCGCCAAGGTCGAGCTGCTCGACGAATCCAACGACGATCTGCGCAACCTGTTCGACAGCACCGGCATCGCCGTGGTGTTCCTCGACCGCAAGCTGAGCATCCGCAGCTACACCGCCGCGGTCACCTCCATCTTCAGCCTGCTGCCCGGCGACCATGGCCGGCCGCTGACCGACATCGCCTCGACCCTCGCCTACGACAAGCTGGCCGAGGACGTGAAGCTGGCGCTGGCCGCGACCGGGCCGGTGGAGCGGCGGGTGAGCACCCGCGATGGCGCCACCCACTACCAGATGCGCCTGCTGCCCTACCGCACCGAGAACGGCGAGGTCAGCGGGGTCCTGGCGACCTTCGTCGACATCTCGGAGCCGGTGCGCCGCGAGCAGCAGCTGCAGACCGTGGTCCAGGAGCTGAACCACCGCGTGCGCAATCTTCTGGCGGTGGTCAGCGTGATCGCCCGCCAGACCGTGCACCGTGCCAAGTCGCCGGAGGAGTTCACCGCGAGCTTCCTTGGCCGCATCAACGCGCTGAGCCGGGCCCACAGCCTGCTGGCACGCCAGCGCTGGGGCGATATCGGTCTGGCCGAGCTGCTGCGCATCGAGCTGGAGCCGCACCTCGACGGCACGGCCACCCGGCTGCAGCTCGCCGGGCCCGAGATCCAGCTCCGGCCCAAGGCGGCACTCAGCCTGGGGATGATGATCCACGAGCTGGGCACCAACGCGGCCAAGCACGGCGCCCTGTCGGTGCCCGAAGGCAAGGTCGCGGTGGCTTGGGACGTGCAGCCCGTCGACGGCGCGCCCGCGCTCGTGCTGCGCTGGGACGAGTCCGACGGCCCAGCCGTGGCGCCGCGCGGCCCCGACGGGTTCGGCACCGAATTGCTGCAGCGCCAAGTGCAGCACGAATGGAACGGATCGGTCCACGCCGACTTCAGTGAAGGGGGAGTCCAGGTCACGGTGACCTTGCCGGAGAACGATCAGCTCTACGTCCCGCCCGGAAAGTGAGAAGCGCACGATGGATTATGGTCTCAACAAGGTGCGCGTGCTCGTGGTCGAGGACGAATCGCTGCTGGCTCTCGACCTCGAAGCGATGCTGCAGGCGAATGGCTGCACGGTCGTGGCACTGTCCGGCACCGTCGGCGCGGCCGTGACGGCGATCCGCGAGACCCGCGCCCGATGCCGCGATCCTCGATCTCAACCTCAACGGCGACAGCTCCGTGCCGGTGGCCGACGCACTGGCCGACCGCGGCATCCCGTTCCTGTTCCTGACCGGCTACGACCGCGATCACCTGCCCGAGCGCCACCGCACCGCGCCGCTGGTCGGCAAGCCCTACCTGCTGGCCGACCTGCTGGGTACCTTGCAGCGCGCGCTCGGCCCCGCTCAGGGAGTGCCGCGAGCGGCGGCCGACCAGGCGCCGTGCAGCGCCCCACCCGCACCCTCGACCGGGTCCGCCGCCGGCAGGGGCACGGCGGCGAGGTTGGCCATGACCTCCGCGCGCTCGGAGGGATCGCCGCGCCGGACGTCCCAGGACCGGCCCTCGGGATAGGCCCCCACCACCAGGAGCTCGGGCGAGCCCCACTCCAGGCGGTGCCCGACCCCGGCCGGGATCACGACCACGTCCCCGGCCCGCAGCTCCAGCGTCTCGCCGGCCTCACCGCCGAACCGGACGCGCGCCCGCCCCGCCGCGATGCCCAGCACCTCGTGGCTGGTGCTGTGGAAGTGGTGATAGGTGAAGATCCCGTCGCGCCAGGCGCCCAGCCAGCCATTGCCGGCGAACCGCCGTTCGGCCGCATCGGCGAGGTCGGCGCCGCTCAGGGCCGCGACGGTAGACCAGCAGCGGCAAGGGGCTGTTGGGGATCCGGCCGTCATCGGCGAAGCGGTGGGTCTCGACTGGCATGGGCGGCCTCCGGCGTGTGGCGCACCGATCAACCGCCGAGCCGGCCGATGGCTGCCTTACGCCGCGGGACCGAGGCCCACGCCGGCATAGGGCTCGTAGGCGGCCCGGTCCAGCATCCGCCGGCCGTCGACCAGCAGCGGCCGCGGCGAGCGGCCCGCCAGGAGCGCGGGCAGGCCGCCGAAATCCTCCCAGCGCGTCACCAGGATCGCCGTGTCGGCCTCGGCCAGGGCCTCGTCCAGGCTGGCGACCACCGCCACCCCGTCCTTGCCGCGCAGCACCGCACCGCCGGTCCCGCCGGCCACGGGATCGAACGCGCGCACCGCGGCACCACGGTGGGTGAGCTCGGCGATGATCGGGAAGGCCGGCAATTCGCGCACGTCGTCGGTGCCGGGCTTGAAGGCGAGGCCGAGCACGGCCGCCCGCTTGCCCCGCAGGCTGCCCAGCGCCGCCTCGACCATGTCGACCATCTTGCGCGGCTGGCCGTGGTTGACGGTGAGCACCGCATCCAAGAGCGGCGTCGCCTGCTCGCGCGACGCACCCCAGGCGGCCAGGGCCTTGACGTCCTTGGGCAGGCAGCTGCCGCCGAAGCCGCAGCCCGGGAAGATGAACGAGTTGATCCCGGCGGCCTGGCGCGCGCCGTCGGGCAGGCGGTGCTGCAGCTCGCGCATCAGGTGCACGCCGCGCATCACCTCGGCCGCGTCCACGCCGGGCACGGTGGCGCACAGATTGGCGATCTCGTTGGCGAACGAGATCAGCGTCGCGAGCAGCGCGTTCGAGGTGTACTTGATGAACTCGGCCGTGGCGTTGCTGGTGCACAGGACCGGGGTGCCGGCGAAGTCGCGGTAGAGCTCCTCCTGCACCGCCTGGCTGCGCCGGTCGATGCCGCCGATCACGATCCGGTCGGGGCGCCGGAAGTCCTCGACCGCCGAGCCCTCGGAGAGGAACTCGGGGTTCATGCCGACGCCGAAATCGGCCCCGGCCCGCTTGCCCGAGGCCTCCTCCAGGATCGGCAGCACGACGCCGTCGGTGGTGCCGGGCACCACCGTGCTCTTGACCGCCACCACATGGTAGCCCGCCTTCTCCTTGAGCACGGCACCCACCTGGCGCGACGCCTCGCGGACGTAGGTCAGGTCGATGTGCCGGCCGTCGAACGGCGTGCCGATCGCGAGCAGGGTGAGATCCGAGTCCAGCACCGCCGCGCGCAGGTCGGTCGTGGCCGACTGAGCCGGTGGCCGACCTGCCGGGCCAGCAGCTCGTCGAGGCCCGGCTCGTGGAACGGGGCCTTGGCCTGCGCGATCGCCTCGACCTTGCGCAGGTCGGTGTCGACGCACACCACCTCGTGCCCCTTCTCGCACAGGCACGCACCCGTCACGAGGCCGACATAGCCGGTGCCGATGATCGAGACCCGCATCAGGCGGCGGCTTCCGTGCGCGTCGGCGTGGTCGAGGCCCAGGGCTCGGGCACGGCGGTCTGGTTGCCCTTGTACCAGAGCAGGGTGCGGTCCAGCCCGTCGGGGAAGGCGACCTTGGGGTCGTAGCCGATCTCCCGCCGCGCCTTCTCGATGATCGGGCAGCGCCGGTTGGGGTTGTCGACCAGGTAGTCGCGGTCCTGCGGCGCCTGCATCACGAACTTGCCCTGGTAGCCGAACAGGCGGCCGGAGGCCTCGACCACCTTCTCGGCCAGCTCGCGGACCGAGATCTCGGGCGTCTCGGTGCCGATGTTGTAGGGCTCGCCGTTGCGGCCGCGGACCAGCACCTTGTAGTAGCCGGTGATCGCGTCGGTGACGTAGCAGAAGGTGCGCGTGGCCTTGCCGTCCGACAGCATGACGATGTCGCGGCCCGACAGCACGTCGCGGGCGAAGTCCGGCAGCACGCGGCCGTCGTTGATCTTCAGGCCCGGCCCGTAATTGTTGAAGGGCCGGGCGATCTTGGCGGCCACGCCGTACTTGTTGGCGAACACCGTGCACATGGTCTCGCCGAAGCGCTTGGCCTCGTCGTAGCAGGCGCGCGGGCCGGTGCAGGAGACGAAGCCGCGATAGTCCTCGGGCGTGGGGATCGCGTCGGGGGCCGGGTCGCCGTAGATCTCGCTGCTCGACAAGAAGACGATGCCGCTCACCGGGTTCTTCGTGTCCATCCGGGACCGGGCATGGTCGAGCAGGTTGCGCAGACCGTTGATGTTGGCGTCCATCGTCTCGACCGGATGGGCGCGGTAGTAGGTCGGCGAGGCCACCGAGGCCGCGTGGATCACGTAGTCCACGGCACCGAAATCGGCCGGCAGCGGCATGCGCATGTCGTGGGTCACGAGCTTGAGCTCGCGCGCCGCGTGCAGCTCGTCCAGCCAGGCCGGCGCGCCGCGCGCCAGGTTGTCGTAGACCGTGATGTCGATCCGGTCGGCCTTGGCCGCACTGCGGTTGTAGTGGGTCGCTGCCTGCGTGAAGTAGTAGCCGAGAAAGCCGGCGCCGCCGGTGATCAGCAGGCGCCGCCCGGCCATGGCGGGCCATTCCTCGCGCAGCTCGTGGAGCAGGTAGTCGAGATCGGCGCGCACGACATCGGCCGCAGTCTTCATCGAGTGTTCCCTCATGCGAATGTCAGGCGGGACGGCCGGGCCGTCACGGATAGACCTTGATCTCGGGAAGAGGCACCACGAACTGCCCACCCCATTCGCGGATGAAGGCGTTCTGGGCGATGATCTCGTCCTTGAGGTTCCAGGGCAGGACCAGGAGGTAGTCCGGCCTGGTCTCGCGGATCTTCTCGGGCGGGCAGATCGGGATCCGGGTGCCGGGCAGCCAGTTGCCCTGCTTCACCGGGTTCCGGTCGACCGTGTAGTCGAGAAAGTCGGTGCGGATGCCGCAGTAGTTGAGCAGCGTGTTGCCCTTGCCCGGGGCACCGTAGCCCGCGACCGACTTGCCGCGGTTCTTGGCGTCGATCAGGAACGACAGGAGGGCGCGCTTGGTGGCGGTCACCTTGGGGCCGAAGCTCTGGTAGGCGGCCATGCCGTCCAGCCCGCGCGAGCGCTCGTAGGCCACCCAGTCGTGGACGCGCGGTGTCACCGCCAGCGCCTCGTTCTCCTGGTGCCTGGCATAGATGCGCAAGGAGCCGCCGTGGGTGTCGACCTCCTCGACGTCGAACAGGGTGAGCCCGCGGGCCGCGAACACCTTCTGCACCGTCAGGAACGACAGGTAGGAGAAGTGCTCGTGGTAGATGGTGTCGAACAGGTTGTCGTCGATCAGCCGGATCAGGTGCGGGAACTCCATCGTCACCACGCCCGTGGGCTTGAGCAGCACCCGCATGCCGCCGACGAAGTCGTTGATGTCGGGCACGTGCGCCAGCACGTTGTTGCCGACGATCAGGTCGGCCTTGCCCTTGGGCGCCAGTTCCTGGGCGAGCGCCACGCCGAAGAACTCGGTGACCGTCGGGATGCCCTTGGCGATCGGCCGCCTCGGCCACGTTGGCCGCCGGCTCGATCCCGAGCACGCCGACGCCCAGCTGCTTGAAGTACTGGAGTAGGTAGCCGTCGTTGCTGGCCAGCTCGACCACGAGGCTGCCCGCGTCCAGCCCGAACCGGCTGCGCATCGCCTCGCAATAGGCCTTGGCGTGGGCCAGCATGGTGTCGGAGAAGGAGGAGAAGTAGGCGTAGTCGTTGAAGATCTCGCTCGGGCTCACATACTCCTCGAGCTGGACCAGGAAGCACGCCTCGCACACCCGCACGTGCAGCGGGTAGAAGGGCTCCATCCGGTTCAGCTCCTGGGGACGGATGTGCCGCTGGCACAGCGGCGACATGCCCAGGTCGACGAAGGTGTGCCGCAACGGCGTGCGGCAGAAGCGGCAGGGCGGAAACACCACCTCGGGACGCGCTTCGCTCGTTGTCACCGCCATCTCCCAGCCTCCGGCACGCGCCGGCACCAGTGCATGATCGACGCCACCTCGCAGGTGGTGGCGCGCCAGCTTGCTACACCAGGAGGCGACGGCGAACCAGTACCGCGCCCCGATTTCGACCGGGTTGTGGCATACCAGGGGAAGCCGACAACACGCTACCGTCTCCGTTGAGGCCGAATGCGTCCTTTTCGACCATCCCGGCGGGGGGCGGTGCCGTGCAAGCGGGACACGAGGGCCACAGCTTGCCGTCGTTTTCACAGGCGCAGCGATCTGGATTGGACGTGCGTATCCGGGCGCGATAGGTGGCACGCATGCAGGTTCCGACCCGAGGCCGCGCGGAGCTACAGGCCGCGGCGGCGGGCCGGGGGCACTGCTCCATGTCGTGTACGTTGGGCGACGGCATGGCCCTGGATACAAAAACGGTTGAGAGCAAGTTGATTTCCAACCACCAAACAGCGATAGTGCCGGCCGGCGGCGCGGTTGGATCTCGGACCTGGACCGCGCTGGATCACGGGTGCGGCCGCATTCCGCCAGCCTCGCGACCGGGCGGGACGGCGTGGCCGGCAGCGATGCGCCGGCGTCGCCCCGGCCAACCTGTGCGTTCGGCGGCGCCGGGCGTGGACATCATCGGTGCGGAGTCGCAAGCATGAAGGTCGTGCTGTTCTGTGGCGGGCTCGGCACCCGCATCCGTGACTACTCCGAGAACGTCCCCAAGCCCATGGTGCCCGTCGGCCATCACCCGATCCTGTGGCACATCATGCAGTATTACGGCCACTACGGCCACCGCGACTTCGTCCTGTGCCTTGGATACAAGGCCAACGTCATCAAGCAGTGGTTCCTCGACTACCGGCCGACGATCCACAGCGACTTCGTGATCTCCGAGCAGGGTACCAGGGTCGAGATCATCGGCGCGCAGCAGGACGACTGGCGCGCCGCACTGATCGACACCGGCATCTGGCGCAACATCGGCGACCGCCTGAACGCCGTGAAGCAGCACGTGATCGGCGAGGAGATGTTCTTCGCCAACTACAGCGACGGCCTGAGCGACGTGCCGCTGACCGAGATGGTCGACTTCTTCCGGGCGAGCGGCAAGACCGCCTGCTTCCTCGCGATCCGGCCCAACTTCAGCTACCATCTGGTCGAGTTCGGCGACAATGGCGGTGTGCAGGCCTTCCGCACCAGCCACGATTCGGAAATCTGGATCAACGGCGGCTTCTTCATCTTCACGCCCAAGATCTTCGAGTTCATGCGGCCGGGCGAGGAGCTGGTGGTCGAGCCGTTCCAGCGGCTGATCGAGGCCGACGAGATCATCGCCTACCGCCATCGCGGCTTTTGGGCCTCGATGGACACGCTGCGCGACAAGCAGCTGCTCGAGGACATGTTCGAGAAGGGCCGCACGCCGTGGCTGCCCTGGACCCGGGACCAGCGCCCGCAATGATGCCCCTGGCCCTGGCCCGTGCCGGCGGGCCCTTGCGCGTCCTCTGCCTGGGGGCCCACTGCGACGACATCGAGATCGGCTGCGGCGCCACCATCCTGGAGCTCATCGCCCAGGGCGTGCGCCTGGAGGTCGCCTGGTGCGTGGTCGGCTCCACCCCGCCGCGCGCGCTCGAGGCGCGCGCCAGCGCCGAGGCGTTCCTGGAGGGTGCGGCCGACGCCCGGATCGAGGTCCAGTCCTTCCGCGACGGCTACTTCCCGACCCAGACCGCGCTGATCAAGGACTGGTTCGAGACCCTCAAGGCCCTGCCGCGTCCGGACGTGATCCTGACCCACACCCGCGACGACCGGCACCAGGACCATCGCGAGGTCTGCGGCCTGACCTGGAACACCTTCCGCGACCACCTGATCCTGGAATACGAGATCCCCAAATGGGACGGCGATCTGGGCCGGCCCTCGGTCTACGCCCCGGTGGGCGAGGCCATGATCGAGCGCAAGGTCGATCTCCTGCACCGTCACTACCCGAGCCAGGCCGGCAAGCACTGGTTCGACCGCGACACCTTCCGCGGCCTCGCCCGCCTGCGCGGCCTGGAGAGCAACAGCCCGACCCGCTTCGCCGAGGCCTTCTACGCCCCGAAGCTGCAGCTGCGCCTGGCCTGACGGCACGCGCATTCCGGGTAAGGTTGCGGCCGGCGTGCCCGGTGGGCTAACAGTGCGCGCCTGCCTTGGCCCTGGACAGACGCATCCCATGTCGGACAGCCCGCGCGTCGCTCTCTTCGTCACCTGCCTGGTCGACCTGTTCCGGCCGTCGGTGGGCTTCGCCGCGGTCAAGCTGCTCGAGCATGCCGGCTGCCGGGTCGAGGTGCCGCGCCGGCAGACCTGCTGCGGCCAGCCCGCCTTCAACTCCGGCGATCGCGCCACCACCGAGGCCCTGGCCAGGGAGCTGATCGCCGCCTTTTCCGGCTACGACTATGTCGTGGCCCCGTCCGGCTCCTGCGCCGGGATGCTGCGCGCCCACCTGCCCGAGCTGTTCGACGACGATCCGGCCATGAAGGAGCAGGCGAGCGAGCTCGCCGGGCGCTGCCACGAGCTGGTGAGCTTCCTGGTCGACGTGCGCGGCGTGCGCGAGGTGGCGGCCCAGTTCGCGGGCTCGGCCACCTACCACGACAGCTGCTCGGGCCTGCGCGAGCTCAAGATCAAGCAGCAGCCGCGCGAGCTCCTGGCCCGGGTCGACGGGCTCACCCTCCTGGAGATGGACGAGAGCGAGGTCTGCTGCGGTTTCGGCGGCACGTTCTGCGTCAAGTACCCGGAGATCTCGACCCGCATGGTCAGCAACAAGGTGGAGCGGATCGCGGCCACCGGTGCGGACGTGGTGCTCGCGGGCGACCTCGGCTGCCTGATGAACATGGCCGGCCGCCTCAAGCGGCTGGGCTCGGGCATCCAGGCGCGCCATATCGCCGAGGTGCTGGCCGGCGACACGGCCACGCCGGCGATCGGCGAGGCCGAGAGCTGAGCCGCGAGGACCGCCGCCGATGGACGTCAACACGCTGGATTTCGAGGACAACGCCCACGCGGCGCTGGAGAACCCGGCGTTGCAGTCGGCACTGGCCAAGATCAAGACCGGCTGGGTCGCCAACCGGGCGCGCGCCGCCGACCGGCTGCCCGAGTTCGAGGCGCTGCGCGACCAGGGCCGCGACATCAAGAACCACACCCTCGCGCACCTCGACCTCTACCTGCAGGCCTTCGAGGCCAAGGTGATCGAGCGCGGCGGCACGGTGCACTGGGCCCGCGACGCCGCCGAGGCCCGGGCGGTGATCCTCGAGCTGTGCCAGGCCGGGGGTGCGGGCTCGGTCACCAAGAGCAAGAGCATGGTGACCGAGGAGATCGGGCTCACCGCGTTTCTCGAATCGCACGGGCTGGACCCGATCGAGACCGACCTCGGCGAGTACATCCTGCAGATCTCCGGCCAGCCGCCGAGCCACATCGTGGGCCCGGTCGTGCACATGACCAAGGACCAGATCAGCGACCTGTTCGCCCGCCATCACGGCGGCCCGCGCCTGGAGGAGGCGTCCGAGCTGGTGGCCGAGGCGCGCCGGATCCTGCGCCAGCGCTACCTCTCGGCCGATGTCGGCATCACCGGCGCCAACTTCCTGATCGCCGAGACCGGCTCGGCGATCACCGTGACCAACGAGGGCAATGCCGAGCTGACCCAGGGCCTGCCGCGGACCCACATCGTCGTCGCCACGCTGGAAAAGGTGGTGCCCACGGTCGAGGACGCGCTCACCCTCCTGCGCCTGCTCGCCCGCTCGGCCACCGGGCAGGAATTCTCGACCTACACCACGGTGATGACCGGCCCGAAGCGCGAGGGCGACCTGGACGGGCCCGACCGCTTCCACGTCGTCCTGCTCGACAATGGCCGCACCGAGATGCTGGGCAACGAGCTGCGCGAGATGCTGCGCTGCATCCGCTGCGGTGCCTGCATGAACCACTGCCCGGTCTACCTCGCCACCGGCGGCCATGCCTATGGCTGGGTCTATCCCGGCCCCATGGGCTCGGTGCTGACGCCGCAGCTGGTCGGCATCGAGCAGGGCTTCCCGCTCCCCAACGCCTCGACCTTCTGCGGCCGCTGCGAGGAGGTCTGCCCGGTCCGCATCCCGCTGCCCAAGCTCATGCGCCACTGGCGGACCGAGCAGTTCGGCCGCGGCCTCGCCCCGCCCGCGGCGCGCTGGGGCCTCGCGGTGTGGGGCTGGTTCGCCAGGCGCCCGCCGCTCTACCGGCTGGCCACCCGCCTCGCCGCGACCGGCCTGCGCCTGCTCGGCCGCCGCGGCCGGCTGGGCTGGGCGCCGCTGGCGCGCGGCTGGACCGACACCCGCGACCTGCCCGCACCGCAGCGCGGCACCTTCATGAGCCAGTGGCGCGCCCGGGGCCATCGGTGAGCGCCCGCGACGCCATCCTGGCCCGGGTCCGGCTGGCCCTGCCGCGCACGGCCGAGGAGGAGGCCGCGGCCCAGACCGCGGTCGCCGCCCGGCTGGAGGGGCACCCCCGCAACCTGGTGCCGGCGCGCGGCCAGCGCGACCGCGAGGCCCGCATCCAGCTCTTCGCCGAGCTGGCGATGGCGGTGGCGACCGACGTGCGCCGGCTGGCCACGCTCGCGGACGTCCCGGCCGCGGTCACCGGCTACCTGCGCGAGCACAACCTGCCGCAGCGCCTCGTCCTGGCGCCCGAGCCCCTGCTCGACGGGGCCAACTGGGACAGCCAGCCGCTTCTGCGCGTCCGGCGCGGCACGGCGGTGGACGCCGACGCCGTCGGCGTCACCATGGCCGTGGCGGGCGTGGCCGAGACCGGCACGCTGGTCCTGGCCTCGGCCCCCGAGCGGCCGACGCTGCTGGCCTACCTGCCCGAGACCAGCGTGGTCGTGCTGGCTGCCGACTGGATCGAGGCTTCCTACGAGGATGCCTGGGAATCGGTCCGCGCCATGCCCGGCGGCGTGCCCCGCTCGGTCAACTTCGTCACCGGCCCGTCGCGCACCGCCGACATCGCCCAGCAGCTGGAGCTGGGCGCGCATGGGCCCAGGCGCCTCCTGGTGCTGATCGTCGAGCAGCTCGACGCCTGATCGGGCGGGACCGGGCGATGCGGCGCCAGCGCGGCGTGACCCACGACGAGCTGGCGCTCTGGCACCACGCCGTCCGCGACGCCGCACCCTTGCATGGCGAGCCGGTGCCAGCCCCCGCCCCACCGCCGGCAGCAGCGGCACCGCCCGCACCGCCGCCACCGGCCGTCGCCGCCCCCGCCCGGCCGCTGCCACCGCCGCCGCCGGCCGTGCGCCGCCTCGACCCCACGGGCCCGGTCGACCTGGACCGCCGGTCCTGGCTCCGGCTGCGCCGCGGCAGCTACCCGATCGACGCCCGCCTCGACCTGCACGGGCTCACCCAGGCCGAGGCCCATGCCCGGCTCGCCGCGTTCCTGGCCACGTCCCAGGCGCGCGGCAACCGCTGTGTGCTGGTGATCACCGGCCGCGGCCTGCGCACCGGCGGCACCCTGCGCGCGATGACCCCGCGCTGGCTCGAGGCCGAGCCCAACCGCGCCCGGGTGCTGAGCTTCGCGCCGGCCCAGCTGCACCATGGCGGCGACGGTGCGCTCTACGTGCTGCTGCGCCGGCGCGACCTCGGCACCGGGGCGATTCGGCGCTAGAACCCCGGCCACGGCCTTGCCCCTGGATGCCTCGCGCATGCGTCAGTTCCTGCTCGCCCGCCTCGTGGCGTTCCTCCTCGTCGTGCTGCCCCTGGGTAGCACCGGAGCACAGCCCAAGGCCGAGCCGACGCCCGAGCAGGTCAAGTCGCTGCTGCAGCTCCTGGCCGACCCGGTGGTGAAGAGCTGGATCGCCCGGGAGCTCCAGGCCCCGGCGGACCCGGCGGCGGCCGCCGCCGTGCCGCCGCCCACGCTCGAGGACGAGGCCGCGACCTACTTCGAGGCGCGCCTGGCCGCACTGCGGCAGCGGCTGGAGCTGCTCGCCGCCGCCGTGCCTGCGATACCCGAAGATCTCCTCGCCGCCGAGCAGCGGGTGTTCGCCGAGCTCGAGGCCACCGGCTGGACCCGCGTGCTGCTCCTGCTCGCCCTGTTCGTCGGCCTCGGCCTGGCCTGCGAGCGCCTGTTCGCGCTGGCCACCGCGTCGCTGCGCCAGCGGATCATGGATTCGCCGCTGGCGACGCCGCCCGAGCGGATCCAGGCGGTGCTGGCGCGCGCCGCCTACGCCCTGGCGCTGGTCGCCGCCTTCGCGCTGGGCAGCATCGGTGCCTTCCTCGCCATGTCCTGGCCCCCGGGCCTGCGCGCCCTGCTCCTCGGCTTCCTGCTGGCCTTCCTGGTCCTGCGACTGGCCATGGTGGTGGCCCGGTTCCTGTTCGCGCCGCACTTTCCGCGCTTTCGCGTGGTGCCGATGGCCGACGGCCTCGCTCGGGTCTGGTACCGCAACGGCATCGCCCTCGTGGGCTGGCTCGGCTTCGGCGTGGTCGCGATCCAGCTGCTGCGGCGCTTCGGCGGCGACGAGCCGACCGTGCTGATCCTGGCCTACCTGCTGGGGCTGGGGCTGGTCGCGATCGCGGTCAGGCTGATCTGGCAGGTCGGCGCCACGCTGGCCGGCCGGCTCGTCGCCACCCTGGCGGTGGCCGCGATCTACCTCACCTGGATCGCCGGGCTGAAGGGCGCCATGTGGCTCCTGATCGTGGCACTCCTGCTGCCGGTGGCACTGCGGGGCGGGCGGCGCGCGGTGGCCCACCTCTACCGCCCGCCCGACTCCGATCCGGCGCTGGGCGAGGCGGTCGACCCGCTGCCGGCGGACGCGATCCTGCTCGACCGGGCGATCCGCTTCGTCCTGTTCGTGGCGGCCGTGCTGCTGCTCGCCTGGGGCTGGGGCATCGACTATGGCGCGCTCGCCGCGCAGGACGATCCGGTGGCCCGCTTCGCCCGCGGTGCCTTGCACGCGGTGGTGATCCTGCTCGTGGCCGACCTGCTGTGGAAGCTCGCCAGCACCACGATCGACCGGCGGATCGCCCAGGCCGCCGCGGCCGGCACGCACGACCACGAGTCCGTGTCCGACCTGCCGCCGGAGGAGGAGCGGCGGCAGGCGCGACTGCGCACGCTGCTGCCGATCCTGCGCATCGGCCTGCTGGCCGTCCTGGCGGTCATGGCCGTGCTGATGGCGCTCTCGGCGCTGGGGGTGCAGATCGGGCCGCTGATCGCCGGTGCCGGCGTGATCGGCGTCGCGGTCGGCTTCGGCTCGCAGACCCTGGTGCGCGACGTGATCTCGGGCGTCTTCTACCTGATGGACGACGCCTTCCGGGTCGGCGAGTACATCGTCAGCGGCACGTTCCGCGGCACGGTCGAGGGCTTCTCGCTGCGCTCGATCCGCCTGCGCCACCATCGCGGGCCGCTGTTCACCGTGCCGTTCGGCAATCTGGGTGCCGTGCAGAACCTCAGCCGCGACTGGGTGATCGACAAGATCACCTTCAACGTCCCGTTCGACACCGACGTCGCCAAGGTCAAGAAGATCGTCAAGCGGGTCAGCGCCGAGATCATGGAGGACCCCGTGCTGGCCAAGGGCATCCTGGAGCCGCTCAAATCGCAGGGCGTGTTCGCGATGAACGACTTCGCGATGCAGATCCGGGTCAAGTTCAAGGCCAAGCCGGGCGGGCAGTTCGCGGTCCGGCGCGCGGCCTACGACCGGATCAAGCGCGCGCTGGCCGAGAACGGCATCAAGATCGCCGTGCCGACCGTGTCCGTGTCCGGCGAGGGCAGCGCGTCGGGTGCCGCGGCACAGCACGCGCTGACCCCGGCCCAGCCGCCGGCGGAAGCCTGACCCTCCGCGCTGCAACATGTAAACTGAACGGGCACATCTCTGAAAACAAAGTGATTTTTCCACGGCAGATTTGCATTGCTGCAATGCAGCGTGAACGCTGGTGCCGGGCCGGCCCTGGGCCACATGCTCTGGCGTGGGCCCGTCAGAGGCCCGTCGGATTGGGGAGGTCGGCAACCATGCGCCGGCCTCGCGCGGGATACGACCCCGCCGGCGCCGGCCAGGACTGGAGAACGGTGCCATGGACATTCTGCACCGCATCGGCGGCGAACTCGCGGTACTCCGCAGGCGGGCCGCCATCAAGGAAGCCCTGGGGCGGCTGAGCCCCCGGGCACTGGCCGATCTCGGCCTCGAACGCTCTGAGATCCCGGCCGTGGCACGCCTCGGCGCCCGTCTCGGCCCCGAGGGCCTGACCCTGGGCGAGGTGGTGGCCCGCAGCCGGGCCACGCGCACCGAGCCCATGGCGGACCGCCTGTTCCGCTCGCTGGAGAAGATGGCCGTGCGCAAGACCGACATGCTGGCCTATCAGCCCGCGGACCTGGATCGCTACGTCGAGGAGGCCCGCCGGCTCCGCGCCGAGACCATGGCCGCCTTCTGGCGCGGGATCGGCCAGGGCGTGGCCGAACTCCTGCAGCCGATCACGCGGGCGGCCGCGGATTCCGCGCTCGGCCGGCGCATCCGCCTGCAGCTGGTGTGGCGGCGTGCCTACCGGCAGATGCGCGCCGAGCTCGCCACCTACTCGGACCGCGAGCTGATGACCGACCTGCGCCTGACCCGCGCGGAGATCGACGACGTCGCGGCCGAGGGTGCCGACGAGCGCCTGAGCGCCCACATCGCCGCCGACCCGGCCCTGCGCCGGGCCGCGTTCGGCCTGCGCGCACTCCACCGCGCCCACGCCCGGGCCTAGCTAGAGCCCGGCCAGAAAGCGCAGCAGGTCGGCCTGCTCGTCCGCGGCCAGGGCGAGAAAGCGGCGACGGCTCCCCGCCGCCTCGCCGTCGTGCCACAGGATCGCCTCGCGCACGCTGCCGGCGCGCCCGTCGTGCAGCAGGGCGGCGCGGTGGCGCAGGCCCCAGAGCGGTGCCGTCCGCCACTCGCCCGCGGCGGCACCCGGTGCGGGGAACGGGTCGGCGAGACCCGGGCCCAGATCGTGCAGCAGGAGGTCGGTGTAGGGTGCGATGGTCTCGACCGGCCGCCCGGTGACGGCCGGATCCGAAGCGATCACGTAGGGTCCGGCATGGCAGGTGCCGCAGCCGGCGGTCGCGAACAGCTCCGCCCCCCGCCCCCCGGCACCGTCGGCGGGCCGCGGCCGCAGGGCCGCCACGAACGCCGTCAGCCGCGCGATGGCCAAGGGCTCCACCGGCGTCCCGGATGCGGCCGCCGCCAGGCATGCCGGCTGGGCGGGCGTGCAGTCGCCCTCCGGCCGCGGCTGCGAGGGCGTCGCGAGCCCCATGTCGACGACCAGGGCCGCCTCGATCGCCGCCGCCAGGGTGGCGTGCTCCGCCTTGCGGCCGAACCGGCCGGCACCCGGCCGCCCCGACACCCCGTCGCCGTCCGCGTCCAGCGGGTCGGCCGCTCGGACCAGCACCGCGTCGGGGATCAGGGCCAGCAGCCCCGCACCACGCAGGCCGGGCGCCAGCCGCCCCGCCAGCCGGCGCTCGCCGACGTGCCACACGGCGCGCCGCAGCACCTCGCCCGCGACGGCGACCGGCTGCAGCCGCGGCGGCGGCACGGCCTCGCCCACCAGGCCCGCGATCGCCAGCGGCTGGATCTGCTGCCCGAGCAGGGGATCGCCGCCCGTGCGCAGCACCAGCGCCGGCCCGCCGGGCGCACCGGCCTCGCCGCCCGGATGGCAGTCGGCGCAGGCCGTGGCGTTGAGCAATGGCCCCAGCGGATCCTGTCCGGCCGGCACCCGCCAGGGCGCGTCGAACAGCTGCCTGCCCCGCCGCACCTCGCCCTCGCCCGCGAGCACGGGCGCGGCCCAGGCCAGCAGGCCCATGCCGAGCACGCCCGCCGCCCATGCCCCATGGTACCGCCAGCCACGCCTCATGCCCTGACGGTAGGGCGGTCGCGGCGGCGCGCCTAGAGCCCGCGGGCCTCCTCCGCCGGCATTGCCCGCCCTGGTGCATTCGCCTATTCTGTCCTGAAATTCTGTCCTGTCCGGAGGCGTGCATGGCCACCATCGGCGCGTTCGCCGCGAAGGAGCAGTTCTCGGCACTGCTCGAGCGCGCGGCCCGTGGGGAGGAGATCGTCATCACCAAGCACGGCCGGCCCGTGGCGAAGCTCGTTTCCGCCCGCACCCACGACCGCGAGCGCGTCGCCGAGGCGATCCGGCGGATCAAGGAGCTCCGGGTGGGCACGACGCTGGGCGGAATCTCGTGGCGCGAAGCTGCGTGACGAGGGTCGCCGGTGAGCGGCCTCGTGCTCGACTGCTCGGTCGCGGTCACCTGGTGCTTCGAGGACGAGGCTGACGCGGATACCGATGCCGTGCTCGACCGGTGCAGGAGGAAGGCGCCACGGTGCCGGGCCTGTTCGCCTTGGAAGTGGCGAACGTCCTGGCCCAGGCCGAGCGGCGTGGGCGGCTCACAGCCGGGGCCGTGGCGGCCCGTGTGGCGCTGATCGCAGTCGCTGCCGATCGCCGTCGACCAGGACACCGGCGCCAAGGCGCTGCGCGAGACGCTGGCCCTGGCCCGACAGGAGCGCCTCACCACCTACGATGCCGCCTACCTGGAGCTGGCGTGCCGGCTGAGCGTCCCGCTCGCTACCCGCGACGGCGACCTTCGCCGCTCGGCCCACAAGCTCGGCGTGCCCCTCCTGCCGCCTTGAGCCCACCCTGGAGCAGCACGGCTACCGGCCGACCATGCGCTGCAGGTGCTCCGGATAGCGCTCACCCTGCACCGGGACGGCGGCCAGCGCTGTGTCGATCGCCTGGAGTTCGTCGGCACCCAGCTCGAGCGCGACGGCACCGATGTTCTCCTCGAGCCGTTGCGGCCTGGTGGTGCCGGGGATCGGCACGATCCAGGGCCGGCGCGCCAGGGTCCAGGCCAGCGCCAGCTGCGCCGGCGTCACCCCGTGGTGCGCCGCCAGCCGGCCGACGAGGTCGACGAAGCCCTGGTTGGCCTGCCGCGCCTCCGGCGTGAACCGCGGCAGCCCGGAACGGAAGTCCGAGGCGGCGAACGGTGTGGTCGCGTCCATCCGGCCGGTGAGGAAGCCGCGGCCGAGCGGGCTGTAGGGTACCAGGCCGATGCCGAGTTCCTCGAGCGTCGGCAGCACCTCCGCCTCCGGCTGGCGCCACCACAGCGCGTACTCGTTCTGCAGTGCGGTCACCGGCTGGACCGCGTGCGCGCGCCGGATCGTCGCCACGCCGGCCTCCGACAGGCCGAAATGGCGGACCTTGCCCGCGCGGATCAGGTCCGCGACGGCACCCGCCACCTCCTCGATCGGCACCTCGGGATCGACCCGATGCTGGTAGAACAGGTCGATCACCTCGGTGCGCAGCCGCCGCAGCGAGGCCTCGGCGACCTCGCGGATGTGCGCCGGCCGGCTGTCCAGCCCGGGCAGCCGCTGGCCGTCGGCACCGATCCGGAACCCGAACTTGGTGGCGATCACGACCCGGTCGCGGACCGGCGCCAGCGCCTCGCCGACCAGTTCCTCGTTGGCGAAGGGCCCATAGGCCTCGGCGGTGTCGAAGAAGGTCACGCCGCGCTCGACCGCACCGCGCACGAGCGCGATCATCTCGTGGCGGTCGCCCGGCGGGCCGTAGCCGCTGCTCATGCCCATGCAGCCGAACCCGATCGCCGAGACCTCGAGGCCGCTGGTACCCAGGGTGCGGGAGCGCATCCTCACGCGCCTCCCGCGCGGTACTGCTCGTCGGCGACCTGCTCGAGCCAGTCGGCGTACCTGCCGTCCGCCTCTTCCTGGATGGCGATGTGGGTCATGCCGGTGGTCGCGGTCGCCCCGTGCCAGTGCTTCTCGCCGGGCGGGATCCAGACCACGTCGCCGGGCCGGATCTCCTCCTCGGCCCGCCCTCGCGCTGCGTCCAGCCGCAGCCGGCGGTGACGATCAGGGTCTGGCCGAGCGGGTGCGTGTGCCAGGCCGTGCGCGCACCGGGCTCGAAGGTGACCGACACCGCCGCCACGCGCGACGGCGCGCTGGCGTCGGCCAGGGGGTCCATGCGCACCGTACCCGTGAACCACTCGGCCGGGCCGCTGCGCGAGGGTCGCGACCCGACCCGCCTGATCTCCATCCGTCCGCTCCTCCCAAAGAAACCGTCCCGCCACCAGTTAGGACGGCAGCCCGGGCAGGGTAAGCGGGAAACGGCCGGATGCGGGTGCGCTCAGGTCCGGCTCAGGCCCGATGGGGCTTCATCCTCATCCCGTCGCGCATGTTGAGGCCGAGGAGCGCGATGTTCACGGCACCGGCCGCGAGCTCGACCGCCTGGACGGCGTAGAAGCCCGCGTCGAACTCACCCGCCCGGGCCTTGGCCGCGAGGAACAGTGCGGCGGGCACCAGGACCAGGACGCCGTTGGCGGCGATGACCGGCATGCGTTGCGCTTGGCGCCGATCAGGCCCGCCCGCCGCCCCTTCGCCAGAGTTAACCCCGTGCCACCCGTCGCCGCCAGTGCGGGGATCAGCAGGACGAAGCCCCACGGGATCGCGGTCTTGACCGCGGCGACGGCCGCCGGCGAGCCCAGCAGCTCGACGAGGAACGTCGCCAGCCAGAAGGTCGCGACGGTGGCGAGCGCCACGGCACCGGCAAGCGGATGGATGGGTCTTGAGCATGGCCAAGGGTCCCGCTTCGCCTAGGCCACGCAGATCCCGGGCGAAATGTCCGCTCACCGTTCTTCTCCGGACACAGATGCTGGCATCGCCACGGCGGCGGCGGGGTAGCGCGGCCAGGCCGGTCCGATTCGAACTGCGGCGATGGGTCGACCACCGCGGCCGCTGGCGACGCGTCGCGGACGAAATGTCCCACGTATCGCGGTCGCCGGGCACCAGATTGTCGCGTAGGAGCTAGGCGACGAACCGCCCATCCAGCTGGGACGACCGGCGAGCCCGGCTGTCGCGCTTCATGACGGCGGCGTCCGCCTGAGCGCGAGAAAGGCCGCTCGTCCGCCTCCGCCAGCAGGAAGACGTTGACCAGCACCACGCGGGGCGGCCTCGACCGCGAGCTGGTCGCGTCGATCGGGGAAGCCGGGGTCGCGGAGATGCTAGCAGCGAGCTGACATCATTGGCCTGGGTGCCATCGGTCGCGATGCTGACCGCTCAGTCGCGCTGGCTACAATATTGCGTACAGATGATGTCAAAATCGTTGCTGTCGCTGGCCAAATTGAGCGCAACCGACTGAACGACAACGAGCCGCGCCATCCCGGAGCGACACCTCGTCCCGCTGCTTCCGGTTGCCGGACCCAGACTGACCGCGGGCGACCGTCGCTGGTACGTCGTCCGGCCTCGGACGGACACATCATGCGCCAGCGCTCGGCACCGACCTGGAGGCGGCGGAAGTGAAGACCACGAAGCGGCCGTCGTCGACGCGGCCGGGCGGAGCCGCAGCTGGTCGCGTGGCTGGCGCGCCACCGGCGCCAACCCGTCAGTCGACGCGCGAGCGGATCGTCCACGCCTGGAGCGGGAGGGGCTGCTCGCCTTGGCCCCCAACCCGCCCATCGCCAGGGCACCGCTTGGTCGTGCTCACGGACAAGGGGCGAGCGGCCTATCGCCGCCGAATCGAGCTGCAGGGACCCTGGGTGAACGACCGCGCAGCTCGTCGGAAGCGGCATCTTCGGCGTGACGCATCGCCGCGAGCGCACGCGGTCGGGACGCCTGCGGGCAAGCGGAAGGAGCCCGATGCCGGGGAGCGCACTAGGCCTACATCACCGCCCCGATCTGCCAGGGCACGAACGCGTTGTCGCCCATGCCCAGTTCCTCGGACTTGGACTGCTCGCCGCCGGCCACCCGCACCACCAGGTCGAAGATCCGCTGGCCCTAGCTCTCGATCACCACCACGTGCAGAAATCCCGGCCCATGGGCGCCGCGCACGTAGCTGCCCTCGATGTCGGTGGTGCCGCTGGCGCCGGTGATCAGGTTGGCGTTGCGCGGGGCGGGGGCGGCGCGCGCGGCGTAGTCGTCGAGGTAGGGCAGGATGGCCGCAGCGCGCAGCGCCACGATGTGGTGCAACGGCAGGAAAGCCAGCAGCACCGGCGTGTCCGGGCCGGAGTGAAGGACGAGCGAGCCGGTCTCGGCGATGCCGAGGAGGGCGAGGCTTACCGCCACCGGCTCGTCGGGTGCCGGCGTCGCGTGGAGATCGAGGCCCTGCCCAGTCGAGCGCACGCAGCTCCGGGGTGGGCTCGAGAGCGATACGGCTGGGCAGACCGTGCCGTTCCAGGTAGCGCGCCACCGCGCCGGGCAGGTCGCCCAGCGTGGCCACGCGCTCGACGGTGGTGCCCACCGCCGGTGCCGAGGCGCGAAGCGTAAAGGCCTCGACCAGGTCCGGGCTGGCAAGCGCCGGTCGGATCAGCTCGGGCTCGGCGAGGAGCGCCTGCGCCTCGGCGGCGATCGCCGCCGGATCGGCGCCGCGACCGCCAAGGCCGGCGCGCACGGCCGCCAGGATCCGGTGCCGGCTGTCGCTCATCGCTTCGCCGCCGCCTGCCGGGCGCGATACTGCGCCATGAAGGTGCCGCCCGCGGGGGCGGGAAAGTCGCGATGCGCGGTCCAGCCGCCGGCGAGCGGCAGGCTGCGGATCCAGCCCGTGCGGCCGAGCAGGCCGCAGCGCGCGCACGCCGATCCCGCTCGCCAGACGGTAGAGTGCCGGCCGGCGGGCGAGGAACGCGAACAGGCCGACGCCCCAGCGCGTCACCCGCGGCTCCAGCCCCTCGCGCCAGCTCCGGTCGCGCCAGCCGCGCAGGAGCGTCGGCAGCGGGATCGCCACCGGGCAGACCTCCTGGCAGCGGCCGTTCATGGTGCAGGCATGGGCGAGCTCGCGCGAGCCCGCGAGGCCGTCCAAGGTTGGCGTCAGCACGGCACCCATCGGCCCCGGATAGACGCCGCCATAGGCGTGGCCGCCGATCTGGCGGTAGACGACGCAGTGGTTCATGCAGGCCCCGCAGCGGATGCAGCGGAGCATCTCGCGCAGGCCATGGTCCGCGAGCATCCGGGTCCGGCCATTGTCGACCAGGACGATGTGCATGGCCTCCGGGCCCGTCGGCGTCGCCCGGCCGCTTCGGGCCGCAGTGGAAGGTCGTGTACTGGGTGAGCTCGCCGCCGGTCGCGGAGCGGACCAGGAGCCGCAGGAGGACCATGGCGTGCGCCGTGCTCGGCACCAGCTTCTCGATGCCGGCGGTGACGATGTGCACGCGCGGCGGCGTGGTGGTGAGCTCGGCGTTGCCCTCGTTGGTGACGGTGCAGATGGCACCGGTGTCGGCGACCAGGAAGTTGGCGCCGGAGATGCCGACGTCGGCGCTCAGGAACTTCGCGCGCAGCTCGCGCCGGGCACTTTGGACCATGGCGGCCGGGTCCTCGGCCGCGGGCGGCGGGTGGTGCCCGGCCTTGAACAGCAGGGCCACCTGCTCGCGGGTGCGGTGCATCGCCGGCCAGATGATGTGCGAGGGCGTCTCGCCGGCGAGCTGGATGATGTGCTCGGCCAAGTCGGTCTCGACGCGCTCGATCCCGGCCTCGGCCAGCGCGTGCGGCAGGCCGATCTCCTCGCCCAGCATCGACTTGACGCGGGTGACGCGCCGCGCGCCGGCCTCGCGGCAGAGGTCGAGCACGATCCGGCAGGCCTCGTCGGCGGTCGCCGCCCAGTGCACCGTGGCACCCGAGGCGATGGCGTTGCGCTCGAACTGCTCGAGATAGAAGTCGAGATGGGCGATCACGTGGTCCTTGATCGCCTTGCCGCGCTCCCGTGCCGCCGCGAACTCCGGGAACGCCGCCACCGCGGCCGCCCGCTTGCGCTCGGCATTGCCGGTGGTGCGGTCGATCGCGATCTTGAGCGTGGGGTCCGCGAGGGCGGTCGCCGCCCTGGCCTTGAACGCCGGCAGCGTCTGCCGTCCTCGTCATTCCCGCTCCCCGATCGCCGGGCCGTCGGCCATCCCCGCCAGGACCTCGACCGTGTGGAAGCAGCGAACGGCAGCACCGCGCCGGTGCAGCTTGCCCGCCATGTTCATCAGGCAGCCAAGGTCGCCGGCGAGGAGGAGGTCGGCACCGGTCCGCTCGATCGCCGCGGCCTTCTCCTCGACGATCGCGTTGGAGATCGCCGGGTACTTGACGCAGAACGTGCCGCCGAAGCCGCAGCAGACCTCGTTGCCGTCGAGCGGGCGCATTTCCAGGCCGGCGACGTCGCGCAGCAGCCGGCGCGGCTGCACCTGCACGCCGAGTTCGCGCAGGCCCGCACAGCTGTCGTGGTAGGTGGCGCTGGCGCGCAGCTCGCGTCCCTCGGGCCGCCAGCCCAGGACATCGACCAGGAAGCTCGTGATCTCCCAGGTGCGCGAGGCCATCGCCGCTGCCCGCGGCCCCCAGACGGGGTCGTCATGCAGCAGCTCGGGATAGTGCTCGCGCAACGTCCCGCCGCAGGAGCCCGAGGGCAGCACGACATAGTCGAAACCCTCGAAGGCGGCGATCACGCGGCGGGCGAGGTCGGCCGCGTCCTTCGCGTCGCCGCTGTTCAGCGCCGGCTGGCCGCAGCAGGTCTGCGCGTCGGGCACCTCGACGACGCAACCCGCCTCCTCCAGCACCTGCAGCGCCGCGAACCCGATCCGCGGCCGCATGGCGTCCACCAGGCAAGTGACGAACAGGCCGACCCTGGGCTTCCGGGCGGGCCCCGTCACATGACCGCCCCGATCTGCCAGGGCACGAACTCGTTGTCGCCCATGCCCAGCTCCTCGGACTTGGACTGCTCGCCGCCGGCCACCCGCACCACCAGGTCGAAGATCCGCTGGCCCACCTGCTGAACCGTCTCCTCGCCGTCGACGATGGTGCCGGCGTTGATGTCCATGTCCTCCTCCATGCGGCGGAACATGGCGGTGTTGGTCGCGATCTTGAGCGACGGGGCGGGCTTGAAGCCGAAGCAGGAGCCGCGGCCGGTCGTGAACGCGATGATGTTGCCGCCCGAGGCCACCTGGCCCGTGGCCGAGGCCGGGTCGTAGCCGGGGCTGTCCATGTAGACGAAGCCCTTCTGGGTGATCGGCTCGGCGTACTTGTAGACCCCGGCGAGGTTGGTGGTACCGCCCTTGGCCGCGGCCCCTAAGGACTTCTCGAGGATGGTGGTGAGCCCGCCCGCCTTGTTGCCGGGCGAGGGGTTGTTGTTCATCTCGCCGCCGTTGCGCTCGCAGTATTCCTCCCACCAGTGGATGCGCTCGATCAGCTTGTCGGCGACCTCCTGGCTGACCGCACGCCGGGTGAGCAGGTGCTCGGCCCCGTAGATCTCGGGCGTCTCGCTGAGGATCGCGGTGCCGCCGTTGCGCACGAGCAGGTCGGCGCAGTGGCCCAGCGCCGGGTTGGCGGTGATGCCGGAATAGCCGTCCGACCCGCCGCACTGCAGCGCCAGGCAGATCTCGCCCACCGACACCGGCTGCCGCCGGAACCCGTTGGCGTGGGGGAGCATCTCCTTGATCATGGCGTGGGCGTGCTCGATCGTGCGCCGCGTGCCGCCCTCGCCCTGCAGCGTCATGGTGCGGAAGGCCGGCCCCAATTCGATCCCGTAGACCTCCTTCATGAACGAGAGCTGCATCACCTCGCAGCCCAGCCCGATCATCAGGATCGAGGCGAAGTTGGGGTGCGCGGCGAACCCCCACAGCGTGCGCTGCAGGGTGGCGTAGCCCTCGCCGCGGTCGGCCATGCCGCACCCGGTCCCGTGGGTGATGGCGACGATCCCGTCGACGTTCGGGTACTGCGCCAGCACCTCGGCCGGGAAGCGCTCGGCGATGAACTTGGAGACCGAGGCCGAGCAGTTCACCGTCGACAGGATGCCGATATAGTTGCGGGTGCCGACCTTGCCGTTGCCGCGGACATAGGCGCCGAACGAGGCGCGCTCGGCCTCGGGCACCATGGCGGTCGGGCGCACGTCCTGGCCCACGGCGTAGTCGCGCGCGAACTCGCGCATGCCGCAATTGTGGACATGGACGTGCTCGCCCACGCCGATCGGCTGGGTGGCGAAGCCGATGATCTGGTCGAACTTGCGCACCGGCTCGCCCAGGGCGATCGGGCGGGTGGTCACCTTGTGCCCGGCGGGAATGCGCTGGGTGACGGCCACCCCTTCGCCCTCCAGCCGGGTCCCGGGCAGGATGTCCACCCGTGCGACCACCACATTGTCGTTGCCGTTGAGCCGGACGGTGAGCGGGACCGTGGCCATGTCGCTTGCCTCTCCTGTCGTGCGGCCGCGATCATAGCGACTGGCGCGCGCGGCGCCACGGGCCGTTCCGGCCTTCCGGCTAGCCCCGGCGGCCGCCGAGCCGGGGCCCGACGTTGCGCCGTGCCAGCGCCAGGGCCTCGGTGTCCATCGGCTGCCAGAACGGCCGCGCGAACTCCCGCTCGACGTCGCCCCGGGTCAGGCCGAGATCCTGCAGCGTCCGGTCGTCGAGGCGCGCCAGCCGCCAGCGCGCCGCCCGCTGCGCCATCCAGCCGCCGACCGTGGCGGCCAGCGCCCGTAGCCGGCGCGCCGTGCCCATAGCCGGCAGCGCAAGGGTCGGAAAACGGAACCTGTCGATCGCCTGCATCGTCGTCGCTCCATGGCCAGTGCCAACGACGCTGAAGGTGCGACGCTTCCATTGATCAATCCAACGAATAGATGTTATGTCTCACATCAACAATGCTGATGGATCGACCGATGATCGCAACCCTCGAGCCCGAGCTCCTGCGCAGCTTCGTCGCCATCGCCGAGACCGGCAGCTTCACCGCCGCCGCGCACCGCGTGCACCGCACCCAGTCGGCGGTGAGCATGCAGATCCGCCGGCTGGAGGAGCTGCTCGGCCGCGCCCTGTTCGCCCGCGAGCGGCGGACGGTGCGCCTGACCCGCGACGGCGAGCTGCTGCTGAGCCACGCCCGCCGCATCCTGCAGGCGCATCGCGAGGCCCTGGCGGCATTCGCCCAGGAGGAGCTGGCCGGTGCGGTGACGCTGGGCGCGCCGGACGACTATGCCAGCACCTTCCTGCCCGCGAGCCTCGCCCGCTTCGCCGAGGCCCACCCCCGGGTCCAGCTCGACTTCGTCTGCCAGCCCTCGGTCGAGCTGGTGCGCCGGCTGGACGAGCGCACGATCGACCTCGCTCTGGTGACCGAGGGCAGCGGCGAGCGCGGCGGCACCCTGCTCCTGCGCGAGCGGCTGGTCTGGGTGACCGCGGCCGGCCGCTGCGCCCACGAGCAGGATCCCCTGCCGCTGGCGATCTTCGAGCCGGGCTGCCCGTTCCGCCGTGCGGCCGTCGACGCGCTGGCACGGGCCGGGCGCGCCTACCGGATCGCCTACACCAGCGTCAGCCTGGCGGGGTCCATGCCGCGGTCGACGCCGGGCTCGCGGTCACGGTGATGCTGCGGGGCAGCGTCCGGCCGGGCCAGCGCATCCTCGACGCCCGCGACGGCTTCCCGCCGCTGGGCGAGGCCGGGATCGTGCTGCTGCGCGCGAGCACCGAGCCGTCGCCTTTGGTCGACCACCTCGAGGCCGTCATCCTCGACTTCTTCCAGGAACGCCGCGGCCTGGGCCTGGCGGCCTAGCCGCTGGGGATGGTGATCACCGGCAGGCTCTGGGAGCTGGTGGTCTGGGCCAGCTGCAGCAGCTCGATGACGAAGCTGAACACCTGCTTGGAGCGGAAGTCGGTGTCCTCGATCCAGAACCAGCGGCCGCGATAGTAGGCGGTGACGTAGGTGTCCTGGAACAGGGGCCGGAAGCTGTCGACGCGGGCGCGGATCTGCACGCGCCGGCGGGCCGGATCGGCGGCACCGGGCGTGGCGAGGGTGCGGCCGGTGGCGACGTCCTCGGCCGGCACGTCGATCAGGCTGGCGAGGCCGCGGATGATCTGGGCGATCGAGCGGGTCAGCAGGTGGATGGCGTCCGGCCCGCCGCTGCCGCCGGCATAGAGCACCGGGTAGACCGTCTTGTTCGGATCGAGCCCCAGTGCGGTGCGGAACTGGGCGACGTCGGCCGCAAGCCCGGCGGGGTAGGGACCCTCGGGCACGACCAGTGCGGCCTTGCGATCCTTGCCGGTGCCGTCGACCCGCACATGGAACAGGCCCGACGCGTGCAGCCGCAGCGCCAGCTCGAGGAACGCGCGGAACCGGCCGTCCTCGTCGGAGGTGCCGGTCGGCTCCAGGAGCTCGTTGCGCAGCCCGTTGATCTGCGCGACCAGGAGGCCCAGCACGAGGTCGGGCGGCGAGCCGCTGGCGATCAGCGCGTAGGCGTCGGCGGGGGCGATCGGCTGCAGCAAGAGTGCGGCGAAGTCCGCACCCGCGACCGGGGTGTAGGTGATGGTCGGGTTGTTGCTGAACTGCCCGCCCACGGTCAGCGAGCCCGAATCGCCGAACCCCCAGCCGCCCTCGTCGACCAGGTCGAGATCGGCCGAGACGTTGCCCTGGAGCTGGTAGCCGGCCACGATCTGGCTCGCCACCAGGTAGGACGGCGCGTCGCCGTAGCGGGTCTTGATGATGTTGGTCAGCGTCAGCCGCTTGCTGGCCTCGCTCATGGCGTCGGCATAGTCGACCTGGTCCGAGCGCACCGAGTTCGGCCCGATCGGCACGCAGCCCGCCGCCAGCGCGCCAGGCCCAGCGAGCACCGCCATGTGCCGTCGTGTCGTCCGCATCGTTCCCCACCGCGCTTCTGACACGCTTTTCTAGCGCCCGCGCCGGCGAAGGTCACGCCGGGCGCGGGCGGGGCCGCTCAGGCCGCCCGGCGTCCCCGCCCGCCATCGTCGCTGAACAGCGCCGACAGCTGCCCCAGCATGGCGCCGCCCAGCTGCTCGGGGTCGGAGATCGTGACCGCCCGCTTGTAGTAGCGCGTCACGTCGTGGCCGATGCCGATGGCCAGCAGCTCGATCTCCGAGCGGGTCTCGACCCAGCCGATCACCTCGCGCAGGTGGCGCTCGAGATAGTTGCCGGGGTTGGCCGAGAGCGTGCTGTCGTCGACCGGGGCACCGTCGGAGATCACCATCAGGATGCGGCGCTGCTCGGGCCGGCCGGCCAGGCGGTGATGCGCCCACAGGATGGCCTCGCCGTCGATGTTCTCCTTGAGCAGCCCCTCGCGCAGCATCAGGCCGAGCGAGCGGCGCGCCCGGCGCCAGGGCGCGTCGGCGGGCTTGTAGACGATGTGGCGCAGGTCGTTGAGCCGGCCGGGATTGGCGGGCTTGCCGGCGCGCAGCCAGGATTCGCGCGACTGGCCGCCCTTCCAGGCCCGGGTGGTGAAGCCCAGGATCTCGACCTTGACGCCGCAGCGCTCGAGCGTGCGGGCGAGGATGTCGGCACTCATGGCGGCGACCGCGATCGGCCGGCCGCGCATCGAGCCGGAATTGTCGATCAGCAGCGTGACCACCGTGTCGCGGAACTCGGTCTCGTCCTCCATCTTGAACGAGAGCGAGGTGGCCGGGTTGACCACGATCCGCGACAGGCGGGCGGTGTCCAGGATGCCCTCGTCGAGGTCGAACGACCAGGAGCGCTGCTGCTGCGCCATCAGCTTGCGCTGCAGCCGGTTGGCCATGCGGCCGATCATGCCCTGGAAGCGGATCAGCGACTGGTCGAGCTGGGCGCGCAGGCGGGTGAGCTCGGACGGGCCGCACAGCTCCTCGACCGTGACCACCTCGTCGAACTGGGTCGCGAACACCTTGTAGGCCAGCGCCTCGCCGCCGGGCGGCAGGAACTGCGGCCGGTTGCTGCGCGGGCTCCTCGGTGGAGTCGTCCTCACCGCCGGTCTGGCTCTCGCTCTGCTCCGAGCTGTCGCTGGCAGTGGCCTCGACCTCGGACTGGTCCTCGCCGCCGCTGTCGCGCTCGGCCTGGGCGGCGCTCTGCTGCTGGTCCTCGCCCTCGCCGTCGCCTTGCGCGTCCTCGTCGCCGCCGGCCGGCGGCTGCTCGCTGTCCTCGTCGCTGGTCCTCGCGGTCGCTGTCGTCGGGCGGCTCGTCCAGCTGCTCGGACAGGCCCAGATGGGCCAGCAGCTCGCGGACCTGGCGCGCGAACGCCTCCTGGTCGGCGACGCGTGGTGGCCAGGGCCGGCAGCTCCTCGGCCACCCGCGCTGTCCAGCCACTCGCCCCAGCTCTCCATCAGCTTGCGCTGCGGCGGGGTCAGCTCGAAGCCCAAGCAGCCGCTCGCGGGCGTAGAGATCGACGATCTCGGCCATGGTCGCGTCCTGGCCGCGCTCGCCCGCCTGCGGCTGGCCCTGGCGGGCGCGATAGGCGCTGGCGAGGTTGGCCTTGCACCCCGGCCATGTTCTCGCCGCCCACCGCCTCGACGCGCAGCTCCTCGAGCCGGTCGTAGAGCAGGCCCGCCATCTCGCCGGTGGGCGCGAAGCGGCGGTGCAGCCGCGGCGTCGTGATGGCGGATGCGCAAGGCCGCCTTGTCGGCCTCGCCGCGCACCCGGCCCAGCTCGTGCTGGATCAGGTCGGGCCGCGGCAGCGCCAGGCGCACCGCCGGCGCCGCGCGTTGGCCGCGGCGGCGGCCTGGCCACGCTCGCGGCCGCGAAACGCCACCTCGACCGCCGGCGTTGCCCGCGACCGCCCGCAGCGTGCAGGCCAGAGCCCGCTGCAGCTCGTCGAGATTCTGCTTGGCGGCGTCGGTCAAGGCTGGGCTCAGGCGTAGGCGAGGTTGGCCGCGGATTCGGGCAGCTCGGCCCCGAAGCAGCGCTGGTAGTACTCGGCCACGATGTGGCCGCTCGGCCTCGTCGCACTTGTTGAGGAAGGTCACCCGGAACGCGAAGCCGAGATCGCCGAAGATCTCGGCATTCTCGGCCCAGGTGATCACCGTGCGCGGCGACATGACGGTCGAGATGTCGCCGGCCATGAAGCCGCTGCGGGTGAGGTCGGCCAGCATCACCATGCTCGACGACCTTCTTGCGGCCGTCGGCGTGTCGTAGCTCGGGCACTTGGCGAGGACGATCTTGCACTCGTCGCCATGCGCCAGATAGTTCAGCTGGGTGACGATGCTCCAGCGGTCCATCTGGCCCTGGTTGATCTGCTGCGTGCCGTGATAGAGGCCCGACGTGTCGCCCAGGCCCACCGTGTTGGCGGTGGCGAACAGGCGGAACGCCTTGTGCGGGCGGATCACCTTGTTCTGGTCGAGCAGGGTCATGCGGCCCTGCGCCTCCAGCACGCGCTGGATGACGAACATCACGTCCGGCCGGCCGGCGTCGTACTCGTCGAAGGCCAGCGCCACCGGCCGCTGCAGCGACCAGGGCAGGATGCCCTCGCGGTACTCGGTGATCTGCTTGCCGTCCTTGAGGACGATGGCGTCCTTGCCGATCAGGTCGATGCGGCTGATGTGGCTGTCCAGGTTGATCCGGATGCAGGGCCAGTTGAGCCGCGCCGCCACCTGCTCGATGTGGGTCGACTTGCCGGTGCCGTGATAGCCCTGGATCAGGACGCGCCGGTTGTGGGCGAAGCCCGGCCAGGATCGCCAGCGTCGTGTCGCGGTCGAACTGGTAGGTCGGGTCGATGTCCGGCACATACTCGGTGCGCCGGCTGAAGGCCGGCACCTCGAGGTCCGACGCGATGCCGAAGGTCGCGGCGACGGACAGGCGGACGTCGGGCTCCTCGGGCAGATCGAGCAGATCCGTCACGAGATGGGGGGCCTCCGGATGCAAGAGTGCGGATCTCCAGCCGGGTCGAGCGACGCGGCTCTCGGTTCGTAACAGGCTCAAGCCGCGCCGAGTAGCCCAGGCGCGACGGCTTGCGTCACCCGCGCGCGGCAGACCTGTGGCTCAGACATAGAGGCGCTGATCGACGAGATAGGTATAGGCCTCGTTGATCAGCTTCAACCTTTCCTCGGCGGCTTTGTCGCCGCCGTGCAGGTCGGGGTGATGCTTCTTGGCCAGCTGCTTGTAGCAGCGCTTGAGCTCGGCCAGCGTGAAGCCGGCCGGCCAGCCCCAGCCGGTCCATCATCTCGTCGGCCTTGGTCGCGCGGCCGCGGCTCGGGGTGGCGGCGCCGGCCGTCGGCGCCGTCGCCGAACAGGCCGAACACGTCGCGCCAGTTCTCGACGAAACCGTAGGCCGTGCCGTAGCGCCAGGTCGGCCGGTGCCAGGTGACGTCGGCGCGCCGATGGCGCTCGATGTCGGCCTGGCTCATGCCCTGGAAGTAGTCCCAGCCCTTGTTGAACTCGCGGATGTGGTCGAGGCAGAACCACTGGAACTCGCGCAGCTGCTCGCGGCCCTTGGGCGCCCGGTAGGTCGCCTCCTGGCTCGCAGCCCGACCACGCGCAGCAGCGCCGCGGCGGCATGCCGTCGACGCCCTTCAGACGCAGCGCCTCGCGCCGCTCGTGCTCCCGGTTCCGTTTCTCGTGCATGGCTTTCGATGGAACTATGGCGGCTGCCGCAACCACCCGCAAGCGCCGCGCGCTCAGGCGATCCGCCCGTGGATCACGCGGCGGCGGCCGGATCGTCGCACCCGCGATGATATAGGCATCGCGCAGCCGTTTTGCCGCTGCCGCCAGCGCCGTCTCGTCGCGGCCATGCACCAGCGCCAGGGGCTGCTCCGGGCCGACCTCGTCGCCGATCGCCGCGCACCTCGCGTCAGGCCGACGGCGTGGTCCACGGCATGGCCGGCATGCCGCCGCCCGCCGCCGAGCTCGACCACGGCCAGGCCCAGCGCGCGGGCGTCGACCGCCTGCACCCGGCCCGCCGCGGCCGGCGCGCACCGGCCCGCACCAGCGGTGCCCGCGGCAGATGGGCCGCGTGGCCGCTCGAGCAGGTCCGCCGGCCCGCCCAGCCCGTGCACCATGCGCGCGAACCGCTCGGCCGCGGCACCCGAGGCGAGGGCCGCCGCCGCCGCGGCACGGCCGGCGATCGGCGTCGGCGGCAAGCCCGGCCAGCGCCAGCGCCTCGCCGCACAGGGCCAGCACCACCTCCGCGAGCCGCGGATGCGCCGGCTCGCCCTTGAGCATGGCGATGCTCTCGGCGACCTCGACCGCGTTGCCGGCGGTATGCCCGAGGCACTGGCCCATCTCGGTCAGCAGGGCCACGGTCGGCAGGCCCGCGCCATGCGCGACCCCGACGATGCTCGCGCGCCAGGGCCGTCGCCTGCTCGTGGGTCGGCATGAAGGCGCCCGAGCCGGTCTTGACGTCCATGACCAGGGCCTGCAGCCCGCCGGCCAGCTTCTTGGCCAGGATCGAGGCGGTGATCAGCGGGATGCTCTCGACCGTGGCGGTGACGTCGCGGATGGCGTAGAGGCGCCGGTCGGCCGGGGCCAGATCGTCGGTCTGGCCGATGATGGCACAGCCCGCGTCGCGCACCACCGCCCGCAGCCGGCTCGAGATCGGGCTGGGTCGCGTAGCCCGGGATGCTCTCCAGCTTGTCGAGCGTGCCGCCGGTGTGGCCGAGGCCGCGGCCCGAGAGCATCGGCACGTAGGCGCCGCAGGCGGCCAGCACGGGTGCCAGCACCAGGCTCACCTTGTCGCCGATGCCGCCGGTCGAGTGCTTGTCGACCACCGGCCCGGGCAGGTCGGCCCAGTCGAGGACGCGGCCGGAATCGCGCATCGCCAGCGTCAGCGCCACCGTCTCGCTCGCGCGTCATGCCGCGCAGGAACACGGCCATGGCGAAGGCCGCGGCCTGGCCTTCGGAGATGCTGCCGTCGGTGAGCCCGGCGATGAAGAAGGCGATCTCCTCGGCCGCCAGCGGGTTGCCGTCCCGCTTGGCGCGGATGATCTCCTGCGGCAGCCAGGGCCGCATCAGTAGCCCGCTGCCGGCGCCGCCCCGGCCCGAGCAGGTCGTCGAGCAGCGCGGAGGCACCGAAGCGGAAGGTCCGCGGCGAGGCCCAGCCGGCGCCCATGATCGCGTCGGCGAGGTGGAGGTAGGCGGCGGCGTCGGCCGCGGTCCGGATGCCGCCGGCGGCCTTGAAGCCGACCCGCCCGCCCGCCTCGCGGCAGACCGCCAGCAGCGCCGCCGCCGCCTCGAGCGTGGCGCCGGCCTCGATCTTGCCGGTCGAGGTCTTGAGGAAATCCACGCCCGCCATGACCGCGGCCCGCGCGGCGGCGGTGATCAGGTCGGGCTCGCGCAAGGCACCCGTCTCCAGGATCACCTTGAGCGTGATGCCCGGCCCGGCCGCCGCGCGGCAGGCCTCGACCAGCTCGCCGACCAGCCCGACATCGCCCTCGAGCAGGGCCCCGATCGGGGCCACCACGTCGACCTCGTCGGCACCCGCGGCCACCGCCGCCGCGGTCTCCTCGGCCGCGGCCACGATGTCGTCGCCGCCATGGGGGAAGTTCGCGACCGTCGCCGAGCCGCACGCCGCTGCCCGCGAGCAGCGGCCGTGCCGCCGGCACCGCCTCGGCATAGATGCAGATCGCGGCGGTGCCGATGCGCGACCGCGCGCCGGCACAGGGCCTCGATCTCGGCCGCGCTCTCGCCGCCCTTGAGGCTGGTGAGGTCGATCAGCGCCATGGCGCGCGCCGGCGGTGCCGGCGGTCACCGGTGCCGACGCGCGCGGCCTCGATCAGGGACCGCAGGTCAGGCGAGGCCACGGGCGATCTCCGGCAGGGCGGCCTCGATCAGGTCGCCGACGCGGCCCACCGCGGCCGCCGACTGCGCTCAACGTCTCGGCATGGGTGAGCGGTTCCGCCGCCATGCCGGCGGCGAGGTTGGTGACGACCGAGAGGGCCGCGACCTCGAGCCCGGCGTGCCGGGCGCTGATCGCCTCGGGCACGGTCGACATGCCGACCAGATCGGCACCCAGGGTGCGGTAGGCGCGGATCTCGGCCGGCGTCTCGAAGGCCGGCCCGAGGACGGCGAGATAGACGCCGCGGCCCAGTGCGATCCCCGTTCGTCGGCGGCGGCGGCCAAGCGCCGCGCGCAGGCGCCGGCGCATAGACCTCGCTGAGGTCGACGAAGCGCGGGCCCACCGCCTCGTCGTTGGCGCCGACCAGCGGGTTGGTGCCCTGCAGGTTGATGTGGTCCTCGACCAGCACCAGCGAGCCCGGCCCGAGACTCGGCCGCAGCGAGCCCGAGGCGTTGGTCAGGATGCAGCGCCCGGCAGCCGACGGCCTTGAGCGTGCGGACGATGCGGTTGAGCGGCCGCGGTACCGTTGCCCTCGTAGAGATGGGCGCGGCCCTGCAGGCAGGCCACCGGCACGCCGCCGAGCCGGCCGAGCACGCAGCCGCCCGGCATGGCCCTGGACGCTCGGGCCGCGGAAAGCCCGGCAGGTCGCGATAGTCGATGACGACCGGCGTCCGCGATCCGCTCGGCGATGCCGCCGAGCCCCGAGCCCAGGACGAGCGCGACGAGCGGCGGCTCGGCCGCCGGCCCGCCGCGGATCACGGCGGCGGCGTCGGCTGGCGCGGGTGCGGCGCACCGCCCAGGTTGATCGGGCCGAACGCCATCGGCAGCAGCGCTCCCAGCGTCGTGGTCTCGCGCAGGCCCGCGGCACCGGCCAGATGGACCGGCGTCTCGGGCCGCCCGAACTCGGCCAGGCGCTGGCGGCAGCCGCCGCAGGGCGTGCAGAGCAGACTCGCCGCTGCCGATCAGCGCCAGCTCGGCGATCGCCCGCTCGCCCGCCCGCCACCATCACGCCGATCGGCGGCGGCCTCGGCGCACTGGCCCTGCGGGTAGGCGGCGTTCTCGACGTTGCAGCCGGCGAAGATCCCGCCCGACGCGCCCGCGGATCGCCGCACCGACGGCGAAGCCGGAATAGGGCACGTAGGCGCGGTCGCGCGCCGCCAGGGCGGCCGCGATCAGTTCGGCAGCACAGCGTCACCGGGCCAGTGCCGCACGGCGCAGCTCGGCCGCCTGGGTCTCGGCCCAAGGATCGGAAGTCGCGCTCGTAGAGGCGGGCGGGAGAGGAGCTCATCGCGGCAGCCTAGCACGCAGCATGGCCGCGATCACCGCTCCTTGACGTAGGGGATGCCGATCGCCTTGGGCGCCACCGACTTGCCGACGAAGCCGGCGAGCAGGAAGATGGTCAGCAGGTAGGGCAGCGCCTGGATCAGCTGCACCGGCACCACGCCGACGACCGGCAGCGGCACGCCCTGGAGCCGGGCCTGGAGCGCGTCGGTGAAGGCGAACAGCAGGCAGGCGAGCAGGGCCGGCACCGGGCGCCACTTGCCGAAGATCAGGGCGGCCAGCGCCAGGTAGCCCTTGCCGGCGGTCATGTCGCGGGTGAAGCCGGCACTCTGCGCGATCGAGAGGTAGGCGCCGGCGATGCCGCAGAGCGCACCGGTGACCATCAGCGCCTTGTAGCGCATGGCCGCCGACCGAGATGCCGGCCGTGTCGACCGCGGCCGGGTTCTCGCCGACCGCGCGCAGGCGCAGGCCGAAGCGGGTGCGGTAGACCACCCAGGCGACCAGCGGCACGATCAGGGCGGTGACGTAGACCAGGATGTTGTGGCCGCTGATCAGGTCGGCATAGATCGGCCCCAGGATCGGGATGTCGCGCGCGGCCTCGGCGAAGGGCAGGTCGATCGGGGCGAAGCGGGCACCCTCGGCGGTGACCGGCACGCGCCCCGCCTGGCGGAACCAGGCATCGGCGAGCGTGGGCCCGAGGCCGGCGGCGATGACGTTGAGCGCCATGCCGGAGACCACCTGGTCGCCGCGGTGGGTGATCGAGGCGAAGCCGTGGATCAGCGCCAGGAACAGGCCGAACGCCATGCCGGCCAGCACGCCGAGCCAGGCGCTGCCGGTGACCTGGGCCACGGCGGCGGCGGCGAAGGCCGCCCCCAGCATCTTGCCCTCGAGGGCGATGTCGACCACGCCGGCGCGCTCGCAGAACAGGCCGGCCATGGCGGCCAGCACCAGCGGGGCCGCGAGCCGGATCGTGCTGTCCAGCATCAGGAGGAGCTGGAAGGCGAGATCGCCCGGCATCAGGCCGCGACCGCCTGCGCCCGGCCGCGCGCGAACAGCGCCTCGAGCTGCGGCCGGAACATGTTCTCGAGCGCCCCGGCGAACAGGATCACCAGGCCCTGGATCACCACCACCAGGTCCTTGTTGACCCGCGGCATCTCGAAGGCGAGCTCGGTGCCGCCCTGGTAGAGCGCGCCGAACAGCAGTGCCGCCAGCACGATGCCCGACCGGGTGGTTGCGCCCCATCAGCGCCACGGCGATGCCGGCGAAGCCGTAGCCGCCGGAGAAGCCCAGGATGACGCGGTGCTGCGCCGCCCAGGATCTCGTTGGTGGCCATGAGCCCGGCCAGGGCGCCCGAGAGCGTCATCGCCAGGATGATGCGGCGCGCGGGCGAGATGCCGCCATAGACCGCGGCGGCCTCGCTCTGGCCGACCACGCGCAGCTCGTAGCCGATCCGGCTGCGCCAGACGAACAGCCACATGCCGACGCAGCAAAGCAGCGCCAGGAGCAGCGAGAGGTTGACCGGCGCGTAGCCGAAATCGACGCCGAAGCAGGCCGAACAGCCCCTTGAGCGACGGCATCCAGACCGTCTCGGCGAAGGTGACGCTCTCGGGCGCACTCTGGCCCGGCTTGATCAGCACGTTGACCATCAGATAGGTCATCAGCGCCGCGGCCACGAAGTTGAGCATGATCGTCGTGATCACGACGTGGCTGCCGCGCCTGGCCTGCAGCCAGCCCGGGATCAGGCCCCAGATGCCGCCGAACAGGGCCGCGGCCAGGACCGCCAGGGGGATGCTCAGGATGCCCGGCAGCCAGCCCAGGTAGATCCCGACCAGCCCGAGCCCGAGCCCGCCCAGATAGGCCTGCCCCTCGCCGCCGATGTTGAACAGCCCGGCATGGAAGGCGAGCGCCACCGCCAGGCCGGTGAAGATCAGGTTGGTGGCGTAGTAGAGCGTGTAGCCCACCGCCTCGCCATAGCCGAAGGCGCCGTAGACCAGGGTCTCCACGGCCTGGAGCGGGCTCTCGCCGAGGATGACCACGACCAGCCCGGAGACGAGGAAGGCCAGCGTCAGATTGAGCAGCGGCAGGAGGCCGTAGTCGGCCCAGGCGGGCAGCTTGCGGGCGGCCATCGACGACCTGCGCATTCTGGCCGCCGTGATACGCTCGACTACGGGACGCGACTGCGTACAGTGCGTGATCAAGACCTTCGCGGATCGACGGACGGCGCGCATCTTCGCCGGCACGAAAGTCCAGGGCATGCACCCGAGCTGCAGCGCCGCGCGCGCATCAAGCTTCAGGAGCTGGACTTCGCCAGCAGCCTCGACGATCTTGGAGCGCGCCGCGGCAACCGGCTCGAGAAGCTCGAGGGCGACCGGAATGGGCAATGGTCGATCCGGGTCAGCGAGCAGTGGCGCATCTGCTTCACGCTGGGACGGCGGCGACGCATACGATGTCTGGTTCGGCGACTATCACTGACGGAGGCCGGTGATGACGATCACTCGCGAAGAGCTGGAGCGCCGGGAAGATCGACTTCTCCGACATCGACGCGCCCGGATCGCCGCGAATGCCGCCGGTTCACCCGGGGAGATCCTGCAGATGGATCGACGAGGACGGCTTGACCGCCCAGGCGCTCGCCGACGGCGCTCAAGGTGCCGCACAATCCGAGCCGCTGCGATCACCGCCGGCAAGCGCGCGATCACGGCCGAGCACGCGCACTGCGCCTGCGCCCGGTACCTCGGCACCAGCGCCGACTTCTGGCTGAACCTGCAGAGCGCGACTACGATCTCGAGGTCGCGGAGCGCGGCTGCTAGGCGATGCGCGATCGCCCGCGAGGTGACGCCCCGCGCCGCCTGACATCACGCCGCCTCCTTCGTGATCCCGGCCATCAGCAGCCCGATCCGCCGCTCGTCGGCCTCCGCGGCACTCAGCTCGCCGGTGATCGTGCCGTCGAACATGACCAGGATCCGGTCGGACAGCGACAGGATCTCGTCGAGCTCGACCGAGACCAGGAGCACGGCCTTGCCGGCGTCGCGCATGGCGATCAGGCGCTTGTGGATGAACTCGATCGCGCCGATGTCGACGCCGCGGGTGGGCTGGCCGACCAGCAGCAGGTCGGGGTCGTGCTCCATCTCGCGGGCGAGGACCAGCTTCTGCTGGTTGCCGCCGGAGAAGGAGTGCGCGTCGAGCTTCGGCTCCTGCGGGCGCACGTCGTAGCCGCGCATCCAGGTCCGGCACAGATCGACGATCTTGCCGAGCTTGAGGAAGCCGCGCTCGGCGTAGGCGGGCTCGGTCTGGTAGCCCAGGATCGCGTTCTCGTAGGCCGGGAAGCCCTTGACCAGGCCGACGCGCAGCCGGTCCTCGGGCACGTGGGCGCAGCGGCGCAGGCGGGCCTGGGCGGTGCCGGTGATCGGCTGCGCCACGCAGCAGGATCTCGCCGCGAGCGCGGCTGGCGGATGCCGGCCAGCGCGTCGAGCAGCTCGCGACTGGCCGTTGCCGGCGACGCCGGCGATGCCGACGATCTCGCCGGCGCGCACGTCGAAGCGTGACGCCCTTGACCCGCGGCACGCCCTGGTCGCCGGCGACGACGAGGTCGCGCACCTCCAGCACCGGCTCGCGCGGCCGGGCCGGGCCCTTCTCGACCCGCAGCAGCACCTTGCGGCCGACCATCAGCTCGGCCAGCTCCTCCTTGCTGGTCTCCGCCGTCTTGCGGTGCGCCACCATCGCCCCGGCGCGCATCACGCTGACCTGGTCGGTCACCGCCATGATCTCGCGCAGCTTGTGGGTGATCAGGACGATGGTGCGCCCCTGCGCCTTCAGGTTCTGCAGGATGCGGAAGAGGTGGTCGGCCTCCTGCGGCGTCAGGACGCCGGTGGGCTCGTCCAGGATCAGGACGTGCGCACCGCGGAACAGGGCCTTGAGGATCTCGACCCGCTGCTGCACGCCCACGGGCAGGCTCGGCCACCGGCGCGTCGAGGTCGACCTCGAGCCCGTAGTCGCGCTCGAGCGCGGCGACCTCCTTGCGCGCCCGCTCGACGCCGTCGGCCAGGGTGAAGCCGCCCTCCGCCCCCAGCAGCAGGTTCTCCAGCACGGTGAACGGCTCGACCAGCATGAAGTGCTGGTGGACCATGCCGATGCCGGCCCGGATCGCGTCCTGCGGGCCCTTGATCGGTCTGCTCCACGCCGTCGACCAGGATCTTGCCGCTGTCGGCCTGGTAGAAGCCGTAGAGGATGTTCATCAGGGTCGACTTGCCGGCACCGTTCTCGCCGATGATGCCGTGGATCGTGCCCGGCCGGGACGACGAGGTCGATGTGGCGGTTGGCGTGGACGGCACCGAAGCGCTTGTCGATCCCGCGCAGCTCGACCGCCGGGGGCAGCGCCCCCGGCAGCGGCGTCACGGTGGCGCACCTGGCTCACTGCTCGTACGGCTTGACCTCGAGCGTGCCGGCGATGATCGCGGCCTTGGCCTCGTCGATCTTGGCCTGCATCTCCGGCGTCAGCACCGCGCGGTTGTCGTCGTCGACCGCGTAGCCGACGCCGTCCTCCTTCAGGCCCAGGCTCTGCACGCCCGGCTGCCAGGTGCCGTCCTTGGCGGTCTTGAACGCGTCGTAGACCGCGACGTCGACCCGCTTGAGCATCGAGGTCAGCACGCTGCCCGGATGCAGGTGGTTCTGGTTGCTGTCGACGCCGATCGACAGCTGGCCCTTGTCGGCCGCCGCCTGCAGCACGCCCAGGCCGGTGGCACCGGCGGCGGCGTAGACCACGTCGGCACCCTGGCCGAACTGGCCGATGGCGAGCTCGCCGCCGCGCGCCGGGTCGTTCCAGGCCGCCGGCGTGGTGCCGGTGTAGTTCACGATCACCTCGCCTTGCGGGTTCACGTGCTTGACGCCCTGCTCGTAGCCGTAGGCGAAGTTGCGGATCAGCGGGATGTCCATGCCGCCGACGAAGCCGACCTTGCCGGTCTTGGAGGCCAGCGCCGCCGCCATGCCGACCAGGAAGCTGCCCTCGTGCTCCTTGAACACCACCGACTGCACGTTGGGCTTCTCGACCACCGAATCGATGATCACGAACTTCTTGTCGGGGAACTCGGCCGCGACCGTCTCGAGCGGCGTCGAGAAGGCGAAGCCCACCGCCACCACGATGTCGGCGCGCTGCGCCATGCGCCGCAGGGCCTGGTCGCGCTGGCTCTCGTTGGTGATCTCGAACTCGAGATACTCGGCCCCGCCGTTCTCGGCCTTGAACTTCTCGGCCCCGTTGTAGGCGGCCTCGTTGAACGACTTGTCGAACTTGCCGCCCATGTCGAAGATCACGGCCGGCGTGAAGTCCTGGGCCTGGACGGCAGTCGCCGCCAGCAGCCCGCAGGGTCGCCAAGGCAGTTCGGAACCCGCGCATCGTTGCCCCACTCGTTCGAGCGAACCTGCGACGGGACGGTAGAAGCAGCCCGCCCGGTTGCCAAGGAAAAGCGCCCGGGGCCTACCGACTCAGGTCCTGCCACTGATATCGGATCCGCAGGCCCGCTCGGGCGTTGGGGTGTGCGCCATCATGCGCGCAGCCGCCATCGTCACGCCGGGAGACGCATCCGATGACCGACCTTACCCTCCAGGCAGCCGACGATTGCCC
>CAVYMA010000010.1:0-88620 GCA_963769465.1 uncultured Alphaproteobacteria bacterium
CTCAGGCGGCGGAGCGCTGCGCCTCCGCCGGGTTGTCGGGCCGCAGGACCAGGAGGCTGACGCCGTCGCCCATGAAGGTCCGCCGTGCGATGGTAGCGAGACCGGCAGCCGACAGGTAGCGCTCCGTGGTGGCGTCGAAGGTGGCGGCGAAGGCCCACTTCAGCCAGGGCTTCAGGCACTGGCGCAGGAGGCGCAGCCCGGCCTTGGGCGAGCGGCGGTAGTCGAGGATCAGGATCCGGCCGTCCGGCCTCGTCACCCGCCGCAGCTCCTTCAGCGCCTGCTCCTGCAGTTCGTCCGGCAGGCAGAGCAGGACGAAGGTGCAGCTGACCGTGTCGAAGCTGGCATCGGGAAGTCGAGCGAGAGCAGGTTCATCGGCCGCAGCGTCATCGGCCGGCCGAGCTCGCGCGCACGGTCTCGAGCGCGGTTCAGCATCCGCTCGCTCATGTCGATGCCGACCACCTTCGAGCCCTCGGGGTAGAACGGGATGTTGCAGCGCGTGCCGACGCCGACGTCAAGGATCCGGCCGTGCGCGTGGGCGAACAGCGTCTCGCGCAGCCGGCGCTTCCAGGAATGCTCGTAGATGCCGTCGAGCAGGTCGTAGAGCGGGGCGATCCGGTCGTAGGTGCGCGCCGTCTCGCGCAGGTGGTCGGCAGGGGCGTCGGCTGCATGCGCCGGTCCTCGGAGGTCATGGGGAAGCCGCGGCGTGAGCGGCATCGGGCCGCGCAGCTGCCGCCAGGGTGTCAGCAGGTAGCTGCCGGCGAAGCCCACGCCGTCGCGGGCGAAGGCGCCGGGCAGGGCCGTCCAGGGCAGGTTGGGGTGCCGGTGGTGCGTGCCGTGGAGGTTGGTGTTCAGCACCAACCGGGCCAGCGGGCGCGGCAGGCGCAGATCGTAGCCCTGGTCGGGCTCGGCCAGCGCACCGTCATAGTGCGGGGCGTTGTCCAGGAACGACACGACGAACGCCCGGCCGAGCAGCGCCAGCAGCAGGAGCGGCCAGTGCGGGCCGTAGAGCCAGAAGGCCGTGCCCAGCAGCGCCAGGATCAGCAGCGGCGTCGCGGCGCATCCGGCCGAGGACATCGGGCGCCAGCAGCACCCGCTCGGCGCGGTCGGCCATGTGCGCCGCGTCGGGCGTGCCGTCGTAGAACACCCAGCGCACGATCGGCCGCAGCACGCGGCGCGGCAGGAGGGCCAGCGGCCCGCTCGCGACCTCGAGCAGGTAGACGCCGCACAGCAGGCGGACATAGAAGGCGGCCGCCGCCCGCCAGCCCGAACGCTCGGCCGGGTCGTAGAATTCCGGCCGCTCGCTCGGCCGCGCGTTGAGCGCATGATGCGAGAGGTGGCCGAAGCGCAGGCCGTCGAACGGGGCCAGGAACAGGATCGCCAGCACCCGGCCCGCCGCCTCGTTGACGCCGCGCCGGCGGGTGGCAGTGGCCGTGCACGCATTCGTGGATCAGCGCCCAGTGCGGCACGGTCGCGAGCACGAAGGCGACGAGCAGCCATGCCACGGCGCGTGCCCCGCGGCCAGTGCCACCGGCACGCCCAGGAATGCCACCAGGGCCAGGCCGGCCAGCAGGCCGGCATAGCCGAGATTGAGTTGGCCCGGCATGGCCCGGGCGGCCACGGCATCGCCGCTCATGCGCTCGTCTCGCCGTCGTCCGACTGAGGTCCTCGAGCAGTGCGCTGACTATGCGGACTTCGCGACAGGACGATGCGCGTGACGCGACAGGCGCGTGAGCGTGCGGCCCGTTAGCCGCCGAGGTGGCGGGCGATGCCGGCGCAGGCCTCCTCGATCGCCTCGGTCGAGGCGGCGTAGGAGAAGCGCAGATAGCCCTCGCCGTGGATGCCGAAGCTGGTGCCGCTGATCGTGGCGACGCCGGCCTCCTTCAGCAGCTCCTCCTGCAGCTGCCCGCGAGCTGCGGCCGGTGCCCTCGATGTTGGGGAAGGCATAGAAGGCGCCGCCGGGCGTGACGCAGCGGAAGCCGGGCAGGTCGTTCAGCGCGTCGACGATGACCGCGCGCCGCCGCTCGAAGGTCTCGACCATCTCGCCGACCGCGTCCTGCGGCCCGGTCAGCGCGGCGATCCCGGCCCACTGGGCCGCGGCGTTGACGCAGGAATGGGTGTTGATCGCCAGCCGCGTCGCATGCTCGACCAGATCCTTCGGCCAGACGCCCCAGCCCAGCCGCCAGCCGGTCATGGCGTAGGTCTTGGACCAGCCGTCGAGCAGGATCAGCCGGTCGCGCGATCTCGGGATAGGCGGTGAGCGAGGCGTGCGGCACGCCGTCGTAGCACATGCGGGCATAGATCTCGTCCGACATGACCGCGACCTGCGGGTGCTGGGCGAGGCCCGCCACCAGCCGGTCGAGCTCGGCCTTCGGCACCACGCCGCCCGTCGGATTGGCGGGGCTGTTGACGATGATCAGCCGGGTGCGCGGCGTGATCTGCGCCAGCACCTCGTCGGCCGAGAAGGCGAAGCCGCGGCTCTCGTGCAGCGCGATCGGCACCGCCTTGGCCCCGGTCCACTCGATCAGCGAGCGGTAGATCGGAAAGCCCGGGTCCGGGTACATGATCTCGGCGCCCGGCTCGCCGAACATCGCGATCGCCATGAACATGGTGACCTTGCCGCCGGGCACGATCACGACCCGGTCGGGATGCACCTCGACGCCGCGGCGCAGCGCCATGTCGGCGGCCACGGCCTCGCGCAAGCGGCAGGATGCCGTTGGCGGGCGTGTAGCCGTGATGGCCGTCGCGCAGCGCCTTGACCGCCGCCTCGACGATGTGCGGCGGGGTCGGGAAGTCGGGCTGGCCGATGCCGAGATTGATGATCGAGCGGCCTTCCTGCTGCAGGCGGGTCGCGCGCGCCAGCACCTCGAAGGCGCTCTCGGTGCCGAGCCGGCCCATGGCCGCGGCGAGTTGCATCGGATCGTTGGCCTCCCGGTTACGAAGGGCGGCATGTTTGCCACCGGCCCGATCGGCCGGCAATCGCTGCCGGAGGACGTGCGCGCATGGAGTGGTTCGAGGAGACCCTGCACGCCGGCTGGCGCCAGGGGATCAGGGTCAAGGAGCTGCTCTTCCGGGAGCGCACCCCGCACCAGGACCTGGTGATCTTCGAGAGCTGGGACTGGGGCCGGGTGCTGGCACTCGACGGCGTGGTCCAGACCACGACCGGCGACGAGTTCTGCTACCACGAGATGATCGTCCACGTGCCGATCCTGGCCCACGGGAGCGCGCGCGAGATCCTGATCGTCGGCGGCGGCGACGGCGGCTGCCTGCGCGAGGCGCTCAAGCATCCGGGCGTCGAGCGCGTCACCCAGGTCGAGATCGACGCCGGCGTGATCGAGCTCAGCCGGCGCTGGCTGCCGACCCTGAGCGACGGCGCCTTCGATCATCCCAAGGCACGCGTGGTGATCGCCGACGGTGCGCGCTTCGCCGCGGAGTGCGCGGACCGCTTCGACGTCGTGATCGTCGATTCCACCGACCCGCAAGGCCCCGGTGCGGTCCTGTTCACCACGCCGTTCTACCGCGACGTCCGCGCGCTGCTGAACCCGGGCGGCATCATGGTCACCCAGTGCGGCAATCCCGTCGATCCGCCCCGAGGAGCTGGTCGACACCCAGGCGGCCCAGGCGGCCGCCGGCTTCGCCCTGGTCGACTACTATCTGACGGTCGTCCCGACCTATATCGGCGGCGGCATGGCCCTGGGCTTCGCCACCGACGCGCCCGGCGCCCGTGCGGTCGATGCGGCGACGCTGCGCGGTCGCGGGGTCCCGCCGGGCCTGCGCTACTACACGCCCGAGATCCACGCCGCCGCCTTCGCCCACCCGGCCTGGATGACCGCGCGGGTGGGCCACTAGCCGTGGCCCGGATCGGCATCGGCGGCCTGCACCACGAGACCAACAGCTTCGCGCCGCAGCCGGCCACGCTTCGCGCGCTTCGTCGAGGCCGACGGCTGGCCGCCGCTGCTGCGCGGTGCCGCCGATGCTCCCCGGCACGGCCGGCATCAACCTCGCGATCACGGGCTTCGTCGACGCGGCCACGGCCGCAGGGCACGAGCTGGTGCCGCTGGTCTGGGCCAATGCCTGCCCGTCCGGCCCGGTGACCGAGGATGCGTTCGAGCGGCTCTCGGCCATGCTGCTCGACGACCTCGCCGCCGCCGGCCCGCTCGACGCCCTGTTCCTCGACCTGCACGGTGCGATGGTGACCGAGCACCTGCGCGGACGGGGAGGGCGAGCTGCTGCGGCGCGTCCGGCAGCAGGTCGGCGACGATCCCGGTCGTGGCGGCACTCGACCTGCACGCCAACCTCTCCGAGGCCATGGTGGCGCACAGCGACGCGCTCGTCGCCTACCGCACCTACCCGCACATCGACCTCGCGGCGACCGGCGCCCGCTGCCTGCCCCTGCTCGAGCGCCTGCTGACCGGGGCACCGCTGGCCAAGGCCTGGCGCCGCGTCGGGTTCCTGATCCCGTTGCCCTGGCAATGCACGACCATCGAGCCCGGCCGCACCCTCTATGCGCCTCCTCGACGGGCTCGAGGCCGCCGGCACCGTCTCGGCGTCGATCTGCATGGGCTTCCCGCCGGCCGACACCCCGGTCTGCGGCCCGGCGGTGCTCGCCTACGCCGACGACGCGGCCCAGGCCGCGGCCGCCGCGGACCTCCTGGCCGCCGCCTTCGACGAGGCCGAGCCGCGCTTCGCCGGCCGGCTGTGGCGCGCCGATGAGGCCGTGGCCCACGCCATGGCCGCCGGGCACCGGCCGTCATCCTGGCCGACACGCAGGACAATCCGGGCGGCGGCGGCAGTTCCGACACCACCGGGCCTCCTCGCGGCCCTGGTCGCGGCCCGTGCCGAGGGCGCCCTGCTGGCGCTGCTGTGCGACCCGGATGCGGCCGCCGCCGCCCATGCCGCGGGCGAGGGCGGCATCCTCCGCGGCTCTGCGCGCTGGGTGGCCGGCACGGCCCGGCGGGAGTCGTGCCGCTGGTCGGCGACTATGCCGTGCTGCGCCTGGGCGACGGGCGCTTCACCGCCACCGGCCCGATGTATGGCGGCAACCGCATGGATCTCGGCCCGATGGCGCTGCTTCGCTCGCTGGCGGCACCGGGGGTCGAGATCGCGGTCTCGTCGCGGCGCCTGCAGGCGGCAGACCGGGCGATCCTGCATCATCTGGGGGTCGATCCCGCCCGGCGGCGCATCCTGGCGCTCAAGAGCTCGGTGCATTTCCGCGCCGATTTCGAGCCGCTCGCGGACGAGGTCGCTGATCGTGGCGGCGCCCGGGGGCCAACATCGCGGATCCGGGCGAATTGCCGCTCGTCCGCGTCGCCGGCGACGCTGCGCCGGCGCCCGCGCACTTCATAGCCCGGTATGGTTAACGGCGGGTTGGCCGCCGCCGTCGCGATCGGGCTCCGGCCGTCGCCTTGTCTTCATCGTTTGGTAAGGTTACTGCGCTAGATCAGGTGCCGGGTGGGCGAACAAATCGCCCGCGCCAGGACCCAACGGTAGCGATGGGTGCGCGCGTCGGTTCGCCGACCATGATCGACAGCGGACGGTAGGAAGATGGCCCAGCCAGCAAACGCCAAGGCGAAAGCGCACGAGCCTGGATCCGACCTAGCAGTCGCACGCCGCGCCGATCCGCGCCCTGTCGGGGGACGATCCGCCCCTGATCTTGAGCCTCGCCGATCTCGTCCGCGACGCGGCCGGCGAGGTGGTGCTGTTCAACGACTCCGGGTTGCGCGCCCTGGCGCTCAGCACCTCGACGATCGCGGTCGAGGACGGTGTCGCCGGACGGCACGTGACCGCCGCCGGCGAGGATGTCTCCGGGCTTCCGCTTCATCGCCTTCGCCGACGGTCTCCGGCTCTACTACCAGCACGGCCTCGAGGTGATCATCCTCGACGAGACCATGGCGGCGGACTGATCCTGGCCCTGATTTCAATCTGAAGTTGAAAGATCGGCGTCTGCCGGCTTAGATTTGCCCCTCCGCGCCGCCCTCCCGGCGGTCGGAAGCTGGGTGATCGCCATGGCGACGTCGCGCCAGACCGCCACGCGCTCCGCAACCGCGCCGGCACCGGCCGCCGATGCGGCACCGCCGAACGCGGCCGAGGTCGAGCGGCTCCGGCGCCGCTGCCGGCGCGCCGAGCAGGCGAGCCTCGCCCGGGCCGGCTTCCTGGCGGTGATGAGCCACGAGATCCGCGAGCCGATGAACGGTGTGATCGGCATGGCGCGCCTGCTGCGCGACACGCCCCTGGACGCCGAGCAGCGGGGCTATCTCGACAGCGCCCTGGAATCCGCCGAGACCCTGCTCACCCTGGTCAACGACATTCTCGATCTCAGCCGGATCGACGCCGGCCGGCTCGAGCTCGCCCCGGTCGATGTCGATCTCGCCTCCTTCCTCGACCGGCTGCGCCTGCAGTTCGAGCCGCGGGCGCGCGAGCGCGGGCTCGCCTTCCGCTGCGAGCTTCTGCCCGGCACGCCGCCCGCTGTCCGCCTGGATCCGGGCCGGCTGCGCCAGATCCTGGTCAACCTGATCGGCAACGCGATCAAGTTCACCGCGGCCGGCCACGTCGCCGTGCGCGCGGGACCCGGCCCGGCGCCGCCGGGCCGGGTCGGGCTGGTGCTCGAGGTCGAGGACAGCGGTCCGGGCATCCCGGCCCCGGCACTGCGCCGGCTGTTCTCCGCCTTCGTCCAGGCGGGCCCCGAGACGCCGCGTCTGTTCGGCGGCAGCGGCCTCGGCCTGATGATCGCGCAGCGCCTGACGCGCGGCCATGGGCGGGCGGATCGGCGTCGTCGGGCGCAAGGGACAGGGTGCGCGCTTTCGGGTCGAGCTCGCCCTGGCGCCCGGCGCGGACGGCCGGCCGGTCGCCGCCTCGCTCGCCGGCGGCAGTCTGCTGATCGTCGACCCGGTCGCCCGCAGCGCCGACGTCATGGCCGAGATCGCCACCGGCTGGGGCCTCGCCGTCCGCACCGCCCGCTGCGGCCGCCAGGCGCTGGCCCTGCTGACCGAGGCGGCCGATCGCGGTGCGCCCTTCGACATGGTCCTGGTCGACCGCGCGCTTACCGCCCCCGGGCCCGAGCAGATCGCCGCCGCCCTGCGCGGCGACCCGCGCCTGGGCCATGCCCGGGTCGGGCTGCTGGTGGCCTCCGGCATCCGCGGCGACGGCGCCGCGCGCCCTGGCCGACGGCTTTGCCGCCTACCTGCGCAAGCCCGTGGCGCCGGAGACCCTGCTCGACTGCCTGCGCACCCTGCGGGCGCGGCCCAGCGGCGGCGATGGCGGCCTGATCACCGTGCACAGCATCCGCGAGCAGCGGCCGCCGGCCCTGCAGCTGCTGCTGGCCGACGACAACCCGGTCAATTGCCGCCTCGCCACGATCATCCTCGAGCGCGGCGGCCACAAGGTCGACGCGGTGCCCGATGGCCTGCGCGCGGTCGAGGCCCTGCACCGCCAGCGCTACGACCTCGTGCTGCTGGACGTGCAGATGCCGGTCATGGGCGGCCTGGAGGCGGCGGCCCGCATCCGCGCCATGCCCGATCCGCGACAGGGCGGCGACCCCGATCGTGGCGGTCACCGCCAATGCCATGAAGGGCGACCGCGAGACCTGCCTCGCCGCGGGCATGGACGGCTACGTCACCAAGCCGATCAATGCGGCGGCGCTGCTCGACGAGGTCGGCCGATACGCGGCGATGGCGCAACGCCGCCAGCAGGAAAATCGCTTGCAGCGAGAGATTTGATCCATATATTTCAACTTTAGATAGATTCATCCTGTCTTGCCCTGCCCCTGCTGGAGGCTATGCCATGGCGCGGCCCGGCTCCGCTGCGCGCTTGCTCGCGGCCCTGGCGGTGATCTCGCTCTCCCAGCCGGCGCGGTCGGCCACCGACACCGACGTGCTCACGGTCACCGCCACGGTGCTCAGCGCCTGCTCGCTCAGCGGCGGCACGCTGGCGTTCGGCTCCTACGCCTCGGGCCAGACCGAGAACGCCGACGTCGACGGGACCATCAACTACGTCAATTGCAGCGGCACCCTCACCTTCGCGCTCGACGGCGGTGGCAGCGGCAACATCAACGCGCGGCAGATGAGCAACGGCGCCAACCGGCTCAGCTACCAGATCTACCGCAACGCGGCGCGCAACGCGGTCTGGGGGACCGGCGCCGACGCCCAGACCCAGATCCTGCTCGAGACGCGCAACGGCTCGGTCACCGTCTACGGCCGGATTCCCGGCGGCCAGGTGGTGCCGGCGGGCACCTACACCGACACCGTCAACGTGACCCTGACCTTCTGAGCGGCCGGGACCATGCCCTGCCGTGCCCGCCTCGCCGCCTGCCTGCTGCTCCTGCCGCTGCCCGCGCTCGCCGCGTCGCTCACCGTGGCCCCGACCCGGGTCGAGTTCGCCGGCGACGACCGGGCCGAGGTGGTGACGCTGCGCAACAACGCCGCCGATCCGGTCATGGTCCAGGTGCAGACCTTCGCCTGGGAGAACGGCCCCGGCAGCACCGAGCTGGCGGCCGACCCGCGACCTGCTCGCCGTGCCGCCGGTGTTCGAGCTGCCCGCCGCCGGCAGCCAGATCATCCGCGTCGCCCTGCGCGGGGCGGCCACGTCCGACGTCGAGCGGGCCTACCGGCTGCTGATCACCGAGGTCCCGCGCGGCGGCGGTGGCGGCACCGGGGTCCGCTTCGCGCTGCGCCTCAGCCTGCCCGTGTTCGTCACGCCGCCCGGCGCCGCGCCGCTGCCCGCCTGGTCGGTGCGCGGGGCAGGGGGCCAGCGCGAGCTGGTCCTGCGCAACGACGGCACCGCCCATCTCCAGGTCCGGCGCATCGTCCTGGCCGGCGGCGGCGTGGGCGCGGCGCCACGTACCATCGAGACGCCGGCCTACGTCCTCGCCGGTCAGGAACAGCGCTGGCCGCTGCCGGCGACGACCGGTGCGCGCGAACTCCAGCTCCAAGCCGAGACCAGCATTGGCCCGCTCTCGGCCACCGTCGCCCTGCCGCGCGAGTAGCGTGGCGGCGGCCGCGCTCGCGATCGCCGGACTCGCGGCACCGGTGCTTGCGGACGGGCCGCCGAGCTTCAGCTCCGCGCCCGCCAAGGAGACGCTGCCGGCCCTGGCACCGGCCTATCGCGACCCGGTCCTGCCGCCGCTGCCGGACCCGGCGGACTGGCACGAGATCCTGCTGTCGGTCGAGCTCAACGGCCAGCCGGTCAGCGAGGGCGGCCTGTTCGTCGAGGCGGTCGACGGCCGGCTCGCCGCACAGCTCGCACTGGTCGAGGCCTGGCGCATCCGGACCGACCTGGCGCAGGTGGTCACCTTCGCCGGCGAGCCCTACTACCCGCTGGACGCGATCCAGGGTGCCACCTGGTCGCTCGACCGCAACGGCCTGTCCCTGGCGCTCGACGTGCCGCCGGCACAGTTCGCCGGCTCGACCGCGGCGGCGGCGGCGGAACCGCGGCTGCCGCCGGTTCCCGGCAGCGGCGCCTTCTTCGACTACGATTTCCTGCTCCAGGCCGGCGACGGGCTCGACCAGGGTCTGGGCGGCCTGGTCGAGCTGGGCGGCTTCCATGCCGGCGGCACCGGGTCCGTCGGGCTTCCTGCTCCAGGACCTGACCAGCGACCCGGAGGCGATCCGGCTGGACAGCACGCTGGCACGCGATTTCCTCGGCACGCGCACCACGCTCCGTCTCGGCGACACGCTTGCCACCGGCGGTGCGCTGGCCCCGCCCGTCCGCATGGCCGGCATCCAGTACGCGACCAATTTCGCCACCGACCCGGCCTTCGTCACCTTCCCCCTGCCCAGCATCGGCGGCCTCGCCCGGCAGCAATCGGTGGTCGACGTGTTCATCGACAATGTGCAGCGCGAGGCGCGCTCGGTCCCGCCCGGGCCGTTCGCGCTGGAGAGCCTGCCCGTGGTCACCGGTGCCGGCGAGGTGCAGCTGCGCGTCACCGACCTGCTCGGCCGCGAGCAGCTGATCACCCAGTCCTACTATGTCAGCTCGCGGCTCCTGAAGCCCGGGCTGCACGATTTCGGCTACGAGCTCGGGGCCGTCCGCCGCAACTACGGCCAGGAGAGCTTCGACTATGGCGACGGCCTCGCCAGCGCCACGCACCGCTACGGCTTTTCCGACCGGTTCACCGGCGAGGCCCACGGCGAGCTGCAGTTCGACCAGCAGACCCTGGCCCTGGGCGGATCCTACCTCATGGGCGAGTGGGGCGTGGTCAGCGGCGGCGTCGGCGTCGGCCACAGCGACGGCGGCCCGGGCGTGCTGGGCCAGCTCGCCTACGAGTACGATGCCAGGCGGTTCAACTTTGGGGCGCGCACCCGCTACACCAGCGACGGCTATCGCGAGGCCGGCGGCGACGAGGAGGCGGCGCGGGTCGACCAGCTCAGCCTCGGCCTCGATTTCGCCGACTATGGCCGCGCCGGCCTGCTCCTGCTCAACACCGACGGCCGCGACACCGAGGACGCGACCACCCTGGCCGCGACCTACAGCCTGTCGCTGGGCCCCGGCTCGCTGACCTTCCGCGCCGCCCAGCTGTTCCGCCCCGACGAGGAGCTGGCGCTCACCGCGATCTACACCATCCCGCTGGGCGAGCGGCGCTCGGCCAGCATGGAGCTGCTCAAGCGCAGCGGCGACTATGGCAGCCGGGCGACCTTCCGGCAGACCCGCGGTGCCAGCGACCTCGGCCTCGACTACCGCCTCGCCGCCGAGGCCGGGACCCGCGACAGCAGCGTCGAGGCACGCTTCGGCTACCAGACGGCCTTCGGTGCCGCCGATCTCGCGGTCGAGCGCTACGACGGCGACGATGCGCTGCGCGCCGGGGTCAATGGCAGCGTGGCCCTGGTCGACGGCGAGCTCGCGGTCTCGCGCCGGATCGACCGCGCCTTCGGCCTGGTCAACCTGCCGGGGTTCCCCGACGTGCGGGTCTATCTCGACAACCGCGAGGTCGGGCGCACCGACGCGGCGGGCCGGCTGCTCCTGCCCGGCCTGCGCCCCTACGAGGGCAACCGCGTGCGGCTCGAGATCGACGATCTGCCGCTCGACGCCGAGATCACCACGGCCGAGGTCGAGGCGGTGCCGTTCGACCGCAGCGGCATGACGATCGCCTTCCCGCTGGCCCGCAGCGGCCAGGCGACCGCGATCCTGCTCGACGCGGCCGGTGCCCCGCTGCCGGCGGGGCTGCGGCTGCGCAGCGCCGACGGCCAGGTCACCGCCTGGGTCGCGCGCGACGGCTTCACCCAGATCACCGGCATCGGCCCGGCGCCGGTGCCGGTGGCGGCGGACGGTCGACGGCATGGCGCTCGCCTGCGCCCTGCCCGCCGCACCCGCGGCCGAGCTGCTGCCCGATCTGGGCCCGGTGCGATGCCGCTGACCGTCCGCATCGCGGCGCTGGGCGTGCTCGGCATCGTCGCTGGCCGGGCCGGCGCTGGGCGACTGCAGCGTCGAGCTGTCGCCGGTCACCTTCGGCGTCATCGACGTCACCAGCCGCTCGCGCGGCACCGGCGAGGTGGTGCGTGCGCTGCGACACCGCCGGCTCGTTCGCCGTCGCGATCTCCAACGGCCGCAGTGGCAAGGGCCAGCGCCAGATGATCGGGCCGGGCGGCGCCACCCTGGACTACCGCCTGTTCTCCGATTCGGGCCGGAGCGTGCCCTGGGGCGACGGCCTGGCCGAAGGACAGCCGGTCACCGGCAGCAGCGACGGCACGAACCCGGCGCGCCTCACCATCTACGGCGCGGTCCCGCCCCAGTCGGGGGTGACGCCCGGCGAGTATGTCGACAGCGTCGCGGTGACCCTGACCTTCTGAGCCGCTCGACATAGGCGGATGCGCCTCGCGCACGGCTGCGCCGCTGTCGCCGGCGCGATGCGTTAGTTTCCTCGGCTGCCCGGGCCGGAGAGCCCGAACGGAGGAAACGATGCGCCCGAACTCCCGGCGTGCCACGGCACGCTCGCCGCCACCGCCACCACCATGCTCGTGGCGGTGCCCCTCGACTCGGCCAGCCCCGGCCAGGCGCGCGGCACGCTCCAGGTCACCGTCCAGGTCGTCGCCGCCTGCGGCGGCACGACCACGGGCGGCCAGGTCGTCACGACCGACGGCTGTGCGCCGGGCAGCGCGCCGATGGCGATCCTCAGCGAGCCCGCCTCGGCTCACGAGCGACCCTGCGGCCCCGACCGCAGCCAGTGTCGAGGATGCCGGCGAGGTGCGCTACGTCACGCTGATCTACTGAGCCGATCCGGGCCGGACGCCGCATCGGGCGAGATTTCCTCTTCCGGTTGCGCCCCATCGCGCCTATTCATGCGATTGCGCTCATGCTGATGGGGAGCGAGCCGGGATCATGGGTCTGTCCGATCGGCGCGGGGCGCTCGGCATGCTGGCCTGCACCCTGGCGTGGCCAGCCGGGCCGGCTGCGGCCGCCGAAGATTCGTTCCAGAGCTGGCTCGCGGAGCTGCGCACCGAGGCGCGCGGCAAGGGCATCGACGACGGCGTGCTCGACGCGGCATTCGGCGGCATCCGCCCGATCCCGTCGGTGATCGAGGCCGACCGGCGCCAGCCCGAAGGCCGGATGACCTTCGCCGAGTACCGCCGCCGCGTGGTCAGCGACGACCGGATCGCGCGCGGCCGCGAGCTCATCGCCGTCCACGCGCCGCTCCTGCGCCAGGTGCGAGGCAGCGCTACGGCGTGCCGCCCGAGGTCATGGTGGCGTTGTGGGGCATCGAATCGAACTTCGGCGAGCGCCAGGGCAGCTACTCGGTGTTCGGCGCGCTGGCCACCCTGGCCTACGAGGGCCGGCGCGCCGCGTTCTTCCGCCGCGAGCTGCTGAGTGCCCTGCAGATCGCCGACAAGGGCTACGCCGACGCCGGCGAGATGCGCGGCTCCTGGGCCGGGGCCATGGGCCAGAACCAGTTCATGCCCTCGACCTACCTGGGCTACGCCGTCGACTTCGACGGCGACGGCCATCGCGACATCTGGCACTCCCTGCCCGACGTGTTCGCGTCCATGGCCAACTATCTCGACAAGTCCGGCTGGGACGCGCGCTTCCTCTGGGGCCGCGAGGTCGCCGCCCCCGCCGAGCATCGCCGAGAGCCGCACTCGGGCTCGAGCACCGCGCCCCGCTGGCCACCTGGGAGCAGCGCGGCGTGCGCCTGCCCGACGGCGGCCGGCCTGCCCGGTCGTGGACCTGAAGGCCTCGCTGCTGCGCATGGACGGCGGTGCCGGGCCCGAGCTACCTCGCCTACGGCAATTTCCGCGCCCTGATGGCCTGGAACCGGTCGACCTACTTCGGGGTCTCCGTCGGTCTTCTCTCGGACTCCTTGAAGGATGGCTGGCGTTCTTAAACCATGATATGAGCCCGCGCATGGTCGTGCCGAGCCGCTTCGTCCATCGCCTGTCGAGCCTGCTGCTGCTGGCGTTGCTCGCCGCGTGCGCCGGCGGCGGCGATCCGGCGACGACCGCCGGCCGGGCAGGCCGTGGTCGGCCACTACAAGGTCGGCCAGCCCTATCAGATCAAGGGCCGCTGGTACCGCCCGGAATACGACCCGAGCTACGCCAAGGTGGGCACCGCGTCCTGGTACGGCGCCGACTTCCACGGCCTGCCGACCGCCAATGGCGAGGTGTTCGACAAGGACCAGATCAGCGCCGCCCACCCGACGCTGCCGCTGCCCAGCATCGTGCGGGTCACCAACCTCGAGAACGGCCGCAGCGCTCGATATCCGGGTCAACGATCGCGGCCCGTTCATCGGCGACCGGCTGATCGACCTCTCCGAGGCCGCCGCGCGCGAGCTCGGCTACGAGGACCGGGGCCTGGCCAAGGTGCGCGTCCAGTTCCTGGCGCTGGCGGACGATGCGCGCGGCACCCGGCCCACGCCCACCGTGGCGAGATCCGAGCCCCGGCCGGCGCCCGCCCCGGCTGCGCCGGCCCCGGCCACGGTGCCGCCGCGCGAGGTGCAGCTGGCCGCCCTGGACCTGCCGTCGCCCGCACACGCCGCGGCACCGACCTGCAGCCTGGGCCCGCAGCTGGTCCAGATCGGGGCCTTCGGCGAGACCGACCAGGTCAGCGCCGCCATGGCCATGGTCGAGGGCCTGGCGCCGGTCCAGGTCGAGCCGGTCTTCGCCGGCGACCGGGCGCTGGCGCGCGTGCGCCTGGGCCCCGTGAGCGACCCGCGGCTGGCAGCCGATCTGCTGGAGCGCGTGGTGGCCATGGGCTACAGCGACGCCTTCATGGTGCCGGTGGCGCGCTTCGGCCAGGCGACCCTGGTGAGTTGCTGAGCCCCTTGGGCTCGACCGATCCGACGAGGTGGACGATGCGACTGCGGCTGGTCCCGTTCCTGGTCCTGCTGGCGCTGCTGGCCGGGCTCGCCCCCGCACGGGCGTTCGACACGCCGGCCAAGGCCGCGATCATCCTGGACAGCCGCACGGGTGCGGTCCTGTTCGACAAGAACGCGGACGAGCGCATGCCGCCGGCCTCCATGAGCAAGCTCATGACGGCCTACATGATCTTCGACCAGGTCAAGAGCGGCAAGCTGCAGGCTCGACGAGGAGATCCTGGTCAGCGAGCGCGCCTGGAAGATGGGCGGCTCGCAGATGTTCGTCGAGGTCGGCGAGCGGGTGAAGGTCGAGGACCTGATCCGCGGCATCATCATCCAGTCGGGCAACGACGCCTGCGTGACCATGGCCGAGGCCATCGCCGGCTCCGAGGAGGAGTTCGCGCGCGCAGATGACCGAGAAGGCCGCCGAGATCGGCCTCACCGGCAGCAGCTTCGCCAACTCGACCGGCCTGGACGCGCCCGACCATCTGATGACGGTGCGCGATCTGGCCGTCCTGGCGCGCCGGATCGTCCAGGACTTTCCCGAGTTCTTCAAGTACTACGGCGAGCGCGAGTTCGAGTATGCGGGGATCAAGCAGCCCAACCGCAACCCGCTGCTGCAGGCCGGCGTTCCGGGCGTCGACGGCATGAAGACCGGCTTCACCGACGGCTCCGGCTACGGCCTGGTCGCCACGGCCGCGCGCGACGACCGGCGCATCATCACCGTTCTGGCCGGGCTGGAATCCTCGGCGCCAGCGCCGGACCGAGGGCGAGCGGCTGCTCGAGTACGGCTTTCGCGAGTTCCAGGAGTACCGGCTGTTCGAGCCGGGCGTGCCCGTGACCGAGACCGAGGTCTGGCAGGGCGTGGCGCCGAAGGTGCCGCTGGTCGTGCCCGATACGGTCGCGGTGACGCTTTCGCGCGAGGCGCGCAAGCGGCTGGTGGTGAAGCTGAGCTATCGCCAGCCCGGTGCCCGGCGCCGATCCAGGCCGGCCAGCGCGTCGGGCAGGCCGAGATCACCGCCCCCGGACTGCCGCCGCTCACCGCTGCCGCTGGTGGCCGCCGGCGACGTCGCGCGCGCCGGTCTCCTGGCCCGGGCCACCGGCAGCCTGAGCTACCTGATCTGGGGCGAGCCGGCCGGCTGAGCGGCGGGGCATGACGCGCGGGCGGTTCATCACCATCGAGGGCGGCGAGGGGGCGGGCAAGAGCACGCAGCTGCGCCTGCTCGCCGAGCGCCTGCGCGCCCGCGGCATCGACTGCCTGGTCACCCGCGAGCCCGGCGGCACGGAGGGTGCGGAGGCCATCCGCGAGCTGATCGTCCACGGGCCGCCGGAGCGCTGGCGTCCGCTGGCCGAGCTCTATCTGTTCCTCGCCGCCCGCGAGGACCATCTGCACCGCGCCATCCTGCCCGCCCTCGACCGCGGCCAGTGGGTCTTGTGCGACCGCTTCGCCGATTCCACCCGCGTCTACCAGGGCTGTGCCGGCGGACTGGGCCTGGACCTCGTCGACGCCCTGCAGGCGCCGCTGCTCGGCCCGCATCGCGCCCGACCTGACGCTGGTGCTCGACCTGCCGGTCGAGGTCGGCATGGCGCGCTGTGCCGCGCGCGGCGCCATGGCCCGCTTCGAGGCCAAGGGCATCGGACTATCACGAGCGCGTCCGCGCCGGCTTCCGCCTGCTCGCGCGAGCGCGAGCCCGAGCGCTTCGCGGTCGTCGACGCGAGCGCGCCGGAGACCGTCGTCGCGCGAGCCGGTGGCGCACGACCGTCGCGCCTGCGGCTGGGCCTGCCGTGATTCCGCCCGAGGCCAATCCCGACCTGTTCGGCCACGCCGCCGCCGAGCGCACCATGCTCCGCGCCTGGCAGTCCGGCCGCCTGCCGCCGGCCTGGCTGCTGCGCGGGCCGCGCGGCGTCGGCAAGGCCACGCTCGCCTACCGCTTCGCCCGCCGGCTGCTGGCCGGCGTCGACCACGAGCGCGCCGCTGCCGATCCTGGCCATCCGGTGTTCCGCATGGTCGCAGCACAAGGCCCATCCGGATCTGCAAGATCCTCGAGCGCGTGCCCAACCCCAAGACCGGCAAGCTGCCCCGCGACATTCCGGTCGACGATGTCCGCGCCGCCGACTCTGCGCTGCATGCCACCGCGGCCCGCGACGGGTTCAAGATCCTGCTCGTGGACCCGGCCGACGAGCTCAACCCGTCGGGAACCAATGCGCTTCTGAAGCTGCTCGAGGAGCCGCCGCCGCGTACGGTCCTGCTCCTGGTCTGCCAGCGCCCCGGCATCCTGCCGCGCACGATCCTCTCGCGCTGCCTGCAGGTCGGCCCTGGCGCCGCTGCCGCCGGACGAGCTCGACGCGGCCCTGGCGCGGCTGGCGCCCGAGCTCGCACCCGGGCGGCGCGCGGTGCTGGCCGCCCTGGCCGAGGGCTCGCCCGGCCGGGCCATGGAGCTGGAGGCGAGCGACTGGCCCGGCCGCTATGCCGCACTCCTGCCCAAGCTGGGTGCCGCGCGCACCAGCATGCTGGTGCGGCTCGACCTCGCGGCCGAGCTCGCCAAGGGCGGCGACGGCCGCGGCTTTCGCACCGCGGCCGATCTGCTCGCGGTCGCCGTCCGCCGCCTGGCCGCGCACCGCGCCGGGCACGACGTCGGGATCGAGCTGTTTCCTGGCGAGTTCGACCTCCTGGACCCGCTCGCCGCAGGGCCTCGGGCTTGATCAGTGGGTGGCCGTGTGGGACAAGCTGAGCGCGCTCGCGGGGCAGGTCGACCGGCTCAATCTCGACCCCGTCCAGGCGCTGCTGCAGGTCCTTCAGGCGATCTGCGGGGCGGCGCCGGAGACCGAACTCTCTCTCGCCTGAGCGATCTTGGAGCCCGGGATGGCCGCGTCCGGCGCATTCTACGTCACCACGCCGATCTACTACGTCAACGACTCGCCGCACATCGGCCACGCCTACACCACGCTGGCCTGCGACGCGCTGGCCCGCTTCATGCGGCTCGACGGCCGGCAGGTCCATTTCCTGACCGGCACCGACGAGCACGGCCAGAAGGTCGAGAAGGCGGCGGCCGACGGCCGGGCTCGACCCGCAGTCCTTCACCGACCAGGTGTCGCAGCGCTTCCGCGATCTCGCGGTGGCGATGAACTGCAGCAACGACGACTTCATCCGCACCACCGAGGCGCGCCACAAGCGCAGCGTCACCGCCCTGTGGGAGCGGCTGGTCGCCAGCGGCGACATCTATCTCGGCAAGTATGCCGGCTGGTACTCGGTCCGCGACGAGGCCTTCTACGCCGAGAGCGAGCTGGTCGGCGGCACGGCACCCACCGGTGCGCCGGTCGAGTGGGTCGAGGAGCCTTCCTACTTCTTCAAGCTCTCGGCCTGGCAGGACCGGCTGCTCGCGTTCTACGCCGAGCGCCCCGACTTCGTCCTGCCGGCGACCCGGAGGAACGAGGTCACCAGCTTCGTGAAGGGCGGCCTGCAGGACCTCTCCGTCTCGCGCACCACCTTCGCCTGGGGCATCCCGGTGCCGGGCGATCCCGGCCCACGTCATGTACGTCTGGCTGGACGCGCTCACCAACTACATCTCGGCCCTGGGCTTCCCCGACACCGACGGCGCGCCCTACCGCACCTTCTGGCCGGCCGACTTCCACGTCGTCGGCAAGGACATCCTGCGCTTCCACGCCGTCTACTGGCCGGCCTTCCTGATGAGCGCCGGCCTCGAGCCGCCCAAGCACGTCTTCGCCCATGGCTGGTGGACGGTCGAGGGCCAGAAGATGTCGCAAGTCGCTGGGCAACGTGGTCGAGCCCGGCCGCGCTGATCGACAAGTACGGCCTCGACCAGACCCGCTACTTCCTCCTGCGCGAGATCGCCTTCGGCAGCGACGGCGACTTCAGCCACGCCGCCATGGTCCGGCGCATCAACCACGACCTCGCCAACGACTACGGCAACCTGGCCCAGCGCGTGCTCTCGATGATCGCCAAGAACTGCGGCGGCATCGTGCCCGAGCCCGGCCCGCTCGCCGATGCCGACGAGGCCCTGCTCGATGCCGCGAAAGCCCTCCTCGGCCGCGGCCGCGCGGCCATGGCGGAGATCGCGGCGCATCGCGCGCTGGAGCAGATCTGGGAGGTGTGCGGCGCCGCCAACCGCTACGTCGACGCCCAGGCCCCCTGGAGCCTGCGCAAGACCGATCCGGCGCGCATGGCCACGGTGCTCTGGGTCCTGGCCGAGACCGTCCGCCGGCTCGCGATCCTGACCCAGCCCTTCATGCCCGACGCCTCGGCCAAGCTGCTCGACCTGCTGGCGATCCCTGCCGACGAGCGCGGCTTCGCCTCGCTGGACAAGGCCTTGCGCGCGGGCACGGCCCTGCCGCCGCCGGCCGGCGTGTTCCCGCGCCACGTCGAGACCGAGGCGGCATGATCGTCGACAGCCACTGCCACCTCGACTTCCCCGGGCTGGCCGAGGACGAGGCGGGGGTGATCGGGCGGGCGCGGGCGGCCGGCGTCGGCCACATGGTCCACATCGCCGCCCGGCGCGCCGGGTGGCCGGTCGGGATCGCGCTGGCGGAGCGCCACCCCGAGGTGTTCTGTGCCGTCGGCATCCATCCCCACGAGGCCGGCAAGGAGGGCCTCGACGACCCGGCGCCGCTGCTCGACCTCGCCGCCCACCCGCGCGTGGTCGCCATCGGCGAGAGCGGCCTCGACTATTTCTACGATCTCAGCCCGCGCGACCGGCAGGCGGCGAGCTTTCGCACCCACATCGCCGCCGCGCGCGCCACCGGCCTGCCGCTGATCGTCCACACCCGCGACGCCGACGACGACACCATGGACCTGCTCGAGGCGGAGATGGGGCAGGGGGCGTTCACCGGCGTCATCCACTGCTACAGCTCCAGCCGCAGGCTGGCCGAGCGCGCCGTCGCCATCGGCCTTTATCTCGGCATCGGCGGCATCCTCACCTTCAAGAAGTCCGAGGATCTGCGCGCGACGGTGCGCCGCCATGCCGCTCGACCGCCTGCTGCTCGAGACCGACGCGCCCTACCTCGCACCCGTGCCGATGCGCGGGCGCACCAACGAGCCCGCCTACACCGCCCACGTCGCCAAGGCGCTGGCGCTGCTGCGCGGCCTGCCCGTGGCCGAGGTCGAGGCCGCCACGACCGCGAACTTCCAGCGCCTGTTCGCCAAGGCCGCCGCATGCGCGTGACGGTCCTCGGCTGCGGCACCTCCTCCGGCGTGCCCCAGATCGGCTGCGACTGCGCGGTCTGCCAGTCGCCCGACCCGCGCAACCGCCGCCGCCGCTGCTCCATCTTCGTCGAGGCGCAGGGCCAGCGCATCCTGGTCGACACCGGCCCGGACCTGCGCCAGCAATGCCTGGACGCCGGCATCGGCGAGATCGACGCGCTGCTCTACACCCACGCCCATGCCGACCATGTCCACGGCATCGACGATCTGCGCACCATCAACAACCTGATCATGGCGCCGGTCCCGGCCTGGGCCGACGCCGCCGTGTTCGAGCGCATCCGCGAGCGCTTCCCCTACGTCTTCGCCGGCGGCCACGGCAGCCATGGCTGGTGGCGCCCCGAGATCGCCGCCCATGTGTTCCGCGGCCCGTTCCGCGTCGGCCCGGTCGAGATCCGGCCCTTCGCGCAGCGCCACGGCCGCGGGGTGACCTGGGGCTTCCGGATCGGCCGCTTCGCCTACTCCACCGACACCGACCACCTCGACGAGCAGGCCTTCGCGGTCCTGCGCGGGGTCGAGGTCTGGATCGTCGACGCGCTGCGCGAGAGCCCGCACCCCAGCCACGCCAATCTGAGCCTCGCCTTGTCCTGGATCGACCGGGTCGAGCCCGAGCGGGCCTATCTCACCCACATGAACCACGAGGTCGACTACACCGCCTGGTGCGAGAAGCTGCCGCCCGGCGTCCTTCCGGCCCATGACGGCCTGGTGATCGAGCTGCCGGACTGAGGGCCGCTGGCGGATCACGCAGGCGTGATCGGTGGAAAATCGAGAGTATTCACCATCGCTGCCTGGGCCGCGGCGGTAAGGACCGGGCGGCGACCGTTCGACACCCGGAGCCTTGAACCGCACAGGCTCAACTGCGGAACATGACGCACGCGTAAGGCTGATGACCGGCGCGGCGCTGTTGCGGTTCCGATGGCGATGCCGACTGCGATCCTGTCGGCTTTGCCGATCATGACTTTGCCGTGCCGCGAAGGTGCGACCGATTACTGTTCTGCCGAGATCATCCGCAGATGGCATCGCCCAAGCGTCGCCACGACACTGATTGTCACTGTGCCTGGGCGCCCTTACGCTCAAGTGTCCAGTCGCCCGGAAACGCCGACGCAAGCGACAAGATCCCCTCGGAGAGTGCGATGGGACAAAGAGGATCGAGCTCGCTGCAGATCGCGGGCAGCCTTCGCTCTGCCGTCGGCTCGGCGCTCGCGGCCCAGTCCATGCTGCGGTGTCGGCCGGATCACCCTTGTCCCGAAGGGAGGAACGCATGAACATTCCCTGGCCTGACGCCAACGGCCCTCGCACCCGTCGGGGATGGTCGGCGGCCCTGCGGACGGGATGGGTCCGCCTATGGGCCGTAGCCGCCGTGACCCTGCTGGTCGTGGCGCCGGTTGCCGCGCCGCAGGCGGACGATGCGGCCTCGGCCCTGCAGCAGCTCGAGCGCGACGCCGCGCGTTCGATCCAGCTCGACAAGCTGCTGAACGACACCATCGGATCGGTGCAGGGCTCGATCGGCAAATGTCTGGCCGAGGCGCGCAAGGTCGGGGACAACGAGGCGGTCCGGACGGTCCTGCGCAACATCGCGCGCAAGCCCGGGCAGCAATACTTCAATCTGTCGTTCGAGAACGTTCTGGGCCGTCTCGAGCGGGCGGCAGGCCGCAAGCTCGACCTCACCGCGTTCGATCTGCAGACCTGCGTGCTCGCCTACGACATGCACTTCACCTTGACCGCGCATACCGACAAGGTGCTGACGAATCCCGCCATCGGCTGCCAGCCGGGCCAGAATTTCTGTCAGGGCACCATTCCCGGCGCCTATGTCTGCTGCAGCGGCAGCACGCCGATCTGTGCCCAGTCCTGCGACGAGGACGGCGACTGCGAGCCCTATTGCGAGCCGAGCCTGAGCTGCTTCCCGGGCGAGGCCACCGTCGCCATGGCGGACGGGAGCACCCGGCGCATGGACGAGCTCCGCATCGGCGACCGCGTGGCGGTGATGCGCCCCGACGGCACCCGCGGCTTCGACGAGATCTACCTGTTCACGCACAAGGATGCCGTGGCGACGAACGCCTACCGCACCCTGACGCTGGCCTCCGGCCGCGAGCTCACCCTGTCGCCGCGCCACTTCATCCCGGTCGCGGCCGACGCGGGCGCCGGCTGGGACGAGCGCGTGGTGAAGGCGGCGGAGGAAGTCGGGCCGGGCGACGTGGTCTGGTACGAGAATGCCGACGGCTCCCTCGCCAGTGCCGCCGTCACGGCCGTCGCGACCCAGGCGCGCCAGGGTCTCTTCAACCCGCTGACCATGGGCGGCACGATCCTGGTCGACGGCGTGGTGGCCTCGGCGCACAGCGACTGGTTCCTCGACGGCGTGGCGTCGCCCGCCACGCAGGACGTCGTCTACCAGGCGCTGTTCCTGCCGGTCCGCGCCCTCTATCGCCTGATCGGGCCCGAATGGACCGAGACCGTCGCCGAGCGCTGGGGCGTGGTCGACGCGGCGCGCGACGCCACCTTCGCGCCCTGGGCCATCGCCGCGGCGCTCGGCTGCGCGCTCCTGCTCGGCGCTGCGGCCGTCGGGCGGCGCAAGCGGCGCACCGTTGGGGGCTGAGCCAGCGTCGCATGCGCTCCTCAGCGGCGGCTCCAGCGGGATAGGTCTGGCCCTGGCCCACCGCCTGGCACGGGCGGGCTGGGACCTGACGATCCTCGCGCGCGATCGGGACCGGCTGGACGTGGCGTGCGCCGCCCTGGCCGGTCACGGCCGGGCGGTCCACACCATCTCGGTCGACGTCGTCGACGAGGCGGCGGTCGCGGCGGCGGTGGCCGCGGCGGCGGCTCGTCTCGGCCCGCCGCGCCTCGTCGTCGCCTGCGCCGGCACCGTGCTGCTCGGCCGGGTCGGCGCGCTGCCGGCGGCCGCCTACCGCCGCAGCATCGAGGTCAACTATCTGGGATCGCTGCACCTCGTGCGCGCGGCCCTGCCGCTGCTGCCGCGCGACGGCGGGGCCAGGATCGTTCTGGTCGCCTCGGGTGCGGCCCTGCTCGGGCTGTTCGGCTACAGCGCCTACGCCCCGTCCAAGTTCGCCGTGCGCGGCATGGCCGAGGCGCTGCGCAGCGAGCTCTCGGCCGAGGGGATCGCGGTCTCGGTCGTCTATCCGCCGGACACCGACACGCCGGGCTATCGCGAGGAGCTGCGCCACCGGCCCGAGATCACCAACCGGCTGGCCGCTACCGGCGGCCTGCTGACGGCGGACGAGGTGGCGGCCGCCATCATGCGCGGCATCGCCCGCGGCAGGTTCACCATCGCCCCGGGGGCGGCGATGGCGGCACTGGCCCGGCTCCACAGCCTGGTCGGACCGCTGCTCAACCGGATCTGGTTCGATCCCCTGATCCGCCGGCTGTCGCTGCGGGCGGCCGGGCAGGTTGACCGCGAAGGCGCTGCGACCCACCATGGCTCGAGCGAATGGGACGGGCCAAAGGGAGGTAGCATGACGACCTCGGTGAAGGACATGTTGGCTGCGGCCAATGCCGCCGTGCCCCGCATCGGCCGTGAGGACGCGCAGGCGCTGCTCGCCGACGGCAAGGCGCTCCTGGTCGACGTCCGCGACGCGCCCGAGCTGCAGGCCGCCGGCAAGGTTGCAAGGGTGCCAAGCACGTCTCGCGCGGCATGCTCGAGTTCCGCGCCGATCCCGCCTCGCCCTACCACGACCCCGACTTCGACCCCGCCCGCACGGTGATCGTCTACTGTGCCTCGGGGGGCCGCTCCGCGCTGGCCGGCAAGGCGCTGCAGGATCTGGGCTACCGCGACGTGCGCAACCTCGGCGCCTTCAAGGACTGGGCCGAGGGCGGAGGTGCCGTCGAGCCCGCGTGAGCTGCTCGGGCACCCGAGGCACCGATCGGCCGTTCGATTCGGCGTGCCAACCTGCGCGAGATGACCAATGCCGGACCATGGAACTGCCACCGGAGGCTGCCTGTGCGGCGCCATCCGCTTCGTCGCCCACGGCGAGCCCTATCGCGTCGGCCTGTGCCACTGCCTGGACTGCCGCAAGCATGGCGGCGCGCCGTTCGGGGTGTTCGCGATCTTCCCGGCCGACAAGGTCACCTTCACCGGCGACGAGCCCGGCGTCTACGCCACCTCCGCGCATGGTCGGCGCCGCCACTGCCGCACATGCGGTTCGGTCCAGTTCGGCCGCGACGAAGGCTCGGACGAGGTGGAGCTGCATCTGGGCTCGTTCGACGAGCCGGGCCGCTTCGCGCCGACCTACGAGCTCTGGACGATCCGGCGCGAGCCCTGGCTGCCCGCGATCCCGGGCGTGGTCCGCAGCTACGAGCGCGACCGGACGGCAACCGGCAGGCACGAGCCCTGACCCGTTCGCGCCGTTCAAGGCACGCCGCGCCCGCCTTGGCGGACGGACCCCGGCCGGCCGTCGGGCCTACCGGTTCAGCGTGCGCATCCCGGTCTCGGCGTAGCGCTCCCCCGCTGCAGCACCGGCAGGGAGCACCTCGTCGATCTCGGCGAGATCGCCCAGCGTCAGCGTGACGGCCTCGGCCGCCACGTTCTCCTCCAGCCAGTGCCGCCGCTTGGTGCCGGGGATCGGCACGACGTCGTGCCCGCGCGCCAGGACCCAGGCCAGCGCCAGCTGGCCCGGCGTGCAGCCCTTGCGCCGCGCGATCGCCCCGACCCTGCGCCACCAGGTCCAGGTTGCGCTGGAAGTTGTCACCCTGGAAGCGCGGCGCCTGGCGGCGCCAGTCGTCCGGCATCGAGGTCCTCGGGGGTGCGGATCTGGCCGGTCAGGAAGCCGCGGCCCAGCGGGCTGTAGGCGACGAAGCCGATGCCGAGCTCGCGCACGGTCGGCAGGATCGCAGCCTCGGGCTCGCGGCTCCACAAGGAGTACTCGGTCTGCAAGGCAGCTGATCGGATGGACCGCATGGGCCCGGCGGATCGTGGCCGGTGCCGCCTCGGACAGGCCCAGGAAGCGCACCTTGCCCTGGCGCACCAGCTCGGCCATCGCACCCACCGTGTCCTCGATCGGCGTCTCCGGGTCGACCCGGTGCTGGTAGTAGAGGTCGATCGTCTCCACCCCGAGCCGCCGCAGGCTCGCCTCGCAGGCGGAACGGACATAGTCCGGCCGGCCGTCGATCCCGAGCATGCGCACCATCCGGCCCGCGGACATTGCCGAACTTGGTCGCGAGCACGACCTCGTCGCGTCGCCCGCGGATCGCCCGGCCGACCAGCTCCTCGTTGCGCCCGACGCCGTACATGTCGGCCGTGTCGAGGAAGGTGCAGCCCAGGTCGAGCGCGCGGTGGATCGTGGCCACCGCCTCGGCCTCGTCGCGCCCGCCGTAGAACTCGGACATGCCCATGCAGCCGAGGCCGATCGCCGACACCGTGAGGCCCTGCCGGCCGAGCTGGCGCTGCTTCATCGCTTCCTCCGCTTGGGTATGGTGGCGAACGCTACGGCCCGCGGCCGGTTCCGGCACCTTGCTTGACACGGACCCTACGCACCGGCTGAGTTGCGTCGACGTCAACCCGGAGCGTACCATGACCAGAGCGTCGCTGCAGCGCTGTCTCGCGCTCCTGGCTTGCACGCCGCTGCTCCTGGCACAGGAGGTCTCTGCCGCCGACCCGGCCGACGTCGTGCTCCGCAACGGCAAGATCTACACCGTGGATGCGACGCGCTCCATCCGCCAGGCCCTGGCGTTCACCGGGAACACCATCGTCGCGGTCGGGACCGACGCGGAGGTGGCACCGCTCGTGGGGCCCGAGACCGCGGTCGTCGATCTCCAGGGTCGTCTCGTGCTGCCCGGACTGATCGACGCGCATGTCCACCCCGTCCTGGGCGCGGTCAATGCCGCCAAGTGCAGCCTCGCCGAGGTGCCGGCCAAGATCGACGCGCTGCGGCCGGTGCTGCGTGCCTGCCTGGAGGCGCGGCCGGGCGGGCCGGACGACTGGCTGGAGGCGGTGCAGCTCGACAATTACGGCTTCTCGGCCACCGCGGCCGAGCTCGATTCCATCGAGGCGACCCGTCCCATCGCGCTCTACGGCAACGACGGCCACACGCTCTGGACCAACGGCCGCGGCCTCGCGCTCGCGGGCATCACCGCGACGACGCCGGACCCGGAGGGCGGCAGGATCGATCGCGACGCGAGCGGACAGCCCACGGGCTTTCTGGCCGACGCCGCGATGAACCTCGTCCTCGGGCAGATCCCGATTCCGCCGGTTGACCTGCGCGCCGACTACACCGCCGCGGAGCTGCGCAGCATGGCGGCCTCCGGCATCACCTCGCTCGCCGACGTCTACGTCACGCCGACGGAGGCCGAGGTCTGGCGCCTGCTCCACGACAGCGGCCGGCTGACCATGCGGGTGCGGACCTCGATCTATGTCGAGGATCTCGGCGACGACAGCCCGGAAGCGGTGGCGGCGATCGTCGCGGCCAGCAAGGCCATGGACGTCGACCCCGACTTCCTGCGCGGCGGCTCGGTCAAGTTCTTCGCCGACGGCGTGATCGAGGCCCCGACCCAGACGGCGGCCCTGCTCGAGCCCTACCTCGACGCCGAGGGGCGGCCGACCGACAGCCGGGGCGAGCTCTACTTCGAGCCGGAGCCGTTCGCGCGGCTGGTCACCAGGCTCGACGCCGCGGGCCTCAACATCCACGTCCATGCGATCGGCGACCGGGCCACCCGCGCCACGCTGGATGCCTTCGCGGCCGCCCGCGCCGCCAACGGCGCCACCGACAACCGGCACCAGATCGCGCACCTGCAGCTGGTCGACCCGGCCGATTTCCCGCGCTTTGCCGAGCTCGACGTGCTGGCCAACATGCAGCTCGACTGGGCCAAGCGCGATTCGTCCAACGAGGGCCCGCTCGAGCCCTATCTGGGGCCCGAGCGCTACCGCTACCTCTACCCGGCCGGCAGCCTGCTCGCCGCCGGGGCGACGATCGTCGGCGGCAGCGACTGGGACGTCTCCACCTACCATCCGTTCGTGGCGATGCAGCACGCCGTGACCCGGGTCGAGCGCGGCATGGATCGGCCGCCGCTCAATCTCGACGAGCGGGTCCCGCTCGCCACCGCGATCGACGCCTACACCATCAACGCCGCGCTGGCGCTGAAGCAGGAGGCGACCACCGGCAGCCTCGAGGTCGGCAAGCGCGCCGACCTCGTCATCCTCGATCGCGACATCCTGACGGTCGATCCCGAAACGATCCAGGACACCGTGGTGCTGGCGACCTGGCTCGACGGCCGCCTCGTCCACGGCGCGCCGCCCTGATCGCCGATGCAGCTCGACCGCAACGGCTACTACGACCTGCCGCCGGGCAAGATCGCCTCGGTCGTCACCTACCTGGAGATGACCGAGCCGCCGCCGGCGCGGCGGCCGCCGGACGTGCCCGGGCTCGCCCTGCGCCGGGTCGAGCGGCCGGACCTCGCCTGGTACCGCGACCTGTTCCGCCGCATCGGCACCGACTGGCTGTGGTTCGGCCGGCTGGTCATGCCGGACGAGGAGGTGCGCGCCATCCTCGGACACCCCGCGGTCGAGGTCTACGCGCTGACCAGGGACGGCCGCGACGAAGGCCTGCTCGAGCTGGACCGCCGCGAGCCTCCGGACATCGAGCTCGCCTATTTCGGCGTGACCCCGGCGCTGACGGGGCAGGGGGCCGGCCGCTGGCTGATGCACGAGGCCTTGCGGCTCGCCTGGCGCCACGCGCCGCGCCGCTTCTGGGTCCACACCTGCACCCTCGACCATCCCGGCGCCCTGCCGTTCTACCTCCGCTCGGGTTTCCGCCCCTATCGCCGCGCCGTCGAGGTCGCCGACGATCCGCGCCTGATCGGCCTGGCACCGCGCGACTCCGCTGGCTGGTTGCCGCTGATCGAGGCGAGCTGAGCGCCCCGGTCGTCCCAATCGGACGTTGACCGTCGCTGCTCCGCCGGTCACCCTGCAAGCGATGGCGGCAGAAGCCGCCGGGGAGGGGACATGACATTCGGTCGTGGCGCGACGCGCGCGCTCCGTGCCTGCGCGCTTCTGCTCGGCATGGCGCTGGCCTTGGTTCTGCCCTCCCGGCCGGTAGGGGCCACGCCTGCAGGTGCCTTCACGATCTGCAAGGACCAGACCTACGCCTTGTGCGCGACCGCCAGCTGCTTCGTCTTCAACGACCTGGCCTACTGCACCTGCGACGTGAAGCGGGGCGACAGCATCAGCCTCCCGTTCCGCTACGACCGCAACAAGGACGTCTGCACCGTCAACGCCGAGGGTGCCGGCAACGGCTACATGGTCAGCACCTTCAGCCTGGACCAATCGGTCGTCGCACCTTCGGGTGACCAGGCGATCTACAACTGCCCGGGGAAGACCGCGACCGGCGCCTACGCCCAGTGCGACGGCGGGATCTGCTTCCGCAGCACCCAGGGCCAGAGATTCCCGGGCTCGGACAAGCCGTTGAAGCCGGACCAGATCATCTGCTCCTGCCCGATCACCGTGGCCCAGCCACCCGCCCCGGTCGGCTACCAGATCGCCGGCCCCTATCCCTGCCGCCGCAGCTTCTTCGACAACTGCTCGAGCAAGGTCGCCAACCTCGATAACGGCGCCAAGATCTACGTGGGCGCTCCCACCGGTTCCGCCCGCCTGCTGACCCGGCTGCTCGACGGCAGCGTCCCGCCGCTCAACACCTGCCCCTCGCGCGCGGCCGCGACGCTGCCGTGAGGACCGCGGCTCAGCTCGCGACCGGCGTGTCCGGCTGCGCGCCCCACTCGGACCAGGAGCCGTCGTAGAGCGCGGCCGTGTCGCACGCCGAGCTCGAACAGGGCGAGGTTGATCAGCGCGGCCGACACGCCCGAGCCGCAGGTGGTGACCACCGGCCGCTTCGCGATGTCGACGCCGGCCGCCGCCAGCACCTCGCGCAGCTCGGCCGCGGGCTTGAGGGTGCCGTCGGCCGCGATCAGGCCGGCATAGTGCAGGTTGACCGCACCCGGGATGTGGCCCGAGCGCAGGCCGGCCCGCGGCTCCGGCTCGCGGGCGTGGAAGCGGCCGGCGGAGCGCGCGTCGACCACCTGCTCGCGCTTGGTGGTGAGGTTCGCGCGCATCTGGTCGAGCTCGCGCAGCAGCAGCGTGTTCTGGCGCACCGTGAAGTGCCGCTCCTGCGGCCGCGACGGCATGTCGGTGACCGGCCGGCCCTCGGCACGCCACTTCTCCAGCCCGCCGTCCAGCACCAGGACGTCCGCGTGCCCCATGAGGCGGAACAGCCACCAGACCCGGGCCGAGGCGAAGAAGCGGTTGGCGTCGTAGACCACGATGCGGTTGCCGTCGCCCAGGCCCAGCTTGCGCACGCGGCTGCTGAACTTGGCGGCCGAGGGCACCATGTGCGGGTGCAGGTCCTTGGCCTCGCACACGGCGTCGAGGTCGAAGAACACCGCCCCCTGGATGTGGGCCGCCTCGTACTCGGCCCTGGCGTTGCGCTCGCCGCCGGGCATGAGCCAGGTGGCGTCGACCACGCGCACGTCCGGTGCCTGGAGGTGCTCGTCCAGCCAGTCGGTGCTCACCAGGGCTTCGGGCATCGGGGCGTTGCCTCGCTAGGCGTTGACGGTCGGTCGGCTCAGGCCAGCCAGGTCGGGACCGGCAGGTCCTTCTCGCGCAGGAAGGCCGGGTTGAAGAGCTTGCTCTGGTAGCGGGTGCCGTAGTCGCACAGGATGGTCACGATCACGTGGCCGGGCCCCAGGTCGCGCGCGACGCGCACCGCACCGGCGATGTTGATCGCCGACGAGCCGCCCAGCACCAGCCCCTCGTCGCGGACCAGGTCGAAGACGTAGGGCAGGGCCTCGGCATCGGTGATCTGGTAGGCCGCGTCGACCGGAGCACCCTCGAGGTTGGCGGTGATCCGGCCCTGGCCGATGCCCTCGCTGATCGAGGAGCCCTCGGCCTTGAGCTCGCCATGCGTGTACCAGTGGTAGAGGGCGGCCCCCATCGGGTCGGCCAGCGCGATCCGGACCGCGGGGTTCCGCTCCTTGAGGTACATGCCCACGCCCGCCAGCGTGCCGCCGGTGCCCGACCGCGCAGGTGAACGCGTCGATCTTGCCCGCGGTCTGCGCCCAGATCTCCGGGCCGGTGGTGCGGTAGTGGCCCGTGCGGTTGGCGACATTGTCGAACTGGTTGGCCCAGATCGCCCCGTTCGGCAGGGTCGCGTTCAGCTCTTCGGCCAGCCGCCCGGACAGCTTCACGTAGTTGTCGGGGTTCTTGTAGGGCACGGCGGGCACCGGGCGCAGGTCCGCACCCACCAGCCGCAGCATGTCCATCTTCTCCTGGCTCTGCGTGTCGGGAATCACGATCACGGTCTTGTAGCCGCGCGTGTTGCCGACCAGCGCCAGCCCGATCCCGGTGTTGCCCGCCGTCCCCTCGACGATCGTCCCGCCCGGCCGCAGGAGCCCCTTCTCCTCGGCGTCGGTGATGATCGCCAGTGCGGCCCGGTCCTTGACGCTGCCGCCGGGATTGAGGAACTCGCACTTGCCGAGGATCTCGCAGCCCGTGGCGTCGGAGACCTTGTTCAGGCGCAGGAGCGGCGTGTTGCCGACCAGATCGACGAAGCCCTTGCGAACGTCCATGCTGCGCTCTGTCACCTTGGCCCGGAAAGCCCGTTCCTAGAGCGGTGCCGCCGCAGGGGCAAGCCATGGGAGTGTCATGCCGGGATCGGACCAGGAGGAGGTGCTGGCGTTCCTGCGCGGCGGCGCCCTCGGCCCCGCGGTCGAGCGGATCGACACCCACGCCGCCATCGTCCTGCTGGCAGGCGACCGCGCCTTCAAGCTCAAGCGCCCCGTCCGCTACAGCTTCCTCGACTTCACCACCCTCGCCCGCCGCGAGGCCGCACTCCGCCACGAGCTCGAGCTCAACCGCCGCCACGCGCCCGAACTCTACCTGCGCGTCCTTGCCGGTCACCCGGGGACCGGGCGGCCTCGCCCTCGACGGCCCCGGCAGCCCGGTCGAATGGCTGCTCGAGATGCGCCGCTTCCCGGCCGAGGCCCAGCTCGACCGCGTCGCCGCCGCCGGCGGCCTGACCGACGCCGTGGTCGACGCGCTGGCCGCGACGGTGGCACGCAGCCACGCCGACGCGACGCCGCGCGCGGACAAGGGCGGCCTCGCCGCCCTGCGCGAGATCGCCCTCGGCAACCGCACCGACCTCGACGCCGCCGTGCCGGCCGTGTTCGCGGCCGGTGCCGTGCGCGACCTCGACGCCGCCACCATGGCCGCCGTCGAACGCCTCGGGCCCCTCCTGGAGCACCGTCGTGCTTCGGGCCTGGTCCGCCTCTGCCACGGCGACCTCCACCTCGCCAACATCGTGCTGCTCGACGGCCGCCCGGTCCTGTTCGACTGCATCGAGTTCGACGACGACTTCGCCTGCATCGACATCCTCTACGACCTCGCCTTCCTCGTCATGGACCTGGTCGAGAAGGGCCACCGCCCGGCCGCGGCCCGCCTGCTCAACGGCTGGCTCGAGCGCACCCGCGACCATGCGGGCCTGGCCCTCCTGCCGCTGTTCCTCTCGCTCCGCGCCACCATCCGCGCCAAGGTCCTGGGCCTCGCCGCCCTGCGCGACCCGGACGCTGACCACGCCGAGCCCCGGCGCTACCTCGACCTCGCCGCCCGCTTCCTCGCCCCGGCCCCGCCCGTCCTCCTGGCCGTCGGCGGCGCCTCGGGCACCGGCAAGACCACGCTCGCCCGGCACCTCGCCCCCGACCTTCCCGGCCCGGCACCCGGTGCCGTGGTCCTGCGCAGCGACGTCATCCGCAAGGAGCTGTTCGGCCGCCCCGCCACCGACCGCCTCCCGCCCGAGGCCTACGCCCCCGATGTTTCCGCCCGGGTCTTCGCGACCATCGCCGCGCGCGCCGACACCTGCCTCGCCGCCGGCCATTCGGTGATCGCCGACGCCGTCTACGGCCACCCCGACCAGCGCGCCGCCATCGCCGCCGTCGCCGCGGCCCGGGGCGTCCCCTTCCACGGCATCTGGCTCGAAGCACCGCTGGCCCTGAAGCTGGAGCGCGTCGCCGGCCGCACCGGCGACGCCTCGGACGCCGATGCGGCCGTGGTCCGCCGCCAGGCCGAGACCATGGACGACCGCGGCGTGACCTGGCGCCGCCTCGTTGCCGACCGCCCGGTGGCCGAATTGGCCGCGGAGGTGCGGGGGAAGTTGTCGCCGCCGCGCGGTCCCTCGTCCTGAGCCGGCCATTGGCCCAAAGGTCCGCTCATGCTAGTCTGGTTCCGAACTGGAGCTGGAATGGAGCCGATGCCCGTCAACCTGTCGATCAAGAATGCCCCTGACGACGTGGTCGAGCGACTGCGCGCTCGCGCGGCCCGAAATCACCGCTCGCTCCAGGGCGAGCTCCTGGCGATCGTCGAGGAAGCCGTCCGCCCGCCATCGCCACGGACCGCAACCGACGTGATCGCGGAACTGCGCGCACTGGGACTGGAAACGCCCGCGGAGTCCGTCGGCTTCGTCCGTGCGGATCGCGATGCCCGTTGAGGTCGTCGACGCGTCGGCACTGGGAGCCGTGCTGTTCGTCGAGCCCGAGGCGGATCGGGTCGCACCCAGGATCGACGCCGGCACCCTGGTGGCGCCAGCACTGCTCGACGTCGAGCTCGCGAGCATCTGCCTGAAGAAGCTCCGCCATCACCCCGATCGGCGCGACCTGCTGTTGCGCGGGCTGTCCGCCCGCTCACGCTTTGCCATTCGCATCGTGCCGATCGACCCGCCCGAGGTGGTGGCACTCGCGGAAGCCACGGGCCTTACCGCCTACGACGCCTGCTATCTCTGGCTCGCCCGCACCTTGCGCGCCGGCCTCATCACCCTCGACCGGCGCCTCGCCGCGGCCGCGGGCGCCTGACATGTGCGGCCGCTTCGCGCTCTCCATGCTCCCGCACCAGTTCCAGGAAGCCTTCGCCTGCGACCCGCCCGAGGGCCTGGGGGCCAGCTGGAACGTCACCCCCGACCGGCAGATCCCCGTCGTCCGCGCCACGGCCGAGGGCGGCCGCGAGGCCGCGTTCGCGCGCTGGGGGCTGCTCGGCCCCTGGATGAAGGAGGCGAACGATCCGGCCCGCCAGATCAACGCCCGCAGCGAGACCGCGGCCGAGAAGCCGATGTTCCGCGACAGCATGAAGAAGGGCCGCTGCCTGATCCCGGCCGTGGGCTTCTACGAGTGGCAGAAGGCCGGGGCCGGCCCGTCCCGCCCGTTCTTCGTCGCATTGGCCTCGCGCGCACCCTTCGCCTTCGCCGGCCTGTGGCGCCGCAACCGCCTCGCCGACGGCACGCTGCTCGACAGCTGCGCCATCCTGACCACCGACGCCTCGCCGCTCCTGCGCCCGATCCACCACCGCATGCCGGTGATCCTGCCGCCCGCCGCCTGGCCCTTGTGGCTCGACCCGACCGTGCAGGACCGCGAGTTCGTCACCGCCCTCCTCACCCCCGTCCCCGACGCCGAGCTCGCCGCCTGGGAGGTCGCGCGCACCGTCAACAACCCGCGCCACGACGGGCCGGAGCTGGCGGAGCCGGTCGAGGCGCCGCCGCGGCCGCAGCAGGCGAGCCTGATCTGACCTTGGTGCCGGACGGGAGCGTCGCGCAGGCGCCGGCCAGCCGCGACGGCGCCATCCTGCCGCTGATCCAGGACCGCCCCGGCGGCAGCTGACCAGCCCGCCGGACGTGGTCGACGCGCTCCTGTTCCGCTCGCCGACCCCGTTCTCCGCCTGGGGCGTGGTCGCGATGTGGGCGGTGTTCGCCGCCGCCCTGCTCGCCACGCTCCGCCGGCGGCTGCGCCTGCGGCCGCTGGTCTGGCGCCGCTGCCACACGACCCTCGCGGCCGTGACCGTCGTGGGCAGCGTGGTCCATGCGCTGCTGATCGAGGGCACGATGGGGCTGGTGTCGAAGACGGCGCTCTGCGCGCTGGTGCTGGCGGCGGCGGCGAAGGTCATGGCCGATCTGCAGCCGTGGAGCGTGATGTCGCGCAGAAGGGCCTGAGTGCCGCCCCTGGCCTCCTGAAGCGGTAACAGGGTTACCGAGCGTTGATGGTACTTGGTATGGAGCCCTGGCTTCGCTTGGGCTTTAATCACCCAAAAACGACAGCCTAACTGATGCGGCAGCTTTCTGGAAGCGAGATTTGCCATAAAAGACATCTGAGCAGCCTTGGGCCTTGACAGGCCACCTGAAACGCGCCAAAGCCGTTTGTCGCCCATGAAGCTTGACTATAGACTTGATTATTTATGCGACTTTAGCGTGGAGTTTAGTGATGTCCGCCATCTGTGACCAATCCTTTGTAACTCAGCAGTCTAACAATCTAATATAGAATCCGGGACAGCATTGAGTTGGGTGGTAGTTCTAATCCAGGTGAGAGTACTTCGATGAACAGAGAAGTCTGATAGAACAAAGCGAGTTTACACCGATTTGAACCGTGTAATTGTGGCAAATGAGGTCCGAGTTCAGCTCAGTGAACAGATTGCTGTTTTAAGATCTACGGCTCAATTTGCTTCGCGTATCATCTATGGCGCCCTGCTTGTTTTTGTTGCCATACTTGCGGTATTTGGAATTACAGCGTGGGATAGTTTAGAAAAGCGCGTCGTTTCACTGGTTGAACAAAGTCGCGGAGCAAGTAGAGCAATCCGAAGGTCCACCATGTCAAAAAGAATTTGCGAGACATGGTTAATAGAACACTTGTGTATGCAAAAATAGCTGAGATCCGCGCTAATTACTTATCAGGGGAGCTGGTTCCCATAGCTTTGACGCAAACAGACCGACAAAGGTTGCATGAATGGATCAGGGATAGAGAACTCCAAAGTGATGATTTCTCTAATGCTCTTGTCGTTCTTCGTAGCAATTCGCCTGAAAATGTGTCATTCCTTATTTCAAGTACTTTAACTGAAATGCTTTACCCCAGCTGAGCTCGCCTTTTAAATGGACTAAAGCCCAACCGGCTAAGCAAATTTCGATAATGAATTCCTTTGAAAGTAAACAATTGGCGCTACCAGCTATGAGAATCTTACTGATAAATCGCTTTCGGAGGACGTTAGAAACGTAGCTGCCGAATATATCGGAAACGTTGGATATACTGAAGGTTTGCCGGAACTCTTGAAAACATCTGCTTCTTTGGAATCAGGTCCTTTGAATACAAATATATTGCTAAGCATAGCAAAGATTGATCCGGCTAATGCGAGTTTTTCTAACCAGTTATCAAATATCATGAAGGGCAAAGAAGTAAAATATCATGTATATATGTTGTATCAAATCTTTCTTACAATTTGGGACAATCCAGACAAGATTTCAAGGTACTCGGAAAATGAAGATAATAATAAAATTGTCAAACCAATTGCTGAACTTCCTTATATCGCAAGGAATGAGATTTAAAATACAACCAAATCCAATCACGTTAATGAAACACTATTCTGAGCTGGGAGACGCGACCGGTTTCCCGGCTAGGCCGAGATGCAGGATCTGAGGCTGACTGGTTTATGTTGAATGCAACTATGAATGACCCGGAATCTCCTGGAGGATCATTAAGGATCAAAACGTTCGGATCGCTAGTGCCATACTGGCAACTCATTGAAGTGGCACTTTCCGAAAATAAACAAACTGAGCTAGTTGAGCTGCTACCACAATCGGAGGGCGGGTACTTTGGTGCGTCAATCATCTTGGAAGATAATACAACAGTGGAAGTGATCCGCGAAGATGGGCAAAGCGTGCTTCTTTCTGAGAACGATCTCGATATCGCTATCAGATATGAAGCATATCAAGATATCACGAACGGGCGGGATAGTCGTGCGAGTACCAAAGTAAAGGTCGTCTGGAGGAAGGCACCAAGCGGGGAGATTGAGAGTGGAATATTGAAACATGTTGAAGGAAAGGTTGTCATTCTCTGCGTCATCCAGGCGCTTGATTTCTCACGATGCATATGGAACGCATCACGATGACTGCGTCGCTATTGAGGCAAAAAATCAAGTGTATTGAAAGGATGCTGAAGTCTAATGGTTACAGCCTTCTGGGAGATTAGATGCGGCTTGCTCATAAATCCGACAAGGGAATGGGGTCAGCGGCTGTGTTGGTCTGTCAAACTGGCTGCCGTAACGTACCGATCCCGAGCATGGCGAGACGAAATGGGGTCGGGTCCGGGGACACCATACTCAATCAACGATTGCGCCGCCCCTCCGCACCAAACTCTGGCCTTCGCCACGCCCTCGGGAAGAAGACCGCGAGTCGGCGTGTTCTCCCCATGGACAGCCTCCCCAATGCGCCCGCCCACGGCCGATCGACGGCCCTGGCCCTACGGCGTCGGCGGTGCGGCTGTCCGGGATTCTCTGGTCGGGGAGGGTGCGGGATGACCGCCGAGCCGTTCATCGCCGTCGTGCTGGTGGCCTGGGTCATGGTGTTGATCGTCGGCCTGCGCTGGCTGCGGCGCCTGGGGTAGCGCGCCGGCCCCGTCCCACGCGGCGTCCGGCGCCGCCCCCGCGGCCAGCCCGCCCCGCGCATGCGTTACCGTCGCCGCCCGTCGCCATCCTCCCCCAGCCCGATCCTGCCCCGCCATCCCCGCCCGCCGCCACCCGCCCGGCCACTCCCGCCACCCCACCGTCAGCACCCGACCTCCCAGCCCTGGCCACCCTCTTCCCTGCCTCGCCGTCCGCCCTCGCTGCGCTCGGGCTCCCGGCTCGCCGCGGCACCTGCTCCACCGTCCCGCCGCTCTACCCCAAGATCCTTACGCTCCCGTCAACGCCCCGCCTGCCGCCACGCTTGCATCCAGGACAAAATTCCTCTATACCGCTCCCATGTCCTTCGCCTTCCTGCCCGGCGCCGACCCCGTGACCCCGCTCACCCTGGCGGTGCTGCTGGGTGCGACCCGCCGCCCGCGCGGCCGGCCGCACCCGAAGGACTGGCTGCGCCTCGCCAACCGCCTCGCCGGCGGCATCCCGCCCGCGGTGGCAGCATTGCCCGAGGGCGGGAGTGCCGAGCTGGTCGCCGCCATGCTGGCGCGCGAGGACTTCCGCGCCATCGTCGCCGAGACCAGGGAGATGCTGGCCGAGCCGGTCGCCGCCCAGCGCCAGCACCTGATCGACCTCGCCCGCCAGGCCATGGAGCGGGCGCTCATGCTCAACGACGGCCCGGTCGCCTGCTTCGTCCTCGAGGAGGAGGCGCAGCGACCGCGACCCCGCCGTCACCCTGGCCGACGGCGTGCTGAAGGCCAGGGAGCGCGACCGGCGCCCGCCCGCTGAGCCTGCCGGCCCGCCGAAACCCCGCCGCACCCGTGCCCCGCGCCACCCTTTGCGGCGGATGATGGAGCGCGGTGCCGCCCGGATGCGCGAGGACGTGGCGGTCGAGGAGGCCCTGCGCCACGCCGCCCGCGCCGCGGCCCAGCCGCCGCCCCGCAGCACCGCCGAGGCCGCCCGCCACGCGCTGGAACTCGCCCAGGCGGCTCCGGCCGCCGGCGCAGCGCCACCGGCCCTGCCGCAGGGCCTGCACCTCGACCCGCCGGGCGAGCCCAGAACCGGCGCCGTGCTGCCGGCCGCCCCGCACCCGAAGCTGCCCCAGGCCCCCTGAGCGGGGCCCGGCCCGTCACCCGCCTGCCGTCCCCACCGCCGCCACCTTCGACCGGACCGCCCTTGCGCGCGTCCGGGCCGTGGCGCTGGAGGTCAGGTCGCGCGCTTGGTGCGCAGGACGGCGTATTCCTCGTCGCTGGCGGAGAGGTCGCCGACCCAGGGATAGCGGCTCCGCTCGGCCGCGTCGTAGCCCAGATTGTGGGTGGTGGCGCTGCGCGGCACCGCGCGCGGGCTGTCGTAGCCGGTGCCCAGCACCCGGTCCCAGAGGTCGAGCGTGATGCCGAAATTGCCCTGCTCGCTGTGGAAGTGGTGGGCGAGGTGGTGCCGCTTGATCTCGCGCAGCCAGCCGCTCCGGGGCGTGAAGGGGAGGTGCTGGACGCAGTGGCAGAACTCGTAGCCGGCGAAGATCAGGCTGCCGGTGGCCAGTGCCGCCGCCGCCGCCGGCGCGCCGCCGATGGCCCAGCCGATCGGCAGGGTCAGCAGGAAGATCGGCGGCAGCGTGGTGTAGAGGGCGCCGAACAGGACCGCGAGGTCGTGCGGGTTCTGGTGATGGTCGAAGTGGATCCGCTTCCAGACCTTGGCGGTCAGCGGGCTCTTGTAGAGCAGCCGGTTGTGCAGGACCCAGCGGTGCAGCGCGTACTCGACGAAGGGATAGAGCACGGCCACGGCCAGCACCGCGAGCAGCGGCCCCTGCCAGCCGGTCGCGGTCGCCGCCGCATAGGCGATGCCGGCTGCCGCCAGCGCCAGGTAGACCAGGATCGAATGGTGGGTGAAGAACGCCACCACCAGGTCGCCCAGGGTCATCTTGTCGAGGAAGTATTTCCGCCCGTGCCACGGGCTCGTCTTCGCCAGCATGCCGCAGGTTTCCCGCAAGTAGGGCAAGGTCACCTGCATGTAGTCCGCGCCGCACGCGTGGCCAAGCCGCTGGCATCGCGGGGGACCGCTGCCGTCCGCGGCCCAGGGTCACGCCCCGGCGTAGGTCTCGGCGGATACCTGCTGACCGTGACCCCGCCGCAACGCCCAGGGCGGCACGAAGCTGCCCGCCCACAGGCCGCGCCGGGCCGCGCGCGCCTCGTCCTCCTCCGCGACGTAGGCGAGCCCATAGCGACGGAAGGCCAGCGCCCAGCCCTGCTCGACCAGCCAGCCGCCGAGATCCGTGCCCGCGACCTCGCAGGTGGCGACCGGCCGGCGGTAGCGGTCGCGCGCACGCCAGCGGCAGGTCACCGTCCGCGTGCCGACGAAATCGGCGAGCGCAAAGGCGGCGCGGCGGCCGCAGGGCCAGGACGCACCCGCGCGCTCGCAGGTCTGCCGGGCCTCCGGCGCGTCGATCGCCGCGAGCCGGATGCGCTCGCCGTGCAGTTCCAGCGTGTCGCCGTCGATGACCGAGACCCGCCCCGTCGCGACCTGCTCCGCCGCCGCTACCGGACCTGCTGCCGCCGCCAGCAGCCATGCCGCGGCCAGCCAACTCGAGGCTTTGTTGTTCATGCCGGCAGGTTAGCCGGAACTTAACGCGTGCTGAAGATCGGGGTCGTACCGAAGGGTTGTGGCGATCCTCGAAAATCAACTGAAAGATGAATGTCTGGGATATACTGCACTCATCCGGCGATGATCGCCTGCAAGGGTCGCCGGGGCGACGGCGGTTGCGGGCCGGCATAGCCGAGGCGGAACAGCATCTGGACCCGCGCTGGCGGTTCGACCGCGAGCTGCCGTTCCAGCTCCGCGCGCGCCCCGGCCAGTTCAAGAACGTCCCCGAGCGCCTCGCTCACCGGGTGGATGGCCACGCCCAGGGCCGCGGCCGTGAGGTCGAGCCGCTGATAGGCCCGGCCCGCCGCCAGGCGCGCCTCCGCTCCGTCCCCTGCCGTCACCAGCCAGCCGAAGCTCGCCGTGCCCGCGAACAGGTTCTCCCAGAACAGGCGGTCGACCCCGGCGGCCACGCCCTCCGCTCCCACGATCCGCGGGGCCGAGATCAACCCGGCACGGCGGGCCCAACCCGCCCAGGCGCCGCCGACGGCGATGCCGTCGCCATGTACGGCGACCTCGTCCGGGCCCAGCCGCAGCCAGCGGGCCCGCTCGGCCGCCACCGCCGGCAGGGCCCGCGCCGCCGCCTGGGCGCCGGCCGTCAGCGCCCTGAGTTCGGCCACCGGCTCCGGTGCGGTGGCGAACCCGACCCCGACGCCGGCCCCGGCCGCCGCCACGAGAGCCGCGGCATGGGCCGCCGTGATCGGCTTCTCGAGGTCGAAGGCGCGCCGGCTGGTCCGGCGCTGCGGCACCGCCTGGTGCAGGGGATCGGGACGGAGGTCCGGATCCGGCCGGGCCAGCAGCTCGAGCACCTCGCCGCCGCCCACCGCCAGCCGCCGGCCCCGGGCCGCGGCGGCGAGTGCCGCGAGCTCGACGAAGCAGCCGAGGGCGAGCCGCGCCTGGCGGCCGTCGGGATCATGCGCCGGGAGCGCACGGAGGGGATCGCTGCGCAGCAGGATCCGGTCCCGATCGGGCAGCTCGACCAGCCAGGGCTGGGTGTTCAGGGGGCTGGGTGCGAGTATCGCCCGGGCGAGGATGGCGCGGCGGGGATCGCCCGGAAACGCGGGCGGGTCCTGCCAAGCCACGTAGGCCGTGGAGTCAGGGGCGTCGCAGGCGGCGAGAAGACACCCGGCGGCGGCGGTGCCGAGCAGCCGCCGCCGCTGCATCGGCCAGGCTCAGGAAGCCGGGCAGCGGATCATGTCGACGCCGCGCAGCTCGCCGGCGATGCTCTGCACCATGCGGAAGGCATTGTCGGTGACATCGAACACCAGGCCCTTGACCTGGAGCGCGTGGTAGGCGCCGGGCAACGCGTCCTGCAGGGATTGCGGCAGCGAGGCCTCGGTGGTGAGGATCTGCAGCTCGATCCTGTCGTCCTCGACCCGCCAGAAGCCCACGGCCAGCGCCAGGCCGCCATGTTCGGTGGCGAAGGTGCCGTCGTCGCGGAACACGGTCTGCTCGTGCTCGGCGCGGGTGCAGTTCTCGACCGGCCCGGTGGTCCATCGGCCGGCGAGGTATTCGGGCGACAGGGTGGCCGCCGCGGCCGTCTGGGCTGCCGCCAAGCCGCCGAGGACGCCCAGGCCAAGAATCAGCTGCCGTACCATCGTCATGCCCACCCTTGCTCCAGCCGCTGGCCGAGTCCTTTGCCCGATGGTAGCCTGCGGCGCAAGACAAGCGCCTGGGAGACCGTCGCATGTGCCTTCGTCACCGCCTGCTCGCCCTGGCCGGGATCGCCGCCATGGGCCTCGGGGCCGCCGGCTCCGCTTCTGCCCACCACAACGACTGGGCGGCACCGCTGGTGGGCGGTGCCTTGGGCGGTTATGCGCTCGGCACCCTGGTGGCGGACCAGAAGCCACGCACCGAGACTGTCTACGAATCCGCTCCCGCACCGGTCTACTACTCGGCACCCGCCTACGTGGCGACGCCCAGCACCGCCTCGATCGAGGCGCAGCTCAACCAGCTCGATAAGCTGGCCGCCGGCGGCTACATCACCCCTGCGGAGTACAAGGAGCGCCGCCAGGCGGTCCTCAACGAGATGTAGGCGGGCTCACTCCACCGGGATCAGCACTGGCGCACCCTGGTCCTTGACGAAGAAGGCCAGGAACTTCGCCCCGTCGGTGGCGCTCGCATTGCGGCCGACGAGATGAACGTCGCCCGGGCCCTCGGTGAACGTCTGGCCCGGACCGAGGGTCACCGGCGCCTTGCCCTCCACCTGCATCACGACGCTGCCCTCGAGGACGTAGAGGAAGACGTGGGCGTCGTGCCGGTGGACGGGATCGACCGCACCCGGGGCGTATTCGACCATCAGGAGCATGGCCTCCTTGCCCGGTACGTCGGAGAGGCCCTGCGCCAGGAGCGGCGTCACCTTCGCGGTTTCCGCGGCCTGCGCACCGGCCCCGAACAGGGCAACCAGCGCGGTGGCGAACAGCATCGATCTCATCCGGATGTTTCTTTCCTTGGTTGCAGGCTGGGTGGAGCCGTGCGGCGGCGCCCGCCCCGTGCGCCGAGCCAGGCCTGGATCTCGGCGCCGAAGCCCGGCGGGGCCTTGCCGCTCACGGTTGTGGCGAGGGCGTGGAGCGTCGTGCGGGCCAGTTCGGCGCGCATCCGTTCCTCCGCCCGCAGCATGACCGCGTGGATCGCGCAGACGCCGTCGGTCGCCCAGGCCGGCGGCGTGTCGCCGAACAGGACGCACCGGCCCCGGATCTCCTGGCACTCGAACAGGCGCTTGCGGCCTTCGATCGCTTCCACGACGTCGAGGACGCTGATCCGCTCCGGCGGGCGCGCCAGCCGGTAGCCGCCGGCCGGACCCTCGAACGAATCGACGATCGCGGCCTTTTCCAGCTTGGCGAAGATCTTCGCCGCGAAGGCGGGCGAGACGCCCTGCAACTCGGCCAGGGCACGGCTGCTCGCCCGTTCCGCGCCGCGGTCGACCAGCCAGAGCAGGCAGTGAAGCCCGTACTCGACGCCGTGGCCGATGTAGCTCATAACTCGGACTATACTAGTCCGAGTTGCGGGGGCAAGGGCTGACGTCGTCGCGCGCACGGCGCTCGCCGCGATGGTGCGGCCGCCGGCGCCAAAGAATTCGTGACTTTCGCTTCGCGACACGCTATGGGCTCAAGTAGTCACCGAGTGTTCGGATTTCGTCGTGACCCGTCTTCCACCAGCCAGTTCGGCCAGACCGGACGACAAAGCCAGCAACGACCACGGTGATCCGGGCTTAGCGCCCGGGCCCTCTGTCTCGTTTGCTTGCTACTCTGGCTCAGGTGGAAGACGTCCATGCCTGTCGACGGCAGAACTCTGATCGATTGGGGATTCGTACCCGGCCCCTGGTTCAAGGGCGCGCTGGCCGAGGCGCGCCGGATGGAGGCCGAGGGGCGGCCCGATAGCGAGATTCGCGCCCGGGTCGCGACCATGGCGGCGCGCGTCGTTCCCGGTCCCGCGGCGCCCGAAGCTCGAGGGTGCTGCGAGCACAACGGAGGCCGCCATCGTGCCCATCGCCGTGATCGGCGAGCACGACCCGCGCACCCTGCAGCAGCTCGAGCGCTGCACCCGCTACGGCAGCGTCGCGGGTGCGGCCATCTGCGCCGACGGCCATCTCGGCTACGCCCAGCCCGTCGGCGGGATTCTCGCCTACAGCGAGCATGTGTCGATCTCCGGCGTCGGCTTCGACATCGCCTGCGGCAACCTCGCCGTGCGCACCGACCTGCCGCTGGCGGCGCTGCCGCCCGCGCGGCGCGCGACGCTGGCGGACGACATCGCGCGCGGGCTCAGCTTCGGCGTCGGCCGCGTCAACACGGACAAGGTCGAGGATCCGCTGCTCGACGATGCGGAAGCTTGGCGCGCCGCCGATGTCGAGGACCTGCGCGCGATGGCCGCGAACCAGCTCGGGACCATCGGCTCCGGCAACCACTATGTCGACCTGTTCGCCGACGAGGCCGACCGCGTGTGGGTCGGGGTCCATTTCGGCAGCCGCGGGCTCGGCCACAAGACCGCCACCCGCTACCTGAAGCTGGCCGGCGGCCGCGACGGCATCGACGTGCCGCCCGCGGTGGCCGCGACCGCAAGCGAGCTCGGGCAGCGCTACCTCGCCGCCATGGAGCTGGCCGGGCGCTACGCCTATGCCGGGCGCGAATGGGTCGTCGCCAGGGTCCTGGCCATGCTGGGTGCCACGGCCCAGGACAGCGTCCACAACCACCACAACTTCGCCTGGCGCGAGGAGCATGACGGGCGCGAGCTGTGGGTGGTGCGCAAGGGAGCGACGCCGGCCTTCCCGGGCCAGCGCGGCTTCGTCGGCGGCAGCATGGGCGACGACGCGGTGATCCTGGAGGGCGTGGACACACCCGAAGCCGGGCCGCTGTTCCGCTCGACGGTGCACGGTGCGGGCCGCGTGCTCGGCCGCCGCGAGGCGCATCGCCGCCTCTCGCGCGACGACATGGCGGCGTGGCTCGCGCGCAAGGGCGTGGTCCTGCGCGGCGGCGGGCTCGACGAGAGCCCCATGGCCTACCGCCGTCTCGACGAGGTGCTGGCGGCGCACGCCGCCACCATCCGCGTCCTGCACCGGCTGCGGCCGCTCGTGGTGGTGATGGCGGGCGAGGGCGAGGTCGACCCCTACCGGGATTGAGCGGCCGGCGCCCGGGTCGGCCTACCGCAGCGCCCGGATCGCGGCGTCGAGCCCGGCGAGCGTGAGCGGGTACATCCGGTCCTCGAGCAGGCGGCGCACCATCTGGATCGACGGGTAGCCCTCCCACCACGCCTCGGGCTGCGGGTTGAGCCAGACCGTGCGCCGCCAGGTGTCGCCGAACCGTGCCAGCCACTTCACGCCCGGCTCGTCGTTCCAGTGCTCGTTGGCGCCGCCGACCTCGACCAGCTCGTAGGGGCTCATGGTCGCGTCGCCGACGAGCACGACCCGCCAGTCCGGCGGATAGGTGCGCATCACGTCGAGGGTCGGGATGCGCTCCTGGTGCCTACGACGATTGTCGCGCCAGAGCCATTCGTAGGGGCAGTTGTGGAAGTAGTAGTATTCGAGGTGCTTGAACTCGCTGCGCGCGGCCGAGAACAGCTCCTCGACGGTGCGGACATGGTCGTCCATCGACCCGCCGACGTCGAGCAGCATCAGCACCTTGACCGCGTTGTGCCGCTCCGGTCGCAGGTGCAGGTCGAGCAGGCCGGCATTGCGGGCGGTGCCGCGGATCGTCTCGTCGAGGTCCAGCTCCTCGGCCGCCCCGGTGCGGGCGAAGCGGCGCAGCTTGCGCAGGGCGACCTTGAGGTTGCGGGTGCCCACCTCGACATCGTCGGCGAGGTTCTTGAACTGCCGCTCGTCCCAGACCTTGACCGCGCGCCGGTGCCGGCTCTCCTCCTGGCCGATCCGCACCCCCTCGGGGTTGTAGCCGTAGGCGCCGAAGGGCGAGGTGCCGGCGGTTCCGATCATCTTGCTGCCGCCCTGGTGGCGCTTTTCCTGCTCGGCGAGGCGCTCGGCCAGGGTGCGCATCAGGGTCTCGAAGTCGCCCAGGCCCTTGATCTTGGCCTTGTCCTCCTCGGTGAGCAGCCGCTCGGCTTCCTTCCTGCAGCCACTCGTAGGGGATCTCGCCCAGCACCTCGGCCAGGCCCTGGACGCCGTCGAAGAAGTCGCGGAAGGCGAGGTCGAACCGGTCGTAGTGCCCCTCGTCCTTGACCAGGCACAGACGGCTCAGGGCGTAGAAATCGTCGAGGCTGCCGTGGATCACCCGGGCGTCCAGGGCGCCGAAGCAGGTCCAAGAGCTCGCGCAGCGTCACCGGTACGCCGTGCGCGCGCAGCTTGAGGAAGAAGTCGACCAGCACGAGCCACGCCTCCACGGCCTTGCCGACCGAATGTGACGGTGACCGGTACCCGCTGCAAGCTACGGCCGGAGAGGCTTGGCGGATTCCCTATGTCGCGATATCGTAGAGCGATGATCAATCTCAGATTGTATCTGGCTGCGCTGGTCCTGTTGATCGTCGCGGTGCCGGGCCAAGCGAGAGACATCTGCGCCGCGGATCCTGCGGTGTGGGGCGCCTTCCCGGTCCTGCCGCGCGCCACCCGCGCCCTGGCGGTGGAGCGCCGCCTGACCGTGGTGGCGGTCGGCTCCTCGAGCACCGAGGGTATCGGCGCGTCGTCGCCCGAACGAGCCTATCCGGCGCAGCTCGAGGGGCTGTTGCGGGAGCGCTTCCCCGACGCCAAGGTCGCGGTCGTCAACCGTGGCGTAAGCGGCGAAACCGTGGCGGACAACCTCGCCCGGCTGCAGGCGGACGCCATCGACCTCCGTCCCGACGTGGTGATCTGGCAGGTCGGCACCAACGATGCCCTCCTGGGCGTGCCGGCGGCGGAATTGGCGGCTGGCCTGCAGGCGGGCATCGGGCGGCTGCGCGCTGCCGGGGCCGACGTGGTGCTGCTCGGGCCGCAGCCGGTGACCCGGCCCGACTGGGAGCGCGCGCTGGTGCCGGTGCGCGGCCTGCTGCGCGACGTCGCTACGGCCAGCGCCACGCCGCTCCTGTCGCGCCACCGGCTGATGTCGCACTGGCTGGCCTCGGGCCGGTTCCCGCCCGAGGCCTTGCTTGGCCCGGACGGCCTGCACATGACCGATTCGAGCTACCGCTGCCTCGCCGAGCGGATCGCCGACCTGTTTCCTGCGCCCGACGCGCCGCGCCGCTCAGCGGCCCTGCCGCTGGGCGAGGAAGGCCAGGCGCTCGAATAGCTGCGTGTCCTGCTCGTTCTTGAGCAGGGCGCCGAAGAGCGGCGGGATCGCCTTCTTCAGCCGCTTCTCGCGCAGGACCTCGGGGCCCGACGTCCTCGGCCATGAGCAGCTTGAGCCAGTCGAGGAGCTCGGAGGTCGAGGGCTTCTTCTTCAGGCCGGGCAGCTCGCGCAGCTCGAAGAAGGCCTCCAGCGCCTCCCTCACCAGTTCGTCGCGCAGGCCCGGATGGTGGACGTCGACGATCCGGCGCATGGTCTCGCGGTCGGGGAAGCGGATGTAGTGGAAGAAGCAGCGACGCAGGAAGGCGTCGGGCAGCTCCTTCTCGTTGTTGGAGGTGATCATCACCACCGGACGGTGGCGGGCGACGACCGTCTCGCCGGTCTCGTAGACCGCGAACTCCATCCGGTCGAGCTCGAGCAGGAGGTCGTTGGGGAACTCGATGTCGGCCTTGTCGATCTCGTCGATCAGGACGACCGCACGCTCGTCGCTGGCGAAGGCCTGCCAGAGCACGCCCTTGCGGATGTAGTGGCGGATGTCCTGGACCCGGGGATCGCCCAGCTGGCTGTCGCGCAGGCGCGAGACCGCGTCGTACTCGTAGAGGCCCTGCTGCGCCTTGGTGGTCGACTTGATGTGCCAGCGATGGAGCGGCATGCCCAGGGCCGCCGCCACCTCCTCGGCGAGCTGGGTCTTGCCGGTACCGGGCTCGCCCTTGACCAGCAACGGCTTCTGCAGGGCCACGGCGGCCCGCACGGCAAGCTGCAGCTCGTCGGTCGCGATGTAGCGGTCGGTGCCCTCGAATTGCATGGGGTCAGCTCGCCTCCGGCCGCCGGTCGCCCGCACCCTGCGCCAGGGCGGCCTCCAGGAACTTGTCGAGGTCGCCGTCGAGCACGCCCAGGGGATTGCCGCTCTCGACCCCGGTGCGCAGGTCCTTGACCATCTTGTAGGGGTGCAGGACGTAGTTGCGGATCTGCGAGCCGAAGGTGGTGTCGAGCTTCTGGGCCTCGGCCGCGTCGGACACCGCCCGGCGCTTGCTGAGCTCCAGCTCGTAGAGCTTGGCGCGCAGCATATCCATGGCCTGCGCCCGGTTGCGGTGCTGCGAGCGGTCGTTCTGGCAGGCCGCCACGATGCCGGTCGGCAGATGGGTCAGGCGCACCGCGGAATCGGTCCGGTTGACGTGCTGCCCGCCGGCACCCGAGGCGCGGTAGGTGTCGACCTTGAGGTCCTTGTCCAGGATCTCGATCTCGATCCGGTCGTCGATCACCGGCGACACCGAGACCGAGGCGAAGCTCGTGTGCCGCCGGGCGTTGCTGTCGAACGGCGAGATGCGCACCAGGCGATGCACGCCGGACTCGGTCTTGAGCCAGCCATAGGCGTTCTCGCCCACGATCTTGACGGTGGCCGACTTGATCCCGGCCTCCTCGCCCTCGCTTTCCTCGATCCACTCGGTCTTGTAGCCGTGCTGCTCGGCCCAGCGCAGGTACATGCGCAAGAGCATCTCGGCCCAGTCCTGGCTTTCGGTGCCGCCGGCACCGGCGGCCACCTGCAGGAACGCGTCGTTGGGATCGGCCTCGCCGGAGAGCATCGATTCCAGCTGCAGCCGGTCGAGCTGCTCCTTGAGCCGATCGAGCTCGCGCTGGACCTCGTCGCCGGTGGCCTCGTCACCTTCCTCTTCGGCGAGCTCGGCGAGATCGAGCGAGTCGGCCAGCCCCCGTTCCATGGCGCGCTGGCGGTCCACGGCGGCGGCGAGCCGGTTGCGCTCGCTCATGATGGCCTGGGCCTTCTCCGCATTCTCCCAGAGCTTGGGATCCTCCGAGAGCGAGGTCAGCTCGTCCAGGCGGACGAGGGCCTGATCCCAGTCAAAGATGCCTCCGCTGCAGCTCGAGTCCGGCGCGGATCGAGGCGGCGAGGTTGGCGATGTCGGCGCGCATGGGAATTCCTAACGGTTGCGGCGAAGCTCAGTAGATTCCGGAGCCGGCGGGCGACGCCGAGCCCGCGGAACCGCGGGGCACGGCGAAGGGGTCCTTCTCCGTGCTCTCCTCGACGGTCGAGCGCTCGCGCCCCGGCTCGGTGCCCGGGAGGAACGCCTCGGCGATCACGTTCTGCCCCCCGCTCGCGAGCTTGCCCGAGGTGGCGTTGACCCGCACGATGCTCAGCCCGGGCGGCGTGCGGAAGGGCGTCGCCGGCTTGTCGGCCAGGGCGTCCTTCATCACGTCGATCCAGATCGGCAGTGCCACCGTGCCCCCGGTGGCCCGCCGCCCCATCGACTTCGGCTGGTCGTAGCCCACCCAGACCGCGACCACGAGGTCGGGCGAGAAGCCCACGAACCAGGTGTCCTTGTTGTCGTTGGTGGTGCCGGTCTTGCCGGCCAGCGGCTTGCCGATCTCCAGCGCATCCTTGGCGGTGCCGCGCTGGACCACGCCCTCCAGCATCGAGACCATCTGGTAGGCATGGCGCGGATCGACCACGATCGGCCGGGTGTTGGGGATCTCGGGCGGCAGGCTGCCGTCCCATACGGCGACGGCGCAGCCTTCGCAGCCGCGCGGGTCCGCGCGCATGATCGTACGGCCGTGCCGGTCCTGGATGCGCTCGACCAGGACCGGGTCGATCTTGTGGCCGCCATTGACCAGCTCGGCGTAGGCGCCGGCGAGCTCGATCGGCGTGACCTCGTTGGAGCCCAGGGATGCCGCGAGGTTGCGCTGGACCTGGCTGCCCAGGCCGAGGCGGCGGGCGAGCTCGATGATCCGGTCCATTCCGACCTTCTGCGCCACGCGCACCGAGACCAGGTTGCGCGAACGCTCGAGGCCGACGCGCAGGGTGATCGGACCGAGAAAGTCGTTGCTGAAGTTCTCGGGCTCCCAGCGGGCGAGGCCCGCACCCTGGCTGAGCGAGATCGGCGCATCGAGCATGACGCTCACCGGGGTCATGCCGGCTTCGAGTGCCGCCAGGTAGACGAACGGCTTGAACGACGAGCCGGGCTGGCGGTGCGCCTGGGTCGCCCGGTTGAACTTGCTCTGCCGGTAGCTGAAGCCGCCGCTCATCGCCAGCACGCGCCCGGTGTGCGGGTCCAGCGCCACCACCGCACCCTCGATGCTCGGGCGCTGCCGCAGCACCCAGCGCCGCGCGTCGGGCTCGCCCACCTCCTCCATGACCACGGCGTCGCCCACGGCGAGCGGACTGCGCTTGGTCCAGGCGACGTCGTCGCCGCTCAGGTTTACGCGCGCGCCGTCGTCCAGGCCGATCTCGACGCGGCTGCCCTTGGCCTGCAGCACGACGCCGCGGCGCCACTCGCCGAGCTCGAACCCCGGATCCTGCGCCTGCAGCTGCTCGAGCCACGCCCTCGCCGGCCGCGGCCACGTCGAGGGTGCCCCACGGGCCGCGCCAGCCCTGGCGCCGGTCGTAGCTGGCCAGACCGTGCCGCAGGGCCCGGTCGGCCGCCGCCTGCAGGGCCGGCGACAGCGTCACCCGTACCGACAGGCCGCCCTCGTAGAAGCCCTGCTCGCCCAGCCGCGCCACCAGCTGGCGGCGGACCTCCTCGATGAAGAAGTCGGCCTCGGCGGTCTGGGTGGCGGTCCGCTGGCGCAGGGCGATCGGCTCGGCCCGCGCCGCGGCGGCCTCGACCGGCGTGATGTAGCCGTCGGCCTGCATGCGCGTGAGCACATAGTCCCGGCGCTGCATGGCCGCGGTCGGGTTCTCGCCGGGATCGTAAGCCGAAGGCGCCTTGGGCAGGCCGGCGAGCAGGGCCGCCTCGGCGATGGTCAGCTCGTCCAGCGACTTGTCGAAGTAGTTCAGGGCTGCGGCCGCGACGCCGTAGGAGCGGTTGCCCAGGAAGATTTCGTTCAGGTAGAGCTCGAGGATGCGGTCCTTGGTGAAGGTGCGCTCGATGCGCAGCGCCAGGACGATCTCCTTGAGCTTGCGCTCGTAGGACAGCTCGCTGCTCAAGAGGAAGTTCTTCGCGACCTGCTGCGTGATGGTCGAGGCGCCCTCGGGCCGCCGGTTGCTGCGCAGGCGCTCGAGGTTGCTCACCACCGCCCGACCGATGCCGAAGACGTCGATACCCGGGTGATCGTAGAAATGCTGGTCCTCGGCCGCGATGAACGCCTGCTTGACCCGCTCGGGGATCGCCTCGCTCGGCACGAAGATGCGGTTCTGGCGGGCATACTCGGCGAGCAGCCGGCCGTCGCCGGCATGCACGCGCGTGGCGGTCGGCGGCTCGTAGTCCGCCAGCTGACGGTGATCGGGCAGGCCGCCGTCATAGTTGTTGATCAGGTACAGCGCACCCGCGCCGCCCAGGATCACCAGCAGCGTGAGGGCCATGACCAGGGCCGACAACACGCGAAAGAGGCGCTTCACGATCCTGTTCCTCGTCAGGTTCCGCTACCGTCGGCGAGCGGCGGCGGGCTCAGGTCCTGGGTACGGTGAAGTACTGGTCGAGCGCGCGCACGATCGCGTGGCCTAATTTGGCGCGATAATCCGGTTGTGCCAGATTGCGCGCATCGTCCGGGTTCGAAAGATAGCCCAGCTCCAGCAGCACCGAGGGCACATCGGGCGACTTGAGCACGGCGAAGCCTGCGAACCGGCGGTGCCGCTTCACCAGCGACGTCACGCCGGCGAGTTCCTCGGCCAGGATGTCGGCGAATGCAATCGACTTGTTGTTGGTGTCGCGCTGGGCGAGGTCGATCAGTATCGTCGCCACCACAGCATCGTGCTGCGACAGGTCGGCACCGGTCAGTACGTCGGCCTTGTTCTCCAGCGCCGCGAACTTGGCGGCCTCCTCGTCGGACGCCTGTTCGGACAGGGTGTAGATCGAGGCGCCGCGCAGGTCGGTCATGCGCAGGCTGTCGGCGTGCAGCGAGATGAACACCTGGCCGCCCAGCTGGCGCGCCTTGGCGATGCGCTCGCGCAGCCGGATGAACTCGTCGCCGTCGCGGGTCAGCACGACGCGGTAGCGGCCGCTGCGCTCGATCAGGGTGCGCAGCTCGCGCGCCATCTCGAGCACGAGATCCTTCTCCTTCAGGCCATCGGCGGAGATGGCGCCCGGGATCGATGCCGCCATGCCCGGGGTCGAGCACGATGACCGGCCGCTCGCGCTTGCGCGCGGCCGAAGGGGCATGGCCGTTCACCGGCGCGCCGACCCGGGGCGCGGCCGCCAGCGCCAGGGGCCGCGACGCCGGCACCGGCACCTGCCGGGCGGTGGTGGTCGCCGGCGGGCCGGCCGCGGGTCGGAGCGGGACCTCGGCCACGGGCGGCGCCGCGGCGGGGCCGGCACGGCCCGCGCCGGCGCGGGGATCGGGCACCAGATCGACGACCAGGCGATGGAACGGACTGTCCTTGGACGGCGGCAACAGCAGAGCGTTGGCGATGCGCGCCGGGCCTGCCAGCTGAACCGCGAGCTGCGACCTGTCCGCCGCGGTGCCGACGTCGAAGCCGCGGGCCAGACCGCGCAGCGGCTGGCCGGCATCGGGGCTGAGCTGCCAGTCGACCGCGCCCAGATCGACCACGAGCCGGGCGGGATCGGGCTCGAAGCGGGTCGCGAAGCTCACCTTCCGGTCGAAGTCGACCACGACGCGCGTGATCTTGCCGTTCTCGCCGAACCGGAGCCCGCGTGCGGCCGGATCGGACGCCGCCTGGACCGTACCCGCGCCCAGAGCCAGCAGCAGGATCAGCGCGCGGACGATGCCGGCCGCCCAGGCGCAAATGCGCGCACGGCCGACCTGCCGTCCTCGGTGATGGCGCTGATGCCGGCCCAGGTTCATCTCGCCGATCAGATTACGCGATTGTGGATGCACGGGACAGCTACTATAGTCGTCGCCGTGATGGCCTGGGTGTGGCGAGAAGCTTGCGCGTTCAATGGGTTGCAGCCCTGTCTCGCAGTGACGTCTTCCTTCGGTCGTCTCAATCAACAGGTTCCGGTCGACGGGACGTCGCCAATGCCGAGGCAGAGCCGCGCCGCGCGCGTGTTGCCTGACATGGCGTGTCGTCGGTCATCGATCCGTTGCTCCAACACTGGCTGCGCGCCGGTCGGTCGCCTCACTTCGCAACCGCCGCCGTCGGCCTCCCCCAACTCGAGCCGCCACTGCCGGATGCTGCCGCTGCGGTTGGCGAGGCGGCTACCGGAGATTTCCATCCATGGTCAAGCGTATGCTGATCGACGCAACCCACCCGGAAGAGACCCGGGCGGTTGTGCTCGATGACCGCTACCTCGCCGACTTCGACTTCGAGACCTCGACCAAGCTTCAGCTGAAGGGCAACATCTACCTCGCGAAGATCACGCGGGTAGAGCCCTCGCTGCAGGCGGCGTTCGTCGAGTATGGCGGCAATCGCCACGGCTTCCTCGCCTTCAGCGAGATCCATCCCGACTACTACCAGGTGCCGCAGGCCGATCGCGCGCTGCTCGAGGACATCGAGCGCGAGGCCGCGACCAAGTCGGGCGGCGCCGATCCCGAGGCCGAGGTCAACGGCGACGTCCAGCCGGCCGAGACCATCACCACCGACGCCGACGAAGAAACGGCCGAGGTGATGGCCGACCAGGCGCGCCGGCGCGCCCGCCTGCTGCGCAGCTACAAGATCCAGGAAGTGATCAAGCGCCGGCAGATCATGCTGGTGCAGGTCGTCAAGGAGGAGCGCGGCAACAAGGGTGCGGCGCTGACCACCTACCTGTCGCTGGCCGGTCGCTACTGCGTCCTGATGCCCAACACGCCGCGCGGCGGCGGCATCAGCCGCAAGATCGTGCAGGCCGACGACCGCCGCAAGCTGAAGGAGATCGCGCAGGAGCTCGAGGTCCCGACCGGGATGGGGCTGATCATCCGCACCGCCGGCCAGGAGCGCAGCAAGGCGGAGATCAAGCGCGACTACGAGTATCTGCTGCGCCTGTGGAACGAGATTCGCGACACCACCCTCAAGAGCGTCGCGCCCAGCCTGATCTACGAGGAAGGCGACCTCATCAAGCGGGCGATGCGCGACCTCTACACGCGCGACATCGAGGAGGTGCTGGTCGAGGGCGACGAGGGCTACCGCTCGGCCAAGCGCCTGATGTCCATGCTGATGCCGAGCCGCGCCCGGCTGGTGAAGCAGTACCGCGAAGAGACCCCGCTGTTCTTCGCCTACCGCGTCGAGGACCAGCTCGACGCGATGCACAGCCCCACGGTCCAGCTGCCTTCCGGCGGCTCGATCGTCATCCACACCACCGAGGCGCTGACCGCGATCGACGTGAACTCGGGCCGCTCGACGCGCGAGCGGCACATCGACGAGACCGCGGTCAAGACCAACCTCGAGGCGGCCGACGAGGTCGCGCGCCAGCTGCGCCTGCGCGATCTCGCCGGGCTCGTGGTGATCGACTTCATCGACATGTCCGAGGGCCGGCACCAGCGCGCGGTGGAAAAGCGCCTGCGCGATGCCCTGAAGGCCGACCGCGCGCGCATCCAGATCGGCCGGATCAGCCAGTTCGGCCTGATGGAGCTGTCGCGGCAGCGCCTGCGCGCCAGCCTGCAGGAGCTGTCGAGCCAGGTTTGCCCGCACTGCTCGGGCCTGGGCGTGGTCCGCTCGACCGAGAGCTGTGCCCTCCAGACCCTGCGCGGGATCCAGGAGGCGGGCATCCGGGGTGACGTGGGTGCGATGCTGATCACGGCGCCGCCGGAGGTGGCGCTCTACCTGCTCAACCAGAAGCGCGACGTGCTGTCCCGGCTCGAGCAGCGCTACGCGATGCACGTGACGGTGCAGATCGATCCCGCCCTCGTCCCGCCGGCGATGCGCCTCGAGGTCACGGAGAAGCGCGATCGGATCCGCGAGCGGGTCGAGGCGGCCCGGATCGAGGCGTTGCCGGAGCCGCGAGCCGGAGCCGATCGACGAGGTGGCCGAGGACGCCCCGGTCGAGGAGGCCAGGCCCGCGCGCGGCGACGGGCAGCGACCCCAGCAGGCGGCCCGGCCCGCCGCGGCCGAGGACGGCGAGGACGGCGCCACGCGTCGGCGGCGCAAGCGGCGTCGCCGTCGTCGTCGTCCGAGCGAGGCGGGTGGCGCGCCGGAGGCCGCAGGTCCCGCCACGGAGGCCGCCTACGCCGACGAGAGCCAGGACGACGAGCCGGACGAGACTGCGCCGGAGGAACTGCCGGCCGACCATGGCGACGCCGTCGCCGCCGAGAGCGTGGTCGAGACGGTCGCCGTCGTAACGGCCGAAGCGGCGCCAGCGGAGGTGGTTGCGGCTGCGCCGGACCACGAGCCCGAGCCCGAGGCCGAACCGGAGCCGACGCCTGCCGCTGCGGCAGCCGAGGAGGAGCCGCCGGCCAAGCCCAAGCGCGCGCGTGCGCCCCGCAAGCCGCGCGCCTCGCGGGCGAAGCCGAAGGTGGCGCCCGAGGCGGTGGAGGTCGCCGGTGAGGCCGTGTCGACGGCGGCCGAGTCCGAACCCGTCGTCAACGGTGTCGATCAGGCTCCGGCGGAAGTGATCGCCAATCAGGAGGCGGACGCCACCGAGGCGCCTCCTGCGGCCGAGGAGCCGGTCGCAGCGGCTCCGCCGCAGGAGGAGGAACTGGTCGCCGCCGACGCGGAGGACCGCCCGCAGCGGCAGGGTTGGTGGAGTCGCTGGGTCCGCTGACGCTCAGCCCGGCGCCCTTGGCTCAGGCGTCCGCCGCGGCCAAGGTGCCGCCGCGGACGCTCCGTGCCGGCCGGGTGCGCCGCAGCCAGGCGGTGAACCGGTCGGCGGCGGCGGCCACTTCGGCCTCCGGGCCGGCGAAGGACAGGCGGACAAAGCGGTGGCCGCGATCCGGGTCGAAGTCGACGCCGGGCGTGAGCGCCACGCCGGCCTCGTCGAGCAGGCGGCGGCAGAACTGCACCGAGTTCGCCGCGAAGTCGCCGATGTCGATGTAGAGGTAGAACGCACCGTCGGCCGGCGCCATCCGGGTCAGCCCGGCGGCGGGCAGCACCCGCAGCAGATGCTCGCGGTTGCGCCGGTAGCCTTCGACCCTGCGCTCGAGCTCGGGCAGGTCGGCCATGGCCCCCAGGGCCGCATGCTGTGCGATGGCCGGGGCCGAGATGAACAGGTTCTGCGCCAGCCTGGTCGCGGGTCCAACCAGCTCGGGCGGCAGCACCAGCCAGCCCAGCCGCCAGCCGGTCATGGCGTAGAACTTCGAGAAGCTGTTGACCACGATCGCATCGCCGGCGAAGGCGAGCATGGTCTCGGCGGGCTCGTCGTAGGTGATGCCGTGGTAGATCTCGTCCGACACCACGCGGATGCCGCGTTCGGCGCAGTAGGTGGCCAGCCGGTCGAGTTCCGCCGCGGAGAGCATGGTGCCGGCCGGGTTGGAAGGGCTCGCCAGGATCAGGCCGTGGACGGGGCCGTCCACCTGATCGAGCAGCCGCGGCGTCGGCTGGAAGCGGGTCGAGAGGTCGGTGGCGATCGCCACCACCTCGATACCCAGCGCGTGCAGGATGTTGCGGTAGGCCGGATAGCCCGGATCCGTCACGATCACGCGATCCCCGGCATCGAAGGCGGCGAGGAACGCCAGGATGAACGCGCCCGACGCGCCGGCGGTCATGGCGATGCGGTCGGGGTCGACGGTCACGCCGTGATCGGCCAGGTAGCGCTGGGCGATCGCCGCGCGCAGCGGGCGCAGGCCGAACGCCTCGGTGTAGCCGCAGCTACCGTCCGCGAGTGCCGCCATCGCCGCCGTGACCGCTGACGGCGGCGTGCCGCCCGCGGGCTCGCCGACCTCGAGATGCAGCACCTCGGCGCCGCCGGCCGCGCGCGCGTTGGCGGCGGCCATCATCTCCATCACGATGAACGGCGCGATGTCGCTACGGCGCGAGGGCTTGAACGACGACGGACCGCTCATCTTATCTTCCACCCCAGTGACGGGTTGCGCGGCCTGCCGCGTTCGGTCCAGTTTGTTGCGGCGGGCCGACGTCCGGTCAACGAATGGACTCGATAGATGGAGCGAAAGCTCGGGATCTTGACCGGCTGCGAGCGGGTGCTCGTGGTGGCGGTGGCATTGTGCCTCGCCCTGCCGGCCTGGGCCGCTTCGGTGATCCGCGACGCCGAGACCGAGGCGGTCATCGACGAGATCTCGACGCCCATCTTCGGGGCCGCCCGGCTCGATCGCGAATTCGATCGACGTCTACATTCTCAACGACGACAAGCTGAACGCGTTCGTGGCCGGCGGTCAGAACCTGTTCATCAACACCGGCCTGATCATGCGCGCCAAGAGCCCCGACGAGCTGGCCGGGGTGATCGCGCACGAGACCGGGCACATCGCCGGCGGCCATCTCAGCCGCGGCGTGCAGGCGCAGCAGAACGCGGGCATCAGCACCGTGGCCGGCATGCTCCTGGGTGCGGCCGCCGCGGTGGCGGGCGCACCGGAGCTCGGCACCGCGATCATGGCCGGCGGCGCCACGGTGGGTCAGCGCAACCTGTTGAAGTTCAGCCGCACCCAGGAGCAGGCGGCGGACCAGGCGGCCGTCACCTACCTGCGCTCGCTCGAGATGTCGCCGCAGGGCCTCTTGGACTTCTTCCACATCCTCGAGACCCAGAACCTGCGGATCTCGTCGGACGGCAGCGAGTATCTGCGCACCCATCCGCTGACCCGCGACCGCATCACCTTCCTCGAGAAGCAGGCGGCACAGTCGCCCTACCGCGATGCCAAGCCCGACCCGGCGCTGAGTGCCGCCTACGACCGTGTCGTCGCCAAGCTCGACGGGTTCCTCGGCAATCCGGTGCAGGTGATCGACCGGCGCAAGTCCGACAGCGTGCCCGATCGCTACGCCCGGGCCGTCGCCTACTACCGGCAGCCGGACCTGCCCAAGGCGCTGGCCGTCATCGACGGGCTGATCGCCGACTACCCGCAAGACCCCTACTTCCACGAGCTGAAGGGGCAGATGCTGTTCGAGAACGGGCGGGTGAAGGACTCGATCGAGCCGAACCGGCAGGCGCTGCGCTACCGCCCCGATTCGGCCCTGCTGCGCTACGGGCTCGCCCGATCGCTGCTGGAGAGCGGCGACGCCAAGGATCTCTCGGAATCGGCCGCGTTGCTGCGCGACGTGGTCCGCGTCGAGCCGCGCAACGGCGGCGCCTGGCGGTTCCTGGGCATCGCCGAGGGTCGCCTGGGCAACGAAGGGGCCGCGTCCATGGCCCTGGCGGAGCAGGCGGTGCTTGCCGGCAATCGCAAGGATGCCGAACTCTACCTCCGGCGGGCCCAGCAATACGTCAAGCCCGACGATCCCAACTGGTACCGGCTGCAGGACCTGACGCGTGCGGTCGAGGAGATCGAGGAGCCACCGCCGCGTCGGCGCCGGTGAGGGGCTTGTGACTGGCGCCCTGGCCGGTTCTGGCATAAACCCACGCGTCTTCGGGGTCCAAGAGGAGCCGCGCCCGTGATCCGTACGAGCTTCATCGCCGCGCTAGCGCTGTCCGCCGCCTGGCTGCCATCGAGTGCTGGCGCTGCCGATCCGGAGCCTTCGGTGTCCCGAGATCGAGAAGATCGTGCGCGACTACCTCATGCGCGAGCCGGAGGTGATCTACGAGGCGATCCAGGAGCTCCAGAAGCGCCAGCAGACCGCGGAGGCCGAGCGGCAGAAGGCCACGATCGCCGAGCGCTCGGACGAGATCTTCCGGCACCCCGACGACCCGTTCGCGGGCGCGGCGGAAGGTGATGTGACGCTGGTCGAGTTCTTCGACTATCGCTGCGGCTACTGCCGCAACATGGCCGGCAACCTGCGCACCCTGATCGACACCGACGACCGCCTGCGCTTCGTCTTCAAGGAGCTGCCGGTGCTCGGCCCCGATTCGGTCGTGGCCGCCAAGGCGGCGCTGGCCGCGGCCAAGCTCGACCACGACAAGTACTACGACTTCCACATGGCGCTGATGCAGTCCAAGGATCTGAGCCGCGAGACCGTGCTCGGCCTGGCGGCGGCCAAGGGCTACAACCGCGACGCGATGGCGGCCGAGATGGACTCGGCCTGGGTGCAGGAGCGGCTGGATGCCAACCAGGCCCTGGCCGAGAGCCTCGGCATCAACGGCACGCCGAGCTTCGTCGTCGGCTCGACCCTCATTCCCGGCGCGGTCGACATCGGCCGGCTGGCCCAGCTGGTCCAGGACGAGCGCAAGGCCAGCAACTGACCGACCGTCACCGCTTGCGGGCGAGGGTGAGGCCGTCGCCCACGGGCAGCAGCAGCGAGCTGACCCGCTGGTCGGCCTGGATCTTGGCGTTGAGACGGCGCAGCACCAGGGTCTGGCGATCGTCGTCGTCGGGATCGGCGACCGCACCACCCCACAGCACGTTGTCGAGGGCCACGATCCCGCCCGGCCGCACCAGGGCCAGTGCCGCCTCGTAGTAGGCGTCGTAGAGCTTCTTGTCGGCATCGACATAGGCGAGGTCGAACACCGCACCTTCCGCGCGCAGGCCATCGAGCCCCTCAAGCGCCAGCCCGACCCGCAGCTCCACCCGGTCCGCGACGCCGGCGCGTTCCCAGTGGCGCCGGCCGATCGCCGGCCAATCGTCGTTGACGTCCAGCGTGACGACGCGGCCGCCCGGCGGCAGGGCCAGGGCCATGGCGAGCGTGCCGTAGCCGGTGAAGCAGCCGACCTCGAGCACGCTCGAAGCCCCGGTCAGCTCGATCAGGAACGCCAGAAGCTGCGCCTGCTCGGCCGAGCTGCGCATGCTCGCTTCCGGCAGGGCGTCGGTGAGCTCACGCAGCTCGCGCAGCACAGGGTGCTCGCGCAGGCCCTGCGCCAGGATGTAGTCGTAAAGACGGTCCGACATCTGCGGTGCGCGCGGGCTCAAGCCGGTCCCTCCCTCGATGGGCCAGTGTGCCCGAGGCCCGCTAGTGGCACCAGTAGGTGATGGCGCGCTGGGCGCAGGAACTGGCCGGGCAGGCGTCGCTCAGGAACACGGCCTTCCTGCCCTGCTGGGCGCAGTAGGCCTGCGCGACCTCGGTGGTCGCGGACTTGCGGGTGTGCTCGGGCTGCGAGACGGTGACGAAGGCACCATCGCCCTTGATCACCTCGGGCGCGGCGCCCACGCAGCCGACGATCGCCAGCGGCAGCAGCAGCGCGCGTGCTGGACGGACCCGCATGATCGGCCGCCGCTAAGTCCCCAGCGCCTTGGCGGCTTCCAGCACCTCCTCGACATGGCCGGGCACGCTGACCTTGCGCCATGCCCTGGCGATCTTGCCGTCCGGGCCGACCAGGAAGGTGGAGCGGTCGATGCCCATGTACTTCTTGCCGTACATGCTCTTCTCGACCCAGGCGCCGAATGCCTCGACCACGGCACCCTGGGCGTCGGACCCGAGCGGGAAGGCGAGGCTGTGCTTCTTCTTGAACTTGTCGTGGCTGGCCGCACTGTCCTTCGACACGCCGATCACCTCGACCCCCGCCGCCTTGAACTGGTCGTAGATGCAGGAGAAGCCGATCGCCTCCTTGGTGCAGCCGGGCGTGTCGTCCTTCGGGTAGAAGTAGATCACGTAGGGCTTGCCCGCGAGCGTGCTCGAACTGATGTGCCCGCCGCCATCGGCTGGCAGCTCGAAGGCCGGCGCCGGATCACCCTCGGCCAGTTGGCTCATGGCAGCGTTCCCCTATTGCTTGGCTAGCATAGCCGGTCATGCGCCCGGCGGGCAGAGTTCGTCGAAGATTTGGCGCACCGCCCGCTGGCTTTCAACGAGCCGCCGCTCCAGCGCGGCGAAATCGGCCGGCGGCGGCTCCCCTTCGAGCGCCAGGGCCGCGGCCCGGACCAGCGCGTCGAGCAGGCGCGGCGGTGCCGTCCTGGGCTCGAACCGGTCGCTCGTCGACAGGCGCAGCACCGCCTGCAGCGCCTGATGCAGGGCATGGGCATGGGCGAGCTCCTGCACCCGGTCGGCGGCGAGCAGGCCGGCCTGCGCGATCACCGCCAGGGTCTCGCGCATGGCGGTGTGCCGCAGGCCCGGGCAGGCGTGGGCATGGGCGAGCTTGAGATGCTGGACCGCGAACTCGATCTCCACCAGGCCGCCCGGGGCATGCTTCAGGTTCCAGGCCTGTCCGCTGCCATGTTCCTTGAAGATGCGCTCGCGCATGGCCCGGATCGCGCGGGCCAGGGCCGGCATGTCGCGCGGGCGGGCGAGGTTGGCCCAGATGCCGGCCGCCACGCGCGCGGCCAGATCCGGGTCGCCGGCGACCACCCGGGCCCGGGTCAGGGCCTGCAGCTCCCACGGCTGGGCGGTCTCGGCATGGTACTGGGCGAAGTTGGCGACCGTGGTGGCGATCGGGCCCGGCGTTGCCGGACGGCCGTAGCCGCATGTCGATCTCGTAGAGCGTGCCCTCGGCGGTCTTGGCGGAGAGGTTGCTCACCAGGCGCTGCCCGAGCCGCGCATAGTAGGTGGCGGCCGGCAGGGGCCGCGACGCGTCGGAATGGGCATCCGCCGGCGCCTCGTAGACGAAGACGAGGTCCAGGTCCGAGCCCACCGTCAGCTCGTGCGCGCCCAGCTTGCCCAGGCCCAGGACGACGAACGCGCCGCCCGGGATCACGCCGTGCTGTGCTGCCATGCGACGCTGGGCTGCGGGCAGCAGGCAGGTGATCACCACCTCGGCGATGTCGGCCAGGGTCCTGGCCGCGACCTCCGCCCGCGCGATGCCCGACAGGATCTGGAGGCCGGCCTGGAACTGCCGCCCGTGGGCCCAGCGCCGGCAGATGTCGAGCGTGTCCTCGAGATCGCGGGAATCGCGCAGGCGTGTTGCCAGCTCGGCCGCCAGCGCTGCCCGGTCCGGCAGGCGCTCGAAGAAGTCCGGCGTGAGCATGGCGTCGAACAGGTCGACGTTGCGGCTCAGGTGATGGGCGAGCCGCGGTGCCGCGCCCATCACGTCGGCCAGAAGGTTGAGGAGCTCGGGGTTGGCCCGCAGCAGCGAGAACAGCTGCACGCCGGACGGCAGGCCGGTCAGGAACTCGTCGAACAGGCGGAAGGCGGCATCGCGGTCGGGCTGGTTCTGCAGGGAGGTCAGCAGGGCGGGCGTGAGCTCGGTCAGCAGCTCGCGCGCCCGGGTGCTGCGCGTGGCGCGGATATGGCCGTGATGCCAGGCGCGGATGCGTCCCGAGATCGCCGAGGGCTCCTTGAACCCCATGCCGCCCAGTGTCTTGAGCGTCTCCGGGTCGTCGCCGGTGCCGGTGAAGACCAGGATCGAGCCGCCGCCGAGGTCGGGCTCGCGCTCGAACAGCGCGGCGTAGTGGCGCTCCACGGTCAGCAGCGTGTCCAGCACCAGCGCCCTCCAGCTCCGCCGCACTGGCGAAGCCGGCGAAGCCCGCGAACTTCTCGAAGTCCGCCTCCCGGTCGGGCAGGGCCTGGGTCTGCCGGTCGGCCACCATCTGCAGCCGGTGCTCGAGCTCGCGCAGGACGCGGTAGGCGTGGGTCAGCTCGACCGCGACGTCGGGCTCGACCCAGCGCCGCTCCGCCAGAGCCGCCAGCGCGGCGCAGGTCTGCGGCAGCCGCAGGCCGGGCTCGCGGCCGCCCAGGATCAGCTGCTGGGTCTGGGCGAAGAACTCGATCTCGCGGATGCCGCCGCGGCCGACCTTCAGGTCGTGGCCCAGCACGCGGATGGTGCCGAAGCCGCGATAGGCGTTGATCTGCCGCTTGATCGAATGGATGTCGCGGATCGCCGCATAGTCCAGGTGCTTGCGCCAGATGAACGGCACCAGCGCCTTCAGGAAGGCGGCGCCGGCGACCTCGTCGCCGGCCACGGTCCGGGCCTTGATCAAGGCCGCCCGCTCCCAGTTCTGGCCGTGCCGCTCGTAGTAGAGCTCGGCGTCCTCGCTCGACAGCGCCAGCGGGTGGCCGGGCAAATGGGGTCGGAGCCGCAGGTCGGTGCGGAAGACGTAGCCGTCCTTGTTCTTGGTCTCGAGCAGGTAGACCAGGCTGCGCGCGAGACGGACGCAGAAGGCCATGGGGCCCTCGCTGCCGCGGTAGCGCAGGCGCTCGCCCGCGAAGAGGACGATCAGGTCGATGTCGCTGGAGAAGTTGAGCTCGCCCGCGCCGAGCTTGCCCATCCCCAGAACGAACACGCCGCTCGCCTCGGGCGGGCCCGCCTCGATCTCGCCGCGCCGCCCGGCCTCGCCCAGCAGATGGGCGAGCGCCTGCTGCACGGCACGGTCGGCAAGGGCGGTCAGCGCGGCGGTGACCCGCTCGACCGGCCAGAGACCGGCGAGGTCGCACAGCCCGATCAGCAGCGCCTGGCGGCGCCTGGCGCGGCGCAAGCCCGGCCATCAGCCGGGTGCGCTCCTCGACCGCCACCGCGTCCTGCTCGGCGCGCAGGACCTCCAGCGCGCGGTCGGGGCCGTGCTCGCGCAGCAGACGGAAGACGCCCGGCTCGGTGCAGAGCGCCTCGCCGAGAAACGGGCTGCCGGAGAACACGGCGCCGAGCAGCTCCAGGTCGGCGTCGAGCGCCGCCTGCATGAACGTCGCAAGCGCGGGATCGGGGGTGCCGGCGGCGATGTGCCGCCAGCGCTTCAGCCCGCGCTCGGCCGCAGCCGGATCGGCGGGTCGCGGTGGCGGGAGCAGGGATGGACGCAAGCTCGTGGCCTCTGGCGGGCGCGTGGCGGAGTGGCAGGATCGGCTGCGACACCATCCCGGGTCAACCCCGGTCCGCCGACGAGCCCGGCCGCTTGCCCCGGGCGGGCGGGTCGTCGATGTTGCGGCAGCGAGCACGCCCCGGTCGGAACATCGATGCGCATATTTCTCAAGATCCTGGTCGGCCTTTGCCTCGTCGTGGCGCTGGCCGTCGGCGGGCTGCTCTGGCGGCTGGACCAGGGTCCCCTGTCCTTGAGCTTCATGCAGCCGGTGCTGCACTACCTCATCGACCGGGGCCTGCCCTACGCGGTCACGTTCACCGATCCGCAGCTGGTCTGGCTGCGCCAGGACGATTCGATCGGGCTCGAGGTGCGCAATGTCGAGGCGCGCACCCCCGAAGGCGAACTCGTGGCGGCGGCACCGCTGGTCCGGGCGAGCGTCGCGGTCCCGCCGCTGCTGTTCGAGCAGCGCTTCCAGCCCGTCGACGTCGAGCTGGACCTGCCCGAGATCGAGCTGACCCGCGGCAGCGACCGCAAGCTGTCTGCTGCAGTTCGACCAGCGGCTGGCGGCGGTGCCCTTGGGTGCTGCCGCGGGCGGCGGCGGGCTGGGCACGCTGCTCGGCGAAAGCGGCGAGATCGACGATCCGCGGCTCGAGAACCTGCGCCTGGTGCGGGTCACGGCCCCGTCGCTGCAGTTCGTGGACGAGGTGACCGGTGATCGGGCACGGGCTGCCGATGCCGTGTTCGAGCTGCAGAAGACCGGTGCGATCTGGCAGGCCTCGCTCAAGGGGGAGCTGGGCGAGGGCACGGTCGCGGTCATCGGTGCGCCGACCGCGACCCCTGGCCGGCCCGATGTCCGGCTCGAGCTCGAGGGCCTCCGACCCAAGGATTTCGTGGCCTTCGCGCCCGAGCTGCCCCTGGCCGGTCTGGACCTGCCGGTCTCCGGCACGGTGAGCTTTGCCGTCGACGCGACCACGGCCACGGTCGGCGACGCCACCGTCGACCTCACCATGGGTGCCGGTGCCATCGCGGTGACCACGCTGGGCCTGGCGCCGATCGCGATCAAGCAGGGCGAGCTGCGCGGCGTGGCGCTGAGCGGCCTCGCCGGTGCCGACATCACGCGGATGCAGATCGTCGCCGACGGCTTCACGCTGGGCGCGTCCGGCAAGGTGGCGGTGGTCGACGGCCAAGTGTCGGCGGACGTCACCGTCGACGCCCAGGAGCTGGACGTTCCCGAGGTCCTGCAGCTCTGGCCCACCGCCGTCGCCGGCGACGCCCGGGCCTGGATCGCGGCCAGCATCCCCAAGGGCCAGCTGTCGGCGATCACCTTCAAGGTCGACCAGCGCGGGTCGCGTCCCGACCAGCCGAAGCTCGGCGGCGCGTTCAAGTTCAAGGACGCGGAGGTCCGCTACCTCGACACCTTTCCGCCGGCGACCGGCGTCACCGGCAGCGCCTCGCTGGCCGGCAACAGCCTGGCCGTCAAGCTGAGCTCCGGTCGGACCGGCGAGGTCGATCTGACGCAGGGCACGGTCACCCTCAGCAACCTGATCGGCGACGCCACGACCCAGCTCAAGGTGACGGCCGCGCTGCGCTCCACCGTCCCGGCCGCCATGCGGCTGCTCGACGCCGAGCCCGTGGCCCTGCGCCGGAGCACCGGCCTCGTGGCCGACCGGGCGTCGGGCAACCAGACGACGAACTTCGAGCTCAGCCTGCCGCTGCTCGACGACATCCCCAAGGCGCGGATCCGCTACCGGGCCACGAGCCAGCTCACCGACCTGGAACTGCGCGAGGCGGTCCCGCGATACAATGTGGCGGCATCGTCCCTGGCCGTCGTCGCCGAGCCGGCCGGCGTCTCGGCCAAGGGCGAGATCCGGCTGAACGGCGTGCCTGTGACCATCGACCTGCGCGAGAACACGCCGCCGGTGCGAGGGGTCAACCGTACCGTCAAGGTCGCCGGCCGGCTCGATGCGGCTGGTGTGCGGGCGCTGCACGGGGCGTGGCCCGAGGAGATCGGCGGCGAGGTCGGCGTGGACGCCACCATCGTCGAGGGCAGGAACCCCCTGCGCACGGTCGACGTCGCCCTGGATTTGCGCACCGCCTCGGTCGACTTCCCCGAACTGGTCATCAGCAAGCGCGCCGGCGAGCCGGGCAGAGCATCGGCACGGGTGGTACAGGCCGACGAGAAGGTCCTGACGATCCGGGACGGGCGCGCCGAGCTGGCGGGCTGGCAGGCGGAGGCCGACGTCGATCTGCGCCTCGAGCCCGTCGTGGCGCAACGGGTGGCGCTTCGCCAGCTGCGCGGGCCTTTGGGCGATCTCACCGCCGACCTGACGCTCGACGGCTCGCGCTGGCGTGGGCGCGTCGATGTCGGCCGGCTCGATCTGCGGCCGATCCTGCAGCGGGCGGGCGGGTCGACGCGGCGGCGATGCCGGGACGATCCCCGACTTCCTGGTGCAGGTCACCGCCCGTCAGCTCCGCCTGGGCGACGCGCCGTTCTCGAACCTCGCGGGCTCGGTCGAACGGCGCCGCGGCATCTGGCAGTCGGCGAAGATCACGGCCAACATCGAGGACAGCCAGGTCAGCCTCGACGTCGACACGCCCACCCGCCAGACCGCGGCCATCCTGCGCGGCAGCGACGCCGGCTGGCTGATCCGCGGGTTCGCCGCCACGGACAACGGCATCCGCGGCGGGACCTTCAGGCTGTCGGCCGACGTCGACCAGACCAAGGGCGCCCTCGCGGCCAATGGCGACCTCAAGATCCGCAACTTCACGCTGTGGGGTGCGCCGACCATCGCCCGCATCATCTCGCTGGCGTCGTTCAGCGGCCTTGCCAATGCCCTTTCCGGGCAGGGCGTGCCGGTCACCCGTCTGGTGGTGCCCTTCCGCCTGCAGGGCGATGTGGTGACGCTGGAGCAGGCCCGCCTCGTCGGCAGCGACATCGGCGCGCGCGCCGACGGGACCATCGACCTCGGCCGCAGCCAGGTCGACATCACCGGCACGGTGGCGCCGGCCTACACGGTCAACCGGATCATCGGGCGGATCCCGATCATCGGCCAGATCCTCTCCGGCTCGCGCTCGGACGCGGCCCTCGCCGCCACCTTCAGCGTCCGCGGGCCGATCGGGGAGCCGCAGATCGGGGTGAACCCGCTGGCCGCCCTGGTGCCGGGCATGGTGCGCGACCTGTTCGGCGCGTTCACCGCCGACACCCAGGACAGCGGACGGATCGACGAACGCTAGGTCAGCCCGGGCGCACCAGCACGTGGCGCTTGCGCCCGGCCGACAGCTTGATGTGCCCGTCGCGAACGGCCGCGAGATCGACGGTCGCGGTCTCGTCGGTGACCGGCTCGTCGTTGAGGCGCGCGCCGCCGCCGCGCACCAGCCGCCGCGCCTCGCTGTTGGAGGCGGCGAGGCCCGCCACGAACAGGAGCTCGATCACGGGCAGGCCCTGGCGCAGGCGGGCCGCGTCGCAGTCGACCACCGGCAGCCCGGCCATGCCCTCGCCGCCACCCTCGAACACGGCGCGCGCCGCGGCGGCGGCCTGCTCGGCCGCGTCGACCCCATGGCAGAGCCTGGTCGCCTCGAACGCCAGGACCTTCTTGGCCTCGTTGCGCTCGGCCCCGTCGAGCGCGCTCAGCCGGTCGATCTCGTCGAGCGGCAGCTCGGTGAACAGGCGCAGGAAGCGGCCGACATCGGCATCCTCCGTGTTGCGCCAGAACTGCCAGTACTCGAACGGCGTGCGCCGGGACCCGTCCAGCCAGACCGCACCCGCCGCCGTCTTGCCCATCTTCTGGCCCGAGGCGGTGGTGATCAGCGGCGTGGTGAGCCCGAACAGGTGGCTGCCGTCGATCCGCCGCCCCAGCTCGACGCCGTTGACGATGTTGCCCCACTGGTCCGAGCCGCCCATCTGCAGCCGGCAGCCATGGCGCCGCGACAGCTCGAGGAAGTCGTAGGCCTGCATGACCATGTAGTTGAACTCGAGCAGCGTCAGCGGCTGCTCGCGCTCGAGCCGCAGCTTCACCGAATTGAAGGTGAGCATGCGGTTGATGGTGAAGTGGGTGCCGAAGTCGCGCAGGAACGGGATGTAGCCCAGCCCGCTCAGCCACGCGTCGTTGTCGGCCAGGATCGCCCCGCCGGGGCCGAAATCGAGGAACTTGGCCAGCGACGCCTCGATCCCGCGCTTGTTGGCGTCGATCTGCTCCTGCGGTCAGCAGCTGGCGGCTCTCGTCCTTGCCCGAGGGATCGCCGACCTTGGTGGTACCGCCGCCCACGAGCGCGATCGGCCGGTGCCCGGCACGCTGCAGGTGGCGCAGCATCATGATGCTGACCAGGTGCCCGATGTGCAGGCTGTCGGCCGTGCAGTCGTAGCCGACATAGGCCGTGACCACGCCCCCGGCCGCCAGTGCGTCGAGGGCGGCGAGATCGGTGCACTGATGGATGTAGCCCCGCGCCTCCAGCGTGCGCAGGAGTTCGGACCTGAGGCCGCTCATGTCGGATCCGCCGGTTGTCGGGCGCTCAGCGCGCCATGGCCATCGGCCGCTCGGTGGGCTTGAGGCGCTTGTCGAGATAGGCCTCGCTGATCGCCTCCAGCTCCTGGTGATGGTCGGTGAAATAGTGGTCGGCGTTCTCGAGGCAGCTGTAGTCGATGACGATGCCGCGCTGCTGCGAGAGCTTGTTGACCAGCTTCACCACCGAATCGGGCGGGCTCACCGTGTCCTTCTCGCCGTGGACGATCAGGCCCGAGGCAGGGCAGGGGGCGAGGAACGAGAAGTCGTACATGTTGGCCGGCAGGCTGGCGCACATGAAGCCCACGATCTCGGGCCGGCGCATCAGCAGCTGCATGGCGATCCAGGCGCCGAACGAGAAGCCGGCGACCCAGCAGCCGCTGCTGTTGGGGTTGTGGTGCTGCATCCAGTCGAGGGCGGCGGCGGCATCGCGCAGCTCGCCCTGGCCGTGGTCGAACACGCCCTGCGAGCGGCCGACGCCGCGGAAGTTGAACCGCAGCACCGAGTAGCCGCGCCGCGAGAACATGTGGAACAGGCTGTAGACGATGCGGTTGTTCATCGTCCCGCCATGCAGCGGATGCGGATGCAGGATCATCGCGAGCGGCGGGGTCGGACCCTCGCCGTGAACATAACGACCTTCCAGCCGCCCGTCAGAGCCGTTGAAGATCACTTCGGGCATTCAGCTCTCCAGTGCACGTTCCCTCGCCCATCGTCTCGCTTCACCGCAGACGCCTGCGTCTGGACGTTGACCGCATCCGCGCCCACTTATATGGCACTTGCCGGCCGGCCGGGTGCGAAGGTGTGGCCATGCATACCCGTACACACGTCCTGCGCCGGCAGGTTCGGATGACATGGCAGCCTGCCACGAGAGCGACGGTGGCATATAGCAGGCCGAGGTCGATGTTCAAGAGTCTCCGCGAGGATGTCGAGGCGGTGTTCCAGCGCGACCCAGCCGCGCGCTCACGGCTCGAAGTGGTCCTCTGCTACCCTGGCGTGCATGCCCTGATCTTCCACCGCATCGCCCATGCGCTGTGGCTGCGCGGGTGGAAGCTGGCCGGACGCTTCGTGTCCCAGGTCGGGCGGTTCATGACCGGCATCGAGATCCATCCCGGTGCGGTGATCGGCCGCCGCTTCTTCATCGATCACGGCATGGGCGTGGTGATCGGCGAGACCGCCGAGATCGGCGACGACGTGACGCTCTATCAGGGCGTGTCGCTGGGCGGGGTGAGCCTCGATCCCGGCAAGCGCCATCCCACCCTGGGCAACGGGGTGGTCGTCGGCGCCGGCGCTGCCGTGCTCGGCCCGTTCACGGTCGGTGACGGCGCCCGCATCGGCTCCAACGCCGTGGTGGTCAAGGAGGTGCCGGCGGGGGTGACCGTCGTCGGCATCCCGGCCCGGCCGACCGGGCCGCAGCCGGTGCCCGACGACGCGTTCTGCTTCTCGCCCTACGGCACCACGCCGGGCAGCATGGCGCTCGATCCCGTCACGCGCAGCCTCGAGCGGCTCACCGAGCGGGTGCGCGAACTCGAGGAGCGGCTCGGCACCGCCGCCGACCGCGAGGCCGGACGCGAGCCGGCACGCGCGGCCGCCAACCGTTCCTGAACCGATGCGCCCGCCTGGGGCGGGACCGGGCCGGCCGACACCGGTCTATCTCGATCATGCCGCGGCATCGCCGGTGCGCCCCGAGGTCGCGGCGGCGATGGCGGACGTGCTGACGACCGCGGGCAACCCGTCATCGCCGCACGGGCCGGGCCGGCATGCGCGCGCGCTCCTGGAGGGCGCCCGCCGCACGATCGGCGAGCGGATGGGTGTGACGGCCGAGCGCGTGGTGTTCACCAGCGGCGGCACCGAAGCCAATGCCCTGGCGCTGCTGGGTTTTCCCGGCCCCCGGCTGGTGGCAGCGGTCGAGCATGCGAGCGTGCTGGAAAACGCGCCCGACGCGCCGCGGATTCCGGTGGACGCCGACGGCGTGATCGACCTCGCGGCGCTGGCCGACCTGCTCGCGCGCGTGCGCCCGGGCCTGGTCTCGGTCATGCTCGCCAACAACGAGACCGGCGTGCTGCAGCCGGTGCGCGAGGCGGCGAGGCTCGCCCATGCCGCACGGGGCCCTCCTGCATTGCGACGCCGCGCAGGCCTTCGGGAAGCTGCCCTGCGACCCGGCCGGGCTGGGTGCCGATCTGGTCAGCCTCTCGGCGCACAAGCTGGGCGGGCCGCCCGGGATCGGCGCTTTGGTGCTGGCGCCGGCGGTGGAGCCGGCGGCCTTGCTGCGCGGGGGCGGGCAGGAGGGGCGGCGCCGCGCCGGCACGCCGAACCTGCCGGGCATCGTGGGCTTCGCTGCCGCTGCAAGCCTCACGACCGACTGGCAGGCGATGGCGGCCGAGCGCGATCGCCTGGAGCGGCTGGCCCGGGCCCGCCGCCCCGAGGTCGAGATTGCCGGCGGCACGGCGGCGCGGCTGCCCAACATCGCCTGCCTGGTCACGCCGGGCCTCGCCGGCGATCTGCAGATGATGGCCCTGGATCTCGCCGGCATCGCCGTCGGCGTCGGTGCCGCCTGCTCCTCGGGGCGGATCGGGCCGTCCCACGTCCTGGCCGCCATGGGCCTGCCCGCGGACCACGCCGGTGCCGCGATCCGGGTCAGCCTGGGCTGGAGCAGCCTGCCGGCGGATGTCGACCGCTTCGTCGCCGCCTGGTCCGCGCTGCCGGCCCCGCGGGCGTCCCGCGACACCACCGTCGCAACGATTTCTTGAAGGTTCGCCCGCTAGGTTCGCGCTCGATCGCCCACCAGGGACTGGACGGATGGCGGAGCCTGACGAAGCCGCTGGCGGTCCGCCGCCCGTGGATCGGGGCCGTGGCGGGGAAACCCCGTCGCGGCGCCGGACCGAGTTCCAGCGGCGGGCGCAGGCGAGCCTGCTCCTCGAGGTGGCGATCTCCGACCCCTCGCTGGGCTGCCACAACCGCGTCTACCTGGCACTTCGCGCCCGTGACGAGGTGGCGCGTCGCATCCGCTACGGCCAGCGCCTGTCGCTCCTGCTCCTGACCGCCGACGGCGGACCGGACCCGGAGGAGGCCCGCCTCAAGGCGATCGTGGCCGCGGCCAACCTCGCCTTGCGGCCCACCGACATCATGGCCCGCTGGCATGCGGGCGAACTGGTCGTGCTGCTGCCCAGCACCGGCCTGGACGGGGCCAGCCGACTGGCCCGCCGGCTCTGCGCCTATGTCGCGGCCACCGGGCTGGCCACCGGCATGCCGCTGGCCGCCAGCATCGGCATCGCCACGGCGCTCGGCCGGAAGGAAGGCCTGGAGCTGCTGATCCAGCGCGCCCGGGCGGGTCTGAGCGAGGCCCGCATCGCCGGCGGTGGGCGGGTCGGGGTCGGCTGAGCCGCCATGCCGAGCCTTGTCTAACGCCCCCGCATGCCGACATAGTGGCGGATGTCGTGCCCGGATGCCGGGCGGCGTGCGAATGGGGTGGACATGGCACGGGCTGCGATTTCGCTGACGCCGGCGGCCGCGAGCCGGGTCCGGGAGCTGATGGCGACCAGCGGCGAAGGTGCGATCGGGCTGCGCCTGGGCGTCAAGCCGTCGGGCTGTTCCGGCTTCAGCTACCAGCTGGAGTTCGCCAAGGACATCGAGCCCGGCGCCGAGGTGGTCGAGACGGACGGCATCAAGGTGGTGATCGAGCCGCGGGCGGTGATGTACGTGCTCGGCACCGAGCTCGACTTCGTCCAGGACAAGCTCGGCGCCCAGTTCGTGTTCCGCAACCCCAACGAAAAGGCGCGCTGCGGCTGCGGCGAGAGCTTCTCGGTCTGAGCCCAACGGTCCCGCCGTGCCGAAAGTGACCTTCCGGCTGCCGGATGGCAGCACGCGCAGCTACGACGTGGCCGCTGGCCTGACCCTGCTCGACGTGGCCCGCATCCACGATCTCGAGATCGAGGGCGCCTGCGGCGGCTCGATGGCCTGTGCCACCTGCCACGTCGTGGTCGAGGACGCCTTTGTCGATCTCGTGCCGCCGCCCTCGGCCGAGGAGGAGGACATGCTCGACCTCGCGGCCGAGGTGCAGGCGAACTCGCGCCTGGGCTGCCAGCTCCGGCTGACGCCGGCGCTGGACGGGCTCACCGTCGCCGTGCCCCGCAGCACGCTCCTGGGCTGGTCGTGACCGCCGTCGGCATCCTCGACGGCGTGCCCGCCGGCGGGCGCGTCGTGGTGGCCATGTCGGGCGGGGTCGACAGCTCGGTGACCGCCGCCTTGCTCGCCGAGGCCGGCTACGAGGTGGTGGGCGTCACCCTGCAGCTCTACGACCATGGTGCCGCCGCCGGCCGCAAGGGTGCCTGCTGCGCCGGCCAGGACATCCACGACGCGCGCGAGGTCGCGGCACGGCTGGGTATCGCCCACTACGTGCTCGACTTCGAGGCCCGGTTTCGTGCGGCCGTGATCGAGGACTTCGCCGACGCCTACGCCGCCGGCCGGACCCCCATCCCCTGCGTGCGCTGCAACGAGCGGATCAAGTTCACGGACCTGCTCGGCATCGCTCGCGACCTGGGTGCGGCTGCTCTGGCAACGGGCCACTATGTGCGCCGAGAGCAGGGACCCCTGGGACCCGAGTTGCACCGTGCCGCGGACCTCGCCAAGGACCAGAGCTATTTCCTGTTCGCCACCACGGCCGAGCAGCTGGCGTTCCTTCGCTTCCCGCTCGGGGGGCTCGACAAGCCAACGGTGCGCGGCCTCGCCGAGCGCTTCGGGCTGCCGGTCGCCGCCAAGCCGGACAGCCAGGACATCTGTTTCGTGCCTTCCGGCCATTTCAGTGCTGTCGTCGAGCGCCTGCGGCCGGATGCGTTCGTGCCCGGCGAGATCGTGCACGTCGATGGCCGACCGCTCGGCCGGCACGATGGCACGGCACGGTTCACGGTCGGCCAACGCCGGGGCCTGCACGTCGCGGACGGAGAGCGCCTCTATGTCGTCGGCATCGACAGCGTGGCCCACCGCATCTTCGTCGGCCCTCGCGGCGCCGGCTGCTCCGTTGCGGCCGATCTGACCGGGCTCAATTGGCTCGCTGCCCCCGCCACCGTCGCCGACGTGACCGTCAAGCACCGCTACAATCAGCCCGCCGTGCCGGGCGTGATCAAGCTCGGTGCGGGCGGCGATGCCCGGATCGCGTTCGCCGAGCCGCAGGCGGGTGTCGCGCCCGGTCAAGCCTGCGTCTGCTATGACGGCAGCCGGCTGATGGGCGGTGGCTGGATCGACCGGGTCTCGGCCGCGTGGCAAACCATCGAACAGCAGCCGGCTGGTGCCGCTGCTCAGGGCGCCGCTCCGACGCCTGCGCCGTAGGTCCCGAGGTCGAGTGGGGCCAAGCTGTCGAACTGGCGGTCGGGCCGCTCGATCGACGGCAGGATGTCCTGCCGCTCTCCCATCACCGTCCCTGTGGCGTCCAGGAGCAGCGTCGGTCCGAGCGCCGCGTCAGGCGTGATTTCGAGCTGGCTGCGGATGTCCGCTGCGGGCGCATTTTGGCCCGGGCGGCGTGCGGCCCCGGCCACGTCGCCCGTCGCGCCGTAGAACAGCACCGTGTCGCTGAACCGTCGGCCGGCGCCCAGGAAGTCGCCTCGCGGTCCGTAGAACAGGAGACTTTGTCCCCGCCGCCGGGCCACGCCGGCCAGCTGCCCGTCGCGGGTGAAGAAATAGGTCGGGCCAGGGTCGCGCGTGGCATCGACCCCAGGTTCCGGCAGGCGATCCTGGCCCGCGGCGGCTTGACCGAGAACGAGGCCGGCGGCCAGCAGGACGATTGGCGATAGGCGAAATCTCATGGGCGCGCCTCCACGCGGGAGAGGTGTCGCCCGAGATCGGGCGACACCTGCTCTGCCAAGGTCACTCGACGCTGACGCCGATGGTGACCGAGGCGCTGTTGCCGATCGCGGCGGCGGTGGCCGAGGCGTCGCCGGCGATGCCGTCGATCCGCGACGTGAGCCGCGCGGTCGCGTCGCCCGTGTTCTTCTGCACCGAGCCGACGCCGGACAGGTCGCCCACGCTGTTCATCGTCACCGACAGCGAGTTGCCGATGGCAGCGGCCGTGGCGCTCGCGTCGCCGCCAACGCCCTGGATGTTCGAGTCCAAGGTGGCCACGAGATCGCCGGTGTTGAGCTGGCCGTTGAGGACCGCGGCCACCTCGGGGACGTTCACCTTGACGTCGTCCTTGGCAATCGCGGGTGCGGCCAGGGCGACGAGCGCCGCGCCGAGGACGAGCTTGTAGATGGGCTTCGACATGATTCCGCTCCTGCGGATTTGGGTTGGGGAAGAGCGAAGACGGTGCCTAGTCCGTCTTCGGCTGGTCGAAGGCCGGCAGGCACGCGGCAGGCTCCAAGCCATGCTGCTTGCCGACCAGCTCCACCACGGCGCGTTCGACAACCGCGCGCACGCCGCGTTGGATGGGCTCCTGGGTTCGCTCGCCGATCCCGATGTCGAGCGGCTTGTCGCCGTCCAGGAATTCGAACAGGCCGGCGCGAAGCTCGCGGCCCATGATCTGCTGCTGGTAGCTGACCACGTCGACGACCTCGAGGCTGCGCGTGTCGACCAGCCTGAGATCAAGGCCAACGTTGAGGACGTAGAAGCGGCCACCGATACTGAACTTGTCGATCAGCACATCTACCGAGCTGGAGAAGATGTTGAAGTTCAGCTCGGTGATGCCGCCGACCAGATAGAAGTCACTGCCCTCGATGGAGCCCGAAAGGATCTCCCGGAACGGCTTGTTCTCGTCCGAGATCAGCTTGTTGTTGGCGTATTGCAGCTCTGCCTGGGCGACGCTGGTGTCGAACCGCTCGACCTGGCGCAAGCCGGCCTTGCGCAGGGCGGACATCGCCATCAGCGCCGCACCCTGGGTGACCACGCGGCCGGTGTAGTAGTCGTCCTTGCCGGTGTAGTCCTCGATCCGGCCGACCGTGTAGGCGAACCGGTCGCGCAACGCGGCGCCGAGCCGGTCGCTCAGGCAGGCCAACGACCTCGAGTAGCTGGTCGGATTGTCCGTCACCCGGGCATTGCCGACGGCCCGCACGTAGTTGCCGTCCGCGTTGAGCGGCATTTCGGTGCAACCCGCCACGGCGAGGAGGCCGAGTGCGCCGAGGACCGCGCGAGCGACCAAGGCCATGGCTCAGCCCCCCAGGCCCAACTGGCCATTGAGCACGAGGATGGCGCTGCTCGCGCCGCTGTTCACCTGGCTGCTGTTGACCACGACGGTGTTGCCGCTGCCCTGCACCGTGACGTTGAGCATGTTGCCGGGTGCTAGGGCGCTGGCCTGCCCACGCCGGATGGCGACGCCGTTGCCGCTGGCGTCGCGACTCGTTTCCACCGGGCGGGCAAGGTCGCTCTGCGAGCTGAAGCCGAGGGGCCGCTGGAATTCGCTCGCCTCGCTTGGCCTGAATTCCTGCGCCGCCGGAGAGCCGAGCGGACAGGCGAGCAGAACCAGGTAGAGCCGGCAGCGGGACATCGTGGCCAATCCATGGACGGTGATGGTGCCCACCCATGCGCAACGGTCGTGCCAACAGCCGAGTTGATCGAAAAAGCGACTGATATCAGGTAGTTGCGCCTAATCCAGCCACACTCGCAGCGCTTGGTCGGCTTGAGCCGGCGCGGTTCCTGCTTCGCATTCTGGGAGGCGTTCGGCGGCGTCCGGCGGCGTTCGCCCGCGCGACCGGAGGTCGGATGGGCACGCGCTTGACAGGTTGGGGACCCGTCCCTAAGTGACGCGGGCCGCGCAGGTCGGGCCGATCTGCCGGCACGCGGCGGCGGAGTAGCTCAGTGGTAGAGCAGGGGAATCATAATCCCTTGGTCGGGGGTTCAAATCCCTCCTCCGCTACCAGACGCCCGCCGTACCTCAGCCCGTAGCGTTCAACCGCCCACCGGCGGTCGTTGACAGGCGCGCCGGCCACCGGCAGCGTCCGAGGTCGGCTGGAGGAATGCGTTGAAACCCTGGGTCGTCGACGCGAAGGACATCGAGCCCGAGGACCTCGACCAGTTCCACGGGCAGCTGCTGCACCTCAACAACCAGATCGCCGATTTCCTCGATCCCTCCTCGACCGAGGAGATGCTGATCATCGCCCCCAAGGGCTTCGGCAAGACGCTGCTGCTCAAGGCCAAGCGGCAGTCGATGCGGCAGCGCTACGGCACCATGCTTCCCGAGCGCGCCCTGGTCGACAAGCCCAGCGCCAATCCCGACCTGATGAGCCACCGCGAGTATGGGGCGGTCCGCGAGACCGAGGCCTATTGGAAGGCCCTGTGGTCGATCGCGCTGACCCTGGCGGTCGAGAAGCATCTGGGCGTCTGCCCGCCTTTGTCCGGGCCGCTCGAGAAGGTGGTCCGCAACGAGAACCTGCGCAGCGCCTGCGACCTGTTCACCAACCTCCTGGCCCTGCCGCGCGACGCCTATTTCGCCGCGTTCAAGGACTATGTGGCGCACCTGCTGCCGGTGTTCCGCCGGGTCCACAGCTCGATCGCCATGTACGTCGACAACATCGACGAGTATTTCGAGGACTTCCTCGCCGCCGATCCCGGCGACAGCGAGGAGCAGCGGGCGATCTACCGCAGCTACTGGCACTTCGCCCAGGTCGGCATCGCCCTGGCCGCGCGCGACCTCCACGCCATCAACAACCACGTCAAGATCTTCGCCTCGATCCGGAAGGAGGTGTTCCAGCGCAGCTTCCTGGGCAACCCCCTGGGCCTGCAGCTGGCCGGCTCGGCGCTGGACCTGCACTACGGCCCCGAGGACCTGGTCGAGATCATCCGCAAGAACATCGACGCCGAGCGCAAGCGCAACCTGGTCGACCCGTCCGCCAAGGACCCCTGGGTCCGTTTCCTCGGCGCCGACGCGACGACGATCGTCCATCAGACCACGGGCGATCTCGAGGACGTGGGCGCGTTCTGGATCCGGCACACCTTCCGGCGGCCGCGCGACATCGCGTTCATCGGCCGGGACCTGGCCGCACTCGACCCGCGCCGCCGCACGCGCGAGACCGTGCGCCAGCAGATCGCGCGCAGCGCCGCCGCGATCGCCCAGGGCTTCATCACCGAGATGGCGCCCCACCTGCCGCAGCTCGACCGCGAGATCCTGTTCCGCCTGATCCGCCGCAACGTCATCCCGCGCGGCGAGCTCGAGCTCTTGGAGCTCGAATATGACGAGCTCTACGCCGGCAAGCATGGCGGCGGCCCGGTGCGCTGCCATGTCTTCGCCAGCATGTTCAAGATCGGGCTCCTGGGCTATGTCGGCATGCACCCGGAGACGGCCGAGCTGGTCCAGCATTTCCGCCATCCCGGCGAGGTGCCGCTCGACCGCAACGACGTCCTGCCCGACGCCGAGCATTTCCTGGTCCACCCGGCCCTGGACCTGCTCATCGGCGGCTACAATCCGGACTATTTCCGCCACCTCGACAAGCTCAACGTGATCGGCGCCGACCGGCCGTGGCGTGCCGCCCGGCAGATCCAGTTCGTGCTCAAGGGCGACGTGCGCGGGGCGGGTGCTATCTTCCAGGACCCGATCGCCGGCGCCTCGTTTCCCGGGTTCTTCGCCGAGGCGGTGGCGGAGGCCGGCCGCGATCTCGCGGTCGCCCGGGCTACCGACGGCGATTCCGCGCTGCTGATCGATCCCAACCCGCGCCAGGTGGTGATGGCGGCCCTGGCGTTGCGCCAGCGCCTGCTCCGCTCCGACTATGCGTGCGACCTGCGCTTCGGCGGCGATGCGGGGTTCATCGAATTGGCGGGCGAGGGGCCGCGTGCGCAGGCCCGCGCCGGCCTGGCGCTCCTGGTGGCCGCCCGCCTCGAACCGCATGCCCAGCCCGGCGACCATCCTGGTCACCGGCCAGTTCGTCGAGGCGTGGCGCGACCTTCTGGGAGCGTCGCGCGTGCAGGCGAGGCCGGTGGAGCCCGGCGAGGTCCCGCAGCTGCGGGAGAGCGATGGACGCTATGATCTGGCGAAGCCCGGCGGGGAGGCGCCGATGCTGCGGCGGGTGATCCTCCTCGACGGCCCGGGCTCGATCGGCTGAGCGCCCGTCCGGGAAGGACGGTGCTCTGCCTCGGAGGGTCACTCTTCCTCGGTCGCGGCCTTCTGCACGATGACCTGCCGGCCGCGGTACATGCCGGTCTTCAGGTCGATATGGTGCGGGCGGCGGAACTCGCCCGAAATCCTTGTCCTCGACGATGGCCGGGGCGGTCAGCGCGTCATGGGCGCGGCGCATGCCGCGGCGCGAGGGCGAGGTCTTGCGTTTCGGAACGGCCATCGTGGCAATCCTTGGGGTCGGGTCAGGCGCGGCTCGGCCGGAATGCATCGCGTGACGGGACGCGAGGCGCAAGCGGGCCTCGGTGGAGCGCGCGGTGTGATAGGCCATCGCCTGCGCAGGGTCAACGCCCGAGCTGGGCGCAGCCATGTCCCTGTGCGATAGCAGGTCCGAGATCACCGCTGGAGCGCACCATGCGCGGCCGCACCCTGCTCGCCCTGCTTCTGCTCGTGGTCCTGGCCGTGCCCGTGGTCGCCTGGCTGGGGCTGCGCGCGATCGACGGCGGCTACCTGCAGCGCGTGGTAGCACAGCGCATCGAGGCGGGAACCGGCCGCAAGCTGACCATCGGCGGGCCGGTGAGCGTGCGCTGGGGTCTCGCGCCGACCGTCACGGTCGAGCGCGTGGCCCTGGCCAACGCCGCCGGCGCCAGCGCGCCTTCGCTGGTCGAGGTGCGCAGCATCGAGGTGCAGCTGCATCTGTGGTCGCTCCTGGGCGGCCATCTGGCCATCGACCGGCTGAGCCTGCACCAGCCGGTCCTCGAGCTCGAGCGCGACGCACACGGCATCGGCAACTGGAGCCTGCAGCCGCCGGCCGCCGCCGCCAGCGCCCCCGAGGGAGCTGCGGCCGGCCCGGTCTTGCGCGCTGATCACGGTCGACGACGGAACCGTGCGCTACCGGAGCCGCGATACGGGCGAGGTCACGGTCCTGGCCATCACCCAGGGGCGCCTCGCTGGAACCGGCGATGGCGAACTGGAGGCCACCGGAACGCTGGACGGCGTGCCGGCCCACCTCGCCGCTCGCGTCGCGGAGGTCGAGCAGGTGCTGTCCGGTGCCCTCGAGGCAGCCGGGCTGAGTGCTCTGACCTTCACCCTGGGTGACACGACGCTGACCGGCAGCGCGCATCTGGACTGGGCGCCCGAGCAAAGCGTGCTGCAGGCCGACCTCGCCAGCCCGCGCCTCGACCTCGCCACCTTCCTCGACCTGGAGGGCACCCGGTCCGGTCCCGAGCCACGGCCGGGGCCGGGCGTGCTGGCCATCCTCACCGCCCTGGACGCGGACGTGAAGCTGCGCGCCGAGGAGCTGGTGCTGGCGGGCCATGTGCTGCGCGCGGTCACCGCGACGGGCAGGTTGCGCGCGGGCCGGCTGGAGATCGACCCGCTGGCGGCGGAGCTGTTCGGCAGCGCCTGGCGCGGAAAGCTGCTCCTCGACGGCGGCAGCGAGCCCGAGCGGGTGGCGCTGGACGCGTCGGCCACTGAGCTCGATGTCGGCAAGCTCCTGGCGGGCCTGGGCGTGGCGCCGCTGGTCGACGGGCGTGGCGAGCTGCGGGCGACGCTCGCGGGCGAGCGGACCCACGACCGCGGCCTGGCGGGCAGGTGCGGAGGGTCACCTGCGCTTCCTGATGGACGAGGGGCGGATGGGTACCGAGCTCGTGGAACGGCTCGCCGGCGGGCTGCGCCAATTGCTGGCGAGCGTGACCGGGGGCGGTCAGGATGACGCCGCGGCCATCCGCTGCGCCGCCCTGGACATGCCGATCGCCCAGGGAACCGCGCGTCCGTCGCTGATCCTGGATACCGACTTCACCACGCTGGTGGCGCACGGCACGGTCGACCTCGCCCATGACCGGCTCGATCTCGTGCTGAGCCCGCAGGCGAAGTCGCTGGACCTGAACCTGGCGGTCCCGGTCACCGTCCGTGGCCCCATCGCGGATCCGACCTTCGGCCTCGACGAGAGCGACGCTGCCCGTCGCCTCGCCAGCCTGCTGGGCTCGGTGATCTTCCCGCCGGCCGCGATCGGTGCCTTCGTCGACTTCGGCAGCGGCGGCAACAACGCCTGCCTGGCACTCGCCGCCAGACCGCCGCAGGCGAGCACGTCGCCGGTCGGGGACGCGCTGGACGCGGTCAAGAGCGGCGTCGAGGGGGTCGGGCGCGAACTGCGCAACCTGATCGCACCGGACCCCTGACGCCCATCATCCGGCCCGGGCCTCCGCCAGGAGCCAGCTCCGGAATGCGGCGACCTTCGGCCGGGCCATCGCTTCCGGCGGATGGACCAGCCAGTAGGCCTTGTCGGTGCCGATCGCCGTGGCGAAGGGGCGTACCAGCCGACCCTGGGCCAGCTCCGCCGCCGCCAGTGCCTCGTCGCCCAGCGCCACGCCCTGTCCGGCTTCCGCCGCCGCGAGCGCCAGATGCGTGTCGTCGAACCGCGGTCCGCGGCTGGCATCGACCGCCAAGGCACCCGCCGCGTCCAGCCATTGGCGCCAGAACGCGCCGTCGTCCTCGTGCAGCAGCGTGTGGCGGCCGAGATCGCCGGGATGGCGCAGCGGCGGCCCGGCGGCCAGGAGGCTGGGGCTGCACACGGGAAAGCCCTTGAGCTCCAGGAGCCGCTCCGCCTGCAGACCCGGCCAGTCGCCGCGGCCGTAGCGGATCGCGAGGTCCACGTCCTCGCGTGCGAAGTCGGCCATTGCGCTGGTCGCGGACAGGCGCAGGTCGATCTGTGGGTTGGCGGCGTGGAACCGCCCCAGACGCAGCACCAGCCAGCGTGCGGCGAAGGACGGCTCGACGCTCACGGTCAGGATGCCGCCGCCTTCACCCTGCCGGGCCAGCCGGACCGCGCGCGCGATCCGGGCGAACGCATCGCCAAGTGCCGCCTCGAGCTGCTGGCCCACGGCGTTGGCCTCGACGCCGCGCCCGACCCGCCGCAGCAGCGCCACGCCCAGCTCGGTCTCCAGCGCCTTGATCTGGTGGCTGATCGCGGAATGGGTGACGTGCAGCTCGTCCGCCGCACGCGACAGGCTGCCGTGCCGGGCTGCCGCCTCGAAGGCCCGCAGGGCGTTGAGGGAGGGGAGGCGAGTTGTCGACATACGAGATAATCTAACAGTTCAGGCGAGAAACCATCGTTTGTGCCCGTCCCGATGTCAATGCATCTCATAGGCGCAGACGCCCGCCGTCATGGGCGACCAAGCCGGAGCGACCAAGATGCTGGACGCGCTGTTCCGCGCCTACGCCGAGCTGCTCACCCTGCTGACGTTCAGTTCTCGGCCGCGATCGCGGCATCGAGGATATCCAGCGCACGATCGAGATCGGGCTGGCGGATGGTGAGCGGCGGGCACAAGGTCACCACGTTGCCGCCGCCGAGCTTGAAGCTCAGCCCGCGCTCGAGGCAGGCATACATGACGCGCTCGGCCGCCGCCTCGGCCCTGGCGTCGCCGCGCCGGCCGATCTCGACGCCGAGATAGAGGCCCAGCCCGCGCACCTCGGCGATGGCACCGTGCCGGGCCGCCATGACGTCGAGCCGTTCGCGGGCGTGGCGGCCGAGCCGGCGGGCAGCACCGAGCAGGTCCTCCTCCTCGATCACGGCCAGGGTCGCCAGTGCTGCGGCGCACCCGACCGGGCTCTTCTCGTGGGTGTAGTGGCCCAGAGCCCGGTCGGCCGCCACGTCCAGCCCGGACCGGGCGATCAGGGCGGCCATGGGCATGATCCCGCCGCCCAGGCCCTTGCCGAGGACGAGCATGTCGGGCACGGCGCCCACCTGCTCGCAGGCGAACATGGTGCCGGTGCGGCCGAGGCAGCTCGGCACCTCGTCGAACACGAGCAGCGTGCCGTGCCGGTCGCAGCTCGCGCGCACCCGGGGCCAGAAGTCCGGCGGCGGCGGCTCGACCGTGGTCCAGCGCATGGGCTCGGCGATCACCGCCGCGACGTCGCCCTGTATCGCCAGGACATAATCGATGTAGTCGGCCAGCCGCTCGTGGGCGCGGCCGTCGCCGCCGAAGAAGCGGCTCGCCAGCCCGGGCGGCGGGACATGCTCCGCACCGGGGAGCAGCGGCCCGGCGTCCTTGCGGAACAGCGCCTCGCCGCCGACCGAGATCGCGTCGAGGTTGGCACCGTGGAACGCATCCCACATCGAGACCGTCTTGTGGCGTCCGGTGGCGTGGCGCGCCAGCTTGAGCGCCATGCCGATCGCCGCCGAGCCGCTGGGTGCCAGCAGCACCTTGCCCGGCTCGCCCGGTGCCAGCTCGGCGAGGCGGCGGGCGAGATCGATCGCGGCGCGGTTGGTGTAGCGGCGCGGGCAGAAGGGCAGGGTATCGAGCTGCGCCTTGATCGCGGCCACGACCCTGGGGTGGCCGTAGCCGACCTGGTGCACGCTGTTGCCGTGGAAATCCAGGATCGCGCGGCCCTGCAGATCGCGCAGGCAGCTGCCCGCGGCCTCGACGGCGACGTTGAGGCACGGCGTCGACAGGGACTGCCGGAGGAACCAGCGTTCGTCCTCGGCCAGCGTCGCGCGCGTGGCGGCGTCGAGATGGCCCGCGGCCCAGGCCGTTCTCGCGGGCGACAGGTTGCCGTCGCCCTCGGCGCCGTTCACGGCCGCTCGCCGCGGGCGAGCCGCTCCTCGATCGCGTGGGCCACCGGCAGGATCTCGGCGACGCCGTCGATCACGTAGTCGGCCCCCGCGGCCTCGAGCCGCGCGACGGCCGCGGCGCGCCGCGTGGCGAACGCCTCCGGGCTCAGCGCCTGGGTGTCCGCGAGGGACAGGCCGAAGACGTTGCCGGTCACGGCCACGCCCACGGTCCAGCAGCCGCCATTGCGGCCTTCCTCGATGCCGACCTCGGTGTCGTCGACCTTGATGCAGGCCCAGGCCGGCCAGACGGCGAGCTCGAGGAAGGCGCGATAAAGCATGAACGGCGTCGGCCGTCCGTCCGGCGTGTCGCCGGTGCAGACCAGGCAGTCGGGCACGTAGCCCTGGGCGGCGGCCACCGGCGTCACCTGGGCCATGATCTCGCGGGTGTAGCCGGTGCTGGAGCCGATCTTCAGCCCGCGTCCGCGCAGGGCGCGCACGGCCTCAGCGGCACCCGGGATGACGTCGGAGTAGCGAGCGGCCACCTCGACGTTCATCGGCACGAACACCTCGTAGACCGCGTCGATGTCGGCCTCGTTGGGGTCGCGGCCGTGCTTGCGGCGCCAGGCCTCGGCGATCCTCGGCAGCGCCATCAGCTGGGCGATGTGCGGCCGCTTGGCCATGCCCATGGGGCCGCGGGCCTCCTCGATGGTGAGCTCGACCCCGAAGCGGGCGAACGCCTCGACGAACACGCCCATCGGCGCCAGCGAGCCATGGTCGACCATGGTGCCGGCCCAGTCGAAGACGGCGGCCTTCAGGTGACGGAAGGGCTGGTCCATCTCGCTCACGACTCCGCCATCAGATCGTCGACGACCTCCTCGGCGATGGCGAAGGAGGTGCTGGCACCGGTGCCGCTGGTGATCGCGACCAGCCGCACACGATCGGCCGGCCGGTCGACCAGCATCAGCCGATCCGGTGCCGAGGCATAGGTGCCGATCCAGCGCTCGGCGACCGCGGGTGCCGGCAGGGCCACGACGGTGCGCAGCTCGTCCAGGATCAGCTCGTCGACCGCGGCGGGCCCGAACGGGTCCGGGGTCGGGCCGTAATGGTGGGAATCGCCGACCACCAGCGAGCCGTCCTCGCTCTGGACCGCGATCAGGTGGATGCCGTGGGCCAGATGCTCCGGCTGCTCGGCCTCGAGCCGGCGCTTGAGGGCCGCGGCCTCGGGCAGCTCGGCATAGCCCAGGTAGCGGACCAGCCCGAGATCGGACATGACCGCCGCGTTGAAGCGGGGCAGGGCGGCCGAAGGTGCTACCCGCATCATGTGCAGCTTGCAGCTGGTCAGGCCGTAGGCGGCGAAGCGCTCGGCGTAGAGCCCGAGAAAATCGTCGCCCGGGCAGACGACGCAGCGCTCGGCCATGACCGTGCCACGCGTGGTGGCGACGCGCCGGCAGCTCCACCGCATGGACCAGGGTCTGGTAGAAGAACCTGACGCCGTGGGCCTCGGCCAGCCACCGCGCCAGCGCCGGGATCGCCCGGCGGGATTCCACGCGCAGCTCGTGCGGACTCCACAAGGCAGCACGCAAGCCGTCGTCGGCCAGCATGGGAAAGCGGCCGGCGGCTTCGGCCGCGGTCAGCAGTTCGCACGCCGCCCCCATCCCGGTCGCCCGGAACGCCTCCAGCACGGCCACCGCCTCGGGGCGGCGCACCGCCACGGCCAGCCCGCGATGCTCGATCCGGATCCCTGCCGCCGGGGCGACCTCGGCCCAGACGTCGCGCGAGCGCATGGCGCGGCGCCAGCAGTCGCCGTCCTGCTGGCCGGTCACGGTGACGAAGCCGAAATTGCGGATCGAGGCGCCGTTGGCCTGCGCGTCGCGCTCGATCACCGCCACCCGCAGCCCGCGGCGTGCCGCGGCCAGGGCATGGGCGAGCCCGCAGATGCCCGCACCGACGATGGCGAGGTCGAAGCGACCGAGCGTGGCGCTCATCGCCTGCGCCAGGCCTGCGAGCGGGCGAGGTAGCCCTGCGTGACGGCCATGTAGACGGTGCGGACCACGGCCGAGGTGAAGAAGATCAGCATCGCCATGGCGGCCGCAGGCGCCACGTCGCCGGCATCGTCCATGTTGAGCACGGCGATCGCCGCCAGCGTGGTGGCGGGTGCGTAGATGAAGACGACGGCCGAGACCGTGGTCATGGCGTTCACGAACAGGTACATCGCGATATCCAGCACCGCCGGCAGGCACACCGGCAGGGTCACGCGGCTGAACGTACGCCAGAACGGGACGCGCAGCGAGGCCGAGACGGTCTCGAACTCCTGGTCGATCTGCTTGAGTGCGGTCACCGCGGTCAGGTGCGACACCGAGTAGAAGTGCGAGATCGTGCACACCACCAGGATGATCATGGTGCCGTAGACGAAATTGAACGGGTTCGCGGGGCTGTTGAAGAAGAAGATGTAGCCCAGGCCAAGCACCAGCCCCGGCACCGCCAGCGGCAGCAGGGCCAGGAACTGGACGAAGCCGCGGGCCTGCCGGAAGCGCGGCGTCTTTTCGACCAGGTAGGCGCCGGTGAAGATGATCGCGGTGCCGAACACGGCGGTGAGTGCGGCCATCTTGAGCGAGTTGTAGTAGCTGGCCCAGCCGCCGCCATCCATCATGTCGAAATCGTAGTTCTTGAGGCTGGGCGTCAGGTTGTAGGGCCAGAAGGTGGCGAGCGAGGCGAAGAACGCGACGCCCAGCATGACCAGGATCGCCACGGCGATGGTGCCGCAGATCGCGAGCATCAGCCGGTCGACGAAAGGATCCGGCTTGGGCGCGTAGGGCACCGCGCGGGCCGAGAGCAGGGCCGACTGGCGCCGCTGCATCACCTGGTCGACGGCGAACGCGATCACCGCCGGCAGCAGCAGGATCATGCCGACCACGGCCCCCATCTGGAAGTTCTGCTGCCCGACGACCTGCTTGTAGATGTCGGTGGCCAGCACGTTGAACTGGCCGCCGATGACCTTGGGCACGCCGAAATCGGTGATCACCAGCGTGAACACGACGAACACGGCGCTGATCAGGCCGTAGCGGGCGCCGGGGATGGTCACCGTCCAGAAGGTCCGGCTCGGGCTCGCCCGCAGCGCTTCCGCCGCCTCGTAGAGCCGGGCATCGGAGATCGCCAGTGCCGTGGTGATGATGATCAGCGCATGCGGGAAGGTCCAGAACACCTCGCCGATGACGATGCCGATCGGCCCATAGATCGAGGCACCGAACAGGAGGCCCTTGGCCAGCCCCTGGTTGCCGAAGAGATAGACCAGGCTGATCGCCGGCAGGAGCGAGGGTGCCAGGATCGGGATCTGGGCGATGGTGCGGAACAGGCCGCGCGCCGGCATGCAGGTGCGGGTCAGGCCGTAGGCGTAGGCAAAGGCCAGGAGCACGCAGATCACGGTGCTCAGCACCGAGATCCAGAGCGAGTTCCAGATCGAGGCGGCGAGTGCCGGATTGCCGAAATAGGCGCCGAAATTGGCGAGCCCGACGAAGCTGCCGTCGGCCGCCTGGAAGCTCTTGGACAGCAGCGCCCAGAGCGGCAGGAGGACGGTGAGCACGAGCCAGGCCCCGAGCGCCACGAGGGCGCCGCGCATGATCCAGTCCTCGCGGCCCAGCTGCTGCTTGAGGGGTGCGGCCGCGGGCAGGGCCAGGGTCGGGGTGGCCATGGGGTGCGCCCTCCAGCCTCAGGCGGCGACAGGCGGCTGGGCGAACACCCGCAGCCGCCCGGGCGGCAGCGCCACCTCGATGGTGGCCCCCGACGCGATGCCGAGGTCGCGCACGTCGTTCATCGACAGGTCGGCCGAGAAGTTGAGGCTGGTGCCGACCGCGTGCAGGGTCGTGGCGAAGTGGTTGCCGATGAACTCCATGACGCCGACCTGCACGGTGAGCCGGTTGCCCGGATGCTCCTGCAGGTTGCGCACGACGACGTCCTCGGGCCGCAGGCAGACCGTCACCGGCGAGCCCTGGCCCAGCGGCACGGGCTCGGTGAAGTCCAGTTCCGCGCCCTTGACGTCGGCACGCCCCGCCGAGACCAGCCGGCCGTCGAGGAAGTTCATCTTGCCGACGAAGTCGGCGACGAAGGCGGTGGCGGGACGGCTGTAGATCTCGTCGGGCGTGCCGACCTGCTCGATCCGGCCCTTGCTCATCACCACGATCCGGTCGGACATGGTGAGGGCCTCTTCCTGGTCGTGGGTGACCATGATCGTGGTCACCTTGAGCCGGTGCTGCAGGTCGCGGATCTCGCCGCGCAGCCGGGCGCGCACCCGCGCGTCGAGTGCGGAGAGCGGCTCGTCGAGCAGGAGGAGACCCGGCGAGAGCGCCAGGGCGCGGGCGAGCGCGATGCGCTGCTGCTGGCCGCCGGAGAGCTGCGCCGGGTACTTGTCGGCCTGCTCGGGCAGGCCCACCAGTTCGAGCAGCTCACGCACCCGCTGGTCGATCTCGGCGCGCGGCTTGCCGGCCGAGACCAGGCCGTAGCCGACATTGTCCTTGATGGTGAGGTTCGGGAACAGCGCATAGGACTGGAACACGATGCCGAAGTCGCGCTCCGCCACCGGCAGGGTGGAGATGTCGCGCCCGCCCTGGTGGATGGTCCCGGCGGTCTGCACGTCCAGGCCCGAGATCGCGCGCAGCAGCGTGGTCTTGCCGCAGCCCGAGGGCCCGAGGAACGAGACGAACTCGCCCGGCAGGATGTCGAGGTCGACATCGTCCAGGGCGGTGAACGGCCCGAACCGTTTGGTGACGCCGCGAATCCGCAAGTACGGCTCGGCCGTCGTCGGCACGTGGTCCATGCTCGGTTCCCCCCAGACGGACCGGCGGCATGGCGCGCCGCCGGTCTCGGTTCGCTGTCAGCCGCCGCGGAGCGTCAGCTCTTGGGCTCGGACTTGCCGTCGTAGCGCTTGGACCACTCGGCCAGGATCCGCTCGCGGTTCGCCGCCGCCCAGGCGAAATCGTTCTCGATCAGCATCGCCTGGATGTCGCCCTGGACCTGGTCCAGGGGCTTGGCGATGCCGGGCAGCGCCACGATGGCGTAGTTCTGGGCGTAGAGCTCGTTGGCGGCGGGCGTCACGGCCCAGTCGGCCAGCTTCTTGGCGGCCTCGGGCTGCTTGGTGGTGTTCATGATGGCGGTCGCCTCCATGTCCCAGCCCAGGCCCTCCTTCGGCAGCACGATCTCGATCGGTGCCCCGTCCTTCTTGGTCTTGTTGGCGCGGTACTCGAACGACAGCCCGACCGCGTACTCGCCGGCACCCGCCTGGCGGCAGGGCTTGGAGCCCGAATGGGTGTAGGCGGCGATGTTCTGGTGCAGGGCGTCCATGTAGGCCCAGCCGGCATCCTCGCCCATCATCTGCAGCCAGGCCGAGACCATCAGGTAGCCCGTGCCGGACGAAGCCGGGTTCGGCATCGCGACCTGGCCCTTGTACTCGGGCTTGATCAGGTCGGCCCATGCCGCCGGCGTGGGCAGGTTCTTGTTCGCGGCCTCGACCGTGTTGAAGCACAAGGCGGACGCCCAGACGTCCATGCCCACCCACTGCGGCGGGTCGGCCGGATCGCGCATGGAGGGGGTGATCTTCTCCAGCCCGGCCGGCGCGTAGGGCAGCAGCATGCCCTCCTTCTCCAGGAGCATCAGCGAGGTCGCAGCCAGCCCCATCACCACGTCGGCCTTGGGGTTCGCCTTCTCGGCCAGCAGCTTGGCGGTGATGATGCCGGTGGAATCGCGTACCCAGAGGATGTTGAGGTCTGGGTTGGCTTCCTCGATCGCCGTCTTGAAGGTCTTGAGCTGGTCGGCCTCCAGGGCGGTGTAGACGGTGAGGTCCGCGGCCTGGGCGGTTGCGGCGAACAGGCCGAGTGCGGCGGCGAGCGGCAGTAGCGCCCGGGCGGGCCGGCTGGGCGTGCGGAACATTCAGGTTTTCTCCCTCGCTGCGTGGCGGCGGCTCGCCCGGACCGGCCGGGGTGCCGCGAGGGCATGGCACCACTACTTGATGACAGGGCCGCGACAGGCCCTGGCGGCGAGGATGGCGCGGCCTGCCGCCTCGCCGCTCAGATGCGCGCCGGCGACCGTGCCGTGCCAGCCGTCCGCGGCGGCGGCTTCGCCGGCATAGAAGAGACGCTCGGCCAGGGGCTCGCGCAGGCTCGCCCGGGCGGAAGCCGCGCCGGGCCGGGCGATGGCGTAGCTGCCGAGCGACCAGGGGTCGGCCTGCCAGTCGGCGACGCTGCAGGCCAGGACCCTGCGGCCCGCGTCGCCGCCGGCCATGGCCGCGAGCAGGCGGCCGACCTCGGCCTGCAGTGCCGCGGGTGGGAGTGCGGCGAGCTCGGCGCCGTGGCTGCCGCCGGCAAAGCCCATGAGCTCGAGCCGGCCGAAGGGCCGCGCCAGCCACAGGACCGCGCGCTCGTCGGTCGGCGGTGCTGTGACGTAGGTCCCCTCGGCCACCCCGAGCGGGTCGCCGTCCAGGATGACCCGCAGCTTGACCAGGTTGCCCATGGGCAGTCCGTCCAGTGCCGCAAGCACCGCCGCGGGCAGCGGTGGGTCGAACCGGATGCGCTCGTCGGCCAGCACGCCCAGAGGCACGGTGATCACGGCCTGCGCGGCCCGCAGCGTGCCCTGCGCCGTCGCGAGCTCGACGCGGTCGGCAAGGCTGCGGACCGCCAGCACGGGGCAGGCGAGGCGGACCGCGAGACCCGCACCGGTCGCGGCCACCAGGCGGCCATAGCCGCCGGGCACCAGCCAGTCCTCGCCCTCGCGCGCGGCCACGAAATCGGCGGCGTCCATGTCCGCGCAGGCGACCCCGCTCAGCCAGGGGCCGACCAGGGCGCGGGCATAGCGCTGCGCCGGGGTCGCATCCGGCAGCTGCGCGCCCGCCGCTCCCTGGGCGCGCGCCAGCCGCAGCCAGGCGTCGGCCAGTGCTGCGTCGTAGGCTGCGATCGCGACCTGCTGACCCGCCTCCAGGATCGCACGGCGGCGCGGGTCGCGGACGACGGGCTCACCCAGGGCCTGCGCGATGCCCAGCCACGGGTTGCCCTGGTCCGCGGCATGGATGTAGGACGCACCGCGATCGAAGGGGGCGGCAGGGCGGGAAACGTCGGTGTGGGCCCGGCCGCCGATCCGGTCGCGCGCCTCGAGCAGGACGACGCCGACCCCGGCCGCACGCAGCAGGCGGGCTGCCGCCAGGCCCGCCGCACCGGCCCCGACGACGGCGACCTCGATCTCGTTCATCATGCGCTCCCCGCTGTTCCGGCGCGGCTCTAGCAGGAAGGCGGGTGCCCGGAAAATCTCGGCCCGGGGGTGAAAAAAGGGCTTGCCGTCCGTCTGCTCCGGGACTAGATAGCTGCTCCCGCCGCACTTCTGGCGGGGACACCGAAACGAGGTGGTCGTGGCACTGGCAAGCCCCCGGGCTTGCGCGGCGCCACTCGCTTCGCTCGGTATGCTCCTTCTCATCGTTGGGTTGTTGTGAGGGGATGTGCAGGCGGCGGCGTGGCTGTCGTCTGTGGCATCAAGTATGGTGGGTCTCTTGGGGCCTGCTGGTCTGGTGAGAGCTGGGCTGGTGGGTCTTTGGTATGACCTTTTGTGCCAGTTGGTGCCGGGATGAAGCTGAGAGTTTGATCCTGGCTCAGAACGAACGCTGGCGGCGCGCCTAACACATGCAAGTCGAGCGCCTCACTTCGGTGGGGAGCGGCGCACGGGTGAGTAACGCGTGGGAACCTACCCTGGGGTTCGGGACAACGGCTGGAAACGGCCGCTGACACCGGATACGGCCGCAGCAATGCGGCGAAAGTTTAC
>CAVYMA010000011.1:0-150274 GCA_963769465.1 uncultured Alphaproteobacteria bacterium
CTCGCCCAGGATCTCGAGGTGCGCATGCCAGCCGCCGGAGACCAGCAGCATCGCCGACCGGTTCGGCAGGCGGCGATGGGTGACCGTCAGCAGCACACCGTCGCCCTGCGGCGCCAGCTCGAAGGTGACCTCCGAGGCGGGGCCGGAGCTCTCCGGCCAGGAGATGCACAAATGCGTCGGCGGCTCGCAGGCGAGCACCTTGCCATGGGTGACCACGCCGTCGGCGATGGCGGCGAACCGTGCCGGCGTCGGCTCCTGCACCGGCGACAGGTCGGCATGGCGAAAGTGCAGCTCGTAAGCGCCGCCCGCCCGGCACTCCATGGCACCGCCGCCCAGCCACTTGGCCCGCTTGTCGCCCTCGGTGAGATAGGACCAGACCCGCTCCAAGGGCCCCGGCAGCAGCCGCTCCAGCCGCACCGTTCCCGGCTCGATCACCTGTCCGTACGCGTTCATGGCACCTCTCCCTTGTCCGTTGCCTCGTCCTCGGCCGCCAGGGCGGCGGCCAGGTCGTCCAGCCGCCCGCGCCAGAAGCCGCGGTAGAACTCCAGCCACGCATCCGCCGTCGCCAGCGGTGCGGTCTCCAGCCGGCAGACATGCCGCCGGCCCTCCACCCGCCGCCGCACCAGGCCCGCCGTCTCCAGCACCTTCACGTGCTTGGACGCCGCGGCGAAGCTCATCGCGAAGGGCTGGGCCAGCTCGCCCACGCTCCGCGCCCCCCCGGCCAGCCGCCGCAGCATCGCCCGCCGCGTCGGGTCGGCCAGCGCATGGAACACCCCGTCCAGGGCGGCTGTACGATCCTCAACCATGTGGTTGAGGATATGCGTGTCCGCGTCGAAGGTCAACCGATATGTTTAACATTGGGGGCAGGCGGGAGCGCTAGGCCGGTCAGGCCTTCGCGGCAATCAGGGTCGCCAACATCGCCGCCACGGCCTCGGCGGTCTCGGGGGCGAGCCGGCCGAGGCGCTCACACCGCAGCGCTTCCACGGTCGCCAGCTTGCAGGCCCGGATCACCGAGGGCTTGGGCAAGCCGGCCGTGGCCAGATCGTCGATCGAGACGTCCTCCGGCCACGGTCGCCCAACCGCGCTGGTCACCATGACGACCCAAAGGAAACCGTGGCGCTCGGCCAGGACCGGCATGGAGACGACCACGGTCGGCCGCCTCTTGCGCGCTTCCCGCTCCACATAAGGGAACGGGACCGCGACCACGTCGAACGGCCTAAAGATCGCGATAGGCCTCCTCGTCGGCGGCACTCGACCATTCGGTGAAGGTGGCGAAGGGGTCGTCCGCCGCAACCTTGCGCACCGGTCGGAGCACGATCTCCCCCGCACGCTCGTCGAAAGCGATCACGTCGCCCGGCCCGATCCCCAACCGGTCGCGGATCGCCTTGGGTATGACGGTCTGCGAGCGCGACGAGAGCCTGGAGGTGATGCGGCGGGCAGTACTCATCGTGGAACTCCATAAGAAGTCTTACTTCTTACCACTGGCTGCCTGCCGGCTCAACGCTACTCCCGCAGCCCGGCCGCAGTCCCCGCCCGTGCGCCCGAACGGGATACCCTGTCCGCACCCAAACGACAGAGGTCCGCTCGGCAGCATAGACCGTCCGGGCCGCCGCTAGCTCGTTGCGCTTGTCCGGCGTGCCGCCCGCCTGCGCCCCGGCCATGCCCGCACCCAAGAAAGCCATCCCCGCCCACCCAGCGCCCAAGTCCGCCGCCGGGCTCCCCAGGGCACCCCCACCGGGAGGCTTTGACCTGGGCCGGGAATGGTCTATATCCCTCCGGCACGCGCCCGTAGCTCAGTTGGATAGAGCGCAAGCCTCCGGAGCTTGAGGTCAGAGGTTCGAGTCCTCTCGGGCGCGCCAATCAAATCAAGCACTTAGCTTCTTTAGCTGATTCACTTACGCTTTGATTAGGCTCTTTTGAGCCTTGGGAGCCGCCGGCTACCCCAGACCGTTGACAGTGGTATAGCTGCATGACCGCCTTGCCAGCGGTCAACGGATCGGTTGCGCACTATCCGCCTAAAAGGGGTGAGCGCACCTTATGGAGGAGGATCTTGCCGCCTTTTTTGGGCAGCTCTTTTCCTAAAGCGAACGGCGGCCTCATGGGTCGCCGTCCTTGGCAGCTTAAGGCCGCTGCATATTGAGTAACTCTAAGGGCGAAGTGACTCCTCATTAGATACTTCCGTCTCCTACGCAGGAGAAAGACATTGACAAAGCGGCAAGACCGAAGAGCTATCGTACCAGTTGCAGAAAATGTCCACGCACGGAGCATGCGCAGCCTCGGCTCTCAATCGAACCGCTACTTCCAGTCTTTCATGCTACTGCGCGACGCGGCAGCCTGTGATGCTCGCAGACAACCTATCGAACATCCTTTCTCACGGTTTGTCCCGTCAGCTATAGTTAGCCTACACGCGTTCATGGATGCGCACCTGAACCACAAACTCGCATTGGCGCTGGAGATGAATCCGGAGTTGCCAAGCGATATCAAGCAGTACATGAAAAGACTGATGGCTAAGTCGCTGTCTTCCGCTTCAGGAAAGGCGAAAACATTCGCTGAAGCATATGCCCTAACAAGGCCATTCTCAGATTCGGTCATTGAAAGTATCAATCTCTTCTGCGATCTTAGGGACGTTCTATTTCATACTGAGCCCGAGTTTTTATATTCGTATCAGTTTCCTGCTCCTGCTGAAAAGATTTGCCGCAGGGCAGGAGTGCGTTTCCGGCCTCAGCAACCGTGGTGTGACCATGCGTCCGATATCAGCGTCCTCGAGTGGACGTACGATGCAGTGAAAGCGTACTTCCAGGAATTGGCTGACGCCACGGGCGGACAGAACGATCTAGACGATACAGTCGGCGGAGTGCGCATCGAATATAGGAATCAGGCTACGGGAGAGTTGGTACCCGGCTGGAGCATGGAGGAAATGTGGGCAGGGTATCGAAGGCGCCTATACACTGATCTAGCTCTGCTGACCGAAAGCGCTCCCTAACAGCATATCCGTACGCTGGCGAAAATCGGTGAGACTATACTCATTCTTCGAAGTGGGCTGAAGGGCGCCGATGGCGGCGCTAGCGTGCAGCAGGCTAAATGTCCTAGACTAGCTCCAAATTCCTTGCCCTTCCTCCCCTCTTGGACGATAAACGACACGTTCCCACCGCCGGAGCCTGCGCCATGCCCACCGCCCCCTCGCCCGCCCAGTCCCTGGCCTCGCGCGCCAACGGCGCCCGGTCGGCCGGGCCCGCCACCGAGGCGGGCAAGGCGCGCGCGGCCATGAACGGCGTGCGGCACGGCCTGTGCGGGCGGACCTTCTTCCTGCTCGCCGACGAGGACCCGGCCGAGTTCGCCCGGCACGAGAGCGAATGGCTCGCCGTCTGGCAGCCCCGCGACCTGCACGAGCACGAGGCGGCCCTGGCCGCGATCCGCGGCATGTGGCGCGAGATCCGTTCCGACCGGCTCGAGGCCCTGGCGCTGGGCGACCTGTTCGCCGCCGGCCGGATCGGCGACGAGGCCGAGCGTGCGGTCGCCCAGGACCGGGCGCTCAAGGCCATGAACACGCTCCTGCGCTACAAGGCCCGGCTCGACCGCGAGCTGCGCCACGCCCGCGACACGCTGGCCGCCCTGCGCGCCCGCCGCCTGGCCCCGCCGCGTTCCCAGGCACCGGAGGTCCCGGCCCAGCCCGCCGCCGCAACGCGGCCCGACGCACCCGAGCCCGCGCGCTCGCCCTTGGCCGCCGTGCCGGCAGCGACGGCCCCGGCCCGACCGGACGAACCCGAGGGCCCGGCCCTCAACCGCCACCAGCGCCGCGCCCTGGCCGCCCTGGAGCGCCGCCGCGCCGCCTGAGCCGCCGACCCTGAAGCCGAGACCACCTGGCGAAGCAGAACGAGACACCTGGCCGCCACGGCAACGGGTTGCGCCGCGCGCGCGAGCCTCCGGCCAAGCCCGGCGGCAAGGCAGGGTAACCGGAGGGCGCGCACTGCCGCGATCGCAATCAACTAGATCGATGGTATAGTTGTATGGTTTCATTCACTTGAGACAGACTAATCACTCACTGTATTTACTCCACACCTCAGGTTCGGCAGTCGGGCAAATAGGACATGTCTGGATTGCGGATCCCATAAAAGAAAATACATTTACTTCTTGAGTAACTCCGGCTAGCGTTTCCAGTGATCGACCGTCTATGAAATCAAGAACGGCGTGACGGGACACCGCGATGCAGTACGTGAGTACTGTTTCAAGCACAAGGAAAATTCGCCACAGCTCGGCAGTGGCTGAGCGGTACATCGAGGCAGGCCGAGGTGGCAACCGGTATCAAGGTATAACTGCGTCCACGGCGTCCGCCCGTCGTTCAGGCCTAGATCAATCCGTCAACGCGGATCCTCAAACTTGCCGACAGGTGTCGGCCGGAGTAATGCATCATGGGCAGCGCACGTATGCAGCACCGACCTTGCATGGGTTTCCTTCGCGAGTATTGATGCTCTCCGGGGCCAGTCTCTTGTGCCTGGGCCTCGCAGGGTTGCCGGCACTCGGCCAGGACTTCACCGAGGCGCCCACGGCAGCGCCCACCACACCGCCACCAGCCGACACGATCCAGATCGAGGAGGTGACGGTCCCGCCGAAGTCGCCGCCCTATCTGCTGTCCACCTACCGGTCGATGCTGCTGGCGCCGCTGCCGGCCAAGGTCTGGAGCCAGGGCGGGGTGCCCAAGGTCATCCGGCAGAACGAGGTCTTCCCCAACCCGCATGGCTGGCTCGGCAACCACAACAAGCCGGGCCAGACGATCACCGCCAACAACGCGTTCTTCCAGGACCTGGTGAAGATCAATACCGGCACCTCGGCGAACGGGCGCGCCTGCGTGACCTGCCACAACCCGCCCAGCGGCATGGGCCTGGCCCTCACCAACATCCAGGCGCGGTTCCGCGCCAACCTCAGCGATCCCCTGTTCGCGCCGGTCGACGGGGCCAACTGCCCGAGTGCTGTGCCGGCCCAGTACACCGCGGGCTCGCTGGCCGGCGGCTTTCGCGGCCGGGGCGGCAAGTCGCTCCGGGCCGCCCACTCGCTCATCCTGACCAAGGGCCTGATCCGGATACCGATCAAGGTGCCGGCGAACGCGGACTTCACGGTCAAGGTCGTCAAGGACCCGCCGGGCTGCAACAGCGACCCGACCTTCAACAAGGACCCCATTTCCGGCGAGCAGATCCTCTCCATGTACCGGCGGCCGATCATCTCGGCCAGCCTCCGGTTCAAGGTTCCCAACGACAACGAGAACGGCAGGCCGACCAACGTGATGTGGGACGGGCGCGAGCCCAGCCTGCGGACCCAGGCGATCTCGGCGACCCTCGGGCACGCCCAGTCCCCGGTGCCTCCCACCGCCGCCCAGATCGACGAGATCGTCGACTTCGAGACCAAGTTCTTCAGCGCCCAGCTCATCGACCGGTGGGCGGGGCGGCTGGATGCCAACGCCGAGGGCGGACCGGTCCATCTCGCGGGCCGCTCGACGCAGCCACCGCCGGGCTTTCCCGCACCGCCCGCGTTCACCGAGTACACGAACTGGGCGAATCTCGCCGGCAGCCTTCGCGCGGCCCGGCAGGCATCGATCGCGCGCGGGCAGGAGCTGTTCAACACCAAGGCAATGGTGGCAACCAACGTCGGTGGCTTCAACGACGGCTTCGGTCCCAATCCGCCCTTTCCAACGAATCCGCCGCCATTCGCCGGTAACGTGCGGAACCTGTCACGGCTTCCCCCATGCCGGAAGCGAGCTCGTCTTCCCGCCGCAACGCGACATCGGGACCGGCGGACAGGCCGCAGCCGGCAGCTTCAATGGTCCAGACGCGACAACAGTCGGTGGCAGCGGCCCAGCACCGGCGAAGGACCTGCCGCTGTTCGAGATCACCTGCACCGGGACGCCGCATCCGTTCTACGGCGCGAAGATCCTGACCAACGATCCCGGCACCGGGCTGATCACCGGCAAGTGCCAGGACATCGGCAAGAAGACCGTGCCGGCACTCCGCGGCCTTGCTTCCCGCGCGCCCTTCTTCAGCGACGGGTCGGCCAAGAACCTCACGGGGGTGGTCGACTTCTACAACCGGCGCTTCAACATGGGCCTGACGACGCAGGAGAAGACCGACCTGGTCAACTTCATGGCCGCTCTCTAGACCTTACTTCCTTCGGCGAGGGCCCGGTGCGCGATGCACCGGGCCCTTCCCTATGCCTCCGCCGTCGTTGCGCCGATCCCCGGGCCGTGCGGAATCCGCGCCGGTACCGTGACGGTCATCACATCATCATACCGTCTTGCGATCCTAGGTTCCGCGCCCGTGGACGGGCCAGAGCCCGCCCCCAAGGCCGCAACCCGAAGGGAGACGGAGTTGGCAAGCTTGATCGTCGGCGGGAGGAACGAACCCCGCGCTCCAGCCCGCGCGCTGGTGTCATGGCTGCGCTGGCGGCGCGCGCGACCGGTGCCAGCCGGACCGCCGCGCGCGACCGGACCGGAGCCGATAGCGCTCGGCGGGTACCCTGCCGAAGGCGCCGGGCGCCCCGCTTGTCGTCCAGCGATGGTTGACCTAGAGCTTCACGACCAACGGTCAGTCTCCGCCCTGGCATCGCCGCCAAAGGACCTTGGGGCCGGCGCAGCGAGCAGGAGCGCAGCCGCACGGAGGAAACCCATGAGCAAACGTTCGCTGAGCACGTGCGCGTTCGCACTGGCTCTCTCGCCGGCTTTGTGGGCGCTGCCGGGCGCCGGGCCGGCCCTGGCGCATCCCTCGGGCGACCCCGACTGCTACGCGCCGCCCTTCTCGCTCCTGGTCAGCCCGTGCGTCCCGCACGATGTCCCGGCCGGGCCGAGCGCCACGGTCGCCGAGCTCGCCTTCTTCGCGTGGCAGGAGTTCATAGCACTCAACTGGATGGCGCTGGACCCGCCGTCGAGCGGGCAGCGCGGGCGGCCCGTGGCACCCACCGACCCGATGTCGGGGTTCTTCGGGGTCAAGCCCGACGCCGAGGGCAACTACCCGCTCGTCGTCTGGCAGACCTACCGTCACAAGAACGAGATGTTCCCGGCCGACGGGAACACCGAGCCCAGCTTCGACTCGCCGTTCCCGATCTACAGCTACGCGAACCAGCCCACGCCGGCCACCGGCGGTCCGATCCCGAGCTTCAGCCTGTTCAACAATCTGGACGAGACCAGCCAGATCGGCCTGGACAACATGTACGCCTACGCCACCACCACCGTGCAGCCGGCCGCACCCGCGCCGGCGACGGGCACGCGCGTGGCCTACGAGGCGAAGGTCAACCGGGCGGTGTTCAACTATGTCGTCCAGAACGGCTTCACCAACGCCGGGACCAGCAGCAACCCCTATCCCACGCTGAATGCCGCCCTCAGCAACACGCAGGCCAACCTGCCCAAGGTCGCCGGGACCTGCAGCACCACGGTCACCGGGCCGATCGTCATGCTGCCCTGCGGCGACATCAATGTCGATGGCGACGCCGGCGAGGGGGCGATCGAGATCAAGGCGGCTTGGCGCAAGCTGACCGACGACGAGCTCAGAGGGCGGGCGCTTCTTCACGCGCAAGGTGATCTACTATACCGGCCCCCAGAACAACCAAGTCTACCACAACGACGTATGGGGGCTGGTGGCACTCCACATCATCCACAAGACCAAGTCGTTTCCCGCCTTCGTCTTCGCGAGCTGGGAACAGGTCGACAATTACGACGACAACGCCACCGGATCCGAGAATCCGAATCCGCAGAACCTGGCGTTCCAGAACACCGGCACCAACCTGCAGAACATTCCGGTCAAGCGGGCCAATCCGATCCACTCCATGGTCGCGCAGACCAATGCCGACGTGCACGACCACCTTCAAGGCCGCCGACCCGGACACCGTCTGGCAGTACTACGAGCTGATCGGGGTGCAGGCCACGCCGGTCGATTTTCCGCCGACGGGCGCGTCCCAGGACGATCTCAGCTACTACTTCCTCGCCAACATCATGGTGGAAACCAACCAGACCCTGCAGAACTTCACGGGCGGCGCGCCCGGAAGGCGTGGTGGTCAAGGGCATCGACAACGTCGTCATCAACGGCAAGTCGGTCTCGATGGGCGGCTGCCAGGGCTGCCACGGCTTCCAGGCGCAGGGGATCGGCGGCGACATGAGCCGCCTCATCGCCGCGGCGACGTTCAACGCGATCGTGCCGGAATCGCTCGACGCGGGCGCCGGAAGGTCCGTCCGTACCTACCGGCAGCGGTCGAAGGGTGTCGTGGTTTCGAACGGCGTGGACCTGCCGGATGGCGTGTCGCGCTGGCAGCTCAAGCACGGGACCGGGAAGATCCCCGATCGCCGATAGTTCCACGAGTGCTCGAGCCTGACCCGCCCGGAACGGTAGCACCCTCCGGGCGGTTTACCCTCCCCAACCACCGGGAGGCGACCATGGACGAGCCACAGCGTCAGGCGATCGAGGAGCGGGCCCGCCGGCTCTGGACCGAGGCCGGCAGCCCGCCGGGCCGCGAGCAGGAATACCGCACCCGCGCGGCCGCGGAACTCGCCGGCGGCAAGGAGGCGATGCTGCAGCGCTCGGTCGACCGGGCCGTACCGGCGGACGAGCAGCTGCCCGAGCGCGCCCGACGAGAACCCGCTCAGCGAGCATGTCGCGGACATCGCCCGCGGCGCCCGCCCGGGCCCGGGCAACTCGACCCTCGAGGGCGGCGACGAGGTGGAGCAGTCCGGGTCACATCGGCGGGACTAGCCCGTCCTTGCCGACCGTGATCCGCGTGGCGGTGAAGCTGGCATCGCCGGTCTGGCTGGCGCCAAGGAAGACGTGAGCACCCGGCTGGAGCAGGGAGGGGTCGCCGGGGACCAGGGTGACGACCGGCGTGCCGGGCGGCACCACCAGCTCCTTCTTGCCGTCCTTGTAGGCCAGGGTCAGGACCGGGCCGTCGACGGCACTCACCGCCGCCTCGACCGTGGCGTTGGTCATGGTGCTCTCGGGCGTCAGGTCCCAGGCGCGGTGGCCTTCGCCGACGCCGCGCATGGCCTCGGGGAAGATCAGCACCTCCTGCGCCTTGAGCCGGCCGTCCGGCTGCGGCACCGCGGCCGAGCCGACATAGCTGCCGGCAGCCGCGTCGGAGAGGTCGGCCGGGATCATGGCGGCGACCTTGAAGTCGGGGGTCAGGGTGACCGCGACCGTCGGGCCCTCGCGGGTGGCGATGGTCACCACCAGGCCTTCGACGCGCTCGATCGTGCCGCGGATCCGGGTCACGTCTTGCGCCGAGGCTCCAGCCGCGAGCGCCAGCAGGGCCGCAAGGGCGAGTGCTGGCACCCGCAGCAGGTGGAGCGGCAATGGCATGGACGGGCCTCCCGGGCGGACGATGGGGCCGGCACGATCCGCGCCGGCGACGGGCACGGCCAATCACATGCCCGCGCGCGGGCTAGCTCCGGCCCGGTACGCTCCTCGTGCGTCCGCAGCTCCCAGACCGGGCGCACCTCGATGCCGGTGACGCTGGCCGAGGGGATGCGCGCCGCGATGTCGAGCGCTTCCTCCATGTCCTTGGCCTCGATCAGGTAGATCCCGCCCACGACCTCCTTGGCCTCGGCGTAGGGGCCGTCGGTGACGTGGCGCCGGCCGTCGCGCACCCGCACGGTCCGGGCCGTCCGGGCCGGCTGCAGGGCCTCGGCGACCAGCGAGTGGCCGCTGCGCTTGAGCTCCTCGTCCACCGCGACATGGGCATCGGAGAACGCCCAGAACTCGGCCTCGGGCATGGCCTCGAGCATGGCGTCGTCGTTGTAGACCAGGCACATGAACTTCATCGTGCTCCCTCCCGTCGATTGGCCGGGCCGCCGTTCGTCGTGTCGCAGGCGGCGACGGGACGAGGTATCATGCCGGGCCAGTCGCCGCACCCCATGGGCAAGGGAGGCCGGTAGATGAGCAAGCGGGTCCTGGTTCTGGTCGGCACGCGCAAGGGTGCCTTCATCCTGGAGAGCGACGCGTCGCGCCGCACCTGGCGCCTGCGCGGGCCCTACTGCGCCACCTGGCCCATGAACCACGTCAAGGCCGACCCGGCGACCGGCACGATCTATGGCGGCGGCGGCAACGAGTGGTTCGGCCCGGCGGTCTGGCAGTCGCCCGACCTCGGCGAGACCTGGACCCATTCGAGCGACGGGCTGGCCTACGAGCCCGGCGAGACGCCGATCCGCTCGGCCTGGAGCATCGCCGCCTCGGGCGAGACCGTCTATGCCGGGGTCGAGCCCGCCGGCCTGTTCCGCAGCGACGACGGCGGCCGGACCTGGCGCCACGTCGCGGGCCTGCAGCGCACATCCCTCGCGGCCCGACTGGCAGCCGGGCGGCGGCGGGCTGATCCTGCACTCGCTGGTGACCCACCCGACCGACCCCGAGCAGCTCTGGGTCGGCGATCTCGACCGGCGGCGTGTTCCACACCGCCGACGGCGGCGCGGACCTGGGAGGCCCGCAACCGCGGCACGCGCTGCGACTACCTGCCCGAGGAGCAGCGCTACCCCGAGACCGGCCAGTGCGTGCACCACCTGACCATGGCGCCGGGCATGCCCGACCGGCTCTACCAGCAGAACCATTGCGGCATGTACCGCAGCGAGGATGGCGGCCGCAGCTGGGCCAGCATCGAGGACGGCCTGCCCTCGAGCTTCGGCTTTCCCGCCACCACCCATCCCGCGCGACCCGGACACCCTGTTCCTCCTGCCGCTGAACGGCGATTCGGCCGGGCGCTACCCGCCCGACGCCAGCACCGCGGTCTGGCGCACCCGCGACGCCGGGCGGAGCTGGCAGGACCTGCGCCAGGGGCTGCCGCAGCGCGACGCCTACTTCGCCGTGCTGCGCCAGGCCATGGCGACCGACGCGCTGGAGCCGGCGGGCGTGTATTTCGGCACGAACACCGGCAGCCTGTTCGCCAGCGGCGACGAGGGCGAGAGCTGGACCTGCGTGGCCCAGCACCTGCCGACGATCCTGTCGGTGGAGACCCTGGTCGTCGACGGCTTGAGCACCGTCCAGGTCAGCCTGCCGGCACCGCTGGTCCAGCTGTTCCCGGGTGCGGTGCGGCAGCTGGAGGTCGAGGCGGCCAGCGTGGCGGAGGTGGTGGCGGCGCTGGACTCCCGCTGGCCGGGGATGCGCGACCGCCTGTGCGATTCGACGCCGCGCCTGCGCCGTCAGATCAATGTCTTCGTCGAGGGCGAGCGCGCCACGCTGGCGACACCGCTGGCGCCGGGGGCCAGGGTGATCGTGATGATGGCGATCGTGGGCGGGTAGGTGGAAGAGCGGGTCAGCTCTTGCGGAAGCCGTCGCCATAGCGTTCGGCGGGAAAGGCACCCTCGGCCAGGAAGCGCTCGTGGCAACGGCGCAGTGCGGTAGGGTGCGGTGAACGGGATGTTCACCGGCGTGGCGCGGATGTCGCGGATCTTCATCCCGGCCCTCCATGATCCCGATGGCGTCGTAGCCGCAATCGGGCGAAAACACGATCCGCTGGCCGATGCTGGATGGGAGCGGTCGTGGGGTTCGGCGGTGGCCGGTGGCGAGCCTGCGGGCTGCGCGATCTGGGATGGTCGGCCATGCTGGCGGCGGCCACGTGGCTGCCGGCCTTCGCGGCCGCGGCCCAGACCGTGGACGAGATCCGCGACCAGGTCCGCGACCTGGTGCGCGAAAGCGACGTCGGCGACCAGCTGCAGAGCCTGAGCGGGTTCGCGGCACTGCCGGGCATATCCGCCGCTCGCTTCGACGTCGCGGACGACACCGACATCGTCCGCCTCGTCCTGCCCTTGTCGCACCAGTTCGCCGGGCCGCGCCTGCTGGGTGCTGCTCCCTATCTCGAGGCGACGTTCGGCTACTCCAGGGTCGAGCAGACGGTCCGCGTCGAGGGCTCCGGCCCCTCGCCGACCCGCATCGACCGCGACCTGACCTCGCTGTCCGCCCTGGCCGGATTCGGTGCCGGCTTCGAGCTGTTGCCGCGCACCACGCTGCGGCCCATCGCGCTCCTCGGCTATGCCCACCTCGACGACGATGCCGACTTCGCCGGCCCGGACGCCGAGACCATCAAGCTGGTGGCCGACGGCATCTTCCTCAATGTCAGCGCGCAGGAGCTGCTCTACGGCGGTGCTCTGGAGATCGTGCACGGCCATGATCTCGGCGGCGGCCTCAACCTCGAGACCAACGCCCGCTACAACCACCTCTGGGGTGCTACCCTTGCCTCCAGCGACGACGCGCTGGACGGCGACAGCGATTTCGGGGTGTTCACGGCCGCGGCGACGGTGGACGGGCCGCTGCCGGCGACCCTGTTGGGGCGCGATCTGCGCTGGCTCGCCTTCGTTACCCATTCGCGTTTCCCCGGCGATTCCGGCGACGCCTTGGGCTTCGACTATTTCTTCGAGCTGGGCGGCGGCCTGGAGATCGTGGACCGGGACGTCATCGCCGGCATCGAGGGCGTCAGCCTGCGCGCCTCCTACATCACCGGCGACGGCGTCACCGGCTTCTCGCTGGGCGCGCAGCTGGAGTTCTGAACGCCGCGGTCAGGTCAGCGCCGGATAGCCGAGCGCTCCCGCCTGCCGCTCCATGGCCAGGATGGCATCGTACGCGGCGTCGCCGAGGACCTCGACGCCGTCGAGCAGCAGTGCGTCGCGGACGTCGGCCAGCGCCGGATCGCTCATCGCCTCGACCACCGCCGCCCGCACGGCTGCCACCGGTGCTGCCGGACCCGGTCACCAGCGGCAGGCCCGGGGCCGAGGCCGTGCGCCCGAGCACGCGCAGCCGCGCGATCCGCTCCGGCTCGTAGCGCGCCAGCATCGCCCAGCTGACGCAGTCGATCGCGCACAGGTCGGCCGCACCCGCGGCCACGGCATCCACCGAGGCGCCGTGCGCGCCGGTGATCACGCGGCCGGCGAAGAAGCGGCCGCCCGCGGCGAGCGGGGCCACGGCCGCGCGCAGCGCGTTGTGGCCCGACTGCGAATCGGCGGCGTTGTAGGCGACCCGGCGGCCGCGCAGCTCGACCAGCGTTCCCTGCGGGATCGTCGGCACGCACCACCAGCAGCGAGCAGTAGCGCGCGCCGTCGCACCCTTCGGCGCGGTAGGCCGGGGTCGCGACCAGTTGCACCTCGCCCCGCAGCGCGGTGGCGTAGGGATAGCCGCAAGTCTGGGAGAGGATCAGGCCGGGCTCGCGCCACACCGCCGGATAGTCGGCCCGCCGGTCGAGCGCCGGCGGTGCCGCCACGCCATGCCCCTCCAGGGCCGCGGCCAGCGCCGACCACCAGGCGTCGGTGGCCCAGCGCACCGCCGGATGATCGTACATCGGCAGCGAGGCGACCGGCCCCGCCGGCCGGGCGTTCAGCCCGGCTGCCGGTCCAGCGGCCAGAGCACCGGCTCCTTGGGGAGGAAGAAGTAGCGGCGGGCGATGTCCCAGTAGGACCGGTAGCGGTAGTCGCCGGCGCGGGCGAGGTAGCGCGCACGCTCGGCCCGGTAGATCGCCGGGATCCGATACCAGGGTACGGATGGCCGTTCGTGATGCACGGCATGCAGGTTGTTGTTGAGGAACAGGAGGGCAAGGGGTCCGCCGCGCTCGACGATCACGGTGCGCGCCTCGGCTGCCTCCGCCGCCTGATGCTCGAGGTAGGTGCGGATCATCAGGAGCGAGAAGCTGACATAGACCGCGATCAGGTAGGGGACGGGCGCGAAGCCGGTCCACCACAGCCAGCCGATCACCGGTGCTGCGCCCAGCAGGTGCATGGCCCAGGCGGCCCGCACGCCACGCTCGCCGCGGACGAGGCGGCCGGTCTCGGTGGCGAGGAAGGACGCCACCGCCAGGGCAGGGCCGACCAGCATCCGCCCGAACAGCGTGTTGTTGAAGGTCAAGAGCGCGTACATCCACGGACCGACCAGCCGCCAGCGGGTCGCCGGCAGGTAGAAGCTCTCGGGATCGTCGTGCGGATCGGTGAGCGTCGGCACGCGATGGTGCTTGAGATGCAGGTCGCGGAAACGGCGGTAGGGCAGCCACAGCCCAAGGGCGGGAAAGACCGTGAGCTCGTTGAGCCCGGCATGGCGGAACGGATGGCCGTGGAGGACCTCGTGCTGGAGCGAGGAGAACTGGGCCAGGGTCAGGATCAGGAGCGGGACCGCCAGCCAGTAGCCGATTTCGGCATGAAAGGCCGTCAAGCCGAACCACAACAGGTAGCACCCGCCCAGCAAGCCGAGCGTCGGCCACTCCGTCTCGCGCATCGTCGCACCCATTGGTTCCCTAACGATGCCCGTTTAGCACCGCGAGTGGCCTCCGGGCAACGGTTCCATGGGTATGGTGGCGTGATTTCCACAGCGGACGTATCTCGCTAGGCCACTGGCCGTCGGCGCCCTTCGGGTCCCGGGTACCGGATCGGAGCGTGACAACATTGTCGCAGACCTGCCCCGCTCCCGGCGGCCTTGCCACCGGCGGCCATAGCCGACAACCTGCGCCGATCGCGAACCGGGAGGCGGGCATGGTGAGGATCTGGGGGCGCACGAGCTCGATCAACGTGCAGAAGGTGATGTGGACCGTGGCCGAGCTCGGCCTGCCCCACGAGCGCATCGACGCCGGCGGCCCGTTCGGCGGGCTCGACGGACCCGAATATGCCGGCCTGAACCCGAACCGGCTGATCCCGGTGCTGCAGGACGGCGCCACCGTGGTCTGGGAATCGAACGCGATCGTCCGCTATCTGGCGGGCCGCTACGGCAGCGGTGGCCTCTGGCCCGAAGATGCCGGCGCGCGTTCCGAGGCCGACCGCTGGATGGACTGGCAGCTGACCACCCTGCAGCCGGCGATCACCCCGATCTTCTGGGGCCTGATCCGCACGCCGCCGGAGCAGCGCGACCTCGGGCTGATCGCCGCCAGTGCCGAGCGCCTGGGTCAGGCGATGACCATCCTCGACCGGCATCTGGCCGACCGTCCGTTCGTCGCGGGCGACGCCCTGACCATGGGCGACATCCCGGTTGGCTGCGCCTGCTGGCGCTACGCCAATCTCGACGTCCCCCGCCCGGACCTGCCCAACATCGCCGCCTACCGGACGCGGCTGGAATCGCGGGCCGGCTACAGGGCGCAGGTGATGCTGCCGCTGGTGTGAGGCTCAGCCGGCGGGAATGGTGATGACCGGCGCCTGGCCGGGGCGGCTGCTCTCGCTCAGCGACAGCAGCAGCATGACGAAGCTGAACACGCGCTTGCTGGCGAAGTCGCTGTTGGCGATCCAGAACCAGTCGCCGTCATAGGGTACGGCGGCGAAGGCGTCGCGCGGCTCGAACAAGCCGTGGCGGATGTGGACCTGCGGCAGCCGCAGCCGGTCGCCACCGTCGGCCGCGTGGTCGCCGCCGTCGGTGCGCCCATCCCGAACGTCGCCTTCGGGAACGACGATGTCGGCGGCGATCTGGCCCATCACCTCCAGGAGCGAGCGCGTGCGGATCGGGATCTCGCCCGGCCGGGCGCCGCCCAGCGAGTAGATGATCTCGAAGGTCTCCCGGTCGGCGGGCAGCGCCAGCAGGCTGCGCAGGCGGCGCTCGGGCGCGTCGTCGGTGGCGCCGGCGCCGATCTTCACGCTGGCGACCCGCTCGCGCGAGCCAACGGCGAGCTGGATCGGCAGCCGCCCCGCACGCTGCAGCTCGAGCAGCAGCGCCAGCACCTCGGTGAACATGGGGTCCGGCGGCAGCTGCGCATCGGCCGTCGCGCGCTCGTTGTTGTAGGGCCCCATCGAATGCAGGCCCAGGCCCAGGACCAGCTCGGGCGGCACGCTGGACAGCATCAGGCCGAACAGGTCGGCCGGCTGCAGCGGCGCCAGGAAGGTGCGGGCGAAGTCCGCACCGGTCACCGGCGCGTAGGTGATGGTCGGGCTGTTGGTGAAGGTGCCGCCCAGGCCGACATTGGCGTCGTCCGACAGCTGGAAGCTGCCGCCGGTCAGGACCTCGGTCCCCACGCTCACCGTGCCCTGCAACGAGTAGCCGGCCAGGATCTGGTTGACGGTGACGAACGCGGGCACGTCGCCGTAGCGGAGCTTGACGATGTTCAACAGCGTCTGGCGCTTGCCGGCGTCGGCGAGGGCCGCGGCATAGTCCGCCTGCTGGTAGCTCAAGGTGTGCGGGCCGAAGCCGGTGCAGCCCGCAAGGGCCGACGTCAGCAGCAGAAGGACTAGCCGGCACACGCCGCACCGGTCGGCGGCAACGTCATCTCTCAGCATCCGCGCACCGCTACCCGCTGCGGGACCGCTCGCGCAAGCCACGGCGCTCGCCAGACGCCTCCGATGGGCCTAGAGTCGCGGAACCTGGGGAGTCCCGCCGGAGTTGCCCGCTTCATGTCGCATCATGCCTCGTCCCTGCCGTCGCACCAGCGTGCAGCTGCAGCTCTCGTAGCCCTGCTCGCCGCCGCGGCCTGCACGAGCGCGCCGCAGGTCGCGACGGGCCCGCAATCCAATCCGTCGGGTGCGCGCGGCATCCTGGCCGCCGCTTCGACGACGGGGCCGGTGCCTTTGGTGATCGACACGGTACCCGACAGCTTCCCGGGGGGTGCCAGCCAGATCGCCGGTACGGCCAGCAACGCCGTCTCCTGGCTGGGTGCCAGCTTCGTGCCCAGGCAGGACGTGCCCAGCGACCAGCGGCGGGTCGTGTTCCGCTTCGCCGACATCATCCGCGATCCTGCCGCCACCTGCAGCGGGCAGCCGACGCCGGGGACGCCGCCGGGACCGCCGCTGCAGCTGTTCGCCGTCATGTGCGACGGCACCCGGCCGGTGGCCGACGCCACGGGGACCGCCACCGGCGACAGCGTCGCCGCCGGCGACCAGCTGGTGACGGCGGTCACCGACCGGCTGTTCCCGGGCAACAGCACCACGGGCTACTCCAACAGCGTGCCCGGCGTCTCGGTCGGCGTCGGCGTCGGCAGCGGCGGCTGGGGCAGCAGCGGCTGGGGCCTGGGCGGCGGCCTGTTCTTCTGAGGCTCAGCGGTCCGCGATCGGGATCCGCATGGTCTCCTTGACCTCCTCCATGACCACCAGCGTCTTGGAGTTGCGCACCCCCGGCAGGTGACGGACCAGCTCGCCCAGCAGGGCGCGATGGGCGCTCATGTCGGGGATGCGCGCCTTGACCAGGTAGTCGAAGTCGCCGGAGACCAGGTGGCACTCGAGGATCTCGGGCTGGCGCAGGATGGCGCGCTTGAACTCGGCGAAGATCTCCGGCGAGGTGTAGGTCAGGCTGAGCTCGATGAAGACCAGAAGGCCGGTGCCGACGGCCCGGGGCTCGATGACCGCGGTGTAGCCCTTGATGACGCCGGCCCGCTCCAGCCGCCGCACCCGCTCCAGGCAGGGCGAGGTGGTCAGGCCCACCTTCGGGGCAAGATCCGTGTAGGACATCCGGCCGTCGGCCTGGAGCTCCTTGAGGATTCGCCGGTCGATCGAATCCAGCTTTAGAATCCGTGGGTTGGCGGTGCTCACCGCAAAATCTGCCGTTTGCGCCGCGGAGCGTGGGCCGGCATGCCGAAGTCTCCCTTACTTCACGAACATTTCCTGGCCGTTCTCCATAAAATCAGCATCACTTTCCGGCAGCAAGTGATGGAAGTGGGGCCAACCCGCTTCGCCATGCCCGCGGCACGCTGGCATGGAAGCTGCACCGGAGCAGTGGGCAAAGGCTTGGGAGGTTCGGCTCATGCGCGTGATCGTGCTCGGCAGCGGCGTCATCGGCGTCACTTCCGCCTACTACCTGGCGGAGGCCGGGCATGAGGTCGTGGTGCTGGACCGCCAGGAGGGTGCCGCACTCGAGACCAGCTTCGCCAATGCCGGCGAGGTCTCGCCCGGCTACTCCGCGCCCTGGGCGGCACCCGGCATCCCGCTCAAGGCGCTGAAATGGCTGTTCATGCGCCATCGCCCGCTGTTCATCTGGCCGCGGCCCGACCCGGACCTGATCCGCTGGGGCCTGATGATGCTGCGCAACTGCACCGCCGCCCGCTACGAGCGCAACAAGGGCCGGATGGTGCCGCTGGCCGAGTACAGCCGCGACCGGCTGCGCGAGCTGCGGGTCGATCGCGGCATCGCCTACGACGAGCGCAGCCAGGGCACCCTGCAGCTGTTCCGCACCCAGAAGATGCTGGACGGCACGGCCAAGGACATCGCCATCCTCGAGAAGTTCGGCGTGCCCTACGAGCTGCTCGACGTCGCCGGGTGCGTGCGCGGTCGAGCCGGCGCTGGGCCTGGTGCGCGAGAAGATCGCGGGCGGCCTGCGCCTGCCCGGCGACGAGACCGGCGACTGCTTCAAGTTCACGCAGGCCCTGGCCGCCGTGTGCCGCCAGCAGGGCGTCGAGTTCCGCAACGGCATCCGCATCGACGGACTCACCACCGAGGCGGGCCGGATCACCGGCGTCGTCACCGACCGGGGAACCGTCACCGGCGACGCCTACGTCATGGCCTTGGGCAGCTACTCGCCCCTGCTGCTGCGCAAGATCGGCATCGACCTGCCGGTCTACCCGGTCAAGGGCTACTCGCTGACGATCCCGATCACCGACCCGGCCGGCGCGCCGGAATCGACGGTCATGGACGAGACCCACAAGGTGGCGATCACCCGCCTGGGCGACCGCATCCGGGTCGGCGGCATGGCCGAGCTCGACGGCTACAGCGCCAAGCTGCGGCCCTCGCGCCGCGCGACGCTCGAGCATGTCGTCACCGACCTCTACCCCAGGGGCGGCGACGTCGCGAAGGCCAGCTTCTGGTGCGGCCTGCGCCCGATGACGCCGGACGGCCCGCCGGTGATCGGCCGCGAGCGCTACGACAATCTCTACCTCAACACCGGCCACGGCACCCTGGGCTGGACCATGGCCTGCGGCTCGGGCCGGGTGCTGGCCGACCTGATCTCCGGCCGGACGCCGGAGATCGCGGTCCAGGATCTGTCGCTCGCGCGCTACCGCCGGGCGGCCTGACATGCGTGCGGCCACCGCCACCATCGACCTCGCCGCCCTGCGCCACAATCTGGCGGTGGCGCGCGCGCGCAGCTCGGGTGCCAAGGTCGTGGCCGTGGTCAAGGCCAACGGCTACGGCCACGGTGCCGCGCGACTGCTGCCGGCGCTGGCCGCGGCCGACATGCTGGGCGTGGCCTGCATCGAGGAGGCGCTGGCCCTGCGCGAGGCCGGGGCCGCGCAGCCGATCCTGCTGCTGGAGGGCGTGTTCGAGCCCGACGAGCTGCCGCTGTGCGAGCGGCTGGGCTTCGAGATCGCGGTCCACGAGCCGGGCCAGCTGGCGATGCTCGAGGCGGCACGGCTGGCACGGCCGCTCACCGTCTGGCTCAAGGTCGACAGCGGCATGAACCGCCTGGGCTTCCGGCCCGAGGCTGCACTGGCGGCCCTGGCCCGCCTGCGCGACTGCGCCGCCGTGGCACCCGCCATCCGGCTGATGACCCACTTCGCCAACGCCGACGAGCCCGCCGACCCTGCCACCCGCGCCCAGATCGAGCGCTTCGCGCGCGTCGCCGCGGGGCTGGATCTGCAGCGCTCCTTCTCCAACTCGGCCGGCGTGCTCGCCTGGCCGCAGGCGCATGCCGAGTGGGTGCGGCCGGGCGTGATGCTCTACGGCGTCTCGCCGCTCGCCGGCCGCAACGGCCTGGCCGAGGGCCTGCAGGCCGGTCATGACGCTCACCACGCGGCTGATCGCCGTCAAGGAGGTCCGCGCCGGCGAACGGGTGGGCTACGCCGGCACCTGGACGGCACCGGCCGACCAGCACATCGGCATCGCCGCCATCGGCTACGGCGACGGCTATCCGCGCCATGCCGCCTCGGGCACGCCGGTCCTGGTCGATGGCGCGCCGGCGGAGCTGGTCGGCCGCGTCTCCATGGACATGGTCGCCGATCGACCTGGCGAGCCACCCGCAGGCCACCGTCGGCACGCCGGTCACGCTGTGGGGCGAGGGGCTGCCCGTCGAGACCGTGGCGGCGCACGCCGGCACGATCGCCTACGAGCTGCTGTGCGGCCTGACCGGGCGGGTCCACGTCCGGCTGCTCGACCGCCCGCCCGACTGATCCCCAGCCGGCCCCGAGCCGGCCCCAATCCTTTGTTTCTCCCCGCCACCCGCCGGCGCGACGCGCCGGTGCCGGGTCGGCTATTGTCGTTGGTCCACCACCAGGAGGCTGAACCATGCCTGATCTCTATCTCGTCGGCGTCGACGGCAGCGAAGGCGGCCATCGCGCCTTCCTCCACGCCGCAAACGCCGCCCGCCGCGACGGTGCCGGCCTGCTCGTGGTCCACGTCATCGACTGGTCGCCCTACACGGTCATGCCGCCGCAGGACTTGGCCGACCAGCATCGCCGGCACGACCAGCAGCTCGCCCAGGCGACCACGACCATCCTCGAGCCCCTGGCCGCCGAGGCGCAGGCTGCGGGCGTGACGGTCGAGATCCTGGCCCGGCACGGCCACGCCACCGCCGTGCTCACGGCCTTGGTCGGCGAACGCGGTGCCGCGCAGATCTTCGTCGGCCGCCACGGCCATTCGCGTGTCCACGAGGTCCTGTTCGGCAGCGTGCCGCTGGCCCTGGTGCACAAGGCTGCCGTCCCGGTGACCGTCGTCCCCTGATCCGCCATCGCGCACCACTCAAGCTCGGGCAAACAACATGATCCGCACCCTTCTGGCGAGCGCGGCGCTCGCCGTTCCCGCACTCTCCTCCGCCATGGCGCAGGACGCCGCCGCTCCCCCAGGCCTCGACGAGCGCATCAACGCGCTGGTCGGCCCGGTCGCCGACGCGCTCTCCAGCGTCATCTTCGTCTCGGTCCCGGTCGCCGGCGCGCAAGTGCCGCTGATCGTCGTCTGGCTGATCGCCGCGGCCCTGTTCTTCACCGTCTATCTGGGCTTCATCAACATCCGCGGCTTCGGCCACGCGGTCCGCCTCGCCAAGGGCGACTATTCCGACCCCAACGACGCCGGCGAGGTCAGCCACTTCCAGGCGCTGGCCACGGCGCTCTCCGGCACGGTCGGGCTGGGCAACATCGCCGGCGTGGCGGTGGCCATCTCGGTGGGCGGGCCGGGTGCGACCTTCTGGATGATCCTGGCCGGCCTGATCGGCATGTCGTCCAAGTTCGCCGAGTGCACGCTGGCGGTGAAGTACCGCAACGAGTACGCCGACGGCACCGTCTCCGGCGGCCCGATGTACTACCTCAAGAAGGGCCTGGCCGAGCGCGGCTACGCCGGCCTCGGCCGCGTGCTGGGTGCTGCCTTCGCGATCTGCTGCGTGTTCGGCTCGTTCGGCGCCGGCAACATGTTCCAGGCCAACCAGAGCTACCTGCAGTTCCTCAACATGACGGGTGGCGAGGCCAGCTGGCTCGCCGGCAAGGGCTGGCTGTTCGGCCTGGTCATGGCGGCGATGGTGGCCGTGGTCATCATCGGCGGCATCCGCTCGATCGCCCGGGTGACCGACAAGCTGGTGCCGGCCATGGCGCTGCTCTACGTCTCGGCGGCCCTGGTGATCATCGTCGCCCATGCCGGCCAGATCCCGGCGGCCTTCGGCGCCATCATCGACGGCGCCTTCTCGCCGGAGGGCGTCGCCGGCGGTTTCGTCGGCGTGCTGATCGCGGGCTTCCGCCGCGCCACCTTCTCCAACGAGGCCGGCGTCGGCTCGGCCCCGATCGCCCATGCCGCCGTGCGCACCAAGACCCCGGTGACCGAAGGCTTCGTGGCCCTGCTCGAGCCCTTCATCGACACCGTGGTCATCTGCACCATGACGGCATTGGTCGTGATCATCACCGGCAGCTACCAGCAGCCCGGCCTCGAAGGTGTCGCCATCACCAACCAGGCCTTCGGCACCGTCTTTGCCTGGTTCCCCTACGTGCTCACCCTCTCGGTGTTCCTGTTCGCCTACTCGACCCAGATCTCGTGGTCCTACTACGGCCTCAAGGCCTGGACCTACCTGTTCGGCGAGGGCCAGGTGAAGGAGCTGATCTACAAGGCGATCTTCTGCTGCTTCATCGTCGTGGGCGCGTCGCTGCAGCTCGGTGCGATCATCGACTTCTCGGACGCGATGTTCTTCACCATGGCGCTGATCAACATCATCGGTCTCTACATCCTGGCTCCGGTGGTGAAGCGCGAATACGCCACCTACTGGGCCAAGCTGCAGCGCGGCGAGATCCGCCCCTACGCGGCGGGGCGGGCCGCCCGGGCCTGAGCCCACGGCACCAAAGGCGCGCGAGGGCCGGGGCGGACACCCCGGCCCTCTTGCGTCGTGCGGCCCTTACCGGGCCTGCGGACCGTGCTATCCTCCGCCGCCACGCAGGCAGGAAGAAGCCGCATGTCCGATCTCTTCGTGGTTGGCGTCGACGGTAGCGAGGGCAGCCGGCGCGCGCTCCATGTCGCCGCCCGGTCCGCCGGCCGCATCGGTGCCCGGCTCCTCGTGGTGCACGTGATCGCGGAGTCGCCGGGCGCCGATCTGGCGCCCGTGGCACCGGAGATCGCGTTCGGCCAGCAGGAGGCGGAGCTCGAGGCAGCACACGCGCACATGCTCGAGCCGATGGTGGCCGAGGCGCGCGACCTGGGCGTGCCGGTCGAGCTCAAGACCCTGCACGGCGAGCCCGCAGCGACGCTGGCCGAGATCGCCGCCGTCCGCGAGGCCAGCCAGATCTACATCGGCCGGGAGCACCACTCGCGGGTCCACGACCTGCTGTTCGGCAACACGCTGCTCGACCTTGCCCGCAAGGCGACGGTGCCGGTGACGATGGTGCCTTAGGGGCTCCGCCATGGCCCACGACCACGCGCACGGGCACGACCACGGTCATCACCATCACCCGGCACCGGAGCGGTACGATCGGGCATTCGCGCTCGGCATCGGGCTCAACCTCGCCTACGTCGCGGCCGAGACGGTGTTCGGCCTGCTGGCCGGGTCGCTGGCGCTCCTGGCCGACGCCGGCCACAACCTGTCCGACGTGCTGGGCCTCGCACTCGCCTGGGGGGCCACCTGGCTGGCGCGGCGCCAGCCGACGCCGCGGCGTACCTACGGCCTGCGGCGCAGCTCGATCCTGGCGGCACTCGCCAACGCCATGCTCCTGCTGGTGGCGATCGGCGCCATCGCCTGGGAGGCGGTCAAGCGCCTGCAGGACCCGCAGCCCGTGGCCACCGGGATCGTGCTGCTGGTGGCAGGCGTCGGTGTGCTGATCAATGGCGGGACCGCGCTCCTGTTCATGCGCGGGCGCGAGAACGACCTGAACATCCGGGGCGCCTTCCTGCACATGGCCGCCGACGCCGGCATCACGCTGGGCGTCATGGTCGCCGCCCTGGTGATCGGCTGGACCGGGTGGCTGTGGCTCGATCCCGTGACCAGCCTCGCCATCGCCGCCGTGATCCTGGTCGGCACCTGGGGTCTGCTGCGCGATTCGGTCGACCTCGCCCTGGACGCCGTGCCCCGCGGGATCGATCCGGCCGAGGTCGCGGGGTTCCTCTCGGCGCAGCCGGGCGTCAGCGAGATCCACGATCTGCACATCTGGGCGATGAGCACCACGGAGACGGCACTCACCGTCCACCTCGTGCGGCCGGCAGCAACCATGGACGACGGTCTGCTCGCCAAGCTGCGCCACGATCTCAAGGACCGGTTCAAGATCGCGCACGCCACGATCCAGGTGGAGACCGGCGACCCCTGCCCCCAGGCGCCGGCCCACGTCGTCTAGGCGCGCCGGGGAGCTGCGTGCCCCCCGGCTGCCAGAGCCTCACCGGCGCAGGTGGTGGCCCTTGTACTCCATGGCGCTGGCGGCCATCCGCTGCGCCACCAGGGCCGTGGCCCCGATCTCCGCACCGCCGCCGAGCGGCTGCCGGTTCTGGGCGAAGGTCAGCACCGCATGGGCCGCGGCGTCGCTGAGCTGGTCGAGCCCACGGCGGCTCACATTGGCCACGGTATCGCAGGCGAGATGGTAGCAGGGATCGTAGGGCTCGCCGGCCGTCCCGCCATGGCGCTGTGCCTCCGCCACGGTCTTGACGCCCTCGGCCCCCGAGAACAGCCCGCCGGCCGGAATGCCCACGGCGATGAACGGGCCGTAGTCCGACCGGCCGTCGAAGGCGGTGGGCTCGGTCGCGAGCCCGAGGAAGCCGAAATACTGCTGGAACACGCGTTCGATCGCCGCCGAGCCTTCCGGGCCGGGACCCGTATCGGGCGTGTCGGAACCGTCGCCGTCATAGACGAAGCGGACGAAGTTGGGCGATCCCAGCATGTCGAAGTTCAGATTCAGCGCGATCCTGCCCACCTCGCGCTCGGTAAGCTGCGAGACGTAGTACTCGGAGCCGAGCAGACCGCTCTCCTCGGCCCCCCAGAAGGCGAAGCGCACCTTGTTGCGCACCGGTACGTTGGCCAACTGGCGGGCGATCTCCAGGATCGCGGCGGTGCCGCTGCCATTGTCGTTGATGCCGGGGCCTTCCGGCACCGAATCGAGGTGCGCGCCCACCACCACCACGCGGTTGGGCCGGCCGGCGCGGGTCTCCGCCAGCACGTTCTCGGTGCGCTGCGTCGTGACCCTGGTGTCGGTGCGCAACCGGACCATGGCGCCGGACAGGCCCGCCAGCTCCTCGCCGACGGCGAAGCTGGTGCCGACGACCGGAATCTGCCGCCCGGGGCCGCCCAGCGTGCCGTTGAGGACGTCGGTGCGGCCCTCCTGGCCTTCGTTGAAGATCACCACGCCCACCGCACCCGCCGCCTCGGCATTGGCGGCCTTCACCGCGAAGTCGCAGGTGCCACGCTGGACCAGCGCGATGCTGCCGGGCACGAACTCCTCGAAATCGTCGGCCTCGCAGCCGGAGGTCGAGCTGCTCGGCTCGTCGCCGGGCGGCAGCTGGACGTCGACGGCCTCGAGCATTGCGGTCACACCCGCAGGCTTGGAGCCCGAATACTCCATGGTGAAGAAGTCCTCGCCCAGCACATAAGTCTCGGCCGAGGGTGCGGTGCGGGAGAATTCCGCAGGGGTCAGTTCCTCGAACAGCGAGAACTCGAACACCTGCCGGCTGATCGCGTAGGCCGAGGCCGGGAGCTGGCGCACGACATAGTCCACCGAGCGCCCATAGCCGGGCGTTCCCGAGGCCCGGGTACCGTCGCTGCGGTTGGCGATGCGCTGCAGGGCGCGCTGGTGGGCGCGGATGTTTGCGAGCGTCACCGAATTGCGGAAGTTGGTGCTGTCGACCAGGTCCTGCGCATGGCCCGGAGCCGCGGCCAGGAACGTCGTCGACGACAGTATCGCCATCACAAGCTTCAGCTTGGGCATAGGAACCTCGCGTCGTTGGCATCCGCTTGCCACTCGAATGCTTGGATACAAGCGAGACAGGGCAAGCCTGAGCTGGCTAACCAACGAGCAACAATCTAGCAATTACAAATTAATATTTTCTGCTCGGAACCCGAGCGCTCCGAGACAGTTGCGCGCCTTCCGGCGACGAGGCGACGGCGCTCAGCCGGGGAGGATGCTCCGGAAGACCTGGCGACCACCGTCGGCGGCGAACGCCACCACGTCGTAGGCGTCGCCGGCCATGCCGGGGACTTCCATCCCCGGCGAGCCCACCGGCATCCCCGGGACGGCGAGGCCGAGGATGGCCGGGCGCTCGGCCAGCAGCCGCTGGACGTCGGGCAGCGGGACATGGCCCTCGACGACGTAGCCCTCGACCTGCGCGGTGTGGCACCCGGCGAGATCGGCCGGCACGCCGGCCGCGCTCCGGGCCGGCGCGAGATCGTCGACCTCGTGCATCGTGACGGAAAAGCCCGCTTCCTGGAAATGACGCGCCCACGCGGTGCAGCAGGCGCAGCCGCGGTTCTTCCACAGGACCATCATGGGCCCCGCCGCCGCGAAGGCGGGCGCGGCGACGAGCACGGGCGGGGTGACGGCCAGGGTAGCACCGAGGCCGAGCAGACGACGCCGGGCAAGGCTGGACATGCGATGGATCCTCCCGCGACGATCACACGCTAGTGGCCGTGCTTCTGCAACCACGCGCGCAGGAAGGCGATCTCACGTTCCTGTGCGGCGATGATCTCCTCGGCCAGCTTGCGCAGCTCGGGATCCTTGCCGTCGGCGAGCTGGGCGTTGGCCATGTCGATCGCACCCTGGTGATGGGGGATCATCATGGCGGCGAAGTCGACGTCGGGATCGCCGGTCACGGGCACCTGGCCCATCTGCTCCTGCATCGACTGCATGGCGCCGTGTGACCCGCCCATCTGATGGTGCGGGGTGGCATCCTGGGCGGCAGCGGTGCCCGCCAGAATTTGTGCGAGCAGGGCAAGCGACGCGATGCGCATGGCCTAGACCTCCATTGTCCGCAGGCGGGTGGCGTTGGCGATGACCGAGACCGAGCTCAGCGCCATGGCGGCGGCCGCGATCATCGGGTTGAGGAGGATGCCCAGCAGCGGGTAGAGCACGCCCGCCGCGATCGGCACGCCCAGGGCGTTGTAGGCGAAGGCGAAGAACAGGTTCTGGCGGATGTTGCGCATGGTGGCCCTGCTCAGCGCCCGTGCCCGGGCGATGGCGGCGAGGTCGCCCTTGACCAGCGTGACGCCGGCGCTCTCCATGGCGACCTCGGTGCCGGTACCCATGGCGATGCCGACATCGGCGGCGGCCAGGGCGGGCGCGTCGTTGACGCCGTCGCCGGCCATGGCGACCACGCGACCCTGGCCGCGCAGGCGCTCCACCAGCGCCGCCTTCGCTTCCGGCAGCACCTCCGCCTCGACCTCGGCGATGCCCAGCCGCCCGGCCACCGCCGCGGCGGTGAGGCGGTTGTCGCCGGTGACCATGACGATGCGCACGCCCGAGTCCCGCAGCGCGGCGAGTGCCGCCGGCGTCGAGGCCTTGACCGGGTCCGCCACGGCGACGAGGCCGACGGGCACGCCTGCCACGGCCAGGTACATGACGGTGGCCCCCTCGCCGCGCAGCGCCGCCAGCCGTTCCGCTTCCGGCCCGGTCGCGATGCCGAGCTCACGGAGCATGGCCTCGTTGCCCAGCGCCACGGCCAGGCCGTCGACCGTGCCGCGCACGCCCTTGCCGGTCAGGGACTCGAAGCCCTGGGCCGCCGGCAGGGCAAGGCGGCGATCCTCGGCGGCACGGACGATGGCCTCGGCCAGGGGATGCTCGCTGCCGCGCTCGAGGGCGGCGGCCAGGCGCAGGATCGCGGTCTCGTCGAGGTCGGCCAGCGGCACGATCGCGGTCACCGATGGCCTACCCTCGGTAAGGGTGCCGGTCTTGTCGACCACCAGCGTGTCGACGGCCTCCAGGCGCTCCAGGGCCTCGGCATCGCGGATCAGCACGCCCAGCCCGGCGCCGCGACCCACGCCCACCATCACCGACATCGGCGTGGCAAGGCCGAGCGCGCAGGGGCAGGCGATGATCAGCACGGAGACGGCGGCGATCAGCGCGTAGGCGAGCGAGGGTGCCGGCCCGAACAGCCACCAGGCCAGGAAGGCCAGGACCGCGACGGCCAGCACCGCGGGCACGAACCAGCCGGCGACCCGGTCGGCGAGGCGCTGGATGGGTGCGCGCGAGCGCTGTGCCTGCGCCACCAGCTGCACGATGCGCGCGAGCATGGTCTCCGAGCCGACCCGGGCCGCACGCAGGACGAAGCTGCCGCGGCCGTTGAGGGTACCGCCGATCACCTCAGCACCCACGGCCTTCTCGACCGGCAGCGATTCGCCGGTGACCATGGATTCGTCGACGGCACTGGCGCCCTCGACGACGTCGCCGTCGACCGGCACCCGGTCGCCGGGGCGGACGCGCAGGAGGTCGCCGGGGTGGACGGCGTCGAGGGCGACCTCCTCGTCGCTGCCGTCGGGGCGCAGGCGGCGTGCGGTCTTGGGCGCCAGGCCCAGGAGTGCGCGGATGGCACCGCCGGTGCGCTCGCGTGCCCGCAGCTCCAGCACCTGGCCGACCAGGACCAGGGTCGTGATCACCGCCGCGGCCTCGAAATAGACCGCGACCGTACCCTCCGGGGTGCGGAAGCCGGGTGGGAACAGGCCGGGTGCGAGGACCGCGACGAGGCTGTAGAGCCAGGCGACGCCCGTCCCCAGCGCGATCAGCGTGAACATGTTGAGGTTGCGGCTGACCAGCGAGGCCCAGCCGCGCTGGAAGAACGGCCAGCCCGCCCACAGCACCACCGGCGTCGCCAGCAGCAGCTGCAGCCAGACGTTGACCACCGGCGGCACGACGGCGTTGAAGCCGTGCCCCAGGAGATGCATGCCGTTCTCCAGCAGCACCACCGGCACGGCGAGTGCCAGGGCCACCAGCAGCCTTCGGGTCATGTCGGCCAGCTCGAGGTTCGGTCCGACCTCGGCGGTGGCATCCTCGGGCTCCAGCGCCATGCCGCAGATCGGGCAGGCGCCGGGGCCGATCTGGCTGACCTCGGGATGCATCGGGCAGGTGTAGACGGCACCGGGTCGCGCCGGAGGCTGCGGTGCTGCCTCGGCCAGATAGCGCTCGGGGTCGGCGGCGAACTTGCCGAGGCACCCGCCGCAGCAGAAGTGGTAGACCTGTCCCCGATGCTCGTGCCGGTGCCGCGACCGGGACGGATCCACCGCCATCCCGCACACCGGGTCCTTGACCTTGGCCGGCTCCATGGTGCTTACCGGCTGTGACGCCGCGACGGCGTGGTGGCCGTGGCAGGAGGCGTTGCCGGTAGGCTGCGCGGACATGTGGGCGTCTTTCGTTTCGGCAGGTGTCATCATATATACCCCATGGGGGTATGACGCAAGGGCATGCAGAGCAAGACCAAGACGGATTGCGGCGCGCGGCTGAGCCGGATCGAGGGCCAGGTGCGCGGGATCGCGCGGATGATCGAGGAGGATCGATACTGCATCGATGTCCTCACCCAGCTGCGCGCCGTGCGTGCGGCCCTGCGCCGGGTGGAGGACGAGGTCCTGGGCGACCATGTCGCGCATTGCGTCGAGGGTGCGATCGCCAGCGGCGACGGCGCCGAGCAGCGCCGCAAGGTGCAGGAACTGCTCGACGTGCTGACCCGCCGCGACAGCTAGGCGGCAGGGGCGGCGATCATGCCGTGGCGCGCGGCCCGAACAGGATGATCGCGGCACCGGCCAGGCACACCGCGGCACCCACGAGATCCCAGCGGTCGGGTCGGACCCCCTCGACCAGCCAGAGCCAGACGAGCGAGGCCAGGATGTAGATCCCGCCATAGGCCGCGAAGGCGCGGCCGGCGTGATCGGCCTCGATGCGGGTCAGGGCCCAGGCGAAGACCAGGAGTGCCAGCCCGCCGGGCACCACCCACCACACCGAGCGGTCCAGGCGCAGCCACAGCCAGAACGCGAAGCAGCCGCCGATCTCGCCCAGGGCGGCGAGGCCATACCAGGCGAAGGGTCGCAGCAACTCGTTCATGCGCCCTCCCCGCACGGTCGCCCGGATCGGCCTTTGACCCGGGACGGCCCGTGGGTGTTTCCTGCCGCCGTGGCAGTGGCACCCCTATCAGCCGGACTTCGCGCCATGCAATCGCCTCATCGCCGCGGCATCCTCCTGGCGCTGGCTTCGGCCGCACTGTTCGGCGCCAGCACGCCTCTGGCCAAGCTGCTGCTCGGGGCCATGGACCCGTGGCTGACCGCTGGGCTGCTCTATCTCGGTGCCGGAATCGGGCTGGTGGCGGTGCAGCTGGGCCGCAAGGCCGCCGGGCTGGCGGAGAGCGAGGCGCCCCTGCGCCGGGCGGACCTGCCGCGCCTCGCGGCCGTCGTCGCCGCGGGGGGCGTGGCGGGCCCGCTGCTCCTGATGCTGGGCCTCGCCCGGACCGACGCGGCCGCGGCCTCGCTCCTGCTCAACCTCGAGGGCCTCGCGACCATGGGCATCGCCTGGCTGGTGTTCCGCGAGAACGTCGACCGCCGCCTGCTCCTCGGCGCGCTCGCGATCCTCGCCGGGGCCCTGGTGCTGTCCTGGCAGGGTGGCGGCGTGGCACTGGGCCCGGGGGCGCTGCTCATCGCCGCCGCCTGCCTCGCCTGGGGCATCGACAACAACCTGACCCGGGGCCTCTCCGCCGCCGACCCGGTGCAGATCGCCACCGTCAAGGGCCTGGTGGCCGGCACGGTGAACACGGCGCTCGCCCTGGCGCTGGGTGCTGGCCTGCCCGGTCCCGCCGCGGCCATGGCGGCCGGGCTGGTCGGGTTCCTCGGCTACGGCGTCAGCCTCGTCCTGTTCGTGCTGGCCTTGCGCCACCTCGGAACCGCCCGCACCGGCGCCTACTTCTCGCTGGCCCCGTTCGTGGGTGCGGCTCTGGCCGTGGCGATGCTGGGCGAGCCGCTGACCGTCCGCCTGCTGGCCGCGGGCCTGCTGATGGGCCTGGGCCTCTACCTGCATCTCGCCGAGCGCCACGAGCACGACCACCGGCACGAGCCCATGGAGCACGAGCATGCCCATGTGCACGACATCCACCACCGCCATGCCCATGCCGACGGCACGTCGCCCGACGAACCGCACGTGCACCGCCACCGCCACGCACCCCTGGTGCATCGCCATCCGCACTATCCGGACCTGCACCATCGGCACGACCACGCTTAGGCCGCTGGGTCAGCGGGGCAGCTCGCGCCGCATGACCACGCGCACCTTGGAGCGCCGTGCCACCGTGACGAACCCGCAACCGGCGAAAGCGGCGACGATCCCGGTGAACGCCCCGCTCGGCCGCTCGCCCGGCGCCGGGTCCAGGGGATAGGCCTCGACCAGCTCCGCCCCGCGCGCCCGTGCCAGCTCGACCGCCCCCTCGATCAGCGGGCGCATCAGCCCTTTGCGGCGCCAGCGCGGGGTCAGGTAGAAGCAGGTGATGGCGAAGGCGGGGCGGTCGTCGACGGGCTGGCGGACGCGCGAGCGCAGGATCACCGGATAGGCCTCGCGCGGCTCGACGGCACACCAGCCGACCGGCTCGGGCCGGCATAGGCCAGCACGCCCGGGGCCGGCCCGGCTTCGACCAGTGCCTTGAACATTGCCTTGCGCCCGGCCCTGCCCGCCGCGTCCCACTCGGGTCGGCGCAGCTTGAACCACATGCACCAGCAGCCGGCGCACGCCCCCCGCTCCGGTCCGAACAGCCGCTCGAGGTCGCCCCAGAGCTCGCCCGTCAGCGGCCGGCAGGCGATCATCCCCGGTAGCGGGTCCAGGTCTGGCTCTGGCAGAAGAACAGGACGCAGCCGTCGACCTCGAGCGTGTCCGCTCCCTTCAGCCGGAACTTCGACTTGTAGACCTTGCCGCCCTCGGGATCGTAGATCGTCCCGCCGTCCCAGGCCTCGGGACCGGCCGGCTTGAATCCCTGCAGCAGCGGCAGGCCGACGATGGGTCGGGTGCGCAGGGCGGGATCGTCGTTGTTGACGTCGACCAGCGGCCCGGCCGGCGCGTCGGCCGGCCGGTAGGACCAGGTGATCGTGCCGCACAGCTGCTCGGCGCTGGCCGCACAGGGCTCGATCCTCACCCGCGCCTTGTCACCTTCGGTCACCCACTCGCCGACGGCGGAGGCGGCCGCGGGGCCGGCAGCGAGCAGGACGGCCACGGCGGCCACGCAGCGCTGCATCCAGAGTTCCGTCATCGATCCAGCACCCCGATCACGCGCCGCAGCGCCTCCTCCAGCCGCTCGGTGCCGATGGCGAAGCACAGGCGGACATGGTCCTCGTTGCCCGACCCGAACGTGTAGCCGGCGGCGATCCCGACCTTGGCCTCGACCAGCACCCGGCGGGCGAAGGCGAGGCTGTCGCTCACGCCGTCGATCTTCGGGAAGGCGTAGAAGGCACCTTCCGGCGCCAGCAGCCGGACGCGCGGATGGCGTCCGAGTGTGGTCATGACCAGTTCGCTGTTGCGCCGGCAGCGCGCGTTGAAGGCGGCCAGGAACGCCTCGCCCTCGTCCAGCGCGGCGATCCCGCCATACTGGGCGAACACGGTGGGGCCGGTGCTGTTGCACTCGGCCAGGACCGCCATCGGCTCCACGAGGCTGGCGGGGTGGATCATCCAGCCCAGGCGCCACCCGGTCATCGCCCAGGCCTTGGAGAAGCCGTTGAGGACGAAGACGGGCTCGTCCGGGCCGGCCAGGGTCAGGAAGGAGGGCGCCGGGTCGGGGCCGGCCAGGACGTTGCGGTGGTAGACCTCGTCGGCGATCAGGCCGAGCCCGTGGCGGCGGCAGAGTGCGAGCAGGGCCTCCTGCTCGGCCACCGACATGACCCAGCCGGTCGGGTTGGACGGGCTGTTGACGTAGACGGCCTTGGTCCGGGGCCCGACCGCGGCCGCCACCGCCTCCAGGTCGAGATGCCAGCGCCCGCCGGACTCGGCCAGCCGCACGTCGACGTGCCGGGCGCCCATCATGGTGCAGACGGTGCGCACGTTGGGCCAGTAGGGGCCGATCAGGATCACCTCGTCGCCGCGCGCCGCCAGGCACTGCATGGCGCAGACCACGGTGAGCATGGTGGAGCCGGGGACCGTGATCCGGTCGGGGTGCAGCTCGATGCCGTAGACGCGGGCGTGGTAGCGCTGCAGCGCCTCGCGCAAGGGCAGGATGCCGCGCGGGTAGTTGTAGAAGGTCCGGCCCTCGTCGAGCGCCCGCTTGGCGGCCTCGCGGATGAAGGGAGCCGTGACCAGGTCGCTCTCCCCGAACCACAAGGGGATCACCTCCGGGTCGTGCATGGCACCGGCGGCGATCTTGCCGATCCCGCTCATCTCCAGCGCCGCGATGTCGTCCCGTATCGGCCCCATCTCGAACCCCGATGCCGCTGATGCGGCTCCTTGTGGAACTTCCCGCGCCGTTGCGCAAATCGTAATCCCAGCATGCCCACGGCGCGCGCAGGCGGGTGCCGCAACCGCCGCGGAGCCCGATGGCCCGCCGTTTGCATGCACGATTCCGGCAACGACAGGCTGGAAGCGCCGCGCCTTGGATCGACCGCACATGCTCGAGCCGGAACTGATGGACCGCTATCCGGTCCAGCGCCTGCTCGACGAGCTCTACGCCCGCTACAGCGACCTGACCGACGGCAACCTCGCCAACTACATCCCCGAGCTCGCCGCGGTCGATCCCAGCCTGTTCGCGATCTCGATCGCGACCGCCGACGGCTTCTGCTACGACGCCGGGCAGGTGAGCGCCCGGTTCACCATCCAGTCGGTGTCCAAGGCCATCGTCTACGGCCTGGCGCTCGAGGACTGGGGCCACACCGAGGTCCTGCGCCGGATCGGCGTCGAGCCTTCCGGCGACCCGTTCAACTCGATCACCTTCGACGAGGTCAACAACCGCCCCTACAACCCGATGGTCAATGCGGGTGCGATCGCCGCCGCCTCCCTGATCAAGGGGCGCGATCTCGCCGAGCGCGAGGCGCGGATGCTCGCCACCTTCGAGCGCTTCGTCGGCCATCCGCTCGAGATCGACGAGCGGGTCTACCAGTCGGAGAGCGAGACCGGGCACCGCAACCGCGCCATTGCCTATCTCGAGCTCAATTTCGGCATGATCCAGGGCAGCGTCGACGAGCATCTCGACCTCTACTTCCGCCAGTGCTCGATCCTGGTCACCGCCCACGACCTCGCCGTCATGGGCGCCACCCTGGCCAATGGCGGCGTGAATCCGGTCACCGGCGAGCGGGCGCTGCGGGCCGACCATGTCCGCGACGTGCTCAGCGTCATGACCACCTGCGGCATGTACGACTATGCCGGCGAGTGGCAGTTCAATGTCGGCCTGCCCGCCAAGAGCGGGGTCGGCGGCGGCATCATGGCGGTGCAGCCGGGGCAGCTCGGCATCGGCGTGTTCTCGCCGCTGCTCGATTCCAGCGGCAACAGCGTGCGCGGCGTGAAGGTGTGCCGCGACCTGTCGCAGCAGCTGCGGCTGCACATGCTGGGCCACCGCGGCAATGCCCGGACGGTGGTCCGGCGCAGCTACCGGGTGGCCGAGGTGCGCTCGCGTCGCCAGCGGCGCGCCCAGGAGACCGCACTGCTCGACCGCGAGGGCCACAGCATCGTCGTCTACGAACTCCAGGGCGACCTGTCGTTCCCGAGCCTGGAGAATCTGAGCCGGCGGGTCATCCAGGACGTCGACAGTGCCGAGACCTTCATCCTCGACGCCCGCCGCGTCCTGTGGCTGGACGCGGTCGCCGGCGAACTGCTGCGCCGCCTCGCCGAGCGCCTGCGGGCCCATGGCCGCCGGCTGATCATCTGCGAGGTGCCCAAGTCGATCGTCGGCTCGATGCTGGAGGAGGTGATCGGCGCCGAGGTCTCCGGGGACCTCGACTCCACCCTGGAAGCCGCCGAGAACGCGCTGCTCGAGCGCATCTTGGGATTTGCGCCCGACGACGATGCCGACCGCGAGCTCCCGCTGACCGAGATCGACATCCTGTCCCGGCTGTCGCCGGCCGACCTGGAGCTGCTGACCCCCTACCTGGCACCGGGCAGCTATCACGCGGGCGACGTGATCGTCAGCGAGGGCGAGCCGGCCGACCGGCTCTACCTGATGACCCTGGGCCGGGCCGAGATCAGCGTCACGGTCGGCGGCGGCCGGCGGCGGCTGGGCACCATCGAGGCCGGGAACGTGTTCGGCGAGCTCGCCCTGTTCTCGGGCGGGCGGCGGACGGCCGACGTGGTGGCACTGGGCGAGGTGCGCTGCTGGGTGCTGGCCCGCACCGACCTCGACCGGCTGGGCCAGCGCCAGCCAGCACTGCAGATCCGGCTGCTGACCCTGGTCGGGCAGGCCCTCGCCGAGCGCCTCCGCCGCGCGAATGCGGAGATCAGGTCCCTGTCGCAGTAGCAGGCACGGCCAGTCGGCACTTCGCTCAGCGCAGGGCCAGGCCCAGCATCAAGGTGACGATCGCCGCGATCCAGCTGGCGGCCACGCGCACGGCGATCCGCTGCCAATGGTTCCGTGCCGCGGCACCCAGCACCGTCAGGTAGAGCAAGGCGATGGCGATGCCGACCGCGGCGCCGACGCCGAACACCGCGGTCGGGAGCTCGCTCGCCTGCATCGCCCCCAGCGCAGCACCGAGCACCGTCGCCAGGGCGAGTTGGGCGGACCGGGGCAGCTCCAGGTCGGCCGCCACCGCGAGCGCGGCCAGGAGCGTGGCCAGGCCGAGCGCCAGGGGCACCCAGGGGTGCCAGCCGGCGACGAAGGCCGTCAGTCCGGCCACGCCGGCCGACGCCGCCCCGGTCAGGGCGACCCTGGCGCCGACATGCTGGCCGGCCCGCCCGGCCAGCAGGCCGAGCACGATCAGGGAAGGCAGGAGCTGGAGGTCGGTGAGGGGATGCAGCACGCCGGCGAAGAAGTCGCCCGCACCCGAGACGGGGGCGTGAGCATGGGCTGACGCCGGCGCCAGCAGGGCAAGCGCAAGCCAGAGCACCCGTGGGGCGCGGTCACGCCCCGCCGGGCAGGAGGAACCAGAGGCCCACCGCGGCCACCGCGGCACCCCCGGCGCGCACCGCCTGGGCGCCGGCGGGCCAGCGGCCGAGCAGCCCGAAGGCGATGCCGGCAAGATGGATGAACCCGGTCGCCAGCACGAAGCCGACGGCGTAGGCGAGCGGATCGGCGGCCTCGGGCAGCTCCAGCCCGTGGGCGTTGCCGTGGAACAGGCCGAACACCGCGACCATGGCACCGGCGAGCCAGAGCGGCGGTCGCAGGGCGAAGGCCACCATCCCGCCCAGCACCAGGGCGGAGAGTGCGATCACCGTCTCGACCAACGGCAGCTCCACGCCGACCACGCCCAAAAAGCCACCGACGGCCATGATCAGGGGGAAGGTGACCGGGAGCACCCACAAGGCGGGGTTGCCCAGCTGGGAGCCCCACAGCCCGACCGCCAGCATGGCGACGAGATGGTCCGGCCCGAACAGCGGATGCGCGACCCCGCTCATGAAGCCGCTGAGCCCGCCCGCCCCGGTGTGCGCCCACACCGGGCCAGGCACGGCCAACCCGACGAGAAGAGCGCCAGCGGCGAGCCACAGGGCGCGGGCGATGGGCGTCATGCCCACCGCGTCGCGCCCGTCACTCGTGGCCGCCGCGGCACCGCGGTCAGGCCTGCTGGATCGCCGCGAGCTGCCAGGCACCACCGCGCGGACGCTCGAACGTCCACAGCTCGGTGGCCTCGACCGGACGCGCCGGATCGCCCTCGACCACGGCGCCGGTGGCGCGGTCGGTGGTCCAGTCGCGCATGCCGAAGCGCATCGCCAGCGTGGCGTAGTCGCGGCCCTGCTCGCGCCACAATTCGGCGACGTCGCCCTGCAGGAGCTTGACGTCGGCGATGTGGTTCACGACGCCGCGCTTCTCGTCCTGCGCCAGCTCCTCGGCCAGGAAGCCCACGATCTCGGGCGTGGCGAGACGGTCGAGCGTCGCGAGGTCCCGGGCGCCATAGGCGGTCTGGACCTCGCCCAGGGCACGCTCGAAGGCGTCGAGATCGGCCTGGGTGATCGGCACCAGCTCGCGACCCTTGGCCGAGCCGGGCATCGCCGCACCGCCGGCAGGGCTATAGGCCGGGCCGGGGGCATCGCGCCGCAGGGGCGGGACCGGGCCGGGCGCTCCGGCATAGGCGGCCTGGTTGCGGCGCTGGAAAAAGCCGATCGCGAACCGGACCAGGATGACCACGAGGGCCACCTGGAGCAGCAGGCCCAGGATCGAGGCGAGGCTGCCGAGACCGCCGAACAGGCCGTAGCCCAGCAGCATGCCGAGCAGGCCGGCGCCGACCAGGCCGCCGAAGAAGCCGCCGCGGGTCGAGAAGAAGCCCGGCCGCGCGGGCTGGGCCACGCCGGGACGCGGTGCGGTCTGATTGACGCCCGGGCCGGGCTGCGGCGTGGTCGAGCGCTGGATCGGCTGGGCCGGCGCCGGTGCCGTGGGGGTGGCAGGCGGAGCCTGGAAGGTCCGAGCACCACGGCTGCCGAAGCCGCCACCACGGCCGGCGCGTGCGTCCGCCTGGGCGGCACCGAGAAACAGGCCGATCACGGCCAGCACAAGGACGCGCGAAACGCGGGAACGCGGGGACAGCATCAGGAAGGCCTCCGAGTCATTGCCGTTCAGATGTATGGACCGCCGCGCGAAATGCGAGTCGCTAGGCACGGACGGACGCCCAGAGGATCAGGCCGGAGACCAGCGCCACGTAGCCCGCGGCGGTGGCGTAGATCGCCGTGCGGTCGAGATAGCGGACGGGCAGATCGCGTTCCGCTCGGCGTCGGTCGCGGAACACCAGGACCGCGACGAGGATCGTCAGGAGAATGGTCGCCAGATGGATCTCGGTGACCAGGGTGAGGCGGCCGACATCGCCGATGAGATCGTCGCTGCGCCGGTGGTTGATGATGGTCGCGAACAGGACGGCGACCAGGATCGGCACCTGGTTCTGGAAACTGCCGGGCTGGCGCGGATCGAAGTAGAGGCAGAGGATCGCGAACAGGGCCGCGGCGAACACGGGCAGGGTCAGCTTGACGAAGGTCAGCACGCCGCTGCGCTGCAGCTCGATCACCGCCTCGAGCCACGCATAGCTGCTGGGCTCGGCCTCCGGGAACCCGTAGCTGGACTCCTCCTGCGCGGTACCGGCGACCACGCGGAAGTCCGCGACGCGCCACTCGCCCAGCTCCGCGGCGACCGCGGAGGAGACGAAGGAGTCGGCCGTGTCGGCGGCGAAGACCAGACGCGTCGCGCCCAGTTCGGCCTCCTCGATCCGGATCACCAGCTTCTGCCGGTCGAACGGATAGCGGAGCATGTCCCAGCGATGCCGGAACAGGCCGCGCACGAACCGGCTCTGGTAGTAGCCGCCGGCGACAACCTCGCCGCGCAGTTCGCCGATCTCAGCCCCTGGTCTCGCGCCAGGCAGCTCAATTCGCGCCAGCGGCGACAGCTCGGGCGTGGGGCACAGGCTCCACAGCCAGAGATCGGCACCGACCGATCCCTTGGCCGGATCGAGGTCGTAGAGTGCTGCCACGTTGACGCCGATGCGGCAGGTCGCCGGCTCGGCCGACGCCGACCGGGCGCCGGGCAGGGCCGCGCCGAGGAGCAGCAGGATCAGGGCGATCCGGGCGAGCATGGTTCCCGTGCCTGGCCAGGGGGTCGGACGGTCAGTGGCTCCCGGCGATGATCTGGGTGCCGAAGCCGTGCTCGGTGAACAGCTCGAGCAGGATGGCGTGCGGCACCCGGCCGTCCAGGACCACCGCCGCGTCGACGCCTCGCTCGACCGCGTCCAGGCAGGTGTCGAGCTTGGGGATCATGCCGCCGGTGACCGCGCCGGTCGCGATCAGCCGGCGCGCCTCGTCCGAGGTCAGGGTCGCGATGAAGCGCTTCTCCAGGTCGAGCACGCCGCGCACGTCGGTGAGCAGGAGCAGCTTGCGGGCGCGCAGGGCACCGCCGATGGCGCCGGCCGCGGTGTCGGCGTTGATGTTGTAGGTCTGGCCGTCGTCGCCGACGCCGATGGGTGCGATGACCGGGATGATGTCGGTGTTGCGGAATACCTCGAGCAGGCTGGTGTTGATCCGCTTCGGCTCGCCGACGAAGCCCAGGTCGACCACCCGCTCGATCGCGCTGTCCGGGTCGCGCTTGGTCCGGGTGAGCTTTCTGGCCTCGATCAGGCGGCCGTCCTTGCCGCTGATGCCCACGGCCTTGCCGCCCGCCGCCTGGATCGCGGTCGACGATCTCCTTGTTGATCTTGCCGGCCAGGACCATCTCGACGACCTCGACCGTGGCCGCGTCGGTCACGCGCAGGCCGTCGACGAAGTCGGACTGGATCTTGAGCCGGTCGAGCATCGCCTTGATCTGCGGCCCGCCGCCATGGACCACCACCGGGTTGATGCCGACCTGCTTCAGCAGGACGATGTCCTGGGCGAAGCTGCGCGCCGCCTGCTCGTCGCCCATGGCGTGGCCGCCATACTTGATGACCATCGCGGCACCCTGGTAGCGCCGCATGAACGGCAGCGCCTCGATCAGGGTCGACGCGACGGCGTGGATCGCGGGCTCGACGGGCGGCACTTCGGTCATGGCCTGGGGCTCTCCTGGGGCGGGCGGGCGAGCTTTGCCAAGGAGGCGCGCAACAGGTCCACCCCTTCCTGCTCGCGCGAGCTGGTGGCGATCAGGTGCGGCAGGGCCCCGATCAGCTTCGCCAGGCGCGCCTGCAGCTCCACGGTCAGCGCCTCGAGCTCGGCCTTGCGCACGAGGTCGGTCTTGGTGAGCACGAGCTGGAAGGGCACGGCCGCCTTGCCCAGCAGCTCGATCACCTCCTCGTCGGCCTTCTTGGGCCCGTGCCGGGCGTCGATCAGCAGGCAGACCCGCATCAGGCTCGGCCGGCCGCGCAGATAGGCGAACACCAGCTTGGTCCAGCGCTCGACCACGTCCTTGGGCGCCTGCGCGAAGCCGTAGCCGGGCAGATCGACCAGCACCAGCCGGCCCGACAGGTCGAACAGGTTGATCTCCTGGGTGCGGCCGGGCGTGTTGGAGGTGCGGGCGAGGCTGTTGCGCCCGGTCAGCGCGTTGATCAGGCTCGACTTGCCGACGTTCGACCGCCCGGCCATGGCGATCTCGGGCAGCCCCGCCGGCGGCAGCTGGTCGAGCTTGGCGACGCCCTGCAGGAAGGTCGCCTCCTTCGCGAACAGCTTGCGGCCGACCTCGATGCTGTCCGGATCGTCGTACCGGTCCGGGTCGGGTTCGGTCATGGTTCTGCTTGGTCCAGGGCAAGGCAAACGGTGCGGGGGTGCTAGCCCGTCCGCATCCGTCTGCCAACCCAGCCCTCAGCCCATCAGCTTGTCCAGCGTGATCGGCAGATCCCGGACCCGTTTGCCCGTGGCGTTGTAGACGGCGTTGGCGACCGCGGCCCCCACACCGGTGATGCCGATCTCGCCGATGCCGCGCACGCCGAAGGGGCTGCGCGGGTCGGGGATGTCGGTCCAGATCACGTCGATCTCGGGCACGTCCATGTGCACCGGCACGTGGTACTCGGCGAGCGAGGGATTCATGATCCGGCCGGTCCGTTCGTCGAACAGCGCCTCCTCGGTGAGTGCCAGGCCCAGGCCCATGATGATGCCGCCGCGAAACTGGCTGGCCGCGGTCTTGGCGTTGAGGATCCGGCCGGTGTCGAACGAACCCAGAAAGCGGGTCACCCTGGTTTCGCCGGTCACCGCGCTGACGCGCACCTCGCAGAACTGCGCCCCGTAGGAGTGCATCGAGTACTCGCCGATCTCCTGGGGCGGGGGAGCGGCAGCCTCGCAGACGAGCTCGTCGCGCCCCGCCCGGGCGAGGATGGAGACGTAGGTCTCGCTCCGCCCCGGCTCGGCGCGCGAGCACAACGCGCCGTCCCGCGTCTCCAGCTCGTCGGGCGCGAGGCCCGCGACGGGGGAAGCGTTGCCGGCGAGCTTCAACAGCTCGCGGACCAGCTCCTCGTGGGCCGCGGCGACGGCCGCCGCGATCGAGGCCGTCTGCGAGGAGCCGCCGGCGAGCGTGCCGGTCGGCAGGTCCGTGTGGCCGTGCTCGAAGCGCACCTGGTCCAGCGGCAGGCCCAGCCGCTCCGCGGCGTGCTGCGCCTGCGCCGTGGCGGTGCCCATGCCCATCTCGTGGCTGGCCATCTGCACCACCGCGCGCCCGTCGGCGGAGAGCCGGATGCGCGCGGCACCGCCCGCCATCCGGTAGTAGGGATAGGTCGCGGTCGCCACGCCCATGCCCACCAGCCATTCGCCGTCGCGCCGGGCGCCGGGCGTCGGGTTGCGCCGGTCCCAGCCGAAGCGCTCCGCACCCTCCCGATAGGCCTTGAGGAGGTTTCGCGACGAGAAGGTGCTACCCGAGGTCGGGTCCTTCTCGGGCTCGATGCGACGCCGCAGCTCGATCGGGTCCAGGGCCATCTCGACCGCGAGCTCGTCCAGCGCCGATTCCAGCGCGAACGAGCCGACCAACTCGCCCGGGGCGCGCATCGGGCAGTTCGCCATCATGTCCAGCCGCAGCACCGCCTGGTCGAGCCTGATGGCATCGGCCGCGTAGAGGTGGCGGGCCGGGAAGGTGAACTGCTCGGGCCATTCGTTGAGCCGGCTGTTGGCCGCGACGCCGGTGTGGATCAGGGCCGCGAGTCCGGAGCCGTCCTCGCGCGCCGCCAGCGCCACACGCTGCTCGGTGGTGGTGCGCCCGCCGGTGGCCCGGAACACCCCCTCGCGCGACAGCACCAGACGCACGGGCCGCCGGGCCAGCTTCGCCGCCGCGATCGCCAGGATCTGATGGTCCCAGACCATCTTGTTGCCGAAGCCGCCGCCGACGAAGGGCGAGCTCACCCGCACCTGATCGGGTGTCAGACCGAACACGTCGGCCAGCGTCGCCTGGGTACCGTGCAGCGACTGCGTCGCATCGTGGACGGTCAGGCGGTCGTCGCCGTCCCACGCGACCGTGACCGCATGCAGCTCGATCGCACAGTGGTTGTGGCGCGGGGTGCGGTAGGTCGAGTCCACCTTGTGGCGTGCCGCGCGCAGCGCCGCCTCGGCATCGCCCACGGCAATGGCGGTCGGCTCGCCCAGGATGTTCTCCGGCGGCTTCGCCTCCGCCTTGGCGGCCTCGAAGTCGAGGCTGGCGGGCTCGGCGGCGTAGACGACCCGGATCAGGGTCGCGGCATGGTCCGCCTGCTCCTGCGTCTCGGCGAGCACGACCGCGACCGGCTGACCGTTCCAATGGACGCGGTCGTCCTGCATCACCGCCCGCTCGACGATGGCGGCCCCGCCCTTGTCGAGGTCCTTGGTCACCGTCAGCGGTGCCTTGGTCGGTGGGGCGTTGTCGTGGGTCATCACCAGCACCACGCCGGGTGCGTCGGCTGCTGCCGCCGTGTCGATGGACACGATCCGGCCCCTGGCGATGGTGCTCGACACCAGCGCCGCATAGGTCAGCCGCTCCAAGGCGATCTCGGCGGCGAAGTGCGCGGCACCGGTCACCTTCAGCGGCCCGTCGACGCGCGAGACCTGCGCGCCCACCCGGCCGTACCGATGCCGCTCCGGCCGGGCCATGGAAAGTTCCACCTCCTGCGTCGCATTCATGAGGCGTCTCCTTCGCCAAGTCCGGCCAGGACTGCCGTGATCGTCCGCTTGGCGAGCTCGATCTTGAACGCGTTGTGACGAAGGCCGACTGCGTCCTTGAGTTCGGCCTCGGCTGCGGCACGGAACGCTTCCGCTGTCGCGGGACCGCCGCGCAGCGCCGCTTCCGCGACCGCGGCCCGCCACGGCTTGGGCGCGACGCCGCCGAGCGCCAGCCGCACGTCGCGCACGGTGCCGTCCGGCGCCAGATCCAGGGCCGCGGCCACCGAAACCAAGGCGAAGGCGTAGCTCGCCCGATCGCGCACCTTGCGGTAGGTCGAGCGCGCCGCGAACGGCAGGGGCGGCAGCTCGACCGCGGTGATCAGCTCGCCCGGCCGAAGCTCGGTCTCGATGTCCGGCCGGTCGCCCGGCAGCCGATGCAGGTCCACCAGCTGCAGCGAGCGGAGCCCGTCCGGACCCGCCAGCTGCACCGTTGCGTCGAGGGCGGCCAGCGCCACGCACATGTCCGAAGGATGCGTGGCCACGCAGTCGGCCGAGGCGCCCAGGATGGCATGGATGCGGTTGAAGCCCTCGCGGGCATCGCAGCCGGCACCGGGGGTGCGCTTGTTGCAGCGCGCGGCCAGGTCGTAGAAGTAGTGGCAGCGCGTGCGCTGCATGACGTTGCCGCCGACGCTGGCCATGTTGCGGATCTGCGCCGAGGCGCCGGCGAGCAGGGCGCGGGCGAGCATGGGGTAGCGGGCACGCACCGCCGGATGGCTGGCCAGGGCCGTGTTCTTCACACCGGCGCCGATGACCAGCCCGCCGTCGGACCGCTCCTCGATCGTCTCGGAAAGCCCGCTCACGTCGACCAATGCCGCCGGCTGCGCGACGGTCTCGCGCATCAGGTCGACGAGGTTGGTGCCACCCGCGAGGTAGCTGGCGCCGGGGCGGAGCAGGCGGACAGCGGCAGACGTGTCCGGGGCACGCTCATAGTGGAACGGGGTCATCGCGAATCCCCCGCCACGACGACGGCGCCGATTGCCGCGACGATGCCGTTGTACGCGCCGCAGCGACAGAGGTTGCCGCTCATCCGCTCGCGAAGCTCGTCATGATCGAGCTCGGCGCGGTCGCGGCAAGGTCGGCGGTCACCGCACTGGGGACGCCGCGCTCCCACTCCCGCGCCATGCCGACGGCCGAGCAGATCTGCCCTGGCGTGCAGTAGCCGCACTGGAAGCCGTCATGCTCGATGAACGCTTCCTGGAGCGGATGAAGCTCGCCAGCGTCTCCCAGGCCCTCGATCGTGGTGATCTCGCGCCCCTGATACTGCACGGCCAGCGCAAGGCAGGAATTGATGCGCTCGCCGTCAACCAGCACCGTGCAGGCGCCGCAGGCACCCTGGTTGCAGCCCTTCTTGGTGCCGGTCAGGTGCAGGTGGTCGCGCAGCAGGTCGAGCAGTGAGGTGCGGACGTCGACCTCCACCGCGACCGGTCGACCGTTGATCGTGAAGTTCATGCAAGGCTCCCTCGCCGGTGCCGCGACGGCGAGCTTGCCGCACGACACCGGGAGGAACGCCCGCCGCTCGAGATGGCTCCGCCCCAGGCGCTCCGCGAGGAGCCGGAGCCTGCGGGGCTCAGCTCGCCTTGACGCCCATGCGCCGCATGATCGCCCACTGCTGGGCGATCGACAGCGTGTTGTTCCAGCTCCAGTAGATCACCAGCCCGGCCGGGAAGGTGGCGAACAGGAAGATGAACATCAGCGGCAGCAGCTGCATGACCTTGGCCTGGACCGGGTCGGTCGGCGCCGGGTTGAGCTTGGTCTGCAGCCACATGGTGAAGCCCATGATCAGCGGCCAGACGCCGATCATCAAGAACAGCGGCGGCGTGAACGGCAGCAGCCCGAACAGGTTGAACAGGCTGGTCGGATCGGGGGCCGACAGGTCGTGGATCCAGCCGAAGAACGGCGCGTGGCGCATCTCGATGGTGACGAACAGCACCTTGTAGAGGGCGAAGAAGACCGGGATCTGGACGACGATCGGCAGGCAGCCGGAGACCGGGTTGACCTTCTCGGTCTTGTAGAGGTTCATCAGCTCCTGGTTCATCCGGACCTTGTCTTCGCCGTATTTCTCCCGGAGCTCCACCATCTTGGGCTGCAGCTTCTTCATCTGCGCCATGGCCCGGTAGGACTTGTCGGCGAGCGGGAAGAACGCGGCCTTGACCAGCAGGGTCAGGATCAGGATGGCGACGCCGTAGTTCAGCACGACGCCGTGGATCCAGTGGAGGAGATAGAAGATCGGCTTGGTCAGGAAGTAGAACCAGCCGAAGTCGACCGCGCGGTCGAACAGCGGGATGTTGTAGGTGTCCCGATAGTGGTCGAGCAGCGTCACCACCTTGGCGCCGGCGAACAGCTGGTCGGTCACATCGGCGCTCTGCCCGGGGGCCAGGGTGATCGGCGCCGCCGCGATAGTCGGCCTGATAGCGGTCGCCGTCGGCCTCGTGGCGGAAGCCCGCCTTGACCGCGAGGTCCTGCTGCGGGACCAGCGAGGCCAGCCAGTACTTGTCGGTGATGCCGAGCCACCCGCCGGTGCTGTCGAACTCGACCTTACCCTCCTCGGCGACGTTGCTGTACTTCCACTCCTGCAGCTGGCCGTCGAGGACGCCGATCGGCCCCTCGTGCAGGATGTAGTAGCCCAGCGTCGGCGGCGTGCCCCAGCGGCTGATCAGGCCGTAGGGGTAGATGGTCACGGGCTGGTCGGAGTTGTTGGTGACCGAGCGCTTGATCGTGAACATGTAGTCGGGGTCGAGCTCGATCCGCTTGGCAAAGCTCAGGCCGGCGCCGTTGTCCCAGGTCAGCGTCACCGGGCTGGTGGCGCGTCAGCATCTCGCCGTCGGCCGTCCACACCGTCTCCGGCCCGGGCAGCGGCCGTGCCCGTTTCGCCGACCCAGCCATACTCGGCGAAGTAGGGACTGGGTGCCCCGGGCGGGCTCAGCAGGACGATCTCGGGCGAGTTCGGATCGACGGTCTCGCGGTAGCGCTGCAGGGTGACGTCGTCGATCCGGCCGCCCTTGAGCGAGATCGAGCCGTGGATCGCGCCGTTGTCGATGCGCACCCGCGGCGAGGTCGCCAGGGCGTCGGCCCGGGTGAGCGGCCTGCCGGCGCCCCCGCCGGGAACGGCAGTGCTCGGCGCGGAGCCGGGTGCCGTGACGGCGGCAGCCCCGCCTGCTCGGCCTGCTCCGCCTGCAACGCGGCCTGGCGCTGCTGCGCCTCGCGCTGCCGCGGCATCTCGTAGAAGAACTGGAACCCGAAGATCACGGCCACCGACAGGGCGATCGCCAGGATCAGGTTGCGTTGGTCGCTCATGTCGACGGGAAACTCCTGAGGACGGCCGCGCTCAGCGGCCGCCGGCGGGCGGCGGCACCGGATCGTAGCCGTGGCCGCCCCAGGGATGGCAGCGCAGCATACGTCGGAGTGTCAGCCAGAGCCCGAACACGGCGCCGTGGCGACGCAGCGCCTCGATAGCGTATTCGGAGCAGGATGGGCAGTAGCGGCAATTGCTGCCGAGCACGGGCGAGACCAGCCAGCGATAGGCGGTCACCAGCACCAGCAGCAGGCGTGCCGGCGGGCTCATCGCTCGCGGCGGCGCGCCGCCTGGCCAAAGGCGTCGGCAAGCTCGGTCTGCAGCTCGGTGAACGGCACGGTGAGCGCCGGCGGACGGGCGACCACCACATAGTCCGTGGCCGGTCGCGCCGGCCCGGGCAGCATCAGGCGCAGCGCCTCGCGCAGGCGCCGCCGGGCGCGGTTGCGCACGACGGCGTTGCCGATCTTGCGGGTGACGGTGAGCCCGATGCCGATGGTCTCGGCGCGCTCCGGCTCGCGACGCGGCAGGGCCTGCAGCACGAAGGACGGCCGGTTGAACCGGCTGCCGCGGGCAGCGGCCAGGAACTCGCTGCGGCGCCGCAGTCGCACGATCGTTGCCTTGGCGGGTGCCTCCCGTCCGCTCAAGCGGACAGGCGCTTGCGTCCACGGGCACGACGGGCGGACAGCACCCTCCTGCCGCCGACGGTGGCCATGCGGGCGCGGAAGCCGTGCCGACGTTTGCGAACGAGCTTGCTCGGCTGATACGTGCGCTTCACAGCGAAACCTTCGATGTCGGGGATTCGGACAGGGCTGGGCGTATACGCAGATCGGTCCAGCCTGTCAAATCATGGCCGGCCGGCGAGTTCGCGCGCGCGGGCGAGGCTGGCGGCGCGGTCCAAGGTGAAGTCGGATGCCTCCCAGGCGGCGCGCACCTCGGCCAGGATGCGGCCGAGACCGGGCCCGGGCGGCACGCCCAGGGCCAGGAGGTCCTCGCCGTGCAGCGGAAAGGCCGGCGCCTGCCAGCCCGCGGCCAGGGCCAGGGCCCGCTCGGCGGTGGCGTCGTCGACCTCCCCAGACGCGCGCGCGAGGCGGGCGAGATCGGCGAATACCGGGCCGCCGAGACGGTGCAGCGCCAGGCGCTGGGCCGCCGGATCGCCCGCAAGGTCCGGCATGGGCGCGCCGGCGAGCAGCCGCAGCCGCTGGCGCTCGCCGTTCGACAGCCGCAGACGCTCGGCCAGTGCCTCGACGCGTTCCGCACCGGACGGGCGGATCAGCCCTGCCAGGCGCAGCAGCGGATCGGCGGCGCTCAGCCGCTCGAGGTCGACCCTGGCCAGAGACCCCGGGATCACGCGCGCGAGCACGCCCGTCGAGCGCATCAGGTCGAGGGTCGCGTTCGGCCGCGGTCCGGCCAGGATCAGCCACAGCTCCTGGCGCACGCGCTCGCCGGAGAGCCGGTCGATGCCATCGGCCAGCTCGGCGCAGGCCGCGAGTGCGGCGGCGTCCGGCTCGCCGCGACCGAAGCGGGCCTGGAAGCGGAAGAAGCGCAGGATGCGCAGATAGTCCTCGGCGATCCGCCGCGCGCGCATCGCCCACGAACCGGACCCGACCGGCCAGGAGGTCCGCGAGCCCGCCCACGGGATCGTGCAGCAGCCCGTCGGCGTCGCAGCTCATCGCGTTGATCGTGAAGTCGCGCCGCGCGGCGTCGGCGGCGAAATCGTCGGTGAACGCGACCTCGGCGTGGCGGCCGTCGCAGGCGACGTCGCGGCGCAGCGTGGTGATCTCGAACCGCCGCTGCGGACGCTGCACCGACACCGTGCCGTGGCGCAGCCCGGTCGGAATGGGCGTGAAGCCCGCCGCGGCGAGCAGCGCCAGGACCCGCTCCGGCCGCTCCGGCGTGGCGACGTCGATATCGGTAGCCCGGTGCGGCCGGATCGATCAGCGCGTCGCGCACGCAGCCGCCGACATAGCGGGCGGGACGCCCGTCGCCGGCCAGCGCCCGCATCACGCGACGGCACTCGGGGGCGGCGAGCCAGGGTGCCTCGATGCGCCGGCCGGGCGCGATCACGGCGGTTTGACCTCGCCGGGCATCACCCTGCCGTCCTCGATCCGCGGCGGCACGTAGACGCCGCCCGGCGGATCGCCGCCGAAGAAGGCCAGCGAGGCCAGGCTGGCGCAGGCCAGGACCATGCCGACGGCGGTGAGCAGGAACCAGGGCGTGTGCCCGAGGAAGCCGCGGCCCCGCGTCACCAGCAGGCGGTAGACCGCGAACAGGATGAACGGCGCCAGGAACGGCAGCACCGCCTGCAGGAACACCCGAAGCATGCCGTCACTCCGCGAACAGCCGCGCGAAGTTCACCAGGATCCCCGCGGTCGCGCCCCAGATGTAGCGGTCCTGGTAGGGCAGGACATAGAAGTGCCGCCGCTCGCCGTTGCGCTCGTAGCTGTCGCGGCGATGGTTGCGCGGGTCCAGCGGCGAAGCTCAGCGGCAGCTCGAACACCTCGGCCACCTCGTACGGGTCCGGCGTCAGTGCCACCGGCGGCTCGATCCAGCCCACCACCGGGTGGATGCGAAAGCCGGTGATGGTGTCGTAGTGGCGCAGGCCGCCCAGGAGCTCGACCTTGGCCGGCATGAGGCCGATCTCCTCGAACGCCTCGCGCAGGGCGGCGTCCGCCGGGCCGCTGTCGACGGGCTCGAGCCGGCCGCCCGGCAGGCTGATCTGGCCGGCATGGTCGCGCAGATGCGCGGTGCGCTGGGTCAGGATGATGTGCGGCTCGCTCGGACGGGCCACGAGCCCCAGCAGGACGGCGGCCGGACGGCGCTGCCCGGTGCGGCGGTCGTGGCCCTCGTCGCCGCTGAGCCAGCCGGCGTCGTCGAGGGCACCACCGGCCGACCGCAGTCGCTCCCGCAGCCCCTCCCTGGCCGCAGCCGCCGCGTCCGTCTCGAGCCCGACACACATCTCAGTCGTCGACCGAACCCAGTGGGAAGAAGCGCCCGCTGCTCCACACGCCCAACACGTCTTCAACACCATCGGGCGATGGCTCGGCAAGCTCTACCAGATGATAAAAGGCCGAGCGTGACACTCGCGCATCGAGTGAGTCGCGGACGCGCACATAGGGTGCCCGCGTGCCGTCCGGCAGGGTCCGCATCGCCAGCGGATGCGCATCGTCGACCGTCACCCAGTCGTCGAGGTTGGTGCGCAGCCCGAGCTGCTGCGCCGGGCCCGAGCCGACAAGGGCGCAGCTCGACCGCGACGAAGGGCACGTCCTCGACCTCGATCAGCCCCTGCTCGGCCGGGGTCACCAGCCAGTAGCGCCCGTCCGGCGCGCGCCGCAGCACCGACGCGAACAGCTTCACCAGGGGCAGCCGGCCGATCGGCGAGCCCTGGTAGTACCAGGTCCCGTCCCGGGCGATGCGCATGGCGAAGTCGCCGCACGCGCGCTCGCCGCGCGCGATCGCCTCGAGGATCGCATCGGGATCGAAGGGTTTGCGCATGCCGGACCGTCCTGCAGTGCCCTCGCCTCGGGGATATGGGTTCGGCACGGCCGAGGAACACGCACGCTCGGGTCCCGTTGTGTCGCGACGAGTGCCAACCCCGCCCGGAGACTACCGCATGCCCAGGACCCTCACCTTCGCCCTCGCGACGGCCCTGACGGCGCTGGCGTCGCCACCGGGGCGAGCCCAGGACGCCGCCGCCTACCCGCCTGGGTTCGGCCCGAATCCTTCCCTGCCCGCGCCGGAGACGAGCCTGCTGCCGACGGTCAACATCGCCACGGTCGAGCGGTGGGCCCAAGGCGAGAAGCCCACGCGCCGCGCCGGGCTTCGCGGTCGAGCGGTTCGCGGATGGGCTGGACCACCCGCGCTGGCTGTACGTCCTGCCCAACGGCGACGTGCTGGTTGCCGAGAGCAACGCACCGCCCAAGGACACGACGGGGCTGAAGAGCTTCGCCATGAAGCAGGTGCAGAAGATCGCCGGCGCCGGCGTTCCCAGTGCGAACCGCATCACGCTCCTGCGCGATGCCGATCGCGACGGGACGCCGGAGACGCGCACGGTGTTCCTCGACGGCCTGTTCTCGCCGTTCGGCATGGCGCTGGTCGGCGAGGACTTCTACGTCGCCAACGCCGACGCGGTCGTGCGTTTCCCCTACCAGGAGGGCCAGACCGAGATCACCGCCGCCGGCACCAAGCTCGCCGACCTGCCCGGCGGGCCCATCAACCACCACTGGACCAAGAGCCTCGTCGCCAGCCCCGACGGGACCAAGCTCTATGTGGGCGTGGGCTCGAACAGCAACGTGGCCGAGAACGGCATCGAGGCCGAGACGGACCGGGCCGCGGTGCTGGAGATCGACCGCGCCAGCGGCGAGCGGCGCGTGTTCGCCTCGGGCCTGCGCAACCCCGTGGGCATGGACTGGCAGCCCGACACGGAAGCACTGTGGGTGGCAGTCAACGAGCGCGACGAACTCGGCGACCAGCTCGTCCCCGACTACATGACGTCGGTCGCGTGCCGGCGAGCTTCTTCGGCTGGCCCTACAGCTATTACGGCGACCATGTCGACGAGCGCGTGGAGCCCCGGCGGCCCGACCTCGTCGCCACGGCCAAGGTGCCCGACTACGCCCTGGGGGCGCATACCGCCTCGCTCGGGCTCGCCTTCTACGACGGGACGGCGTTCCCGGAGCGCTACCGCGGCGGCGCCTTCGTCGGCCAGCACGGCTCCTGGAACCGGGCCGAGCCCGCCGGCTACAAGGTCGTGTTCGTCCCGTTCCGCGACGGCCGCGCCTCCGGCCCGCCGGAGGACGTCCTCACCGGCTTTCTCGACGCGGACGGACAGGCGCAGGGGCGCCCGGTGGGCGTGGCGGTGGACGGGACGGGCGCCCTTCTCGTGGCCGACGATGTCGGCAACGCGATCTGGCGCGTGACCTCGGCGGCGGCACCCGGCAACTGAGCAATCTCACGGAAGCCGGGAGCCCGTGACAGGACGGTGAAATCGGCTTGCCCAATTCCATCTTAACGGGCAGCGTCGTCGAATCTCGGCCACGGTGCCGCTTTCCGGAAGGTCCTGCGTGTCGCCCATCACCGACGAGAATGCCGACATCGCCGCGGCGATCGAGGCCACCATCGCCAAGCTCGATCACGTCAAGCAGGAGATCGGCAGGGTCATCTTCGGTCAGGAGGGCGTGGTCCAGGACACGTTGATCACGCTCCTGGCGGGCGGGCACACGCTGCTCGTCGGCGTGCCGGGTCTGGCCAAGACCCGGCTGGCCGAGACCCTGGGCGTCGTCCTCGGGCTCGCCCAGAAGCGGGTGCAGTTCACGCCCGACCTGATGCCGGCCGACATCCTGGGCTCGGAGGTGCTGGACGACGCCGGCACCGGCCGGCAGAGCTTCCGCTTCATCCCGGGCCCGATCTTCGCCCAGCTGCTCATGGCCGACGAGATCAACCGTGCCAGCCCGCGCACCCAGGCGGCGCTGCTCCAGGCGATGCAGGAGCGCAAGGTGACGGTGGCCGGTCACGACCATGTGCTGCCCGCGCCGTTCCACGTGCTGGCGACCCAGAACCCGATCGAGCAGGAGGGCACCTATCCGCTGCCCGAGGCCCAGCTCGACCGGTTCTTCATGCAGATCAACGTCGACTATCCGACGCTCGAGGCCGAGCGGCGGATGATCATCGCCACCACCACCGGGACCGAGGCCCAGGCGCAGCGCGTGCTCGACGGGCCGACGCTGATGGGCATGCAGCGGCTGGTGCGGCGGATGCCGATCGGCGAGCAGCTGATCGACCTGATCTTGCGCCTGGTGCGCGCCGGCCGGCCGGAGAACGAGGCCCTGCCCGGCCTCGCCCAGCAGATCGCCTGGGGCCCCGGCCCGCGCGCCAGCCAGAGCCTGATGCTGGCGGTGCGCGTGCGCGCCCTGCTCGACGGCCGGCTGGCACCCTCGGTCGAGGACGTGATCGCCCTGGCCCGGCCGGTGCTGCGCCATCGCATGGCGGTCACCTTCGCCGCCCGGGCCGAGGGCATCACCGTCGACGACATCATCGACCGTCTCTGCCGGCATGTCGCCTGACAGCGCGGCGGGCTTCGCTCGGCACGCGCCACGGCTGCGGCAGGCCGCCGAGCCGCTCAGCCAGCGGCTGCCGGCACTGCTGGTCGAGGCCGACCGGGTCGCCGCCACGGTGGCCCCGGGCGTGCACGGCCGCCGCCGCACCGGCATGGGCGAGACCTTCTGGCAGTTCCGGCAGTACCAGGCCGGCGACGCCGCCGACCTCGATCGACTGGCGCCAGTCGGCGCGCTCGCGGCATCTGTTCGTGCGCGAGCAGGAATGGGAGGCCGCCGAGAGCGTCTGGCTGTGGTGCGACTTCTCGCCGTCGATGGCGTTCCGCTCCGGCCCGAAGCTGCCGGTCAAGTGGGAGCGCGCGGTGCTGCTCACCCTGGCGCTGGCCGCCTTGCTGGTGCGCGGCGGCGAGCGCGTCGCCCTGCTCGGCGGCGGCCAGCGCCCGGCCACCGGCCGCTTCGGCATGGAGACCTTGACCCGCTGCCTCGCCACGGCGGCCGCCGCGCAGGCCCCGGAGGCGCCACTGCCGCCGCTGCCGCGCCATGCGCGCCTCGTGCTGCTGTCGGACTTCCTGCTGCCGCCGGAGCGGCTGAACCAGCGGCTGGCGCAGTTCGGCGCACTCGGCGCCCGGGCCAGCCTGATGCAGATCGTCGATCCGGCCGAGGAGCATCTGCCGTATGAGGGCCGTGTGCTGTTCGAGGGCATGGAGCAGGAGGGCACGGCGCTGATCGACCATGTCGGCGGCATCCGGGCCCGCTACGGCGAGCTGTTCCGGGCGCATCGCGAGACCATCGCCGCCCAGGCCGGGCGGCAGGGCTGGCGGTTCACCACGCACCGCACCGACGGCACGCCCGAGATGGCCGTCCTCGGGCTGATGGCGATGCTCGCCCCGCGCATGATCGCCTGACCATGCTCAATTTCGGCCTGTTCGCCTTCACCCAGCCATGGCTCCTGCTGGCGGGCCTCGCCCTGCCCGCCTTGTGGCTGCTGCTGCGGGTCACGCCGCCGGCACCGCGGCGCATCGTGTTCCCGCCGTTCCTGCTCCTGGCCAAGCTGCTGAGCCCGGAACGCACGCCGGCGCGCACGCCCTGGTGGCTGCTGCTGCTGCGCCTGGCGATCGCCGCCCTGCTGATCCTCGCCCTGGCCGGCCCGGTGCTGAACCCGGCGCCGCGTCTCGGCGGCAGCGGCCCGCTCCTGCTCGTGGTCGACAATGGCTGGGCCGCGGCCAAGCACTGGGACCGCCGGATCACCGTGGCGCGCGACCTGCTCCAGCAGGCCGAGCGCGAGGGCCGCGAGGTGCTCCTGCTCGAGACCGCGCCCGATCCGGACGAGCGCATCGAGCTGCGTCCGATGAGCGCCCGGGCGGCGCTGGAGGCCCTGCCCGGCTGGCAGCCGCGCCCCTGGCCGGTCGACCGGGCGGCGGCCCGCGAGGTGCTGGGCCAGACGCCCGGCCTGGAGCAGGCGAGCAGCGTCTGGCTGAGCGACGGCGTGACCGTGGGTACGGCGGGCGCGGCGGATGCGGAGCGGCTGGGCGAGGCCCTGCGCCGGCTCGGGCCGCTGCAGGTACGCAGCGACGATCCCGCCGACCTGCCGCTGGTGCTGCGCCTGGGCGAGCCGGGGGCGACGGACCTGACCGCCGAGATCGCGGCCATTCCCGTCGACGCGGCCCGCAGCGTCGAGGTGCTGGCCCTCGGCCCCGAGGGCGAGACCATGGCGCGGGTGCCGGTGACGCTGGACCGCGACGCCGGTGCCGCCACGGCCCGGATCGAGGTGCCGCCCGACCTGCGCAACCGGATCGCGCGCATCGAGCTGGAGCCGCCGCAGGGGATCGCCGGCGTGTTCCTGCTCGACGAGCGCTGGCGTCGCCGCAGCGTCGGCCTGGCCGGCCCGGCGCGCAGCGCTGCCGACCAGCCGCTGCTGGCCGAGCTCTACTTCATCGAGCGCGCGCTGCGGCCGTTCGCCGAGCTGCGCGAGGGCCCGATCGTGGAGCTGCTCGAGCAGCCGCTGTCGCTGCTCGTGATGGCCGATGCGAGCGGTCTGGACCCGGAGGAGCGGCGCCGGCTCGACAGCTGGATCGAGGAAGGCGGCGTGCTGCTGCGCTTCGCCGGACCCAAGCTCGCCGCCAGCAACGACGATCTGGTCCCGGCACGCCTGCGCGCGGGCGACCGGATGCTGGGCGGGGCGCTGTCCTGGTCCGAGCCGCTGCCGCTGGCGCCGTTCCCCGGCGACAGCCCGTTCGCCGGGCTGGCCGTCAGCGAGGAGGTCCGCGTCAGCCGGCAGGTGCTGGCCGAGCCCGGCCCGGACCTCGCCGCCGCCACCATGGCGTCGCTGTCGGACGGCACGCCGCTGGTCACCGGCGCCAGACGCGGCAAAGGCTGGCTGATCCTGGTGCACACCACCGCCAACACGGCCTGGACCACCCTGCCGCTGTCGGGCCTGTTCGTGCAGATGCTGGAACGCGTGCTGGCGCTGGGCCCCGGTGTCGGCGGCGCGGAGCGGGTGCCGCTCGAGCCCAGCCAGCTGCTCGACGGCTTCGGCCGGCTGGTCGAGCCGCGGGGCGTCTGGTCGCCGCTACCGCCGGCGGCCTTCGCCGAGGCCCTGCCGAGCCCGCGCCGTCCGCCCGGCCTCTATGCGCCCATCGGCCAGCGCGTCGGCGAGCGACGGCAGCGGCGAGGCCGCCCGTTCCGCCCTGAACCTGCAGCGTGCGCTCACCGACCTTGCCGCCGCTTGGCGGCGGGGCCGTGGGCGGTGCGCCCGAGGCCTATGCGCGCGCAGCGGAGCGCGACCTTGCGCCCGCGCTGATCCTGGCGGCGCTGCTGCTGGCCCTGGTCGACCTCGCCATCGCGCTGGCGATGCGCGGCCTGCTGCCGGTCGCGACGGTCGGCACGGCCGGCGGCGACGGCCGTGCTGCTGCTGGGCATCGCCCTGCCCGCCTGGGCGCAGGACGAGCCGGCGGACGACCGCGATCCTCGATCTGACCCGCGAGACGCGCCTCGCCTACGTGGTCACCGGCCAGCGCCGACATCGACCGCGAAAGCGAGGCCGGGCTGATGGGCCTCACCCGCGTCCTGGCGATGCGGACCTCGATCGAGGCGGCCGACCCGTGGCCGGTCGACGTCGCGGCCGACGATCTGGCCCTGTTCCCGCTGCTCTACTGGCCGGTCCCGCCGGATCATCCGGATCTTGCGGCCGGGCGCGGTCGAACGGGTCGAGGCCTATCTCGCCCAGGGCGGCATGATCCTGTTCGACACCCGCGACGCGGCCGGCCTGCTGCCGGGCCAGGAAGGCGGCGGCCCCGGCGAGCGTCGCCTGGCCGAGATCCTGCGCGACATCGACCTGCCGCCGCTCATGCCCGCTGCCGGCCGACCACGTGCTGACCCGCTCCTTCTACCTGCTGCAGGACTTCCCCGGCCGCTGGGCCGGCCAGCCGATCTGGGTCGACCAGGCGCCGCCCGGCATCAACGACGGCGTGTCGGGCGTGATCATCGGCGCCAACGAATGGGCCGGCGCCTGGGCCGAGGACGAGCTGGGCGAGCCGCTCTATCCCGGTGGTGCCCGGCGGCGAGGCCCAGCGCGAGATGGCGCGGCGGTTCGGCGTCAACCTCGCCATGTACGCGCTGACCGGCAACTACAAGACCGACCAGGTCCATGTCCCGGCACTGCTGGAGCGGCTCGGCCAATGAGCGCCACCAGCCTCGTCTTCGCGCCGCACCTGCCCTGGTGGGCTGATCGCCCTGCTCGCGGTGCCGGCCCTGGTGCTGGTGGCGCTGGCGTTCTGGCGCCGTGCGCGCGGGGCGCGCCTGGCGCGCCGCGTTCCTCGCCCTGCTGCCTGCTGTTCCTCGCCAACCCGATCCTGCGTCGCGAGGAGCGGGCACCGCTCGACGACCTCGTCGTGATGGTCAGCGACCGCTCGCCCAGCCAGGACCTGGGCGACCGGCCCCGGCAGCTGGCCGAGGCCGAGGCCGCGCTGCGCGAGCGGCTCGAGCGCATGCCCGGCGTCGAGCTGCGCGAGCTCAGCTCGGACGGCGAGAGCCGGCAGGGCACGCCGCCTGTTCACCCGGCTGCAGCGAGGCGCTGGCCGAGAGCGACCGCGCGCGGCTGGGCGCCGTGGTGGCGCTGACCGACGGCCAGGCGCACGACGCGCCCGCCGATCCGGCGACGCTCGACGTGCCGGCGCCGCTGCACGTCCTGCTCACCGGCCGGCCGGACGAGAGCGACCGGCAGCTCGCCATCCTGCAGGCGCCGAGCTTCGGCGTGGTCGGCGAGCCGCAGGTGCTCGAGCTGCGCGTCGACGACTGCCGGCCCTGCCGGCACCGGCACCGGGCGTGCCCGTCGTCGTGCGCCAGGACGGCCAGGTCATCGCGCGAGCTCACGGTGGCCGCCCGGCCAGCCGACCGAGGTGCCGTTCACCCTCGACAAGGCCGGCACCACGGTGCTCGAGGTCGAGGCCGCGGCCCGGCCGGGCGAGCTCACCGACCTCAACAACCGCGCCACCGCTGCAGGTCAGCGGCGTGCGCGACCGGCTGCGCGTGCTGCGTGGTCTCCGGCCAGCCCTATCCGGGCCTGCGCGTCTGGCGCAACCTGCTCAAGGCCGACCCGGCGGTCGACCTCGTCCATTTCACCATCCTGCGCCCGCCGGAGAAGCAGGACGGCACGCCGATCCGCGAGCTGGCGCTGATCGCCTTCCCGTCGCGCGAGCTGTTCGAGGTCAAGCTCAAGGAGTTCGACCTCATCATCTTCGACAACTATTCGCGGCGCGGCCTGCTGCCGCTGATCTACCTCGAGAACATCGCCCGCTATGTCGAGGAGGGCGGCGCCCTGCTCGAGGCCGCCGGGCCGCAGTTCGCCGAGCCGATGAGCCTGTACCGCACCCCGCTCGCGCGCGTGCTGCCGGGCCGCCCGACCGGCGAGATCTTCGAGCGCGGCTTCCGCCCGGCGGTCACCGAGGCCGGCGAGCACCACCCGGTCACCGCCGACCTGGCCGGCGAGCGGCGAGCCCGACTGGGGCCGCTGGTTCCGCCAGCTCGACGTCGAGACCGAGCGACAGCCAGGTGCTGATGACCGGCGTCGTCCGACCGCCCGCTGCTGGTGCTCAAGCGCGTCGGCGAGGGCCGCGTCGCGCAGCTGCTCTCCGACCATGCCTGGCTGTGGGCGCGCGGCTTCGAGGGTGGCGGGCCGCAGGCGCTCCTGCTGCGCCGCCTCGTCCACTGGCTGATGAAGGAGCCGCAGCTCGAGGAGGAGGCGCTGCACGCCAGCGTCGCTCGGCGACGAGATCCTGGTCGAGCGCCAGTCGCTGACCAGCGAGGCGCTCGATGCGACCGTCACCGCCCCCTCCGGCGCCACGTTCACCGTCCGGCTGGAGCCGGGCGAGGACGGCATCGCCCGCGCCCGCTTCAAGGCGGAGGAGGACGGGGTCTACCGCATCGCCGCCGGCGACTACACCGCCTATGCCAGCCCGCGGCCGATCGCCGCGGTCGAGCTCGCCGACATGCGCGCCACCGCGGCCGTGATGGCGCCGGTGGCCGAGGCCACCGGCGGCACCGTCCGCTGGCTGGCGGAGGAAGGCGATGCCCGATCTGCGCCGCGTCGAGCCCGGGCGGCGGGCGTTCGGCCGCGGCTGGCTCGGCGTCGAGCGCCACGGCGCGTTCCGGGTCCTCGGGATGAACGAGACCTCGCTGCTGCCGGCCTGGCTGGCGCTGCTCGCTGCTGCTCGCGCACCGCGGCCATGGCCTGGTGGCGCGAGGGGCGCAGCTGAGGCGGCGTCGGCTCGCCACCTCAGCTGGACCTGCGGGCTACTTGATGATGAAGGCGAAGGGCGGCCGCGGGACCGGACCTGCGCTGCCACCGGGCTGATCCGGGGACGGTGGACGGCGAGGGGTACTCAAGCGTCGCGACCCTGGTCCGACGGGCCGCGTTCGAGCTCCCGTTCCGCCTGCAGCCAGAAATCCATGGCTACGCCTTCGGGACTGCCGGCTTCACGCCACAGCTCGTGGGCACGGGCGGCGATCTGCTGATGAAAGTCGTTCTCGGCGGGCGGGCTTCCGGCACCCACGCCGGTGATGCCGCTGAAGGCCGGCGGGTCGCTGGCATCCATGCTCGTCGCGCGACGCCTCGTCGACCTCGTCGTGCTGGGTCTCGTGCGCTGTGGGCGCGGCATCGCTGTCCGCCCCGCCGGCGGCGGCTCGGTCGGTTCTGGCCATGTCCTATGCTCCAATTCGTGGGGATCCGGTCGGGCCGATCAATCGCCGGCGGCCGGTGCCGGTTCCGACGCCTGCGCGGCATCGACCCGCCGGTAGAGGACGGTCATCGAGCCGATCGGCAGGGCGAGCTTGGAGATCGTCGCGCGCACCATCACCGTGTCCCGATCGATCCGGATGAACCAGTCGTCGAAGGACAGCACGGTCGACGAGCCGTCGGTCTGCGGGACATCGCGCCGGTAGGTGAGGCGAAAGGCGCTGCCGGCTGCCTGCCCTTCGCCCGGCTCGGCTGCGCGCGCCTCGACGGCTTCGTAGCGGCCGTCGCCGAGCCGGCGAATCTGCCAGCGCAGCCGGTCGCCATGGCCGTCGTCGAAGCGGTAGGTCTCCTCGAGCGTCAGGGTCTGCGTCGCCTCGTCGAAGCGGCCGCTGGCCTGCACCTCGATGCGGCGCCCGATGCCGCCGAGCGGGCCGAACTCCAGACCCCAGCCGCGCAGCTCGCCGGCGAAGAACCGCTCCGGCAGGAGCTCCGGCCGGCGATCGGCGAAATCGGACAGGTCCATGGGGTTGCACCCGGCAAGAAGGAGGAAGGCGCCCATCATCGAGGCGCCCGCGGCGTGTCGCAGGTTCATGGCGACACAACGCCGGCGGGTCGCGGCGGTTGCCGCCGGTCACACGCCGAGGTCGTACCGGGCTGGGCGACCAGGTCACAGAGCGGCGGGTGGCGGAGGTCAAGCCGTCACCGTTCCACCCTGCCTGGCGCTAGTCTCGGAGCCCGCTCGCCCGATAGCTCGACCGCGCCAGCCACTCCGGATCGATCTCGACGCCCCAGCCCGGTTCGCTCGGAACGGTCACATGCCCGTCCACGACGCGGTAGGGATCGCTGCGGAACAGGCCGTACTGCCAGGGATAGTAGTCGGCCTCCTCGATCGAGAACTCGAGATACTTGCCGGCATTGGGCAGCGTCGGCAGCAGGTGCATGGTGAACAGCGTGACCAGGCCCAGATTGGCCGCGTGCGGCGTCACCGGCAGGCCGCGCGCCTCGGCCATCCGGGCGATGCGCAAGGTGCGGCCGATGCCGCCGGCGTAGAGGATGTCGGGCTGGACCACGTCGACCGCGCGGCAGGTCGCAGATCCGGCGCCAGGTGGCGAGCTCGCAGTCCTGCTCGCCGCCGGTGACGGCGACGTCGAGTGCCTCGGCCACCTCCCTGGTCTGCTCGAGCTCCCAGTAGGGGCACGGCTCCTCGTAGTGCTCCACGCCCTCGGCCTCGAGCAGCCGCCCCACCGCGATGGCGCGGGCCGGCGAGAAGCCGCTGTTGGCGTCGACCAGGAGATGGGCCTCGGGTCCGAGTGCCTTGCGGATCGTCGGCACGATGGCCTCGGTGCGGCCCGGCCACTCGTCGACGTCGCGGCCGCACTCGGCACCGACCCGGAACTTGAAGGCGTCGAACCCGTGCGCGTCGCGCAGCCGCAGGAAGCGCTGGGCCTCGGCCTCGGGCGTGATGTCGCGCTTCATCGAGGAGGCGTAGCAGCGCAGCTTGCCGGGCCGGCCGCCGAGCAGCTCGATCACCGGCTTGCCCGCGACCTTGCCCCGCAGGTCCCAGACCGCGGTGTCGAGCCCGGCCATCGCCCGCTTGAGGTAGGAGCCCGGGAACTTGTGCTCCTTCTCCTCGATCCGGTCGATCAGCGTCGTCGAGCAGGAGAATGTCGGCGCCGAGCGCGTAGGGGGCGACCTGCCGGTGGAACACCTCGCAGGTGATGTCGGCGTTGTAGGTCGAGACCTGACCCCAGCCCTGCGCACCATCCTCGGCGGTGACCCGCACGAATCCGACCCACGGGTTGCAGAAGGTCTCGAGCCGGGCGATGCGCATTCAGGCGGCAACCAGCGCCAGCACCCGCAAGGGGCTGCCCGAGCCGTGCTCGATCTTGAGCGGCGGCGTGATCAGGATCGCACCTTTGGGCGGCAGCTGGTCGAGGTGGCACAGGCTGGCCAGCCCGTACTTGCCGGCACCGTGCAGGAGGTTGTGCGCCGGGAACGGCGGCTCGAAGGCGAAGGCCTGGCCGGCGTCGGTGCCGACCGCCTCCACGCCCCAGCCGCGGATGTCGCGCTCTTCGACCAGAAAGCGCATGCAGGCGACGCTGGGGCCCGGCACGTGCGGGCCGGTCTCGCTGGCGTTGAGGAAGGAAGCGGGGTCCTCGCGCCGCGACCAGTCGGTGCGCATCAGCACCCAGCTTCCGGCCGGGATGCGGCCGTGCAGCGCCTCCCAGGCCTCGATCCCGGCGGGCTCCAGGAGGAAGTCCGGGCTCGCCGCCGCCTCCTTGGAGCAGTCGATGACGCAGGCGGGGGCGACGAGCGATTGCGGCGGGATGGTGTCGGTATGGGCGTCGGGCAGATCACGGCCGGTGATCCAGTGCGCCGGCGCGTCGAAATGCGTGCCGGTGTGCTCGCCGCAGGAGATGTTGTTCCAGTACCAGGCCGGGCCGCGCTCGTCGTAGCGCGAGATCTCCTCGATCCGGAACGGCTGCGACGGTGCCAGCGGCGGCGGCAGCTGGATCACCGGCGTGCTGGCGCGCAAGGGCTGCGTCAGGTCGACCACGCGGATGCCGCCGTCGGCGAGCGCGCCGGCGAGCGCTGCGAGCAGTTCCTGGCTGGTCATGTGCCTCCCCTTCGTTCTCCGTCACCAAGGCAGCAAAGCACGACGCGGGCGGGCCGCGCCACCTCCTCGGGTCAGGATCGGCCTTCCAGGTCGAGGCGGCCGTCGGCGGACAGGAGGACGGCCAAAGGCCGGGTGCTCTCGAACTGGGCGCAGACGATCATCAAGATCACGGTGATCGGCACGCACAGGAACATGCCGGCGAAGCCCCACAGGCCGCCCCAGACCGCCAGGGCCACGACGATGGCGACGGGGCTGAGGTTGAGCGAGCTGCCCATCAGCCGGGGCTCGAGGACGTTGCCGACGCCGACCTGGATCACGGCCAGCAGGATCACCGCCACGAAGAACGGGCCGAAGGTGCCGAACTGGACGAGCACGAGCAGGGCGGGGAAGACCACGCCGACCAGCGAGCCGACCACGGGGATGTAGTTGAGGATGAAGATCACCAGGGCCCAGAAGCTCGCGTTCTGGCAGCCGATCAGCGACAGCACGACCCAGGACAGGAACGCCACGGAAAGGCTCATCAGGGTCTTGATCCACAGATAGCGCTCGATGCGCCGCTCGATCTGGCCGAGGGCCGCCCGCGCCGCCGCGGCGCGCTCGGGCGTGGGAAACAGCGCCCCGATCTTGCGGTCGAAGGTCTCCTGTTCCACCAGCATGAAGGCGACGTAGAGGGCCACGAGCCCGATGCTGCCCAGGAGGCCCGCCAGGACCCCGGAGATGCTGCGGATCAGCACGTCGAACCGGACCTGGCCCATGAGCGCGCCCACGCTTTCGGGCGCCGGCAGCCCGAACAGGCCGGCCACCCGCGGCAGCAGTGCCAGGAGATTGGCCTCGAACAGCGGGGCATTCGCCGAGACGGCGCCGACGTTGCGCGCGATCAGGTTCACCACCAGCCACATGGCGAGCGCGATCAGCATCGTGCCCACGACCAGCTGCTGCCAGCGCTTCGGAGAGTAGCCGCCGATGCTGAGCCCCTGGAGACGCGTCGAGACCGCGTTGATCAGCTGCCAGATCAGGACAGCGAGGGCCAAGGGGATGAGCACGCCGCGCCCGACATGCAGCAGGTATCCGCCCATCAGCAGGACAGCCAGCCATCCGGCCACGAGAAAAGGGCCGGCGACGCTCGGCATCGAGTTGGTGCTCCCGGGCAGTGACCGGGCGATCCTAGCCAGCCGTGGGGGCCGGGCAAGCGGTCGCGTGTGGTCCGGCCGGGCTTTCGGAACGACGCGGCCTAAGCTAGGTTGCGGCCAATTCAGCGGTCGTGGAGATTACTGCGGTGCCTGTCGAGCCTCAACCGACCCGACGGCGAGCTGTGCTGTGGCCGCGATTCTGGGTCGCCATGTCCGTGGCCGTGATGCTGGCGGGCTGCGAGCCCGCGACCGAGGAGCGTCCGCCCGAGGTGCGCCCGGTGCGCACGGTCACCGTCGAGAAGCGCCCGGCGGGCGTGCCGGTCGTGCTCACCGGCCGGATCGCCGCCGAGGACGAGGCGCGGCTCGCGTTCCGCCTCTCGGGGCGGATGGTCGAGCGCAGGGTCGGGGTCGGCGACCGGGTCACCGCCGGGCAGCTGATCGGCCGGCTCGATGCCCAGGACCAGCAGAACGCCCTGCGCGCGGCCGAGGCCAGCCTGCAGGCCGCGCAGGGCCAGGCCAACGAGGCCGAGGCCGAGTTCCAGCGCCAGCGGACGCTGGAGGAGCGCGGGTTCGCCGCCCGGGCGGTCTACGAGCGTGCACGGCAGGCGCGCCAGACGACGCGCTCCCAGGTCGAGGCCGCCGAGGCCCAGGTTCGCTTCGCCCGCGACCAGGTCAGCTTCACCGAGCTGCACGCCGACGCCGAGGGCGTGGTCACCGAGGTCGGCGCCGAGCCGGGCGAGGTCGTCCAGGCCGGGCAGATGATCGTCCGCCTCGCCCGGCAGGACGGGCGCGACGCGGTGTTCGACGTGCCGGCACAGGTGATCCGGTCGGCGCCGGCCGATCCCGAGATCCAGGTGATCCTGACCGAGGACCCGCGCATCGCGGCCGTGGGCCGGGTGCGCGAGGTGGCGGCCCAGGCCGATCCGGTGACCCGGACCTTCGAGGTCAAGGTGGGTCTGGCCGAGCCGCCGCCCGAGATGCGGCTGGGCGCCACCGTCACCGGGCGGATGGAGATCGACGAGGGCGAATCGATCCGCCTGCCCGCGACGGCACTCACCCGCCAGGGCGACGAGCCGGCGGTCTGGGTGGTCGATCCGGCCACCGAGACGGTGAGCCTGCGCGCCATCGACGTGCTGCGCTTCGAGCCCGCCTACGTCGTCGTCGCCAGCGGCGTCACGCCCGGCGAGGTCGTGGTCACCGCCGGCGTGCAGGCGCTGCATCCCGGCCAGAAGGTGCGCCTGCTGGAGCCCGGCGCGTGAGCGGATTCAACCTGTCCGGCTGGGCGCTGCGCAACCGCTCGATCGTCGCCTACCTGATGCTGCTGTCCGTGCTCGCGGGCGTGCTCGCCTTCGTCAAGCTCGGCCGCAACGAGGATCCCGCCTTCACCATCCGGACCATGGTCGTGGCCGCCGGCTGGCCGGGGGCCACGCTCGACGACACGGTCAAGCAGGTCACCGAGCGGATCGAGCGCCAGCTGCAGGAGGTGCCCGGGCTCGACGTGCTGCGCAGCTACACGCGCCCCGGTGCCGCCACGATCTTCGTCGACCTGCAGGGCACCGTCTCGGCGGCCGAGGTGCCGGTCATCTGGCAGCGCGTGCGCAACGACGTCGCCGACATCTGGCACACCCTGCCGCGCGGCGTGGTCGGGCCGTTCTTCAACGACCGCTTCGGCGACGTGTTCGGCATCATCTACGGCTTCACCGCCGACGGCTTCACCCAGCGCGAGCTGCGCGATTACGTCGAGGAGGTCCGCTCGAAGCTGCTCAACGTTCCCGACGTGTCGAAGATCGAGCTCATCGGCGCGCAGGACGAGGTGATCTTCGTCGAGTTCTCGATGGAGCAGCTGGCGAGCCTGGGGATCGACCGTACCGCCCTGCTGGCCGCGATCCGCACCCAGAACGACGTCCGGCCCGCCGGCATCATCGAGACCGGCGACGAGCGGATCTCGCTGCGGGTCAGCGGCGCCTTCCGCTCCGAGCAGGACATCCTCGACATCAACTTCGTGGCCGGCGGCCGGATGATCCGGATGAGCGACATCGCCACGGTGCGGCGCGGCTTCGCCGACCCGCCGCAGCCGATGTTCCGGGTCAACGGCGAGCCGGCAATCGGTCTCGGCATCGCCATGCGCGAGGGCGGCGACGTCCTGGCGCTGGGCGACAACATCGAGGCGGCGCTGGCGCGCATCCAGGCCGACCTGCCGCTCGGCATCGAGCCGCATCTGGTCGCCAACCAGCCGGTCACGGTGGAGCTCGCGATCGGCGAGTTCATGGAATCGCTCTGGCAGGCGGTGGCGATCATCCTCGCCATGAGCTTCCTCAGCCTGGGCGTCCGCCCGGGGCTCGTCGTGGCGCTGGCGATCCCGCTGACGCTCGCCATCGTGTTCGCGATCATGCTGGTCGCCGGGATCGACATGCAGCGGATCTCGCTGGGTGCGCTGATCATCGCCCTGGCGCTGATGGTCGACGACGCGATGACCACGACCGACGCCACGCTGACCCGTCTCGCCGCCGGCGACGAGCAAGCCCGAAGCCTCGATGTACGCCTTCAAGACCTACGCCGTGGCGATGCTCGCCGGCACCGTGGTCACCATCGCCGGCTTCGTGCCGATCGGCTTCGCGCAGAGCTCGGCCGGCGAGTACACCTTCACGCTGTTCGCCGTGGTCACCATCGCGCTGCTGGTCTCGTGGCTGGTGGCGGTGATCTTCGCCCCGCTGCTGAGCCTGGCGATCCTGAAGGCGCCGAAGCCCGGCCCGCCCGCCGGAGCCGCCGCGGGTGGTGCGCTGGTACCGCAGCTTCCTCGCGGTGGCGCTGCAAGGCGCGCTGGCTGACCATCCTGGCCACGCTCGCGCCTGTTCGTGGGCTCGATCCTGCTGCTGCCGCTGGTGCCGCGGCAGTTCTTCCCCTCCTCGGACCGGCCCGAGCTCCTGGTCGACCTGAACCTGCCCCAGAACGCGTCGATCTTCGCCACCGACACGCTCTCGAGCCCGCTTCGACGCCATGCTCGAGGGCGATCCCGACGTGGTGCGCTGGAGCACCTATGTCGGCCAGGGGGCGATCCGCTTCTACCTGCCGCTCGACGTGCAGCTCGCCAACCCGTTCTTCGCCCAGGCCGTGATCGTGGCCAAGGACGTGGAGGCCCGCGATCGGCTCCACGCCAAGCTCGAGCAGCGCCTGGCCGAGGATTTCCCCAACGTGGTCGGCCGGGTGTCGCCGCTGGAGCTCGGCCCGCCGGTCGGCTGGCCGGTCCAGTACCGGGTGAGCGGCCCCGACCCGTCGGTGGTGCGCTCGATCGCCCTGGAGCTCGCCCAGGTGGTCTCGGCGAGCCCGGACACGCTGCGCACCAACTTCGACTGGGTCGAGCCGACCCGCGAGGTGCGCATCCGCGTCGACCAGGACGAGGCGCGCCTGCTCGGCCTGAGCTCCGAGGCACTGGCCGGCGTGCTCAACACGGTCATCACCGGCTCGCCGGTGACCCAGGTGCGCGACGACATCTACCTCGTCGACGTGCTCGCGCGCGCCACCGACGAGCAGCGGGTCTCGCTGACCACGCTGCCCACCCTGCAGGTGCCCGCTGCCCAACGGCCGCACGGTGGCGCTCAGCCAGTTCGCCTCGTTCGAGTTCGCCCAGGACTTCCCGCTGATCTGGCGGCGCGACCGGGTGCCGACGCTGACCGTCCAGGCCGACGTCGTTCCGGGCAAGCTGCCGGACACCGTGGTCGACGGTCTGGAGGACCGCGATCGCGGAGTTCCGGTCCGGGCTGCCCCAGGGCTATGCCGTCGACGTCGGCGGTACGGTCGAGGAGAGCGCCTATTCCCAGGCCTCGGTGGTCGCCGTGGTGCCGGTGATGCTGCTGATCATGCTCACCGTCCTGATGTTCGAGCTGAAGAGCTTCGGCCGGCTGTTCATGGTCCTGGCCGTGGCACCGCTGGGCCTGATCGGCGTGGTCGCCGCCCTGCTCGCCTTCGAGCGGCCGCTCGGGTTCGTGGCGCTCCTGGGGTGCCTCGCGCTGCTCGGCATGATCACCAAGAACGCGGTGATCCTGGTCGGCCAGATCGAGTCCGAGCGCGCCGCGGGCCGCAGCGTGTTCGACGCCGCGCTGGAGGCGGGTGCGCACGCGCTTCCGGCCGATCATGCTGACGGCGCTGTCCACGGTGTTGGGCATGATCCCGATCGCACCCACCGTGTTCTGGGGGCCGATGGCGTTCGCGATCATGGGCGGGCTGCTCGCCGGCACGCTGCTGACCCTGGTTTTCCTGCCGGCGCTGTACGTCGCCGTTTTCGGTTCCCGCACCGCCTCGGCCAAGGCTGCCGCGGCCGTGACGACCACTACGTGAAGGGGAGAGGATCTGTGAGCAAGCGATCGAGAGGCCGACGGCACCGGTGGCTGCCAGCCGCGGCGACCGTGCTGGCGGTGGTGGGCGGCGCGCAGGCGTGGGCGCAGATGGGACCCGAATACACCGTCGAGGAGATTGCCTTCATCGCGGCCGATACCGACGGCAACAACGTGATCACCGAGGCCGAGATGGCGCGTGACACCGCCCGAGGCTTCGCCACGCTCGACAAGGACGGCAGCGGCACGCTCACGCCTGAGGAGCTGGGGCCGCACGATCCCGCCCAGTTCAAGCGCGTCGACAGCAACGGCGACGGGGTGCTGAGCTTCGGCGAGGTGATGGCGAACAAGGTGCGCGCCCTCAAGGCAGGCGACACGGACAACGATGGCGGCCTCTCGTTCGACGAGATGGTGACCATCGTCGAGCAGGAGACGGGAGGCGCGTCATGACGGTATCGAAGAGCCTGTTCGCGGGCGTGGCGATCCTGGCGCTGGCCGGGTGCATGGACGGCGGCGGCTCCGGCTCGCCGGGCGTCGGCACGGCCGCGGGCGCTGCCGCGGGAGCCGGTGCGGGCCGACTGCTGTTCGGCAACAACACCACCGGCATGCTGATCGGCGGTGCGGTGGGCGGACTTGCCGGCAACATGACGCTCGACCGCCAGGCCGAGGAGCGCAAGCGGCAGCAGGCGGTGCAGGACCGGCAGACCAGCCAGCAGCTGCAGCTCGACTTCCAGCGCCAGCAGGCGCTGCAGGCCGAGCAGACGCGGATCGAGATCGAGGAGCAGCGGCTGTTCAACGAATGGCGGCGGCAGCAGGGTGCCTGAACGTTCGCTGCCGCCGGATGACGGGTGACGATGCCGCACGAGACCGAACTGATCGCCACCATCGTGATGGGCCTCGTCGTGGCGTTCGTCGGCGGGTTTGCCGCGACCAAGGTGCGGCTGCCGCCCCTGGTCGGCTACCTGCTCGCCGGCGTCGCCATCGGCCCGTTCACGCCCGGCTTCGTCGGCGACCAGCATCTGGCCGATCAGCTCGCCGAGATCGGCGTGATCCTGCTGATGTTCGGGGTGGGGCTGCACTTCTCGATCGGCGACCTGCTGGCGGTCCGCAAGATCGCGGTTCCCGGTGCGCTGGGCCAGATCGCGGTGGCCACCGCACTGGGTGCCGGGATCGCCTGGCTCTGGGGCTGGACCTTCGGCGCGGGGCTCGTGTTCGGGCTGGCGCTGTCCGTCGCGAGCACGGTCGTCCTGCTCCGTGCCCTCGAGGAACGCGGCGCCCTGGATTCGGGCGCGGGCCGGATCGCCGTGGGCTGGCTCATCGTCGAGGACCTCGCCATGGTCCTGGCCCTGGTGCTCCTGCCCGCCCTGGCCGGCGTGCTGGGCGGCGACCCGCGCGGGTTTGCCGGGCAGGCCGGCGGCGGCAGCCTGTGGCTCACGCTCGGCCTGACCTTGGCCAAGGTGGCCCTGTTTCTCGTCCTCGTGCTGGTCGTCGGCCAGCGGGTCATCCCCTGGATCCTGGCCCAGGTGGCGCGCACCGGCTCGCGCGAGCTGTTCACGCTGGCCGTGCTCGCGATCGCCCTCGGCATCGCCTACGGCTCGGCCGAGCTGTTCGGCGTGTCGTTCGCGCTCGGCGCCTTCTTTGCCGGGGTGGTGCTGGCCGAGACCGACTTCAGCCACCGCGCGGCCGCCGATTCCCTGCCGCTCCAGGATGCCTTCGCCGTCCTGTTCTTCGTTTCGGTCGGCATGCTGTTCGACCCGTCGATCGTCGTGCGCGAACCGTTGGCGACGCTGACCGTCCTGGTGGTCATCCTGTTCGCCAAGACCCTGGCCGCGTTCGCCATCGTGATGGCCTTCGGCTACCAGTTGCGGACGGCGCTCCTCGTGTCGGCGAGCCTCGCCCAGATCGGCGAGTTCTCGTTCATCCTGGCCGGGCTGGGTGTCCAGCTGGGTCTGCTGCCCACCGAAGGCCGGGATCTCATCCTCGCCGGTGCGATCCTGTCGATCATGGCCAACCCGGCCGTGTTCGCGGCCACCGGATGGCTTGGCACACGGTTCGAAGCCCGCGCCGGGACGCCCGGATCCGCACCGGACGAGGTGGGCGCGCCGATGCCGGTCCAGGAGGATGGTGCCGAGATCCCGAGTGCCGGGCATGCGATCGTCGTCGGTTGGGGACGGGTCGGCCGGATCGTGGTCGAGGGGCTGCAGTCGATGGACGTGCCCACGGTCGTGATCGAGCAGGACCGGCAACGGGCCACCGAGCTGCGGGCCGCCGGCATTCCGGTGGTTCACGGGCAGGCGGCGGGCCCGGAGGTGCTGGAGCATGCCCATGCGGCGACGGCCAAGGTCCTGGTGCTCGCCGCCCCGGAAAGCTACCACACGCAGGCCATCATCGAGCACGCGCGGCGGCTGAACCCGGAGATCGAGCTCGCGGTGCGCGCCAACACCGAGAGCGAGGTGGCCAGCCTCGCCAAGCAGGGTGTCGGCCTCGCGATCATGGGCGAGCGCGAGGTCGCCTACGGCCTGATGGACTACGCCCTGCGGCGGCTGGGGACCTCGGCCAACGCCACGCAGGTGTTCATCCAGACGATGCGCGGAACGGGCGAGGGCGGTGCGTTCGAGCGCCGGCCGGAGGAACAGGCCCGCGGGACGCCGGAGCTGCGTGCGCACCGCGAGCCCGAGGAGCAGGCCGGTTGACCCGGCGCACCGACCGCTTGCCACACGCGGCTTGCCTGCGCGGGACCAGGCACGATACCGGTACCCGGCCTGAGGGGAGCCGATAATGAACGAAGACGTCGCCCTGCCGCCAGCCCGTACCAGCATCCTGCGCCGGGCCACCCGGTGGATCGTCGGCATCGTGCTGCTGGTGATCGTCTACTACGCCGTCGGCACCTGGGGTTACTACCGCGTCGGCGACGACCAGGCCTTCATGCCGGCGGCACCCACCGAGGGCGGCAGCCGGGCGGTCGACATGGCGGCCGCCCTGCTCGACCGGGAGGTGGTGCAGCATGCCTGGCAGCCGCCCGACCCGTTCTTCTGGCCCAACGGCCTGCTGATCCACCCGGCCGCGTTCCAGCGCGGCATGCAGGGTGCCTTGTCGCGGTTCTCGATCGAGCTCGAGGACCAGATCGGCCGCATGCGCGGCTCCTCGGCGGTCGACGCGGACCTGGGCCGCGCCCGTGGCCTGCTCAACTTCCCGCCCGACATCTGGTTCTTCGACTTCAGCAAGTCGGTCCTGCCGACGATCACCAGCGCCCAGAACTACCGCGCGGCGCGGCTGGCGCTCATCGCCTACAACCAGAAGGTCGCCGCCAAGGCCGCGACCTTCGACGTCCGCACCGATTCCCTGGGTGCCACCCTCGACCGGATCGCGCTGGACCTCGGCGCGCAGTCGGCGCTGATCGACCAGCATCTGCGCGAGACCGGCCTGTGGCCGATCAACTTCGACGCCGACCGCCTGTTCTACCAGGTCAAGGGCCGCATGTACGCCTACCACATGCTGCTGCAGGAGCTCGGCCTGGACTTCGACCCGGTGATCCGACCCAAGAACAACGTGCAGAACGTGTGGGCCCAGCTCATGGACACGTTCAAGGAAGCCGGGATGATGCGGCCCCTGTTCGTCATCGACGGCCCGCCCCAGGGCACGCTGTTCGCGAGCCACCTCGCCATCCAGGGCTTCTACGTCAAGCGCGTGGTGCTGCAGCTCAAGGAGATGAGCCTGGTGCTGCGGAACTAGGCGCCCAACCAGCCCATGGTCGCGCGCACGCTCTGGCTGCTCAAGCGGGCAGGCATCCTCCTCGTCCTCGGCCTCGTCGCCTTCCTGGGCCTGCGCGCCTGGGAATCGCGGCGCGGCCTGCCGCTCGAGGTGTGGCACACCCACGTGCCGGACGACGTCACCGCCGAGGAGATCGCCGGTCTCGACTGGGCGGGCTACCTCGCCGCCGAGCAGGCGGTGTTCGAGGAGGTGCGCCGGGAGGTCACCGAGGAGCTGCCGCCCGAGGAGCGGGTCCCGGTCAACCGCTACTTCGCAGGCAGCCCGATCTATCCCGGCGGCTTCGCCGACGACTGGAACCGGACCCACGTCCTGGAGCCGGACGGGCCGCCGGTGGGTGCCGTCGTGCTGCTGCACGGCCTGACCGACGCTCCCTACAGCGGCCGGCACATCGCCCGGTTCTATCGCGACCGCGGCTTTCTGGCCCTGCTGCCACGGCTGCCGGCGCACGGGACCGTGCCCGCCGCCCTGACCGACGTGCATTGGCAGGACTGGCAGGCCGCCACCCGCCTGGCGGTCCAGGAGGCGCGCCGCCGCGTCGGCCCCGGCAAGCCCCTCCACCTCGTGGGCTTCTCCAACGGCGGTGCCTTGGCGATGCAGTACGCGCTGGACGCGCTCGACGACCCGTCCTTGCCGCGGGCCGAGCGTCTGGTGCTGATCTCGCCGATGATCGGCATCACCGCCTTTGCCCGCTTCGCCGGGATCGCCGGCTGGCCGGCCGTCTTCCCGGCCTTCGCCCGCGCGGCCTGGCTGTCGGTCGTGCCCGAGTTCATCCCGTTCAAGTACAACTCGTTTCCCATCAACGGCGCGCGGCAGTCCTTCCTGCTGACCCGGGCACTGCAGGCCCAGATCGACCGCAAGTCGCGCGGCGGCAGGCTGGAGGGGCTGCCGCCGATCCTGACCTTCCAGTCGATCGTCGACTTCACCGTCAGCACCAGGTCGATCATCACCGCACTCTATGCCCGCCTGCCGGCCAACGGCAGCGAGCTGGTCCTGTTCGACCTCAACCGCACCATCAAGTTCGGGCCGCTGCTCAGCACCGGGGCGGACCTCATCCTCAACCGGGTGCTGCCTCCGCCGCCGCGCGACTTTCGGACCACGGTCCTGGCCAACGAGTCGCCCGACAGCCCGCCATGTTCGAGCGCACCACCGAGGCCGGCGCCACGACCGAGGCCGTCCGGCCGCTCGACCTCACCTATCCCCTGGGCGTCTTCTCCCTGTCCCACGTCGCCCTGCCCTTCCCGCTCGAGGACGGCCTCTACGGCCTGCGCCCCGACCCGAAGGACGATTTCGGCATCCAGCTCGGCGCGGTCGCCGCACGCGGCGAGCGCGGTGCGCTGATCGTCAGCCTGGAATTCCTGATGCGGATGACCTCCAACCCGTTCTTCCCCTACATGCTCGAGCGCATCGGCGAGGGGATCGCGGCCCCGTCCGCGCCTAGGCCTCCGGCTGCGATACCCATGTGAGCGCGGGCGATTTTGGCCGCCCCGGCCGACCCGGTCCCTGGCACAACGTCACTCCCAGTGATGCTGCGTGGACGACCGGAGACGAGCCGCTTTTGTGCGTTCCGTCATCGACACGGTCATCCGGACCATCCTAGGGTCGCGGTCAGATTGATCGACCGCGTCGAACCGCGGCAGGAAAGAGGGTGAACGTGAATACCGACCTGACGTTCGGGTCCGACCGGGCCCGCGAGCACGCCACCGACCGGTCCACCGCCCATCGGCCGGGCCGGCCATGAGCGCGCGCGGGCATGGCCTCGGCATGGCCATCGATGCCGATCCGCAGGCGCGCTGGTCGGTGAGCTGGGAGCTGCGCCGCCGCGACGGCCTGCGGCGCCTCGCCTTCGCCGGCGCCGGATCCGTCGACCGGTCGCTGCCCGGCCTGGGCGGCGACTGCCGGGTCACCCTGATCGCCGGCGACGCGCTCACCTTGACCGTGACCGACGCCAGCGGCATCCGGTCGCGCACCTCGGTCAAGGGTGCTGGCTCCGTGGTGCGGCTGCGCGCGGGCTGAGCGCCCACCTCCGGGCGGGATCGCGGTACCGCGGTCCCGGCGCCCGCTCGCCGCGACGCCGGGCTGCCATGCGCCGGTGTGGATTGCGCCCGGCCCGGCCTTCGGGCAGCGTCGCGCAGGCTGCGGCGAAGGACGAGAGCGATGGCGAGACGGCGACGCGCACGTACTGGCGGGGTTGCATCCCTTTGGACCCTGCAGCAGCAGGCGGCGCGGCTGGGCGTGAGCTGGCTGGAGACCAGCATGGGCGCGGCCCAGGTGATCGCCACGCGCACGGTGATGATGGGTGCGGCCATGGCCCAGCCGGTCAAGCTGGCGGATCCCGAGTTCACCCTCATGGTCACGGAAAAGGCCGCCGCGGTCGGCGAGGCCGCCGAACGCCTCTCGCGCCATGCCGTGCGCCGGGCCGGCCGCCGGGGTTCGGCCAGCGCCACGGACCTCGCCGCCGATACGGTGGGTGCGGCCGCGGCCCTGCTCACGCCGTTCCACCGCCGGGTCCGTGCGAACGTCCGCCGCCTGAAGAAGCCGGGGGCCTGAGCGCGGCACGTCCGGGCGGCGCGAATTGACAGCCCCAGGCCCAGGACCTATCTGACCGCTCGAAGCGGTTTCCCGCGCGCCCGCCGGCTATCCCTGGAAGGATCTCTCACGCATGCTCGGCGTCCTTGCTCGCCGGCTGTTCGGTTCGGCGAACGACCGGGCGGTCAAGTCCCTGCGCAAGACGGTCGAGCGGATCAACGCGCTCGAACCGGCGACCTCCGCCCTCGACGAGCACGGCCTGCGCGCCAAGACGGACGAGTTCCGCCAGCGCCTGGACGCCGGCGAGACCCTGGACGACCTCCTGGTCGAGGCGTTCGCCGTGGTCCGCGAGGCCGCCAAGCGCACGCTCCGCCAGCGCCATTTCGACGCCCAGCTCATCGGCGGCATGGTCCTGCACCACGGCGGCATCGCCGAGATGAAGACCGGCGAGGGCAAGACGCTGGTGGCGACGCTCGCGGCCTATCTGAACGCCCTCGAGGGCAAGGGTGTCCACGTCGTCACCGTCAACGATTACCTGGCCCGGCGCGACGCGGGCTGGATGGGTGCCATCTACCGCATGCTCGGCCTGGAGGTCGGCGTGATCGTCCCGGGCCTCGACGACGGCGATCGGCGCCGCGCCTACGCCTGCGACATCACCTACGGTACGAACAACGAGTTCGGCTTCGACTATCTGCGCGACAACATGCGGCACTCCCTGGCGGAGATGGTGCAGCGCGGCCATCACTTCGCCATCGTCGACGAGGTCGATTCGATCCTGGTCGACGAGGCGCGCACGCCCTTGATCATCAGCGGGCCGACCGACGACAGCTCCGAGCTGTACCGGGCCATGGACAAGCTGATCGCCCAGCTGGTCCAGGGCGACTGGGAGAAGGACGAGAAGCAGCGCAGCGTCAGCCTGACCGAGCAGGGCCAGGAGCATCTGCACGCCCTGCTGGACAGTGCCGGCCTGCTCAAGGCACCCGATCTCTACGACATCGAGAACGTGACGCTGGTCCATCACGCGCAGCAGGCCCTGCGGGCGCACAAGGTGTTCAGCCGCGACGTCGACTACATCGTCAAGGACAGCAAGGTCATCATCATCGACGAGTTCACCGGCCGCATGATGGAGGGCCGGCGCTACTCGGACGGGCTGCACCAGGCGCTGGAAGCCAAGGAAGCGGTCACGATCCAGGCCGAGAACCAGACCCTGGCCTCGATCACCTTCCAGAACTACTTCCGCCTGTACCACAAGCTGGCCGGCATGACCGGCACGGCTGCCACCGAGGCGGCGGAGTTCGCCGAGATCTACCGGCTGGGCGTGACCGAGATCCCGACCAACCGGGCCATGGTGCGCCGGGACGAGGACGACGAGGTCTACCGCAGCGCCCGCGAGAAGAACGCGGCGATCGTCGAGGAAGTGACCGCCGCCCACGCCCAGGGCCAGCCGATCCTGGTCGGCACGGTGTCGATCGAGAAGTCCGAGCACCTCTCCAGCCTGCTCAAGGCCAAGGGCCTGACGCATCAGGTGCTCAACGCACGCTACCACGAGCAGGAGGCCTACATCATCGCCCAGGCCGGCCGGCTGGGTGCGGTGACCATCGCCACCAACATGGCCGGCCGCGGCACCGACATCCAGCTCGGCGGCAATGCCGAGATGCGGATCCTCCAGGAGCTGCCCCCCGAGGAGCGTGAGGGACCGAAGGCCGAGGCGATCCGGGCCGAGGTCGAGGCCGAGAAGCAGCGGGTGCTCCAGGCGGGCGGCCTGTTCATCATCGGCACGGAGCGCCACGAGAGCCGCCGCATCGACAACCAGCTGCGCGGCCGTTCGGGCCGCCAGGGCGACCCGGGCCGCTCCAAGTTCTTCTTGAGCCTCGACGACGATCTCATGCGCCGCTTCGGTTCCGAGCGCATGGACGGGATGCTGCAGCGCCTGGGCCTCAAGGAAGGCGAGGCGATCATCCATCCCTGGATCAACAAGGCCCTGGAGAAGGCGCAGCAGAAGGTCGAGGCCTACAACTTCGAGATCAGAAAGCAGCTGCTCAAGTTCGACGACGTGATGAACGACCAGCGCAAGGTCGTCTACGAGCAGCGTCGCGAGCTGATGGAAGCCGAGGACATCGCCGACACGGTGCGGGACATGCGCCACCAGATCATCGAGGATCTGGTCGCCAAGCATGTGCCGGAAAAGGCCTATCCCGAGCAGTGGGACATCGAGCACCTGCACGGCGCCGCGGTGCGCACGCTGGCCCTCGACCTGCCGCTGGCCGACTGGGCCAAGGAGGAGGGGATCGCCGACGAGGAGATCCGCGAGCGCCTCCTGCGGGCCAGCGACGAGCTGATGGCGGGCAAGGAAGAGCGCTACGGCCCGCAGATGATGCGCGTGGCCGAGAAGACCCTCCTCCTGCAGATCCTCGACCATCTGTGGAAGGAGCACCTGCTCCATCTCGACCATCTGCGCCAGGGCATCCACCTGCGCGGCTATGCCCAGCGCGACCCGCTGAACGAGTACAAGCGCGAGGCCTTCGACCTGTTCGAGGCCATGCTCACCAATCTGCGCCAGACCGTGACCCAGGTGCTCTCGCATCTCGAGATCCGCATGCAGGAGCCGGCACCGCCGCCACCTCCGCCCGAGCCGATCCGGATCTCCGCGGCGCCGCCGAGCCGCGGGGCGGCCATGGCGATGCCGGAGGGCGAGGTGCTGGAAATCGATCTCGCCGACCCGTCGACCTGGGGCAAGGTTCCGCGCAACGCGCCCTGCCCCTGCGGCTCCGGCCGGAAGTTCAAGCAGTGCCATGGGCGGATCGCCTAGCAGCGTCGTGACCGGCACCGGAGCCCCATGAATCCCCTCGCCATCGTCCTGATGCTGGCCATGCTGGGCACCGCCGGGGTCCTGTTCGTCGGCCTCGCCGGCTTCCTGCAGGGCGGTGCCTTCAACGAGCGCTACGGCAACCGGCTGATGCGTGCGCGCGTCGGGCTGCAGCTGCTGGCCGTCGTGGCGCTCGGTCTGCTGTTCCTCTCGCAGGGCTGAGCCGTGCTGCCATGGTGACCCTCTCCCGGATCTACACGCGCGGCGGCGACCAGGGCCGCACCTCGCTCGGCGACGGCACGCGGGTGGCCAAGCACACGGGCCGCGTCGCCGCCTATGGCACGGTCGACGAGGCCAACGCCACCATCGGCCTGGTCCGTCTGCACACCGCCGGCGAGGAGGACGGGATGCTGGCGCGGATCCAGAACGACCTGTTCGACCTCGGCGCCGATCTGTGCCGGCCGGGCAGCGACTTCGACGATCCCAAGGTGCTGCGCATCCGCGAGAGCCAGGTCGAGCGGCTCGAGCGCGAGATCGACGCCATGAACGCGCAGTTGCAGCCGCTGACCTCCTTCGTGCTGCCGGGCGGGAGCCCCGCCGCCGCCTTCCTCCATCTCGCCCGCACCGTGACGCGCCGCAGCGAGCGGCTGATCTGCGAACTGGCCGAAGCCGAGGCGGTCAATCCGGCGGCGATCAGATACTTGAACCGTCTGTCGGACCACCTCTTTGTCCTGTCGCGATGGTTGAACGACAAGGGCAGCGGCGATGTTCTCTGGGTTCCGGGCGCCAATCGCTGACCGGGGCCGACGCGCGCTGATTGACAAGGGCGTGACCGCCCCCTAATCCTGCTGCGCTGCACAATCGGCTAGGGGCCTGCCCGGCGAACGCCAAAGATGCCGGGTTCAAAGCGCGCGAAGGCGTATCCGCATGAAGCTCTTGGTGCCCGTGAAGCGGGTCGTCGACTACAACGTCAAGGTGCGGGTCAAGGCGGACGGGAGCGGCGTGGAAGTCGCCAACGTCAAGATGTCGATGAACCCCTTCGACGAAATCGCGTGCGAGGAGGCGATCAGGCTCAGGGAAGCCGGCAAGGCCACCGAGGTGGTGGCGGTCTCCATGGGTGAATCGCGCTGCCAGGAGACGCTGCGCACCGCGCTCGCCATGGGCGCCGACCGTGCCATCCTGGTGGAGAGCACGACCGAGCTGCAGCCGCTGGCGGTTGCCAAGCTGCTGGCCGCGATCGTCGGCCGGGAGCAGCCGGGCCTGGTCGTGATGGGCAAGCAGGCCATCGACGACGACAGCAACCAGACGGCACAGATGCTGGCAGCCCTCCTGGGCTGGCCGCAGGCCTGCTTCATCTCCAAGCTCGAGCTTGGCGACGACAAGGCCACCGTGGTGCGCGAGGTCGACGAGGGGCTCGAGCGGCTGGCCGTAAAGATGCCGGCCGTGGTGAGCGTCGATCTCCGCCTGAACGAACCGCGCTACGCGTCCCTGCCCAACATCATGAAGGCGAAGAAAAAGCCCTTGGACGTGCTCACGCCCGCTGATCTGGGCGTCGATGTGACACCGCGGCTGCACTATCTCAAGTTCGAGGAACCGGCGAAGCGCCAGGCCGGCGCCAAGGTCGGTTCCGTGGCCGAGCTGGTCGGCAAGCTCAAGGATGAGGCTGGAGTCCTGGCATGAGCGCCCTCGTCCTGGTCCAGCACGACAATGCGGTGGTCGACAAGTCCACGCTGCACGCGGTCAGCGCAGCCGCGGCGCTGGGGACCGACCTCGACCTGCTGGTCGCCGGCAAGGACTGCGGCGCGGTGGCCGAGGCGGCCGCCAAGGTGCCCGGCGTCCGCCGGGTGCTGCGCGTCGAGGCCGACGCCTACGCCCAGCCGATCGCCGAAGAGCTGGCAGCACTGCTATTGGCGCTGGCCGCCGACTACGACTACCTGCTCTCGCCCTCGACCACGACCGGCAAGAACGTGATGCCGCGCGTGGCGGCAATGCTCGATACCGCGCAGGTCAGCGACATCGTGGCGGTGCTGGGCCCGGATACCTTCCAGCGCTACGTCTACGCCGGCAACGCCCTGGCGACCGTGCGCAGCAGCGACGCCAAGCGGGTCCTGACGGTCCGGACCACGGCGTTCCCTGCAGCACCCGACAGCGGCGGTACCGCCGAGATCGTAACCGTCGCTGCGGTCGACCCCGTCGGGCTCGCGACGTTCCTCGGCCGCGAGGTGGCACGCTCCGACCGGCCCGACCTGGGGTCGGCGCGGATCGTCGTCTCGGGCGGGCGCGGCCTCGGCTCGGCCGAGAACTTCAAGCTCGTCGAGGGCCTCGCCGACGCGTTCGGTGCTGCCGTGGGCGCGTCGCGCGCCGCGGTCGACGCCGGCTTCGCCGCCAACGACCGCCAGGTCGGCCAGACCGGCAAGATCGTGGCGCCGGAACTCTACGTCGCCGTCGGCATCTCGGGTGCCATCCAGCACCTGGCCGGGATGAAGGACAGCAAGGTGATCGTCGCCATCAACAAGGACGAGGAGGCGCCGATCTTCCAGGTCGCCGACTACGGCTTGGTGGGCGACCTGTTCACCCTGGTACCCGAGCTGACCCAAGCCATCCAGCAAGCCAAGAGCTGAGCCGCAACGCCGTGCCGGACGGAGCGTCACCCATGGCCACCACCTACGCCCATCGCGACTATCCGCCGATCCCGGAGATCCGGCGGATCGGCGTGATCGGCGCCGGGCAGATGGGTGGCGGCATCGCCCAGGTGGCCGCCCAGGCCGGCTACGAGGTGTTCCTCTCGGACGTCTCGCGCCAGGCGCTCGACGCGGCGATCAGCCGGATCGACTATTTCCTCGGCCGGCAGGTCCAGAAGAGCGCCTTGAGCGAGTCCGACAAGGCGGGCGCGCTGGCCCGGATCAAGACCGGCGAAGGCATGGACCTGTTCACCGACTGCGATCTCGTGGTCGAGGCCGCGACCGAGAACGAGGAACTCAAGCGCAAGATCTTCGCGGGCCTGCTGCCGTCGCTCAAGCCCGGCGCCATCATCGCCAGCAACACTTCCTCGATCTCGATCACCCGGCTGGCGGCGGTCACCGACCGGCCGGAACGCTTCATCGGCATGCACTTCATGAACCCCGTGCCGGCCATGAAGCTGATCGAGATCATCCGCGGCATCGCCACCGAGGACGACACCTACCAGGCGATCCGCGGCGTGGCCGAGAAACTGGGCAAGATCCCGGTCACGGCCGAGGACTTCCCGGCCTTCATCGTCAACCGCATCCTGCTGCCGATGATCAACGAGGCCGTCTACACGCTCTACGAGGGCGTGGGCACGGTCGAGAGCATCGACAACGCCATGAAGCTGGGCGCCAACCACCCGATGGGCCCCCTGGCGCTCGCGGACTTCATCGGCCTGGATACCTGCCTGTCGATCATGCAGGTGCTCTACGAGGGCCTGGCCGACAGCAAGTACCGCCCCTGCCCGCTCCTGGTGAAGTACGTCGAGGCCGGCTGGCTCGGCCGCAAGGTCAAGCGCGGCTTCTACGACTACCGCGGCGAGACCCCCGTCCCGACGCGGTAGTCGCGCAAGCGCTCAAAAGCGGATGCGGCGGGTGAACTCGCTCGTCAGGTCGGGCCCGGTGGCAATGCCCCATACCGGGTGCACCGTGCGCCCGGCCGTCACCAGCCCCATGTAGTCGCCGAGGAACAGGCCCCCGGCAAACGGCGCATTCAGCATGTTGAACGAGGACGGGGTCAGGCGGCGTTCGTTGCGCCAGTTCGCCCGGCTGGCGCAGTTCCGATCGCACGAGATCGCCCAGTAGTCCGCGAGTTCGCCGCGGGCATTGTCATTGCGGAAGTCGTAGTAGGTGGCGACGAGCCTGCCACCGGGGCCGACCTCGATCGACGGGATGAACGCCTGCTTGCGCAGCGGGTTGGCGTTGTAGGGCGTGCGGTTGATGCGGATCGTGGCGGACCAGGTCCGGCCGCCGTCGGTGGACTGCGCGAAGGCGATCTCGTCGACCTTGCGGAACCGGGAATCCTGCCACACGACATAGAGCGCGCCTGAGGTCGGATCGACCGCCGTGTCGAAGAGGATCGAGCCGTCACGGACGGGCACCTCCTCGTTCGGCGTGACGACGCCCACGACTTCGATGAAGTCGACGAACTTGGGCGGCTTCTGGAACGTCACGCCCTTGTCGGCGGACTTCAGATAGTCGATCCGCAGGTCGCCGGTCGCGAAGATGTGCGTGAAGAAGTTGAACAGGGTGCCGTCCGGCGTCACCTCGACCAGGTTGTTGATCGTCTGGGCGTTGGGTCCAGGATCGTAGATCAGCCGGGCCGGCTCCCAGGAGTTGCCGCCGTCGGTGGTCCGAGCGATCCAGGTCGGTCCCTTGAACTCGACGCTGGCTTCCGGTGCGGTCGCCTCGGGGGCGGTTCCGGTCGTCCCTTCCGCACGCGCCTTGGCCTTGAGGCGGCGCACCCGCTCGCGCGCGAGGCTCACGCCGTCGAAGCTCGCCGGCCCTCGGGCCGACGCGCCCTCCGCCGCGGCTTCCGGCAGCGGCGAAGTCCTGCAGGCGGTCCCATACCGCGTAGGCGTACCGGGCGTCGGTCGGGTCGGCGGTGAGCGAGTTCTTGTCGTTGAAGATCTGTCCGTTGGTGTCGAGAATCAGGGTCGTCGGAGCACTCCAGCTGACGCCGCCGTCGGTCGAGCGGTGCACCAGCACCGCATTGGCACCCAATCCGCCGTCCGAGCGGTCGGGCTGGAAGGCGAGCGTATTGAAATAGGCGGTCCCGTTGGGCGCGAAGCTGACCCACGGATCGGAGTTGCGGGTCCACACGCCGCCGCCGCACAGGGAGCCGCCGGGCAGGATGACCTTCCGCCAGGTCCGGCCGCCGTCCTTGGTGAAGGCCGAGACGTTGCCGCGCGCGCCGCCGTTGGACCAGCGATCCTGCTGCCAGCCGGCGATCAGGTTCTGCGAATTGGTCGGGTTTGCGTCGACCCAGGGCTCGATCTCGGTGTTGGGATAGAAGGTGCACGGCGCGCCCACGGCGGAGCACACCGCCTCCTGCAGCACCACGTCGTCCGCCGTGCAGTTGGCGAACGGGCTGCGGCCGGGACTGACCGCAACCAGCGGCCCCACCTGTGCCCAAACGGGGCCTGTCACCGCGGTCAGCCCCGCGACGACGAGAGCGACCTGCAATCGGCTGCTGATCTCCGGCCTCATCGGCTTCCCTCCCTGAAGGCAGCGATAAGCCCATGGTAGAACGAATGCAGCCTTGCAACACCATATGACGATGCGGGGTCGCAGTCAGCGCAGCACCGTCAGCAGGAAACCGAGGGTAAGCGTCGACAGCAGGGTCGAGAGCAGGATGGTGCTGGTCGCCTCGGGCACCGCCGTCTCGTAGCGCGCCGCGAACAGGTAGGCGTTGATGCCGGTGGGCAGGGCCGCGATCGTCACCGCCACGGCCAGCGACATCGGCCCCAGGCCGAGCAGATGGGCAGCCAGCAGGTAGACCAGGACGGGCTGCAGGACGATCTTCAGCGCCGAGAGCAGGGCCGCCTCGCGCAGGGAGTGGCCGAGACGGAAGCGGCTGAGATTGGCGCCCAGCGCGAACAGGGCGGCCGGCAGGGCCGCACCGCCCAGGGTCGCGGCGAACTGGTCGACCGCGCTCGGCAGGGTCTGGCCGGCGAGATTGATCGCGAGCCCGGCACCGATGCCCCACAGGATCGGATTGCTGGCGAGGCCGCGGCCGACATTGCGCAACGTACCGTGCCAATGCGCCTCCCCGCCGGCCCCGATCTCGGCCACGACCGTGGTGAGGGTGAAGATCAGGGCACTGTGGAAGGCCACGATCAGGGACAGAGGCACGGCCGCATCCTCGCCGAAGGCGCGGAGCACGATCGGGATGCCCAGGATGATGGTGTTGGAGAAGGCGGCGCTGATCCCGAAGATGGCGGGTGCCGCCCCAGTCCGCGCGAACAGCCGCCTGGCACTCATCGGCCGCGCACGCGAACACCACGCCGGCACCGGCGAAATAGGCGAGAACGAGCTCCCATTCAGGCTGTGCCGGCAGCTCGGCGCGCGCCAGGGTGCGCAGGAGCATGACCGGGATCGCGAAGTTGAAGGCGAACAGGGAGAGGCCGCGGGTGGCCGCCTCGTCGAAGGCGCGCAGCCGGGCCGCGAGCCAGCCGACCAGCACGATGCCGAAAATCGGCGCGATGATCTCGACGATGACCGTCATCGGTGCGTGCGTCCCGGCGGCGAAGCTTGGCGTGCCTCGATGTAGCGGCGGTTCGCTGTCGCCAGGAAGCGCTTGCTGTCGCGTAACGCCTTGCCGTGCCCCGTCGCCGCAGGCCCGGCCATGCGCTATGCACGGGACTCGCGAACGGCGGCGCGGCAGGGAATGAGACTAACCCATCGGCTGTTCATCCTGGTCGCGGTGGCGATGCTGCCGGCCGTGGCGATCCAGGGCTACAACGAGCTCGACCTGCGCCGCAGCCGCGAGGCCGAGATCCGACGCCTGGCGCTGCAGCAGGCCCGGCTGGCCGCCTCCGAGGTCGACCAGATCATCAGCGGCATCGGCAGCGTGCTGACGGCCGTCACCGAGGTTCCCGAGGTCCGGGATCTGGATGGCGAGGCATGCGCCCAATTCCTGCACGACCTGCAGCTGGAAGTGCCGCATCTGGCGTCGATCGCCGCCATCGACCTGGAGGGCAACGTGGCCTGCCGCGACGACCAGGCACCGATGAGCATCAACGTCGGCGATCGCAGCTACTTTCGCGAGGCGATCGCCGCGGACAGCCTGATCATCGGCGAATTCACAATGGGCAGGATTGATCGGCGGCCGATGCTGCCGGTGGCGCGTGCATTGCACGACCGTTCCGACCGTGTTGTCGGCGTCGTCGCGGCCGGGCTCGACCTTGATTGGCTGTCAAAACACCTGGGCGAGCGGAGCCTGCAGGAGGGCAACTCCGTCACCATCGCGGACCGCAACGGCGTGATCGTCGCCCGCGCACCCTCGCCCGAACGGTTCGTCGGCACGCGGATCCCCGACGCGTTCCTGCATCTCGTCACCGCCGCGGCACCCGGCGCGCTGGAGGTCATGAGTCAGGACGGAACCCGCCGCATGCTGGGCTATGTGCCGGTGTCCAGCCGGCCGATCCCGGGCCTGTACATCAGTGCGGGCATCGCCGCCGACCGTGCCTTCGCCGCGATCGACCGTGCGACGGAACGCGCCGTGGCGCTGATCGCTCTCGGACTCGCCGCCGCCCTGCTCACCGCCTGGGCGATGGGTCGGCAGTTCCTGCTGCGTCCGATGGGTTCGCTGCTGGCGGCCGCCCGGCAATGGCGGACCGGTGACTTCACCGTCAGGTCGGGGCTGACCGGCAGCGGGGAGTTCGCGCTGCTCGGGCGGGAATTCGACCGCATGGCAACCGAGCTCGCCCGCCGCGAATCCGAGCGCGACGACGCCCTCCAGGCGGTGCGCGAGAGCGAGGCACGGCTCCGGGCCGTGGTCGAGAGCCTGCCGTTCGAGTTCTGGGTCATCGACGCGGACGAGCGCTACGTCCTGCAGAACCCGGTGTCGCGGGCGAGCTGGGGCGACCGGCTCGGCAAGCGTCCCGAGGAGACGGACACGCCGGCGGACCTGCTGGCCTCCTGGCGCGAGAACAACCGCCGCGCCCTTGCCGGCGAGATCGTGCGCACCGAGCAGAGCTGGCGCGTCGGCGACGGGACCAGGCACGTGGAGAAGATCATCGCGCCCATCCTCGCCGGCGACCGGGTCCTGGGTGCGGTCGGGCTCAACATCGACGTCACCGAGCGCTACCGTGCGGAGGAGCGGCAGCGCCTTCTGGTGGCCGAGCTGAACCACCGCGTGCGCAACATGCTGGCGACGATCGGCGCCATCGTGCGGCTCACGCTCACCGACGACCGCCCGATCGACGAAGCGCGCGACACCTTGCGCGACCGGCTGGATGCGCTGGCCAGCACCTACGACCTGCTGAGCGAGAGCAAGTGGCAGGGCGCGCGGCTCGCCACGATCGCGGCCAACGAGCTGCGCCCGTACGGCATGCGCGCCCGCGTCGAGGGATCCGACGTGATGCTGGCACCGCAGGCGGCACAGACCATCGGCATGATCCTGCACGAGCTCGCCACCAACGCCGCGAAGTACGGCGCGTTCTCGACCCAGGGCGGACGCGTCCACCTTGCCTGCGCGATCGTCGCGTCGCCGGCAGGCGCCATGCTCGAGCTCGTCTGGACCGAATCGGGCGGACCCTCGGTACCGACGCCGTCGCGCCGTGGCTTCGGCCGCAACGTCATCGAGGAGGCCGCGGTGCGCCAGCTCAAGGCCAGGGCCGAGGTCGAGTTCCGCGACACAGGACTGGTCTATCGCCTGCTGGCGCCGCTCGCCGCGCTCGAGGTCCAGCCGGGACCCGGCGATCAGAGCTGACCGCTCATGCCGTACCAGGCGTAGGTTCGCGCCAGCATCGCGCGCAGATCGCGGTAGTGCGGGCGGTAGCCGAGCTCACGGCGGGAAACCTCGATGTCGAGCAGGCGGTCGCCCAGGAGCAGCTCGGCCAACCCGTCCGAGGGCGGGTACCGCAAGGTGCGGGCCGCTGCCAGCCAGCCCCTCCCGACCGCACCCGGCAGGGACAGATACGGCCGCCGGTTGCCGACCAGCGCACCCGCAGCCTCGAGCAGATCGGCCAGGGTGTGGTGGACGCCGGACGTCACCGGGTAGACGGCCCCCGCCCTGCCCTGTGTCGCCGCCAGGATCAGCGCCTGTGCCACGTCCTCGACGTCGACCATGGGCCGCCGCGCGTCGCCGCGGCCGCCGAACAGCGGGAACAGGCCGCGTCGGCACAGCCGGAACAGGGTAAGCAGCGGACCGCCGCGCTGACCCTCGCCGGCGATGAGGCACGGACGCAGGATCACGATCTCGAGCCTGCTGCGCGCACCCAGCTCCAGGAGCGCCTCCTCGGCCAGCCGCGCGGCCAGGACGGACGGCGAGACGATGGCGGGCTCGGCGACCGTCGCGCTGGACAGGAACACCAGACGCCGCACACCGGCCTCGGCGGCGCGCAGCGCCAAGCGGACGTCGGGCGCAGGCCCGTCGCCGGTGGCGTCCCGGGCCGGCGCGGCGAGGTGGAGGATCGCATCGACGCCGTCGCAGATGCCGTCCAGCGTGTGCGGTGCCAGAAGATCGCCGGTCACCAGCTCGCTGACGGGACGGGCCGGCGCCGGCAGGTCTTCGACCTTGCCGCCCCGGGTGAGCACCCTGATCCGGCAGGAAGCCGCCTCGGCCAGGGTTCGCAGCAGATGCCGGCCGACAAAGCCCGTGCCGCCGGTCACCAGGATGCGCCGGCCGTCGAGATCGTGCTCCGGCACGAGGTCAGGCCGGCTTGGGGAAGCGTCGCGCCGCCTCGACCTCGTTCAGGTCGAGGTGGTTGCGCATGTACTGGCGGCTGGCGTCGCTGCGGGGCTGGTAGTCCCAGCTCGTGTACTGACCCTGCATCACCGCGGCCCAGGTGAAGCGCCGCGCCCGCTGGCTGGCCAGGACCTGCGCGCGCAGCGCCTCGACATCCCAGTGGCGACGGACGATCGCCTCCAGACGCGCCAGATCGCCGGCGGCACCCGGCTCGGCGGCGAGGTTGCGGCATTCGTCCGGATCGGCGGCCAGATCGAACAGCAGCGGCGGATCGCCAGCGCTCCAGATCAGCTTGAGGTCGCCATCGCGCACCATGAGCACCGGCGCGGCGGCGCCCTCGGCGGTGTACTCGGCCAGGACCGGGCTAGCCGGCAGGTCGCGTCCCTCGATCAGGGGCACGAGGCTTCGGCCATCGCCCGCCATGGCCGGCTCGGCGAGGCCGCCGCCCATCTCGACCAGGGTCGGCGCCAGGTCCAGGAGCGAGACGGGCAAAGGCACGCGACGCGGCCGATAGCGCCCCGGCGCCCACGCCAGCAGCGGGACGCGCAGCGCCCACTCGAAGAAGTGCATCTTGTACCAGAGGCCGCGCTCGCCCAGCATCTCGCCGTGATCGGCGGTGACCACCACGATCGTGTCCTCGCCCAGCCCGAAGCGCTCGAGCGACCGCAGCAGCTTTCCGACCTGGTCGTCGACGAACGAGATCTCGCCATAGTAGGCGTGCCGGGCGCGGCGGACATCGGCCTCGGTGATGGGTACCGCACCCATGTCCGACACCCGCGCCAACCGGCGGCTGTGCGCGTCCATCGCCGCTTCGGGCAGCGGCGGCACCCGCGGCAGGTCGATCTCCTCGTCCCGGTACCGGTCCCAGTACGCCTGGGGAACGGCGTAGGGATCGTGCGGGTGGGTGAAGGAGACGCACAGGAACAGCGGGCGCCCGTCGGTGGCCCGCGCATGCTCGGCGAGCCGGCGCTCGGCCTGGAAGGCGACCTCGGTGTCGAAGTCGAGCTGGTTGGTGGCCTCGGCGATGCCGGCTTCCTTGACCGAGCCCATGTTGTGGTACCACCAGTCGATGCGCTCGTCCGGCGCGTCCCAGTTGGGCGTCCAGCCGAAGTCGGCGGGGTAGATGTCGGTGGTCAGCCGTTCCTCGAAGCCGTGCAGCTGGTCGGGACCGACGAAGTGCATCTTCCCGGCAAGGCAGGTGCGGTAGCCGAGAGCGCGCAGCCCATGCGCCATGGTCGGCACCGCCGCCGGGAACTCCGCGGCATTGTCGTAGACCCCGATCGCGCGAGGCCAGCCGGCCGCTCATCAGCGAGGCCCGCGACGGCGCGCACAAGGGAAAGTTGCAGTAGGCCCGCTCGAACAGGACGCCCTCGGCGGCCAGGCGGTCCAGGTGCGGCGTGCGCACGACCTTGTGGCCGTAGGCGGGCAGCGCCAGCGGCGGTGAGCTGGTCCGCCATGATCATCAGGATGTTCGGCCGCGCCGCCATTGCCCCTCCTTCGCCCGTCCGGCGAATTCCTCTATCCTGGCACCGGCGCGGAGGCGAGCAGGGAGACGGCGGTGGCGACGGCAACGGTGACCAGGCTCGAGGCCGGCGAGCGTCAGGCCCGCGTCGATCTGGCGGCGGCGTTCCGGCTCACCGCCCGGTTCGGGTGGCACGAGGCGGTGGCGAACCATTTCAGCCTCGCCCTCGATCCGGAGGGCCGGCATGTCCTGATCAACCCGCGCTGGCGGCACTTCGCCCGGATCCGGGCCAGCGATCTCCTGCTGCTGGATGTCGCGGACGGGACCGTGATGCAGCGGCCCGAGGCGCCGGACCCCACCGCCTGGTGCATCCATGGCGCCCTGCACCGGCTGCGGCCGGAGATCCGCTGCGTGCTGCACACCCACATGCCCTACGCCACGGCATTGACGAGCCTGGAGGACAGCCGCGTCCTGCCGATCGACCAGAACGCCGCGCGCTACTGGGGTCGGATCGCCTACGCCGAGGACTATGGCGGCTTCGCCCTGGACAGCGACGAGGGACAGCGCATCGCGCAGGCCCTGGGCGACAAGCCGATCCTGTTCCTCAAGAATCACGGCGTGATCGTCACCGGGCGGTCGGTGGCCGAGGCGTTCGACGAGCTCTACTACCTGGAGACCGCCTGCCGGCAGCTGGTCCTCGCCTACTCGACCGGCCGGCCGCTGCGGCTGATCTCCGACAACCTGGCGGCCCGGGTCGCCGGGGAGTGGGCCGAGTATGCGGGCTTCGCCGAGGCCCATTTCGCCGAGCTCAAGGCGCTCCTCGACGCCGAGGACGCCAGCTACGCCGCCTGAAGGGAGGCCTCATGGCCAAGGGCTACTGGATCGCACGGGTCGATATCCACGACCCCGAGGCCTACAAGGCCTATGTCGCCGGCAACGGCGCGGTGTTCCGCAAGTTCGGCGCGCGGTTCCTGGTGCGGGGCGGCGCCGCCGAGACCGTCGAGGGCAGCGTGCGCCAGCGCAACGTCATCCTCGAGTTCCCGAGCTACGCCGAGGCCCTGGCCTGCTACCGCTCGCCCGAGTACCAGCCCGTCAAGGCGATGCGCACCGGCGCCTCGGACGCGGACATCGTCATCGTCGAGGGCTATGACGGGCCGCAGCCCTGACCGCCACCGCCCCCGCGCGACCTACGCCGCCTCGCCCAGGTTGAACTGAAGCTCGGCCAGCCGCGTGTAGAGGCCGCCGCGCCCGAGCAGGTCCTCGTGCCGGCCCTGCTCCACGACCTGCCCCTCCTCGAGCACCACGATGCGGTCGGCCTTGAGCACCGTCGCCAGGCGGTGGGCGATGACCAGCGAGGTCCGGCCCTGCATGAGCCGGTCGAGGGCCACCTGCACCAGGCGCTCGTTCTCGGCGTCCAGCGCGCTGGTGGCCTCGTCCAGGAGCAGCAGCGCCGGATCGCACAGGATCGCCCGGGCGATCGCGATCCGCTGGCGCTGGCCGCCCGACAGGCGCACGCCCTTCTCGCCCAGGAAGGTGGCAAAGCCGTCGGGCAGCCGGTCGAGGAACTCGGTCGCGGCGGCGGCCTCGGCGGCGGCGCGCACCTGCGCGTCGGTCGCATCGGGGCGGCCGTAGCGGATGTTGGTCGTGGCGTCGGCGGAGAAGATGACCGGGTCCTGCGGCACGAGGCCGATCCGCGTCCGGTAGGCACGCGGATCCAGCTCGGTGATCGGCACGCCGTCGAACAGGATGCGGCCCCGGGTCGGGTCGTAGTAGCGCATCAGCAGCTGGAACACGCTGGTCTTGCCGGCGCCGGACGGGCCCACCAGCGCCACGGTCTCGCCCGGCCGGACCTCGAGGTCGAGATCGCCCAGGACCAGACGGTCGGGATGGGAGGGATAGGCGAAGCTGACGCCCTGGAAGGAGAGCGCGCCGGGGCTCGCGGCCGGCAGCGGCGTCGGGTGCGCCGGCGCCTCGACGTCCGCCGGGGCGTCCAGGAGCTCGAACAGGCGCTCGGTGGCGCCGGCGGCGCGCTGCAGGTCGCCGAACACGTCGCTGAGGCCGCCGAAGGCACTGGCGACGATGGTGGCGTAGAACACGAACGACGACAGCTCGCCGGCGGTGACCCGGCCCGTCAGGACGTCGTGCCCGCCCACCCAGAGCACGACCGTGATGGCACCGAACACCAGGGTGATGATGATGGCACCGAGCAGCGCCCGGGCCTGGGCATAGCGGGCGGCGGCGGCGAACGCCCCCTCGGTGGCGGCGGCGAAGCGCGTGGTCTCGCGGTCCTCCTGCGCGAAGGACTGGACCGTGCGGATGGCGTTGATGGTCTCCTCGGCGGCACCCGAGACGTCGGCCATCCGGTCCTGCGTGGCGCGGGACAGCTGCCGCACGCGCCGGCCGATCCAGACGATCGGCACCACCACCAGCGGCACCACGACCAGGATGAGGCCGGTGAGCCGCGGGTTGGTGACCACGAGCAGCGCCATGCCGCCGATCACCAGCAGCACGTTGCGCAGCGCCTGGGTGACGCTGGCGCCGATCACCGTCTGGATGACGCTGGTGTCCGTGGTCAGCCGCGACAGCACCTCGCCGGTGCGCGTGACCTCGAAGAAGCCGGGCGAGAGGCGCAGGACATGGCGGTAGACGTCCCGCCGCAGGTCGGCCACGACCCGCTCGCCCAGCCAGGTGACGAGGTAGGTGCGCAGGTAGGTGGCGACGGCCAGGGTCACGATCACCAGCGCCACCGCGATGAGCGCGTGATTCAGGGCACTCGGGCCGACCCTCGCCGAACCCGCCGTCGATCAGGTGGCGCAGGCCGACGCCCAGCGACAGGACGGCCGCCGAGGCCAGCACCAGGGCGATCAGCGCACCGATGACATGGCCGCGATAGGGCCGGAGATAGGCCGCCAGACGGCGGAGCTGGCCGAGGTTGCGGCTTCCCTCGCGCTTGGCCCCGAGCCGTGCCAGCGTGCGGGCGCTCTCCTCCATCCTGATCCCTCTGTTGCGGCTTGGTCGGCGGGGACGACGATACCCCTGCCGCGCCCCTTGAGTCGGTCGCAGCCCGCCGCTATATACCGGCGGCTTTTCGAAGAGGTAAAGAGCCGTGAAACCCGACATCCACCCCGACTACCACGAGATCAACGTGGTCATGACCGACGGGTCGAGCTTCCAGACGCGTTCGACCTGGGGCAAGCCGGGCGACACGATGACGCTGGACGTGGACCCCAAGTCGCATCCCGCCTGGACCGGCGGGTCGCTGCAGGTGCTCGAGCGTGGCCAGGTCGAGAAGTTCAACAGGCGCTTCCAGAATTTCCGCCGCAAGAAGTAGGCGCTGCCACGGAGACCGGCCATGAAGATCAGAAACTCGCTCAAGACCGCCAAGGCGCGGCACAAGGATTGCCGTCTGGTGCGCCGCAAGGGTCGCATCTACGTGATCAACAAGACCAACCCCCGCTTCAAGGCCCGGCAGGGCTGATCCCCGCCGAGACTTTGCCTGCGACGCACCGCGTCCCTGCAGGGCCTCGATGAGCGCGAGCGGTCCCACCCAGGTGATCTTCGACCTGGGTGGTGTGCTCATCGACTGGAATCCACGCTACCTCTATCGCGGCATGTTCGCCGGCGACGAGGCGGGCATGGAGCGGTTCCTGGCGGAGGTCTGCTCCCCGGACTGGAACCTCTCGCTCGACGCCGGCCGTCCGTTCGCCCAGGCCGTGGCCGAGCTCTGCGAACGTCATCCCGCCGAGCGCGAGCGGATCCTGGCCTATCACCAGCGCTGGCTGGAGATGGTGGCGGGGCCCATGCCGGCCACCGTGGCCGTGCTCGAGGAGCTCGCGGCCGCCGGGGTGCCGTTGTGGGCATTGTCGAACTGGTCGGCCGAGACCTTCGCGCTGGTGCGCGACGATCCCACTTATGCCTTCCTCGAGCGTTTCCGGACCATCTTCGTCTCGGGCGAACTGCGGCTGGTCAAGCCTGACCCGGCCATCTACCGCCATGCGCTCGGCGTGATCCGCACACCCCCGGCCGACTGCCTGTTCATCGACGACGCGCCCAAGAACGTGGCCGCCGCCGCCGCGCTGGGCATTCGCGCGCACCTGTTCACCGGAGCGGCGCCGCTGCGGGCGGAACTCGTCGCTTTGGGCCTGCTCCCAGCGGGCTAGACGCCGTGCGCCGCTGGCTGAAGCGGATCGCCTGGACCGTCGCCGGCCTCGTCCTGGTCGTCGGGATCGCCGTGACGTGGCTGGCTCGGGCCTCCCTGCCCCAGCTCGCAGGTGCCGTCGCCGTGCCGGGCCTGCAGGGCGAGGTCACAATCCTGCGCGACGCCCATGCGGTGCCCCATGTCACTGCTGGCAGCGAGGCCGACGCCTACTTGGCCATGGGCTTCCTCCACGGCCAGGACCGGCTGTGGCAGATGGAGTTCGACCGCCTGGCCGGCCAGGGTCGGCTCGCCGAGCTGCTCGGCCCGGACGCGCTGCCGTACGACCGGTTCATGCGCACGCTCGGGCTAGCAGGCCAGCGCGGAGCGCGCCGTCGCGTCACCTGGACGCAGCCACCCTCGCATTGCTGGAGGCCTATGCCACCGGCGTCAATCGGGCGATCGAGGCCTATGGCTTCACCCTGCCGCCCGAGTTCCTGATCCTGCGTCACCGCCCGGAGCCATGGCGTCCGGTCGACAGCGTCCGCTTCTTGAAGCTCATGGCGCTCACCCTGTCCGGCGACTGGCGGCAGGAACTGCAGCGGGCGCGGCTGGCGCGGACACTGCGCCCGGACCAGCTGGCCCTGCTCTGGCCGGGCCTGGCCAAGGGCGGGCCGGTCACCATGGCCGCGGTGGCCGGGCTGCCGCTGGACGAACTGGCAGCGGCCCTGCCGCCGCCACCGCCGGCCGGGCTCGGCTCGAACGTGTGGGTGGCCGCAGGCTGCACGCACCGCGACCGGCCGGCCGCTGCTCGCCAACGACCCGCATCTGGGCTGGCAGATCCCCGGCCAGTGGTACCTGGCGCAGCTGGAGGCCCCGGGGCTCGCGGTCATCGGTGCGACGCTGCCCGGAGCACCGTTCGTCGTCCTCGGCCGCAACCGTGCCCTGGCCTGGGGCTTCACGAACACCGGCTCCGACACCCAGGACCTGTTCATCGAGCGGATCGATCCCGCCGCGCCCGGCCGCTACCTGACGCGCGACGGGCAGCGAGCCGTTCCAGCTGCGGACCGAGACCATCGCGGTGCGCGGCGGAGCTGCCGAGGCGCTGGAGATCCGCTCGACGCGGCATGGGCCGGTGATCTCCGACCTGATCCAGCACCCGCCGGTCGCGGCCGGCCACGCCCTGGCGCTGGCCTGGACCCAACTGCAGGAGCATGGTCCCGACACCACGGTGGCGGCGGGATTCGCGCTCGGCCGCGCCCAGACCGCCGAGGCGTTCATGGCCGCGGCCGAACTCTATCGCGGCGCCCAGCAGAACATGGCCTTTGCCACGGCCTCCGGGCGGATCGGGATGATCAGTCCCGGCCTCGTGCCGATCCGGCGTTCCGGCGACGGCCGGCTGCCGGTGCCGGGCTGGACGGGCGAGCATGACTGGCAGGGCACGATCCCGGCGGCCGCCCTGCCGCGCGCGCTCGACCCCGCCTCGGGGATCCTGGTCAACGCCAACAACCGCCTCGTCGACGAGTCCTACCCCTACCTGCTCGCGGCCGAGTGGGAGGAGCCGTTCCGGGCGGCGCGGATCGAGGCGCTCCTGGACCGGCCGGGTGCACTGGACCGCGCCGGCTTCGCCGACATCCAGCTGGATCAGGTCTCGGGGCTCGCTCGCGACCTGCTGCCGCGCCTGCCGCCCGCGCATGCCCTGCCCGAGGATCTGCGCGACCGCCGGGATGCCCTGGCCGGATGGGACGGGGCCATGCAGCCGGACCGGCCTGAACCCTTGATGTTCGCCGCGTGGCGCCGGGCGTCTCGCCCGCCGTCTCGCCGAGCGGGCGCTGGGCCCGGAGCTCGCCGATCTGGGCGCCGATCGCGCGGGATTCCTGCACCGGGCGCTCGCCACATGTCCGGCCGAAGCGACCGACTGCGCCACGGCCGCGGTCGACGCCTTCGTGACGGCCATGGCGGGGCTGGGGGAGAACCACGGCGACGACTGGCGCGAGTGGCGGTGGGGCGACGCACACCAGGCCATGCTGGCCCATCGGCCGCTCGAAGCGCTGCCCGTCCTCAACCACCTCTTCAGCCGCCGCGTACCGTTCGGCGGCGACACGACGACGGTCAACGTCGCCGGGGCGGGCCCGGACCACGAAGGGTTCGCGTTCGACGTGGTCCACGGCGCCGGCTTTCGTGCCGTCTACGATCTGGCGCGGCCCGACGATTCGCTGTGGATCGCGGCGACCGGCCAGTCCGGCCACTTCCTGTCGCCGCACTATGCCGATCTCGTCCCATGGTGGCGCGACGGGCGCTATCTGACCATGAGCATGGACCCCGATCACCACCGTCGGGGGTCCATCGGGACGCTGCGGTTGACGCCTGCCGGCGGGTCCTGACAGCGTTTTCTAGTTCTGCTAGATCTTACACCTGCAGGCTACGATAATGGCTCGTACGTCTGGAGTCGCGTGAGGTCCATGAGCGCAGCATCGGGTTCGACATTCGGCCGTAGGTTGCGGGCCCTGCGCGCGACCCTCGGCATGAGCCAGGTGGAGCTGGCGCGGCGGATCGGACGGCATCAGACCGCCATCGGGCCCTATGAGCGCGACGAGTACGAGCCGCCGCGCGACGTGGTCGAGAAGCTGGCGCTCGTCCTCGAGACCAGCCCAGAATATCTCTACTTCGGACGCTCGCCGCTGCAGATCACCCTGCCGGTGCAAGGCCAGATCGGCCGCGCCGGGCTGCTCGAGCCCGCCGGCGAAGCGAGCATGGAGCTGGTACAGCTCCGCGACCAGCAGCTGCGCGGCTATCGCGTGCGCGACGACAGCATGGCGCCGGTCTTCCGCCCAGGCCAGCTCGTCCTGGCGCTCAGCGGTCAAGGCGAGGCCGCGAGCACGCTCATCGGCCGTGACGCGCTGATCGAGCTGGCCGACGGCCGGATCCTGCTGCGGCGGCTGCTGCCCAGCAGCGACCCCGACCGCTACGATCTCGCCGCCTACAACGCGCCGCTTCTACCGATGGTCGCGGTGCGGGAAGTCAGATCCATTGTGGGTGTCTTGTGGCCGGAGGCTTGGCGCGCACCGCGTTCGGCCGGGAAGGAAAATAGCGTATCCCTTATGGTTGATGAGAAATTCTAGATTGGCTGGAAGTTTAAAAAATGAACGGTATTTTAGCCAATTATGGGTAGTCGGCCACGGTGGTGGCGGGTCGGTGGGCGGCCTGCGGCCCGAGGGAGTGATGTCTCGTGAACCAGTTGGCGAACAAGCCTGCCGGGCGAACCGGCGGCGGCCGCAGTCGGGCACTCGATGTCGACCACTATGTCAGCCTGCGCATTCGCCAGCGGCGGATCATGCTCGGTCTGACGCAGCAGCAGATGGCCGAGCTGATCGGCGTCACCTACCAGCAGGCCCACAAGTACGAGACCGGGATCAACCGCATCTCGGCCGGCCGTCTCTACCAGATCTCGCAGGCGCTCGGCGTCGAGATCAGCTACTTCTTCGAGGACGTCGAGCCCGAGCGCCGCGGCAAGACCAAGGCCAGCGAGCTGATGCCGCAGCAGCGGATGCTGCTCGAGCTTGCCCGCAACTTCGCCAGCATCGGCAGCCGGCGCCACCAGGACGCGCTGTGCAACCTGGCCCGCGTCCTCGCCAACGGCAGCGATCCCACGGAGTAGTCAGTCCACCCCGGCCGCCCGCCGCTGCGCCGCCGACACCCCGATGATGCGCAGGGTCTCGCTCCACAGGCCGAGTGCGGCCAGCTCGTCCACGGCGAACCAGGCGACGGCGGCGGCATCGTCGCCGGCCGCGGCCTCCCCGTGCGGTGCCTCGGCGGTGAAGTCCACCAGCGTGTAGTGGTAGCGGATCCGCCCGTCGGCCTCGCGCTCGATGAGATCGACGGTGGTGAGGAACCGTACCTCCTGCCACGATCAGGCCGGTCTCCTCGCGGACCTCCCGGGCCACCGCCTCCAGCAGCGTTTCGCCCAGCTGCTGCCCGCCGCCCGGCAGCGACCACTGGCCGAGCCGCGGTGGCCTGCCGCGGCGGATCAGCAGCACGCGCTCGCCGCGCCACACGACCGCACCCACGCCCACCACCGGACGGTCCGGATATTCCCTGCTCATGGCAGCCCCTAGCCGATCAGCACCAGAACGCCCGCGGATTCGTGGACGATGCCGTCGAAGATCTCGGCATCGGTGACGAGGCCGATCAGCGGTATCGCGCCCAGTTCCTCGCGCAGCACCGCGATCTCGTCGATCTGCGGGCCGAACAGGCCATGGCCGCGATGGCGGGACGCCAGGTAGATCCCGGCCACGGGCGGACTCCGGCCGAACCGCGCCCGCTGCGAGCGGCCCAGGTCGCGCACGCGGGCCAGCGAGCCCGCCGGATCGGGGCGCATCAGGCGGATCTCGGTGCCAGGCCGGCCACCATCGACCCGAAGCGAGCCGCGCTGCTGGTCGATCGCGACGATGCGGCGCATCCGCAGGGTCTCGCCACCGGCCCCGCAGCTCGACCGTTCGGCGGCCCACAGGCTCGGGGCGAAGCGATCGCCGGCGCGACGGAACAGATCGCCCAGCTCGTCGGTCAGCACGGCCAGGGCCGGCCGGCCGTCCAGTGCCAGGATCTCGCCGTCCAGCGCGCTGGTGACCCGATGGGCCGGGCCAAGCGGCGAGCCGGCCGTCGCCAGTCCGGCGAACACCGGCTGGCCGGGAGCGAAGGCAAGGCAGGCGGTACCGCCACCCATGACGTCGCGCGCGATCTGCATGGGCGAGCGGCCGGCGGCGGTGAGCCCGCCGGCAACCGTGCCGGCCGCCATGTCCATCAGCTCGGCCAGGACCGTGCCCGGGCCGTCCGGCCCGATCTCCGCATGCGCGAGCACGAGGCCGGACCGGTCCGGGGCCAGCCGCGGCGCCGCCGCGATCTCGAACGCACCCTCGGGCAGGGACGCCACGAGCACCGCGATCCCCTCGTCTCCGCTGCCCACGGGACCGCCCAGGACCCCGGCACCGCAGGCGCCGATCCAGCTGGTCACGCCCGTGCGCTGAGACAGGGCGCGGACAATCGCGTCCGCGACCGGCGCCAGGGCCTCGCTGATGTAGACGACGCCGAGATTGGCGCCCGCAGGCATGGGCTCGAGCTGGTCCAGGCAGGCGCCGAGCACGCCATGCCAGCTCCGGCCGGCGGCGGTGACGGCGCGCGAGCGGGCGCTCATGTTGACCGTCATGGGCCAATCCCGGGCCAGCGGGCGTCCCGGCACGCGCGTCGCCTGCACGCGGCCGGGTCTGGAAACCATCGGTTGAACGGACTGGGGGCGACCCCGCCAATGACTTGCAGGCCGGGCCGTTGTTTACTAGCTTGCCGTATCATATGGTTGCAGGCGTCCGCTTCGCTCCGGCGGGGTCCATAATCGTGAGGCCGGATGGCGAGGATCGCCGTCATCGATGATCGCGTCACCAACCGCAACATCCTGACACGCCTCGCCGCGTCGGTCGAGGAAGGGCTTGACGGTCAGCGCCTTCGCGGGGCCGGTGGACGCCTTGAACGATTTCGACGCCGGCGTCGTGCCCGATCTGATCATCACCGACTTCAACATGCCGGACATGGACGGCGCCAGCTTCGTGCGGGCGCTGCGCAGCCGGCCATCCCTGGTCGACGTGCCGGTCATCGTGGTCACCGTCTATCAGGACCGGGAGTTCTGCTATCGCGCGCTGGAGGCCGGTGCGACCGACTTTCTGCTGAGCCCGGTCGACCATCTCGAGTTCCGCGCCCGCGCCCGCAACCTGCTGACGCTGCGCCGCCAGCAGCTGCTGCTGGCCGAGCGCGCGGCCGATCTCGAGCGCGAGCTGCACACGCGCCACGACGGCGGCGAGCAGGAGGTCGCTGCAGCGGGTCCTCGACGCCATGCCCGCGGCCGTGTCGGTGGTCGACGCCCACGGCCGCCTCGCTGGTCGTCAACGCGGCCTACGAGCGCGCTGCTCGGCATCGACCGCGGCCACCGCGCTCGGCCGGCCGCTGCTCGAGAGCCATGGCGAGGACTACGCGCTGCAGAGCGGCGTGCTCGACGAGAAGGTGCTGGAGACCGGGCGTGGCGATGGCCGCACCCTACTACGACACGCTGACCAACGCCGCGCGGCACGCGCTGGGTCCTGACCGCCAAGGCGCCGCTGGGCGGCGGCATCGGGCCGGGCGCCCGAGGTGCTGACGGTAGCCCTCGACGTCACCGAGCTGCGCGCGGCCGAGCCCGCGAGCAGTGCGCCCAGCCTCGAGGATCCCGCTCACCGGCCTGCCGAGCGGCGAGCAGTTCCGCGCCCGCTTCGAGCACGAGCTGGCCCGGACCCGGCAGCACCACGAGATGCTGGCCGTGCTGCATCTCGATCTCGACCGGTTCAAGGGCATCAACGACGCGTTCGGCCAGGATTTCGGCTCCGATCTGCTGCGCGAGGTGGCAGTGCGGCTCAAGGCCCGGCTGAGCGGCGAGGAGCTGCTGGCGCGCCTGGAGAGCGACGAGTTCCTGATCCTGCAGCCGGGCATCAAGCGGCCGGACGACGCCGCCGAGCTGACGCGGCGGCTGAGCGAGGCGTTCGCGTCGCCGTTCGTGATCCGCACCCGCGAGGTCCACATCAGCGCCAGCGTCGGCATCACGGTGGCGCCGGCCGACGGCCGCGCGGTCGAGACGCTGCTCAAGAACGCCGAGCTCGCCATGTACCGGGCCAAGAAGTCGGGGCGCGACGCCTACCGCTTCTTCGCGGCCGAGATGAACGTCGCGGCACGCCGCGCGGTGACGCTCGAGCGCGAGCTGCGCCAGGCATTGGCCGGCCGAGCAGTTCGTCGTCCACTACCAGCCGCAGCTCGACCTCGCGACCAACCGCGTGATCGGCGTCGAGGCGCTGGTGCGCTGGAACCACCCCTATCGCGGCCTCGTGCGGCCGGGCGAGTTCATCGGGCTGGCCGAGGACATCGGGCTGATCGCGCCGCTGACCGCCTGGGTGCTGCGCAGCGCCTGCCGCCAGCAGCGGATCTGGCAGGACAGCGGGCTCGACGGCCTGCAGATGTCGGTGAACCTGTCGCCGGTGCAGTTCCGCGAGCGCGGCGTCGAGCTGCTGATCGAGCGGGTGCTGGCGGAGAGCTCGCTGCCGGCCGGCATCGCTCGACCTCGAGCTGACCGAGAATGCCGTCATCGAGAACAGCCAGACGGCGATCCAGAGCCTGCGCTACCTGCAACCAGCTGGGCGTCAGCCTGTCGATCGACGATTTCGGCACCGGCTACTCGTCGCTCTCCTACATCAAGCGGCTGCCGGTCCAGCGGCTGAAGATCGACCAGTCCTTCGTGCAGAACCTGGAGCACAACCTCAACGACGAGGTGATCGTGCGCGCGATCATCAATCTCGGCCACAGCCTCGGCCTGCGGGTGATCGCCGAGGGCGTGGAGACCGAGGGCCAGCTCGCTGCGCCTGCGCGCGCTTCGGCTGCGACGAGGTGCAGGGCCACCTGATCAGCCCGCCGGTCAGCGCCGAAGCAGCTCGAGCGGCGCATCCTGCGCGCGCCACCCGCGGCACTGCTCGCGCCCGCACCGGAACTCGCGGTGCTGCGCGCGGCGGTGCGGGCCGGCGGCTGAAGCGGGGAGCCGGCTGCTGCACCCGGCCATGCTGCGCGCGCGGCTGCAGCGCCTGTGGGCGCGGCTCAGGGCGCGCGACGATTCCGAGCACGAGCAGGCGCTGATCCGCATCGCCGTGGCGTTCGTGATGTACTTCTACCTGCTCGCCATCCCGCACGAGCCGGACGAGCACGAGACGATCGTGCTCTGGGTCACCGTGATCTTCCTCGCCGATCTCGTGGCCGCCATCGGCATCCTCGTGCACATCGTCTACCGCCCGGCCATCAACCCGCGCCGGCGCATGTTCGCGATCTTCGTCGACAGCCTCGCGCCGACGAGCACGATGCTGGTCGGCGGCCCCTCGGCCTCCGCGCTCTACCCGATGCTGCTGTGGATCATCCTGGGCCACGGCTTCCGCTACGGGCGGCCCTATCTGTGGGCCGCGGCGGGGCTGTCGCTGGTCCTGTTCGGCGGCGTGGTGCTGCTCAGCCCGGCCTGGCGCGCAGATTCCCGGCACTCGCGGGCGCGCTCGTGGCGTCGCTCGTGATCCTGCCGATCTACTTCGCCGTTCTGCTGCGCAAGCTCACCAACGCCATCGAGCGCGCCGAGGAGGCGAGCCGGGCCAAGAGCCACTTCCTCGCCGCGATGAGCCACGAGCTGCGCACGCCGCTCAACGCGATCATCGGCATGAGCGAGCTTTTGACCACGACGCGGCTGGATCCCGAGCAGCGCGACATGACCGCGACGATCCGGACCGCCGCCACGAGCCTGCTCGGCCTCGTCGACCAGGTGCTCGATCTCGCCAAGATCGAGGAGCGGCGGCTTCACGATCGACGTCGAGCCCTTCGACCTGCACGACAGCCTGATCAGGCTGCGCATGCTGCTGGGCCACCTGGCGGCCGCGAAGGGCCTGTCGCTGCGCCTGCGCCTCGCGCCGCAGACGCCGTTCCGGCTGCGCGGCGCGCCGCAGCAGCTGCATCAGGTGCTGGTCAATCTGGTCGGCAACGCGATCAAGTTCACCGACGATGGCCGCGTGGTCGTCCATGTCGCACCGGTCCTGCGCGAAGGAACGACCGTCTGGCTGCGGCTCGCGGTCGAGGACACCGGTGTCGGGCTGACGCCCGAAGCGCAGAAGGGGCTGTTCGAGCGGTTCGTGCGCAGCGACGACAGCATGCGCCGCGGCATCAGCGGCAGCGGGCTGGGGCTGAACATCACCCGCGAGCTGGTGGAGCTGATGGGCGGCAGCGTCGGCCTGACCAGCACCCCGGGCCAGGGCTCGACCTTCTGGGTGGAGTTGCCGCTTCGAGGAGGAGCCAGGGCCGGAGGAGCCGGAGCGCCTGGCGGGTCAGGTGGTGGTGATCGGCGGCCGCGACACCGCACCGGCCCTGGCGGAGCGCGTCCAGCGCCTGGGATGCGAGGCGCGGTGCGTCGCCACGGTCGAGTCGGCGCTCGAGCTTGCTTCGCCATGGCGCAGGGCGCCAGGCGGTCCTGGTCACGGAGCGCGCGCCACCGGTGGAGGTCGGAGCACTCGCCGGGCTGCTTGCCCTGACGCAGACGGTCGAGCCCCTCGACGTGATCGCCGTCGGCCTCGAGCGCGACGGCGCGGACGGCGCCACGCTGGCCGACCTGCCTGCCGACCCGCCGGACCTGGAGCTGTTCGCCTGTCTGCGCGCGGCGCTACGCAGCGCGCCCGGAGATGAATGGCGCCGGCATGGTGCCGGCGAGGCGGCGGCACCGGAAGCCCCCGCCCGCGCGCTGCACGTCCTCGTCGCCGAGGACAATCGGACGAACCAGAAGGTGATCGGCCGCATCCTGGAGCATGCCGGGCACCGGGCGACCATCGTGGCCACGGGCCAGGACGCGATCGAGGCCCTGGAGGATTCCCCGCTTCGATCTGGTGCTGATGGACCTGAACATGCCCGTTCTGGGCGGCATCGAGGCGGTGAAGCTGCTGCGCTTCACGCACGACGTGGACGAGCTGCCGCCGATCGTCGCGCTGAGCGCGGATGCCACGCCCCAGACCCGCGAGACCTGCAAGAGCGTCGGCTTCTCGGCCTATCTCACCAAGCCGGTCGACACGCAGCTGCTGTTGCGCACCCTGGCCGAGCTCACGGGCGGCCGCGAGCCGGGGCCCGAGCCGAGCCTGGCCCCAACCCCGTCGACCGCGGGTGCCGAAGCGCCGCCCCGGGAGCAGACCGGACCGTCGGTCGATCCGGCGCGGATCGCGAGCCTGGCCGAGCTCGACAGCGGCGACGGCTTCCTCGAGGGCCTGATCGACGACTTCCTGGGTGATCTCCAAGGCCTGGTCGGTCAGCTGGAGCATGCGGCCGTCGTTGCCGACGTGCGTCGGTTCCGCGACGAGGCGCACGCGCTGCGCAGCAGTGCCGCCCACATCGGCGCCCTCGGCCTGTTCGACCTCTGCCTGGGCTGGCGCGAGCTCGACGACCACGCCCTGATGATGCGGGCACGGCACGGAGCTGGCCAAGCTCAAGGCCGAAGCCGAGCGCGTGCACCGGGCGCTCCAGGGCTTTCGCGCCGAATGGCAGCTGCGCGGAGCACGCTCGACGCCACGCTGACCGCTTGGCGACACATCACCCGCGCGCACGCCGCCGCTCCTGGTGGCGCGCCAGGCAGTCCATCCGCCGCAGCTCGGACTCGCCAAGGTCCAGGGCCAGCTCGACCCACAGGTCGACGATGTCGATCAGCTCGCCCTTGCTCAGCACGTCGCTGCGCTGCCGCGCCCGCTTGAGGGCGAGGTCGGTGGAGAACCGACCGGCACGGTCGAGCACGAACCTGCGGAGCGTAGCCTCGCCTTCGCCGGGCTCGCAGACGATGTCGACCAGCCCCAGCTCGTGCATCTCGTCGGCGCTCCGGCTGCTGCCGTCCTCGATCAGCGTCCGGGCCATGCGGTCGCCGACGCGCCGCCGCAGGAAGCTGTGCGCACCCATGCCGGGGAAGAGGTTGAACAGGATCTCGGGCAGGCCGAACTTGGCGTCGCGCTCGGCAATGATCACGTCGTTGGTCAGCATGGCCTCGAAGCCGCCACCGATCGCATCGCCCTGGACCAGGGCGACGGTCATGATCGGGAGATCCAGGCCCAGGTAGTTGTCGTGCAGGATGTCGATGCAGCGATAGGCGTAGGCCCGCAGCTGCGCCTCGTTCTGGTCGCGGATCAGCTGGGTGAAGCTGGCGAGATTGCCGCCCATGTTCCAGGCCGTCGCCGAGTGCGACGCCCAGACCAGATGACGAAACGGCATCTCCTCGCGGCTTGAATCCCCGAACGCCTCGCGCAGCCACTCCTGGAAGTGGCGCAGGTCGGCGAGGAGCTCGGCGGTGAAGCAGGCCCGGTCGCGGTGCCGGAAGTGCGCCCAGAGCACCCCAGTCTCGACCTCGAGCCGCGTTGCCAGGTTCGCATAGTCCAGTTCCAAGGTGTCGGTACGAACCCGGGGTGGCCGCGCCAACGCATCCGACCTGACCGCAAAGAACCCGGGGCGATTGTCGTTGTCGATCCGACCGATCAAGTTACGAAGTTCATTGTATGCGACGGCCATTGGAAGAACTCCTATCTTGTAAGTCATGTCCTGTTGCGGACACGCTGAGGGCGCTGCGTTACTGACGCCTACCGTTACCAGGGTGAAATCAGTTAACCAAGCTAAAGGACGAGTTCAAGTTATTTTTTCAAATTGCAATTGCGTTTACTTAAGCGCAAAAACGAAGCTGTGTTTTCATTGTTTTTTATCGGTTGTTTAGAACATCAATTATGCAACCGTTCGTCCTGCCCGGATTTGCCGGGAAGCGTCGAACCGGGCCAGTGAACGCTTGGAATCCGGAATCCCCGCAGGTCGCGATGCGGAGCCAGCCGCCGGGCAGTTCGGGGATCAAAACGCCCGATTGCGGATCTCGGGCATAAGCACCACCGTAAGACTAAAACATGGTGCGACTAGCTGTCGCAGCGCCGTCAGCCGCGAGCGATCAGCCAGATACTCGAGGCAAGGCTCACCACCAGCAGCACGGCCACCAGGGGCGACTGCCAGGTGCCCGCACGACCTTCGCCCTGTCGGAACGCATCCCGGCAGGCGAACAGCAGCAGCGCCAGAATGGCGAGAAAGACGACCAGTACCGTCGGCGCACCGGCGGCGATGGCCCCCATGCCAGTCACGACCAGCAGACCCAGCACCCAGCGCCAGGCGACGACGAGCTGCCGCCAGAGCCCCCAGGTCAAGAGGACCAGGGCGGTGCCGCCGATCGTCTCCACCGCCCGGCCGATCCGGGACGGATCACGCAACAGCTGGGCGGGCGCGGTGTCACGCGCGCCCTGCTCCATGGCGGCGGCGATCAGCGCCAGACCGGCCACGGCTACCAGGGTCGCCGCGATCTGCGTGGTGCGGGGGCCCAGATCGAGCCGCAGCCGGCTGCTCGCGGCCAGCAGCACCGTGCGCCAGCGGTGCAGCTCGCTGATCGCCAGCACCACGACGCCGCAGGTCAGCGGCAGCAGGTAGTAGACGGCGCGAAACGCCAGCAGCGAGCCGATCAGCGGCAGCGTCTGGGCCTCGGTCGGCTGCAGCAGCAGCACGACGGCGGATTCGAAGACCCCCAGGCTGCCCGGGAACATGGCTGAGCAGGCCGATGACGATGGACGCCATGAAGACGGCCAGCACCTCGATGTAGGTCAGGCCCATTTCGGCCGGCAGGAGCACATAGAGCGCCGCGGCGACGGCGATGAGGTCGGCCACGCCGAAGAAGATCTGGATCAGGGTGGCGCCGGCGCCGGGGAGGACGAGCTCGCGGCCACGCCACCGCAGCGGGCGGTGGAAGAAGCCGCCCCAGACGACGTAGGCGATGACCAGGGTGAGTGCCGTCGCCGCGGCCGCGCGCCAGAGCATCGGCGGCAGGCCGGTGGCCGCCGCGAGACGCCAGGGCTCGAGCATCACCACGGCGCCGGCGAGCGTGGCCACCCCCAGCGTGAACGTGGCCGTGAAGTACATCTGGACCATGGCGACGTCGGCGATGCGAAGGCCGCGGTCGGAGTAGAAATGATAGCGCAAGGTGGCGCCGATCACGAAGGCGAAGCCCGTGGAGTGCGCGATCGACTGGGTCGCGAAGGACGCCACCGACAGGTGACCGAGCGGCATGCGCTTGCCGACGAGGCCCAGCGCCGACCATTCGTACCCGATCAGCGCCAGGAAGCTCAGGAAGGTGAACAGGACGGCCAGCCCGACCTGCTCGAGGCTGAGCGAGACCAGCTCGGCGTGCAGATCGGCGAGGTCGTAGCGCCGCAGGGCGCCGTGAAGCACCCATATCGCGACGCCGAACATCGCCGCACCGACCAGGAAGGGCAGGATGCGCTGCGCCCGTGCCCGCAAGGCCCCCACGTCGGGATGCCGTGCGAGTTCGCGGAAAACGCCCAGCCCACCGGCGGCGTCGCCACGGCCACGATCCGCGTCGCGCTCCAAGCCGCCCTGTCTCCCTGCAGTACCGGCCCGCGAGCCGCGTCTCGCCTCACCTAACCGGTGCATCCCGCCAGCGCAACCACGCCCCGAACGGCCTCAGAAGGACGACCCGGGCTGTTGCAGGAACTTGGATTCCTCCGCGGTGCTGGTCCGCCCGAGGACGGCGTTGCGGTGCGGGAAGCGCCCGAAGCGTGCCACGATGTCGCGATGGCGCTGCGCGTAGTCGAGCATCCGCGGATCGCCGAGCGCACGCATCAGCGCCACGCAGGCCTCCTGATCGGCCAGGTCCTCGCTGTGCTCCAGGGGCAGATAGAGAAACGCCCGCTGGTCCGGTGGCAGCTTGCGGTCGTGGCCGGCGGCAATGGCATCACGGGCGACGCTGCGCGCCATGGCGTCGCAGGAAAACGCCCGCGGGCTGCCGCGCCAGATGTTGCGCGGAAACTGGTCGAGGACCAGGCACAAGGCCAGGGCCCCACGGGCCGACGCCGCCCAGTCGGCCAGATCGCCCGCAAGCGCCCGCCCCACCAGCGCGCCGAACCGCCTACGGATCTCCTCGTCGAAGGCGGGATCGGCCGCGAACCAGCGCGCGTCGCCGCCGGGTGCGAACCAGAACGCGATCACCGCCTCCGCATCGTCCATCCCTCGCCCCCCGCGGCCACCGCTGCTAAGAACATCGCCGTTGTCTGGACCTGGCGTGAGCACCGCATGATCCCTCGCTACAGCCGCCCGGAGATGGCGGCGATCTTCGCACCCGAGACCCGCCTCGGCATCTGGCTCGACGTGGAGATGGCCGTCGCCGACGCCATGGCCAGCCTCGGCGCCATCCCGGCGGAGCCCGTGCGCAAGCTCGCGGGAGCCATCGCCGCCAACCGCGAGCGGCTGATCGACCCGGCGCGGGTCGAGGAGATCGAGGCCACGACCCGCCACGACGTGATCGCCTTCCTCACCCATGTCGAGGAGGTCTGCGGCGCCGAGGCCCGCTTCCTCCATCTCGGCCTGACCTCGTCCGACCTGCTCGACACCACCCTGGCCATCCAGCTCGAGCGGGCATCGGACCTGATCCTGGTCCAGATCGACACCCTGCTGGACGCGCTCGAGCGCCGGGCGTTCGAGCACAAGCGCACCCCGACCATCGGCCGGAGCCACGGCATCCATGCCGAGCCGACCACGTTCGGGCTCAAGCTCGCGGGGCACTTCGCCGAGTTCAACCGCGGCCGCCGCCGGATGGTCCAGGGCCGCTACGAGATCATGACCTGCGCCATGTCCGGGGCGGTGGGCACGTTCGCCAACATCGATCCCAGGGTCGAGGTGATCGTGGCCGAGCGGTTCGGCCTGCGGCCCGAGCCGGTCTCGACCCAGATCATCCCGCGCGACCGCCACGCCGCGTTCGTGGCCGCCCTCGCCCTGCTGGCGGCGGCGATCGAGCGGCTGGCGACCGAGATCCGCCATCTGCAGCGCAGCGAGGTCGGCGAGGCCGAGGAGCCGTTCGCGGTCGGGCAGAAGGGCAGCTCGGCCATGCCGCACAAGCGCAATCCCGTGCTGTCGGAGAACCTGACCGGGCTCGCCCGGATGATCCGTGCCACCGTGGTGCCGGCCCTGGAGAACGTGGCCCTGTGGCACGAGCGCGACATCTCGCACAGCTCGGTCGAGCGGGTGATGCTGCCCGATGCCTGCATCCTCACGGACTTCGCGCTCAGCCGGCTGGCCCGGCTGGTCGACGGCCTCGTGGTCTATCCCGACCGGATGCGCCGGAACCTGGATGCCAGCCAGGGTCTCTACAGCTCGCAGCGTGTGCTCCTGGCGCTCACCGAATCGGGGCTGCCGCGCCAGGAGGCCTACGAGCTGGTCCAGCGGCAGGCGATGGTCGCCTGGCGGGATGGACGACCCCTGCTCGAGCTGCTGCGGGAGGACAAGGTGATCTCCACCCGTCTCGACGGCGCGAAGCTCGCCGCCCTGTTCGACCTCGACCACCATCTGGCCCATGTCGACCACGTGTTCGAGCGGGTGTTCGGCGGCGCCACGCATCGCGGCTAGCGGCCCGGCGCGGACGCGGCCCTGCCTGCCCGGTGCGTCGGCGGAGCGGCGAGCGGATCTTCCGGCCAGGGGTGCTTGGGGTAGCGTCCACGCAGTTCGCGGCGCACGGCGGGATAGCCGGTGGCCCAGAAGCCTGCCAGATCCCCGGTCACCGCCAGCGGCCGCTGGGCCGGCGACAGGAGGTGCAGCACCAGCGTGACCCTGCCCTCGTCGACGGCCGGCGTCGTGGTCAGCCCGAACAGCTCTTGCAGCTTCACGCCCAGGACCGGCGGGTCGGCGGTGTAGTCGATGGCGTGCGACCGTCCGCTCGGCACGGTCAGCCGCTCCGGGGCCCGCTTCGCCAGCGCGATGCGCTGGGCGTGAGTCAGCCGGGCCGCCAGGATCGCGTCGAGGTCGAGCCCGCCCAGATCGTCCAGGCGGCGCCGGCCCGCGAGGTAGGGTGCGAGCCACTCCTCCAGCTCGGCCAGCAGGGCCTCGTCCGCGAGGTCCGGCCAGCCGGCCGCGTCGCGTCGGCGGAGCAGTGCTACCCGCGCCTGCAGCTGCCGCGCGCCCGTGGTCCAGGGCAGGCGTCCCAGACCGCGCAGACGGATGCCGGCGCACAAGGCCTCGCCCAGGACGGCTGGGCTGGGGCTCAGTGCCTGCTCACGCAGCGTCAGCGCCCCGAGCCGCACGGCGCGCCTTGCGACCACGGCATCCTCGCGCGGCTCGAAGCGTACCTCCTCGACGCGTCGCGATCCGGTCCCGGTGCAGGTCCTCGACCTCGGCCTGGTCCACCGCCGCCGCCAGCCGGATCCGCGCCTCGGGCCCGGCATCGTCGAGCTCGGCCACGGCCAGCCAGGCAGCACCGGCCAGCGGGTCGCCCGGGTCGAGCCGCGCACCCCGGCCGTTGGCAAGACGAAACGCTCCCCGCGTGCCCGGCCGGGCCTGGGCCAGCCGGTCGGGAAAGGCGAGGCTGAGCACCGCACCCAAGCGTTCCGCATGGGGCTCGCCGCCGGGCTCGCCCAGCGCCCGAGCCAATTGGCGCCGAACCCGCTCCGCCTCGCCGCCGCGCAGCTCGCCCAGCCGGCGCGCGAGATCGGCATCGCCGCGCTCGGCGTCACGCGTGCCGAGCAGCGCCGCCGCGGCGAGCGCCGTCGCGGCCAGCCCATGCGCGCGCGCCGCGAGCACCATGTGGGCCAGCCGCGGATGCAGCGGCAGCTCGGCCATGGCGCGCCCATGGGCGGTGACGCGCCCCCTCGGCATCGAGCGCTCCCAGGTCCCGCAGCAGCGCGCGCGCAGCTGCGAACGGACCCGCCGGCGGCTGCGTCGGCAGGCGCAGCAGCGCCGGGTCGCGGACCCCCCAGGCCGCAAGCTCCAGCGCCAGGGGTGCGAGGTCGGCCTCCTCGATCTCGGCCGGGCGCTGCGCCACCCGGCCACGTTCCTCCTCGACCGACCACAGCCGCAAGCACAGGCCGGGGCCCAGGCGCCCTGCCCGGCCGGCGCGCTGCTCGGCCGAGGATCGGGCGATCGGCACCGTCACCAGCCGGCTCATCCCGGTCCGGGCCGAGAAGCGCTGCCGCCGCTCCAGGCCGCTGTCGACCACGGCGGCGACGCCCTCGATGGTCAGGCTGGTCTCGGCGATGTTGGTCGCCAGCACGATCCGGCGCGGCCCGCCCGACCGCAGCGCCGCATCCTGCGCCGAGCGCGAAAGGTCGCCGTAGAGCGGGAACACGGGCGTGCCGGGAACGCGCGCCGCCAGCAGGTCCAGCGCGCGGCGGATCTCGCGCGCACCGGGGAGGAAGACGAGGATGCTGCCGGCGACCGCACCCAGCGCCAGCTCGACGCCGCGCGCGACCTTGCAGCTCCAATGGTTCGCCAGCGTCGCCGCCCAGATGCTCGACCCGGACCGGGAACAGCCGCCCGTCGCTGCGCACCAGGGGAGCACCGCCCAGATGCCGCGCGATGGCGGCACCGTCCAGCGTCGCCGACATGGCCAGGAGCCGCAGGTCGGGCCGCAGCGTCTCCTGCACCTCCAGGCACAAGGCGAGCCCCAGATCGGCGTCGAGCGAGCGCTCGTGGAACTCGTCGAAGACGACGGCGCCATAGGCTTCCAGCGCCGGATCGCGCTGCAGGTAGCGGACGAGCAGCCCCTCGGTGACGACCTCGATCCGCGTGGTCGGGCCGATGCGTCGGTCGAAGCGCATCGCGTAGCCGATCGTCTGCCCTACGCGCTCGCCGAGCAGCTCGGCCATGCGCGCGGCGGCCGCGCGCGCGGCCAGCCGACGCGGCTCGAGCATCAGGATCCTGCGGCCCGCGAGCCAGGGCTCGCCCAGGAGATGCAAGGGGCACCAGCGTGGTCTTGCCGGCACCGGGCGGCGCTTCCAGCACCGCGGCCGAGCCTGCGGCCAGGGCCCGGCGCAGCTCGGGCAGGACCGCCTCGACGGGCAGGCCGGTGGGAGGTGGCATGGGCATGGCCGGCCCGTCGACTAACGGGACTGGGCCGGGCGCGCCACCGCTCACATCAGCTTCTGCGTCTTGAAGCTGGTGTGGCGGTTCCGGCCGACGATGATGTGGTCGTGGACGGTGATGTTGACCTGGCTCAGCGCCGCCACGACCTGGCGGGTCATGTCGATGTCGGCCTGGGACGGGGTGGGGTCGCCGCTGGGGTGGTTGTGGACCATGATCAGCGCCGAGGCGCCCAGCTCGAGCGCACGCTTGACCACCTCGCGCGGGTAGAGCGGGGTATGGTCGACCGTGCCGCGGCTCTGCACCTCGTCGCGGATCAGGATGTTCTTGCGGTCGAGGAACAGGAGCCGGAAATGCTCGGCCGTCTCGTGCTGCATGGCAGCCTGGAGATAGTCGAGCAGGGCGGTCCAGGAGCCGATCACCGGCCGCTCCAGGATCTGCTCGCGCAGGCTCCGCTGGATCACCTGTGCCACCGCCTTGATCAGGAGGGCGAGCCGGACGCAGCGGATCGTCCGCACCTGCCGACGAACCGGCGTAGCCACCCGGCGCGAGGGTGGGATGCTCGGCATAGCGCGGCGCCTCGGCGGCGAGCACCGGGCCGAAGCCGCCGAACCGCTGCAGCAGCCAGGCCGCCAGATCGGGACCCTGATCGGGGAAGGCGAAACCGATCAGGATCTCCAGGACCTCCTCGTCGTCCCATTGCTCGGGCGCCAGCCGGGCAAGACGATTGAGCCGCCTTTGGCGCGCGTCGGCCGGCAGGCCCTGTCGGCCCCAGCCGTTGACCAGGCCCTGCTCCTCGGTCGGCAGCCTGGTCAACGCGCTCGGCTCCGGCTCCACCTGCGCTTGAAGCAGGGCGACCAGGCGCTCGGCCGAAGGCAGATCGGCGATCCATGCCCGCGCGGCCGGGTCCCAAGCGCAGCCGCATGCCGTCAGATCGTCCTGGATGGCCAGACGTGTCGCCGCGGATGACATATCCCGTGCCGTGCCCGAAATACTCCGCGCGACTGAGCGTCACCGCGCCGACCTGGACGAGCGGGGCCAGCGCCTCGCCCGCGGGCGTCGAGCTGCTCACTCGACGACCCCCAGATCGCGCAGGCTCTCGATCCGCTCGCGGCCGACAATCAGGTGATCGTGCAGCCGGATGCCGATCTGGCGCAGCGCGGCGGCGATCTGCCGGGTCGAATCCACATCCGCCTTCGACGGAGTCGGGTCGCCACTGGGATGATTGTGGACGAGGATGATGGCACTGGCCCCCAGCTCCAGCGCGCGCTTGATCACCTCGCGGGGGTAGAGCGGCGCCTGATCGACCGTGCCGCGACCGTGGACCTCGTCGCGGATCAGGCGGTCCTTGCGGTCGAGGAACAGGATGCGCAGATGCTCGGCGGCCTCGTGGCCCATGGCGAGCTGCAGGTAGGCGCGCAACGCCTCGGGCGAGGTGATGGCCTCGCGGGCGCGGACCTCCTCGCGCAGCACGCGCTGCAGCAGCTCGTGGACGGCCTTGAGCAGCACCTGGGTGAAGCGCAGATCGTCGTCGCGGGTCTCGCGCAGGTCCGGCCCGGCATCTCCGGGCAGTGCCCCCATGTGCTCGGCGTAGCGCCCGGGGTCGGCGGCCAGAACGCCGCCCAGGCCTCCCAGCTGCTCCAGCATCGCCTTGGCCATGGGCTTGGTGTCGCGACGGTGGACGGAGAAGAACAGCAGCAGCTCGAGCAGTTCGTAGTCGGCCAGCGCACCGGGGCCGGCCTCCCGCAGCCGGCTGCGCAGCCGCTCGCGATGGCCGTGATAGTGCGGACGCGGCGGGACGGCACCCACGAACGCGGCGGGCGCCTCGGCGAGCCCGCCGCCGTCGAAGGCGAACAGCCAGCAGCGCCGGGACCCGCTCCATCGGCCACCGTGACGCTTGATCAGGTCGCGATGCCGGAAGGTGTCGCCGGTCACGGCGAACCGGCCCTCCGCTCCGTCCGGCACCAGCATCAGGCCCGCTTCCGCCAGCGCCGCCTCGATCCCGTCGCGCTGCAACGCCAACGCTCCATCAGTCGAGCAATGATCTACCTCAGGTTGATAACATCGATGGCACCGGAAAGGCTATCGGCATGTTGTGGCCGAGGGCTATACCCTGCCTGGAGCTTGGGAGGACGGCATGAGCGAGCGGACGGTCACCGCGGCACTGGTCATCATCGGCAACGAGATCCTGTCGGGCCGGACCCAGGACGCCAATCTCGCCTTCCTCGCCCAGGAGCTGAACGAGATCGGCATCCAGATGCGCGAGGTGCGGGTGGTGCCCGACGCCGAGGCCGACATCGTCGAGGCCGTGAACGCCTGCCGCGCCAAGCACGACTACGTCTTCACCACCGGCGGCATCGGCCCGACCCACGACGACATCACCTCGGCCAGCGTCGCCAGGGCGTTCGGGGTGCGAGTTCGGCTTTCATCCCGAGGCCGAGCGCAGGCTGCGCGCCTACTACCCGCCCGAGAAGCTGAACGACGCCCGGCTGAAGATGGCCCAGACGCCGGAAGGTGCGGAGCTGATCGACAATCCGGTCAGCGTGGCGCCGGGCTTCACCCTGGGCAACGTCCACGTCCTGCCGGGCGTGCCGTCGATCCTCCAGGCGATGTTCGCCGGCCTGAAGCCGCGCCTGCAGGGCGGTGCCGTGGTCCGGTCGCGCACCGTGACCGTGCTCTGCCCCGAGGGCGAGATCGCCAAGCCGCTGGCCGAGATCCAGGCGCGCTGGCCCACGGTGGAGATCGGCAGCTACCCGTTCATGCGCCAGGACAGCTTCGGCACCAGCCTCGTCCTGCGCAGCGTCGACGAAGGCGCCATCGCCGAGGCCGCCGAGGCAATTCTCGCCGAGGCGCGCGAGCGCGGCGTCCAGGTGCTCGATCTGTTCTGAGCATCCCGGCCCCGCTACACTCAAGTCCTGCCGGGCTGCCCGCTTGGCGAAATCGGTAGACGCACGGGACTTAAAATCCCGGGCCGCGAGGCGTGCCGGTTCGAGTCCGGCAGCGGGCACCAGGTTTCTCCGGGCAGTCCCGAGACGATCCGGCGACTGCCGCGATGGGAACGCCCGACTTCGACCAACGTAGCGACGCCGTCAGGGCAGGGAGTTGGCGGGGGAAGTAGCAGTGGGCGATTCCGGGCGAAACTCCGCGCGGCAGAGATGTTGCAGCTCCGGATCAGTGCACGTCGCGAGATCGGCCTGGCGCTCGGCCTCGCGCACCTTCGCCGCGTCGGCCGCGCTCAAGCGCTCATGATCGCAGAAGGCGGAGAATCTCCCGTCCAGGCAAACCTCGAGGTTTTCTCGGTCCGCAGCCTGATTTGCCGTCGGAAGGTCCGTCGCCGGACTCTCGCGGGAAACGCGTGGGATGGTGTAGATGACTGCGCGAGGCGCGGTTTGGTCCCGCTCGTTCAGCCAGCGGAAGAGATCGTCGACCTCCTGTTCCGCGGGAGCGGGAGCGGGTGCAGAGCCGACGGTCGCGGGAGCGACAGGCGCGGGCTCGACCGGCGGCGCGGTCGCCTCGCCGGCGCACGCGGCCAGTACGAGCAACCCAAGGGCGGACGCCCGGTTGACCTTGGTCCTGTGGTCGCCTTTGGCCATGGCGAGCCTCCCTTATCGTCGGCGCCGCTCCTGACTCGGCAGCCAGAAGGCCCTACGTTGCCCTCATGTGCAACGCCTACAATCTTCGCCACCGCAACGAGGCGATACTCGACATCGCCCGGGCGATGCAGCTGGCCGTGGCCGACCTGGCGGAGTTCCCGCCGCAGCATCGCATCGGCATCAGGCAGCGCGGCCTGATCCTGCGGCCGAGTAGGGCAGGCCCGCTCGCTTGGTCCTGGGCGCGATGGAGCCTGGTACCGCCGGGGGCACGGGAGGTCCCGGCCTATCCGCTGAACAACGCCCGCGCCGACAAGCTGGGTGCCTGGCCGTGGAAGGAGGTGCGGCGCCAGCGCTGCCTCATCCCCGCCTCCGGCTTCTGGGAGCCGGAAAAGCCCGCCAGGGCCAAGGGGGCCGCACCGTGGTCGTACTACAGCATGGCGGACGGACGGCCGTTCTTCATGGCTGGCTTGTGGGCCGAGGCGCACGACCCGGCCACCGGCGAGGTCCAGGACACCTACACGCTGATCATAACCGATGCGAACGCGATCATGCGCGTGCACGACCGCATGCCGGTGATCCTGGCGACCGCAGCAGCGCGCCGATGGATCGAGCCCGAGCCGCTGCCTGACGAACTCCTGGTGCCTTATCCGGCAGAGCCGATGATGGCATGGCGGGTGAGTGACGACGCGAAGAACGGCAGGATCGAGCCGCATGCGGGCATGGCCGAAGCGGTAGTCGGCTGAACAAGCCCTCCGTGCTGGACATCATCACCCATGCGTCCCTGGGGTGCGGGCTTGAGCTCGGCAGCTGCCCCGACATGAGACGGCAGCAACTCTCCGGTGCCGTCGCCCGCCAGAGACGCTCGGATCGTGGACGGCGCTTCTAGCCAAAATCTAACCGCACCTTGGCCGCAATCTCATCGCCCTCGGTCATGAGCGGGGCCGGGACCTGCCGCGTGCGTCCTGGTGCGGTCGCAGCGGTCCCACGCCCAAGTCCAGACACGTCACAACCAAGGACGACATCATGACATCGATTCGAGGCTGCCTCACCGTCCTGACCGGCGCCGCGACGATCCTGCTCGCCACTGCGGCGGGGGCCGTCGCCGAGGAGCGTGTCTGCCGTGGCTCGCTCGGCGCGGTGACCGTGGACAATCTGCGGGTCCCGCCGAGTGCTACCTGCCGCCTGGATCGGACCCGCGTGAAGGGCACCATCAAGGTCGAGCGCGCGGCCACGCTGAACGCGTCCAGGGTGGTGGTCATCGGCAATGTCCAGGCCGAGGGTGCTACCTCCGTGGCCTTGCGCAACGGCTCGCGGATCGGCGGCTCGGTCCAGCTGGTCCAGGGCGGCGGCGCCACGATCGTCAACAGCATCGTGGACGGCAGCATCCAGCTGGAATCGAACCGCGCGGCGTTGCGGGTGCTCAACAACGACGTCAACTCGGACGTGCAGGCGTTCCAGAACCGCGGCGGCGTCGAGATCGGCGACAACCGGATCGACGGCAATCTGCAGTGCAAGTCGAACACGCCAGCACCCACCGGTGGCGGCAACATCGTCCAGGGCAACAAGGAAGACCAGTGCCGCTCCCTGTAGGCGGACAGGGTCGCCGGATCCTCGCGATCCGTGCCATCCTGCCTGCCTCTTGAAGCGATGGAGCGAACCGGCCTCGGAGCCGTTGAACCGGCCGTGATCCACGCGATGAGCGGGATCACGGGCACGGTTGCGGCCAGTGGCGGGGAGGTCAGTCGGGTCTTGGTCAAGATACTCGTGGTCGAGGACGATCCGCGGATCGCCCGCTTCGTGCGGCGGGGCCTGGAAGCGGAAGGCTATGCGGTCGACGTCGCCGATCACGGCGAGGACGGCCTGGAGGCCTGCCGCAGCAACGAGCTACGCGGTCGTGATCCTCGATCGCATGCTCCCGGGCATGGACGGGAAGACGATCTGCGCCACGCTGCGGCGGGAGCGCTACCCGGGCATGATCCTCATGCTGACCGCCAAGGACGCGGTGACCGACAAGATCGAGGGCCTCGACGCGGGCGCGGACGAGTATCTGACCAAGCCCTTCGCCTTCGACGAGCTGCTGGCGCGGATCCGCGCCCTGCTGCGTCGCAGCCAGCACGGCGCGCCCGACCCCGTCCTCCAGTTCGGCCCGCTCGTGCTCGACCCGGCCACGCGCAAGGCGCGCCGCGGCGAGCGGACGATCGTCCTCACCCTGCGCGAATACACCCTCCTGAGCTACCTGATGGAGAATGCCGGCCGGGTGCTCAGCCGCACCCGCATCCTCAACCACGTCTGGGGCTACAACTTCGACCCCGAGAGCAAGGTCGTGGACGTCTACATCCGCTACCTGCGGCAGAAGATCGACGACGGCGAGGACGTAGCACTGATCCGCACGGTGCGCGGCTTCGGCTACACCATCTCGACCGACTAGCCGGACGCTGCCGGCGCGAGCGGCGCGTCGCGCAGCTGGAGGCGGATCTCGAGCTCGGTCAGCCCGTCGGCGCGGCTGTCCAGGGCGATCGTGCCGTGGTGCTTCTCGACGATCCACTTGGCGATCGACAGGCCGAGCCCGCTCCCGCCCGTCGAGGCGACCTGGCGGCCACGATAGAAGCGGTCGAAGACATAAGGCAGGTCCTCCGAAGGGATCGCCTCCCCGCGGTTGCGCACCCGGATGACGGCACTGCCACCCTCGGCACGCAGGGCCACCTCCACGGGCGACTCCTGGTTCGAGTACTTGATGGCATTGTCGATCGCGATCAGCGCCGTCTGCTTGAGCCGCTGCCGGTCGGCCGTGACCACGAGCGGCTCCGGCGGCCAGGTCGCCCACGAGCTCGCGGCCGTTGGAGCCGGCCAGCACGCGGCCCTCGGCCAAGGCCTCCTCGATCACGTCCTGCAGCACCACCGGCCCGAACTCGAACCGGAGCGAGTCGGCCTCGGCGCGCGTCAGGAACAGCAGGTCGTCGACCAGGCGGCCCATCTGCTCGGCCTGGTCGACGACCCCCTGCAGGGTCTCGCGATAGTCGTCCAGGCGTGCCACCCGGCTGCGCAGGGTCACCTCGGCTTCGCCGCGCAGGATCGTCAAGGGCGTGCGCAGCTCGTGGCTGACGTCGGCGAGGAACAGCACCCGGAGCCGGTCCAGGTCCTTGAGGCGCCGATTCGCATTCTCCAGCTGCGCCGTGCGCTCGCCGGACCTTGCGCTCCAGCTCGTCGCTGATGGGCGAGCAGGGCACGTCGCTGCACCTCCAGCTGCTCGGCCATGCGGTTGAAGTGGCCGGACAGGGTCGCCAGCTCGTCGCGGCCCTCGCACCGCGATGCGATGGGAGAGCTCGCCGCCACCGATGGCACCGGCCCCGTCGATCAGGCGGGCGATCGGCCGGGCCAGCGCACGGGTCAGCAGCATGACGGCACCGAGACTGGCAACGACCGCGAGGAGCGTGGTCAGGACCACGACCACGATCATCTCCTGGGTCAGCTTCGGCCGTCTGGCGCTCCACCTGCCGCACCTCCGCCTCCTCGTCGGCGATGGCGAGGTCGATGAGCCGTTGCAGCCGGTCGTCGAGATCCTCCTCGATCTCGCCGAAGTAGCGCAGCCGCGCCTCGTCCTCGCGCCCGCTGAGCGTCACCTGGAGCAGTTCGAGCGCGGTCGTGTGCATCTGCGCGGCCACCGCCCGCATCTCGTCGAGAAGGATGAGCTCCTGGCGCTCGGTTTCGCGATCGGCGGGAACATCGACGAACTCCAGCTCGCGCATGGTGGCATCCTGCAGGGCCACGAAGCTCGAGATGAGGTCGCGCCGCGCTTCCTCCAGCTCGGTCCGCCCGGACTCCCCGAACAACAGCATCTCGGCGATCTGCTCGGAGTAGCGGTTGGCGTGCAGCGAGAGCGAGGTGATGGTCTCCAGCTGCCGATAGGCGAGCGAGACCCGCTCGATGTACCGGTCCGCCCGCCCGATCGCCAGGAACACGACGGCCGCCATCACCGCGATCAGGCTGAGGAAGAACAGCTGGAACGCGATGATCTTCGACTGAATCTTCATGCCATTCCAACCTTGGCCCGCGGGAGCGCGCCTGCTCAGTCTTCGTCAAGAAGTCAACCGGGGCTGCTTGGAATAAAGCGCTCCGGCAAGATTAGGGATCGGAAAGGAAATCAGCAACAACCTGCGAAACGGCCGGATAATTCTCGCTCACCGAACGACGACATCGGTCTTTGCGCGTTGACGGCGGCGGCGCGCGACCCTCATCGGAAGGTGGCGCATCCGATAGGCAACGACAACCGAGGTTCTCGCGGTGGCCGGAGTGGTTTGGCGGGCTGGCGCGGTGGCGATCGGCGTCTCCATGTCGCTGGGCGACGGCCGTCGGCTCGGGTCGCGCGGCGGAGTTCGGCGCCGGCGGTGCGCTGGATCTCACGCTGGCCGGTTTCGCCGGCATGCTCGCGCACGGGGGCGACCTGGCGCGGCAGCGCGACGGACCCTGACCTTGCCGACGGCCTCGACTTCTCCAACGACACCGAGTTCCATGTCCTGGCCCGGGCCCGCGCCGGCGAACTCGGCCTGGACTACGGCGCCACGATCGAGTTCGAGGCGGATACCGACACGGCGATCAACACCGACGAGGCCTGGATCTTCCTGCGCGGCGGCTGGGGTGAGGTCCGCGTCGGCGATGTCGACGGCCCGGTCGACGCGAGCGCGCTCGGCGCCTTCACCATCGCCGCCGGTACCGGCGGCATCGACGGCGACGTCGTCGATGCGCTGGCGGTCGATGCGATCCTGCCGCTCACCAGCGACACCGCCACCAAGGCCCGCTACTACACGCCGACCTTGGCGGGCGTGCAGCTGGGCATCGGCTACACGCCGACCGGCTTCGACGCCGGCAATTCGGCCGCCACGACCGACGCGGACTTCGAGCATCTGGTCGAGGTTGCCGCGACCTACTCGGCGGCGGGCGAGAGCTTCGATCTCGAGGCATCGATGGTCGGCGGCGTCGCCGAGCTCAAGGAAGGCGCGTTCGCCGATGACCGGTTGTGGACCTGGTATGCGGGCGGGCAGGTCGAGTTCGACGACCTGGCACTGGGTGCCGGCTTCGGGATGGAGGACGCCGGCGGCGCGCGGCGCCGCTACCTCAATGCCGGGATCGGCCACTGGTTCGAGCCGGTCTACGCGTCGATCACCCATGGCCGCGTTCTCGGCACCAGCGGCTACGCCGAGGTCGGGGAGCCCTGGAACCTGGTGCTGTCGGCCGATCTCACGCTTGCGCCCGGCCTCCTGCTGGCCGGCGATCTCGCCTACTTCGACAACGATCTCGACCGGTCGGCCAGGGATGCGACCGGCGGCGACAGCGGCTTCGTGTGGGTGGCCAAGCTCGAGGTCGCATTCTGATCGCGCCCTGCGCCGCTGCCCCAGTTTTGGCCGGCCTCTTGGCGATTTCTAAACGGCTCCTGGCCTCGCCATTGCCTCGCCGGCGCTAGGGTCCCAGCGTCACAACAACGGAGTGAGGCCATGCAGATCGAAGGATTTCCCACGTTCGAGGCCGACGAGCTGAGCAAGCGCAGCCGGAGCAACTCGCGCAGCAACCGGCGTCGCAAGAACCGCAAGCGGAACAACCGCAGCCGCAGCCGCAGCCGCAGCCGCAGCAGAGACTAGCACCGGAGCGGCGGCGCGCCCCGCCGGGTCGCGCCGCCTCCTTCCATGCACGCCTCGCGATCCCAGGCCGGCCTCTGGCAGCTGTTCCGGCGCTTCGCGCCGTATCTGCGCTGCTGCCGCGGTGCGGTTGCGCTGAGCCTCGTCCTGGTCCTGGTCGGACCGCTCCTGGGCGGGGCGATGCTGTGGCTGCTCAAGCTCGTGGTCGACGAGGTGCTCGTCGGCGGCCGGATCGAGCTGCTCTATCCCTATGCCGGCCTCTACGGCAGCGTCGTCGCCCTGGCGACGCTCGTCGAGTATGCGCAGACCAGGCTCGAGGCCAGCGTCGTCGAGCGGCTGGTCCTGGAGCTGCGCCGCGACCTCTACGCCCACCTGGTGCGGCTATCCCCGGGATCCGTGCGCGACCGCACCGCCGGCGACCTGATCGCCCATCTCGACGGCGACGTGAACCGGCTGGAAGTCGCTGATCTACTCGTCCGTCCTTTCGGTCCTGGACGATCTCGCCAGCGTCGCCTTCTACCTCGTGTTCCTCCTGGTCCTGAGCTGGAAGCTCACCCTCCTGGCCCTGGTCGTCGTGCCGTTGCTGATCCTGGCGGCCGTGCGCTACGCCCCGCGCGTGCGGCGTGCCCATCGCATCACCCGGCGCCGCGTCAGCGCCTGGACCAGCCTCGCCGAGACCACGCTCAACGCGCTGCCCGTCGTGCAGGCGTTCGGCGGCGAGGCGCAGGAGACCGGCCGCTTTGCCGCTGCCGCCGACCGTGCCCGTAGCGCCGAGCTCCGCGCGGTGTCGATCCAGGCCATGCTCGGCCTGCTGATCGATGCCGCCGCCTCCGTCGGCACCCTGCTCCTGGTGGTGGTGGGCGCGCTGGAAATGCGCGCCGGGGCGCTGACCCTGGGCACGCTCGCGGCGTTCATCGGATCGGTCGGCTATCTCTACAGCCCCATCCGCGGCCTGGGCCGGACGGCGGCCCGGTTCCAGCGTGCCGCCGCCGGCGCCCAGCGCGTCGCCAGCCTGCTCGACGTGCCGAGCCTGGTCCAGGAGCGGCCGACCGCGCGGGCCCTGCCCCGGCCGCGCGGCCTGGTGGAGTTCCGCGACGTCACCTTCGGCTATCCGCGCCGGCCCGTCGTTCTCCACGGTCTCGACCTGCGCGTCGCGGCGGGCGAGACCGTGGCGCTGATCGGCCCCAGCGGTGGCGGCAAGTCGACGCTGGTCCAGCTGCTGCTGCGGCTCTACGACCCGCGCGCCGGTGCTGTCGCCATCGACGGCCAGGATCTGCGCGACCTCACCCTGGCGTCGCTGCGCCGCGCGGTGGCCGTCGTGTTCCAGGACGCCCATCTGCTGCGCGCATCGGTCGGCGAGAACATCGCCTATGGCTGTCCGGACGCGCCGCCGGACAAGGTGATCGCCGCCGCGACCGCCGCCCACGCCCACGGGTTCGTCGCGGAGGGGCCGGGCGGCTATGCGCGCCTGCTCGGCTCGCGCGGAGAAGGGCTGTCCGGCGGCCAACGGCAGCGCGTTGCCCTCGCCCGCGCACTGGTGCGCGAGGCGCCGATCCTGGTGCTCGACGAGGCGACCTCGGCGGTCGACGGCGAGACCGAGGCCATGATGCAGGACACGATCGACCGGCTGGCCGGACGCCGGACGATCATCGTCGTCGCCCACCGGCTGGCCTCGGTCCGGCGCGCGGACCGGATCGTGGTCATCGAGGGCGGCCGGATCGTCGAGAGCGGCGCGCCGGCCCTGCTGCTGCAGACCCCCAGCCGCTGCCGGCAGCTGTTCGCGAGCCAGCTGGCGCCCGGGGCCACCGCCGCATGAGCAGGCCGGTACCCCGCGCGGCGCCCGGCGAGCGGATCGCCGGGCACATCACGGTGGTGAGCCCGATCGACGAGGGCGGCCGCGACCCGGTCTACATCGTCTGGAACCACGCCGCCTGGTGCCCGATGTGCTGCAAGCTGTTCAAGAAGCCGGCGCAGGCGCGGTGGGAGGTGCAGGCGCTGCGGCGGCTGGCCCATCCCGGCATCGTCCGCCTCCTGGAGGACGGCGCGCCGCGCTACATGCTGACGGAGTTCCTGGAGGGCCCTTCCCTGCGCAAGCTGCTCAAGACCCGCCCCAAGGGCCGCTTGAGCGTCGCCGATGCGCTGCGGACCGCCATCCATCTGGGCTCGGCGCTGGCGCACCTGCATGCGCGCGGCTACCTGCACCTCGATCTCAAGCCCGGCAACGTCATCGTCACCCGCCGCCGCCCGGTCCTGTTCGACCTGGGCTCCGCGCGGCGCGCCAACGGCCGCAAGCTGCCCTCGCCGCAGGGGACCGACGCCTACATGTCGCCCGAGCAATGCCGGGCCAAGGTCCCGAGCCCGGCGAGCGACGTCTACGGCCTGGGCGTCACGCTGTTCGAGATGCTCACCGGCGCCCGGCCCTTTCCCGAGGGCGACAAGGCCGAGCCCTTCCCGCAGCTGCACCAGGCACCTGCACCGCTGCGCGCCCATCTGCCGACGGCATCGGCCGAGCTCGCCGCACTGGTGGCGGCGTGCCTGGCGCCGCGCCCGGCCGACCGGCCGGCCACGATGGGCGACCTGCTCCCGGCCCTCCATCGGCAGATCAGGACCGGACCGCGCATGTGGCCGCCGGTGGTCGACGCGTCGTCGAACGCCTGACAGTCGCTTGGTGCGGGAACCGGGCGCCCCGTGCGGGCCAGTCTGAGCAGAAAAGCTTCGACTTGCAGCGCTCTTCGGCGGTTACGCGCCGTGCAGGATTTCAGCCTCGCTGCGCCTGAAGGTAGAGGCCGTAGAGCCAAGCCGAAGTCAGAGCCAGCACAAGCACGACCAGGAACACGATCGCAATGACCAACGCCGCCTTCCACAGCTCGCGCGCCGGGCGGCCGGGTTCGCAGAACGGCACCAGGTTGAAGGCGAGCCCGCCCAGGACGACCAGACCGCAGCCAATGGAGAACAGCGTCAGCGAGAAGGGCTGGAAGATCGCGAACAGCGCGAACAGGCAGAGCGCGATGATCGCGGCCTCCGCGGTCCGGGCCTGCGTCGCGGTCATCCCCGCAGCCTTGCCGTCGTTCATGACCGCACCGCCCTTCCGGCCGTGTCGAACACGTGGGCCTGCCCGGGCTGCCAGCGGACATGCACCCGGTCGCCCTCCTCGACCGGGGTGCGCCAGCCGGTCACCACGCGCAGGTCGTGGCTGCCGTCGTTGAGATGCGCCAGCGTCTCGGCCCCCATGGGCTCGATGATGTCCACGACCGAGGACAGGCCGTCGTCGACCGGCTCGCGGACGATCTCGAGGTTGCGCGGGCGGATGCCCAGCGTGACCTTGGCGCCGGGTGCGAGTCCGCGCACGGCCATGTCGACCGCAAGCGCCAGCCTCTGCCCGCCATCGACGGCGAAGCGGGCGCGGCCGTCGTCGCCGAAGCCTTCGAGCTCGGCCCCGACCAGGTTCATCTGCGGCGTGCCGATGAAGCCGGCGACGAACAGGTTGGCGGGCTTGGCGAAGATGCCGTGCGGGGTTGCCACCTGCTCGATGATGCCGGAGCGCATCACCGCGATCCGGTCGGCCATGGTCAGGGCCTCGAGCTGGTCGTGGGTCACGATGATCGTCGGCCGGCGCAGATCCTGCAGCACCAGCTTGATCTCGCCGCGCATCTCCTCGCGCAGCTGCACGTCGAGGCGCGAGAGGGGCTCGTCGAACAGGAAGCAGTTGGGGTCGCGGATGATGCAGCGCCCGACCGCCACCCGCTGCTTCTCGCCCTCGGCGAGCTGGCTCGGCCGGCGCGTCCAGGACGGGCTCGAGCTGCAGCACCTTGGCGGTCTCGGCGACCTTGTCGCGGATGCGGGCGCCGCCCAGACCCTCGGCGTGCAGCGGATAGGCGAGGTTCTCCGCGACGGTAAGGTTCGGGTAGAGCGCGTAGAACTGGAATGCCATCGCGACGTTGCGCTCGCGCGTCGGCAAGGTCGTTGACCCGTTGCCCGCCCGAGCATGATGTCGCCGCTGCAGGCCCATTCCAGGCCGGCGATCATCCGCAGCGTCGTCGTCTTGCCGCAGCCCGAGGGGCCGAGAAGGCACAAGACCTCGCCGTCGGCGATCTCGAGATCGGCATGATCGACGGCCTTGAGCGCGCCGAACAGCTTGGTGACCTGGCGGAGTTCGACCTTGGCCATGGTCGCTCAGCGCCGCACGGTGCCGAAGGTGACGCCGCGCAGCAGCTGGTTCTGCAGCATGAAGGTCACCACGATGATCGGGATCAGGAACAGGGTGACGATGGCGGCGAGCAGGCCATAGTCGACGCCGATCTCGCCGCCCAGCGTGCGCGCCATCGCGACCGGCACGGTGCGCGTCTCGACGCCGGTGAGCAGCAGCGCGAACAGGAACTCGTTCCAGGTCAGGATCAGGCCGAAGACGAAGGTGGCGGCCAGACCGGCCGTGACCTGCGGCAGGCAGATCTTGAAGAAGACGCGGGCCTCGGACGAGCCGTCCATGCGGGCGGCGTCCTCGACCTCGCGGTTCAGCTCGTCGAAGAAGCTCTTGATCATCCAGACCGAGAACGGGATGTTGAAGGCGGTGTAGAGCAGGATGATCCCGGTATAGGTGCCGGCCAGCCCGGCCAGCCGGAACATCAGGAAGATCGGGATGATCACGACGATGGCCGGCATCATCCGGGTGGTCAGGATGATGAACAGGTAGGTGTCGTTGCCCTTGAGCGGATAGCGCGAGAAGCCGTAGGCGGCGAGGCAGCCGATGACCAGCGCCAGCAGCACGCTCGTGCCGGAGATGAAGATCGAGTTGAAGAAGTAGCGCAGGAACTGCGTCTCCTGCGACGCCCCGGCGGAGATGCTCGCCCGGTAGAACACGCTGACGAAATTGTCCCAGATCGGCTGGAAGAACAGCACCGGCGGCACCGCCAGCGTGTCGCCGCGCGACTTGAAGGCGGTCAGGATGATCCAGAACACGGGGAAGAAGTAGATCAGGCTGATCGCCGCGGCGAACGCGGTCCAGCCCCAGCCGGCCTTGCCGATCTCGCGGCGCACTCACACGGACCTCCCGGTTGCGCCGGTTGACGGCGTAGAGATAGAGGCTGGTCAGCACGATGACCACGAACAGCACGATGTAGGCGAGTGCGGTCGACTGGCTGGTGCGGAAGTTCTGGAACGCCACCCGGTAGACGTAGACGCCGATGGTCTCGGTCGCCGAGCCGGGACCGCCCTGGGTGATGATGTAGACGATGTCGAACAGCTTGAAGGTCTCGATCGTGCGGAACAGGACGGCGAGCAGCAGCAGGCTGCGGATGTAGGGGAAGGTGATGGTGCGGAAGCGTGCGCCACCAGGAGGCGCGATCGACCTCGGCGGCCTCGTAGAGATATTTCGGCACGCTCACCAGGCCCGGCGAGCACCAGCAGCATGACGAACGGCGACCACATCCAGGCGTCGGCCACGACGATGCCGACGACGGCGCCCATGGGCGTGGCCAGCAGCACGAACGGCTCGCCGGTGAAGAAGAAATTGATGAACTGGCTGACCAGACCGAAGGTCGGCTCATAGTAGAGCTTGAAGAAGACGCCGACCGCCACCGGCGAGAGCATCATCGGCGTCAGGACCAGGGTCAGCAGTAGCCGCCGCAGCGGGAACTGCCGCTCGAACAGCAGCGCCAGCAGAAAGCCGAGGACGAGCTGCAGCAGCACGCTGGAGCCGACGATCAGCGCGGTGGTCTGGAACCGCTCCCAGATCACGGGATCGGTCAGGACCCGGCCGTAGTTCGCGAGCCCCTCGAAGGTCGGCACCGTCTGGCGATTGGCCCGGAAATTGTAAGAAGCTGAGGCCGAAGGACCAGAGCAGCGGGAAAGATGTTCATCAGGAACAGGACGATGATGGCCGGCGCGACCAGGAGCGGGCCACGGCGCTCGGGCGCCATGATCCAGGGCAGGAAGCCTCCTTCCCGCCGCACCTCCGTCCGGATGATGTCGGTCGTCGCCATGCCGTCGCGTTGCCTCGCCCTGCTCCAGGATGCGTCGGGGCCGACCTCGCTGGCGCGGCCCCGATCGCTACGTCGATCCTACTCGATGCGGTCAGCGTCCCGCAGGATGCGGTCCTGGAATTCCGCCACGCTGTCCAGGGCTTCCTTGGCCGAGATCTGGCCGGTGATCGCCTTGTCGAACTCCTGCTGCTGCTGGGTCAGCAGCTCGAAGAACTCCGGGATGTGCCAGACGTCGCGCTGCCAGTCGATCATCTCCTTGTGCGCCTGGTTCCACGGCCGCAGCGAATCGTACTCGGGATCGGCCATCACGCTGCGCAGACCGGACTGGCCGCCATTGGCGACGAACTTCTTCTGCGTCTCGGGCTTCAGCCACCACTTGACGACCTCGAGCGCGGCCTCGTTGACCTCGTCCGAGTTCCAGGTCGTGAGCACGAAGGGCTGGCCCGCCGATGTTGCCGGTGCGGTCGATCGTGCCGTCGGCCTTCTTGGTGCCGGGCGCGACGCCGAACGCGGACTTGTCCGCGACCTTCGAGGTCTTCGGGTCGAGCACGGGCTCGCCCAGGCCGACCCAGTCGATCGCGGCCGCCACCTTGCCCTGCATGAACAGGTCCTGGACGACGAAGATGTCCATCTGGCCGGTCTTCGCCACCGGCGGCATGTAGGGCAACATGCTCAGATACTGCTCAAACGACTTGACGTTGACGTCGGAGTTCACGACGCCCAGCGCCTGGCTCTTCGGGGCCTGTGGTCTCGTCCCAGATCGAGCCGCCGTTCTGCCAGATGAAGGCGTTCACCGCCATGGTCGAGAAGTCGTAGCCGACGCCGGCCTGGTACGCGATGCCATAGAAATCGTCGTCGGCAGTGCCGTCGCCCAGCGGATCGCCCTTCTTGCGCTGGAAGTGCTTGCCGATGTTCTCCCAGACGCCCCAGTCGACCTGCTGCCAGTCCTCGTAGGTGCAGGGCAGCTTCTGGTTGAAGCTCGCCTGGAATTTGGCGGCTTCCTGCTCGTTGCAGAACAGGTCCTTGCGGTAATAGGTGACGTAGGTGTCCGGGAACTGCGGGAACCCGAAATAGTGGACGCCCTCCTTGCGGCCACTCGCCCGCTTCCTCGAGCTGCTTGGCGGTCTGGTGCGGATAGGTCGAGTAGGCCGAGACCAGGACCGGGTGCAGGTCCTTCATGATCGCGGTCAGCTCGGGATCCTTCTTCATGTCCTCGGTCAGGTCCTTGTAGTACCCGCCCTCGACAAACGACCCCAGCCACTGGCTGTCGGTGACGATCATCTGGTACTTCTGCTCGCCGGAGGTCAGCGAGGCGGCGACGCGCTCGTAGAAGGACGGCCACGGGATGAAGTCCATGGCCAGCGTGACGTTCTTCCCGCTCGGCGACTTGAAGGAGCGGTCGAACTCCTCCTTCATGAACCGGGTCGGCGGCCAGTCCGGGACCGCCATGTTGATCGTGATGTCCTGGGCCTTGACGGCGCCAGTCCCGAGGACGGCCCCGAGCGCCAGCACCGCCAGGGCGCCGCCGTTCAGCAGCCTGTAAGCGACCTTCTGCCTCATTTCGCCTCCCTCGCCGGTCGATGCCGGCCGCTTTGCACGACAATCGCGGCCGCGACCGATCGCAGCCGCGCCGGAAAAAGCTAGTCGATCCGCCTGCCGGTCTCCCGATCGAACAGGTGCAGATCCTCCGCCCGGATCGCGATCTCGATCTCCTGCCCGGGCTCCAGGGCCTGCGCCCGGTCCTCGGGCAGCACCATCCTCAGGCCCTGCCCGCGCAGGTCGAGGTCGATCACGGTGATGTCGCCCAAAGGCTCGGTCAGCCGCACCGCCGCGCGGAACCGGCCCGGGCCGGGGGCGCCGGCGGCGATGGCGATGTCGTGCGGCCGGACCCCGACCGTCACGAGGTCACCGCCCCGGACGCTGCCATGGCCTTCGGCAAGGCCGATCTCGCCGAACGGCAGCTCGATCCGGCCACCGCCGTCCCGCAGCTGCACCCGCCCCGACATGAAGTTGATCGCCGGCGCTCCGACCATGCGCGCGGCATAGGCGTCCGCAGGCCGCGCGTAGAGCTGGTGCGGGGTGCCGACCTCGACGATCCGTCCCTCGCGCATGACGGCGACCCGCTGGCCCATCGTCAGCGCCTCGAGTTGATCGGGCGTGGCGTAGAGCATGGTCGTGCCGAGGTCGCGGTGCAGCCGCTTGAACTCGGCGCGCATGTCGTGGCGCAGCTTGGCGTCGAGATTGGTCAAGGGCTCGTCGAGCAGCAGCAGCCGCGGGCGGCGGACCAGCGCCCGGCCGATCGCGATCCTTTGCTGCTCGCCGCCCGAGGCGGTCGTCGTCTTGCGGTCGAGCGTGTGGGTGATCCGCAGGAGTTCGGCCACCTCCTCGACGCGCCGTTTGATCTCCGCCGCCGCCACCTTGGCCTCACGCAGCGGGTAGGCGAGGTTCTCGCGCACCGTCAGATGCGGGTAGAGCGCGAAGGTCTGGAAGATCATGGCGATCCCGCGACCCTGCACCGGCGCCGCGGTGATGTCGCGGCCGGCGAACTCGATCTTCCCGGCGTCGATCCGCTCGAGCCCCGAGATCGCCCGCAGCGTCGTGGTCTTGCCGGCCGCACTGGGCCCGAGCAGGCAGTAGAACTCGCCCGCCTTGACCTCGAACGCCATACCGTCGAGCGCCGTGACGCGCCCGTAGCGCTTGACCAGCCCGGTCAGCGTCAGTTCGGTCACCTAGCCTCGCCCGATCGACGTTCGATTGTCATACCAGTTGCCGGCAGGCTAGCGGCTGCGCCGGGCGGCGCAACCCCTCAGATGCCTGCGCGCTAAAGCTTGATCTCCGTGCCGAGCACCTTGAGGCACTCGCGCATGAACGCGGCGAGGCCCGGCCAGCCCTTGGCCGAGACGAGCTTGCCGTCGACATGCGCCCCGGTCGGCTCGACGTCGACATAGATGCCGCCTGCCAGCCGCACCTCGGGCTCGCAATAGTGGAGTGCCGCCACCTTCTTGCCCGTCACCACGCCGTCGACCGCGATGAGGATCTGCACGCCGTGGCAGATGGTGAAGATCGGCTTGTCGGCCTCGTGGAAGTGCTTGACCAGCCGCTGCACGCGCGGGTCGATCCGGATGTATTCCGGGCCGCGCCCGCCGGCGCAGTAGACCGCGTCGTAGTCGCGCGGATCCACGTCCGCGAAGGTCTTGTTGAGCGTGTAGAGGTGCCCGGGCTTCTCGGTGTAGGTCTGGTCGCCCTCGAAATCGTGCAGGCTGGTCTTGATGTTCTCGCCCGCCTTCTTGTCCGGGCAGACCACGTGGACCGTGTGGCCCACCGCGTGCATCGCCTGCTCGAAGACGAAGATCTCGTACTCCTCGCTGAACTCGCCCACCAGCATCAGGATCTTCTTGCCAGCCATGATCGATCTCCCTAGGCGCTGACGCCCGTGATTTCCCAGGTTCCGCTCGTTGCCGACCGCAGTACCGCCTCGCAGACTTTCTGCGTCTGCAGTGCATTCTTGAAGTCCGGCTGCGCCGGGACGCCCGTCTCCAGGCCGCGCAGGAAATCGGCGACCGCGTGCACGAAGCTGTGCTCGTAGCCGATGATCAGACCCGGCACCCACCAGTGGGCCATGTAGGGGTGCTCGCCGTTGGTGACGTGAATGCGGCGCCAGCCCGTCGTGTGGCTCGGCACCTTCTCGCCGGTCTCCTTGGCCCGGTACTCGAAGAAATCCAGCCACTCCGGCTCGTGCAGGTCGAACTTCACCGACCCGTCGGCTCCGTTGAGCTCGAACGTCTTGAGCGCCTTGTGGCCACGGGCGTAGCGCGTGCTCTCGAACACGCCCAGGGAGCCGTTGGCGAAGCGGCAGATGAAGATGCAGGCGTCGTCGATGCCCACCGGCTCGACCGTGCCGGTTTCCTGGTGCAGCCGTTCCTTCACGAAGGTCTCGGTCTCGGCCAGCACCTTGGTGATCGGCCCGTTGAGCCACATCGCGGTGTCGATATTGTGGGCCAGCAGGTCGCCCGTGACCCCCGAGCCGGCGGCCTTGACGTCGAGGCGCCACAGCGCGGCGCCACCCTGCGGCACGTCCTCGGCGATGGTCCAGTCCTGCAGGAACTGCGCCCGGTAGTGGTAGGGCCGACCGATCCGGCCCTCGTCGACCAGCTGCCGCGCCAGGCGTCACCGACGGCACGCGGCGGTAGTTGTACCAGACCATGGTCGGCACGCCGGCCCGCTCGACCGCGGCCACCATCGCCTCGCCCTCGGCCACGTCCATGGCCAGCGGCTTCTCGCACAGGATCGCCTTGCCGGCGGCGGCGGCCGCGAGCGCGATCTCCTTGTGGAGGTTGTTCGGCACGCAGATGTCGACGGCGTCGATGTCGTCGCGCGCCACCAGCTTGCGCCAGTCGGTCTCCACCGCGGCGTAGCCCCAGGTGTCGGCGAACGTCTTGGCCTTCGCGGCGTCGCGGGCGCAGATCGCCTGCAGCACCGGCCGCCGCGCCAGCTCCGGGAAGAAGTTCGCGACCTTGCGCCAGGCGTTGGAGTGGGCCCGGCCCATGAAGCCGTAGCCGATCATGCCGATCCGGTACGGGGTCGTCATGCCGCCACCCTGGTCCAGGCGCCGCCCTTGCGGCCCGACGCGATCGCGGCCTCGATGAACGCGACGCCCGCCACGCCGTCCTGCACCGACGGCACCAGCGTCGCGCCGGGCTCGGGCGCTCGGTCCTCGAGCCTCGCCCAGATCAGCTCGGCGGCGTCGCTGTAGATGGTGGCGAAGCCCTCGAGATAGCCTTCGGGATGGCCCGCCGGGATGCGGGTCACGCGCGCCGGCGGCGGCATCCGAGCCGGCACCGCCGCGGCGGATCAGTCGCGGCGGCTCGCCGTAGGGGCGTGAAGTGCAGGTAGTTCGGATCCTCCTGCGCCCAGGTCAGAGCCCGGCCTTCTCGCCGTAGATCCGCAGGCGCAGGCCGTTCTCGTTGCCGGGCGCCACCTGGCTCGCCCACAGCGATGCCCTTGGCCCCGCCGGCGAAGCGCAGCAGGACATTGCGCGTTGTCGTCGAGCGTCCGGCCCGGGACGAAGCTGGTCAGGTCGGCCGCGACGCTCTCGAGCTGCGAGGCCGGTGACGAAGCAGGCGAGGTTGATCGCGTGGGTGCCGATGTCGCCGATGCTGCCGGCCGGGCCCGAACGCGCCGGGTCGGTGCGCCAGTCGGCCTGCTTCTGGCCGGTGTCCTCGAGCTTGGTGGTCAGCCAGTCCTGGGCGTACTCGGCCTGGACGACGCGGATCGGTCCCGAGCACGCCGTCGGCCACCATCTGCCCGGGCCTGCCGGATCATCGGATAGCCGGTGTAGTTGTGGGTCAGCACGAACACGCAGCCCGACTTCTCGACCAGCTCGGCGAGCTGCCGCGCATCCTTGAGCGTGGTGGTCAGCGGCTTGTCGCAGATGACGTGGATGCCGGCGGTCGAGGAACGCCTTGGCGGCGGCGAAGTGGACATGGTTCGGGCGTGACGATCGCGACCGCGTCGATGCCGTCCTTCCGCCGCGCCTCGCGCTCGGCCATCTCCGTGAAGTCGCCATAGGCAGCGCGCCGGGTCGAGGCCGAGCTCGGCGCGCCGAGGCCCTGGCCTTCTCGGGCGTGGCTGGAGAGCGCAGCCCGCCACCAGCTCGTAGCGGTCGTCCAGCCGGGCCGCGATCCGGTGCACCGCACCGATGAACGCACCCTGGCCGCCGCCGACCATGCCGAGCCGCAGCTTGCGGCGCGGTCCCGGACTCGCCTGCGTGCTTTCGCCGACCATGTTTCCCGTCCCCGTCAGCGATCCAGGCCGAGCGCGCGCCGGTTGGCGGCCTCGTCGGCCTCGCCGCCGGCGAAATCGTCGAACGCCTTGTCGGTGACCCGGATGATGTGGGCGGCGATGAACTCGGCCCCCTCGCGCGCCCCGTCCTCGGCGTTCTTCAGGCAGCACTCCCATTCGAGCACCGCCCAGGAGCCGTAGCCGTAGCCGGTGAGCTTGCTGAAGATGCCCGACGAAGTCGACCTCGCCGTCGCCCAGCGAGCGGAAGCGGCCGGCGCGGTCGACCCAGTCCTCGAAGCCGCCATAGACGCCCTGCCGGCCGGTCGGGTTGAGCTCGGCGTCCTTGACGTGGAAGGCCTTGATCCGCTCGTGGTAGAAGTCGATGAACTGCGAGATAGTCCAGCGCCCTGCAGCACGAAGTGCGACGGGTCGTAGTTGATGCAGCAGCGCGGGATGGTTGTCGACCTTGGCCAGGAAGCGCTCGAACGAGGCGCCGTCGAGCAGGTCCTCGCCGGGGTGGATCTCGTAGCAGACGTCGACGCCCGACCTCGTCGAAGGCGTCCAGGATCGGCCGCCAGCGCTTGGCGAGCTCGCCGAACGCGGTGTCGATCAGGCCCTTGGGCCGCGGCGGCCAGGGATAGAGGTAGGGATAGGCCAGCGCCCCGGAGAAGGTGACGTGCGCGTCGAGGCCGAGATGGCGCGAGGCCTTGGCGCCGCCACAGCATCTGCTGCACCGCCCATTCCTGCCGCGCCTTCGGGATTGCCGCGCACCTCGGGCGCCGCGAACGCGTCGAAGCCCTCGTCGTAGGCCGGATGCACCGCCACCAGCTGGCCCTGCAGATGCGTGCTGAGCTCGGTGATCTCGAGACCGTGGCCCGTCGACCGTGCCCTTGACCACGTCGCAATAGTCCTTGCTCGCCGCCGCCCGCTCGAGATCGAACAGCCGCCCGTCCCAGGTCGGGATCTGCACGCCCTCGATAGCCCAGGGACGCGGCCCAGCCGCAGATCGCGTCCAGCGAGTTGAACGGCGCCGCGTCGCCCGCGAACTGGGCGAGAAAGATCGCCGGCCCCTTGATCGTCTTCATCGCTCTGCCTCCCGTTGGCCCGGAGCCTAGCGAAGGGCCCGGCCTTTGCAACCGTGCCCGTCGGCTACGCCTTCGCCCAGGCCTCGCGCAGGAAATCGTGGCCCGAGCGGTAGACCTCCTCCCGGTCGGGGAAGAAGTCGCGCCAGACCCGCGTCGCGGCCGCGAGGGCCGGCAGCGCCCGCCCGAAGGCTTCGATCACGTCACCAGCCCTGGTAGCCGCCAGTCTTGAACGCCTTGAAGGTCGCGTCCCAGGGGACGTGCCCCTTGCCCGGCGTGCCGCGGTCGTTCTCCGAGACATGGACGTGGTTGATCTCGCGCAGATGCGGCGCGATCACGCCCACCGGGTCCTTCTCCTCGATGTTGGCGTGGAAGGTGTCGTAGAGCAGCCCGTAGCTCGGCGACCCGACGCGCCGGACGACCGCGGCCGCGTCCGCGACCGTGTTGAGCGCATGGCACTCGAACCGGTTCAGCGGCTCGACCGAGAGCTTGAGCCCGAGCTTCTGCGCGTGCTCGGCGGCGGCCTTGTGGGTCTCGACGATGCCGTCCTGCTCGGCCGCGGTCGGCGGCTCGCCCGTGAACACGCCGAGCGGCTGGTAGAACGGCCCAGCCAGCACCTCCCCGCCGGCGGCGGCGAGGCAGTCCAGGGACCACCGCAGCCGCTCGACGGCACCGCGGCGGCAGGCCGGATCGGGGCTGATCGAGCTGTGCGCCTCGTCCGGCAGGACGGTGACGCCGGTGCAGCGCAGGCCCTCGTCCCGCAGCACCCGGCCGAGCCGCGCGAAATGCTCGGGATCGCCCTCGAAGATCGGCAGCTCCACGCCGTCGTAGCCGGTCTTCTTCAGCGCCGCGAACAGGGGCAGATGCTCGTCGGTGACGTGGGTGGTCCAGAGCAGCAGGTTGAAGCCCAGGAGCATGGCGCTCATCCCGTACTTCTTGTTGAGGCCGTCGAGCGCGGCCTTGCACTTGGCCGTTGCCTGCCACGCGTCCGGCCAGAAGCACAGGTCGACCGTCCACCAGTCGTGGCCGACCTCCTCCCTGGCCAGCGCGGGGACGAGCGCATCGAAGTCGAGCAGGCCCTCGCCGAAGGGCGGGTGCGCGCTGGTCTCGTCGCTGCCGTCGGGCGCCTTGTGGCAGGTGTTGTCGCTGTCGATCAGGTGGATGTGGTTGATCCGGCCGGAGAGCTTCGCGATCAGCTCGAGCTGTCCGCCGGGCAGGGTCTCCTTCTTGCCCTCCTGGCGGGCGCCGACCACGGCCACCATCTGCCCGTGGCAGGTGTCGTAGAGCACGCCGAAATTCTCGTGCGGCAGCTTCTCCAGGACCCGCTGGATGTCCGAGGGCTTGTTGAAGGCGAAGCCCGGCTCGAACTCCCAAGAGACATGGAGGCCCTTGTCGCCGGCATAGCCGATGCAGCGGTCCCAGGTCTGCACCAGCCGCTGGAGCAGGTCGCCATAGTCGGCCTCGCGATGGATCGTCGGCGGCTGGACGGTGTCGACCCGCACGCCCCTGATGCCGAGATCGGCAGCGAAATCGCAGTTCGCCTGGAAGCTCTCGACATAGTGCGAGGTGTCGCGCGTGTTCAGGAGCTGCTCGCTCCACAGGTCCTGGGCGAAGCCCGAGAAGGCCAGCCCGTGCCGCGCCACCTCGGCCTTGAGCCGAGCGCGGTCGTCCGCCGTCGGATGGTTCTGCGGGTTGGGGTAGCCGTTGAACCCGCCGAGCTCGAGCCCGTCGAACTTCAGCTCGGCCAGCTTCTCGAGCACGGTCGGAAACGGGATCGGGTTCTCGCCGTAGGGGCCGACGTTGAACGCCCACGTGCCGATCGACGTGCGTCGCATGATGCCTCCCTGCCGTGTGGTCCGGCTGGCAGGAGGACTATCGGAAACGGCGGGCCTGCGGAACGGCTAATCGGATCAGGTCGAAGGCTACGGACGGCCAAAGGCTCGCCACCGCAAGGTACAGCAAAATCCCTCAACCAAGACCGAGCGCCAGGCCCTAAGGGCCCCGGCGGAGACCAGCTGACCCGGCCCGCTCTTGCTCCCGCCACGTTTCAGCCGCCGAAGCGCTCCTTCAGGGCATCGAGCCCGCCCTTGAAGACGATGCCGGCGAAGGTGTGCACCCAGTCGTCGATCTTTTCCGGCTCGCAGTCGAAGGTGGTCCACCACTCGACGAAGGCGCGATGGCCGTCGGTCACCGGGGTAACGCGCAGCGTGGCGTGATAGTTGGCGACCGAGAACGGGGTCTTCTCGAAATTGTAGCTGTAGTGGCAGTCGACGTCGCTGTGGCTGAGCAGCCGCTCGCGCAGGTGCGTGCCGTCCTTGAGGTGGAAGCTGCGGACCGCACCCACCTGGTCGCCGGACTTGCCATCTTCCATCATGCTGTCGGCAATGCCCGGATGCCAGGTCGGCAGCCCGTTGAAGTCGCGGATCGCCGCCCAGACCTCCTTGGCGGGCGTATTCAGGACGGTGCTGGCGTAAGCCTTGGCCATGCTCGTTTCCTCGTGCTCAGAAGGTGATCGCCTTGAAGGCGCGCGTGGTCGCGGTCAGGGCCTGCTCGGTCGGCAGCCGCTCCATCGAGGACGCACCGTAGAACCCGTGGCAATGTCTGGTGTGCCGCAGGATCCAGGCAGCGTCCTCGGGCGTCGCGATCGGCCCGCCGTGGCAAAGGACCAGGATGCCGGGCCGCACGGCCGTCGCCGCCTCGGCCATGGCATCGATCAGCGCCGGGCAGTCCTCGAGCCTCAGGGCCGTCGAGGCGCCGATGTCGCCGCCCGTGGTCAGCCCCATGTGCGGCACCAGGATGTCGGCCCCGGCCTCGGCCATCGCCGCCGCCTGGGCGGGCTCGAACACGTAGGGCGTCGTGAGCAGGTCCTGCTGGCGCGCGGCCCGCACGAGCTCGATCTCGAGCCCGTAGCCCATGCCGGTCTCCTCGAGCCCCTGCCGGAACGTGCCGTCGATCAGGCCCACGGTCGGGAAGTTCTGGATGCCGGAGAAGCCCATGGCGGCGAGCTGGGCCAGGAAGTGGTCGCGCAGGAGGAAGGGGTCGGTGCCGTTCACGCCTGCCAGCACGGGCGTACGGGTGGCCACGGGCAGGACCTCGCGGCCCATCTCGACCACGATCTCGTTGGCGTTGCCGTAGGCCAGGAGCCCCGCGAGCGAGCCGCGGCCGGCCATGCGGTAGCGGCCGGAATTGTAGATCACGATCAGGTCGATGCCGCCGGCCTGCTCGCAGCGCGCCGACAGGCCCGTGCCCGCGCCGCCGCCGATGATCGGCTCGCGCCGCGCGGCCATCGCGTCGAACCGCGCCATCAGCTCCGACCGCGCGAACCGGGGCATCAGCGGGCCACCTCGCGCCAGGCCCGCACCAGGGCATCGGCAAACGGCGGGTCGTTGATGGCGAACGGCAGGCGCTCGATCCGCCGGTTCGGCCCGGGCCGCAGGGTCGCCTCGATCCCGGCGAACAGGGCCGCGTCGGCCGCCGGGTCGTGGAACGGCTTGCCCGGCGCGTCGATCACCGAGACGCCACCCTCGGGCAGCAGGAACCGTAGCGGGCCCTGGCAGGCGTCGAGCCGCGTGCCGATCCAGCGCCCGATCGCATCGTTCTCCTCGGGCGTGGTCCGCATCAGCGTCACCTGGGGATTGTGGACGTAGAGGTTACGGCCGCGGAAGCGCTCCGGCACGGTCTCGAGTGCGCCGAAATTGACCATGTCGCAGGCTCCGACCGAGCCGACATAGGGCACGCCCGTGCGGGCGATGGCGCCGAACCGGTCCTCGGTGCAGGCGAGCACGCCGCCGACCAGGAGGTCCGCGACCTCGGTCGTGGTGACGTCGATCACGCCCGCGACCAGCCCGCTGTCGACGAGCTTCTCCATCGCCCGACCGCCGGTGCCGGTGGCGTGGAAGACGAGGCAGTCATAGTCCGCCTCGAGCGCCCGGCTCACCGCCTGCACGCAGGGCGTGGTCACGCCGAACATGGTGAGCGCCAGCGCCGGCTTGTCGGCCACCGCCGGCTCCGGCACCACGTGCCGCATCATGCCGGCCAGCGCATGCGCGGCGTTGCCCAACACGCGGCGCGAGATCCGGTTGAGCCCCTGCACGTCGGTGACCGCGTGCAGCATCATGATGTCCGACGGGCCGACATAGGGCGCCACGTTGCCCGAGGCCACGGTCGACACCAGCACCTTGGGCACGCCGACGGGCAGCGCACGCATGGCCGGCGCCACCAGCGCCGTGTTGCCCGACCCGCCGGCGCCGATCACCCCGCCGACATCGTCGCGGGCGGGCAGCCAGCGCTCGAACGCCACGGCCATGGCCGCCACGGCCGCACCACGATCGCCGAGCCCGAGCACGGCACCAGGGCCTTCCGGATGGGCCGCCGCCACCTCGGCCGCCGTCACGTCGACGGGACCGCCTTCGCCCAGCGTGCCGAGATCGACCGTGCGCACCGCAACCCCGGCCGCGCGCAGGCGATCGGCCAGATAGCGCAGCTCAACCCCCTTGGTGTCGAACGTCCCGCAGACATAGGCGGACCCGCCCGCTCCGGCTCCGGTCATGCTTGCTCCCTGATTCGCATGCGGACTAGCACGCGGGGGGCCTCTGGTGCCAGCGCCACGGTCCGAGCCTGCGGATCTCCTCGGGTCCGTGCGCGCTTAGAGCCAGCGCTTGCGGCGGCGATAGGACTTTCGGTTGCGGAAACTCTCGCGCCCTTCGCTGGAGATGCCGAGGTAGAATTCCTTGACGTCGGCGTTCTCGGCCAGGGCGCGCGCCGAGCCGTCCATCACGATCCGACCGCTCTCGACGATGTAGCCATAGTCGGCATATTTGAGGGCGACGCTGGCATTCTGCTCGGCGAGCAGGATGCTCACGCCCTCCTTCTGGTTCAGGTCGCGCACGATCTCGAAGATCTCGGCCACGATCTGCGGTGCCAGGCCCATGGAGGGCTCGTCGAGCAGGAGCATGCTCGGCTTGGCCATCATGGCACGGCCGATCGCCGTCATCTGCTGCTCGCCGCCCGAGGTGTAGCCGGCGAGGCTGGTGCGGCGGACCTTCAGCCGCGGGAAATAGGCGTAGACGCGCTCGAGCGCCTCGCGCAGCTCGGCCCGGCTGAGGCTGCGGCTGTAGGCGCCGGCGATCAGGTTCTCCTCGATGGTGAGGTGGCTGAAGCATTTGCGCCCCTCCAGCACCTGCACCATGCCCATCGCGACCAGCTCGTTCGGGGTGAGCCGGTCGATGCGCTGACCGCGGAACTCGATCGAGCCCTTGGTCACCTTGCCGCGCTCGGCGGCCAGCATGGTCGAGATCGACTTCAGCGTCGTGCTCTTGCCGGCACCGTTGCCGCCGAGCAGTGCCACCACGCGCCCCTTGGGCACCTCGAGGGACACGCCGCGCAGCACGAGGATGACGTTGTCGTAGATGACCTCGATGTTCTTGACCGCGAGGATCGGCTCGCCCGACGCCTCGATGACGGCTGGCGGAACCTGGCGATCGGCGACGACGGGTGCGACAGCGCTCATGGCGGGCCTAGTCCGAGCCGGGAGGGGAAGGCTGCGCGGGGCGGTGCTACGCCCGCCCCGCGCGACGATCAAGCCGGAGGCGACGCGGCGCCCTTACGAGCACGCCCGCGGCGTGATCCCGTTCTCGGCCGCGAACTTCGCTGCCGACTCCTCGATCAGCGTGCGGATGAACGCAGGATCGGGTGCTGCCACCCAGTCCTCGCTGACGATGTCGAACTTCTTGCCGTTCCACTGCATGACCTTGAACTTGCCCGCCCCCTCGTGGTTGGCGCAAGTCAGGGCGAAGGGCGGGACAATGCCGGCGATGCCCAGCTGCTCCAGCCGCTCGGGCGTCATGTTGATCGCCTCGTAGCCGTCGCGGAACTCAGGTCCGGTCACGGTCTGGCCGACCTTGTTGTGGATCTGCTGGGCGTTGCGCAGCGCCTCGATCCACATCACCGCCGCCGATACGCCCCGGTTCCAGTAGACCGTACCGATGCGCTCGGGGTTCTGCAGGTTGCCCTTGCCGGCGCCATAGACCGTCTCGCGGATCTTCTGGACCAGCGGGAAGTCGGTCCCGGGCAGGGCGTTGGCGACGACATAGGTGCCGATCGCCGCGTCGCCGGCCGGGATCATGTCCTCCTCGGCACCGCCGAAGGTGACGTAGATCATGCGGTTGCGCGGGAAGCCGACGCGCGCGGCACTGGTCATGCCGGTGGCGTTCATGCCCGATCCCGCACCCCAGAACGTCACCCAGTCCGGGCGCTCCTGACGGATCTGCAGCCACTGCGACTGCTGCTCGAGGCCGGGCGGCGGCACCGCGATCTCGACCAGCGTGACGCCCCAGTCCTCGGCGATCCGGCGCATGGCTGGCAGCGGCTCGCGGCCGAAGGCGGAGTCGATGTGCAGGTGCACGATCTTCTTGCCCCGCATGTTCTCGATGCCGCCTTCCTGCTGCGCCATGAAGTTCATGGTGACGGCGATCTGCGACCAGTAGTTGCTGTGGGCGCCGAACACGAACGGCCAGACGCGGCCGTCGGCGGCGTCGGTGCGGCCGTAGCCGTACTGGGCGAGCACGACCTGGTCCTCGGCCATGCGGTTGATCACCGCGTAGGCGCCCGGCGTGCCCAGCGTGTCGAACACCACCATGCGCTGATCGCCGTTGGTCAGCAGGCGCTGGTAGCACTCGACGGTGCGCTTGGCGTTGTACTCCGTCTCGCACTCCTCCCAGGTCAGGGTGACGCCGTTGACCCCGCCCTCGGCCATGTTGACGTAGTTGAGGTAATCGATGATGCCACCGTAGTAGCCCGTGCCCATGGCCGAGTAGGGTCCGACACGGCTGCTCGGTATGCCGAAATACTGTTCGGCGGCCGACGCGACGGACGGGCCGCCTGCCACCGCGGCGAGCACGCAGATCGCTGCCGCGGCCCGGTCGCGCCATGGCTTCAACGCAGGAACACGCATGAATTACCTCCCTTTTTGGACGACGATTCGCATGATGTCGGGACCGGGCGGAGGCTCGAGGACCTCCACCTGGCCGGGTGATGGCACGGCGATCAGTACTTGAAGGGCCACAGCCGTAGCCGCTCCTGGAGGACCTCCCAGAGCCGCGCCAGACCCAGCGGCTCGTAGATCATGAACAGGATGATGACGACGCCGAAGATCACCTGCTCGAACGCCGAGACGATGGTCGCGTCGACCGCGCTGCCGAACAGGCCGTGGAAGAAGATGTTGAGGAACACCGGCAGCAGCAGGATGAACCCCGCGCCGAAGAACGGCCCGATGATCGTGCCGAGGCCGCCGATGATGGCCATGAACAGGATGCGGAACGACAGGTTGATGTCGAACGCAGCCGGCTCCACGGAGCGAAGGTAGGCGTAGGCGAACAGCGCCCCGCCGACGCCGCAGTAGAAGGAGCTGATCGCGAAGGCCTGCAGCTTGGTGCGGAGCAGCGACAGGCCCATCACCTCGGCCGCGACGTCCATGTCGCGCACCGCCATCCAGTTCCGCCCCACGCTGCCGCGCGCCATGTTGCTCGCGGCCCAGGTCAGCACCGCGACGACGCCCAGCACGACCAGGTACATCTGCGGCCGGCGTGGTGAACGCGTAGCCGAAGATCTCCATGTGCTGGGTGGTGATGATGCCGGAGGTGTCGTAGTTCTTGAACCAGCCGAACTTGTCGATCACCCAGACGATGAAGAACTGCGAGGCCAGCGTCGCCACCGCGAGGTAGAGGCCGCGCACGCGCAGGCTGGGCAGGCCGAAGACGATGCCGATCGCCGCGGCGATCAGCGCCCGACAGCATCAGCGCCACCAGGAAGGGCATGCCGTCGACGCGCAGGATCAGGTTGTAGCAGGCGAAGGCACCGGCCGCCATGAAGCCGGCTGAGCCCAGCGACAGCTGGCCGGCATAGCCCATCAGGATGTTCTGGCCCTGGGCCACCAGAGCCAGGGCGAGCCAGGGGATCAGGATGGCGCTGAGCCAGTAGTCGCTGGCCGTGAGCGGGATGACCACGAACGCCACGACCAGCAGAAAGGCCATGGCGACGCGGTCCTCGCGCAGCGGCAAGGCCCTGGAGTCCTCGGCGTAGGTGGTGCGGAACTGGCCGGCCTGGCGATAGATCATTCTCGTCTCCCGGATCCCCGCAGCGCTAGACGCGCCTGATCAGTTTCTCGCCGAACAGCCCCTCGGGCCGGAACATCAAGAACAGCACGGCCAGCATGTAGGGGGCCCAGCCCTCGATGCCGCCGCCGAAGCGCGGGCCGATGTAGACCTCGGCCAGCTTCTCCACGGCACCCACGATCAGGCCGGCGACGATGACGCCCGGAACCGAGGTGAAGCCGCCGATGATCAGCACGGGCAGCGCCTTCAGCGCGATGCCGACCAGGGCGAACTGCACGCCGCTGCGAGCACCCCAGAGCATGCCCGCCACCAGCGCGACGACGCCCGCGGTCGCCCAGACCAGCATCCAGATGTGCTGGAGCGGGATGCCGATCGACATGGCCGCGGCATGCCCGTCGGCCACCGCGCGCAGGCCCAGCCCGACCTTGGTCTTGGAGAACACCAGCGCCAGCACGGCCACCATCGTGGCCGCCACGATGCCCGCGGTGATGTCCAGCGTGCTGACGAACAGCCCGAGATTGTCGGCGAGCCAGGGAATCGGGATGTCGGGAATGCCGAGGTCGAGCCGGCGCACCTCCACGCCCCAGGCCATCTGGGCGGCACCTTCGAGCACGAAGGCGAGCCCGATGGTCGCCATCAGGAGCGTGTCCTCGTTCTGGTTCACCAGCGGCCGCAGGACCAGGCGCTCGGTCGCCATGCCGACCAGGACCATCAGGCCGACCGTGACCGGCAACGCCGCCCAGAACGGGAGGCCCAGTTCCATGAAGCCCACGAAGGACAGCACGGCGAAGAACACCATGGCGCCCTGCGCGAAATTGAACACCGACGACGCCTTGTAGATCAGCACGAAACCGAGTGCGACGAGCGAGTACATCACGCCCGACAGCAGGCCGCCGATCAGTACCTCGAGAAAGAAGAGGAATTCTATCATGGCCGGCCTTCAGTGCGCGACGCCGAGATAGGCGTCGATGACATCCTGGTTGGAGCGGACTTCGGCGGGCGTGCCATCGCCGATCTTCTTGCCGTAGTCGAGCACGACCACGCGGTCGGAGATGTCCATGACCACGCCCATGTCGTGCTCGATCAGGACGATCGTGGTGCCGTAATGGTCGTTCACGTCCAGGATGAAGCGGCACATGTCCTGCTTTTCCTCGACGTTCATCCCGGCCATCGGCTCGTCGAGCAGCAGGATCTTGGGCTCGGCGGCCAGGGCCCGCCCCAGCTCGACCCGCTTCTCCAGGCCATAGGGCAGCCTCGAGACGGGGGTCTTGCGGATATGCTCGATCTCGAGGAATTCGATGATCTCGTCCGCCTTCTCCCGGTTCGCGGCCTCCTCGCGCCGCGCCCGCGGCAGCTTCAGCCCGACCTCGAGGAAGTTGGCATGGGTGTGCAGGGTCCGCCCGGCCATGATGTTGTCGAGCACGCTCATGCGGCGGAACAGGGCGATGTTCTGGAAGGTGCGCGAGATGCCGAGGCGGGCGGCGCGCTCCGGCTTCATGGGCCCGAGCGGCTCGCCGCGAAAGCGGATCGTGCCCTCCTGGGGTGCATAGATGCCGTTGATGACGTTGAGCATCGAGCTCTTGCCGGCACCGTTGGGACCGATGATCGCGCGGATCTCGTGCTCCAGGACGTCGAACGAGATGTTGGTCAGCGCCTTCACGCCGCCGAACCGCAGCGAGATCGAATTCGAGTTCGAGGATCGGATCACCGATCGGAAAGGCGCGCTCGAACGACGGCAGGGGTGCCATGGCGCTCATGCTGCTCTCCTCGCGGCAGGCGAGGACACGGCAGCGACGTCGCGGATGATCACCTCGCTGGCCTCGGCCTCGGCACCGTGGCCTTCGCCGGCGAGCGGGTTCGGCGCCACCGCAAGCCCGCCATAGAGTGCGTCCACCAGCGGCGCGAACCGCTGGGCTGCGACATCGCGGCGGATCTTGCCGGTCCGGGTCAGCAGGCCGTCGTCCGCATCGAGTTCCTTGGGCAGAAGCAGGAAGCGACGGATCTGGCACGCGGCCTGGGCCGGATCGCCGGCCAGTGCGGCGTTGACCTCGGCGAGGATGCCCGCGATCAGGCCATAGACCTCGTCGCGCGAGGCGAGGTCGGCATGGCCGGTGTAGGGGATGCCCTGCCCGTCGGCCCAGCGACCGACCGCCGCCGTGTTGAGGTCGATCATGGCACAGACCATCTCGCGTCCAGCACCCAGGGCGATCGCCTCGCGGATGTAGGGCGAGGCCTTGATCCGGTTCTCGATCTGCCGCGGCGCGTAGACGGTGCCGTCGCCGAGCCTGCCCAGGTCGCCGGCGCGGTCGAGTATCCGCAACTGTCCGTCCGGACCGAGATGGCCGATGTCGCCGGTATGGAACCAGCCGTCGGCGTCGCGCGCCCGGCGGGTGCCCTCGGCATCGCCAAGATACTCGCGAAACAACCCCGGCGAGCGGACGAGGATCTCGTCTCCGGACGAGAAGGCAAGCTCGACCCCGTCGACCGGCGCGCCGACCGAATCCGGAGCCACCTGCCCGTTGCGGTGCATGGCCACCGTGAAGGCAGTCTCGGTCGAGCCGTAGAGCTGCTTGAGGTTGACGCCCATGGCACGAAAGAACGTCAAGAGCGCCGGGTCGATCACGTCACCCGAGGTGTAGGCGGCGCGCACGCGTGTCATGCCGAGCGCGTCGCGCAGCGGCCCGTAGATCAGGACGTCGTAGAAGCCCGACGCCAGGCGGTCGCCGATGGAGGTCGACTGGCCGGCCAGGGTTCGCTGGCCGATCCGTCCGGCCAGGACGGCGGCGCGCCGGTAGAGCGCCAGATTGAGGCCGCCGGCGGCCTCGATGCGAAGCGTGACCTGCGAGACGATCGTGGCCAGCATGCGCGGCGTCGCGAGAAAGCAGGTCGGCGCGATCTCGCGCATGTCGGCCAGCAGCGTGTCGGATGATTCCGGGCAGCAGACACTGGAGCCGGTCACCATCGGTAGTACGTAGCTGAGCAGCATCGGGCACAGCCAGCCGGGCGGCAGGTAGGCCAGGGTCACATCGCCGTCGCCCAGGCCCTCGATGCCGGCAACCGTGCGCATCCGCTCGATCAGTGGCGCACTGTCGAAGACCACGCCCTTGGTCGTTCCCGCGGCGCGTGCGGTGAAGAACAGGAAGGCCGGGTCGCTGCCGGAACCGCGGGCGATTTCGCCGCGCAGCGAGGCACGCGCCTCCTGGGCGGCCGTCCGACCGGCGGCGAGAAGCACGTCGTAGTGGACGAGGCAGGGCTGCCGGTAGTGGCCCATGCTGCGGTCGTCGTCGAACACGATGCAGCGGAGCGCCGGACATTGCGGAAGGATCGCCAGCAACTTGTCGACCTGCTCCTGGTTCTCCGCGAACACATGGGTCACCTCGGCCGCGCGCAACGGATGGAGGATCTCTTCGGCCGTCGCGTCCTGGAACAAGGGGACCGCGACCGCACCCAGCGCCTGGGAGGCACAGATGCCCGCGAACAGGCGCGGCCGGTTGTCGCCGATGAAGGCGACACGGCTGCCGCGAGCCACGCCCCGGGCTGCCAACGCGGCCGCGAGCGCCTCGACTTCTTCGGCCAGTGCGCGCCACGTCAACGTGCGCCAGAGCCCGCGACGCTTCTCCCTGATCGCCGGCCGATCGCCACGCTGCTCCGCGTGATGAAGCAGAAGCTTGGGGAAGGTATCCAAGGCGGCGCCCTGGCTCACCATGGCGTCCGCCATCAATACGTCCCGCACCGCATGGCGAGACCGGTCGCGTCGTCCACGATCCGCATTGTTGCCTCCCTGCCGGACATGCCGTCCGGGTCAACGCCAATTCCTTGCCCACGGCACCGATGCCCGTCTCCGGCCGCTTGCTCCCCACGCAGCCACCCGGTACGGCCGGGCATGCTTAGCGTTCACGGCGTATGCCGCGAACAGTTACGCGCGGAGGGAACTAAGCGAAAGAAGGCGCGCGGCAAGAGTTTCCCGTCGTCCTCAAGCAAAAAACTTCACGTGCCATCCTCGGCTCCGGCCACCTGTCGATCACTCGACGCGTAGAGATCCGACATGAGGGATCGATGCCCGGCTCGTGCTACCGCGCCGGAGTGCAGACCGGCGTATCGATTGTGGAAAGAATCTCAAGTGAACCTGTCCAGACTTGACGTCCAGATGTCTCGGGCAAGTCGCGGTCAATCATGCGGCGGTCATGGGCGCAAGTATCGCGGCCTGAGCGCAGTCGGTGCGCTCGCTTATACTCCAACCTTGTGACGCACTCGCCGAGGTGCGCTGGGACGCGACGATGCGGCCGTTGCGCAGCAGTCTCGCATGGCGCGAGCGTTGGCCGGGACTGGCTGATCGCCTTGGCTTGCAGGGACATTAGGCAAAGCAGGGCAAGTCGATCGTGTGCAATGCGCACAGGTTGCCGGCTCTGGATTCGGCCTCCGCAGACCTGTCGCCCGCACTGGCCGAACTCGCCACGAAGCTCCTGGATACGCCAAGCAATCTCCACTTCCGAGGCGTCCTCGGGGCGTGGAGAGCGTGGGCAAGCGCCGTTCAGCACTTTCGTCAGTGCGCTGTTGTGCCATTGTCAGCTGAAGGCAGAGCAGGCAGATTAGTTTGAAGGACAGCCTGTAGGAACTGATCTTCGCAGCATAGAATCATCAATAATGGTGTGCAGTGATTTTCGAGCTGCGCTCACCGCCGCGAACCAGAGGCTCTCAGAGAACCGCCACGCTCACCGCGATGTTGCCGCGCGTCGCGCGCGAATAGGGGCAGATCTCCTCGTGCGCGGCCGTGGCCAGCGCCTCGGCCTCGGCGCGCTCGATGCCGACAGGGACACGGCGAGGTCGACGGTCAGGTTGAACCGCGTGTTCTCCATCCGGCCGATGCCGACGCGCGCGGTCACCGACGTCCCGGTCGAGCCGGAGCTTGCGCTCGCGAGCCGCGCGCAGGATCGCGTTCTCGAAGCAGGCGGCGTAGCCGGCGGCGAACAGCTCCTCTGGGTTGGTGGTGCCGGGCCGTGCCGGAGCCGCCCAGCTCCTTCGGCATCGACAGGGGCAGGTCGACGACCCCGTCCGCGGTCCGCACCCTGCCCTCGCGGCCGCCCGAGGAGGTGGCTTCCGCCGTGTACATCACGTCCATGCTCGCACCCTCCGCCCGGTCGATCCGGCACTCACCGCTGCGCCAGCCAGTCGACGATCGTTGCGGCTGAGCTGGCTCCAGCGACCGGGCGCTGACGAAGATGCCGATATGGCCACCCTTGAGCACGACCTCGGTGAAGTCCTCGCTGCCCACCCGCCCATTCAGCGCCTTGGACATCTCGGGCGGGATGATGTGGTCGGTCTCGGTGTAGATGTTGAGCACCGGGCACGTGATGTCGCGCAAGTCGGACGGTCTCGCCGTCGAGGACGAACTCGTCCTTGATCAGCTTGTTGTCCTGGTAGAGTTCCTTGAGCCATTGCCGCGACACCTCGCCCGGCTGGTGCGGCCGGTCGGCGAGCCAGCGCTCCATGCGCAGGAAGTTGAGCAGTTTGGCCTCGTCCGCCGGCGGCGTCGATGAGGTCGAGATTGTACTTGGTCAGGCTGCGGCCCGGCGTCATCAGCGAGAACAGGTAGCCCACGAACTCGCCCGGCACGATGCCGAGCTCGTCGACCAGCCGGTCGATGTCGCCAGGCTCCAGGCTGCGCGCCCAGACGTTCATGAAGCCGCGGTCGATCCGGTTTTCGGTCCGGTCGGCATGGAAGTCGACCGGGGTGACGGTGGTGATCAGGTTGCGGATCCGGCCAGGGTGGAGGGCGGTGTAGCAAAGGCTGACCACACCGCCCTGGCAGACACCCAGCAGGTTGATCGGCGTCGACGCCGTGCCGGCGGCGCATCTCGTCGACGCAGGCGGCGACATAGTCGTTCACGTAATCGTCGAGGCCGGCGAAGCGGTCGGCCCGGCTCGGGATGGCCCCAGTCGACGACATAGACGTCGAGGCCGGCGCGCAGCAGGTTGCGGACCAGCGAGCGGTCCTCCTGGAGGTCCAGAATCGTGTAGCGCCCGACGAGGGCGTAGGTGAGCAGGACCGGGACGGGTGCGGGCTTCTCGACCAGGGGCCGGTAGCGGTAGAGCACCGTCTTGTCGATCCGCAGCACCTCGTCCTTGGGCGTGGTGCCGATCTGCACGTCCGCGTCGCGGATCCTGCCGAGCCGGCCGAGCGCGTCGACGAACTTGCGCTGCGTCTCCCAGCCCTCGGCGAGGGCGGCCTGCGGAGCGAGTTCGATCATGCCTTGCCTCGCTCGCTCTTGTCGCTGCCGGCGACCACCTTCAACCGGCTGCCCGGCGCCGCTCCCGGCCTCCTCCGCCGCGGCCAGCCGCCGCTTGAGCCGGCGCACCTCCCGCTTCAGCTCGTGCAGGGTCTTGTGCACGTCGTCCATCTCGCTGCGCGTCGGCAGGTCCATGGCCTTGGCACCGATCTCGACCAGGTCGTGCTCGGCCGCCCGGCTCTTGAGGAGCGAGTCGAGCAGGCGCCGCTGCGCTTGGAGGAAGTCCTGCGAGCGCTGGGCCGTGAGCAGGCGCTCGTTGACCGTGGCGGTCCAGCGGTCGAGCAGCTCGCGCCCGCCGGTCACGGGCTTGCCTTCTGCCGGCAGCGACCTGCAGCGCCGGCAGGAAGTCGGCATAGGCCTTCATCCAGACCTGCGCCACGATGGTCCCGTACTCGGCGCTGCGCTGCGTCACGCTGGCCCAGTTCTGCAAGAGGCCCAGGAGCTTGCGGTCGAGGTCGGGAACGTCGGCCAGGCGCGGCAGGCCGAGGACGGTCTCGAACGGCTGCTCCAGCGCGGCGCCGCCGACCCCCAGCCAGTTGCGTGGGTCGAAGCAGCCGTGCCGCCAGCTCGGCTTGCGCGTCGGCGGCAGGCGTCTGACGCAAGGCCGAGGTCCAGGCCTCGAGCCAGCCATCCAGGCCGGGAAACGCACTCTTCTCAGCCATCGCGGGCTCCCGGGTTCAGGCTCACAAGGTCGAGTGGAGGTGGCCACCGTCGACCACGATGGCGCTGCCGGTCATGTAGGCGGACGCGTCCGAGGCCAGGAGCAGGAGCGGTCCGTCCAGGTCCTCGAGCCGACCGAGCCGCCGCTGCGGGATCCGGGCGACCATGGCCTTGCCGGCGTCGGAGGCGAAGAAATCGCGGTTGAGGTCGGTCTCGACGTAGCCGGGCGCGATGGCGTTGACCCGGATCCGATGACGGGCCCACTCCAGGGCCAGGGCCCGCGTGAGCTGGACCAGCGCCGCCTTCGAGGCGGTGTAGGCCGCGACATGGCCGGCGACCCGGAAGCCCAGGATGGAGGCGATGTTGACGATGCTGCCCGGCAGCTTGGCGTCGATCAGCTGACGCGCCGCGGCCGCGGGCCACGAGCCAGGCACCCTTGAGGTTGGTGTCCATGATCCGGTCCCACTCGTCCGGATCGAGGTCGAGGGCCGAGCGCGTGGCGGTCACGCCGGAATTGTTGACCACGATCGTCGCCGGGCCGAGGCGGTCGGCGACCTCGGCCAGCGCGTGGTCAACGCTCACCGGATCGGTCACGTCGAGGGCGACGGCGATCGCCCGGTCGGCGCCGATCTCGGCCACGTTGGCCTCGAGCTGCTCCTTGCGGCGCGCGGCCAGGGCGACCCGCGCACCGGCCTCGGCCAGGGTGCGCGCAAAATGGCAGCCAAGCCCGCCCGAAGCACCCGTGACCAGGGCCACCTTGCCGTCGAGATCGAAGCTGGGGCGCATGGCAGCTCTCCCGTGACGGATGGGGCCGGCCGCCGATGGCCGGCCCCGGCAGCGGCCGTCAGATCTGGATGTAGGCCACGTGGGTCTGCGTGTGCTCGAGAGCCCGTGCTTGCCGTCGGCGCCGCCGATGCCGCGCAGCGGCCGTGACCGGCGTGGAAGCCCTGCATCGCCTCGAAGTTCTCGCGGTTGACGTAGGTCTCGCCGAAGTGGAGCTCGTGGCAGGCCGCAGCGCCGTCGTTGAGGTCGCGGGTGTAGATCGACGAGGTCAGGCCGTAGACCGAGTCGTTCGCGAAGGCGATGGCCTCGTCCAGGTCGCTCGAACGTGACCACCGGCAGCACCGGGCCGAACATCTCGCTGCTGCACGATGTCCATGTCCTGGCGGCAATTGACCAGGACGGTCGGCTCGTAGTGGTTGCCGGCTCCCAGGTCGGCGACGCTTGCCGCCGGTGACGCGGTTCGGCGCCCTGCGGCCAGCGCGCCGTCGACCAGGTCCTTGACCTTCTCGTACCCCGGCCCTGTTGATGAGCGGGCCCATGTCGATCGGCTTGTCGCCCAGCGGATCGCCGTAGCGCGTCGCCTTCATCTCGCGCCGCGAGCTTCTCGACGAACTCGTCGGCGATCGTGCGGCTGCACGTAGACCCGCTCGGCGCAGTTGCAGACCTGCCCGCTGTTGAGCGCGCGCGACGCCTTGATCGGCTTGACGGCGAGATCGAGGTCGGCGTCGGCCACCACGATCGCCGGCGCCTTGCCGCCGAGCTCGAGGTTGACCTTGGTGATGTTCGTCGCTGCGGCGGCCATGATCTCCGAGCCGGTCTCGACGCTGCCGGTGAAGCTGACCATGCCGCACGTCGGGATGCAGCGCCAGCGCGCTGACCCGTCGTGCCGCCGCGGCCGTGACGATGTTGATCACGCCCGGCGGCAGCTCGGTCTCGGCCACCAGCTGCGCAGAACTTGACGGCGTTGTGCGGCGTCTCTTCGCTGGGCTTGATCACGATGGTGTTGCCGGTGACCAGCGCGGGCGCCGGCCTTGCGCGCGATCAGGAAGAACGGGAAGTTCCAGGGCAGGATGCCCGCGACGACGCCGATCGGCTGGCGGAACAGGAAGATGGTCTCGCCGGGCCGGTCGCTCTGGAGGATCTCGCCTTCGATGCGGCGCGCCCACTCGGCCATGTAGTCGATGTAGTCGGCGGTGAAGGCGACCTCGACCCGGGCGAGGTCGAGGATCTTGCCCTGTTCTTCGGAGATCACCCGCGCGATCTCCTCGGCGTTCGCACGGATTTTGGCCGAGATCTGGCGCAGGTACCCTGCCCGCTTGATCGCCGGCAGCCTCTCCCAATCCGCCTGGGCCCGCTTGGCGGAAGCCACCGCCTCGTCGACCACGGCGGCCGGCGAGTCCGGAATGTGCGAGATCACCGTGTCGCGGGCCGGGTTCAGCACCTCGATGGGCGCACCGCCACCGCCGGCACCTGCGAACCGACCGTCGATGAAGTTCTGATGCAGATCCATCCCTGACCTCCCGGTCCAAGAGTGTGGGTGTCCGGGCACGAGCGGCTTGCCCTGTCCGGATGACGATGGATTGCCGGGCGGACCCGGCGCGGCGAGCGGCGCGGGCGTTAGCCCTCGCGCCGCTTGCGTTCGGCGTCGTCCCAGGCGGTCAGCGCCTGGTAGTCGGGCACGAAGCCCAGGCCCTTTTGCGAATCCGACGACACCACGGTCTGCGAGGTGACCACGTCGACGAGCGCCGGCGCGTTCGCCAGCGCCCGCGCGATCGCACCCTTCAGATCCTCGGGCTTCTCCACCCGCTCGCCATGCAGCCCGAAGGCGCGGGCCATGGCGGCATAGTCGGAGTGGGCGAGCAGCGTGCCGACGACGCGGCCGCCATAGTTGGCCTCCTGGTCGTAGCGCTCGATGTTCCAGGCGGCGTTGTTGGACACGATGAACACGGCCTTGGCGCCGTGCCGGACGGCGGTGTCGATCTCCATGGCGTTGATGCCGAAGGCGCCGTCGCCGGTGATGCAGATCACCTGGCGTCCGGGAAGGCCAGCGAGGCGGCGACGGCATACGGCACCCCGACGCCGAGGCAGCCGAAGGCTCCGGCATCCATGTAGGTCCCGGACTCGAGCCCGACCCGGGCGAAACTGAGCAGATCGCCGCCATCGGCGATGGCGATGAAGTCCGGGTCGGCGAGTTCCTTCAGCGCTGCGAAGATGGCGCCGGGATGAATCTTGCCGTCGCTGCCGACCGTCAGCTGTGCGGCGGACTGTGACGCCTTGGCGGAGCGCTCCTGGTGGCGCCGGCGCAGGCCTTCGGTCCAGGTGCGGTCGACCGCGGGCGCGCGATTGCCCGCGGCCTCGACCATGGCCTCCAGCGCCAGCGCCGGCGTGGCCAGCAGCTCGGGCTCGCCGCGCCGGTTGTCGATCAGCTCGCCCGCCGTGTCGGCGAGCCTGACGAAGCGCGCGTTGGGGAACACGGCCGGCGAGCCGTAGCCCATCTGGTAGTCGAGCTTGCGGCCGATCACGAGCACCAGGTCGGCCTCGGTCATGGCGGCGGCGCGCATGGCACCCACGACCGCCGGATGCTCCGGCGGCACCAGCCCGCGGCTCTCCTGCGTGTCGAGATAGAGCGCCCCGGTCCGGTCGAGCAGACGCACCAGCTCGGCGCCTGCTTGCCTGGCGCCGCGGCCGGTCATCACCAGCGGGCCGCTTGGCCGACCAGATCGCGTCGACGGCCGCGGCGACGCCGGCCGGGTCCGGCTGGATGGTGCGCGGCGGCTTGGGGCGCATCCAGTCGTCGAGGATGAGATGCGGCGGCACGGTCGTGCGCAGCACGTCGGTCGGGATCTCGAGATAGACCGGGCCCGGCTCGCCGAGGTCGCCCATGGCGCGCGAGACGGCCTCGTCCAGTTCGCGGATCACCTGATCGGCGACGCGCAGCGTCCGCGAGGGGCGGGTGACCGGGCGCAGGATGTCGACATGCGGGATGTCCTGCAGCGGGCCCATGTTGGCCTGCGGGCGCGAGGTGCAGCCGCCGATCAGCAGCACCGGCATGCGCGCGAGCCAGGCGTTGGCGATCGCGGTGACGGTATTGGTGACGCCGGGGCCCGCCGTCACCATCGCGACGCCGAGCTGCCGGTGCAGCTCGGCGTGCGCGTGCGCCATGTGCACCGCCGCGCCCTCGTCGCGCACGTCGATGATGCGGATGCCCTGCCGGGCGATGTGGTCCCAGATCGGCTGGATGTGGCCGCCCTGCAGGCCGAAGATGCGGTCGACGCCGCGCGCGTTCAGGAAGTTCGCGATCCAGGCAGCACCAGGCGTTCACGTCGGCGTTCAGGTCAACGCCGCCGCTCGATGGGCTCGTCACGGGTCAGCCTCCCTGTTTGGCCTCAGTTGCGTCTTGAGGATGCGATGCAGGATCTTGCCGGTCGCGGTGCGCGGCATCTCGTGGTCGCGCAGGAAGATGCAGGCGCGGCCGCTTGTAGCCGGCGAGCGCGTCCCGGCACCAGGCGAGGAGGTCGGCCTCGCTCACGCTCGCACCGCTCGCGCAGCACCACGACGGCATGCACGCGCTCGCCCCATTTGTCGTCCGGCAGGCCGATCACGGCGACGTCCTTCACCGCCGGATGCCCGCCCAGCACCGCCTCGACCTCGGAGGGATAGACGTTCTCGCCGCCGGTGATGATCATGTTGCTTCTTGCGGTCGACGAGACGGATGTAGCCCTCGCTCGTCGCGACGGGCCATGTCGCCGACCGTGCAGTAATCGCCGCTGAACGCCTCCGCGGTCTTCTCCGGCAGCTTCCAGTAGCCGTCGAACAGTATAGGGCGTGCAGGAGAAGAGTTCGCCGACCTCGCCGTCCTGTACCTCCTCGCCGTTCTCGTCGAGCAGCCGGATCGGTGCCGAGCCGACGCATTCGCGGCCGACCGAGCCGAGCTTGGTCGAACTGCTCGTGCGGATGCAGCATCGTCACCCAGCCGGCCTCGGTCGAGCCGTAAAGCTCGAACAGGCCGGAGTTGCGGAAATATCTCCATGACCGCGCGCTTGGTGTCCGCCGCGCGGGCGCGGAGGAGATCATCAGCTTCTCGACCCGGCTCGAAGTCGAGGCCGTTCGCGCACGGCGTGCGGCAGGTCGAGCATCATGACGTACTGCGTCGGCACCAGCGAGGTGAAGGTATTCGCCGCTCGCCGAGAGTGCGCAGGCAATGCTCGGGATCGAAGCTCTTGCGCGAGTAGACCGAGACCGTGCCGCCGCAGATAGGCGAAGGCGCCGAAGAAGTAGAGCGAGTTGGCGTGGCACATCGGCATGACGAGCAAGCGCGTCGTCGCGCCGCTGAAGGCCGAGTTCGATGTCGGTGACCAGCGAGCAGCAGCACGCCGTGCCCGGTGGCTGCGGATCGCGCCCTTCGGCTTGCCGGTCGTGCCCGATGTGTACATGAGCGTCCAGGGATCGTTCGGCGGCAGAGGACGTCCGGCTCGGCGATCGCTCGCCGCGGCGATCAGGTCCTCGTAGGCGCGATAGCCCGGCGGGGCAGCGGGCTCCCGCCGAAATGGATCATGTTGCCGGACTGGAACGGACAGCATCGCCGCGGATCGCCTCGACGGTCCGAGCAGGTCGTCCTGCACGATCAGGCGCGGAGGCTTCGCAATCCTCGACGATGTAGCGGATCTCGGGCCGACCAGCCGGAAGTTGATCGGGACGGCCACCAGCCCGGCCTTCGCGGCGGCGGCGTAGATCTCCAGCCCATTCGACACAGTTATAGGCCAGCACCGCGACGCGGTCGCCCTTGCGCAGGCCCAGACCGAGCAGCGCGTTGGCGAGCCGGCAGGCGCGCGCATTCCACTGCCGGAAGGTCATGGCGCGCTCGAGGTCGCGCGCACCGGCAGTCTCGCCGAGAACGCGGGCATGGACGGTCAGCATTTGACCGATCGTCAACAGTTCTTTCATCGGCGCCCCCCTGGAGAGTATCCTCTCCCAGGTAGTTTATTGATTACATAGTCTTGCCAAGTTCCTCCGGCGTCAAGATGTCCGGCCGGGTGATGCCTACGGCCCGGATCGCTCGCGTGTACAGAGCCTGATGAAACTCGGCGTCACCATCGAGACGTCCCGCACGCAGGGCGTTGCCGAGAGCCCTGCCCGCGCCCTCCGCGGCGGCGACAGGCCCGGCGAACTCCTGCACAGTGCGGTCGGCCGCACGCAG
>CAVYMA010000012.1:0-171809 GCA_963769465.1 uncultured Alphaproteobacteria bacterium
AGCCGCTGGGCCTCCTGGATCGGCCAGGCCTTGCTGGCGGCGATGACGTCGCGGTCGAGGGACATGGGAAACCAGACGAGGCGGGAATGGAGTCGGTTTCGGTGTTTAGGCGGATTTCGTGCGCGAGCAAAGGGTGCGGAGCTGTGTTAGTCGGGAACCCGTCGCTGCACGCTTGAGACGATGAACGACCATCCCGCCGTACCGGAACAACTCGCCGCCGCGCCCGAGCCGTTCGCGCAATGGTTCGCCGCCCGCGGCTGGCAGCTCCGCCGCCACCAGGCCGAGATGCTCGACCTCGCGCGGCAGGGCCGCGACACGCTGCTGATCGCGCCCACGGGCGGCGGCAAGACGCTGGGCGGGTTCCTGCCGAGCCTGGTCGAGCTGCACGAGCGCGGGGTCCAGCGGGCGGCTGCACACGCTCTACGTCTCGCCGCTCAAGGCGCTGACCACCGACATCGCGCGCAATCTGACCCGGCCGGTCGAGGAGATGGGTCTGGCGGTGCGGATCGAGACGCGGACCGGCGACACGCCGCAGAACCGGCGCGCGCGGCAGCGGACCCATCCGCCGGACATGCTGCTGACCACGCCGGAATCGCTGGCGCTGCTGCTGTCCTACGAGAATGCCCGCGAGCTACTTCGCGAGCCTGCGCTGCGTCGTGCTCGACGAGCTGCACGCGCTGGCGGAGAGCAAGCGCGGGGCGCTGTTCAGCCTCGCGCGTGGCGCGGCTGCGCCGGCTGGCGCCGCAGGCGCGCTTCGTCGGGCTGTCGGCGACCGTGGCGGTACCGGCGCGGCTGCAGCGCTATCTGTCGCCGCGGCCCGACGAGGTGGCGATCGTCCAGGGCGATCCCGGTGCCGAGCCGCGAGGTCGAGCCTGCTGCTGCCCGAGGGCGAGATGCCCTGGGCCGGGCACATGGCGGTCTATGCCGCCAGGGACGTCTACCGGCTGATCGGCGAGCGCCGGGTCACGCTGGTGTTCGTCAACACCCGCGCCCAGGCCGAGCTGATGTTCGGGGCGCTGTGGCGGCTGAACAAGGCGAACCTGCCGATCGCACTGCACCATGGCAGCCTCGCGGTCGAGCAGCGGCGCAAGGTCGAGGCCGCCATGGCCGCGGGGCCGCTGCGGGCGGTGGTCTGCACCTCCTCGCTCGATCTCGGCATCGACTGGGGCGACATCGACCTCGTCGTCCAGGTGGGGGCACCCAAGGGTGCGGCCCGCCTGCTGCAGCGGATCGGCCGCGCCAACCACCGGCTCGACGAGCCCAGCCAGGCGGCCCTGGTGCCGGCCAACCGGTTCGAGGTGCTGGAATGCATCGCCGCCCAGGACGCGCTGGCCGAGCACACGCTGGACGGCGGGCAGCTGTTCCCGGGCGGCTTCGACGTGCTGGCCCAGCACGTCACCGGCGTCGCCTGCTCCGGGCCGTTCGACGCCGACCTGCTCTACGCCGAGGTCCGCGAGGCGGCACCCTTCGCCGAGCTCACGCGCGCCGATTTCGACGCGGTGATCTCGCTTCGTCGCCACCGGCGGCTACGCGCTGGCGACCTACGACCGCTACCGCCGCCTGGCGCGGGGCGAGGACGGGCTGTGGCGGCTGAGCGATCCCAAGCTCACCCGCCAGTACCGCATGAACATCGGCACCATCGTCGAGGCGCCGGTGATGCGGGTGCGGCTGGGGCGCGGCAAGGTGCTGGGCGAGGTCGAGGAGTACTTCGTCTCGATGCTCACACCCGGCGACACCTTCCTGTTCGCCGGGCGGCTGCTGGCGTTCGAGGGCATCCGCAACAACGAGGTGATCGTGGGCGCTGGCCAAGACCGGCCGCGATCCCAAGGTCCCGGCCTATGCCGGCGGCAAGCTGCCGCTGACCACGCATCTGGCCGACCGGGTGCGCCATCTGCTGGCCGAGCCGTCGACCTGGCACCGGCTGCCGCAGCAGGTCGGCGAGTGGCTGGCGGCCCAGGCGCGGCGCTCGCAGCTCACCGCACCGGACGAGCTCCTGGTCGAGACCTTCCAGCGCGGGGCCAGGCACTATCTGGTCGCCTACTGCTTCGCGGGCCGCAACGCGCACCAGACCCTGGGCATGCTGCTGACCCGGCGCATGGAGCGGCGGGGCCTGCGGCCGATGGGGTTCGTGGCCTCGGACTACTGCATCGCCACCTGGGGGGCCGCACCGGTCACCGACGTGGCCGGGCTGTTCGCGGTCGACATCCTGGGCGACGATCTCGAGGAGTGGATGGCCGAGAGCTCGCTGATCAAGCGGACCTTCCGCAACTGTGCGGTCGTGGCCGGCCTGATCGAGCGGCGCCATCCCGGCCAGGAGAAGACCGGCCGCCAGGTGCTGTTCAGCGCCGACCTGATCTACGACGTGCTGCGCAAGTACGACCCCGACCACGTGCTCCTGCGCGCGGCACGGGCCGAGGCGGCGGCCGGCCTCACCGACATCCGGCGCCTGGCCGACCTCCTGGTCGCGGTCGAGGGCCGCATCCGCCACGTGACGCTGGAGCGCATCTCGCCCTTCGCGGTCTCGATCATCGCCGGGATCGGCAAGGAGTTCGTGGCCGGCGACGAGCTCGACGAATCGCTGGACGAGGCGGTGGCGGAACTGGTCGCGGAGGCCATGGCCGACTAGATCTCTGCTCCGCATGCAGCTGGAACTCCACGGCCAGACCCTCGAGCTCGACCCGGCCGGTGCCGTGTTCTGGCCGCGCTACGCCATGCTGGTCGTGGCCGACCTGCACCTGGAGAAGGGCGGGGCCTTCGCGCGGCGCGGCAGCCTGCTGCCGCCCTACGACAGCCACGCCACGCTGGCGCGGCTGGAGGCGCTGGTCGCCCGGCTGCGGCCCGACACGGTGGTGAGCCTGGGCGACGGGTTCCACGACCGCCGCGGCGGCAGCGAGCTGTCGCCCGACCTGTTCGACCGGCTGTGCGCGCTGACCCGCCAGCGGCGCTGGGTCTGGGTGACCGGCAACCACGACCCGGTGGTGCCGCTGGCCCTGGGCGGGGCCACCGTGCCCGAGCTCGCCGTGGGCGGGCTGGTGCTGCGCCACGCGCCCACGGGTGCGCCGGGCGAGATCGCGGGCCACCTGCACCCCAAGGCCCGGCTGCACACCAGGCGCCGCAACCTCGCCTGCCGCTGCTTCGTGGCCGACGCCGACCGGCTGCTGCTGCCGGCCTTAGGCAGCTTTACCGGCGGCCTCAACGTGCTTGATCCCGCGATCCAGCGATTTTTCCCCACAGGTTTTCACGCCTATCTCCTGGGCGACGCGCGGGTGTTCCGTTTTCCCCATGCCGTCCTGGCCGCCGAGCCGGACGCCCAGAGCCATCGGATCGCCCTGTGACCCAGCCCACGCTCGTCTGGTTCCGCAACGACCTGCGGGTCGCCGACAACCCGGCGCTGACGGCCGCCCTGGCCGAGGGCGGTGAGGTGGTCCCGGTCTACATCCTGGACGACGAGGCGGCCGGGCCCTGGCGCCCGGGCGGTGCGGCGCGCTGGTGGCTGCACGGCTCGCTGGCCGGCCTGCAGGCGCGGGCTGGGTGCCCTGGGCCTGGGGCTGCGTGCTGGCGCGCGGCCATGCGGGCGCGGAGCTGGACCGGCTGATCGCCGCGCACGGGGCCGGGGCGGTGTTCTGGAACCGGCGCTACGAGCCCTGGGCGGTGGCCCAGGACAAGGCGATCAAGGCGGATCTCGAGGCCCGCGGCATCCGTGCGCGGAGCTGGAACGGTGCGCTGGGCCGCGAGCCCTGGGAGGTGCAGCGCGCCGGCGGCGAGCCCTACAAGGTGTTCACGCCGTTCTGGCGCGCCTGGGCCGAGCAGGGCCCGTTGCCGGTCCCGCTGCCGGCGCCGGCGCCGGTGGGGCCGGCGGTCGCGGCCCGACCCCGAGGCGCTGGCGGCCCTGGACCTGCTGCCGACCGCACCCGACTGGGCCGGGGGCCTGCGCGAGACCTGGGAGCCGGGCGAGGCGGCGGCCTGGGCCGAGCTCGACGGCTTCGTCGCCGAGCGGGTCGGCGGCTACAAGGGCGCGCGCGACTTTCCGGCCGAGCCCGGCGTGTCGCGCCTGTCGCCGCGGCTGCATCACGGCGAGCTGTCGCCGCGGCAGGTCTGGCATCGCGCCCAGGCGGCGATGGGCGGCGGGGCCGAGGCGTTCCTGCGCCAGCTGGTCTGGCGCGAGTTCGCCTACCACCTCCTGTTCCACTTCCCCCAGCTGCCGGACACGCCGCTGCGGCCCGAGTTCGCCCGCTTCCCCTGGTCGGACGACGAGGCCCTGTTTGCCGCCTGGTGCCGGGGGCGGACCGGCTATCCGATCGTCGATGCCGGCATGCGCGAGCTCTGGCACACCGGCTACATGCACAACCGGGTGCGGATGATCGTGGCCTCGTTCCTGACCAAGGACCTCCTGATCCCGTGGCAGAAGGGGGCCGCCTGGTTCTGGGACACGCTGTGCGACGCCGATCTGGCCAACAACGCCATGGGCTGGCAGTGGGTGGCCGGCTGCGGCACGGACGCCGCCCCCTATTTCCGCATCTTCAACCCGACCAGCCAGGCGGCCAAGTTCGACCCCGCGGGCGCTTACGTGCGCCGCTGGGTGCCGGAGCTGGCCCGGCTGCCCGACGAGTTCCTCCACGACCCGGCGGCCGCGGGCGGCTACGCGCTGCGGGCGGCCAATGTCCGGCTCGGCCAGAACTACCCGCAGCCCGTGGTCGACCATGCGGCGGCACGGGTGCGGGCGCTGGAGGCGTTTCAGAGGCTGAAGGCGTAGGCGAGGCCGCGTCCGGTCAGGGGCCCTGGGCCCAGCTGCGCAGCAGGTGGCGCGGCTCGGCGTCGGCGGGGGCCGGCAGGTGGGTGGCGGTGCCGGCGCGCAGGCGGGCGGTCAGCGGGTTGGGGCGGCGGGGTTTGGCGGCCGGCTGGGCCGGGGCCTCGGCCACAGGCTCGGCGGCGGGCTCGACCGGCTCGGCCGCCTTCGGCTCGGGCAGGTGCGTGAGCGCCTCCTCGATGCCGAGGATGGCGCGCAGGCCCGAGGCGGCGCGGCCGAGGGCGGCGTCGACGGCGTCGTAGGGGCGGGCACGGCGCGGGCGGACGGGCTTGCCGGGGTTCTGCGCCAGGGCACGGGCCTGGGCGTCGAGGACGGCTTGGGCCAGCGAGCGGGCGGGGTGGCAGCCGCGGCGCATCTGGTCGGCGACGAAGGCGGCGGCCCGCCAGTCGCCGGTGCCGACGGCCATCTCCAGCACGCACCAGGCCATCTGCTCGAGCTGGCGCAGGCGCTCCTCGGGCGGCAGGGCCTGCCATCTCGGCCAGGGCCGCGAGGAGTTCCTGGAAGTCGGGCTGGGCGAGGAGCTGGTCGATCTCGGCCGGGGTGACGTTCTCGGCGCGGGCGAGGTTGGTGCGGGACATGCCGGCGGTGAGGCGGTAGGCGGCGCGCAGCTGGCCGCGCGGGGCGGTCAGGGGCGGGCGACGCGGGGTGGGCCGGCGGGTGGGCATGCCGAAGCGTATAGAGGAATTTGCGCCTATATGCAAGACCGCGTTGGTGGTTTGGAGGCAGTGCGGGGCGGGGCTATTGCCCCACACTGCCCCCCACGGTCTGGTCGTGCTGCTGCGCCAGTTCCCCAGCTTCACCGTCCTGATCGACCGGCGGCCCGCCCTGCTCGTGGCGCGCGGCAAGGTGCTCAAGGACGAGCGGCACTGCTGCGGCCTGACCCGCAGCGACCTCTACGGCGCCCTGCGTCGCCAGGGCGTGGAAGACCCGGACGAGGCCCGCCACGTCGTGCTGGAGCCGCGCCGCCAGATCTCGGTGGTCTGCCGCAACATCGACGCCGATCTCGTCCGCGACATCGTCGAGCAGACCCGGGGCGGGCGGCTTGGAGGCTGATGATCGCGCGCGGGGACGATCAGGTCTTAGCCGTGGATTGGTAGCTTGAGATCGACGAACGCAAGTCGTAGATTTGTTTTGAGATCTTTAGTATCTATTTGTCTAATTGTATGATACTAACACCTCCATAGAACTGACCGGGAACAAGTGATGAGGATTTAGAACTATCTGCTGACTTAGGTGGATTATGTATCTCCGTCAACATTTGATTGCTCCAGATGCCTTGAGAATAAAGATAGTCTCTTACTATAGAAGCCCTATCCAGAGAAACTCGCTTCAGGGCTTCCAAATTACTGCCGTCACTAGCTGCAGCTATGGATTTGATGACAATTTTTTGACTTCTATTTTGCTTAATGAGCCGAGCAACACGATACAATCGGTCCTTCCCGCCGTCGCTCAGGCTGTTCGAACCGTGATGGAAAATTACGTCGACAAGTGAAGTGCCGGATGTGCTCAATCTGTCTGAATTACGCTTTGTCGTTGCCAATTCTGCTTTGATTGGTGAATTGCTAGGAGCCATTTCGCCAAGCGACGCTATTTGATTCGTGGCATTTTGCTTGGCTGTCTCCTGGCCCCTTGCAGCCACAGACGCCTTTGCTTCAGACACTATCAGTTCGCGTTGCAACGGTCCGAAATAACCATTCGCGATCACGGCTTTGGAGGACTGCCAGTTCATGATTGCGTGGCGTGTGTTGGAACCAGGACGTCCGTCTGCACCACGCGTGTCAAACCCCAGAGCAGTCAAGCTTTGCTGCAGTTTTCGCCATTCGTCACGTGAAATATTCAAACTTGCTTCGGCTGATCGTAGATCAGCCAATACGTCTACTGTAGGGGAGGGCGACGAGGATGTCGTTATAGTAGAAACTTCGCTAGACAGAGATTTATCTCCGTTATCGTTCAACGGTTGTGGAGTGTTTACTTCGAATTTCGTGAGTTCTTCGAGGCGGCTTTGAGCGAACGGCCTAAGAATGCTCTCGGGAAAGTGCTGCAAGAAGATAACGAAGTCGTGTGCTCGCCTGCTTTCCGCGATGACCTCGAACGCCTCCCGGTCACGGCCGTCGTAAGCGGTGATGGTCGAAGTTGGGGACGCGAGCTGGGTCGATGGAGCTGGAATAGTGGGCTCTAGCCGTTTGAAATAGAACTCGCCCCTAAGCGATGAACTGTCCCACGGTACTTGGCGTTCACCAGTCTGTTTGAGTACCTCGTCTCGCACCCGTCCAAACACCTGCCTGATTTCAATGCCGGGCGTTGAGATGTGTTTGAGCAACGCACCGGTGAACGGACTGTGGGTGCCCGTGCCGTCGCTGGCGACGTCGCCGGGGCCCGTGGCATAGGCGATCAGCGTGCCAACTGCGGTGCGGATCTCGGCCAGGCCCTGGCCGACGGCGGAGGAGCGGCTCGCGACCAAGCTACTCTTGAGCCGGTTGGCCAGCGGGTTGTCGCGGCAGGCGTCGAGCAGGACGATGCGCGTGGCGACGGTTGCTTCCATGGTGGCGAGCACGGTCTGCAGCGGCAGCGTCTGCAGGCGGACCTGGGCCTCGCGCTGCAGGCGGGCGTCGATGGGGACCAGATAGTTCTCGCCGCCGACCTGAAGACCGTGGCCGGCATAGAAGAAGAGGCCGGCATCAGCACCTTCGAGTTTGGCCGAGAACTCGTCGACCTTGGCGATCATGTCGGGCTGGTCGAGGTCGACGGCCTCGATCACCTCGAAGTCGAGGCCGCGAAGTGCCGTTGCCACAGCCTTGGCGTCATTGGGTGGGTTAGGAAGGTGCAGTGCATTCTGGTACGCGCCGTTGCCGACGACCAAGGCGACGCGGCGGCCGCTGTCGGCATGGGCGACGAAGGCGGCGCACCAGCACAGCATCAGCGCCAATGCGATCCGATAAAGGGAAGTCCACAGAATCGCCTGCGCCACCGGTGTCGCCCGTTTGTGGCTCAACTATCGAAGGCAACGATGGCCGTTGCCGATACTCACGTCAAGCGACGGGGGGCCTCCCCGTCACACGCCTCAGAACGTGTAGCGCAGCCCGACCAGGACCTCGTGGGAGGTGACGTCGTCGACATCGCCGGTGTTGACCTCGAGCGGGGCGTCGTCGCCGGTGTCGAGCGCGACGTAGGCGGCACCGATGCCGCCGCCGAGGTAGGGGCGCACGGGCCAGTTGAGATCGGGGTCGAGATGGAGGTTGACCAGGCCCACCAGGGCCAGGGCGTCGCCGTTCGCCGCCGGCACTCTGGCCTTGCGCCTGCACCTGGTCGGGGTCGACCGCTTGACCCGCCCGCTCGGGGCCGACATCGTGGCGGCCGCATTGGGGAGGGGCCGGCATGCGGACGTCCGTCGTCGACTGGAGTGCCGTCCCGGCGGAGGGGCCGGAGGGGGGCGTGCGCAAGCGTCGCTTGAGCGGGGCGGGGGTCGAGCTCGTCATGGTCGAGGTCCCGGCCGGTACGAAGGCGCCGCGGCACAGCCACCCGCACGAGCAGTTCGTCCAGGTCGTCGCCGGGGGCGGCACGCTGGAGACGGAGGCGGGCAGGCGGGAGTTCGGCGCGGGCAGCGTGTTCCACTTCCCACCCGACGCCTGGCACGCGGCCGAGTTCGTGGCGGACACGGTGCTGGTGGAGACGAACCTGCGCGCGGATGGCGGGGCCGGCGGCTGAGGCGGCCCCGGCTCAGGCCTGCCGGTGGATCGGGTCGACCCGGCGCACCGCCTCCAGGTCCTCCACCGCCTCGATGTCGAGGCTGACCGCCACGGCCGCCCGGTCGGAGCGCGCGGGCACGCACGCTGAAACCGGGCTCACGTCATGGCGCTTGGCCGCTTTCGGCGATCATGCCGCGAGCCCGCCTTGGCGCGGGGCGGCCGGAGGCTCCAGGCCGCCGTGGCCCTAGAGAGTCCAGACCCTTCTGGTTTCCGGGCAGGGCCCTCGCAGCCGTCCAGCGGCTCCGCGATGACCGAGCAGGCATCGCCGCACGCGGCGGCGCATGATCCAGATCAATGCGGGTCTGCACCGGGCGTGATCTCCTGGGCCGGGCTGGTGGCCCCGAGGTCGCTTCATGAAACGTCGAACAAGGCTGCGCCGCCAGCGGCGGACCTTGGCAGCTTGGGTGATCGTCGGCGCGGTCGCCGCCGCCACGCCGGCGCTTGGGCATGGCACGCTCGAGACGGTCAGCGTGGCGGTGGGTGGGCAGGCTGCCGACTTCCACAGCCGGGAGCCGACGATCTCCGCCGACGGCCGCTACGTCGCCTTCGCCTCGCTGGCGCGCAATCTGCCCGGGCCGCTGGGCTACGACTGGAACCTGTTCGTGCGCGACCGCAAGCTGCGGCGGACGGTCCCGGTCAGCGTCGGGCGCGGCGGGGAGGCGCAGGACGGCTGGAGCATCGGCCCCAGCATCTCGGCCGACGGCCGGTTCGTGGCCTTCACCTCGAGCTCGTCCAATCTCGTGGCCGGCGATCGCAACGAGAAGATCGACGTCTTCGTGCGCGACCTGCGCCGGGGCACGACGCGACTCGTCAGCTTCGGGCCGGGCGGGCGGCAGGCGAACTGGTCCAGCGAGCATGCGGTGTTGTCGGGCGACGGACGCTACGTCGCGTTCTACTCGGGTGCCACCAACCTCGTCCCGCACGACCGGAACGAGAAGGTGGACGTCTTCGTCCACGATCTGCATCGCAGCCGCACGGACCGACTCGCGAGCGTGGCCGCGGATGGCGGGCAGGGCGACGATGCCAGCGGGTACGCGGAGGAGGGGCTGGCGATCTCGCGGAACGGCCGCTTCGTCGTCTTCGCGTCCGGTGCGACCAACCTGGTGCCCGGGGACGACAACGAGGCCGTCGACGTCTTCCTGCGCGACCGGGCCCTCGGCACGACCGAACTGGTCAGCGTCGGTCCCGGTGGCGTGCAGGGCAACGCGTCCAGCGGCTATGTCGCCATGGGCTTGGCCGTGTCCCCCGACGGCCGGTTCGTCGCCTTCCTGTCGGATGCCACCAACCTCGTGCGTGGCGACAGCAACGGCGTGCCGGACGTGTTCGTGCGCGACCGAAAGGCGAACACGACCACGCGGGTCAGCGTGGGCCGCGGCGGAGCCCAGGCGAACGGCGGGTCGGGCATTGCCGACACCACGCTCGGGCTGTCCGACGACGGGCGGTTCGTCGCCTTCTCGTCCGTGGCGACCAACCTCGTGCCGCGGGACGACGGGGCCTGGAGCGACGTGTTCGTGCACGACCGGCTGGCACGGCGCACGATCCGGGTCAGCGAAGGTCGCGGCGGGAAGCCGGGCAGCGGCGACAGCCGGCAGCCCGCGCTCTCGGCGGATGGACGCACGGTCGCCTTCACCTCGGCAGCGGAAGATCTCCAGGACGGCGGTAGCGGGGTCGACGCCACGCCGTGGGACCAGGTGCTGGTGCGCGTGCCGCTGCGCTGAGACCGAGGTCCTTGCCGCGGTGCAAGGTGCGCGCCCATAACGGAGCCGGTGCTGGCAACGCGGGACCGCCGGGATGCAGGAACTTCTGGACCGGGTGCGGGCTTTCCCGACCCTGGTGTTGGCGCCGGGCGAGGTGATGCTGCGCGAGGGTGAGCGGACGGGCCCAGGTCGACCGGCTGCTCGAACCGGCCAACACCTCGGTGACGCTGCACACGCTGCAGAAGGCGGCCTCGGTCGCCAGGCGGCGCCTGCGGACGGATCTGGTGTGAGGGGCAGTCGGGCTGCGGGCTTCGCCGGTTAAGCTCTCGTTGGTGGGACCCAGCGCCGTAGCCTGCCGAGCAAACTTGCCCTGACCCCTTTAGTCCCGTGAGCGCTTTAGTCCGGTCGTCGCGGGCCGAATTACGACCAAACGACCGAGACCAGCGCCTTTTTCCGCGGCCTGCTAGTCATTGAAGAAGGGACGTGCCAGCCTGAACATGGTTACATTACGACTGGCGGTTGCGACACACGGATAGAAGCAGTTGGCAGACGCAACTGCTGGTCCCTCTTGGTACAGCGATCCAAAGTTAGATTGTACCGCAACGACGAAGTTCTCAGTTTTCCCACTGCACTGTGCCGTGATGTAACCAAAGCTACCGGTGACGTTCGGTGATTGCGTCACGAAGAGATTGAACTGCGTCGGCCCGCTGCCCGCCGGGCACTTTATCGAAACCGGCACCCCGACGTAGGAAACCGCTTGCCCAGAATCAAGCATAGGCACCCGCCCGCCAAGCTTGATAGCCGTCGTCTGAGGCATCGCTGATGCCGCTGTCGCCGCAAGGCCGACAGTCAGGGTGGCGATTCCTGCGGCTTGCAGCAGTTGGGTTAACCGCATCTTCCCATTCCTTGTTCCTGGCCTGAGCCGATGTTAAATTGATACCCTTCCCCACTTGCCTGTAAATGATCTAGATCAATCCTTGACCGGATTGCCCGGATAATCGGCAGCCGGGGCCGAGTGTGCGTCGTCGCTCCGCATCCGGCAACTCGGGTATCTGGGGAATCTCCGCTCAGAACGTGTAGCGCAACCCGACCAGGACCTCGTGGGAGGTGACGTCGTCGACGTCGACGTCGCCGGTGTCGACGCCGGCGACGCTGGCGGAGAAGTCCGTACCTTCCAGGCGCAGGTAGCGGTAGCCGGCGCTGAGGGTCACGTGCGCGGTGAGGTCGTAGGACAGGCCGGCGGCGAGGTTCCAGGCGAAGGCCCCGGCCTGGTCGTCGACCTCGAGCGCGGCGTCGTCGCCGGTGTCGAGCGAGACGTAGGCGGCACCGATGCCGCCGCCGAGGTAGGGGCGCACGGGCCAGCCGAGATCGGGGTCGAGATAGAGGTTGACCAGGCCCACCAGGGCCTCGGCGTCGCCGTTCCCGCTGGAGCTCTGGCCCTGCGCCTGCACCTGGTCGGTGTCGAACCTGCGGTAGGAGCCGTTGAGCTCGAGGCGCAGGTAGGGGAAGCGGTAGCCGACCGCACCGCCGAAGACGAACGCGTCGTCGAGCTCGACCTCGCCGTCGACGTCGCCGGCACTGGCGTCGACCGTGTCGGGAAAGGCGTAGCCGAGATTGCCCTCGACATAGAAGCCGGTGGCACCCTGTGCCGCAGCCCGGTCGGCCCAGCCCAGGCCGGCCGCGGCGGTGAGGAGAGCAACGGCGATGATGGCCCGCATGGCTGGTTCCCCGGAGCAGTTGCGCCTGGCATTTCTGGGTTAACCCTATCTGGTACCATCAACGGAAGCTTGGCGATACCGTGCATCGTGGTCATCGCCGCAGGAGCCCGGCCGGGGCGTCCGTGAACACGAGGCAGTCCTCGATTTGCTGCTCCAGGCGCTCGGCCGCATGCGGGAAGCCGCCGGTTGCCGGCTTGCCGTGCCGGACGTCCTCGGTGCCAATCGTCTAGCCGCTGTCCGCGCCAGCGGCAGATAGCTACCAGGGCTCCGTGCCGGCAAACAGCGCCATGATCAGCTCCGAGGCACCCTGGGGCCATTGGTGCGGGTAGTAGCGGCCGGTGGGGGTGAGGTTCTGGCGGTGGAGGCACCAGAGCAGCGGCGGGCCGCCGCCGCCGCGCTGGCAGGCGAAGCCGTGCAGGATCGCGTTGACGGGCCAGCTTGCCGCCAGGGGCGAGCCGAACAGGACGTCGCGGGCGTGCGCGCCCTGCGCCAGGGGTACGAGCTCGTCGCTTGCGTTGTGGAGGAGGAGGGCACGGACACGGCCGGTGCAGTGCTCGAGCCCGATGCCGCCGGCGACCGTCGCGAGGCCCGCGATCGCGGCGGCGCGGGCGCAGGCGAGGCTGTTGGCGTAGCTGGCACCCAGGGAGTGGCCGACCAGGAACAGGCGTGCGCGATCGATGCAGTAGGCCTGCCCGACCGCGGCCGTCAGTTGATCGAACAGTGCCAGATCCGGGCCGCTGCCGTCGGGCGCCGCCCAGGTGAACCCGTCGCCATCGCGCCTGGCCGCCGGGTAGAGGAAGATGGTCGGCGTCCGCGCCGCCTGCTCCAACGCCAGATAGCGCCGCAGGCGCGCATTGTCGTTGGTGCGGCCGTGGAAGGCCACGACCAGCGGCAGTGGCTGGTCCGGTCGGTACCCGGCCGGAAGGACGAGGATGGCGCGGCGCACCACGCCGCCGACGACGAAGCTGCCGGGAGGATCGGCCGGTGGGAGCCGCCCGCAGCCCGGCGAGCGGCTCGCCGCCTGGGCGGGCAGGATCGCGCCCAGCAGGAGGGCGAGCAGGCAGGCGGCGAGGCGGGTCGGCGACATGTCCTGCACCCAGGCACCGAGCTGCGGCGCGCCGTTCCCGGTGCCGGCGGGCAGGTCGAGCCAACACATGGGATGACGATCGCGCCGCCGCCATGCCCCGATGCGCCGTCGTCAGGGGTACACCGGTCGCCGGAAGCGCGCACTCACGGCGCCAGGGAGACGTGCGAGCCGGGCGCCAGCCCCTCGTCGCAATGCCGAGACGATGCGCCTGGCGCGGCGCGGGTTCTTGCCCGGCCGGGGCATTGCGGCCATGAAGGCCGGGTGGCGCTCGGGACGGGTGAGGACGATGCTGGCCTTGTTGGATCGCTGCCGGGCCTTTCCGACCGTGGCGCTGGCACCCGGCGAGGTGCTGCTGCGGGAGGGGGAGCGCACCGGGCGGCTGTTCGTCCTGGCCGAGGGCTGCCTCGAGGTGTTCCGCGGCGACGTCCAGGTGGCACTGGTCGACGAGCCGGGTGCGGTCTTCGGCGAGATGGCGACCCTGCTCGACATCCCGCACACCACGAGCGTGCGCGCGGTCACCGCGGCCCGGGTCCACGTCATCGCCGACGCCGCGGCCTATCTCGCCGCCAATGCCGATCTCGTCCTGCCGATCGCCCGGCTGCTGGCGCAGCGGCTGCGCAGCGTCACGACCTATCTGGTCGACGTGAAGCGGCAGTACCGCGACCGGGAGGACCATCTGGGCATGGTCGACGAGGTGCTGGAGGCCCTGGCCAACGACCAGGGTGGGCACTTCATCCCGGAGTCGGAGCTGCCGGTCGGGCGATAGCCAGGAGCCAGGCCGGCGGGTCCTCGACCGGCGGGAACGGTGCGGCCGCGGTCGGGATCAAGGGCGTGAGCTCGGTGGCGGCGAGCGAGCACCAGAAGGCCTCGCGACGCTCGGTGTCGACCACGAGGTGCGAGGGTACCGGGCCGATCTGATGGCCGGCGTTGAAGGCCCAGGTCGTGCCGATCCGGTCGGCCCAGGAGCCCTGGCGCGTGAACGGGGCCTGGTGGACATGGCCCGAGAGCACGAGATCGGGGCGATGCCGCTCGATCAGTGCGCGCAGCCCGGGATCGCCGTAGCAGCGCCGCCCGTCCCAGCTCACCGGCGAGGCGGCCGGCGGGGCATGGTGGATCCAGATCCAGCATGCCGGGCGCTCGGCCGCGGCACGCTCGAGCTGGGCCGCCACCGCGCGCTGGGTGAGCACGGAGTCCGACCAGGGGCAGCTGGTGAACAGCGTGTCGCCGATGCGCCGGGAATCGCCGTCGACCGGGACGTCGAGGTGGCGGGCACGGGCGATCCATTTGGTCGACATCACGCCGCGCTCGTCGCGATGGTCGAGATCGTGGTTGCCCGAGCAGACCAGGAGCGGCACGCGCTCGCGGATCCGGCGGAAATACTGCTGGACCACGACGGCCTGGGAGGAGCGCGCCACGGTCGCCGCCGCGTCGAGATGGTCCCCGGCCAGCACCACCACGTCCATGTGCCGGGCGGCGGCGATCACCCAGTCGAACTTGCGCAGGTCGTAGTGCAGATCGGCGACCAGGAGGCATTTCATCGCTGGCCGCCCACCTTGTCCCGTCCATCCGCGCACGTTCCGCAGGGATGCCATAGCACGCGTCCCGGCCCGTTGCGATGGGCCGGGGACGCCGGGAGCGGCGCCAGCCGCCGTTACAGCTCGGCCAGGCTCGGCAATTCCCGGCCGCCCGCCCAGGCCTTGTCGAACAGGGTGCGGGTCACCTTGGCGCCGGCCAGATCGCCGGCCGCCTCCTGCGCCGCCATCAGCCCGAAGAGGGCGTAGGCATTGTTGGGCGCCTCCATCAGGCTGGCCTGGAAGGCCGCAATCGCCTCGTCGTGCCGGCCAGCCTCGAGCAGGACCGCACCCAGGGTCTGCCGCACCGGATAGTACCAGTAGGGCGGCTCCATGTAGGGCAGGGCCGCCTGGATCGCCACGGCTTCGCGCAAGCCCGCCACGGCGGCGTCCGGGTCGCCCTGGGCGCGCGCGATCCTGGCGTCGACGACCTTGGCCGCGAGCGTGAGCGACTCCTTGGCGGGCACGTACCAGGCCGCGAGGTTGGCGAAGTCGCCGGTCTCGGCCAGGGCGGCGATCTGCCGGCTCTCCGCGGCGGCGGCGGCGAGGTTGCCCGCCCGGATGTTCGCGACGGCGCGGGCGTAGCGCCAGCTCGCCTGGACGAACGGGCGGTCGGCACCGGGATCGGGCAGCGCCAGGATGGTCTCTGGCGGGCTGAACTGGGCGTGGGCGAAGTAGGGCGCCTGCTGGATCGGCTGCACGAGGCCGGCGACGTCGTCGCTGCCGCCCCAGATCGAGCCGCGCCAGCTTGTCGGCCGCGGCGATGGTCTCGGCCCGGTCGCCGGCCATGCGGGCCGAGACCAGGACGAAGTGGATGTTGTGGGGGTAGTAGCCCAGCCGGTAGACCGGATCCTGCGCCTGCTGGGCAAACAGGGCCTCGTCGGCCTTGGCCGCCGCGACGTTCACCTCGAGCGAGTCGAGGTAGCGGCCGATGCGGTAGTAGATGTGCGCCGGCATGTGCACGAGATGGCCGGCGCCCGGCATCTGCCCGTTGAGCCGGTCGGCGTAGGGCTCGGCCCGCCCGGGCGTGGTCGAGGCCTCGACGGTGTGGATGTAGAGGTGGATCGCCCCCGGATGGTCGGGGCTGCGGTGCAGCACCGTCTCCAGCGCCGCCACCTGCTCGGCGGTGCGCCCCTTGGGCGTCTGCCTGTCCGGCTCCCAGTAGTCCCAGGGCTGCAGGTTCATCAGCGAGTCGGCGAACAGCACCTGCACCTCGACGTCGTCCGGGAAACGCGCGGCGACCTTGGCCATGGCCTCGGCATAGGCGAGGTCGAGCGCCTTGCGGTCGGCCGCCGGGTCGGGGCTGTAGCGCGCGGCGACAGCCTCAATGAGCGCGCGCTCGCGCTCCGTGCCGCCGTCGCGCAGCGCCATGGCCTGGGCAGCCGCGGCGAAGGCGGGTGCGACCGCGTCGGGCTGCATGGGATAGTTGATGTTGGGCCCGAGCACGTAGGCCTCGCCCCAGTAGCACATCGCGCAGGTGGGATCGGCCTTCTGCGCGGCCCGGAAGGCGCGCGCCGCCTCGCCGTGGTTGAACGCGTAGGCCCAGCGCATGCCCTGGTCGAAATAGGCCTGGGCGGCCGGGGTGCGGGCCGTGACCGGCACGCTGAGCGTGCCGAGGTCGGTGCGCAGGTCGGGCGTGCGTTCGCCGGCCGCGGCGCCGGCGGCCTGGGCCGTGGCGATGAGCGCACCCGGCTTGAAGAATTCGGCCTTGCGCTGCATCTCGCCGCAGACCTGCGTCGCGACATAGGCCGGGTCAAGAAGCACGGCAGCGCCGGGTGCCGCCGTGGTCGCCGGCAGGCCCACCGCTAACAGGCCAACTAGACTGGCGGCGGTGGTACCGAGAAGGAGCGCGCGAGCGAGTTCTCTCTTGTCCATAGGACTGCTCCTGGCCGGCAGCGGCCGGCATCTTTCACTTCATGTCTTCTCGGCCCTGAATGTAACAAACGAATGTCGTCGGACGGCTCCAGGCCGTCGATCGTCGTGTCAGGCGTTCGCGGCCATCAGTCGCGCAGTTCGACCAGCACCGGCGTGTGGTCGGACGCCTTGGGGCGGCGGCGCGGGTCCTTGTCGATGGTGCAGGCGGCCAGCCGGTCGGCGGCCTGCGGCGACAGCAGGAGATGGTCGATGCGGATGCCGTGGTCGAGCTGGAAGGCGCCGCCCTGATAGTCCCAGAAGCTGTAGGCGCCGCGCACGTCGGGATGGAGGGCCCGGAACGCCTCGGTGTAGCCGAGGTGCAGGAGCGCCCGGAAGGCGCGGCGGCTCTCGGGCTGGAACAGCGCGTCGCCCGCCCATGCCTTGGGATCGTGGCAGTCGGCGGGATCGGGGATGACGTTGTAGTCGCCGCCCAGGACCACGGCCTGGTCGAGCTCGAGCAGGGCCGCCGCGTGGGCGCGCAGGCGGTCCATCCAGGCGAGCTTGTAGGCGAACTTCTCGGTGCCGATCGGGTTGCCGTTGGGCAGGTAGATCGAGGCCACGCGCAGGTCGCCGACCGTGGCCTCGAGGTAGCGGGCCTGCTCGTCGGCAGGATCGCCCGGCAGGCCGCGCACCACGTCGGCCAGCGGCTCCCGGCTCAAGATCGCGACGCCGTTGTAGGATTTCTGGCCGTGGACGGCGATGTTGTAGCCGAGATCGCCCACGGCCTCGGCGGGGAACGCCGCGTCGACGCACTTGATCTCCTGCAGGAGCACGATGTCCGGCCGGGCGTCGGCCAGCCACTCCAGCACGTTGGGCAGCCGCGCGTTGACCGAGTTGACGTTCCAGGTGGCGATGGTGACCATGCCCGGCTCCGCTGACGGCAGCGCTACTCGGGGATGCTGTTGAGGATCCACATCGCCTTGACCAGGTCGCTGGGCGAGGCGCCGGCGCCGAAATTCTCCTCGAACAGCCGGGCGATCCCGCCGCCGCGCGACAGGCGGGCCAGGGTCCGGTCGACCACCAGCCGGAACGCGTCGTCGCCCTTGGGCAGGCCCAGCGCGTAGGGCTCGAAGCTCAGCACCTTGTCGGAGATGCGCAGCCGGTCGCGGAACGGGCTCTGCATCAGGTGGTAGAGGAGGATGGCGCCGTCGCCGAAATAGGCGGCGAACTCCCCGCCGGCCAGCCGCTCGGTGCCGTCGGTGTGGCTGGCGACCGGGACCACCTCGGCCGCGATCTGCGCGCGCTCGAGCGCCTCGCGCAGGCCGGTCTCGGTGGTGCTGCCGCCGAGCACGCCCACCTTCTTGCCGGCCAGCTCCTCGAAGGTGCCCACACCGTCGACGGGGTAGAGCAGGGTGGCACCGGTGGCGAAGGTGAGCAGCGAGAAGTCCATCTCGGCCCGGCGGGCGAAGGTCACCGTGGTGGCCTCGCACAGGATGTCCGCCTTGCCGTCGGGCACCGCACTCAGCCGCTCGTCGGCGGCCACGGCGACCGGAACGACCTTGAGCGCGTCGCGGCCGACCTCGGCTGCCGCCTCGCGCGCGATCATCGCGCACAGGGCCACGCTGTAGCCGGCGGGCTGGCCGTCGGCGTTGCGGTAGGAGAAGGGCTGGGCGTCGCTGCGGTAGGCCATCCGCAGCTCGCCGGTCTCCCTGGCACGGTCGAGCACGCCCGCCGTGGCGGTGCCGGTCGCCAGCGCCAGTGCCGCTACCGCGATTCCGATCCAGCGCATCACCGTCCGTCTCCGTTCCCTGGGTCCCGCGTCGCACCGTCTCCCTAGCGGCCGGGGTCCGGCTTGACCACGGGAAACCGGGTGCGGTCGCTCAGGCGAAGGTCAGCAGGACCTGGTCGGCGGCGACCGTGTCGCGCGGCTCGATCTTGACCTCCGCGACGGTGCCGTCGCGCTCGGCGCGCAGGACGTTCTCCATCTTCATGGCCTCGAGGATCAGCAGTTCCTGGCCGAGCTTGACCTCCTGGCCGGACGCGACCGCGACCGAGACGATCAGCCCGGGCATGGGCGACTTGACCAGGCGCGAGGTGTCGGGCGGGATCTTGGGCGGCATGCGCGCCGCGTACTCGGCCGCGCGCCGCGTGCGCAGGAGGGCCTTGAGCTCGGCACCGCCATGGCTGAGCAGGTAGCCCTCGAGCAGCGGATCGACCTGGACCACCAGGAACCGGCCGTCGATCGTGGCCCGCGCCAGCTTGTGGCCGGGCTGCCACTCGACCGCCACGTGCAGCTTGCGGCCGGCGACGGTGCAGGCGAGGCCGTCGCCGTGGAAGTCCACGTCGACGTCCAGGATCTCGTCGCCCAGCTTGACCGACCACTCGGTGACCGGCCGGTAGCGCCAGGTGCGCATCCGGCCGCCGATCTCGGCCGCACGGGCGGTCTCGCGCACCCGCATGGCGACCGCGACCGCGGCGAGGTCGCGCCGGGTGGCCTCGTCCAGCTCGCGCCCCTGGAAGCGCTCGCCATACTCCTCGGCGATGAAGTTCGTGGACAGCCGGCCTGCGGCGAAGCGCGGGTTGGCGAGCACCGCCGACAGGAACGGGATGTTGTGGCCGACGCCGCGCACCAGGTAGCCGTCGAGCGCACGGGCGAGCCGCGCGGTGGCGGTGGCGCGGTCCGGGCCGAAGGCGCACAGCTTGGCGATCATCGGGTCGTAGTACATCGACACCTCGCCGCCCTCGACGATGCCGCTGTCGACCCGGATGCCCTCGCCCGCGGGCTCGCGGTAGTTCACCAGGCGGCCGATCGACGGCAGGAAGCCGCGGCGCGGGTCCTCGGCGTAGACGCGGGCCTCGATCGCCCAGCCGTTGAGCTCCACGTCGCTCTGGCGGAAGGGCAGCGGCTCGCCGGCCGCGACCTTGATCATCAGCTCGACCAGGTCGACCCCGGTCACGAGCTCGGTCACCGGGTGCTCGACCTGGAGCCGGGTGTTCATCTCCAGGAAGTAGAAGTTGCGGTCGCGGTCGACGATGAACTCGACCGTGCCGGCCGAGTGGTAGCCGACGGCCCGGGCCAGGGCCACCGCCTGCTCGCCCATGGCACGCCGGGTCGCCTCGTCGAGGAAGGGCGAGGGGGCCTCCTCGATGACCTTCTGGTGGCGGCGCTGGATCGAGCACTCGCGCTCGCCCAGGTAGACGATGTTGCCCTGCCGGTCGCCCAGCACCTGGATCTCGATGTGGCGCGGCTCGACCACGTACTTCTCGATGAAGCAGCGGTCGTCGCCGAACGAGGAGCGGGCCTCGGAACGCGCGCGCTCGAGCCCGTCCAGGAGCTCCTGGTCGTCATGGGCGATGCGCATGCCCTTGCCGCCGCCGCCGGCCGAGGCCTTGACCATCACCGGGTAGCCGATCGAGCGCGCCACCTCGAGGGCGACGGCAGGCTCGGAGACGGCATCCAGGGTACCCGGCACCGTCGAGACCTTGGCCTCGCGCGCCAGCCGCTTGCTCTCGATCTTGTCGCCCATGGCCTCGATGGCACCCACGGGCGGGCCGACGAACGCGATCCCGGCCTCCTCCAGTGCGCGGGCGAACCCGGCGCGCTCGGACAGGAAGCCGTAGCCCGGATGGACCGCCTCGGCGCCGGTCTGGCGGCAGGCCGCGACGATCCGGTCGGCGAGCAGGTAGCTCTGTGCCGCCTGCGGCGGGCCCAGCAGCACCTTCTCGTCGGCCTGCAGCACGTGGAGCGCGTCGGCGTCGGCCTCGGAATAGACGGCGACGGTCGCGATGCCGAGCTTGCGGCAGGTGCGGATGATCCGACAGGCGATCTCGCCGCGATTGGCGATCAGCAGCTTCTTGAACATGCGGACGGCTCTCGATCCCCGCGCTCCGGCAGCGCCAACGCCAGAGGCCTTAGCATCGCCCCGTGGGCTGTGCCACGGGGTTGCGGCGCCGCAGCGCGGGGCCGGTCAGCAGGCGAGCAGGCGGGGTGTGGCGGCCGTGGCGGCCGCGCGGGCATGCTCGGCCAGGAACTCGGTGCAGGCGGCTTCGGGCATCGGCCGGGCGAAGTAGTAGCCCTGGCCCTCGTGGCAGCCCTCGGCGGCGAGGTAAGCGGTACTGGCTCGCCTCCTCGATGCCCTCGGCCAGGACCCGCTTGCCGAAGGTCTGGGCGAGGCTGATGATCGAGCGGACGATGGCGGCGTCGGCGTCGTCGCGACCGAGCTCGCGCACGAACGACTTGTCGATCTTGATCTTGTGGACCGGCAGGCGCTTCAGGTAGCCCAGGGACGAGTAGCCGGTGCCGAAATCGTCGATGGCGAGGCGCACGCCCATGGCGGCGATGGCCTGGACCGCCCGGTGCACCACGAGCTCGGCCGGGTCCACGAACATGCTCTCGGTGAGCTCCAGCTCGAGCACGTCCGCCGGCAGGCGCGAGGCCGCCAGGGCCTGGGCGACGATCCCGGCCAGGTCCTGGTGCTTGAGCTGGGCCGCCGACACGTTGACCGAGATGCCCACCGGGATGCCCTGGTCGTGCCAGCGGCGGGCAGCGCGGCAGGCCTCGGCCAGCACCCAGGCGCCGATCGGGCGGATCAGGCCGCTGGCCTCGGCGACGGGGATGAAGGTCTGCGGTGCGACGATGCCGCGCTCGGGATGCTGCCAGCGCAGCAGGGCCTCGACCGCCAGCACCTGGCCGGCCACCAGGTCGACCTGCGGCTGGTAGTAGAGCCGGAGCTGGCCGTCCTCGAGCGCCCGCTTGAGCTCCCGCTCCAGCGTCTTGCGCGCGACCGCGGCCTGGTTGAGCTGGGGGTCGAACAGGCGCCAGCGGCTGTCGGCGCGCCGCGCACTCTCGAGGGCCAGCTCGGCCGCGCGCAGCAGGCGATCGAAGCTGCCGGCATGGTCGGGGTAGAGCGCCACGCCGGTGTGCAGGCGCATCGCGACCTCGCAGCCCATGACCTGGAAGGGCCGCGCCAGCGCGTCGGTGACCAGCCCGGCGGTGGCACCCGCCATCGCCGTCCCGGCCGGATTGGCGACCAGGAGCGCGAAGCGGTCGCCGCCCATGCGCGCCACGGTCGCCGGGCCATCGGTCACCGAGCCCAGGCGCCGGGCGAACTGGCGCAAGAGGTCGTCGCCGAAGCCGAAGCCGTGCATCCCGTTGATGTCGCGCAGGCGGGCGATGTCGACCACGAGCAGGAGGAACTGGGAGCCGGCATCGGGCACGGTCTCGAGGACGGCGGCACCGGCGGTGTGCATGCCGCTGGCCGAGAGCAGGCCGGTGAGCCCGTCGCGCTCGATGCGCGGCGGCTGCGGCTCGAGACGCCGGCCAAGTGCCACGATCTCGCGGGCAGCGGCGGTGCCGCCGGTATCGCCGCCGTCGGCGAGCCGGCGCAGCGGCCGGACGATGGTGCGGTGCTGCCAGGCGGTGAGGGCGAGGCTGGCCAAGGGCCACCGCCAGGGACAGGGCCAGCAGCAGGGCGTCGGCACCGGCCGAGCCCGCGGTCAGCCAGCCCGTATGGAGAAGGCCCGCATGCGACGCGGCGAGCAGGGCGCCGGCCATCGGCCCTGCCAGCAGAACGCCCGCGACGGTCGGGCGCCATTTCGTCTCGAGGTCGTGTCGGGAGCGGTCCACCTGGTCCCGGGCCGGGGCTGCCACCGGTCTTGCCTGTCGGCGAGCAATCTTGTTTCCGCTCACGGCTTGTCCCTGAAAGCTTGGGCGCCTCGCGCCGGACGCCCCAACCGCCTGATCAATATGAGGGCATGCACGCTTTTCCCGCGACGCATGTTGTGCGCGTTAACCGTCGCGTATGCAAGCTGCAGCGACGATATGAGTGCCGATCTATTCAACCAAAAATCGATAAACCAAGCCCTGTGCCATGGCGACCACAATCACGTCCGCCGCAGAGGTCCGTGCCGCTTTATCAACTCTTAGGTGAATTCGGCCGCGTCGAGTTGCGCCGCCGGGTATGGCGGCGCTAGAACGGCGTGCCGGCGGTGCTGACCGGCGTTCGGGGGGAGGACCAAGGTGAACCGGATCGATCTTGCTGGCCGCCGTGCCGTCGTTACCGGTGGGGCGCAGGGCATCGGCCTCGCCATCGCCGAGCGCCTGCTGCGCTCGGGTGCCGCCGTCGCCTTGTGGGACCGCGATCCGGCCGAGCTGGCCACGGCCTGCGCGGCGCTGGGCGCGCTGGGCACGGCCGCTGCCGGTGCAGGTCGACGTGACCCGGCTGGACGAGGTCGAGGCCGCGGTCGGCGACCACCGGGACGGCGCTGGGCGGGATCGACATCCTGGTCTGCAACGCCGGGATCGCCGGGCCGTCGGTCAAGCTGTGGGAGTATCCGCCGGCCGAGTGGCAGCGGGTGCTCGACATCGACCTCACCGGCGTCTTCCACTGCCTGCGCGCGGTGGTGCCCGGCATGATCGCCCAGAACTACGGCCGGATCTGCTCGACCGCCTCGATCGCCGGCAAGGAGGGCAACCCCAACGCCTCCGCCTACAGTGCCGCCAAGGCCGGGGTGATCGCGCTCACCAAGTCCCTGGGCAAGGAACTCGCCGGCCACGACATCGCGGTCAACTGCATCACGCCCGCCGCGGCCCGGACCCGGATCTTCGAGCAGATCAGCCAGGAGCACATCGACTACATGCTGGCCAAGATCCCGCGCGCCCGCTTCGTGCAGGTCGAGGAGGTGGCGGCGATGGTGGCGTGGCTGGTCTCGGCCGAGAACTCGTTCACCACCGGTGCCGTGTTCGACCTCAGCGGCGGCCGGGCGACCTACTAGGGGCGCTGCGATCCTGCGAGCAGCCCGCTGGCGGCGATGCCGTCGAACAGGAACTGCACCGCCAGGGCCGCCAGCAGGACGCCCATCACCCGGGTGATGACGTGCAGCCCGGTGACGCCCAGGAGCTTTTGCACCTGGGCCGAGGCGAGCAGGAGCAGGAACGTCAAGAGCACCACGGCGAGCAGCGCACCGATGACCACCGCGATGCGCAACGGATCGCCGTGCGCCTCGGCCACGAGCAGGATCGCGGCACCGATGGCGCCGGGGCCGGCGATCAGGGGCGTGGCCAGCGGGAACACCGAGACGTCGGGCTTGGCCGCCGCCTCGGCCCGCTCGTCGGCCGTGGTGGTGGTCCCGCCCGACGCGCGGGCGAACACCATGTCGATGGCGATCAGGAGCAGCAGCACGCCGCCGGCGGTGCGCAGGGCGGGCAGGGTGATCCCGAACGCCCGCAGCACGCCCTCGCCGAGCAGGGCGAAGAACAGGAGGATGCCGGCGCCGATCAGGCAGCCCTTGCGCGCCATGGCCCGGCGCTCGCGGGCCGTGTTCGTGGGCGTCAGTGCGGGGAACAGCGCCGCGGTGTCGAGCGGGCCGATGGTGGCGAAGAAGGTCGTGAAGGCGACGAGCGCGGCTTCGAGCATGGCCGCCGGGTTGCAGCACGGCCGGACCGTCGCCCACAAGCGGCAAGTGTGGCAAACCGGCAAGTTCGTCCGACCCCGCGCACCGAATTGTCACCGCGGTCGCCTAACTTGACCTCGTCGCTGGCCGGGCCGCCGGCTAAGTGTTGGTGGAACGAGGTGGATGCTGGCACGCGGCGCATGAACCCGAATCACTTCAAGGCCTGGCGCAAGGCGCTGGGGCTGTCGCAGAAGAAGGCGGCCGACGCGCTGGGCCTGAAGAATCGTATCGTCCAGTACTACGAGAAGGGCGAGCGCGACGGGGAGAAGGTCAAGATCCCCAAGCATGTCCGCCTGGCCTGCTACGCCCTGAGCGTGGGGATCACCGACTATCACGGACCGGACGGCGACGGCCCGGGCGAGGGGCGCAAGCCGCGCCGGAAGAAGAAGCAGGACCCGGCAGCCGAGCACGAGGCGACGCCGGCCTAGTCACGGCCGCCCTCGACACCGGGGGGCCACGCACAACATTAGGTGCATGAGTGGCAAGGACATCACCTCCGGTCCCACGGGCGACGTCGCCGCGTTCGTGGAACAGCTGCGCCGGCTGCCGACCGAGACCGCGGCGGGCAGGACCGGCCGGCTGATCTTCGCGCTCGACGCCACGGCGTCGCGGCAGGCGACCTGGGACCTCGCGAGCCAGGTGCAGGGCGAGATGTTCCTCGAGGCCGGGCGCGTCGGCGGGCTCGAGGTCCAGCTCGTGTTCTACCGCGGCTTCGGCGAGTGCCGCTCGAGCAGCTGGGTGCGCGACGCCGCCGAGCTGGTCCGGTTGATGCGCGCCGTGTCCTGCGTCGCGGGCAAGACCCAGATCGCCCGCGTTCTGCGCCACGCCGCGAACGAGGCCCGGCGCAAGCCGGTCCAGGCGCTGGTGTTCGTCGGCGACTGCATGGAGGAGGACGTGGACGAGCTGGGACGCCTGGCCGGGGAGCTGGGCCTCCTGGGGACCCGTGCCTTCCTGTTCCACGAGGGCGGCGACCGGCGGGCGGAGCAGGCCTTCCAGCAGATCGCGCACCTGACCCGCGGTGCCTGCTTTCCCTTCTCCAGCGCCTCGGCGGCCGACCTGCGCGCCCTGCTCGGCGGTGTCGCCGCCTATGCCGCGGGTGGCCGGGCGGCGCTGACAGCACTCGCCAACCGGTCCGGCGGGGTGGTGCAGCGCCTGGAGCATCGGCTACGCTGATCCGATGATGGCCTATGCCGCCTTCGGCCTCCTGGCCTGCGTGCTGCTCTACATGCTGGCCCGCGCCTTCATCGCCATGCCGGCGCGCGACGTCGCGCATGCGCTCAAGACCTTCGGTGCCGCCTTTGCGGCACTTGCCGGCACCGGCCTCCTGTTCACCGGCCGCTTCGGCCTCGCCCTGGTGACGCTGGGAGCGACCGCCATGGCGGTGCGCGCCCTGTGGCGCGGCCCGCTCGGCGCCGATTCCCTGGGCGGTGGCAAGGGCTCCAACGTCGAGACCGACCTGCTGGCGATGAGCCTCGACCATGCCACCGGCGAGGTGGACGGGCGGGTCAAGCGCGGCCGCGCCGCGGGCCGCGAGCTGAGCTCGCTGGGCCAGACCGCGCTGGTCGAGCTGCTCGACGAGGCCCGCCGCGACGACCCGCCCTCGGTCCCGCTGCTGGAAGCCTATCTCGACCGCCGCTTTCCCGACTGGCGCCTGCGGGAGGCCGATGCCCAGGCGGCACCCGCCGCGGGCGCTGCCGCCATGGACGAGCGCACGGCGCTGGAGATCCTGGGCCTGGCGCCGGGTGCCACCGGTGCCGAGATCAAGGCGGCCCACCGCGAGCTCATGGCCCGCGTCCATCCCGACCATGGCGGCAGCTCCTACCTCGCGGCACAGCTGAACCAGGCCCGGGATTATCTGCTCAAGCCGAAGCGCTAGGCTTCGGCAGCGGCCGGCCTCACCCGGCGGGGTCGGGCGCCGTGAGCTCCGCGAGTCGCTGCCGCAGGCGTGCGATCTCCTGCTCCGCCAGGGCCTGGGCGGTCACGTCGTACTGGACCCCGAGATAATAGAGCAGCCGGCCGGCGTGATCGAACAGCGGGGTGAGGGCCAGGTGATTGTGGAACATCTCGCCGTTCTTGCGATAGTTGCGGATGTCGACCTCGATCGACTGCCGGGCGTCGATGGCCCGGCGCAGGCTGAAGCGCGCGTCCTGCTCGCGGTCCGGGCCCTGCAGGAAGCGACAGTTCCGCCCGAGGATCTCGTCCTGGCTGTAGCCCGTCATCGTCTCGAACGACTTGTTCGCATAGACGATCGGCATGTCGTGCTGGTCGGGATCCGACAGCGTGATGCCGTTGTTGGTGGAATCCAGGATGCTCGCGAGCACCTGGGGGATCAGACCCGGATCCTTCTCGACGACGAAGCTCATCTTCCGCCTCCGGCCACGCGGGTCGGCACTGCGCCCAAAGGCGGTCGGACCCGTCGCTGCCGTTCGATCAGCCGCTTGATGTTGCGGACCGTGCGCTCGGCGCCGTCCTGCACGACGACCCTGATCAGCTTCTCGAACGGCTTCATGTAGCCCCTCAACTCGAACCCCTCGAAGGTGAAGGTCAAGGTGGTCCGGTCCGGGGTGCCGGTCGGCTCCAGGTCGTAGGTGCAGACGAAGGGATCGGGAACGCCGGCGAAGCGCAGGCAGCGCCCGGCGTCGTAGGCGGTGACCTCGAACCGGGATTCGAGCCGCCGCCGCTGGTCGACCCGGACCTGCCGCGCCTGTGTTCCCAGCTGCATCGGCCCACCCGAGAGCTGCTCGAGCTCGACCACTTCCGGCGACCATTTCGGGTAGTTCGTGAAGAAATTCACACCGATATAGTCGAATATCTCTTCCGGAGGACTGTTGACGAGGACCGTGGCGCGGCCGACGACTGGCTCCCTCAGCTTCGACTGAAACATGCTGGATCACCGTAGCTTACGCCCGAGGTCTACTACCCTCCATCGATTGCCGTTTCACAAGAACCTGGGCAGCGGCGTTGCGTCGCATCACTGGCGGCCGCTCCTGGCCGAACCAGACCCGGCACTGCCTGCTGAAGCCGAAGCGCTAGGCCTCGGCAGCGGCCGGCTGCTTCTTCCTGCCGCCGGAGAGCCAGTCGCTGAAGCCCTGCAGCATGACGTAGAAGGGCGGCACGAACAGGTTGTTGAACAGGGTGGCCGAGACCATGCCGCCCAGCACCGCGGTGCCCAGCACCTGCTGGCCGGCGGCACCGGCGCCCGCGGCCGAGGCGAGCGGGGCCATGCCCAGGATGAAGGCCAGCGAGGTCATCATGATCGGGCGGAAGCGCTCGTGGGCGGCGTTCACCGCGGCCTCGGCCAAGGGCACGCCCTTGGCCCGCTCGCCGCGGGCGAACTCCACCACCAGGATCGCGTTCTTGGCGGCCATGGCGATCATCAGGACGATGCCGATCTGGCAGTACATGTCGTTGTCGAAGTGGCGCGCCATCATCGCGCCGACCACGCCGAGCAGCGCCAGCGGCACCGCCAGGATCACCGCCATCGGGTTGGTCCAGCTCTCGTAGAGTGCCGCCAGCACCAGGTAGACCAGGAGGATGGAGAGGGCGAAGATCCAGATCGCCTGGTTGCCGACGATCTGCTCCTGGTAGGACATGCCGGTCCAGCTGAAGCCGATATTGGCCGGCAGCTCGGCCGCGGCCGCCTGCTCCATCAGGGTCAGCGCCTGGCCGGAGCTGAAGCCCGGTGCCGCACCGCCGTTGAGGCCGACCGTCGGGTAGAGGTTGTAGCGCGAGAGCGTGGCCGCACCGGCCGTGGGCCGGATGTCGGCCAGTGCGCCCAGGGGCACCATCTGGCCGGCGTCGCCGCGCGTGAACAGCCGCTCGAGATCCTCGGGCTGCAGGCGGAACGGGGAGTCGGCCTGGACGTAGACCTGGTAGCTCTGGTTGAACAGGTTGAACTGATTGACGAAGGTCGACCCGGTGTAGGACTGCAGGGTCGCAAACACGTTGCCGATCGGCACGCCCAGGCTCTGGGCCTGGGTCCGGTCGATGTCGACGAAGATCTGCGGCACGTCGGCCCGGAACGAGGTGTTGACCCCGGCGATGCCGCTCTGGCTGCGCGCGGCCTGGACCAGCGCCTCGGCGGCGCGGGCGAGCTGCGCGATGTCGGTGCTGCCGCCCTCGAGCTGCAGCTGCATCTGGAAGCCGCCCGAAACACCCAGGCCCGGGATCGCCGGCGGCACGATGACGAACGGGTAGCCGCTCTGGATCGGTGCGAGGCGACGGCGGACGTCGGCCAGGATCACCTCCTGGCTGAGGCCGGCGGCCTCGCGCTCGGCAAAGCCGGTGTAGACCAGGTACATGGCGGCGGCGTTGGAGAGCGTGGTGCTGTTGTCGAGCAGCGAGACGCCGCCCACCGTGACCCAGCCGGCCAGCCCGGGCGTGCCCCGCAGTGCGGCCTCGACCTCCTTGACCGTGGCCTCGGTGCGGGCCAGCGAGGCGGCGCTCGGCAGCTGCACGCCGACGATGGCGAAACCCTGGTCCTCGTCGGGCAGGAAGCCGGTGGGCAGGCGCGTGAAGCCCCAGCCGCCCAGCGCCAGCACGCCCAGGAACAGGAGCGCGGTCACGGCCCGGCGGCGGACCATGAAGCCCACCGTGGCGGTCTGGCCGCGGGTCACGGCACCGAAGCCGCGGTTGAACCAGCGGAACAGGAAGAACTTCGGCGGCTGCGGCTTGCGCAGGAGGATGGCGCACAAGGCCGGCGTGAGGGTGAGCGCGTTGATGGCGCTGAGTGCCGTGGCCGAGGCCAGCACCAGGGCGAACTGCTGGTACATCTGCCCGGTGATGCCGGGCAGGAACGAGGCCGGGACGAACACCGACATCAAGGTCAGCGTGACGCCGGCGATGGCCCCGCCCAGCTCCTCCATCGCCCGGATCGCGGCCTCCTTGGGGCCGACATTCTCCTGCTCCATGATCCGCCACACGTTCTCGACCACGACGATGGCGTCGTCGACGACGATGGCGATGGCGAGCACCAGGCCGAACAGCGAGATCAGGTTGATGGTGATGCCGAAGGCCGACATCAGCGCGAAGGTGCCGATCAGCGAGACCGGGATGGTGATGGTCGGGATGAGCGTGCCGCGCCAGTCCTGGAGGAAGATGAAGATGGTCAGGAAGACCAGCAGGCCGGCCTCGAGCAGCGTCTGCACCACGCCGTCGATCGCGTCGCTGACGAAGGTCGTGGTGTCGAACAGGATGGTGTAGTCGAGGCCCTGCGGGAACGCGCCCTTGAGCTCGCTCATCTTGGCCTTGACCGCACTCGCCACGTCGAGCGCGTTGGCGGTGGGCAGCTGGTAGATGGCGATGCCGGCGGTCGGCGCGCCGGTCAGGTTGGCGAAGGTGCTGTAGGTCTGGGCACCCAGCTCGACCCGGGCGACGTCGCGGACCCGCACCAGCTGGCCGCCCCCGTCGACGGCCGCCTTGACCACGATCTCCTCGAACTGGGCCAGCTGGTCGAGCCGGCCCAGCACGTTGATCGTGTACTGGAACGGCTGGTCGGCGGGCTGCGGCGGGGTGCCGGTCTGGCCGGCGGCCACTTGCGCGTTCTGCTGGTCCAGGGCCTCGATGACGTCCTGGGGGATCAGGCCGAAGCTCTGCAGTTTCTGCGGATCCAGCCAGATCCGCATCGAGTAGGTGCCCGCACCCAGGACGTTGACCTCGGCCACGCCCGGCACGCGCGCGAGCTCGCTCTGCAGGTTGATCGAGGCGTAGTTGGTGAGGAACAGGTTGTCGTAGGTGCCGCTGGGCGAGATCAGGTTGGCGAACAGCAGGACGTTGGTGGACTGCTGCTTGACCGTGACGCCCTGTGCCGCGACCTGGGGCGGCAGCTCGGCCTGGGCGATCGCGACGCGCTGGTAGACCAGGGTCTGCGCGCTGTCCATGTCGGTGCCGACCTGGAAGGTCACGATCAGCGTGTAGGTGCCGTCCGACGCGCTGAAGGACTGCATGTAGAGCATGCCCTGCACGCCGTTGACCTGCTGCTCGATCGGGATGCCCACCGTGTCGGCGACGGTGGCGGCACTGGCGCCCGGGTAGCTGGTCGTGACGTAGATCGTGGGCGGCGTGATGTCGGGATACTGCGCGATCGGCAGCCGCAGCATCGCCACGACGCCCAGGAGCACGGTGACGATCGCCACCACGGCGGCGAAGATCGGCCGCTCGATGAAGAACTTGGAGAACATCGCCCGCTACCCCGCCGCCTGGGCGGCCGGGGCCGGTTCCTTGGGCGTCACCTTGCGCCCGGGCACGGCGCGCTGCAGGCCGTCGACGATCACCCGGGTGGTCGCCTCCAGGCCCTTGGTCACCACCCGATCGACGCCCACGAGCTGGCCCAGCTCGACGCCCGTGCGCACGACCGTGTCCTCCGCACCGACGGTGAGCACGTAGGGGCCGGCCTGGTCGCGGCCGACCACGGTCTCCGGCACGAGCAGTGCCCCCGGCGTCTCGCCCAACGGAGCACGGATCCGCACGAACAGGCCGGGCAGGAGGCGGTAGTCGGGGTTGGCGAACACGCCGCGCAGCTGCAGCGTTCCGGTACCCGGGGTCAGCGTGATCGCGGCGAAGTCGAGCTTGCCCTGGACCGGGAAGCCCTGGTCGGCCACCGTCCCGAGCTCGAGCGCCTGGTCGTCGGGCTGCGTGCCGTTGCTCTGGCGCTGGGCGCGGATCTGCAGCAGCTGGCGCTCGTTCATGGTGAAGTAGGCGTAGATCGGGTCGATGCGGTTGATCTCGGCCAGCACCGTGGCCGAGCCGCCGATGCCCACGAGGTTGCCGACATCGACCAGGCGGCGGCCCATCCGGCCGTCGAACGGGGCGGTGACCGTGGTGTAGCCGAGGTTGAGCTGGGCCAGGGCGACCTTGGCCTGCGCACCCAGGAGATCGGCCTGGGCCGAATCGAGGTTGGCGCGCCAGGTGTCGACGTCGACCGCGGATGCCGCCTTCTGCTTGAACAGGTTGGAGTAGCGGGTGAACTCGGTCTGCGCCTGCGCCAGGCGCGCCTGCACCGCGCCCACCTCGGCCTGCGCCTGCTGCAGCTCGGCGCGGTACTGGTCCTGCTCGATCGTGAACAGGACGTCGCCCTGCTTCACCCGCTGGCCGTCCTGGAAGTGGATCTCGCGCAGATAGCCCTCGACCCGGGCCACCAGCTGCACGGTGTTGACGGCTGCCGTCGTGCCGGTGAGCTCGACATAGTCGGTGACCGTGCGCACCTGCGGTGCCGCCACCGTGACCGGCGGCGGCGGTGGCGGCTGGTAGGCGTTGCGCTGCTCGTCCTCGCAGCCCGCGAGCAGCAGGGCGGCGAGGCCGGCGGACAGGAGCGGGCAAGAGCGGCGCTGCATCGGCGATCTCGGCGAGGGAGGCTGCCGGCCGGTCACGGCTCGGGCAGGCGGAACTGTTCCGGGCGGCTCACCGGGATCGGCGGCACCATGACCTTGTAGGCCAGGAGCTTGCCCCAGTCGGTCCGCTTGGCCATGGCGTCGATGGTCTGCGGCGGCAGGAACGGCCGGTCCTCGCGGATCTGCCAGCCGCCGCCCAGCGCCCGGTAGGCGGCCACGAGGTTGGTCGGGATCGCGCCTGCGGTGATCGCCAGCGCGTCCTGCTGCTGCAGCAGCTGCTGCTCGGCGGTCAGCACGGTGGTGAAGTCGGTGACCCCGTTCTGGTACTGCAGGAAGGCGAGGTCGACCGAGCGCTGTGCCGCCCGCACCGCCTCGCTGAGGTAGCGTGCGCGCTCCTGCTGCTTGCGGAAGCCGACCAGCCCGTTCTCGACCTCCTGCTGGGCCACCAGCACGGTGTTCTGGTAGAGGGTCAGCGCCTCCTGCAAGGCCGCGTCCTGGGCCCGCACGCTGTTCTCGATCCGGCCGTAGTTGAGGAAGTCCCAGACGACGGACGGCCCGAAGGCATAAGTGCGGCTGCGGCCCTGGAAGATGTCGCCCAGCTGGAACGGGCCGAAGCTGCTGGCGGCGAAGCCGAAGGTGCCGGTGAGCGAGAAGGCCGGGTAGAGGTCCGCCTCCTGGAAGCCCACCAGCGCACTCTGGGCCGCCGCCTGCGCCTCCGCCTGGCGGATGTCGGGCCGGCGCCGCAGCAGGTCGGCCGGGATGCCGATCGCGACCTGGGACGGTGCCACCGGGATGCCCTTGCCGGTCCCCAGGAGCTCGTCGAGCGGGCCGGGCGGCTGGCCGATCAGGGTGGCGATCGCGTTCCTGGTCTGCGCGATCTGCTGCTCGAGCTGGGGGATCGAGGCCTTGGTCGAGGAGAGGATGGTCGTGGCCTGCTCGACGTCGCGCTGGTCGGTGGTGCCGCCGCGAAAGCGCGCGGTGGCGATCGTCAGCCCTTCCTCCTGGATCTTCACGTTGGAGACCGCCACGGCCAGCTGCTGCTGCAGGGTGCGCAGCTGCAGGTAGGCGGTGGCGATGTCCGCGGTCAGGCTGACCAGCACGTCGTCGTAGTTGGCGACGCTGGCGGCCAGCTGGGCGTCGGCCAATTCGGTGAAGCGGCGGAACTTGCCCCAGAGGTCGATCTCCCAGGCCGCCTGCACGCCCAGGCTGTTGCTGGTGTACTCCAGGGCCGAGGCGTCGCCCCGGGGTGCTCCGGCGGCCCGGGCGCTCTCGCGCTCGCGCAGGAGCGAGCCCACCGCCTGCTGCTGCTGGGGGTATTCCTGGCCGATCGCGACCGCGAGCTGGGCGCGCGCCTGGAGGACCCGCGCTCCCGCCGCCTGCAGCGGCAGGTTCTGGGCGTAGCCGACGGCCACCAGCCGGTCGAGCGCCGGGTCGGCGAAGGTCCGCCACCACTCGACGTTCTCGCCCGGTGCCGCCACGATCCGGGAATCGCCCGAATTCCAGCCAGGCCGGATTGAGCTGGCTGTCGGGCGTCGCGAAGTCCGGGCCGACCATGGTGCAGCCCGCGAGCAGGGCTACCACGAGCGTTGCCGGCAACGTGCCATCCGCCTTCAAGCCGGTCCCCGCTTCATCGATCTTGCCGGATCGCAGCCTAGTGCCGGGTGCTGCCGGCACCAGCCGGCTTGCGCGGCGTCGCGCGGGCCCGGTAGCGGCGTTTTCCGGCAGGGTGCGGCCCCGCTGCATCAAGCCGGGCACCGGAACCCGCGCCGGGCACCAGCGTTGCGGCAGGCGCGAGCCTAGTCCTTCGGCGCAGTTGAAGTGTCGCTGCGGCGACGGCTAGAACGCTGGACGCCGATGGTGGCCTTCGGCGCCACGATCCAACGAGGTTTCGGGCATGCGCAGAGTCCGCAAGGTGGTCTTCCCCGTGGCCGGGCTCGGCACCCGCATGCTGCCCGCGACCAAGGTCCTGCCCAAGGAGATGCTGCCGGTGGTCGACCGGCCGATCATCCAGTACGCGCTGGAGGAGGCGGCGGCCGCCGGGGCCGAGCAGTTCATCTTCGTCACCGGCCGCGGCAAGGCCATGATGGAGGACCATTTCGACCGGGCCTTCGAGCTGTTCGAGACCCTGCAGCGCAAGGCCAAGGCCAAGGAGCTGGAAGCGCTCGAGCGCGCCGTGCCCCGCGCCGGCGAGGTGGTCTACACGCGCCAGCAGGAGCCCAAGGGCCTGGGGCACGCCGTCTGGTGCGCGCGGCACATCGTCGGCCACGAGCCGTTCGCGGTGATGCTGGTCGACGACCTGATCGACGCCGAGACGCCCTGCCTCGCCCAGATGGTCGACGCCCAGGCCCGGACCGAGGGCAACCTGCTGGCCGTGATGGAGGTGCCGCAGGAGCACACCGTCGCGCTACGGCGTGATCGACCCGGGTGCGGTCGACGGCCGGCTGACCGAGGTCAAGGGCATGGTCGAGAAGCCCAAGCCCGAGGCGGCACCCTCGCGCCTGGCCGTGATCGGGCGCTACGTGCTCCTGCCCGAGATCTTCGCCGTGCTCGATGCACAAAAGCCGGGCCAGGGCGGCGAGATCCAGCTCACCGACGCGATGGCGGCGCTGATCGGCCGCCAGCCCTTCCACGGGTACCGCTTCGAGGGACGGCGGTTCGACTGTGGCGACAAACTGGGCTATCTCGAGGCCATCGTGGCGATGGCGAGCCGGCGCGCCGACCTGCAGCCCGGCTTTCGCGAGATGCTCGCCCGCTACGTCTAGCGGACCGGGCGACGAAGGGACCTGCGGATGAAGATTGCGATGATCGGCACCGGCTATGTCGGGCTCGTGTCGGGTGCGTGCTTTGCCGAGTTCGGCCTCGAGGTGGTCTGCGTCGACAAGGACGAGCGCAAGATCGCGATGCTCGAGGAGGGCCGGATCCCGATCTACGAGCCCGGGCTGGACGTCCTGGTCGAGCGCCACCATTCGGCCGGGCGGCTGTCCTTCACCACCGACCTCGCCACGGCCATCGACGGTGCCGAGGCGGTGTTCATCGGCGTGGGCACGCCCTCGCGGCGCGGCGACGGCCATGCCGACCTCACCTACGTGTTCGCCGCGGCCGAGGAGATCGCGGCCTCGCTCAAGCACCCGACCCTGGTCGTGACCAAGTCGACCGTGCCGGTCGGCACCGGGCGCAAGCTGCAGAAGATCTTCGCCACCGCGCGCCCCGACCTGCGGATCGACATCGCCTCGAACCCCGAGTTCCTGCGCGAGGGCTCGGCGATCGAGGACTTCCTGCGCCCCGACCGGGTCGTCTGCGGCGTCGAGAGCGAGCGCGCGCGCGAGGTGCTGGCGCGCTGCTACCGGCCCTTGAACCTGATCGAGACCCCGATCCTGTTCACCACGCTCGAGACCGCCGAGCTGATCAAGTACGCGACCAACGCCTTCCTGGCGACCAAGATCACCTTCATCAACGAGGTCGCCGACCTGTGCGAGCGGGTCGGCGCCGACGTGCAGCAGGTGGCCAAGGGCATGGGTCTGGACGGCCGGATCGGCAAGAAGTTCCTGCATGCCGGCCCGGGCTATGGCGGCTCCTGCTTTCCCAAGGACACGCTGGCCCTCCTGCGCACCGGCGAGCAGCACAACACGCATCTGCGCATCGTCGAGGCCGTGGTCGGCGTCAACGAGGGCCGGAAGCGGCGCATGGTGCGCAAGATCACCGACGCCATGGGCGGTGCGGTCGCCGGCAAGACCATCGCCGTGCTGGGCGTCACCTTCAAGCCCGGCACCGACGACATGCGCGAGAGCCCGTCGCTGGTGATCGTGCCGGCGCTGCAGGGCGAGGGTGCGGTGGTGCGCGCGTTCGACCCCGAGGGGATGACCGAGGCGCGCAAGCTCCTGCCCGACGTGGAGTGGTGCCAGGACGCCTACCACTGCCTGGAGGGTGCCGACGCCGCGGTCATCCTGACCGAGTGGAACGAGTTCCGCGGCCTCGACCTCGACCGGGCGCGCGACGCCATGCGCCGGCCCCTGCTGATCGACCTGCGCAACATCTTCGACCCGGCGCACGTGGCGGCCGCGGGCTTCAGCTACACCAGCGTCGGCCGGCCGGTCGCCGCGGCGGGCGGAGAGTAGGCGGATGAGCAGCCATGCGTTCCACCCGACCCTGCTGCGCGAGTACGACATCAGGGGCATCGTCGGTGCCACCCTCAGCGTCGCCGACGCCGAGGCGATCGGCCGGGCGTTCGGGACCATGGTCGTGGCCGCGGGCGGCACGCGCGTGGTCCTGGGCTATGACGGGCGGCTGAGCTCGCCCGAGCTGGCCGCCGCGACCTGTGCCGGCTTCATGGCCGCCGGGCTCGAGGTGCTGCAGATCGGCCTGGGGCCGACGCCCATGATGTACTTCGCCGTGCATCACCTCGAGGCCGACGGCGGGCTGCAGATCACCGGCTCCCACAACCCGCCCGACTACAACGGCTTCAAGATGATGCTGGGCACCAAGCCGTTCTTCGGCGCCCAGATCCAGCAGATCGGCAAGATCGCCGCCAGCGGTGCCTACGCCGCCGGTGCGGGCCGCGAGACGCGGGTCGACGTGTTCCCCGCCTACCTCGACCGCCTGGTCGCCGACTATCACGGCACCAGGCCGCTGTCGGTGGTCTGGGACGCCGGCAACGGTGCCGCCGGCCCCGCCATGGAGGCGCTGGCGGCACGCCTGCCGGGCCGGCATACCTGCCTGTTCGCCGAGATCGACGGCCGCTTCCCCAACCACCATCCCGACCCGACCGAGCCGCACAATCTCGAGGCGCTGATCCACGAGGTGACCACGGGCGGCTACGAGCTCGGCATCGGCTTCGACGGCGACGGCGACCGCATCGGCGTGGTCGACGGCCAGGGCCGGATCGTGTTCGGCGACCAGATCCTCCAGATCCTGGCCGCCGACGTCCTGGCCCGCCATCCCGGCGCCACCATCATCGCCGACGTCAAGACCAGCCAGACCTTCTTCGACGAGGTGGCCCGGCTCGGTGGCAAGCCCATGATGTTCAAGACCGGTCATTCGCTGATCAAGGCCAAGATGACCGAGGTCGACGCCCCGCTGTCGGGCGAGATGTCCGGCCACATCTTCTTCAAGGACGGGTTCTACGGCCACGACGACGCGCTCTACGTCGCCGTGCGCCTGCTCGACATCCTGGCCCGCGGCACGCGGACCATGGCCGAGCTCAAGGACGCCATGCCGGTCGCCTTCAACACGCCCGAGGTGCGCTTCGACTGCCCCGAGGAGCGCAAGTTCGCCGCCATCGCCGAGGTCAAGGCGAACCTGGCCGAGGAGGGCGCCCAGGTCGACGACATCGACGGCGTGCGGGTGAACACGCCGGACGGCTGGTGGCTGGCGCGCGCCTCGAACACCCAGGCGGTGCTCGTGGTGCGGGCGGAGGCCCACAGCCCCGAGGCCCTGGAGCGGCTCAAGGACGTGGTGCGCCACCAGCTCGACCGCGTCGGGATCGCCGCACCGGCGGGGTTCTGAGCCGGGCTGCCGACGTCAGCTGAGCGCGCGCAGCGTGCCCAGCCGCGGCCGGTAGTAGGCGGTGCGCCGCAGCAGGGTTTCCGGGATCAGCGCCAGCAGCCAGGGGGTGTAGCGGAACACCGCCTCGGCCACGATCACCGTCTCCCCGTCGCGCAGGATCAGCGCCTCGGGCAGCGTGGCGTCGCCGCCTGCGGACGCCGACCTCGCTGCTCTGGTCCAGCGCGCCCGCGCCCTCCTCCTGCCAGAACACGGTGGGCGGATCGCCGGGGTCGACGCCGACGCCCGAGACGATCACGACGCCGTCGTTGGTGAGGTCGAAGGGCTGCACGATGTGCTGCATGGCGCTGAACATGCTCTGCACCGCGGCCAGGCTGAGCTCCTCGTCGCGCGAGGCGAGATCGGCCATGGTGTTGGCCGCATGCTGCAGCTTGAGCGTCAGGAGCGCGAACCGGCCGACCTCGGCCACGCCGAGCGAGAACAGGATCATCACCGGCAGCACCAGCGCGAACTCGACCGCGGCGATGCCGCGGCGGTCGCGCCAGAAGGCCCAAGGCCGGATCAGGCGGTGGCACCGGCATCTCAGAACGGCTCGTTGCGCACGGCCACCGCCGCGCGGTGGACGACCCGGCCGAAGATCGGCTCGAACAGGTTGGTGATGGCACCGGTCTCGTACTCGATGTCGTAGAGGACGATGTCGCCCGGGCCGCCGAGGCCGGCCGCTGCCCATGTCGTCGTCCCATTGGCCGTTGCCGTTGACGTCGGTGAAGGACTCGCCGGCATCGTGGGCGCCGTTGCCGTTCGTCGTCGGTGAACGGCTCCGGCTGGCCGATCTGGTCGAAGCTCGAATAGACCAGGGTGCGGATCACCGCCGCGTCCATGTCGACGAACCCCAGGGTCCGCTCCAGGATGATGTCGCGGATCCGCTCCTCGCGGCTGACGCCGTCCTCGGTGAAGCCGGTGACGCCGTAGCGCGAGGCGGCGAGCACTGCCAATTCCATGGTGCCGCTGACGAACAGCGTGATCGCGACCTCGAAGCTGCCGATCACCAGCAGCAGCAGGGCCGGGGCCAGCACCGCGAACTGCACCGCCGCCGCACCGCGCGCATCGTCGACGGAAGCTGTCGCATCATCGCGCCTGCCGAGCCACGTCATTGCGCGATCCGCAGATTGCTCAGCTGCACGCCGATCGCTGCGGAACACGCTGCGCAGCGTCGCGTTGTCGGGCGAGTGATAATAGAATTCGGGACGAGTGGCGCAGTCTGCGGTAAAGGTTCTGCGTCGACGCCGCTCGGCGTGCGTACCGAAGGTGATCGTGTAGATGATGATGCCCTTGTTCTTCATGCGATGTGCAGACCGTGCGTCATGCGTGTTCCAGTCGGTCACGCCCTGGCGCCTGTTGCCGTCGTTCCAGGACCCATGAAGCTGGCGTCGTGCAGGCGACCGATATGCCGTGATAGTCCGATCCGCGCAGGCTCGCCAGCCATGTGGTCGTAGACTTCGTTGTTGCCGTCGGTCAGCATGACGACGACCTTGTCGGTGTCGGATGCGTCGTAGTCGAGCGGCCGCGTGTTGGGCGTGTTGCCGCCCCAAAGGCCGCGCCAGCGCGGCGACAGCACGCGCCAGCCCCAGACCATGCCCTAGATTGCCGGCCGTGCCGCCGCGGTGCCAGGCGCCCATGCCGTTGAGTGCGGCCTCGACGTCGGCCTTGCTCTGCACCAGCGGCGTGATCGGCGGTCCGCAGCCCAGATTCGGGACCATAGCCGTCGTTGTCGCGGCATTCAGGTCGCTCGTCGGTACCGCCGGGTTGCGCGGCGCACCCCAGTCGTTGTCGATGTCGTCGGGATAGAGGAAGCTAGCGGAACGGCGGCGACGCTCGGCGGGTCGTCGGTCTGGTCGAGGCCGCCGGTCCGAGCCATCACGCAGCCCTTCCAAGTCGTCGGCGCGTACGGGTTGACGGCGACTGCGTACCGGATCGGTAGCGCCACTGCGGTCGCGCGGTGGCGAGCCAGTCCCAGTGCTGCGGGCCGATGTTGACGACGGCGACGAAGGGTACCACGGCGACGAACAGGTTCGGGTTCGTCTCGACGTCGCCATAGACGATGTCGACCAGATCCAGGGCGGCCGTCTGCATGGCGGTGAACGGCGCGCCCCACATCGAGCCGGTGTTGTCCAGCACCAGCGCCAGTTCCATCTGGCGGATCTCGCGGTTGATCACCGTGGTCGCCGCCACGGTCACCGTGTCCTGACCGAACAGGCGCATGAAGCGGGTCGGCATCACCGCGGTGGCCGACAGCACCAGCTCGTCGCCGACCTCGCTGACCTCGATCTGCAGATCGTCCGCGTCGAGCGTCGCCAGACGGGGGCCGCTGGTGAAGTTGGTGGTGAAGTAGCTCCGCGCGTCGGCCTCGACGTTCTCGGGCAGGGCGGTGCGTCCCGCCGCGAGGCCCGCCGCGTCCAGGGACTTCTGCAGCTGGTCCTCGACCGAGTAGGCCAGGAGCGTGTCGATGGCGAGGCCGGCGCCGGCTGCCAGGGGCAGCGCGCACAAGCCGAAGATCATCGCGGCGTTGCCGCGTTCGTCGCGCCCGAGGCGGCGAAGCATCTGGCGCAGCCATGCCGGCCCGGCCATGGTGTCGCTCCTCCACGGTCATTGCGCCGCGCCGTCACGGCCGGCTCGCCGCCAGGATGGCCCCGAACTCCTTAACGGCGGGTTAACGGCCGCATGCTTCTCGACCACCCGACGACCGTTCTGGCCGCACTGGCGGTGGCCCTGGCCGCGGACGCGCTGCTCGGCGAGCCGGCGTGGCTGTACCGGCGGGTCCCGCACCCGGTGCAGGCGCTGGGTGCCCTGATCGCCGCGCTCGAGCGGCGCCTGCTGCGCCCGGCCGCCGCGGCGAACGCGAAGCGGCGCGCGGGCGTGCTGCTCCTGGTCCTGGTCGTCGCGGTTGCCGTGGCGGTCGGTGCCGGGCTCGGGCTGGCGCTGCGCGCGCTACCGGCGGGCTGGATCCTCGAGGGTCTGGCCATGAGCACGCTCCTGGCGCAGCGCAGCCTGGTCGACCATGTCGCCGCGGTGGCGGGCGGGCTGCGGGCCGGGCTCGACCAGGGCCGTGCCGCGGTGGCGCGGATCGTCGGCCGCGATCCGGAGCGGCTCGATGCCGCGGGCGTCGGACGGGCCGCGGTGGAATTGCTGGCGGAGAACCTGTCGGACGGCGTGGTGGCGCCGCTGTTCTGGGGCGTCGTCGCCGGGCTGCCCGGCATGCTCGCCTACAAGGCGGTGAACACGCTGGACAGCATGGTCGGCCATCGCAGCGAGCGCTACCGCGACTTCGGCTGGGCCAGCGCCCGCTGCGACGACCTCGCCAACCTGGTGCCGGCGCGGCTCAGCGGGCTCCTGCTCTGCCTGGTCGGCGGCGCACCGGGGCGCAGCCTGCGGACCATGCGGCGCGACGCGCCAGGGCACCGCTCGCCCAACGCCGGCTGGCCCGAGGCCGCGATGGCGGCAGCCCTCGGGCTGCGGCTCGCCGGACCGCGGGTCTATGGCGGCGAGATCGTCGCGGACGCCTGGATGGGCGACGGCAGCCCGGAGGTCGGCCCCGACGCGATCGAGCGGGCCGTGGCGCTGGCGTGGCGGGTGTGGTGGCTGCTGCTGGCGGCCGTGCTCCTCGCCGCAGCACTGGTCTAGCGCGCCAGCGAGAGCAGCCGGTCGAGGTCGAGGCAGTGCTCGAGATGCCGGGCGAGCGCGTCCAGTGCCGCCTCGACGCGGGCCTCGTAGGCCAGTGCGGCGCCGGTGCGCGCGCGGATGCGCTCCAGCAGTGCCGTGCGGTAGCCGTCGGCCGCGAGCAGGCCGTGCAGGTAGCAGCCCATGACCCGGCCGTCGGCGCTCATGGCACCGTCCTCGCCGTCGCCGCCGCGCAGCATCGGCCGCCGCCGGCCGGGCCCGTCGGTGCGGCCCATGTGGATCTCGTAGCCCCGCGCGGGCGCGCCCGACAGCGCGCAGCTCCGCTCGCGCAGGGCCAGGATCTTGGCGGCCTCGAGGACGGTGTCGACCTCGAGCAGGCCCAGGCCCAGGGTCTCGCCGGGCGGACCCTCCAGGCCCAGCGGGTCGGCGATGCGGCGGCCCAGCATCTGGTAGCCGCCGCACAGGCCCAGCACCGAGCCGCCGCGGCGCACATGCGCCAGGATGTCGATGTCCCAGCCGGCCGCGCGCAGGGCCGCGAGATCGCCCAGCGTGGCCTTGCTGCCCGGCAGGATGACGAGATCGGTGTCGCCGGGAAGCGCCTCGCCCGGCTCCAGCACGCGCAGGTCGACGTCGGGCTCGGCGGCGAGGGGGTCGAGATCGTCGAAGTTGGCGAGCCGCGGCAGCCGGGGGACCGCGACCCGGATAGCACCGGCGCCCGCCCGCCCGGTGCCGGCCAGCTCCGCGAGCCCGAGCATGTCCTCCTTGGGCAGGTCGCGCGCCGCGTCGAGCCAGGTGACCACGCCCAGCGACGCGAGGCCGGTGCGGCGCTCGATCTCGGGATGGGCGTCCGCGAACAGGGCGGGGTCGCCGCGGAACTTGTTGACCACGTAGGCCACCAGGAGGGCCCGCTCCTCGGGCTCGAGCAGCAGCACCGTGCCCACGAGCTGCGCGATCACCCCGCCGCGCTCGATGTCGCCCGCCAGCAGCACCGGCACCCCGGCGGCACGGGCGAAGCCCATGTTGGCGATGTCGCCCTGGCGCAGGTTGATCTCGGCCGGGCTGCCGGCACCCTCGACCAGGACCAGGTCGCGCGGCCGCGCGCAGGCGGGCGAAGCTCTCCAGCACAAGCGGCAGGAGCCGCGGCTTGAGCGCGTGGTAGTCGCGGGCCGTGCAGCTGGTGAGCACCCGGCCCTGGACCACGACCTGGGCCCCGGTCTCGCTCTGCGGCTTGAGCAGGACCGGGTTCATGTCGACCAGGGGTGCGACGCCGCAGGCGCGGGCCTGCAGCGCCTGGGCCCGGCCGATCTCGCCGCCGTCGGCGGTGACGGCGGCGTTGTTGCTCATGTTCTGCGGCTTGAACGGCCGTACCCGCAGGCCGCGGCGCGTGTAGGCGCGGCACAGGCCCGCCACCAGGAGCGACTTGCCGGCGTTGGAGCAGGTGCCCTGGATCATCAGCGCTCTGGCCATGGCGGCGTTCATGGCCGGCCGCTTGCGCCAGATCAAGGACAGGGCGCGGCGGCGGGCTATACTCCGCCCATGTTCGCGATGGTCCTCGAGGAGCCGCGGCGGCCGCTGCAGCCGACCCAGGTCACCGACCCGGTGCCGGGGCCGGGCCAGGTGCTGGTCCGGGTGCGCGCCTGCGCGGTGTGCCGCACCGACCTGCACGTGGTCGACGGCGAGCTGCCGCATCCCAAGCTGCCGCTGATCCCCGGCCACGAGATCGTGGGCGAGGTGCTGGCCTGCGGGCCGGGGCCGGCGACGTTCGCGCCGGGCATGCGGGTCGGCATTCCCTGGCTCGGCCATACCTGCGGCACCTGCCCCTATTGCCGCGCTGGCCGCGAGAACCTGTGCGACGCGCCGGGCTTCACCGGCTACACGCTGGACGGCGGCTATGCCGAGCTGGCGGTGGCCGACGCCGCCTACTGCTTCCCGCTGCCCGACGGCTACGACGACCTCCAGGCCGCCCCGCTCCTGTGCGCGGGCCTGATCGGGTTCCGCACCCTGCGGATGGCGGGCGACCCGCGCCGGCTGGGCATCTGGGGCTTCGGTGCGGCCGCGCACCTCGTGGCCCAGGTCGCCCGCCACGAGGGCCGCGAGCTCTACGCCTTCACCCGGCCGGGCGACACGGCGGCCCAGGACTTCGCCCGTGCCATGGGGGCCGCCTGGGCCGGCGACGCGGACGCGCGCCCGCCGGTGGAGCTCGACGCGGCCCTGATCTTCGCGCCGGTCGGCGGGCTCGTGCCCACCGCACTCGCCGCCGTGCGCAAGGGCGGCACCGTCGTCTGCGGCGGCATCCACATGAGCGACATCCCGAGCTTTCCCTACCGGCTGCTCTGGGAGGAGCGGGTGGTGAGGTCGGTCGCGAACCTCACCAGGCAGGACGCGGTCGACTTCCTGGCGCTCGCCGGCCGCGTCCCGATCCGCACCGAGGTGACGCCCTACCGCCTCGACCGGGCGAACGAGGCCCTGGCCGATCTGCGCGACGGGCGGCTGCAGGGGGCGGCGGTGCTGGTGCCCTGAGCGCGGCGCGAGCCGCGGGGCAAGGAACGGCACGGCCTTCCTTCAACCCCGAATACTCGCTGCGAGACGCGGGCGCGAAATCGGCGTGGCCATTGCCGACCGCTGCCGGGGTGCCGCCTTAGCCGCCCCCACCTTGCCCACCGCCTCCTCCGCCACCTTGTCCGCCACCACCGCCTTGGCCGCCACCACCGCCCTGGCCGCCGCCTCCGCCCTGACCAGCACCGCCTTGCTGCTGTTGTCGCACCTGCACGCGATGACGGTACTCGGCGCGGATCTGGTCGCGCTCGGCGTCGGTGCGCGCATTGCGCATTTGCGCCTGAAACTGCAGTCGCTCCTGCTCATTCAATCCTGGCATGTCCTCGACGGCTTGCGCCCACACCGGCAGCGCGAAGCTGGCGCAGGTCAACATGATCAGGCCGGCGACCTTACGTCTTGGCAACATTCTGGTGATCTCCAGTCGGCGCTTCGGAACACGCGTTGCGCGCCGTCCCTGCGCGGACACGGGGATGACCCTACCCCAGATCGGCGGCCTGCCACTTGATCTAGATCAATGCGGCGGCTCGTCGAGCCATATTAGGAGCGACGAACGTTAGTCGGTTCAACCGTTCGGTGCGCCGACGAACCGTGAAGTTGACCAGTAACATTTGCCGAAGGGCCGGAGCGCATCTGATGCACAAGCGAAAACTACTGGCGTTTACCGCCGCCATCATGGCCGCGCCGCTGATCACTACACCGGCGACTGCCGCACCTTACGTCTTCCAGACGGTCGCCAACAGCGGCGACACGATGCCGCCGACGGCCAGTACCTTCAACAGCTTCAATCAGCCGTCGATCAACGCCGGGTGCCTGGTCGTGTTCCGCGCCCGGAGCAAGGGCGGGTCGCAGCCGGTGCGGGGCATCTACAAGCGCGAGGTCTGTTCGTCGCCGGGCCCGATCAGGAAGATCGTGGCCGTGGGCGAGCAGGTGCCGCAGCCCAACAACACGAGTGCGCCGTTCAACGAGTTTCCCGCCTTTCCGCGGATGCAGATCAGCGGCGAGTGGGTGGCGACGCGCGGACAGTCGCGGCCGGTCTGGGAATACACCCTGCCCGACGGCAGCGACACCCGGGTCGGCACAGCCGGGATCTATGTCGAGAAGTCCGGCGGAGCGCTCAAGACCGGCGAGAGCCTCCTCGGCGCCGTGCCGGGGTTCAGCCAGTTCTCGGTACCGGGAGCGCCTGCCGGCACCAGGTTCGACCAGTTCCCGGGCGCTCCGGCCCCGACGAACGGGAAGTTCGTCGTGTTCAAGGGCAACTATACCGATGGCGGTGTCAGCAAGACCGGCGTGTTCTATCGCAACGTCCTGGACGGTGCTGGCGCGCTGCCGACCCAGCTGATCGCCAGCAGCAACACGCTGATCCCGGGCACCACGACGACGTTCGGCAGCACGGCGCCGCCCTCGGCCTCGGGCAACAAGATGGTGTTCTTGGGACTCGACAACGAGGAGAGCCCCACGCTCGGCGCAATCTACCTCGCGCCGTTGGCGCCGACTCCGGCGCTCAAGTCGCTGGTCACGATCGGCGGCGCCGTACCCGGCGTGTCCGGCCAGAAGTTCAATCGGCTCGGCGAGGGCCTGAGCTTCGACGGCCGCTTCGTCGGCTTCTGGGGTGCCTGGGGCTCGGCCACCCGCACGGTGGAGCTGAAGTGCCCCACCGACGGCAACCCGGACCTGATCGCGTCCTGCAAGGATCTGACGGTGCAGGTGCCGGTCAACCAGGGCATCTTCGTGCATGACACCGTGAACGGGGTCACCAAGCAGATCGCGCGCACCGGCGGGAACAAGCTCGACTTCCTGTTCTGGGTGTTCTCGGGCCGTCCGCCGGGCGTCGGCGACGACGAGGACGTCCGAGGAGCCGGCGCGCTGGCGGTCGTCGGCCTTCGTGTCGCTGACGGCCAAGGACGGCAAGCCGGTGACCGCCTTCAAGGCGCTGCTCACCAGCGGCGTGCAGGGGATCTATCTGCGCCCGACCCCGACCGCCGCGATCCGCACCGTCCTCGAGACGGGCACCGATGCCCGCAAGATCGATCCGGAGGCCCCGGTCGGGTCGCTGATCACGGCTTTGGGCGTGGAGCGCGATGCATTCCGCGGCTGCCGTCTGGCGCTCAACGCCAGCGCGCTGAACGCGGTAACCAGCGAGAGCTGGGCCGGCATCTACATCGTCAAGTCCGGCGCCTGCACCAGCTGAGGCAGCACCGGCGCGAGACGGAGGGGGCGCCACCGCGGGGTGGCGCCCCCATCCTGTTCGGGCGCGACGGTCCTTGGATACGAGCCGAGGCCGCACCGAGCGCCAGGGTCGACGCACCTCCTGCTCTACCCGCGGCGGCTCCATGTAAGCCGTCGCCGGCTCGGGCTAGGGTGCGGTCCTCGTCGAGGCATAGCGCTGCTGGAACCGCTTGAGCATGTTGCGGACACGGCTGGCCTGGGCGGGGTCGTCCTTGAGGTTGGTCAGCTCGCGGGGGTCGCTCTTGAGGTTGTAGAGGGCCTGCACGGCGTGGCCGGAGCCGGCCACCTGGGCCACCAGCTTCCAGGGGCCCTCGATCGAGGCGAAGGTCGAGGGGATCCGGGTGGTGGCGTCGAGGTCGCGGGATTCGACGATCAGGTGGCCGCGCACGGGCGGGCCGTCGCGGCGGGCGCCCAGCCAGACCTGCGAGAGGTCGAAGCTGTCGCGGGCCTGGGTGGCGTCGAGGTCGACGCCGGTGATGGCGGCCAGGGTCGCGGCGAGGTCCTGCGTGCCGACGAGCTGGTTGCGGACGCTGCGCGGCGGCACGGTGAACGCACCCGTCTCGCCCCACTTGACGATCAGCGGCACGCGATGGCCGCCTTCCAGGATCTGGCCCTTGTAGCCGCTCATGTTCGGCCCGGAGGAATCGTGGCCGCAATAGTCGAGGCCGCCATTGTCGCTGGTGAACACGATCAGCGTGTCGCGCAAGAGGCCGCGGGTGCGCAGGGCCTCGTGCAGCCGGCCCAGGGCAACGTCGACCTCGTAGACCATGTCCTGGCGCGCGCACATGCCGGTGGCACCGCGGACCGGGATGCCGTCGAACGTGGCCGGCGGGGTGAACGGCTCGTGGGCGGACTGGGCGGAATAGAACAGGAAGAAGGGTCGCTCGCGGTCCGGGCCGGCGCGGTGCGCGTCGATGAAGCCGATCGACCTCGGCCATCAGGTCGGGGCCGATCTGGCTGGTGTCCCAGTAGGGCATGCCGCGGCCGGTGTGCAGGATCACGGAATTGCCGTAGGTCCCGGCGTTCCAGATCCGCAGGTCGCGGACGTCGCCGACGAGCCGGTCGTTCTCGAAGTAGGCGTAAGGCCAGTCCTGCATGCCCTCGAGCATGGTGAAGCTGTAGTCGAAGCCGCGCGCGAGCGGGCCGTTGCCGAACGGCCGGCCGAAGTCGACGTTGGCGGAGGTGCGCGTGATCGTGTTCGAGCCGAGCGCGAAGAAGTCGCCGCCCATGTGCAGCTTGCCGACGAAGGCGGTGCGGTAGCCGGCGCGCCGCAGGATGTCGCCCACGCGTCATCTGGCCGGGCTGGATCTGCGATTCCCAGTAGAATTGCCAGGCCCCCCACTGCCAGCGGCCGCGCCACTGGTAGTTGCCGGTCAGGATGCTGTAGCGGCTGGGCGCGCATTTCGCGGCCGAGGTGTGGGCGTTGGTGAAGCGCATGCCCTCGCGTGCCAGGCGGTCGAGGTTGGGCGTGGGGATCCGCGAGGCGGGGTTGTTGGCGTGGACGTCGCCCCAGCCCATGTCGTCGGCGAGGAAGACGACGACGTTGGGCGTGGCGGCGGACGCGGCACCCATGGCGACGAGGCCCAGCAGTGCGGCGAGGATGGCGCTGCGGACCAGCTTGACGGCCGTCATGAACCTGCTCCCTGCGTTGCCGGCCTCAGAACTCGATGCCGAGCTGGCCCTTGATGCCCTGCCGGAACGGGTGCTTGACCAGCTTCATCTCGGTGACGAGGTCGGCGGCTTCCATCAGCTCGGGCTTGGCGTTGCGGCCGGTGACCACGACGTGCAGACCTTCGCGCCGGGCGGCCAGCGCGTCCAGCACCTCGGCGAGCGGCAGGGTGTCGTAGCGCAGGACGATGTTGAGCTCGTCCAGGATCACGAGGTGGAGCTCGGGATCCTGGAGCATGGCCTTGGCCTCGGCGAACGCGGCGCGGGCGGCGGCGATGTCCTGCGCGCGGTCCTGGGTCTCCCAGGTGAAGCCCTGGCCCATCACCTTGATGGTGACCAGCTCGGGGAAGCGCTCGAGGAACAGCCGCTCGCCCGGCACGCTGCGGCCCTTGACGAACTGGACCACGCCCAGCTTGAGCCCGTGGCCGAGGCAGCGCATGGCCAGGCCCCAGGCCGCCGTGCTCTTGCCCTTGCCGGTCCCGGTATGGACCATGAGCAGGCCCTTCTCGCCGGTCTTGCCGGCGTAGAGCTTGTCCTTGGCCGCCTTGATCCGGGCCATCTTGGCGCGGTGCTCCTCGGCACTGCGTTCGGTCATGCGCCGCCTCCCGTCGCGAGCTCGTCCAAGAGCGTGCCCGCACTGTTGCGCCGCGGGCGCCAGAGCCCGCGTGCCGACGGCTTCCTGGAAGCGCTGGGCGATCTCGCGCAAGGCGGCGGGATTGGCCTCGGCCAGGAAGCCGCGCACGGTCTCGTCGCCGAGATAGGCGTCGAACAGTGCCTCGAAATGGTGGTCCTCGACCTCGCCCGAGGTGGCGGCGAAGGCGAACAGGTAGTCGACCGTGGCCGCGATCTCGAACGCACCCTTGTAGCCGTGGCGCATCACGCCGCGCAGCCATTTCGGGTTGGCGGCGCGCCCGCGCACGACGCGGCCCAGCTCCTCCTTGAGCGTGCGGACGCGCGGGTGCTCGGGCCGCGAATGGTCGTTGTGGAAGATCTCCGGCTGGCGCCCGGAGAGGTGGCGCACCGTGGCGGCGAGCCCGCCCTCGAACTGGTAGTAGTCGTCGCTGTCGAGCAGGTCGTGCTCGCGGTTGTCCTGGTTGTGCAGGACCAGCTCGACGCCGGCGAGGCGCCGGGCCAGCTCCGGCCGGGCGTCGCGCCCCTCGACGCCGCGGCCGTAGGCGTGGCCGCCCCAGGCGAGCCAGGCCTCGGCCAGATCGCCCCGGTCGTGCCAGCCGCGCTCGTCGATCAGCGCCTGCAGGCCCGCACCGTAGGCGCCGGGCCTGGAGCCGAAGATGCGGGTCGTGGCCTGGCGGCGGGCCGCCTCCGGTGCGAGGCCGGCGGCCTCCAGGCGTGCCGCCTCGGCCCGCGCCGCGGCCGCCAGCGGGTTCTGGGCCTCGGGCTCGTCCAGGGCCGCCACGGCCCGGCAGGCATCGTCGAGAAGCTCGATCTGGGCGGGAAAGGCGTCGCGGAAGAAGCCGGAGACCCGCAAGGTGACGTCGACGCGCGGCCGGCCCGAGCACGCCCGGCGGCAGGACCTCGACGCCGGTGACCCGGCGGCTGTCGGCGTCCCAGACCGGGCGGCAGCCGAGCAGCGCCAGCGCCTGGGCGATGTCGTCGCCGCCGGTGCGCATGTTGGCGGTGCCCCAGGCCGAGAGCGCCACCTGGCGCGGCCAGGTGCCGTGGCGCTGCAGGTACTGCTCGACCACGAGCCCGGCCGAGCGCCAGCCGAGCTGCCAGGCGGCCGGCGTCGGCACGGCGCGGCAGTCGACCGAGTAGAAGTTGCGGCCGGTCGGCAGGACCTCGGGCCGCCCGCGGGTCGGGGCACCGCTCGGGCCGGGTGCCACGCGGCGACCGTCGAGGCCCGCCAGCAGGCCGGCGAGCTCGGCAGCACCGCAGTCCGCGAGCGCCGGGCGAAGATGCCGCTCGACGGTCTCCAGGACGGCACGGGTGGCCGTCCAGCCGGGTTCCGGCCCGGTCTCGCCGGCGACCAGCCGGCGGGCGAGCAGCTCCAGGCGCTCGACCGTGTCGCCTTCGGTCCGCCAGGGGCCGGGGCCGGTCAGCACCGGCGGGCGCGGGCCGGACCACGGCTCGCCGAGGGAGGCCCCGAGGGGGTCCCAGTCGAGCGCCAGATCGGCGGCCAGGGCCCGCAGCAGCGACGCGTCGCCGGCCTCGCCGCGCCGTCGCGGCACGCGCGCCAGGGCCACCAGCAGGTCGGTGAGCGGGTCGCCTTCGGGCGCGCGGCCGAAGACGTGCAGCCCGTCGCGGATCTGCAGCTCCTTGATCTCGCACAGATGGTTGTCGATGCGGGCGAGATGGTCGGGGTCGTCCGGGTCGATGCCGAGGTCGCGGGCGAGGCCCAGCGACTGGCTGCGCTCCAGGATGCGCTCGCGCAGATGTTGCAGCCGGCGCGGATCGAGGGCGGCGGCCTCGTGGTACTCGTCGACCAGGGCCTCGAGTGCCGCGAGCTCGCCCCAGCTCTCCGCCCGGGTCATCGGCGGGGTCAGGTGGTCGACGATGACCGCACCGGTCCGCCGCTTGGCCTGGGTCCCTTCGCCGGGATCGTTGACGATGAACGGGTAGAGGTGCGGCAGGGGGCCGAGGATCGCCTCGGGCAGGCAGGCGGCGGACAGGGCGGTGGCCTTGCCCGGCAGCCATTCGAGGTTGCCGTGCTTGCCGAGGTGGACGACGGCATGGGCGCCGAAGCGGTGGCGCAGCCAGAGGTAGAAGGCGAGGTAGCCGTGCGGCGGGGCCAGGTCCGGCGCGTGGTAGGTCGCGTCCGGGTCGATGTGGTAGCCGCGCGCGGGCTGCAGGCCGACCACGACGTGGCCGAACAGCAGGATGGAGAGGGCGAAGCCGTCGCCGGTCAGGTGCGGGTCGTTCTCCGGCGGGCCCCAGCGCTCGACGACGCGGGCCCGGACCTCGGAGGGGAGCCTGGCGAACAGATCCCGGTAGGTGTCGAGGGCGAGTGTCACCGCGACCGTGCGGGCAGCACGGCCGGCGAGCTCGTTGGTCGGGCCGGCGGCGAGCCGGGCCACGAGTGCGGCACCGTCCGCCGGCGCGTCGGCGACCGCGTAGCCGGCGCCGGCCAGGGCCGCCAGCACCTCGATGCAGCTCGCGGGCACGTCCAGGCCGACGCCGTTGGCGAGCCTGCCGTCGCGGGTCGGGTAGTTGGCGAGCACGATGGCGACCTTGCGCCCGGCCGCGGGTGTCCGGCGCAGGCGCGCCCAGGCGGCGGCCAGGGCGGCGAGGTGGGCGACCCGGTCCGGCACCGGGCGGTGGCGCGCGAGCACGGCCTGGGTGAGGGGGTCGCGCTCGCCATGATGCTTGAACGAGACCGCCACGGCACCGATGCGGCCGTCCACCTCGGGCAGTGCCACGTGCATGGCGAGGTCGCGCGGTCCCAGCCCGCGCGCCCCGGCCCGCCATGCGTCCTCGGCGGTGCCGGCGAGGATGGCCTGGAGGACCGGCGCGTCGGCGGCCGCCAGCGGATCGGCGCCCGGAGCGCCGTCGACCGCACCCACCGCGAACGCGGTGGCGTTGAGCAGGACGTCCGGCCGCTGACGCGCGATCGTCTCGTCGAGCAGGGTGGCGCCCGCCGGGTCCTTCAGGCTCGGCAGGTAGAGGCCGGTGGCGGCGAGGCCGGCCTCCGCCAGGGCGTCGAGCAGGGCGTCGACGGGCGCCAGGTCGCCGCTCTGCAGGAGGGCGCGGTAGAAGACCAGGAGGGCCGCCGGCCGGCCGCTCTCCTCGGGTGCCGGCCGGTACAGGCCGGCGCGGGGCAAAGGCGTGGGCTCGCTCCAGGCGGACGCGCGCCCGAGCAGTGCTGCGGCGTAGCGCAGCGCCTGCTCGGCATTGTCGATCCCGCCATGCTGCAGGTAGCGGCCGAGGCGGTCATAGGCCTCGGCGGATACGGTCGAGAGTGCCGCGAGCTCGAGGTCGGGGCGCTCGTCGCCGGGCAGGCAGGCCAGTGCAATGCCCCGCTCGGCACAGCAGGCCGCGACCTGCTCCAGGCCGTAGGGCCAGTAGGCGCGGCCGCCCAGCAGGCGGACGACGACCAGCCGGGCGTGCGCGACGACGCGGTCGACGTGAAGGTCGACCGACAGGGGATGGCCGAGCTGGAGCAGGTTGGCGAGGCGCAGGCTCGGGGCATCGGGGCCGAGCCGGGCCTGGGCAGCCGCGAGGCAGGCAAGGTCGGTGTCCGCGGCGGAGAGGAAGACGATCTCGCCCGGGGTCTGGCCGAGGTCGACAGCACTCTCGACGTCGCTGCCGTCGGCCTGAAGGGTGCTCAGGAGATGCATGCGTGCCGCACGCTCAAGGGCCGGCCGCAGGCGTCTTCAGGTCGAGCGGCAGGCCGGCCACGATCAGGCGGACCCAGTCGGCCTGTGCGGCGAGCTTCTGATGCAGCCGGCCGGCCTCGTCGACGAAGGCGCGGCTGAGCTCGCCCATCGGCACCACGCCCTGGCCGACCTCGTTCGAGACCAGCACGGTGGGGCCGAGCCGCCGCTCGAGCACGGCCAGGAGCCGGTCGCCCGCCGCGGCCACCGACCGCTCGGCCAGCAGGAGGTTGGTGACCCACAAGGTGAGGCAGTCGACCAGGACGGCACGGTTCGCCCGGGCGAGGCCGGCCAGGATCTCGGGCAGGTCGAGCGGCTCCTCGACCGTGAGCCAGCCGGTGCCGCGCCGTGCCCGATGCTGCCGGACCCGCTCCTCCATCTCGCCGTCGAGCGCCTCGGCGGTGGCGAGGTAGACCGGCTGCAGGCCGGAGCCCAGAACCAGGGCCTCGGCATGCGCGCTCTTGCCCGAGCGGGCGCCGCCCAGGATCAGCGTCGTGGCGGGCAGGGCGGGTGACAGGACGTTGCTCCCCCTCGATTGGTAGTGCGCTCGGAAACCGCAGGCGGACGCCCGGCTTATAGGCCATTGTCCGCCCCGCCGTCGTTGCCTAAGAGGCGCCGGACGCCTCGTCCACCGCCACCAATGCTGATCGGGTGCCCATGTTCGGACCGGAACTGATCTCCCAGCTCACGGCGCTGGTCAGCGTCGTGCTCATCGACATCGTCCTGGCCGGCGACAATGCGGTGGTGGTCGGCACCGCCGCCGCCGGCCTGCCGCCCGCACAGCAGCGCAAGGTGATCATGCTGGGCGCCGGCCTCGCGCTCGTCGCGCGGATCGCCTTCGCGCTGGTGGCGGTGCAGCTGCTGGCGATCATCGGCCTGGTCCTCGCCGGCGGCATCCTGCTGCTCTGGGTCGCCTGGAAGATCTGGCGCGAGCTGCACACCGGCGGCCATGGCGGCGAGGGCGCGGACAGCGCCACGCCGGTCGCGCGCCAAGTCGATGCGGTCGGCCATCATGCAGGTGGCGGTGGCCGACATCTCGATGTCCCTGGACAATGTCCTGGCCGTCGCCGGTGCCGCCCGCGACCACCCCTACATCATGATCTTCGGGCTGCTGCTCTCGATCGCGCTGATGGCCGTCGCGGCCCAGCTCATCGCCCGGCTGATCGACCGCTACCGCTGGATCGCCTATGTCGGCCTGGTCATCGTGCTCATCGTCGCGGTCAAGATGATCTGGGAAGGCGGCCTCGAGGTGCTCCACGTCATGAACGGCGTGACCTGACCCCGAGGCCGTCGGTCAGGTCAGCCGGCGGCGCCGATCCCGGCGGAGCGCACGGCCGGCCCGACGAAGGGCGCGAACCGGGCGAAGTTGTCCTCGAACTGGCGCGCCAGCCGCGAGACCGCCGCGTCGTAGTCCGAGCCGTCGGGCCAGGTCGACCGGGCGTCGAGGAGCCCCTCGTCCACGTCCGCGCAGGCCTGGGGTACCCGCAGCCCGAACACCGGATGCACGGCCACCGGCACGCCGTCGAGCCGGCCGTCGAGGGCGGCGCGCAGCAGCGCCCGCGTGGCCTTGATCGGCATGCGGCTGGCCGGTGCCGTAGGCGCCGCCGGTCCAGCCGGTGTTGAGCAGCCAGCAGCGGGCGCCGTGGCGCTGCATCAGGTCGCCCAGCATCTCGGCGTAGACGCTGGGATGGCGCGGCATGAACGGCGCGCCGAAGCAGGTCGAGAAGGTCGCCTGCGGCTCGCTGACGCCGCGCTCGGTGCCGGCGACGCCGGGCGGTGTAGCCGGAGAGGAAGTGGTACATCGCCTGCTCGGGCGTGAGCCGGCTGATCGGCGGCAGCACGCCGAAGGCGTCGGCCGTCAGCATCACGATGTCGGTCGGGTGGCCGGCCCGGCCGGTCGGCGCTGGCGTTGGGGATGAAGTCCAGCGGGTAGCAGCTGCGGGTGTTCTCGGTCAGGCTGTCGTCGTCGAAGCGCGGCGCGCCGGCCTCGTCCAGGGCGACGTTCTCGAGCACCGCGCCGAAGCGGGTCGAGGCGGCGTAGATCTCGCGGCTCGGCGCCGCGGATCGAGGCGGATCACCTTGGCGTAGCAGCCGCCCTCGAAGTTGAAGACGCCGCTCCGGGCCCCAGCCATGCTCGTCGTCGCCGATCAGCGTGCCGCTCGGCGTCGGCCGAGAGCGTGGTCTTGCCGGTGCCCGACAGGCCGAAGAACACCGCCGTGCGCCCGGACGGCGCCGACATTGGCCGAGCAGTGCATCGGCATCACGCCGGCGGCGGGCAGCAGGTAGTTGAGGACGGTGAAGATCGCCTTCTTGATCTCGCCGGCATAGGCCGTGCCGGCGATCAGGACCAGGCGCTGGGCGATGTCGACCGCGATCACCGTGCTCGAGTTGGTGCCGTCCCGCTCGCGGGTCGGCCTCGAGGCTGGGCAGCTGCAGGACGGTCCAGTCGGGCTGCGAAGCCGGCCAGCTCGGCTCGCCGGCGGGCGGATGAACATGTTGCGCGCGAACAGGCTGTGCCAGGCCTGCTCGGTGATCACCCGCACCCGGATCCGGTGCGTCGGGGTCGGCGCCGGCATAGAGATCCTGCACGAACAGCTCGCCGCCCTGCGACATGGGCGAGCCCGCGGCGCAGGAGGCCGGCGAAATGGCGTGCCTCCATCGGCTGGTTGGTCGGGCCCCAGTCGATCTCGCGGCTGATCTCCGGATGCGCCACGAAGAACTTGTCCTTCGGCGAGCGGCCGGTGAACCGGCCCGTGCACGCCACCAGCGCCCCGTCGGCGCTGAGCTGCGCCTCGTCGCGCCGCAGCGCCGCGGCCACCAGCGCCGGTGCGCCGAGATTCCAGTAGACTTGGCCGGGTCGCAGGCCGGCTAGCGCTCCGTCCCCGAGGCCGGGGCCGGATCGACCGAGAGCATTCACGTGGTATTCCCCCCACTCAACAAGGGCCGTCCCGGGCCGCGTCACCCAGTAGGTGAGGCGCCCCTTCCGGCCCGGCTCATGCGGCGTCGGCCCGGGCGCGGGCACGCTTGACGAGCCGCACCAGCTCGGCCCTGGCCGCTTCCGCATCGTGAACCATGGAATCGAAACCCAGCCGGGCCCACTCGGCTCCCCGCCGCAGCTCGCAGCCGTCCGGATCGAGCCCGGTCAGCCGCCAGTCGCCGCCGCCGCGCCCGAGCAGTGCGGCTGGCATAGAGCTGGACCGCGTCGGCATGGTCGTCGTTCATGTGCGCGACGATGCCGGCCTCGCGCTCGGGCGAGATCGCCGGTCGCGGCGGCATCGAGGATCACGTCGCTCGCCCGCGACCCAGTGGATCCGGCCGAAGCCCGCGACGAGGTGGGCGCGCTCGACCGTCGACGCGGTAGAGGTTGAAGTCGCGAAAGCCGGCATAGGCGGCGGCGTCCGGATGGCGTGCCACGTAGCGTGCCAGCAGCCGCGGGTCGGTGGCGACCTCGATCCGGCCCTGGACCGTGGCGCGCTCGCCGGCCAGCGGCACGGCACTGTCGAGCGTGCCGTCGAACAGCAGCGACACCCTGGCGTCGCCCTTGAGGTTCTTGGTGTGGTCGGCGAGGTCGGAGAGGTAGAGCAGCGGTGCCGCATCGTGGTCGAGCGCCACCATGGCCAGCGACACGTAGGGAGACCCGTCGGTCTCGAGCCGTCCCCAGGCCGACCCGCAGGCAGCGTCGCATGAGCCTGCGGATGCCGGTGCCGATTTCGCGCGCGTCGATGGCCATGGTCGGGCAGGCTGTCCAGCGACAGGATGGTGGTCAACAGCGTACGGCGCGAGCATGCGTTCGCGTATGCCTTGATCAGCGAAACCTATAACACGCCCGGGAAGTTGCCGTGTCGCGTTTTGTCACAGTCTCCGGCCGCGACGGAATCGCGGCGCCAGCTGGAAGGGCCCAGGCGTGAACCTGCCGCTTGTGGCACCCGAGTTCGACCGGCCGGTCCCGCTCGACGACGGCCTGCTCTGGCTGCGCGTCCGGCTGCCGTTCGCGCTGGACCATGTCAACCTGCTGCTGTGCGACGACGGCGACGGCTGGACGCTGCTCGACACCGGCTACGGCGATCCGCCGACCCGGGCGGTGTGGGAGGGTCTGCTGGCGGGGCTTCTCGCTGGCAAACCGGTCCGCCGGGTGATCGGCACGCATTTCCATCCCGACCATGTCGGGCTGGCCGGCTTCCTGTGCGCGGCGACCGGGGCGGAGCTGTGGATGAGCCGCACCGAGTGGCTGACCTGCCGCGCGCTGGCCCTGGACGACACCGACGGGTTCGTCGCCGCCAGCGAGCGCAACTACCGCCGCGCGATGCTGGACGAGGAGGTGATCCAGCGCCAGCGGCAGCGCCGCAATCCCTACCGCAAGGGCGTGAGCGAGCCGCCGGCGCACTACACGCGCATCGTGGCCGGCGACCGGATCGCGCTCGCCGGCAGCACCTGGCAGGTGCTGGTCGGCGAGGGCCATGCGCCGGAGCAGGTCACGCTGTTCTGTGCCGAGCGCAACCTGCTGCTGGCGGCCGACCAGATCCTGCCCAGGATCTCGCCGGTGGTCGGCGTCTGGGCGGCCGAGCCCGATGCCGATCCCTTGGGCGACTTCCTGCGCAGCCTGCGCCAGTACCGCGACCTGCCGGCGGACTGCCGGGTCATGCCCGCGCACGGGCTGCCCTATCAGGGCCTGCACGACCGTCTCGGCCAGCTCGAGCTGCATCACGAGCAGCGCCTGGATCGGACGCTCGCCGCCTGCAGCGAGCCCGCGACCGCCGCCGAGGTGCTCCGGACCCTGTTTACCCGGCCGCTCGACGCGCACCAGACGGGCTTTGCGCTGGCCGAGACGCTGGCGCACCTGAACCGGCTGCTTCGGCTCGGCCGGCTCGACCGCTGGGCGGAGGCGGACGGGGCCTTGCGCTACCGTGCGCGCTGAAGCGCGCTCAGCCGCGGCGGAACACCGACCACAGCACGCGCCGGCCCTTGGCGCGGTACATCCGGCGATCGGCCTTGGCCATCAGGGTGGCGATGTCCTCGCCGTCGCCGGGGAACAGCGCCACGCCGACGCTGGCGCACAGCGGGCCCACCATCGGCACCGTGTCGCAGGGCTGGGCCAGCTGCTGCACCAGCTCGCGCCCCTTGGCGTGCGCCAGGTCGTGCCGCTCCACACCCTCGAGCAGCACGGCGAACTCGTCGCCGCCCCAGCGGGCGACGGTGTCGGAGGCGCGCACGACGCGCTGCAGGCGCTGGGCCGCGACCACGAGCATGCGATCGCCGACCTCGTGGCCGTGGCGATCGTTGACCGACTTGAAGTCGTCGAGGTCGATGAACAGCAGAGCACCGCTGCCGCTGCCGCGCCGGCTGCGGGCGACCGCGTGGCCGAGCCGCTCCTCCAGCAGCCAGCGGTTGGCGAGCCCGGTCAGCCGGTCGTGGGTCGCGAGGTAGAACAGCTGCCGCGCACCCTGGTCCATGAGGGCCAGCTGCTGCAGCAGGCCGACCACCTCGCTGCGGTCGATCGCACGCCGTGCGCGCATCGGCCACCAGCCGCCGCGATTGGCGGCCTCGGCCGGCATGATCGGCAAGGGTACCACCGGCACGCCGGGGGCCGCGGCCTGGAGGCGGACCAGGGCGCTGAGGCTGCCGAGGTCGAGCGGGCCCACGGCCAGGAACACGATGGCGGGGCGCTCGGTGGTCAGCCGCGCCAGCGCCTGCTCGACCGAGGCCACCTGGACCAGGCGCGCGCCGGCGAGGGCCGCGTCCTCGAGCAGCTGGGCGACCTGCCGTGCCAGCACGTGCTCGCCGCCGACGGCGAGCACCCCGAACGCCTTGCCGGCCGCGAGCGCCGCCATGCCGCCGAGGGTCGGCCTGGGCAGGGTGGGCATTTGCAGGGTCATGCGGATGTCCGAGCCGTTTGACCCTGGATAGCCCGCACGGCTGATTTCGCGCAAACGTTGAGTTTAGCAGCCTATCACTTTATGATTAACAGTTGATGAGAGGTCACAGCCTGCCGCTTGACTCCGCGAGCCCGGTTCCGCTCCGTTGCACCCTGGCCGGAACGGACGGGGAGCGTCGGGGTGAGCATCGATCTTCTGGAGAGCCTGAGGGCGTTCGACACGCCGACCGTGTGCAACGCCCTGGAGATCGTCGATCCCGGCCGTCGCGCCACCGGCTTCACCAGCAGCCCGTTCGTGTGCGCCTTTCCTTCGCTCAAGCCGATCGTCGGCGAGGCGCGGACGGCCACCATCCGCGCGCGGTCACGGCCCGCGGCGTCGCCGGAGGAGCTGCGCGCGCTGCGGCTGGCCTACTACGAGCACGTCGCGGCCGGGCCGGCGCCGACGATCGCCGTGATCGAGGACCTCGACCCGCAGCCGGGCTTCGGGGCGTTCTGGGGCGAGGTGAACACCTCCGTGCACAAGGGGCTCGGGGTCCAGGGCTGCATCACCAACGGCTCGATCCGCGATCTCGACATGATCGCCACCGACTTCCAGCTCCTGGCCGGCTCGGTGGCCCCCAGCCATGCCTGGGTGCATGTCGAGGCGGTCGGGCTCGAGGTGACCGTGCACGGCATGACCGTCCGGCCGGGCGACCTGATCCACGCCGACCGCCACGGCGCGGTCGTGCTGCCGGCGGACCGGCTGGCCGAGGTGCTGATGGCGGTGGACCTGTGCACCCGGCGCGAGGCCCCGATCCTGGCCGCCGCCCGTCACGCCGACTTCAGCATCGAGAAGCTGAAGGCGGCGCTGGCCGAGGCCGACGAGATCCACTAGGCCGCGGTGGCGACCCGGACCAGTGCTTGCGTCAGGTCGCTGGCCGGGTTCTCCAGCTCCTCGAGCACGGTCAGGTGATGCTTGCCCGGCGGCTCGAGGAAGTCGCCGCGCAGCCCCGCGGCCTGCCAGGCGGCATGGAAGTCGCGCGACTGGCGGCGGAACTCGTCGGGCTCGTCGCCGCCCACGGCCACCAGCAGCGGCGGTGCGGCCGCGGGAAGGTGGCGGATCGGGCTCAGCCGGTTCACCTGGTCCCAGGTCGCCTGGACCTTGGGCTGGATGTAGCAGTAGGGCAGGAAGCCCAGATCGAAGAGGCCGCTGATCGCGACCGCGCCCTTGATGACGTCGGCGGGCAGGCCGTAGTCGCCGACCCAGTCGGTGAGCAGCGCCATGGCGGTCAGGTGGCCGCCCGCGGAATGGCCCGAGATGGTCAGGCGGTCCGGGTCGGCGTCGAACCGGCGCGCGTTGGCGTAGGTCCACGCGATGGCCGCACGCACCTGACGCACGATCTCGTCGAGGGTGACCACGGGGCACAAGGCGTAGTTGACCACCACGACGGTGAGGCCCGCCGCCACCAGCTTGGGTGCCACGAAGTCGTGGTCGCGCGCGGAGAAGCGCCGCCAGTAGCCGCCATGGATGAACACGTGGACCGGCGCGCCGGGCCCGGCGGGGAACACGTCGCAGTATTCGGCCAGCGTCGGGCCGTAGCGCTGGTCGAGCCGGCAGGGCAGGTGGCCCACGGCCTCCTCGCTGCGCCTGGCCCAGGCGGCGATGATCCCATCCGGGTCCGCGACATTGCCCAGGACGTTGTAGTGCGCGTCGAGCTCTTCCTGGCTGGTGAAGTCGCGGTAGAGTTTCATCGGCGGTTCCGTTCCTGGCGTGGCGGCGGCGATGGTGGCGGCGATGACGGCGGATGACAATCGCCTCGCCGCGATGCAAACCTGCCTACCCGAGGTTGCCGCGGGGGCAGGGGTGGAAGGGTCGATCTTCGCGCGCTATGGCGGGTTCGTGGCGATCCGCCGGATCGTGTCGGCCTTCTACGCGCGCATGCTGCAGTCGCCAGCGCTGGCGCCGCACTTCGCGGGCGTGGACATGCGCCGCCTGATCGACCACCAGACCAAGTTCGTCACCCAGGTGATGGGCGGGCCGGCCACCTTTCCCGACCGCCAGATCGAGCGCGCGCATGCGGGCCTGGGCGTCACGGCCGGGGAGTTCGCCGAGATGATCGGGCTCCTGCGGGCCACGCTCGAGGAGGCGGCCCTGGCGCCGGTCGACGTCGAGCAGGTCCTGGACGAGGTGCGCCGGCGCGAGCCGTTGATCGTGAGGCGAGGATGACGCAAGCCCCGGACGACGGCCTGCTTCGGCCGCTGCTGCAGTCGATCCGCCACGGGGTCGCCGTGGCCGATCCGGACACGCTCCAGATCCAGTTCGAGAACGCGGCGTTCTTCGCCTGGTTCAGGCCCGTGGGCGAGGCCGTGGAGACGCTGGCGCACCGGCTGGCCGGGTGCCCGGTGGCGCATGGCCTGGTCCGACTGCGGGAAGGGCGGCCCTTCCTCCATCACACGGAGGTCCGCGACGGTGCGCGGATGGTCAGCCTCGCGGTCGAGCTGCGGCTCGAGGAGATCGCCGGGCGCACGCTGCTGATCGCCGAGGTGCAGGACGTGAGCAAGCAGAAGGAGGCCGAGTACATGCTCGACTCCTATTCCAAGCTCGCCGAGCGCCACAGCCGCGACCTGCACCGCGAGAAGGAGCGGGTCGAGCGGCTTCTGCTCAACGTGATGCCGCGCTCGGTCTACGAGGAGCTCAAGGAGTTCGGGGCCGCCACGCCGCAGCGCTTTGCCCAGGCCTCGGTGCTGGTGCTGGGCTTTGCCGGCTTTTCCGCCATGGCCGAGCGCCGGGAGCCGGCGGCCATGGTCGCCGAGCTCAACGAGATCTTCTCCGCGTTCGACCGGATCGCGGAGATGCAGGGCTGCGAGCCGATCAAGACCCTCGGCGACACCTATCTCGCGGTCGCCGGCGTGCCGCAGGCCGACAGCGGGCACGCGGCCGAGATCGCACAGGCGGCCTTGCGCATGCGCCGCTACGTCGAGCGCCGCAACGCCTCCCACCCGATCCCGTGGCATTGCCGGATGGGCCTGCACACCGGGCCGGTGATCGGCTCGATCGTCGGCGTGCAGAAATATGTCTACGACGTCTTCGGCCCGACGGTGGACGTGGCCGCCAGGCTGATGGGCCGCGCGGCGCCGATGCAGATCCTGCTCTCGGCCGAGACCGCCGCACGGCTGCAGGACGGCTTCGCGTGCCTTCCGGACGGTCCTCGGTCGAGATCGAGGGGCAGGGGCCGGTCGCGACCGCGAGCCTGATCGACGAGGCTCCTGCGCTGCGGTCCTAGCCGCCGTAGATGCCGCGCTGGCGCAGGAGATGGTCGGCCAGGACGCAGGCCATCATCGCCTCGCCCACCGGGACGGCGCGGATGCCGACGCAGGGGTCGTGGCGGCCCTTGGTGACGATCTCGGTCTCGTTGCCGTGGCGGTCGATGGTGCGGCGCGGGGTCAGGATCGACGAGGTCGGCTTGACCGCGAAGCGGACCACGATGTCCTGGCCGGAGCTGATGCCGCCCAGGATGCCGCCGGCATGGTTGGAGAGGAAGCGCGGGCCCTCGTTGCCCTTGCGGATCTCGTCGGCATTGTCCTCGCCGCGCAGGGCCGCGGTGGCGAAGCCGTCGCCGATCTCCACGCCCTTGACCGCGTTGATCGACATCATCGCCTTGGCGAGGTCGGCGTCGAGCTTGTCGTAGATCGGCTCGCCCAGGCCCGCCGGCACGCCGCTCGCCACCACCTCGATCACGGCCCCCACCGACGAGCCGGCCTTGCGCACGGCGGTGAGCTGCGCCTCCCAGCGCTCGGCGGCGGCGGCGTCGGGGCACCAGAACGGGTTGTTCTCGACCTGGGCGAGATCGATCCGGTCGCGATCGATGAAATCCGGGCCGATCTGAACGAGATAGCCGATGATCTTGATGTCCGGTCCGAGGATCTTGCGGGCGATCGCACCGGCCGCGACGCGCGAGGCGGTCTCGCGCGCGCTCGACCGCCCGCCGCCGCGATGGTCGCGGATGCCGTACTTGGCGTCGTAGGTGATGTCGGCGTGGCCGGGCCGGTAGAGGTCCTTGATCTCGCCATAGTCCTTCGAGCGCTGGTCCTCGTTGCGGATCATCAGCGAGACCGGCGTGCCGGTGGTGACACCCTCGAACACGCCCGAGAGGATCTCGACCCGGTCGGGCTCGCGCCGCTGGGTGGTGAACTTGGACTGGCCGGGCTTGCGGCGGTCGAGCCAGTGCTGGATCTCGGCTCGGTGCGAGCGGGATGCGCGACGGCACGCCGTCGACCACGACGCCGATCGCCGGCCCGTGGCTCTCGCCCCAGGTGGTGAAGCGGAACAGCTCGCCGAACGAGGACCCGGCCATGTCAGCTCGGCCCTGCGGCGAGCGATTTCTCCATGAACACCGACAGCGGATCCGGCCGGTAGGCGCCGAAGGGCCCGATCTCCGAATAGCCGGCCGCGCGATAGAGCCCCAGCGCCTCGGGCTGGCGCGTTCCGGTCTCGAGCCGCAACGTGCCCACACCCTGGGCGCTGGCCTCGGCCTCGACGGCGGCGAGCAGGGCGCGGCCCAGGCCCGGTGCCGCGATGCTCCGGCTCCACCCACATCGACTTGATCTCGCCGGCCCCGCCCGCCTGGCGCAGCAGCGCCACGCAGCCGGCCGCCACGCCGTCCGTCCTGGCGACGAGGAAGGTCACGGCCGGGTCCAGCAGTGCTGCGAGGTCGAGCGCATGGTTGCTCTCGGGCGGATAGAGTGCCGCGGAATGTTCGTCGCGCGCCTCCAGCAGCATGAACACGTCGTGCTGGTCGGGGCGCTCGAGCTTGATCGTCGTGCCCAATGGCGTGGCCCGCGCCGTCACACGGTGCTGATGTCGGGGGCGTCGACCGCCTTCATCCCGACCACGTGGTAGCCGGAATCGACGTGCAGGACCTCGCCGGTGGTGCCGGCGCCGAGCTCGGAGAGCAGGTAGACGCCGGCGCCGCCCACGTCCTCGATGGTCGTGTTGCGCTTGAGCGGGGCGTTGTACTCGTTCCATTTCAGGATGTAGCGGAAGTCGCCGATCCCGGAGGCCGCGAGCGTGCGCACCGGCCCGGCCGAGATGGCGTTGACGCGGATGCCCGCGCCGCCCAGGTCGACGGCGAGGTAGCGCACCGATGCCTCCAGGGCCGCCTTGGCGACGCCCATGACGTTGTAGTGCGGCGTCACCTTCTCGGCCCCGATGTAGGACAGGGTGAGCAGGCTGCCGCCCGTCGGTCATCAAGGGCTCGGCCCGGCGGGCGAGGTCGGTGAAGGAGAAGCACGAGATCAGCATCGTGCGCTGGAAATTGTCGAGGCTGGTGTTCAGGTAGCGGCCCTTGAGCTCCTCCTTGTCGGAGTAGGCCACCGCGTGGACCAGGAAGTCCAGGCGCCCCCAGGCCGCGGCCAGCCGGTCGAACATCGCGTCCAGGCTGGCGGTGTCGGTGACGTCGGCCGGCAGGACGAGCTCGGAGCCGAGCTGCTCGGCGAGCGGGCGCACGCGCTTGAGCAGGGCATCGCCCTGGTAGGTCACCGCCACCTGCGCACCTTGGGCATGCACCGCCTTGGCGATGCCCCAGGCCAGCGAGCGGTCGTTGGCGATGCCCATGATCAGGCCTCGCTTGCCCTGCATCAACGGCTGCGGTTCGGTCATCGAGGGGGGCTCCGGGGAACGAGGGCCTGGGCGGCGGCGCATCCTAGTCGCGACGGTGCGGCCTCGAAAGGGGTGCCGCCGCGCCGCGCCCCTGCTCGCGATGCTGGTGGCGCCGCCGCAGCACGCTGTTGAACTCGGCGCCGAACACGAACAGGAAGGCGGAGATGTAGAAGAAGAACAGGGTGACGATGATGCCGCCCAGGCTGCCGTAGGTGATGCTGAAGCTGGGCACGCTGCGCAGGTAGACCGAGTAGCCCCAGACCGCGGCGAGCCACAGCGCCCAGGCGAGGAGCGCACCGGGCACGACCTCGGTCGCCCGCAGCCGGACGCTCGGCAGCACGCGGTAGAGCAGCATGAGCAGGCCGAGCAGCAGGACGAAGCCCAGGGCTTCGCGCGAGCCGCCGAGGAAGTCGTGCGGCGGCGGGGCGCCGGCCTGCTTGTGGAACACGATCTGCACGGTGTCGAGCACCAGCGGGACGACCACCAGCAGCACCATGACCACGATGACCACGATCGCGGCCAGGATGGTGAGCAGCAGGCTCTCGAGCCGCGTGCGCCAGAAGGCCGGCTGGTCGGCCACGGCGTAGGCGAGGTTGAGGGCGTGGCGCAGCGCCTCGAGGCCGGAGGACGAGGCCCACAGCGTGGCCATGATGCCGAAGGTCATCAGGCCGGCATGGGGTGCCTTGCGGACCTCGTCGATGGCCGGCTTGAGGGCGGAGGCCACGTCCTCGGGCAGCAGCTCCAGGCCGAGCTCGACCGAGGTGTTGGCGGCGTCGCCCTGGCCCAGGAACCCCGCCAGCGCCACGAGGAAGATCAGGAACGGGAACAGCGCGAACAGGCCCATGTAGGCGATATGGCCGGCCATCATCCAGCCATTGTCCTTGTCGAAATTGTAGTAGGCCTGCCACAGGATCCGCCGCGTCAGCCGGAAGATGCCCTCCGCCCTGCGTTGGCGTTCACGCACCCGCACGCGTACTCCCACTCGCCCGACGTTTTCCCAGCGCGGCCGCAGCTATAGGGCGGTTTTGCCGGATGCCAAGGCGAGCGCGGGCCACACTGCGGCTCAGAGTGCATCGAAGGCCGGATGATAGCGCACGACCCCTGCCGGCGGCGGCTGCGCCGGGTCATCCGGCTGCCAGACCCGGAAGGCCGTGGGCGGCGCGTCGTAGGTGCAGCGCCAGCCCAGCGGTGCCGCCGCGGCGAAGCCCAAGGGCGCGTAGTAGCGCGAGCTGCCGAGGACGAAGACGGCGGCGGCCCCGCGCTCGCCGGCCATGGCCAGGGACTGCCGGACCAGCCGCGCGCCGATGCCCTGGCGCTGCCGTCCGGGGAGGACGGCGAGGGGGCCAGGCCCAGCCAGCGGCCCGCACCGGGCTCGCCGGCGACCTCGACCGGGCTGAGGGCGAGGTGGCCCACGATCTCGTCCGCATCGACCGCGACCAGGGACAAGGTCAGCGCCCCGGCCGCGCGCAATGCCGCCACGAGCCCGGCCTCGGCCGGCGAAGCGAAGGCCGCGGTCACGACCTGCGCGATGGCGGAGGCGTCGTCGGGCGTCTCCTCGCGCAAGGACACGGTGTCGGCAGGCATCGGGCTCTCCCCCGGGGAACGGACGGGCTGCGGTGTCGGGCTGGCGGCGGCCCGCCTGGCTGGCTATGGTCCCGGCCGCGATTTCGCCGCGGGAGGGGCAGGCAGACATGGCCAGGGTCACGGTGTTCGACAAGTCCAAGCTGCCCAGCCGGCACAGCTCGGCAGGCCCGGAACGCGCACCGCACCGTTCCTACTACTATGCCATGGGCCTGTCGCGCGACGACATCGACCGGCCCTTCGTGGGCGTGGTGACGACCTGGAACGAGGCCGCACCCTGCAACATCGCGCTGGGCCGCCAGGCGCAGGCGGTCAAGCGCGGGGTCGCCAAGGCCGGCGGCACGCCGCGCGAGTTCACCACCATCACGGTCACCGACGGCATCGCCATGGGCCACCAGGGCATGAAGTCGTCGCTGGTCAGCCGCGAGGTGATCGCGGATTCGGTCGAGCTCACCGTGCGCGGCCATGCCTACGACGCGCTGGTGGGCCTCGCCGGCTGCGACAAGTCGCTGCCCGGGCTGATGATGGCCATGGTCCGGCTGAACGTGCCGGCGGTGTTCATGTATGGCGGCTCGATCCTGCCCGGGAAGTGGCAGGGCCGGGACGTCACGGTCCAGGACGTGTTCGAGGCGGTGGGCAAGCACGCGGTCGGCGACATGAGCGATGCCGAGCTCGACGAGCTCGAGCGCCATGCCTGCCCCTCGGCCGGCTCCTGCGGCGGGCAGTTCACCGCCAACACCATGGCCTGCGTGTCCGAGGCGATCGGGCTGGCGCTGCCGGGCTCGGCCGGCACGCCCGCCCCCTACGAGGCGCGCGACAAGTGGGCCGAGGAGTCGGGCGAGGCGGTGATGAACCTGCTCGCGACCGGCGTCCGGCCGCGCGACATCGTCACCCGCAAGAGCCTGGAGAACGCGGCACGGGTCGTGGCGGCCTCGGGCGGCTCGACCAACGGTGCCCTGCACCTGCCGGCGATCGCGCACGAATGCGGGATCGAGTTCGACCTGCACGACGTGGCCGCGATCTTCCGCGAGACGCCCTACATCGCCGACCTCAAGCCGGCCGGGCGCTACGTGATGAAGGACCTGGCCGAGGCCGGCGGCGTGCCGCTTGCTGATGAAGGCGCTGCTCGACGGCGGCTACCTGCACGGCGACTGCGTCACCGTCACCGGCAGGACCATCGCCGAGAACCTGGCCGGGCTGAGCTTCGATCCCGCCCAGGACGTGGTCCGTCCCGACCACCCGGCCGATCACGAGCTGGGGCGGGGTCGTCGGGCTCAAGGGCACGCTGGCGCCGGAAGGGGCGATCGTGAAGGTGGCGGGCCTGCCCAGCCTCAAGTTCCGGGGGCCCGCGCGCGTGTTCGAGTGCGAGGAGGACGCGATGGCCGCCGTCCAGGCGCGCGACTACCGGGCCGGCGAGGTGATCGTGATCCGCTACGAGGGGCCCAAGGGCGGTCCCGGCATGCGCGAGATGCTGGGCGTGACCTCGGCGATCTACGGCCAGGGCATGGGCGACAAGGTCGCGCTGATCACCGACGGCCGGTTCTCGGGCGCCACGCGCGGCTTCTGCATCGGCCATGTCGGGCCGGAGGCGGCGGTGGGCGGGCCGATCGGGCTGCTCAAGGACGGCGACGTCATCGACATCGACGCCGAGGCCGGGCGGCTGGACGTGGAGCTCAGCGAGGCGGAGCTCGCGGCGCGCCGCGGCGGATGGGCGCCCAAGGCGTCCAACTACAATTCCGGCACCTTGTGGAAGTACGCGCAGACGGTGGGCTCGGCGGAGAAGGGGGCGGTGACGCATCCCGGCGGTGCGGCCGAGACCCACGTCTACGCCGACCTCTGAGTTCGCCGCGCGGCACAGCGGAACGGCCGGAACGGTGGCGTCACCCGGTACGCCCGTGCCCGAGCTCGGCCTCCTGCTGGTGCACGGCATCGGCCGCCAGCGGGCCGGTGAGGCGGTGCAGGAGGTCGCCAACGCCCTGCTGGAATGGTTCGCCGCGCGGGGGGAACGGCAGGGCCTGCGGGCGCGGATCGCCGATGCAAGGCTGAAGGACGGCCAGGATCCCGCCCGCGCGACGATCGAGATCCGCGACGCCGGGGACGCCCCAGTCGGCCGACTGACCCTCGTCGAGAGCTTCTGGGCGGAGGAGTTCGATCCGCCCGGGTTCCTGGCCGTGCTGCGCTGGATGCTGGGTCCCGGGGCGTGGCTGCTGTTCCGCCATGTCTGCACCATGCCGCGCCGCCTGTTCCGCCGCTCGCTCGGCATCCGGCCAGCGGGCATGGCGACGACGCTGGCGTCGCTGGTCATCGGGATGGCCGCGATCTTCCTGGTCGTGCTGCCGTTCCAGCTCCTCGGCGTCCTGCTGGCCGCCTTCTGGGTCATCCCGTTCGCGCCGTTTCGCGAGGCGCTCGCAGGCGTCTTCCTGGGGATCGCCGAGCGGCTGGGCGACAGCTTCGTCTTCGCCCGCGATCCGGTCGTCCGCCGTGCCATCGCCGATCGCGTCGCGCGCGACCTCGATCGGCTCGATGCGGAGCGGGTCGTGGTCGTCGCTCACTCGCAGGGCGCGGCGGTGACGCTCGACATGCTGGAGCAGCATGTCGACCCGCCGCCACTGGTGACCTACGGGGCCGGCATCCGGAAGCTGCAGGAGCTGGCCGGCGGGACCACCGACGCCACCCCGACACCGGCGCTGTTCTACGCGCTCTGGGTGCTGGCCGGCCTGGCGCTGGCCGCCCTCGTCGGTGTCGGGCTCAACCTCCAGCAGGTCGCCGCCGGCAATCTTGCGCCCGATCCCTGGGCCGGCATGTCGTTTCTCGTCCTGGCCGTCCTCGCGATCGCCGGCGGGTCTGCGGGCGTGATCGCGGGCCAGCGGGACGACGAGGTCGATGAGAGCCTGCGGCCCCGGATCGCCGGGCTGCTCGCCCGGCAGCCGCATTGGCTGGACCTGTTCGCGACCGACGACTTCGTCCCCGCCGGCCCGCTCGTGGCGGTAGCGGGCTACACGGAGCACGGCGGTATCTGGACCGCGCCCGAGACGGGCAGCCTGCAGTGCAGGCAGGTCGTCAACCAGCGCGACCCGCTCAAGGACCACGTCGTCTACTGGGCCAACCCGGCGGGGTTCATCGACCCGGTGCTGGCCTGGATCGGCCGGGTGCACGGCATCGGCTGGCTCAACGTGCCGCCGCCGGCCACGGGCTGGCTCGCGCGACCGCGGCGGATGGGCCTGCGCCGGCTGATCACCGTGGGCCTGCTGATCCTCGTCGTGGCGCTGTGGTGGCGGGCCCGGCCGGAGTGGCGCGCGCTGGTGCCCGGCGCCGACGAGCTCGCGGCGTGGTTCGTCGGCAAGCTGCCGCTCGCCGTCGGCGAGCTGCCGGAGCTCGGCCGGGGCGTGACCGGGCGGATCTACGACGGCGTCACGCTGGTGGTGGCGCTGGTCCTCCACGTCCTGGCACTCTCAGTCTACGAGAGTACGGTCACCGGGCCGATCTGGCGCAGCTTCGACCGCCAGCTGGCGCTGCGGCCGCCCACCGACACCGCCGGCTGGGCCAAGGCCCTCGCGCGTCTCGCTGCCTACCTCGCCGTGGCAGGCTTGACCGCCGTGGCGCTGCTGCGCGCGGTCGAGGCAGGCAGCTATGCGCCGCTCTGGCGGGTGCCGGCGGAGCTCCTGCTCAAGGTCCACGCGCTGCTGTAGCGAGCCCGCGCCACGCGCGCGCGAAGGCCTCGGCGGCGCTGCGGACCGCGACGGGCGTCATGCCCGCCCGGAACAGCGCGCTGCCAAGGCCGAACCCCGCGGCGCCGGCGGCGTGCCAGGGCGACATGGTCTCGGGCGTGATGCCGCCCACCGGCAGCACGGCGACATCGCGGGGCAGTACCGCCTTCCAGGCCTTCAGCGTCGCCGGTCCGAGGGTCTCGGCCGGGAACAGCTTGAGCGCGTCCGCTCCCGCCCGCAGTGCTGCGAACGCCTCGCTCGGCGTGGCGACGCCGGGCAGGCAGGCGAGGCCGGCGGCCTTGGCGGCGGCGATCACCTGCGGGTCGGTATGGGGCATGACGACGAGGGCACCGCCGGCGTCGCGCAGCCGGGCGACATCGTCGGGATCCAGCACCGTGCCGGCGCCCACCAGCGCCTGCGAGCCGAACGCGTCGGCCAGGATGCGGATGCTGGCGAAGGGCTCGGGCGAGTTGAGCGGCACCTCCAGGATGCGGAACCCGGCGTCGACCAGTTCCGTGCCGATCGCTTGCGCCTCGGCAGGCCGCAGGCCGCGCAGGATCGCCACCAGCGGCAGCTCGGTCATGGCGCGGGCGAGCGCCTCATGCATGGGCGTGCTCCGGGATGAGGCCCGCGGCGCGGGCGATGGCGTGGAGGCCGCGTGCGGCGGCGTCCGTCTCGCCGACGGTGACGCGCAGGCCCGCGGCGGTCGCGGCGCGGTCGTAGAGGCGGGCCAGGGTGCTGCTGCCGAGCACGGTGACGGCACCGGTCCTGGTGTCGGCAGCGGCGATCTCGGCACCGATCAGCAGGCCGCTGAGATAGCTGGCCAGGGCAGGGGGCGGCATGGCTCCGGTGAGGCCGAGCGTGCGCGTGCTGAACAGATCGTGGAGGAGCTGCCCGGGGCCGGCCCCGGCCGAGCGGGCGGCGCGCTCCAGCCCGGCCGCGAAGGCGGCGTCGTCGGGCTCGCCCGGCTCCATCAGCCGGCCCAGGATGCTGTGGCGGACCAGCACGTCGTAGACCTCGCCGGTCATGTAGGTGGCGAAGCGCACGATCCGGCCGCCCTCGCACCAGGCCCACTTGCTGTGGGTGCCGGGCAGCACGTAGCAGCGTTGGTCCGTGCCATGGCCGGCGGCGAGGTCGCCCATGATCTGGGTCTCCTCGCCGCGCATGACGTCGGGAAAGTCCGCGGCGGCGGCCGGGCGGATCAGGCCCGGCACCAGCAGCACCGTCCGGCCGCCCTCGCCGGCTACGGCCACCAGGCCCGCGGCGAGCTCGGCGAGGCCGGCGGGCAGGGGTGCATAGGGGACCTCGCGCCAGCCCTGACGGCTGCCGATCATGCCGGCGGCGAGGACCGGCAGGTGCGGGGCTGCCGCCAGCCAGTCGCCGACGGTGGCGGCCAGCGTCCCGGCGAAGTCGCGGTCGGCCACCTTGAGGATGCCGGCATCGCGGTTCCGGAGCTCGAGCACCCGGCCCGCCAGGTCGATGCGGTAGGCGCGAAGGCTCGTGGTGCCCCAGTCGAGGCCGATCAACGCCGCTTCTGCCACGGTCACGGCTTGGCCTCCTCCCATCGGTCGCCGCGGCATGTTGCCCGCCGCGCCCGGGTGCGGCAAAGGCTTTACAAAGGCGCGACGGCGACTATAAAGCCGTCACTCATGCGGCCGGGCGCGAGCCCCGGGCCGTTTTTTTCGTCCCGTTTGCCGCCGAGGCTCGATGACCAAGCGCCTATCCGCCAAGACGAAGATCTGCCGCCGTCTGGGCGTCAATCTGTGGGGCCGGCCGAAGAATCCGCTGGCCCGCCGCGACTACGCCCCGGGCGAGCACGGCCAGAAGCGCCGCAAGCTGTCCGACTATGCCCTGCAGCTGGCCGCCAAGCAGAAGCTGAAGCGCTACTACGCCAACATGACCGAGCGCCAGTTCCGGCGCGCCTACGAGACCGCCTCCAAGCAGCGCGGCGACACGGCCGAGAACCTGATCGGCCTGCTCGAGCGCCGGCTCGACACGGTGGTCTACCGGGTGTGCCTGGCGCCGACGCCGTTCGCCGCCCGCCAGCTGGTCAACCACGGCCACGTGCTGGTGAACGGCAAGCGGGTCAACATCCCGAGCTACCAGGTGCGCGAGGGCGACACGATCGAGGTCGCCGAGCGCTCGAAGAACCACCCGCACATGCTCGAGAGCGTCCAGCACCCCGAGCGCGACGTGCCGGAATACATCAGCTTCGACAACAAGGCACTCAAGGCCCAGTTCGTGCGGGTGCCCAAGCTCCAGGACGTGCCCTATCCGGTGCAGATGGAGCCGAACCTGGTGATCGAGTACTACTCGCGCTGATCCGGCCCGTCCGGCAGAGCAGCGACGGCCCCGCGAGGGGCCGTTCGTGTTTGTGGGCTCAGGGCCGGGCGAACAGGCAGGTGGTGGCCCCGCCGCTGTAGTCGTCGATCATGGGGCGGAAGTCGGGGTCGTGCTCGGCCAGCAGCGCCAGGAGCCGCCGGCTCTCCGGGCGGTCGGGAAAGCGTGCGGCGTAGATCTCGACCCAGGCCATGTAGTGCCGGTCGTGGCCGCGCTGGTCGAGGAAGCTGAGATCCTGGTCGCGCGGATCGCGCTGCACGCCCGGATTGTCGTCGGCGGCGGCATAGGCGGCCACGAGGTCCGGCCGCTCGATGGCGGCGAGCAGGAAGCCCACCGCGTCGTGCAGGCCGCGCCCGTTCTCCTCGAGCGCATAGAGGTCCACACCCTGGTTGCCGGCGATCTCGGCGATCACGACCAGCGAGGCGATGGCGTGGCGCTGGTACCAGAGGGCCCGGGCACCGCGCGCCGTCTCCAGCGGCAGGCTGCCGTCGGCGCGGAGTTCGCCCAGCGCGTCGCGGTAGGCGGCGATGCCGGCCCGGAACAGCCGGTCGTCGCCGGTCAGGGCACCCCAGGCCATGTCGACGCTGCCGCGGAGATAATGGTGGTTGTTGCGGCGGGTGATCGAGCCCTCGGGCGGCGGCAGCCGCGAGCCGACCAGGCGGCCGAGCCACCGCTCGATCCGCTGCCGGGCGGGCGGGACAAGCTCGGCCCGGTCGCGGATCGCGGCGAACGCCACGATGGTCGGGAGCAGGGTCCGATCCAGGGCGTAGTTGCGGTTGAGCGCACGCCGGTCGCCGCCCCAGTAGCGCATCGGCGCGGGCCCAGCGGTCGAGCAGCCGGATCAGGCGAGCCGTCGCCGCCGCGTCGCCCGCGACGCTGGCACCCGCATCGGTCATCACCGCCAGCGCGAACGGCTCGCTGGCGGTGTCGGCGTCGCCGTCCGCGGAGTGCAGGCCGGCGACCACGCGTGGCACGGCGCCGGCATGGGCGGGGCACCAGGCCTCGCGCAAGGGTGCCGGGAAGCGGGCCAGCTGCTCGGCCCGCGCCTGCACGGGGAACAGGACCAGGCCGGGCCGCGTTACCTGGGCGCTAGCGGGTGGCTGGTCCGTCGTGCGGAAGGGGTCGCTGCAGGAGGTGACAAATGCCGCCAGCAGGGCCAGCATGATCGTCGGGAAGGGCGGCCTGCGTCGTCCGCCCGCCGCGGTCCGTCCTGCTGCTCGTGCGACGAGACTGATGGTTTCACACCCTCCTGCGAGGTGGCGATGCGCAGCAGTCTAGCCTTGATGGTATCGGCCTGTCTCGGCGCGTCCCTGGCGGCCGCCGAGCCTACCGTGGATGCCCGCTACGACGTGCAGACCATGGGCGTGGCCCTCGGCCGCGCCGAGCTGAAGCTGGATCCCGCCGCCGACGGCCACCTGACCCGGTTCCGGTTCGAGACCGATGCGCTGCTGGGCTTCGTGGAGGCTTCCGACACGCGGATGACGACCCGGAGCAGCTCGGGGCGCGGCGAGGTCGGCCCGAAGCGGTTCGAGGGCATCTACAAGAAGGAGGACCGCACCCGGGAGGTGGCGATCGCCTACGGCCCCCAGGGGCGCATCGACGGCTTCCAGCTCGTCAAGCGCGGCCAGGTGCGGGTCGACGCCGTGCCGCCGGGCCTGAGCGTGGAATCGGTCGATCCGCTGACCGCCTTTCTGCGCGCACGGGCCTGGCTCGACCAGTCGCCGGAAGGGGCGGAGCTGGCGCTGTCGGTGTTCGACGGCCGCAAGCGCTACGACACGACGCTGCGCTATCTCGGCCTGACCCAGCTCAGCGGTGCCGGCGGCTCCGCGCCGGCGCACCGCGTGGCGGTGCGCTACACGCTGGTCGAGTCCCTGGACGAGGACAAGGGCGTGCTGCAGCGCAGAGCGCGGCAGCAGGCTGCGCGAGCTGGAACTCGCGGTCAGCGCCGACGGACGCTACGTCCCGCTGCGGCTCGACGGCTCGCTGGACGGGCTGCCGGTCTCGGCGGTGCTCGCCGCCGACTGCGCCGCGCCCGGCGGCTGCCCGGACTAGGCCGAGGCGGGAGCCTTGGCGGCGATGCCCTTCTCGGCCAGGAGCTGCTGCAGCTCGCCGCTCTGGTACATCTCGCGGACGATGTCGCAGCCGCCGACCAGCTCGCCCTTGACGTAGAGCTGCGGGAAGGTCGGCCAGTTGGAGAAGTCCTTCAGGCCCTGGCGCAGGTCCTCATCGTCGAGGATGTTGTAGGACTGGAACGGCACGCCGACGTGCGAGAGCACCTGCACCACCTGCGAGGAGAAGCCGCACATCGGGAACACCGGCGTGCCCTTCATGTAGAGCACGACGTCGTCGCCCCCGATCTGCTGGCGGATGCGGTCGTCGATGGCGCTCATGGAACGGTTCCCTCGGTTGACGGCGCTCAGGCGGGCGTGGAGGTGCTCAAGGCAAGCGCGTGCAGCTCGCCGCCCATCCGGCCGCCCAGCGCCTGGTAGACGAGCTGGTGCTGCTGCAGCCGCGACTTGCCGCGGAACTGCTCGGAGACGATGTGGGCGCGGTAATGGTCGCCGTCGCCGGCCAGATCCTCGATCGTCACCTGCGCGTCGGGCAGGCTGTCGCGGATCACGCGCTCGATCTCGGCGGCACTCATCGGCATGGGCGAGAAGCTCCCGTCAGGTCGCGGCGTCGGCCGCCATGTAGCCCGGCAGCCAGTCCTCGTGCGCCGCGCGCAGCCGTTCGACCGATATGGGGGTTTCCGCGCCGAGGATCAACGCGTCGCCGCCGGTCCGGCCGACCGCGCGGGCGATCACGCCCGCGGCCTGCGCTTCGGCCAGGATCGCCGCCGCGTCCTCGCCCCGGATGGCCAGCAGGTAGCGGCCCTGATCCTCGCCGAACCACCAGCCGCAGCCGCTGGCGGCCCCGTCCGCGAGCTCGAGCGACGCGCCCATGCCGCTGGCAAGGCACATCTCGGCCACGGCCACCGCGAGCCCGCCGTCGGCGAGGTCGTGGCAGGCGCGCGACCCGGCCGCTGGCGATGACCGCACGCACGAACGTCGCCGGTGCGCCGCTCGGCCGCGAGGTCGACCGGCGGCGGGGCGCCGTCGTCGCGGTGCACGAGCTGGCTCCAGTAGAGCGAGCAGCCGAGCCAGCCCAGGCACTCGCCGAGCAGGATCAGGGTGAGCCCCGGCTCGGTCCAGGCGATGCCGGTCATGGCGTCGAGGCGCTCGATCACGCCGAGCCCGCCGACATTGGGCGTGGGCAGGATCGCGTTGCCGTCGGTCTCGTTGTAGAGCGACACGTTGCCCGACACGACCGGGAAGTCGAGGGCCTCGCAGGCCTCGGCCATGCCCTCGATGCAGCCGACGAGCTGGCCCATGACGCGCGGCCGCTCGGGATTGCCGAAGTTGAGGCAGTTGGTGATCGCCAGCGGCCGGGCGCCGACCGCCACCAGATTGCGCCACGCCTCGGCCACCGCCTGCGTGCCGCCCATGCACCGGGTCGGCGTGGCAGTAGCGCGGCGTGCAGTCGGTGGTCAGCGCCAGCGCCCGTCCGGTGCCGTGGACGCGGACCACGGCGGCGTCGCCGCCCGGGCGCTGCACCGTGTCGCCCATGACCATGTGGTCGTACTGCTCCCAGATCCAGCGCTTGCTGGCGAGATCGGGCGAGCCCAGGAGGCGCAGCAGCGCGTCGGCGATGCGGCAGCACCGCCTCGCGGTCGCTGGCCGCCAGCGGCACCCGCCGGGGCGTCGGCTCGGCCGGGCGGTCGTAGACCGGCGAGGCGCCGCTGACCGGCGCCACCGGCACGTCGGCCACGACCGCACCCTGCCAGCGCAGCACCATGCGGCCGGTGTCGGTGACCCGGCCGATCACGGCGCAGTCCAGGCCCCATTTCGCGAAGATCGCCAGCGCCTCGGCCTCGCGGCCGTCCTCGAGCACCATGAGCATGCGCTCCTGGCTCTCCGACAGCATGATCTCGTAGGGGGTCATGCCGGTCTCGCGCAGCGGCACCCGGTCGAGGTCGAGCTCGATGCCGGCATCGCCGCGGCCGCCATCTCGAACGAGGAGGAGGTCAGGCCGGCCGCACCCATGTCCTGGATCGCGACGATGCAGTCGCGGCTCCATCAGCTCGAGGCAGGCCTCGATCAGGAGCTTCTCGGTGAACGGGTCGCCGACCTGCACCGTCGGCCGCTTGGCCTCGGTCTCCTCGCTGAACTCGGCCGAGGCCATGGTGGCACCGTGGATGCCGTCGCGCCCGGTCTTGGCGCCGACATAGACCACCGGGTTCCCGACGCCGCTGGCCTTGGCGTAGAACACGCGGTCGGCGCGGGCGACGCCGACGCACATCGCGTTGACCAGGATGTTGCCGTTGTAGGCGCGGTGGAAGGTGCACTCGCCGCCCACGGTCGGCACGCCGACGCAGTTGCCGTAGCCGCCGATGCCGGCGACCACGCCGGCCGAGCAGGTGCCGGGTCTTGGGATGCGACGGGTCGCCGAAGCGCAGCGCGTCGAGCAGCGCCACGGGCCGCGCGCCCATGGTGAACACGTCGCGCAGGATGCCGCCGACGCCGGTCGCGGCCCCCTGGTAGGGCTCGATGAAGGAGGGGTGGTTGTGGCTCTCCATCTTGAAGACGGCGACCAGCCCGTCGCCGATGTCGACCACGCCCGCGTTCTCGCCCGGCCCGCACACCACCCAGGGGGCCTCGGTCGGGAACTTGGCGAGATGGATCTTCGAGGATTTGTAGGAGCAGTGCTCGCTCCACATCACCGAGAAGATGCCGAGCTCGACCAGGTTCGGCGCGCGGCCCAGGATCGCCAGGATCCGCTCGTACTCCTCGGGCTTGAGGCCGTGCTCGGCCACGATCGCGGGCGTGATCGGCTCGCTCATGCCAGGGCCTCGAGCAGCGAGCGGAACAGCGGCAGGCCGTCGCTGCCGCCCAGCAGCGGCTCGATGGCGCGCTCGGGATGCGGCATCAGGCCCAGCACGTTGCGCTTCGGCCCGAGCACGCCCGGCGATGTCGGCGGTCGAGCCGTTCGGGTTGTCGCGGTAGCGGAAGGCGATGCGGTCCTCGTCGCTCGCAGCCGTGCCAGGCCGTCCGCATCGATCACGTAGTTGCCGTCGTGGTGGGCCACCGGGAGCCGGATCGGCGCGTCGCCGTAGCCGCTGGTGAACATGCTGGACGCGGGTGGCCGGCTCGAGCTGCCACGAACCGGCAGACGAAGCGCAGCCCGGCGTTGCGGATCAGGGCGCCGGGCAGCAGGCCGGCCTCGGCCAGGATCTGGAAGCCGTTGCACACGCCGAGCACGGCCGTGCCGGCCTCGCGCACGGCGCACCACCTCGCGCATCACCGGGCTGCGCGCGGCCATGGCACCGCAGCGCAGATAGTCGCCGTAGGAGAAGCCGCCGGGCACGCCGATCAGGTCGAGCTTCGGCAGCTCGGTCTCCTGGTGCCAGACGCGCAGGACCGGGGCCCCGAACACGGCCTCCATGGCGACCGCGAGGTCGCGGTCGCAGTTGGAGCCGGGGAAGGTGATGACGGCGGCGCGGATCATGCGCCGTGCGCCGCGGCTGTGGGCTCAGTCGGCAAGGCTGATCCGGTAGGTCTCGATCACGGGATTGGCCAGGAGCCGCTCGCACATCGCCTTGAGCTGGGTCTCGGCCGAGGTGCGGTCGGTGGCGGCGAGCTCCAGCTCGATCACCTTGGTCCGTCGCACGCTCGCGCACGCCCGCGAACCCCATGCCGCCCAGTGCGCGCTGGATGGCCTGGGCCTCGGGGTCCAGAACCCCGGGACGGAAGGAAACCTCGACCCTGGCCTTCACTCGGGCAACTCCGCGGTCCTTGGGCTGGCGCCGGTATGGCGCAGGCGGGAGGCCCTTGTCTACTGGACCATCTCCGGCCCCTTGAGGTCGCGCGGGCCGGCCTCGGGCAGGATGCCCAGGCGCCGCGCGATCTCGGCATAGGCCTCCTGCACGCCGCCCAGGTCGCGGCGGAAGCGGTCCTTGTCGAGCTTCTCGTTGGTGCGGGAATCCCACAGGCGGCAATTGTCGGGGCTGATCTCGTCGGCGAGCACGATGCGCATGTCCTCGTCCTCCCACAGCCGGCCGAACTCGATCTTGAAGTCGATCAGCTTCAGGCCGATGCCGATGAAGATGCCGGTGAGGAAGTCGTTGATCCGCAGCGCCAGGTTCAGGATCTCGTCGAGCTCCTGGTAGGAGGCCCAGCCGAAGGCGGTGATGTGCTCCTCGGTGACCATGGGGTCGCCCAGATCGTCGGACTTGTAGTAGTACTCGACGATCGAGCGGGGCAGCGGCGTGCCCTCCTCCATCTTGAACCGGGTGGCGATCGAGCCGGCGGCGACGTTGCGCACGACGATCTCGACCGGGATGATCTCGACCTCCTTGATGAGCTGCTCGCGCATGTTCACGCGCCGGATGAAGTGCGTCGGCACCCCGATCTCGGCCAGCCGCAGCATCAGGTACTCGGAGATGCGGTTGTTGAGCACGCCCTTGCCGGTGATGATGCCGTGCTTCTGGTTGTTGAAGGCGGTGGCGTCGTCCTTGAAGTACTGGATGAGCGTGCCCGGCTCGGGGCCCTCGTAGAGGACCTTGGCCTTGCCTTCGTAGACCTGCCGTCGCCGGCTCATGGTATCTTCCCGACCTAACGCGCAAGGCGCCGGCGTCACCTGGCGCCGGCGCCCGAAACTCACTGCATGCCGGGGAGATATAGCCCAGCGGCGGGCGGGGGTACAACGAACCATGCCCGGCGTCAGCCCGATGGCGGTCATGAGCCTCAATGCCTTCGGCACTGCGACCAGCGGGGGATTGTAGACCTCCGCGTCGTGCTCCGGGCACACCCACAAGCGGCGGCCGGCCGTGTCCTGGACGCGCCGCAGGCCGCCGAACTTGGGCGTCTTCTTCTCGGCCAGCGGGAGAACGAGACGCCGGAACTCGAAGAACGCCATGCCTTCGAGCCGCTCCCGGCCTTGGCGAGCGGCAGGCGGTCGCCATCCTTGAGATCGGTGGGCGTCATCCCGGCGACCTTGTCCGCGAAGCCCCGTTCGTCGCGCGTCGCGGCCGAGGTCGCGTCGTCGAGCATCATGCCGGCACCGGCGCCGACCAGCGGCACGCCATACTTGATGGCCTTCGCGACGACGCGGATGTAGGGCGCGGTCTTGACCAGCCACTCGCGGCTGAGCCGCAGCTCGAAGCGGGCATCCTTCCAGGGATGCTCGTGCTCGGGATGCTCGCACCAGAGGGTGAGCGCATAGTCGCGCTCGACCCACGACTTCGGGTTCCACGCGGCGCGGTCGACCGGCTCGAGCGTGAACAGGCGCGGGCAGTCGGTCTGCTCGTGCATCTCGGAGACGAGCCGCAGCACGTCGCGCACCAGCACGGCCTGGGCGGACAGATCCTCCGTCCTGGAATCGATCCGGCGGAGGATCTCGACGATCTCCTCGCGTGGCGTGCCGAACCCGGTCAGCAGCGCCGCCACGTCCTGCATTTCCTGGCAGTTGTGGCACTGCATCTGCCCGTTGCCGCGCTCGCGCGCCCGCTCGAGGTTGGCGAGGGCGAACCGGCCATCGCACGGATGCCCGTCATACTCGCCCGGACAGGGGACGTAGTAGCTCGCGCGCACGTCGGGATAGTGGCTGGCGAGAACCGCGTCGATGTGCTCGCGGAGGACCTCGAACAGGTTCAGGGCCGAGTTCGCGGACCGCACGGTCAGGTGCAGCGCGGTCGGCGACTTGCAGTTCGAGCAGGGCCGACGCACGCTGCTTTTCGTGCTCCAGGTACACCCCGCGCAGCCAGTGCCGGCCGGTGGTGTAGCGGTGGGTGCGTACGATCAGGCGAGGCATCAGCCCCGGCAGGGGCGCGGGCAGCTGGCCGACCAGGGCAAGCTGCCGCTCGTCGCGCCCGGGATCGGTCGGCCATGACGTATCGCCCTCGAGCAGCTTCCGGGACCAGCTCGCCGACGAGGCTCATGTCGTCCCGGTCAGGGATGCGATAGGTGATGTCGAAGCGCTCGGTCAGCCGGAGCAGGAATGGCAGATGCTCCGGCCGGTAGGTCGGCCCGTGCGGATCGCGGTGGCGTAGCCAGATCTCGCTCAGCCGCGCATGCGCGAGCTCGCCCTTGGACTTCAGCGTCTCGCGGTCGGCGACGAGGTAGCCGATGGCTTTGGTGAGCCACTCCGGGTCGGTGACGATGACTTCCTTGAGGTACAGGTCGTCCGAGAAGTGGACGATCCGCCCGATGGCATGCAGCCACGCCAGCGCTGGGGCGTGCTGATCGGCGGGCATCCCATGGCGCGTTGCGATGTCCTCCCACACCTGCCTCGAGGTCTGCGGTCGATGGGTCAGCAACTCCTGTTGCGCGGCCAGCCATCTGCGGCTGATGCGCTCTCCGACATGCGGGAGCCGGATCATCTCGGCGGCGATGATGGCCTTGAGCTGCTTGAACCCGGTGCCCGACTTGCTGTCGATCTCGACCTGATCCACCAGCATGTCGCCGAACTGCTCCTTCAGCCCGGTATAGTCGATCCGGTAGCCGCGCCGATCGGACTTCGCATGCGTCGCGACCAGAAGCACGCGGGCTCGGGTGCCGACCCGCAAGCGGATCTGCTCCAGCCAGTCCTGAAGCCCCTCGCGTCTTGCCTTCTCGCGCGGATTCCAGACCAAAAGGTAGAACGCATCGGGACTGTAGAAGAACTGGTGAGTGACGCGATAAACATCCTGGCCACCGAAATCCCAGCAGTTAATGGTAACTGGCCCTTGGCCTTTCTGCATGCGTCAAAGGCCTGTCTCATGCATGCCTGATCGCTCGTGTTGAATGTCACGATCCCAGTAATCAGCGAGCAGGAGAAGTCTTGCCGAGCATTGCCAAGTCGATCCAAAAGCAGCAGGCCTCAAGCTCGTACGCGTCTACGAGACTGGCGTCGCGTAAGCGAACGCGGTTTCCAGTGCGCAGTCCACGAACTTTGTCGTGACGGAGAGCGGACAGCTCGGTGCGCTGGCGATCTCGAGCCGTGCAGCCGGAGTTGGTTCCCGAGCCAGCGCGGCAGCCACGACTGGGTCGAGCCAGAGATATCAGCTGGGCGAGGCTGGCGATCGCCGTGCTGCGAGCAATGCACTGGTCTCGTAGGCGTCGGATCGGTGCAAGGGTTGTAAGCGTCAGGCGAGTGGCCATTGGGATTCTCCTCATCGCCAAGCCTATCCCTCACCGAAGCAAACCGCATGCCAAGCCAGACAGGCGATTCAAACAACCACTTGCTCAAAAAGAGGCTGAGGAGAATGGCAAGTCGCTTTACAGTTAGCGTTAGGACTTAACGGGCGCGGCGTCAGGTCCGCTCCGATTGCCTAGCCGGCGGCGTCGGCCGCATCCGCTCCAGCTCCGCGATCCCCGCTCGCCGGAACGCGTTGGTGATCGGGTAGCGGCGGTCGCGGCCGAAGGCCTTGGCGGTGATCTTGACGCCCGGCGGGGCCTGGCGGCGCTTGTATTCGGCGAGGTCGAGGAGGTTGGAGACGCGGCGGACCGTGTCGGCGGCGAAGCCTTGGGCCACGAGCTCGCGCGGCGAGAGGTCCGTCCTCGACCAGGCCGGTGAGGATCCGGTCGAGGATGTCGTAGGGCGGGAGCGAGTCCTCGTCCTTCTGGTTGTCGCGCAGCTCGGCCGTGGGCGGCTTGGTGATGATGCGGTCGGGGATGACCTCGCCGGGCGGGCCGGCCATGCCGCGCGGGTGGGTCTGCGTTGCGCCAGCGGGAGAGCGCGAAGACGGTGGTCTTGTAGACGTCCTTGAGCACCGAGTAGCCGCCGCACATGTCGCCGTAGAGGGTGGCGTAGCCGACCGACATCTCGGACTTGTTGCCGGTGGTCAGCACCATCGCGCCCAGCTTGTTGGAGATCGCCATCAGGGTCACGCCGCGGATGCGCGACTGGATGTTCTCCTCGGTGGTGTCGGGTGCGCGGTTGGCGAAGATCGGGGCCAGCATGTGGTGGAAGGCGTCGACCGCGGCCTCGATCGGCACCTCGTCCAGGCGGATGCCGAGCCTTTGCGAGCAGGTCGGCCGCGTCCTCCAGGCTGTCGCGCGAGGTGTAGCGCGAGGGCATCATCACCGCGTGGACGCGGTCCGGCCCCAGCGCGTCGACGGCGACCGCCGCCGAGAGGGCCGAATCGATGCCGCCGGACATGCCGAGCACGACGCCGGGAAAGCGGTTCTTGTCGACATAGTCGCGCAGGCCCAGGACCATGGCCCGGTAGATCGTCTCGAGGTCGGGCAAGAGGCGGGGCGATCGGGCCGCGCTCCAGCGGGGCCAGCCGGTCGTCGGCACCGCGGCCCCAGCGCAGCAGGGTGAGGTCCTCGACGAAGCCCGGCGCCTGGGCCACCAGCCGGCGCTCGGCGTCGAGCGCGAACGAGCCGCCGTCGAACACCAGCTCGTCCTGGCCGCCGACCTGGTTGACGTAGACCAGCGGCAGGCCGGTCTCGGTGACCCGTGCCACCGCCAGCTGCAGCCGGACGTCCTGCTTGCCGTGCTCGAAGGGCGAGCCGTTGGGGATGACCAGGATCTCCGCCCCGCTCTCGCCCAAGGCCTCGGCCACGTCCTCGACCCACATGTCCTCGCAGACCATCAGGCCCAGCCGCACCGAACCGCCGCCCCGCAGCGGCAGGCGCACCGGACCCGGCATCGGGCCGGGCTGGAAGACGCGCTTCTCGTCGAACACGCCGTAATTGGGCAGCGCGTGCTTGTAGACCCGGCCGACGACGGCACCGTCGCCGAGGACGAAGGCCGCGTTGTAGAGCCGCCCGCCGTCGCGCCAGGGTGCGCCCACGACGAGCGCCGGGCCGCCGTCGGCGGTGTCGCGGGTGAGCTCCTCCAGGGCCAGGCGCGCGTGCTCGCACACGGCCGGCTTGAGGACCAGGTCCTCGGGCGGGTAGCCCACCAGGAACAGCTCGGGCAGGACGACGAGGTCGGCGCCGAGGTCGGCGGCCTGGGCGCGCAGCCGGCGGGCCAGCGCCAGATTGCCGGCGATGTCGCCCACCGTCGGGTTGGCCTGGGCCATGGCGATGGCAAGGAGCGGGCTCAGGGGCGGAACTCCAGGAGCGGGGGCGCGGTGCGGGGGCGTTGACCGGGCCGGGCGCAGGCAATCTAAGTGATTTTGCCGGTGCGGCAATCCGCGGTGGGGCAAAGGAGCGAGGCTTGGACCGTCTGCAGAGCATGGCCTTGTTCGTGCGCGTGGCGGAGCTGGGCAGCTTCTCGCTGGCGGCCCGGCAGCTGGGCCTCTCCAAGTCCGCGGCCAGCAAGCAGGTGAGCGCACTCGAGGAGCGGCTGGGCGTGCGGCTGCTCAACCGGACCACGCGCCGCCTGGCGCTGACCGAGGTCGGTGCGGTCTACCGCGACCACTGTGCCCGCGTGGTGGCCGACGCGGACGAGGCCGATCTCGCCGCCAGCCGGCACAGCCTGACGCTGCGCGGCCGGCTCAAGGTCAATGCACCCATGACCTTCGGCTTTCTCCATCTCAGCCCGCTCCTGCCGGAGTTCCTGGCCGCCAACCCGGCGATCCAGGTCGAGCTCAGCCTGAACGACCGGATCGTCGATCTGCTCGAGGAGGGCTTCGACCTCGCGGTCCGCATCGGGCGCCTGGCCGACAGCAGCCTGATCGCGCGGCGGCTCACCACCACCGGCTTCGTCTGTGCCGCATCACCCGGCTATCTCGCGCGCGCCGGCCGGCCGGAGACGCCGGCCGACCTCGCCGGCCACAACTGCCTGCGCTACACCTACCGCCCGCAGCCCGAGGGCTGGAGCTTCAGCCGCGACGGTGCTGCGGCGACGGTGCGGATCGCGGGCAATCTCGAGGCCAACAACGGCGATGCGCTGCGGGCGGCGGCACTGGCCGGGCTGGGCATCGTCTACCTGCCCGACTTCATCGCCGCCGCGGACATCGCCGCGGGCAGGCTGGTCCGCCTGCTGCCCGACTGGGAGACGCCGAGCTTGCCGATCCACGCCGTGTTCCCGCCGCAGCGCCATCCCTCGGCCAAGCTGCGCGCCTTCATCGACTTCCTGGCGGCCCGCTTCGCCGACGGGGGTGCCTGGGCGCAGGCCTGCCGCGCCGCAGCACCTACCGGGAGAGGCTGATGTTCAAGGACGGTCTGCTGGCCGGCAGCCACATCCTGATCACCGGCGGCGGGACGGGGCTCGGCCGGAGCATGGGCCGGCGCTTTCTCGAGCTGGGGGCGCGCCTGACCATCTGCGGCCGGCGGCTGGAGGTGCTCGAGGCCACGGCCGCCGAGCACCGGGCCGCCACCGGCGGCGAGGTCGCGGTCTTTGCCTGCGACGTGCGCGACGCGGAGGCGGTGGCGGCGATGGTGGCCGCGGCCGAGGTGCCGGTGCCCGTCACGGCACTGGTCAACAACGCCGCCGGCAACTTCCTCGCCCGCAGCGAGACGCTCTCGCCGCGCGCGGTCGACGCCGTGGTCGGCATCGTGCTCAGGGGCTCGCTCAACCTCACCCTGGCGCTGGGCCGGCGCTGGCTGGCCGAGGGCCGCCGCGGCACCGTTCTCAGCATCGTGACCAGCTACGCCTGGACCGGATCGGCCTATGTCCTGCCCTCGGCGGTGGCCAAGGCCGGGGTGCTCGCCATGACCCGCTCGCTCGCCGTGGAGTGGGGCGGGCGCGGCGTGCGGCTGAATGCCATCGCGCCGGGGCCGTTCCCGACCGAGGGCGCCTGGGAACGGCTGGTGCCGCGGCCGGAGCTCGCCCACGCCTTCGAGACCCGCAATCCTCTGGGCCGGCCGGGCGAGCATCGCGAGCTCGCCGATCTCGCCACCTATCTGCTCGCCGACCAAAGCGCCTATATCAACGGCGAGGTCGTCGCCATCGACGGCGGCGAATGGCTGAAGGGTGCCGGCCAGTTCAGCTTCCTCATGGACATGCTGGACGAGGCCGACTGGCAGGCGCTGCGGCCCGGCAAGGGCTAGCGCCGAAGCGGGAGTTCGCGATGCGCACGATGTTGATGGCGAGCCTGGCCGTGCTCGCCCTGGCGGCGGTCACCCTGGGTGCCGTGCGCTGGCTCACGCCGGCGGCCGAGCAGGCGCAGGCCCCGGCCGACGTGCCGATCGGCGGTGCCTTCACCCTGGTCGACCAGAACGGCCGCGAGGTGAAGGACGAGGAGTTCCGCGGCCGGCTGATGCTGGTCTATTTCGGCTACACCTACTGCCCCGACATGTGCCCCTTGGGGCTGACCACGATCGCCTCGGCACTCGACGCCCTGCCGGTCGAGGACCGCGACCAGGTCGCACCGGTGTTCATCACCGTCGATCCCGAGCGCGACACGGTGCAGGTGATGAAGGACTATGTCGGCCAGTTCTCGCCGCAGCTGCGCGGGCTCACCGGCAGCCAGGAGCAGGTCGACGCCGCGGTCCGCGCCTACCGGGTCTACGCCGCCCGCTCCAGCGTCGAGGGTGCCGACGGCCGCTACCTGGTCGACCACTCGACCTTCACCTACCTGATGGGGCGCGACGGCAAGTATCTCGCCCATTTCGGGCACGCGACCCCGCCGGAGGAGATCGCCCAGCGGATCGAGGAGGCCCTCGGCGCCGGCTGAGCGCCACGCCGGCCCCCTTGCCAGCCGCCCAAGGCCGGGCTAAACGCTCCCGACCTTCGCCGGTTCACGGCATGCGCCCGTAGCTCAATGGATAGAGCATCTGACTACGGATCAGAAGGTTGGAGGTTCGAGTCCTTCCGGGCGCGCCAATCAAATCAAGCACTTAGCCACGCATCTCCCATCGTGCGCTTCCCTCGGTCTGTGCTTGGGAAGCACCATGGAGCGGATCGAAGCTCCGTCGTCTCGCTAGATGTCCCCGCGCGGCATGGGTTTGGGTAAAGCGAGGCGCCGCGAACGCGCGAGAGGTGGCGCGGGCGGGTCCGGCACAATTCGTCGACGGCTATTGCGGCACGCCTGCGCGGCATCCGCCTGTTTCCGCCGCGGCGCCCACGTAACGCGCCGCCCTTGGGACCTGCCGGGGGCTCGGGCGTTGGTGTCCACAGCATGGCACCGACAAGGACCGCGCCGCATGTCCCGCACCAGCGCTGCGCCCCGTCAACCGGCCGATCAGCACCATTTCAGCCCGCGGTCCGCATCGCGGCCTGGCGGATGGATGCCCTGGTGGCTTCCGATGTGGGTGCCGATCGCCACCGTCGGTGGGGTGGGCGCCATCGCCGCCATTCTGTATGTGCTGATCGCGATGCAGATCGAACTCTGAGTCCTTGCCGTGGCCCGCCGGCTCAAGGTGACCTGATCAGGTCGAGGATGCCGCCGTTCCGGTTCTCGATCACCACGCGCGGCTGGCCCTGGTTGGCGACCCGCGGGCGGGTCTGGGTGCTCCGGGCGCGCGCGATCAGGGCGTCGATCGGGACATGGTCGATGCCGTCGTCGCTCAGCCGCCGGGCGAGCTCGGGTCGGGCGGGGTTCACGGCGATGCCGTGGTCGGTGACCACGACGTCCACGTCCTTGCCGGGTGTCACGATGCACGCGACCTCGTCGACGAGCTTGGCGAAGCCGCCGCCGGTCAGTGCCGTGGTCACGATCGTGAGCCGGGCGCCCTCGGCCGTGTCGGGGTGGCCGCCGGGCCCGCCGATGAGGCGGCCGTCGCCGCCCACCGCGACGTTGACGTTGAAGCCGGCGTCGACCTCGGCGGCACCCAGGAGCATCAGCGACAGCTCGTCGACCGCCGGCGCCGGGTGGCTTGGCGACGCGTAGGCCTCCGCCGACATGATCTCGTGCCAGGGATCGCGCATGGCGGATTCGACCGCCACCAGGTCGAAGCTCTGCACGTCGCGGATGCGCTCGGCCAGGCCCTGCCGCACGATCTCGACATGGGCCGCCGCGATCCCGCCGGCGACGAACCCGCCGCGGATGCCCGCCGCACGCATCGCCGCACCGATCGCGGCCACGGCGAAGAGCGAAGCGCCGCCGGCACCGGTCTGGAACGAGAAGCCGTCGACCAGCAGGCCGGAGGCGCGCAGGACGGCCACGACCTCGCGCGTGATGAGCCGCGTCTGCGGCGTGTCCACGGGTACGGTCGCACCGGACTGGATTCCGGCCGGATCGCCGATGCCGTCCATGGCGACGACGTGGTCGACATGCTCGGCCGGGATGTCGGTGTGCGGCAGCGGCGGCTGCCACGACGGCGTCGGCCACGACGACCGTGCGGGCGGCATGGGCGGCGTCGACCATCGCATAGCCGAGGGGGCCGCAGGCGAGCCGGCCCGCCCGTCCCGTCGCGGCGCCGTTGCACGCGGCGAGGGGGGCGGCGACGAAGGCGACGTCGATCGGCAGCTCGCCGGCGGCGATGGCACGGGCCCGCCCGCCATGGGACTGGAGCAGCGCCAGCGAGGGCAGGGCCCCGGCGATCACGGCATCGGCCACCGGGCCGCGCAGGTAGTCGGTGGCGATCCGCGTGACCACGCCGGCACGGATCAGCTCGACCATCGGCGCGTGGACCGGGAAGATCGAGCTGCAGGCGACGGTCAGGTCGCGCAGCCCGCGGCTCGCCGCGCACTCCAGCACCCGGTTGACCAGCTGGTCGCCGTTGCGGAAGTGGTGGTGGAACGAGAGGGTCGCCCCGTCGCGGATCCGGCAGGCGTCGAACGCGGCATCGAGCGAGGCGAGCTGCTTGTCGCCGGGAGGTGCGGGCAGGCGGCCGGCCGAGCGGCCGGTGCCGGGGCGCAAGGGCGGCTGCGGCCAGGCCAGCCCGGCCGGGGTGACGAGACGGCCGCGCCCGGTCGTGCGCGTGCCCGATGCCGCCATGTCCGCACCCATCACCCAGGCTCCGCCGCACACGCCCGACCCACGTAGCCGGCCCGCTTCGCAGGCGCCATGCTCCCAGTGCCGGAGGGCTCGCGCAATGGCCCAATCCGCCCCATAGAGTCGCGTTGCGCGTGCGGCTCGGCCTGGCGACGGGCCGGTGATCCGCAGCGATGGGGAGTGACCGGACGGATGGTCGAGATCCGCGGCGAGGACATCGTCGAGAGCGTGCGTGACGCGCTGCAGTTCATCGCCTGCTACCACCCGGCCGACTTCCTTCGGCACCTGGCCGACGCCCACGGGCGCGAGCGGAGCCCTGCCGCGCGCAACGCCATGGCCCAGATCCTGGTCAGCTCGCGGATGGCCGCGATCGGCCGCCGGCCGATGTGCCAGGATACCGGGATGGTCACGGTGTTCGCGCGCGTCGGCCAGGAGGTCCGGATCCGCTCCGCGCTGGCGCTGGGCGACCTCGTCGACGAAGCGGTCCGGCTCGCCTATCGCGACGACACCAACCCGCTGCGCGCGTCCATGGTCGTCCATCCGCTGTTCGGGCGGAGCAACACGGGCGACAACAGCCCGGCCGTGCTGCATGTCGAGCTGGTCCAGGGCGCCACGCTCGAGCTCACTGTCGCGGCAAAGGGCGGCGGCTCGGAGAACAAGGCCCGCTTCACGGTCCTCAACCCGGGCGAATCAGTTGTCGACTGGGCCGTGGACACCGTCGCGAGCCTGGGTGCCGGCTGGTGCCCGCCCGGCGTGGTCGCCCTGGGTGTCGGCGGCAGCGCCGAGAAGGCGATGCTGCTGGCCAAGGAGGCCGTCCTGGCACCGCTCGACATGGGCGAGCTGATCCGCCGCGGTCCCGCCACGCCGGAAGAGGCGCTCCGCGTCGAGCTCTACGAGCGGATCAACGCCCTGGGCATCGGCGCGCAGGGGCTGGGCGGGCTGACGACGGTGCTCGACGTCAAGCTCAAGACCTATCCGACCCACGCGGCGTCGCTGCCGGTGGCACTGGTCCCGCAATGCGCCGCCAACCGCCATGCCACGATCGTCCTGGACGGCAGCGGCCCGGCCCGGCTGGAGCCGCCGTCGCTCGCCGACTGGCCCGAGGTGGCGCTGCACGAGACCGCGGCCATGGCGCGGCGGGTGGATCTCGACCAGCTGACGCGCGCCGAGGTCGCCACCTGGCGCCAGGGCGAGACGCTGCTCCTGAGCGGCCGCATGCTCACCGGGCGCGATGCAGCACACCGGCGGATGGCCGAGCTGCGCGCGGCGGACAGCCGCTGCCGGTGGGGCTGCGGGACCGGGTGATCTACTATGTCGGCCCGGTGGACCCGGTGCGCGGCGAGGCGGTGGGGCCGGCCGGCCCCACCACGGCGAACCGGATGGACCGCTACACCGATCTCGTCCTCGGCGAGGGCCTCCTGGCGATGGTCGGCAAGGCCGAGCGCGGGCCCGAGACGACCGCGTCCATCGCCAAGCACGGGGCAGCCTACCTGATCGCGACCGGGGGTGCCGCCGTGCTCGTGTCGCGCGCGATCCGCAAGGCGCGCGTGCTGGCCTTTGCCGATCTCGGCATGGAGGCGATCCACGAGTTCGAGGTCGAGGACATGCCCGTGACCGTGGCCGTCGACGCCACGGGCGGCTCGATCCACCTCACCGGGCCGGCTCGGTGGCGCAAGCCGGCAGCCGTGGAACGAACTGACGATTGAAAGATTGTTTTCCTGTCACCCGCGGCAGGAGGGTACGATCATGAACGACATGACGCGCAGGGCCGTCGAGCAGCGCGCCCTCGATCTCTGGCGTGATGCCGGCGCACCGAGCGGATCGGGCCTGACGTTCTGGCTCCTGGCCGAGCTGGAAGTCGGGGCGATCGAGAAGGTCGAGCCCGATGACCCGTTTCTGGTCCTGGCGCGGCTGGCCAAGCACGCGCACGGCCCTGCGCCGGGTGGGCGGACACCAGGTTGTGCCGTGAACTAGCGCGCCGCCCGGACCTTCGCCAGATCCAGCTCGCCCTTGGCGCCCCAGCCCAATTCGCCCGCCGGGACATCGGGCCGGAAGCGCTCGTAGAGCCGGAAGCCGCGGCGGTTCAGGTCCTCCAGCGCCTGTGCTGCCGCGAGCTCGGCCAGTGCCGAGCGGGCGGCGGCCAAGTGCGCGCCGAACCTCGCCGCCAGGTACTTCTCCACCTGTGCGGGGTTGCCCGGCTTGCCCTTGCTCAAGGCCCGCAACCCTTGCGGCGTGCGCACGACCGGGACAGCACGGCCCAAGAGGTCGACATGCAGCTGCTCGCCCTCGGCCAGCTGGTCGCCGCGCTCGCGCACCCGGTCCGGCGTGGGCTCGATGATCCCGAGTGAGACGCCCTTGGCATGGGCGCTCATTCCGGCCACGGCCTGGCCAAGCGTCAGCGCCACGTCGCGGTCGAAGCCCAGTCGTTCGGCGACCACGGCGGCCCAGAGGGTCAGCACCGGGGCGCGGTTGATACGGATCCTGTCTGGGGTGTCGACCAACGCTGCCTCCTGCACCACCGGGCTAGGCGTTCGCCAAGCCTACGAGCCGCCTGATCTCCCGGACAAGTGCCGCGGGATCGTAGGGCTTCACCAGGTAGGGCTCATCGTCGCACAGGTCGCTGGCCTGCTGCGCTGCCCGCTCGGTGCCGGAGGTGATGATGACCTTGATGACCGGGTCGTAGCCGCTTGGCCCAACGCGACAGAGCAAAGCCGTCGATCGCCCCGGGCAGGTGGACGTCCGTGAACAGGATCGCGACGTCCTGATCGGATTCCAGGACCTGAATGGCCTCCTCGCCGTTGGCGGCCTCGATCACCCGATAGCCGCAACCGCGCAGATGCTCGGCCAGCACCAGGCGGATCAGGACCTCATCCTCGACGACGAGGATCGTGTGCACTGGATCGGGCGAAGGACCACTCACCGCGTCATCGGCCATCTTTCCTGCCAGGGCCTTTGCGAGGCGCGGGCCATCCACGAGAGGCGCAAGGCTCCCGATGCTCAACATGGCACAGCCCGGATGGTTGCGAGCAGGCCGACGCAGATGCCCCAAGGTTTCCCAACTGGCGTCGATGTGATCGCGGAAAGCGAAACAAAATGCATCCCTAGGTCAATATGTGTGTTAGCATTACACAACTCTAAATTCATGGGGACGAAACGATGCTTCGACGGGTGCTGGGCGGCATCGTGCCGCTGATGGCGTTGATGGCTGGCGCGGGTCAGGCTGACGCCGCCGAACTGTGCTACGCTGGCATGCTGACCGGCAGTGCTGCCGTGCAGAGCGACTGGTCCGACGACCGGCCGGGGCTCTGCCGGCTGATCAGGCCCCAGGATCTGGCGCCACCGGGAGCCAGCAACGCCAGCTACTCGAGGATCGTGCCGATCCCCGACGGCGTGCTGCCGAAGGTGCCGGAAGGCTTCAGGGTGCGGCAGTTCCATCGTGGCGCGGACAAGCCGCGGCTGATCCGGACCGCGCCCAACGGGGATATCTTCGTTGCCGAGAGCCTGGCCGGGCAAGTTCGCGTGCTCCGGCCCGACGGCGCCTGCTCGCTCGGCGTGAACTCCGTGTTCGCGTCGGGCCTGGACCGCCCGTTCGGCATCGCTTTCCATCCCCCCGGTCCCAACCCGCAATGGGTCTATGTCGCCGAGGAAGGCCGGGTGATCCGGTTCCCCTACGACTCCGGCGACCTGACGGCACAGGGGGCGCCGGCCACGGTGGTTCCCGACCTGCCGCGCGGTGCCGACAATCTGCCAGGGAAGGGTCACTGGACGCGGGATGTCCAATTCTCCCGCAACGGCAAGCGGATGTACGTGTCGATCGGCTCCTACTCCAATGTGGCCGAGCGGACCGGTATCGACGAGACCGGCCGCGCCATGATCATCTCCTACACGCCCACGGGCGGCGACCGGCGCGAAATCGCCACCGGCCTGCGCAATCCAGTGTCGCTCGCGATCGATCCGGTCACGGGCGGGCTATGGACGTCGAACAACGAGCGGGATCGCCTCGGCGACGACCTCGTGCCTGATTTCGTCACCTGGGTAGGAAGTGGAGCCTTCTACGGTTGGCCCTGGTACTTCATCGGCAACAATCCCGACACACGGCCGATCGAGCCGCCGCCGGCCGGCCTGCCGCAGGTGAGCGTCCCGGCCGTGCTGGTGCAGGCGCATTCCGCAGCACTCGGGATTGACTTCTACGACCACGACCACTTTCCGGCGGACTACCGGCGCAGCATCTTCGTGGCCATGCACGGCTCGTGGAACCGGGCGAACCCGACCGGGTCCAAGGTGGTCCGCATTCCTTATGTCAACGGCAAGGCACAGCCCTTCTACGAGGACTTCATGACCGGGTTCACCGTGTCGAACCACGACGTGACCGGGCGCCCGGTCGGGGTCACGGTCGGCAAGGGCGGGGCACTCTATGTCTCCGAGGACGCCAACAATGCGATCTACTGCGTGAACTGGGTGGGGCCCTCCTAGCGCACAGCAAGCGAAGCGTGGTCGCGGCAGGCGAGTTGTGCGGCTGCGGCCACGCAGTCATACGGCAGTGCTCAAGGTAGTCAGACAAGCGAAGCGTAAGCTTTACGTCCTGACCATGTAAAACATGGGAGAAGAGGTAAAGACTTTCCGCCAAGTCTACGCAAGGCACTTTTCGACGGAACCAACTGCGCGTGCGGTTATTTTGTGGCAAGAAACCCACAACCGGATCGCAGGCCATGGACGAAGACGATCTTCCCGCGGATTTCGACGGACTCCAATACATCGCAAGTTACGGTGACCTGATCACGGCCTTCGGCGCCAATCCCGAGGCGGGACGCCAGCATTACCTCGCCTTCGGCCAAACCGAAGGCAGGGAGACGGACAGCTTCGACGAGCAGCAGTACCTCGCGAACTATGGCGATCTGCGCTCGGTGTACGGTGAGGGCGACGAGGCGGGACGTGCCGCCACGGTCCAGTACATCCAGTTCGGCGCCGAGCAGGGCCGGACGGACGCGGCGCCGCCGGAGGACTTCGACGCGCTGCAGTACCTGGCCAGCAACGGCGACCTGATCACCGCCTTCGGGGCCGACCGGGGCGCTGCGCTCGAGCACTATGTCGTGGCCGGTCAGTTCGAGGGCCGCGAAATCGACAGCTTCGACGAAGGCCAGTATCTGGAGAACTACGCCGACCTGCAGGCCGCCTTCGCTGGACTCGACGACGACGCGGCGGGAGAGGCGGCCACCGAGCACTTCGTGCAGTACGGCTTCGCCCAGGGGCGGGTGGACGATCCGCTGCCGGCCGACGCCACGGCGCTCGATTTTCTGGTCTGAGCCCGAACGGCGGGGTCGCGACCCGTCGCGGTCCCGCCGCCGGACCGTAGCTCAATCACACCCTACGCCATGCGGAATTTGACCCGGGTCAAGTCGCTGACCCGGCGAGGTGCTATCGTGCCGCCGGTTCGCACCTTGCGCGTGGAACGCCACGATGAGAAAGCCGCACGCCAATCTCGGCACGTTTCCGGTTTCAGCCTCGGATGACGACGGGCGCTGGGCCGCTCACACCTCGGCGCTGCTGGTCGGCCTGCTGTCGCTTGCCGGTTGGTTGAGCCTGGCTACCCTCCTGGGTGCGCTGCTCTAGGTCAGGTCTCGGCGGCACGCAGCAGACGGCGGATCTCCGAGACCAGCGCGTCCGGATCGTACGGCTTGCGGACGTAGGGGTGATCGTCGCGGAGATCGGCGCCGGACTGGAGCGCCGGGTCCGTGCCGGAGGTGATGATGACCGCCAGTTCCGGGCGCCTGCGCTTGGCGCGCCGGGCGATCTCGAAGCCGGTGATGCCGCCCGGCAGTCCGACGTCGGTGAGCAGCAGGTCGATCGCGCGATCCGAGCGCAGGATCTGCATGGCCTCCGTGCCGTCGCTGGCCTCGAGGACGCGATAGCCACGGCTTCGCAGATGGTGGGTCAACACCATCCGGATCAGCACCTCGTCCTCGACCACCAGGATGGTGGCGCAGCCGTCCGCCACCGCGGCTCGTTGTAGCTCCGGCGTCACCGCCATCTCCCCGCACCAACACCACGGACGGTGTCGAGCACACCCGTCCGGCAGCCTCCGGAAACGTGCGGCGGTCGGCGAGGTTCCCCAGCAGGGCCGACGATTTTTCGGCCGTCGAGGCGAGCCCGGGTTCAGGTCTTCAGGCGGTAGCCGGTGCGGAACATCCAGGCCACCACCGCGAGGCAGAGCGCGAAGAACAGGAGCGTCATGGCGAGGCTGACGCCGACGGCGACGTCGGAGGCCCCGTAGAAGCTCCAGCGAAAGCCGTTGATCAGGTAGACCAAGGGGTTGAACAGCGTCACCGCGCGCCAGAAGGGCGGCAGCATGTCGATCGAGTAGAAGGTGCCGCCCAGGAAGGTGAGGGGGGTGATGACCAGCAGCGGGATGAACTGGAGCTGCTCGAAGCCCTGCGCCCAGATGCCGATGATGAAGCCGAACAGCGAGAAGGTGGCGGCCGTGAGCAGGAGGAAGGCCACCATCCAGAACGGGTGCTGGATCCGGACCTCCACGAACAGGGAGGCCGTGGCGAGGATGATCAGCCCGAGCAGGATCGACTTGGTGGCGGCCGCACCGACATAGGCGACGACGATCTCGAAGGCGGAGATCGGGGCGGAGAGGATCTCGTAGATCGTGCCCGGTGAACTTGGGGAAGTAGATGCCGAACGAGGCGTTGGAGATGCTCTGGGTGAACAGCGAGAGCATGATCAGCCCGGGCACGATGAAGGCCCCGTAGGGCACCCCGCCGACCTCGGTCATCCTGCTGCCGATGGCAGCGCCGAACACGACGAAGTAGAGCGAGGTGGTGAGCACCGGGGCCACGACGCTCTGCCACAGCGTGCGCACGGCGCGCTGCATCTCGAACCGGTAGATCGCGGAGATGGCGTGCCAGTTGACGATCATGCGCGATCCCGGACCAGGCTGACGAAGATGTCCTCGAGCGAGCTCTGGCGCGTGTTGAGGTCGGAAAAGCGCAGGCCCAGGTCGGTGATGCGGCGCAGGAGCGAAGGCACGCCGGTCCGCTCGGCCCTGACGTCGAAGGTGTACTGGATCTCCGTGCCGCCGTTCTTGAGCTCGAGCCGCCACTCGTCCAGCCCCGGCGGGATCGCGGCCAAAGGCTCGGTGAGGCTCAAGGTCAGCTGCTTCTTGCCGAGCTTGCGCATCAGCCGCGCCTTCTCCTCGACCAGGATCAGCTCGCCCTTGAGGATGACGCCGATCCGGTCGGCCATCTCCTCGGCCTCCTCGAGATAGTGCGTGGTGAGGATGATGGTGACGCCGCGCTCGCGCAGCCCGCGGACGAGCGCCCACATGTCGCGGCGCAGCTCGACGTCCACGCCCGCGGTGGGCTCGTCGAGGAACAGGATGTCCGGCTCGTGCGCCAGGGCCTTGGCGATCAGCACCCGGCGCTTCATGCCGCCCGACAGGGTGACGATCTTGGCGTCGCGCTTGTCCCACAAGGAGAGGTCGCGCAGGATCCGCTCGATCACGGCGGGCGAGCGCGGCTTGCCGAACAGCCCGCGCGTGAACGAGACCGTGGCCCAGACGGTCTCGAACGCACCGGCGGTGAGCTCCTGGGGGACGAGGCCGATCCGGCTGCGGGCGGCGCGGAAATCGCGGGCGATGTCGTGGCCGTCGACGGTGACCGTGCCGGTCGTCGCGTTGACGATGCCGCAGACGATGCCGATGAGCGTGGTCTTGCCGGCGCCGTTCGGTCCGAGCAGGCCGAAGATCTCGCCGCGCTGGATGTCGAGGTCGACGCTTTTGAGCGCCTCGAGCCCCGAGGCGTAGGTCTTGCTCAGGTCGCGGATCGAGATGATCGGGGGCATCGAGACCGGCTTTCCAGGGCAATCGCGGCGGCTTCGCTTCGGCCCGCTGCCCTACCACGGCAAGGCGCCCGCGTGCACCACCGGCCGTGCACTTTCCTGCGCCCGCCGCTCACGGTGTTCCGAGCCGGCCCATGTGCTCGAGGATCCAGGCCTCGGCACCGTCGGCCAGGATGTCGCGCTCCATCCGGCGCTCGTCGACGAAGAAGTCGGCCGACAGGCGGCGGTCGGTGAGCAGCTGGGCCAGGAGCGCCTCGCCGCCGGCCTCGTCGTAGACGCCCTCGGCGTAGATCACCCGGTAGCCGTCCTGCGCGCGGCCCAGCAGGTTGACGAAGTAGGTGTAGGCGAGGTTGCCCTCGCGCGGCGTCTTGGGCCCGAGCACGACGACGTAGGTGCTCTGGCGCTCCGCGTCCGACAGGCCCTGCCACCAGGGCCGCACCTCGGCGTCGATCGCTGCCAGCTGGAGCCGGGCGGCCTCGGCGGCGTCGGCCAGGATCAACGGCGCCAGGGCGCGCATGTCGGCCTCCAGCCGGGCCCGGTCCGGCAGACCCAGGGACAGGTAGACGTCGATCAGCCCCAGGCTGGCGTCGAGCAGGCGCTGGTCGCGGGCCGTGGCTTCCGGCGATAGCCCGGCACCGGGCAGGGCGGCGCGCGCGGCCTGGATGTGCGGGCGCAGCCCCTCGAGCTTGCCGCGCCAGGTGGCATCGGGGTCGAGGCCTTCCATGGCCGGACGCAGGGCCGCCCAGACGGTGCGCGGCGTGTGGCCGCCGGACTTGAGGATCTGGTAGGCGGGAGGGATGTGGCCGACGCGGCGGGTCTGGCCGCGGTGGCGGATCATCACGTCCTCGAAGCCGACGATCACCACCGGACCGGCCGCGGCGTGGAACCGGTCCTTGGCGTCGCGGTAGATGGCGCTGGCGACCTCGTCGAGCTGCTGGAACGGATCGGTCACCGGCTGGGCGTCGGCCAGCGTCCGATCCGGCACGGCGACGAGCGACAGGGCGAGGACGCAGGGGAGCAGTCCCAGCAGGAATCGCCGCGGCAGCCACATTCCGCTCGGCGTTGACGGCATCCTACGCTCTCCCAGCCCGGCGCCTCTTTATCGCGCCACCGGCGCGCGCTACCGCAGGGTGCACGGCCGCCGACGGACGGGCAAGGAGCGGGACAGCGGGGCGATCATGGGAGAGGGAATGAGTGCCGGCGGGCTGTCCCTGCTGTTCGCCAAGGCGGTCCTGCTCGGGCTGTCGGTCGCCGCCCCGGTCGGGCCCATGGCGCTCCTGTGCCTGCGCACGACGCTCGCCCACGGCTTCATGCCCGGCCTGCTGGGCGGCCTGGGGATCGCCGCCGGCGACGTCTTCTACGCCGCGCTCGCGGCGTTCGGGCTGCAGGCGGCCACCGCGGTGCTGACCGGCCAGTCCTCGTGGCTCGCGATCCTGGGCGGCGCCTATCTCGTCTGGTTCGGCGTCGGGGTGCTGCGCCAGCCCCTGCCGACGGCCGCAGCCAGCGACGGCGCGCGGCGCGGGCTCGGCATCTTCCTCACCACCTTCCTGCTGACGCTCGCCAACCCGCCCACCATCATGACCTTCGCGGCGATGTTCGCGAGCCTCGGGCTGGCGGCGGCGCAAGGGGGAACGGCGGCCGCGCTGACGGTGGTGGCCGGCGTGGGCATCGGCTCGGCGGGGTGGTGGGTGCTGTTCACCAGCCTGGTCGACCGGTTCCGCGACCGGCTGCGCGGTCCGGTGTTCGCGTGGGTCAACCGGATCTCGGGTGCCGCACTGGCCGGGTTCGGGCTCTGGGCCCTGCTCAGGGCCGCCGGCACCATGCTCGCCTGAGGCTCAGATCGCGACGGCACTCGGGTCCAGGCGCAGTGCGCGGATGAAGCGGCGCAGCACGTTCGGATCCTCGCTGCCCTCGGTCATCGCGACGAAGTCGGCGTAGCTGACGTCGCCGCGGGTGATCCCGGCCAGCGCGCGCCGGCAGAAGATGTCCGGCACCCGGTCCGCGTCGAGGTCGAGGAGGGCACCCAGCATGGCCCGTTCGTCCTCCGGCTTGCCCTCGACGTCGATGCGGCACTGCGCCTCGATCGCGGTCCGCGCCTCCGGATTGGTGGCGAGCACGTCGCGCATCTGCTCGAACTCGGCGGCCGTCGGCGGCGCCTCGGCGGGCGGCGCCGTGACGGCGCAGCCACCGAGGAGGACGACGAGCCACGCAACCCCGCCCACGCACCTGGCCGCCATGACGCCCTCCCGACGGTGGCTCTAGATCAGGCTGTCCTCGACCATCGCCTCGGCGATCTGCACCGCGTTCAGGGCCGCACCCTTGCGCAGATTGTCCGAGACCACCCACAGGTTCAGACCATGGCGCACGGTCGGGTCCTTGCGGATCCGCGAGACGAACACGGCATACTCGCCGACGCACTCGGCGGGCGTGATGAACTCGCCGCCACTGTCGACCACCGCCACGCCCTCGGCCTCGCGCAACGCGGCCCGGGCCTCGTCGGCGCTGATCGCACTCTCGAACTCGACATTGACCGCCTCGGCATGGCCCACGAACACCGGCACCCGCACGCAGGTTGCGGTCACGTCGATCTTGGGGTCGAGGATCTTCCTGGTCTCGACCACCATCTTCCATTCCTCCTTGGTCGCCCCGTCCTCGAGGAAGACGTCGATCTGGGGAATGACGTTGAACGGGATGGCCTTCTTGAACACGACCGGCTGCTTGCGGTCGTTCATGTAGATGGCCTTGGTATGCTCGAAGAGCTCGTCCATGGCCTCCTTGCCGGCCCCGCTGACCGACTGGTAGGTCGCGACCACCACCCGCTTGATCCGGGCGATGTCGTGCAGCGGCTTGAGGGCCACGACCATCTGGATGGTCGAGCAGTTCGGGTTGGCGACGATGTTCTTCTTGTGGAAGCCCTTGAGGGCACCCCGGTTCACCTCGGGCACGACCAGGGGCACGTCCGGGTCCATGCGGAACTGCGAGGTGTTGTCGATCACCACGCAGCCCGCGGCCGCGGCCTTCGGCGCGAACTCGGCCGAGACCTTGGCCCCGGGCGAGAACAGCCCGATGTCGATGCCGCGAAAGTCGAAGGTGGCGAGATCCTTGACCTCGAGCGTGCGCTCGTCGCCGAAGGACACGCGCTTGCCGGTCGAGCGCTCCGACGCCAGGGCCACCACCTCGTCGACCGGAAACTTCCGCTCGTCGAGGATCTGCAGCATCTCGTTGCCGACATTGCCCGTGGCTCCCACCACGGCGACCCGATACCCCATGACACACCCGTCCTGCGCTCAACGCGATGAGCCGCAGCATGTAGGCGATGCCGGCGGCGCTGCCCAGGGACAAATGGCCATGGGCACCTGCGTGCCCAGCAATTGGGCAGCCGGTGTCGCCGACCTTGCCCGGATCGGCCTGCGGCCGCTGGTCCGGAACTTGCTGCGTTCGACCGCGGCAACGGTCAGGAGACCAGGATGACTGCGGAAGAAGCGGCAGCGCTCGGCGCCAAGGTCGCCGAGCTCGAGCAGGCGATCAAGATGTCGGGCACCATCAACGCGGAAGCGTTCTACTGGTGGTGCATTGCACTGATGATCGCTATCCACGCCGGGTTTCTGGCCTACGAGATGGGCGCCTCGCGCGTGAAGGACGTGCTGGCCTCGGGCGTGAAGAACATCCTGGCCTTCGCCTTCATCGTGCCGACGATGTACTTCTTCGGCTGGTGGATCTACGGCGCGTTCCCCGGCGGGCTGGTGCCGGCCGAGGCCACCAACTTCCTCCCCTGGGACGACAATATGGGTCCCAACATCTCCGACAACGCCACCGGCATCTTCTGGGCGGCGTTCACCATGTTCTCGGCCACGACCGCCTCGATCATGTCCGGCGCCCTGCTCGAGCGGATCCGGATGAGCGCCTTCATCATCCTGGCGATCGCGCTGGGCTCGGGCGTGTGGATGCTGGCCGCGGCCTGGGGCTGGCATCCGGCGGGCTGGATGGTCACGAAGCTGGGGCTGCACGACGTGGGCGCGGCCGGCTGCGTGCACACCGTCGCCGGCTTCTTCGCGCTGGGCGTCCTGCTCAACCTGGGGCCGCGGCTCGGCCGCTACGCCAAGGACGGCACGCCGGTCGACATCCACGGCCACAACATGCCGCTGACCCTGGTCGGGCTGATGCTGATCATCGTGGGCTTCTTCGGCTTTTTGGGCGGCTGCATCATCTACATCAGCGGCGACCAGTGGACCAACATCTACGGCCAGCCGGCCACCCTCTCGGCCTTCGCCTTCAACACGCTGATGGGCTTTGCCGGCGGCATCATCGGCGCCTACGTGCTGACCAAGGACCCGTTCTGGATGATGTCGGGCGGGCTGGTCGGGATCATCTCGGCCGCACCGGCGCTCGACGTCTACTACCCGCCGCTCGCCTTCTGCATCGGCTTCGCGGGCGGCATCGTCGCACCCCTGGCCGCCGACTGGCTGACCCGGCGCGGCATCGACGACGCGGTCAGCGCCTGGGCGGTGCACGGGGTCGGCGGCGTCTGGGGCCTCGTGGCCGCGGGCATCTTCGCCACCGGCTACCCCAACCTGGGCGAGGCACCGCCGGTCACCCTGATCGGCCAGCTGACCAGTGCCGCCGTGTTCATCGCCCTGGGCCTGGGCTCGGGCTTCGTCCTGTCCTGGATCTTGAAGATCGCGGGCCTGCTGCGCGTGCCGGACGACGTCCAGCTGGTCGGCCTCGACAAGGTCAAGGTGCCGATCCCCGCCTATCCCGAATTCGAGCGCAACGGCTACGGCCGCGCCCCGGCCGAGTGAGGAGGAACATCGATGGGTAGCCCGATCACCAGCTGGGAAGGGGCCGCGGCCCACTTCACCGGCGCCGACAGCGGCCTGGGCCTCGGCATCATCCTGCTGGTCGCCATCCTGCTCACGGTGGTGCCGATCTGGCACACCGCGCGCCACGAGGCCAAGCTCTACGCCAAGCACAAGGCGATGTGAGCCGCCCGGCGGCTCCGCCGGCCGTCAGCCGGCGGAGCGGTCGAGCGCTCTCAGCACCGCCAATTGTCGGGTGCCGAGCCGTGGACCGGCTCGTACAGGGCCTTGCGCCAGCCGGCGGCGTCGGCCGCGTGGCTCGTCGAGCGTGCGCGCGCCTACGGGTACGACGTAGCGACCCGTCAGATGCAGGTACGAGCCGCCCTCCTTCGCGTTCGTGTCGGCGGGTCGGAACGTCAGGGTGTGCGTGCCTGCGACCGGCCAGCGCCATGCGAACAGGATCGATCCCGGCAGGGTCCTGCGCGAACTCGACTTGTTCTGCCAGATCCCCCGCCGATCGAACGTTTCGACCCCGTCGATGAACACGCGCGCGTGACCCGGTTCGCAGCAGACATCGCCGAGGGCGCCGACGAGCGCGATGGCCCGCCCGGTGAAGGTCACCGTCGCCGGCAAGGTTCGGATGTCGAGCGCTGCGAACGTCGCCGAGGACCAGTCGTTGGTCAGTGCCGGCACGCCATTCGGGTTCAGCCCGGCCGCGGCGAACGTCAGGGCGAAGCCGCCGTTCGATTGCCAGATGGTGGTTACCGTCGGTGGCGGACCGTTGAAGAAGCGGCCGTAGGTGCCCGCCGCGCTGACGGCCGAAGCCGAGGCGGCGGCGTTGGTGAGGATCCAGTCGCGCGCGAAAGCCTGGCCGTCGAGGGCCAACTCGTACATCGCCTCGACGAGAGGCTCGGCGACGTCATTCTCTGCCTGCAGGTTGGCGAACACGCCCGCGGCATCGGCCAGACGGTCGGCCACGGCCCGGGCGGTCGCCAAGGCGTCGGTGCGGTACGTGGAAACGGACAGCGCGCGCGACAGGTGCAGCCCGTTCCAGATCATGTTGCCGTTGACGCTGGCGTAGAACCGGCGGGGCAGCTGCGTGCAGGCGCCGCCCTGGTCGAACACATAGACGGTGTAGAGCGGCACCGCGGGATCGAGGAAGTACCGGCGGACCGCCGCGTACTTGGTCTGAGCCTTGGTCAGATATCTCCCGTCGCCTGTGACTTCATAAAGGAGCAATGCTGCCTTGATGTAGTTCGAAGTCGGTTTCCAGGGTCTTTAGGTAGTAGTCGGCGCCGCCGCCGGGCCTCTGGTAGTTGATGGTCGGGCAGGCGCCCAGGGCGAACCGGGTGGCGAGGTCGACGAAGTCGAAGCCCTGCCTCGCCCGCGCGAGCGCGCTCGCCTCACCGGTGACCTGGTGCTCCCGCAGCGCGGCGATCGCGTCCCACAGCGGCGTGTCGCTCCAGCTCGGGCACTTCGCGGCGGTGCAGGTCCCGTAGGTGGGACCCGTGGCGTTGAGCGCCCGCATGATGGGCGCCACGTCGGGATCGCTGGCGGTGCGGCTGCGCAGGTGGAGCGCGTAGGTCATCGCGTCGGCGCCCCAGTCCTTGTAGCGCGTCCCACAAGCGCTCTTGGGCGTGCAGGCGCGCCATGCTCCCGAGGTGTAGAGGGTGGTCTTCATGACGGCGGCGGCCGCTGCGGCCCGTTCGGCGAACGTGCGCGGCGCTGCGCTTGCCGCCGAAGCGCCGGCCGTGGCGAGCAGCGACGCCAGCACTAGGCCGCGGAGCAATCCGGACATGACCTTACCCGCCATTTGGGTCCGATCATGCCGAAGCCAACGGGCAGTCGACTACGGCTTGCGGCCGGACCATGAGTATCCATTCAGGATACTACCTTATGTGTCCGTTGAACATACCGGCACGGCAGCAGGTCGTTCCGCTTGCGGATGTGGAACTGGTGGTCCGCCGCCTGAAGTTCGGCGGGCCACGTCACCGCAGCGAGCGGTCGAGCTCCTTGAGCACCGCGTCGCCCATGCCCGAGGTGGAGACACGCTCGTCGCCCGGTCCGGCGATGTCGGCGGTGCGGTAGCCCTGCTCGAGGACGGCGGCGATCGCCTGCTCCAGCCGGTCGGCCTCCGCACCCAGGTCGAACGAGTAGCGCAGCAGCATGGCGAAGCTCATCAGGCAGGCGATCGGGTTGGCGATCCCCTGGCCGGCGATGTCGGGGGCCGAGCCGTGGACCGGCTCGTACATGGCCTTGCGGCGGCCCTGCGCGTCGGCGGCACCCAGCGAGGCCGAGGGCAGCATGCCGAGCGAGCCCGTGAGCATGGCGGCACAGTCGGAGAGCAGGTCGCCGAACAGATTGTCGGTGACGATGACGTCGAACTGCTTGGGCCGGCGGACCAGCTGCATGGCGCAGTTGTCGGCGTACATGTGGTCGAGCTCGACGCCCGGGTAGGCACGGTCGTGCAGCGCCTGCACGGTCTGGCGCCAGAGCACGCCGGTGTGCATGACGTTGGCCTTCTCGACCGAGGTCACCTTGTTCTTGCGCTTCCTGGCGAGCTCGAAGCCCACGGCCGCGATCCGCTCGATCTCGGGCGTGGTGTAGACCTGGGTGTCGACCGCACGCTTGCCGCCGCCCGGGAGGTCCTCCACGCCGCGCGGCTCGCCGAAATAGACCCCGCCGGTGAGCTCGCGCAGGATCATGATGTCCAGGCCCTCGACCAGCTCGCGCTTGAGCGAGGAGGCGTCGGCCAGGGCCGGGAACACGATCGCCGGGCGCAGATTGGCGAACAGGTCGAGCTCCTTGCGCAAAGCCAGGAGGCCGCGCTCGGGCTTGAGCGCGAAGGGCAGGGCATCGTACTGCGGCCCGCCGACGGCACCGAACATGACCGTGCCGATGGCCTTGGCCTTCTCCAGCGTGGCGGGAGCCAAGGGCACGCCGTGGACGTCGTAGGCCGCACCGCCGACGAGATCCTCCTCGACCGCGAACTCGATGCCGCGCCCCGCCAGCCAGCCGATGACGCGGCGGACCTCGACCATGACCTCGGCGCCGATGCCGTCGCCGGGCAGGAAAAGGATGTGTCCGACCTGGGCCATGGCGGTTCTCGCTGGAAGCGTGACGGGTTGCGGGGAGCCGCGCTCTTAGCGCCGCCCGGGCGGGAAGGCAAATCGTGCGGGGTGCCGTCGCGCCGAAGCCATGTTGCAGCCGGCCGTCGGCGCCGCCGTGCGCCGGCGGCCGGGTGAGTCTGGCGGTCCGGCCGCCGCCCGCTATGCTGGCCGGCAGCGGCGGGCGAGGAGGCGGGCCATGGCGGGATGGGTTTGGTGCATGGGCACGGCGGCGCTGCTGGCACTGGCCGCCGGCGGGGCGCGGGCAGACGCCATCGACGGCAACTGGTGTGCCAGCGACGGCAAGGTGATGAGCATCGAGGGACCGCGGATCGTGACCCCGGGCGGGACGCCGGCCACCGGCGACTACAGCCGCCACGCCTTCGCCTACACGGTGCCGGCACCCGACAGCGGTGCCGGGAACGAGGTACGCCTCGTGCTGGTCGACGAGGACACGGTCCGGGTCGTCGCCGGGCCGCCGCCGGAGATCTGGCGGCGATGCGACGTCACCAGCTGACGGAACGTGGTACTAGCCCAGCCGCGCCAAGGTCCGGCTCGACCAGCTGCTGGTCGAGCGCGGCCATGCCGAGAGCCGGACCCGCGCCCAGGCGCTGATCCTGGCGGGCAGGGTGTTTCGCGACCAGGAGCGCCTGGACAAGCCCGGGCTGCAGGTGGCCCAGGACCTGGAGGTGACGGTCCGCGCGGTCGAGGAGCATGTCAGCCGCGGTGCCCACAAGCTGATCGCGGGCCTGGACGCCTTCGCCGTCGATCCGGCGGGGCTGGTGTGCCTCGATGTCGGGGCTTCGACCGGCGGCTTCACCGACGTGCTGCTGCGGCGCGGCGCGCGGCGGGTCTACGCGGTCGACGTCGGCTACGGGCAGCTCGACGCCCGGCTGCGGGCCGATCCGCGGGTGGTGGTGCTCGAGCGCACCAACGCGCGCCACCTGACCGCGGCACAGGTGCCGGAGCCGGTGGACCTGGTCGTGTGCGACGCGAGCTTCATCTCGCTGCGCACGGTGCTGCCGGCACCGTTGGCCCTGGCCGGTGCCGAGGCGCGGCTGGTGGCGCTGATCAAGCCGCAGTTCGAGGTCGGCAAGGGCAGGGTGGGCAAGGGTGGTGTCGTGCGCGACCCGGCCCTGCACGAGGAGGTCTGCGCCGACATCGCGGCCTGGCTCGCGGGCCTGCCGGGCTGGCGGGTGCTCGGGACCCTGCCCAGCCCGCTCCTCGGGCCTGCCGGCAACCGCGAGTTCCTGATCGGTGCGGCGCGCGGGCCGGCGTGACCCGCGCGACCTCCTACCAGGTCAGCGTGCGCGAATCCGCCGCGAACAGGGCGGCACCGGTGACCTCCGGCGAGCCGACCTCCAGGCCCGGGGCGAGGTCGGCCTTGGCCACGCCGTAATGCTCCATGCACATCGGGCAGACCAGGACCTTGCCGCCGGCGGCAAGGACGGCGGCCAGCATCTTCTGCTGCTCGGCGAACGTGGCGGCATTCTTGGTCGAGGCCACGTGGACCGCGCGGTCGTTGAGGAAGATGGTCAGGCCGTGGCCGCGCTCCTGCTGCTTGGCGCCGAACCCGACCGCCATGCGCACGCGATGCGGGTCGTCGCTGGTGAGATTGATGAACAGCGGCGCGCCGGCATCCTCCGCCCGCGCGCCCATGGACGCCGCCACCAGCGATGCCGCAACGCCCAGCCCAAGCAACCGACAATTCATCATGGATCAATTCCCCGCATCCGAGCCGCATCCCGGCTCGAGGAACATATTAGGATAATGGTAATATCCGGGGGAGCGGAACTTGATTGCCGCAGTTACGCGGCAGCGTTGAGCCGCGCGAACCCGGCCTCGAGGTCGCGGATCAGGTCGGTGGGGTCTTCCAGGCCGACATGGATGCGCAAGGTCGGCCCGTCCTCGGTCCAGGGCGTGGCGGTCCGGCTGGTCGCGGGGCGGGTCGGGATCAGGAGGCTCTCGTAGCCGCCCCAGCTGTAGCCCATGCCGAACAGCTCCATGCCGTCGAGCATGGCCGTCACCGCCGCCTTCGAGCAAGGCTCGAGGATCAGCCCGAACAGGCCTGATGCACCGCGGAAATCGCGCTTCCAGATCGCATGGCCGGGATCGTCGGGCAGGGCAGGGTAGAGCACCCGCCGCACCTCGGCCCGGGCCGCCAGCCATTCTGCCACGATCAACGCGCTGCGCTGGTGGCGCTCGAGCCGGGCCGCCAGCGTGCGCAGGCCGCGCAGGGCCAGGTAGCAGTCGTCGGGAGCCGAGGCGGTCGCGACCTCCAGCATGCCGCGCCAGAGCTGCTCGTAGGCGGCTTCGGTGGCGGTGACCACGCCCATCATCAGGTCCGAATGGCCGCCGATATACTTGGTCGCCGCCTGCACCGAGATGTCGACGCCGAGCTCGAAGGGCTTGCAGAACAGGGGCGAGGCCCAGGTGTTGTCCATGGCGACGAGGCAGCCCCGCGCATGGGCGGCCGCGGCGATGGCCGGCGTGTCCTGCATCTCGAAGGTCAGCGAGCCCGGGCTCTCGGTGAAGACCAGCCGGGTCTCCGGGCGGATCAGCTCCGCGATCCCCGCACCGATCAGGGGATCGTAGAAGGTGGTCGCGACGCCGAAGCGGGCGAGGGTGCCGGTGCAGAACTGGCGGGTCGGGCCGTAGACCGTGTCGACGACCAGGAGGTGATCGCCGGCGCGGAGCAGCGCCAGGAGCATCGAGGTGATCGCGGTCTTGCCGGAGCCGACCACGATCGCGCGGTACCCGCCCTCGAGCTCGGCCACGGCCTCCTCCAGGGCGGCCGTGGTCGGCGTGCCGTAGCGCCCGTAATAGGTGCCCTGCCGCGGCTTTGCCGCTTCCAGGGCGGCCACGCTCGGGAACAGGATGGTCGAGGCGCTGGTAGACGGGCGGGTTGACCACCCCGTGCTGGCGCTCGGGATCGCGGCCCGCGACCGTGACCCTGGTGGCGTCTTCCATGTCGCTGGGCTCCATTGTCGTCGACGGGCAGGGGCTTACCATCCTGCGCGCCGTTTTGGCGATTGGCAGTCGCAGGCCAGCGTGTCACAGTCCCGCATTAGCTGGAGGGCGCCCGAAAAGGCGCGCCTCGCCCGGCGCGGCCGTCGAGGCCGCAGGGCACATAATAGAAGGAGGACTGGCACATGCGGATCTCAGCTCTGCTACTGGCGGGCGTGGCGACCACCGGCTTGGCCGCGCTGCAGGAGGCGCAGGCGGGCGCAACCCTCGACAACGTGAAGACCAAGGGCTTCGTGCAGTGCGGCGTGAACGTCTCGGGCCTGCCCGGCTTCGCCGAGGTCGATTCCGCCAACAACTGGTCGGGTCTCGACATCGACCTGTGCAAGGCGGTGGCGGCGGCGCTGCTCGGTGACGCCACCAAGGTCAAGTACACCCCGCTCAACGCCAAGGAGCGGTTCACCGCCCTGCAGTCGGGCGAGATCGACGTCCTGTCGCGCAACACCACCTGGACCAGCTCGCGCGACAGCGCGCTCGGCTTGGACTTCACCGGCGGTCAACTACTATGACGGCCAGGGCTTCATGGCCAAGAAGTCGCTGGGTGTGGCGAGCGCGCAAGGAGCTCGACGGTGCCGCGGTCTGCGTCCAGGCCGGCACCACGACCGAGCTGAACCTCGCCGATTTCTTCCGCGCCAACAACATGCAGCTACACCCCGGTCGTGTTCGAGAACAACGACGAGGTGAACAAGGCCTACGAGGCCGGCCGCTGCGACGTGCTGACCACCGACCAGTCGGGCCTCTACGCCACCCGCGTCAAGCTCGCCAATGCCGACGATCACGTCATCCTGCCCGAGGTGATCTCCAAGGAGCCGCTTGGCCCGGCCGTGCGCCAGGGCGACGACGAGTGGGCGGACGTGGTGCGGTGGACGCTGTTCGCGATGATCCAGGCCGAGGAGTTCGGCCTGACCGCGGCCAATGTCGACCAGGTCAAGGCCGAGACCACCAATCCCGACATCCAGCGCTTCCTGGGCGTGATCGAGGAGAAGGGCACGGAGCTCGGCCTGCCCAACGACTTCGCGGTCCAGATCATCAAGCAGGTCGGCAATTACGGCGAGAGCTTCGACCGCAATGTCGGCCCGAACACGGCCTTGAAGATCGAGCGGGGCCTGAACGCCCTGTGGACCAACGGCGGCCTGATGTACAATCCGCCGTTCCGCTGAGCGAGGGGACGGGGAGCGCCGGCCGTTCCCCGTCACGTCCGCCGTCCGGCCGGCACCAGCCGGACGCCTCGAGCCGCAGAAGGCCGATCCGACCATGAGATCCGCCCTACCTGCCAGTGACGCGCCCACGCGTCGCATTCTACAACGACCCGCGCGTGCGCGCCCTGTTCTACCAGCTCCTGGTGCTGACTGTTCGTCCTCTCCGGCGGCTGGATCCTGGTCAGCAACACCATGGCGAACCTGGCGCGCCTGGGCGTGGCCAGCGGCTTCGGCTTCCTGTCGCGGCCGTCGGGCTTCGACATCGGCCAGGCGATGATCGACTACAGCTCGGCCAGCACGTTCGGGCGCGCGTTCCTGGTGGGCTTCCTCAACACGATCCTGGTGGCCGTGGTCGGGCATCGTCCTGGCGACGATCATCGGCTTCACGATGGGCATCGCGCGGCTCTCGCACAACTGGCTCGTGAACACCCTGGCCTCCGTCTATGTCGAGGTCGTCCGCAACATCCCGCTGCTGCTCCAGCTCCTGCTGGTCTACGCGATCATCATCCACGCGCTGCCGCAGGCGCGCGAGAGCGCTTCGCTGTTCGGCATGGTCCTGCTGAACACGGGCGGCCTGCTACCTGCCGCGGCCGGTGACGCAGCCCGGCATCGGCCTGTTCGCCGGCGTGTCCGTCCTGGCCCTGCTGGCGATCCCGTTCGTGCTGCGCTGGGCCGCCCGCAAGCGCGAGCTCACCGGGCCAGCCGGTCAATACCCTGGGCATCGTCCTGGGGCTCCTGGCGCTGATCCCGGTCAGCTACTTCGTGGCCGGCCAGCCGCTGCACTGGGACCTGCCGGTGATGGGCACCTTCCGGCCCAGCGGCGGGTTCGCCGTCCAGCCCGAGTTCGTGGCCCTGGTCCTGGGCCTCGCGGTCTATACCGGCGCCTTCATCGCCGAGATCGTCCGCTCGGGCATCCTCGCGGTGAGCAAGGGGCAGTGGGAGGCCGCGGAGTCGCTGGGCCTGTCGCGCGGCCAGGTGCTGCGCTTCATCGTGGTGCCGCAGGCGCTGCGGGTGATCATCCCGCCGCAGACCAACCAGTACCTGAACCTGACCAAGAACAGCTCGCTGGCGGTGGCGATCGGCTATCCCGACTTCTTCAACGTCGCCGGCACCATCAACAACCAGACCGGGCAGGCGGTCGAGGTCATCGCGATCACCATGGCGCGTCTACCTGACCCTGAGCCTGATCACCTCCTACTTCATGAACTGGTACAACGCACGCATGGCACTGGTGGAGCGCTGAGGATGGCCACCGAATCGCTTCCCATGGCACCGCCGATCGCCGAGCGCTCCGGCCCGATCGGCTGGATGCGGCGCAACCTGTTCGCGACGCCGTTCGACATCGCGCTCACGCTCCTGGTCGTGCTCGTCCTGGCGATGGTCGTACCGCCCTTGTTCAAGTGGGCCGTGCTCAACGCCAGCTGGACGGCCGTCGACCGCAGCCAGTGCCCGGCCGACGGCGCCTGCTGGGCGTTGATCCCCAACCGCATCCACCAGTACCTGTTCGGGCTGTACCCGATCGACCAGTACTGGCGGATCATCACCGGCGGCATCCTGCTCATCGTCGGCTGCATTCCGCTGATGCTGCCGCAGATGCCCAGAAAGGCGCTCTACGGCGTCTGCTTCGCGATCGCCTACCCGTTCGTCGCGGGCTGGCTGTTCGCGGGCGGCGGCCCCTTGCAGCCGACGGTGGACACGCCGCTCTGGGGCGGCCTGTTCCTGACCCTGATCATCTCGATCGTCGGCATCGTCGCCTCGTTCCCGATCGGCATCATGCTGGCCCTGGGCCGCCGCTCGGAGATGCCGGTGGTCAAGGCCTTGTGCGTCTCGTTCATCGAGCTGGTGCGCGGCGTGCCCTTGGTGACCGTGCTGTTCATGGCCTCGGTCATGCTGCCCTTGTTCTTCCCGCCCGGCTGGACCGTCGACAAGGTGATGCGCGCCCTGATCGGCGTGTCCCTGTTCTCGGGCGCCTACATGGCCGAGGTCATCCGCGGCGGGCTGCAGGCGATCCCCAAGGGCCAGTACGAGGCCGCCGACGCCATGGGGCTCGGCTACTGGCAGAAGATGCGGCTGGTGATCCTGCCGCAGGCGCTGCGGCTGGTGATCCCGGGCATCGTCAACTCGTTCATCTCGCTGTTCAAGGACACCTCGCTCGTCTTCATCATGGGCCTCTACGATCTCTTGAACATCGCCAAGCTGATCGTCACCGGCCAGGAATGGCTGGGCCACGACGTCGAGAGCTACATCTTCGCCGGCTTCGGTTTCTGGATCTTCTGTTTCGCCATGTCCCGCTACAGCCAGCGCCTCGAGCGCAAGCTGCAGACGGGCCACAAGCACTAGGAGCGACCATGGCCACCCCTACTGCCGCCAACGGTGCTCCGAGCATCGTGCTCCGCGACGTCAACAAGTGGTACGGCGAGTTCCACGTCCTCAAGAACGTCAACCTGCAGGTCGAGAAGGGCCAGAAGGTCGTGGTCTGCGGCCCGTCGGGCTCGGGCAAGTCGACCATGATCCGGTGCATCAACCGGCTCGAGGAGCACCAGAAGGGCCACATCCTGGTCGACGGGATCGAGCTCACCAACGACGTCAAGAACGTCGAGGCCATCCGGCGCGAGGTCGGGATGGTGTTCCAGCACTTCAACCTGTTCCCGCACCTGACGATCCTGGACAACCTCACCCTCGCCCCGATCTGGGTCCGCGGCATCCCCAAGAAGGAGGCCGAGGAGACGGCGATGTTCTACCTGAACCGGGTGCGCATCCCGGAGCAGGCGCAGAAGTATCCGGGCCAGCTCTCGGGCGGCCAGCAGCAGCGCGTCGCCATCGCCCGCGCCTTGTGCATGAAGCCCAAGATCATGCTGTTCGACGAGCCGACCTCGGCCCTCGACCCCGAGATGGTCAAGGAGGTGCTGGACACCATGATCTCCCTCGCCAACGAGGGCATGACCATGATGTGCGTCACCCACGAGATGGGCTTTGCCAAGTCGGTGGCCGACTTCGTCGTGTTCATGGACAAGGGCGAGGTCGTCGAGATGGACAAGCCGCAGGAGTTCTTCGCCCACCCGAAGAGCGACCGGACCAAGCTGTTCTTGAGCCAGATCCTGCAGCACTAGCCGGTGACGGTCCGGGTCTTCTGGGACGGCCTGGAGATTCCCGGCCCGTGCTTCGCCGGGCCGTTGCGGCGCGAAACCTCGGTTCTGGAGGTTCGTGACGGCCTGGTTTCGCCGTGGCTGGCGCAGAAGGCACCGCAGCTGAGTTCGTTCGCGCCGCTGACGCTGGAACGCGCGCTCGGCGCCGACCGCGCGTTCGATGCCTGGGCGGCGCTGGTCGCCCCGTTCCCGGGTGGCCCGCCGCCCGACCCGCCCGCATTTCGCAAGACCGTGACCCTGACCTACGGCGCCGGTCTCGGCGCCGTGGTCGCGTTCCGTCTCCTCGCGGCCTGGCCGGCGTCCTACGAGATCCTCGACAATGGAGAGGCGGCCGCACGCGAGCGCCTTACCCTGGTCTGCGAGGGCTTCGAACGGCTGGATGACGGGCCTACCTGAATGTGGCCATCGTCCTTACCCCGGTCGGCGACGGTGCGCCGGCGCGGTCAGCTGAAGCCCCAAGGCTCGAGAATGCCGACGGTGCCATCGGCCCGGTAGCGGCGGTCATCGATGATCTCGGCGCGCACGGTGTCGGTCCGCTGCCAGAGGGCGGCAGGAATGACCCGGCCGGGTGCGGACGGCAGCAGCGTGGAGTTGAAGGCCCCGGCGGCCAGGGCGCGTGCCAGCTCCTCCGACGCGGCCCGCACGACCGCGGTGTCGCGATGCACGCTGCCACGCCAGTTGGGATCACGCGGATTGATGGGTGTCAGCCGGTACAGCCGTGTGGTCGACCGATCGACGCTCGCAGTTTCGTTCATGCTCACCTCCCAGTTTCCCCGTCAACGGCCGGTCCGACGGTTCAGACCGTCGCGCCGCCTGGGCCTGTGCGTCGCGTTCCAGCGCCCGATCCAGCTCCTTCGGATCGATCAGCAGGTTCTCGATGGTGCCGCCGTGGCCGGGCAGGGGGACCCGGATGAAGGTGGCCAGCCGCCGGTAGGCGAGGAAGGAGAGGCCGTCGATCGGCTCCTCCTCGATGTCGACGCGGTAGGTGCCCGGCGGCAGCGCACGCTCCGCTCCCTTGAGAACGACGGCGTGGCGGAAGGTGACGTTCATCCCCGTGCACCTGATCATGTCGGCTGCTCCATGGCGTGGGCGGGAGAGATTGTGGCGATGTTGAATCTTCAATGTCACGAATCAGCCCGTAAGGCAATAAAAAGAATAGAGAAGTATGTATTGGAGATAGCGCCGAAAATTCCAATTCGATCAAGGGCGGATGAAAATTGTGATAGCGATTTTGCTTGTTTAAAGGAGATATTCGTATAGGAAGTATCGTTCTGGGCGATAAAGGATTTCGTCCAGGCACGCAATACAGATTGCCATCGATCATGTTGTGCGATCTGAAGCACTTCCGTCGCGGCAGCGTCGCGTTCGGCCACAGCAAGGGAAGCGGACATGGATGCGATTCACGGCCTGAGCGGACGCTGGGCGGCCTATCGGCCGAGCAAGGGCTCGCTGGCCTGGGCGGTCGTCGCCGGTGCGGTGGCCACCGTGGTGGTCGGCTTCGCCTGGGGTGGCTGGGTCACCGGCGCCAGCGCCAAGCGGATGGCGGAGACGGCGGCCTCGACGTCGCGCGACACGCTGGTGGCGGCGGTCTGCGCCGACCGCTTCCGCGCCGGCGGTGACGCAACGGCGCTGCTGGCCGAGCTGAAGCTGCTGCAGAGCTACAGCCGAGGCGCCTTCATCGAGAAAGGTGGCTGGGCGATGATGCCCGACAACGTCAAGCCGACGAGCACGGCGGCGCGACTGTGCGCGGACGAACTGGTCGTACTCTAGCGGTCCCGTATCCGGGCCGGACCGCATGGTTCGGCCCGGCCGGCCGCGGCCACAGGGAGAAGCTGCATGGCAGCGACGCGCAAGCAGAGCCTCGAGGCGATGGCGGTCACGCTCGATCTGTGGAAGAGCCAGATCACGGACCTGCAGGCCAAGGCGCGGACGGCCGGTGCGGAGCGCCAGCGGGTCATGCGCGACCAGATCGTCGTGCTGCGCCAGCGGCGCTCGGCGTACGAGACGCAGCGGACGCAGACGTCCGGTGCCAGCACAGCGGTGTTTCGCGACATGCTCGCCGGCTCCGAGCGGATGGCCGAGGAGTTCCGCAAGCTGTACCTGCAGACGGTGAGCCAATTCTCGGACTGAGCGGCACGAGCGTAATTGTCATAACGTATCTTATCCGATGTATCACTGCGGGTGAATGGCTGTGCCGGCATCCGTGCCGTCGCCCACCCTCGCTCGCGCCGAACGCGCCTGACGGCTCTCAGGCGTGCGGCTCGGCATCCAAGGCGGCGAGGCAGCAACGGCGCCAGGCCTGGATGTCGTTGCGCTTGATCGCGTCGAGCTGCTGGCGATGCCGGTCCTGGCGCTCGTCCAGCGGCATCGCCAGCGCGCGGTGCAGCGCCTCGCCCACCCCGTACACGTCGTAGGGATTCACGATCAGGGCGGCCTCGAGCAGGAAGGCGGCGCCGGCGAAGCGCGACAGGACCAGCACGCCGGGATCCTCGGGGTCCTGCGCCGCCACGAACTCCTCGGCGACGAGGTTGAGCCCGTCGCGCAAGGGTGTGACCAGACCGGCGCGGGCCGCCTGGTAGAAGCCCGCCAGGGCACGGCGCGACTGGGTGCGGTTGATGTAGCGCAAGGGCATCCAGTCGGGCTCGCCGAACCGGCCGGTAATGTGGCCAGCCAGGCGCTCGGTCGTCCGGCGCAGGTCGCGGTATTCGGGCAGGTCCTCGCGGCTGGGTGCGGAGATCTGCATCAGCACGGTCTGGCGGCGATGCTCCGGGTAGCGCTCGAGCAGCGCCTGGTAGCCGCGCAGCCGCTCGGGAATGCCCTTGCTGTAGTCGAGACGGTCGACCCCGATGATCAGCGCACGCCCGTTGAGGTGCCGCCGCATGGTGTCGAGCTGGCGGCGCGCCTCGACCGACTGGGTCAGCCGCTGCACCTCGCGGACGTCGATGCCGATCGGGCACGCATGGGCCTCGATCGTCCGCTCGCCGACCCGCAGCCACTCCTTCTCCAGCGGCACGGCACCCAGCTCGCGGCAGCAATAGTCGGCGAAGTGCTCGCGGTCGGTCGGGGTCTGGAAGGCCACCGCATCGTAGGTGCACAGGTCCGACGCCAGCTCGCGGTGCCACGGCATGGTGGCGTAGAGCTGGGTCGGCGGAAACGGGATGTGCAGGAAGAAGCCGATCCGGCCGGCAAAGCCGAGGCGGCGCAACTCGGTGCCCAGCGGGATCAGGTGGAAATCCTGCACCCAGACGCGGTCGCCCGGCTGCAGGAGCTCGATCAGCCGCTCGGCGAACAGCCGGGCGACGTCGCGGTAGCGCTGGTACCAGTGATGCTCGAACGAGGCCAGGTCGATGCGGTAGTGGAACAGCGGCCACAGCGTCCGGTTGGCCATTCCGGCATAGTAGCCGGCATACTCGTCCTCGGTCAGGTCGAGGAGCGCGTAGGTGGTCTTGCCGCGCTCACGCAGCTCGAACTTGCGGTCCGCCTCGTCCGCGACCAGATCGCCGCTCCAGCCGAACCAGACGCCGCCCTTCTCGCGCAGTGCGGCCAGGACGCCGACGGCGAGTCCGCCCGCCGCCTGCCGGGCGGTCGGGGGCGTCACCCGGTTCGACACGACGAACAGCCGGCCGGTCATCGGGCGTCCAACGCGCGGCTCAGCCAGTCGCGCAAGGCCGCGACGTCGGCCAGGCGGTGCAGGGCCTCGCTCGTACCACCCTCGCCGATCCGGATGCTGACCCCGCCCATGGCGTTGACGCTGCGGAAGCCCGCTTCGTCGGTGACGTCGTCGCCGACGAACACCGGCTGGCGCCGGGCGAACCCTGGCTCGGCCAGGAGTGCGCGGATCGCATCGCCCTTGTCGCTGCCCTTGGGCAGTAGTTCCACGACCATTTTTCCCCGCTGCAGTCGCAATCGATCGCCATCTGCCGCAACCAGCCGCTCGGCCAGTGCGATGGCCGCGGCCTCGGCCTGTGGCGCTTGCCGGTAATGCAAGGCGAGGCTCAAACGCTTGTCCTCGAGCAGGGTTCCGGGATGGTCCGCCGCGAACCCGCGCAAGGCCTGGCGGATCGGCGGCAACAGCTCCGGCGGCAGCTCCGCTTCGGTCAGCGTTCCGTCGTGGCGCCGGCGCACGAGGCCGTGCAGGCCGGCCACGGTCAGCCGCAGCGGTGCCAGGAAGGCGTCGATATCGGCCACGGGGCGGCCGGTGACGATGGCCAGCGCACCCTCCAGGCGGGCCTGCAGCGCCGCCAGGAGGTGGCGCAGCGCGTCGTCCGCCGCTGCCTCGCCGGGCGTGGGCGCCAGGTCGACGAGGGTGCCGTCATAGTCCAGGAACAGGGCACAGCGCCCCGGCTCCAGGACCGGCGGCGCCTGTTCGGAAAGTGTCTTGCCCATGGCGACGGCCTCCTTAAATCGGTGAGCGGCGAACCAACCAACGGATATGCAAGGCCGATGACGACGTACCGTTGCACGCTGCTCGACGATCGCGGGCTGGTTCGCGTCGGTGGCGACGACTCCCGCGCCTTCCTCCAGGGGCTGATCAGCAACGACATCGCCGCGCTGCAGCCGGATCGCGCCCTCTACGCGGCACTGCTGACGCCGCAGGGCAAGTACCTGTTCGACTTCATCCTCCACGATCGCGGCGACCATGTGCTCCTGGACGCCGAGCGCGCCCGCGTCGCCGACCTCGTCCGCCGGCTTACCATGTACCGGCTCCGATCCAAGGTCACGATCGAGGATGCGTCGCAAGAACTGGCCGTGCTCGCGGTGTTCGATCGGCGGCCCCTGCCCGCCCATGCGCTTCCCGCGCCGGAGGCCGTGGTCGACCCGCGCGTGGCGGAACTGGGGATGCGGGTCGTGCTGCCGGTAGAGGCCGTGCCGGCGTTCGTCGCCGAGCACGGGCTGGAGCGCGTCGATCCCGGCCAATACGATCGCCTGCGGATTGGCCTGGGCGTGCCGGACGGCAGCCGGGACCTCGTCGTCGACCGCTCGCTGCTCATGGAGAGCGGCTTCGAGGAATTGCACGGGGTGAGCTTCACCAAGGGCTGCTTCGTCGGCCAGGAGCTCACCGCCCGCACCAAGCATCGCGGCCTGATCAAGCGCCGCCTGCTGCCGGTGCGGGTGGACGGTCCCCTCCCCGCGCCGGGCACGCCGGTCACCCGCGGCGGCAAGGACGCCGGCGAGGTCCGCTCCGGCGCCGGCAACATGGCGCTGGCGCTGCTGCGCCTCGACCAGCTGGCCGAGGGCGACCAGCCGCTGGTGGCGGGCGAGGCGACCCTGGCCCTGGCGCCGCCGCCCTGGCTGCCGATGGCGGCCCTGGCCGGGCGCCGTCCCGACTGAGCCGGCAGGCGGCGCGGCCTAACCCTGCTCCAGCGCCTGCACCGCCCGGTGCAGCCAGCGGAAGGGCGACACGCCCCGGTCGGCGAGGATCGACGGAAGCAAGGCTTCCGCGCGGGCAGCACCGCGCCGGCCGCATTCCTCGTGCAACCAGCGCCGCAGCCAGAGCCGCGCCTGCTCGGTCCGCCGCGCGGCAAGATCGGGCGCGATGTGGGCCTGGTGCCGGTCCAGCTCCGCCAGCGCCGCCTCGATGCCGCGCCCGGTCGTGGCCGCCACCAGAAGGACCGGCGGCTCCCACTGCCCCGCACCCGGGCACGATGCCCAAGGCACCCTCGAGGTCGCGCTTGGCGCGCTCGGCGATGCCGCCGAGGTCGGCCTTGGTCACCAGCGCCACGTCGGGGATCTCGACGATGCCCGCCTTCATGAACTGCAGGCTGTCGCCCGAGCCCGGCTGGACCGCGAACAGGACCGTGTCGGCGAGCTCGGCGATCTCGGTCTCCGACTGGCCGACGCCCACCGTCTCCACCAGGACGACGTCGTAGACCGCCCGCATCAGGACCATGGCGGCGGCGGCGAGGTCGGCGAGGCCGCCCAGCCGGTCGCGCGCGGCCAGCGAGCGCACGAACACGCCCTGGTCGTCGGGGTCGACGTCGATCCGGGTCCGGTCGCCGAGCAGCGCGCCGCGGGTCCGCTTGGAGGAGGGATCCACCGCGATCACGCCCACCGTGCGGCCGCGCTCCCGCCAGGCGCGGACGAAGGCCGAGACCAGGGTCGACTTGCCGACCCCGGGCGGGCCGGTGAGGCCGATCACGGCCGCGCGCGGTGCGGCCCAGGCCGCGTCGAGCAGCGCCAGCGTGGCCTCGTCGGAGGGTGCCGCCTCCGCGCGCGCCAGGGCGCGCGCGAGTGCTGCCTTGCCGCCGTGGCGAAGCTCGTCGAGCGGCCCGCTCAATGGGCGCGCTTGCCCTTCAGCGCCGCCTGGGCCGCGGCAAGCCGTGCGATCGGCACGCGGTAGGGCGAGCAGGAGACATAGTCGAGGCCCACGGTCTCGCAGAACGCCACCGAGGCGGCGTCGCCGCCATGCTCGCCGCAGATGCCGAGCTTGAGGTCGGGCCGCGACCTTGCGGCCGCGCTCGGCGGCCATCTCGACCAGCTCGCCCACGCCGCTGACGTCGAGGGTCTGGAACGGGTCGCCGTGGAAGATCTCGGCGCGGATGTAGGGCTCGAGGAACTTGCCGCTGTCGTCGCGCGACAGGCCCAGGGTCATCTGGGTGAGATCGTTGGTGCCGAAGCTGAAGAACTCGGCGTGCTCGGCGATCTCGCCCGCGCGCAGGGCCGCGCGCGGCAGCTCGATCATGGTGCCGACCTGGTAGTGCAGCGAGCCGCCCCGCTCCTTGCCGACCTCGGCCGCGACCGCGTCGATCCGCTGCTTGATCAGCTGCAGCTCGCGGGCGGCCAGGACCAGCGGGATCATCACCTCGGGCACCACGGTGCGCGCCGGTGGCGGCCTCGACCTCGAACGCGGCCTCGAAGATGGCCCGCGCCTGCATCTCGTAGATCTCGGGGAACAGGATGCCGAGCCGGCAGCCGCGCAGGCCCAGCATCGGGTTGGATTCCTTGAGGTCGGCCAGACGGCGGCGGACGATCTTGACGTCCACGCCGGCCGACTTCGCCGACCGAGGCCAGCTCCGCCTCCTCGTGGGGAAGGAACTCGTGCAGCGGCGGATCGAGCAGCCGGATGGTCACCGGCAGCCCGGCCATGATCTCGAACAGCTCGACGAAGTCCGCGCGCTGCATCGGCAGGATCTTGGCCAGGGCCTTGGTCCGGCCCTCGGCGTCGTCGGCCAGGATCATCTCCTGCATGGCGACGATGCGGTCGGGCTGGAAGAACATGTGCTCGGTGCGGCACAGGCCGATGCCCTCGGCACCGAACTTGCGCGCGGTGTTGGCGTCCAGCGGCGTCTCGGCGTTGGTGCGCACCTTCAGGCGGCGGTAGGCGTCGGCCCACTCCATCAGGGTGGCGAAATCGCCCGAGAGCTGCGGGTCGACCGTGGGCACGGCACCCAGCATCACCGTGCCCTCGGCACCGTCGAGCGTGATGACGTCGCCTTCGGCGATGCGCACGCCCCGGGCGGTGACCGCCTTGTCGGCATAGGAGATCACGAGGTCGCCCGCACCGCAGACGCAGGCCTTGCCCATGCCGCGGGCCACCACGGCGGCGTGGCTGGTCATGCCCCCGCGCGAGGTCAAGATGCCCTTGGCGGCGTGCATGCCGTGGATGTCGTCGGGCGAGGTCTCGATCCGGACCAGGATCACCGCCTCACCGGCGGCCGCCATCTTCTCGGCGTGGTCGGCGCTGAACACGACCTTGCCCGAGACGGCGCCCGGCGAGGCCGGCAGGCCCTTGGCGATCACCTGGCGCTCGGCCTTGGGGTCGAGGGTCGGGTGCAGCAGCTGGTCGAGCGAGCCCGGATCGACGCGCAGCATCGCCTCCTCGCGGGTGATCAGCCCCTCGGCCGCCATGTCCACCGCGATCTTGAGCGCTGCCGGCGCCGTCCGCTTCCCGGTTCGTGTCTGCAGGATGTAGAGCTTGCCGCGCTGGGTGGTGAACTCGATGTCCTGCATCTCGCGGTAGTGGGCCTCGAGCCGGTCGAAGACCGCGGCGAGCTCGGCGAAGGCCTCGGGCAGCAGGTCCTCCATCGGCTTGCCGTCCGAGCCACTGCCGGCCGCCATGCGCCGGGTCAGGGGCTGAGGGGTGCGGATGCCCGCCACGACGTCCTCGCCCTGGGCGTTGATCAGGAACTCGCCATAGTAGGCGCGCTCGCCGGTCGAGGGATTGCGGGTGAACGCGACCCCGGTGGCGCAGTCGTCGCCCATGTTGCCGAACACCATGGCCTGGACGTTGACGGCCGTGCCCATGTCGCCGGCGATGTTGTGCAGCCGGCGGTAGGTCGCCGCGCGCGCGGTCTCCCACGAGCCGAACACGGCGCCGATCGCCCCCCACAGCTGCTGTTTGGGGTCCTGCGGGAACGGCTTGCCGATGGCCTTCTCGACGATACCCTTGAAGGTCCCGACCAGCTCGGCCAGGGCGGCCGCGTCGAGTTCGGTGTCGTAGCGGCAGCCCCGTGCCTGCTTGGCGTCCTCGAGCGCCTCCTCGAACAGGTAGTGGTCCACCTCGAGGACCACGTCGGCGTACATCTGGATGAACCGGCGGTAGCTGTCGTAGGCGAAGCGCGCGTCGCCGCTGGCGGCGACCAGACCCTCGACCGTGCGGTCGTTCAGGCCGAGGTTGAGGACGGTGTCCATCATGCCCGGCATCGACACCGGGGCGCCGGAGCGCACCGAGACCAGGAGCGGCCGCTCGACGTCCCCGAACCGGACGTCCAGCTCCTCCTCGATCGCCTGCAGTGCGGCGTCGACCTGGGCCTCGAGCTCCGGGGGAAAGCTCTGCGCGTTGGCGTAGAACCAGGTGCAGACCCCGGTCGAGATCGTGAAGCCGGGCGGCACCGGCAGGCCGAGATTGCTCATCTCGGCGAGGTTGGCGCCCTTGCCGCCGAGCAGCGCCTTCATCGAGGCCGTGCCCTCGGCCCGACCGCCGCCGAACCGGTACACCCACTGCGTCATCGGTCGATACCCCGAAACAGACCCATCATCACCGCATCATCCAGCATAGCTCGGCGTATCACGCCTGCGGCCGGCCGCCTTCTTCGATCAGCGAGAAATCCGCCACGCGCTCCAGGCTGGAGCGTATCCGGCCGAGCAGCAGCAAACGGTTAAGGCGCAGGTCCGGTTCCTGGACATTGACCATGACCGCCTCGAAGAAGCCGTCGACCGGGTGGCGCAACGCCGCCAGTGCGGTCATCGCGCCGGCATAATCCTCGGCTTCGAGTGCTGACGCAATCCGCCCACCCGCTTCCTCCAGCGCGGCGAACACCGTCTCCTCGGCGGGGTCCACCAGGGCGCCCACCACCGGATGGCCGTCGTAGCGGCGACCGTCCTTCTTTTCCTCGATCGCCACGATGTTGGCGGCACGGCGGAAGGCCGTGAGCAGGTTGCGGCCGTCCTCGCTGTCGATGAAGGCCTGGAGCGCCTCCGCCCGCGCCGCGAGGCGGATCAGGTCGTCCTCGGCACCGACGGCGACAGCGGCCGCGATCAGGTCGTGGCGCACGCCGCGCTCGCGCAGATGGACCTTGAGGCGGTCGACCAGGAACGCGATCAGCTCGTCCGGGGAGAACGCGGCGAAGCGGTCGCCATAGCCGCGCGCCGCCGCCAGGGCGGCCTCGCGCAAGGGCAGGCGCAGGCCGTTCTCGAAGATCAGCCGGATGATGCCCAGGCCCGCACGGCGCAGCGCGAACGGATCCTTGGTGCCGGTCGGGCGGATGCCGGCGGCGAAGAAGCCGACGAGGGTATCGAGCTTGTCGGCCAGTGCTACCGCCACGCTGGCCGGTGCCGTCGGGCAGCGGTCGTCCGGGCCCTTGGGCGAGTAGTGCTCGCGGATAGCGGTCGCCACGGCCTCTGGCTCGCCCTGGGCGGCGGCGTAGTGGCCACCCATGATGCCCTGCAGCTCGGGGAACTCGCCCACCATGCCGGAGACGAGATCGGCCTTGGCCAGCAGTGCCGCGCGCTCGGCCAGCAGGCGATCCGCCCCGGGAATCCGCGGCACCAGGGCACCGGTCAGCGCCACGAGCCGCTCGACGCGCTCGCCCTGCGAGCCCAGCTCGGCGTGGAACACCATGCGGGCGAGGCCCGGCAGCCGGCTTTCCAGCGCTACCTTGCGGTCCTGGTCCCAGAAGAACTTGGCGTCCCACAGCCGTGCCCGCAGGACGCGCTCGTTGCCGGCGACGATCGCCGCACCGCCGTCGCTGGCCTGCATGTTGGCGACCAGGACGAACCGGCGCGCCAGGGTACCGTCGGGGGTGCGCAGGGCCAGGTACTTCTGGTTGGTGCGCATCGTGGTGACCAGCGCCTCGGGCGGCACGGTCATGAAGGCCTCGTCGATGGCGGCCATGAGCGGCACGGGCCATTCGACCAGGCCCTTGACCTCGTCGAGCAGGCCCGGGTCGTCGGCGACCGCGAGGCCCTGCCCCGCCGCCAGTTCCTGCGCGCGGCGGGCGATGATGGCACGGCGCTCCGCCCCGTCGAGGATCACCTTGGCCGCGCGCAGCTTGACGACATAGTCGGCGAAGTCGCGGACCGCGAACGGCTCGGGCGCCATGAAGCGGTGGCCGCGGGTGCGGTTGGAGGCCGTGACGCCGCCGACCGTGAATGCCACGATCTCGCCGTCGAGAAGGCACAGGATCGACTGCAGCGGCCGGACCCAGCGGAAATCGCCGTCGCCCCAGCGCATCGACTTCGGCCATGGCAGGCGGCCGATCACCGCCGGCAGCAGCTCGCCCAGCAGGGCGCTCACCGCCCTGCCCTGCTCGCGCACCAGGGCGAACACGACCTTGGCCTTCCGGTCCTCGCGTTCCTCGAGCGTGTAGTCGAGGCCGCTCAGGCCGCGCAGGAAGCCTGCGCGCGCCTGCTCGGGCGCGTCGGCCCGGGGACCCTTGCGCTCGACGACGCGGTCGGCCTGCTGCAGCGGCAGGCCGGAGACGACCACGGTGAGCCGGCGCGGGGTGGCGAACGAGCGGACCGGCCGGTCGAAGGCGAGATCGGCCGCGGTCAGGGCGTCGGCCACGCCGCGCGCCAGATCCTCGGCCGCCCGGTCCTGCATGCGGGCCGGGATCTCTTCGGAGAACAGCTCGAGGAGCAGCTCAGCCATGGCCGAGATGGCCGCGGGCCCGCAGCCAGGCCTCGGCGCAGGCCTTGGCGAGCGCGCGCACGCGCCCGATGTAGGCGGCACGCTCGGTGACGCTGATCACCCCGCGGGCGTCCAGGAGATTGAACAGGTGGCTGGCCTTCAGGCACTGGTCGTAGGCCGGCAAGGGCAGTGCCCGCTCGAGGATCAGGCGGCAGTGGTGCTCGGCGTCGGCGAAGTGCCGGAACAGCAACTCGGTGTCGGCGACCTCGAAATTGAACGCCGAATACTCGCGCTCGGCCTGCAGGAACACGTCGCCGTAGCGCACGCCCTGGCCGTTGAAGTCGAGCTCGTAGACGTTCTCGACCCCCTGCACGTACATGGCCAGCCGCTCGAGGCCGTAGGTCAGCTCGCCCGAGACCGGCCGGCAGTCGAAGCCGCCGACCTGCTGGAAGTAGGTGAACTGCGACACCTCCATGCCGTCGCACCAGACCTCCCAGCCCAGGCCCCACGCCCCCAGGGTCGGGCTCTCCCAGTCGTCCTCGACGAAGCGCAGGTCGTGCAGCCCGGGATCGATGCCCAGCGCGTAGAGGCTGTTGAGGTACAGGTCCTGGAAGTCCGGCGGCGACGGCTTCATGATGACCTGGAACTGGTAATAGTGCTGCAGCCGGTTGGGGTTCTCGCCATAGCGGCCGTCGGTCGGCCGGCGCGAGGGCTGGACATAGGCGGCGTTCCAGGCCTCGGGACCGAGAGCCCTAAGCGTGGTGGCGGGATGGAAGGTCCCTGCCCCGACCTCGACGTCGTAGGGCTGCAGGATCACGCAGCCGCGATCCGCCCAGTAGCGCTGCAGGCGCAGGATCAGGTCCTGGAAGCTGGGCGGGCGATCTGCGGCCACGAGTTCTCTTGGGTCGACCGGGTCATGTTGCAGCGCATCGTCTAGAGAGCGGCCAAGGACGGGTCAACGCGACCCGCTGTCACTCAGGCGCGGCGGAAGCGACATTCCTCGATGCTGCGGCAGATGGTGCCGTTCGGCACGAACATGCCGCAGCGCACGCACTCGACGAGGTCGGTGGCCTTGGCCTGCGGTGCGGGGCGTGCGGCGCGCTCGTTGGCGGCGGCGATGCGCGCCTGCATCTGCTGGTACAGCCGGTAGCCGCGCCAGGCGGCCACCACGACCAGGATCGTCACCAGGATCTTGCCGAAGCTCAAGCTGAACATCTGCTCCACCGCGCTCGCGGCTACAGGCCGAACCGCCGCCAGTAGGCCCGTTCCTCGACCAGGGCAAGGGCCTCGTCGAGAATATGCGCCGTCGCGAGGCGCGGCCGCAACCGCCGCAGCAGGCCGCGCCGCGGATTGGCGAGGACCAGGCGGGCGTCGTGACCGAAGCGGGCGCGGATCGTGGCCCGGGCCTCGCCCAGCCCGTCGATCAGGCCGTGCGCCAGGGCGCCGTCGCCGGTCCAGACCCGGCCGTCGAACAGTTCGCCGTCGCCGCCCTTGAGCCGCTCGCCGCGCCGCGCGCGGACATGCGCCACGAACTGGCCCAGGATGTCGCCCTGGATCTCCTTGAGCAGGGCCAGATCGCCCGGGCGCTCGGCCTGGAACGGGTCGAGCAGGGCCTTGCGCTCGCCGGTGGTGTGGACGCGGCGCTCGATGCCCAGCCGCCCGATCGCCTGCTCGAAGCCGAACCCGGCGCTGATCACCCCGATCGAGCCCACGATCGAGCAGGCGTCGGCGTAGATCTCGTCCGCAGCACAGGCGAGCCAGTAGCCGCCGGACGCCGCGACGTCCTCGACGAAGGCGAGGACCGGCTTGTCCTTCTCGGCCGCGAGGTCGCGGATCCGGCGGGCGATCAGGGCCGACTGCACCGGCGAGCCGCCAGGGCTGTTGATCAGCAGGGCCACGGCCGGTGCGTGGCGGTGGGCGAACGCGGCGTCCAGCGTGCGCTCGATCCCGGCCAGCGTGAGCCCGCGCCCGGCGAGCCCGGCGCTGCCGATCACGCCGGCCAGCCGGACCGCGGGGATCGCAGGACGGCCACGGCGCCATGGCCGGAGGAAGGACGGCAGGGAAAGCATCGGCGGCAGCCCGGTTCGGGTGTCAGGTTCGGCGTGATGCGACCGTCAGCGGCGCGGCATCGCGCAGGACGGCGTCGGCAGCTTCGGTGAAGCGGCCGTCCGGCGCGTGCAGCACCAGTCCGTGGGCGAGACGGGCGGGACCTCGGCTGTCCCGGCGCGCCGAGACGATCACGCGCTTGGCGGCAGGAGCTTCTACGCTCGGCCACAGCGGGTAGACCACGACGTCGCCGGCCCGTCCCGCGAGCGCCCCCGCCAGCTCGGCCAGGGCATCGGCGGTGTGGATGACGGTCAGCCAGCCCCGCGGCCGCAGGCGGGCGAGACACGCCCGCACCCAGGCACCCAGTTCGACTTCGGCGAGATGGGCGGCGGCACCCGTCGCGGTGCCCGGCGCCGTCGCGGAGCCGCGCCGGTGGTAGGGCGGATTGGTCATCACATGGTCGAAGGGGCCGTCCGGCAGCGCCAGACCCGGATCCAGCAGGTCGCCCTGGATCAGGCGGACGGGTGCCAGGCCCGGATTGGCCGCCACGTTGCGCGCGGCGACGGCGAGCAGGTCCGGCTCGCGCTCCAGCCCGACCACGTCGATGCCGGAGACGCGCCGGGCGAGACAAAGTGCCGCCGCCCCGGTGCCGGTGCCGGCGTCGAGGACCCGCTCGCCGGCCACGGCCGGTACCGCGGCGGCAAGCAGGACGGGATCGATCGCCACCCGGTAGCCGCGGCGCGGCTGGAAGAAGCGCAGCCGCCCGCCGAGCAGCCGGTCGTCGCTGAGCTCGGCGATCAGCCGCCGTCGCCATCGACGACGGCCCCCGCCGCCTCCGCCAGCAGCTCGCGCGCCCGGGCGAGATCGGCCTCGGCCACGAGCAGCCGGCGCGGGAAGGCACCGATGTTGCCCTCGACCCCGCTGATGAAGGCGTCGGCCAGCAGACAGTCGATTCCCGCCGCCGCGAGCATCGCCTGCGCCCAGGACAGGTGGACGAGATCATTGCTGCGAACTAGTTCGATCAAGCGAAGGCACCCGAGGTGAGCGACGGCGGCGCTGGCGTCGATTTGCTATCGCTCCGGGTGCGTGATAGCAACCGCCGAGCGCCTCAACGCCTTTGCGCGGTACCGTTTGTCCCAGGGAGAACGCAGCTTGACCGCGCTGCCCGCAGCATCTCTGTCGGCCGAAAGCTCCGCCGCAAAGCTCGACGGCATCCGTGCGCTCGTGGATGGCGAGCTCGCCCTGGTCAACGAGATCATCCTCGACCGGATGCAGAGCGAGGTCACCCTCATCCCCGAGCTGGCCCGCCACATCATCGCGGCCGGTGGCAAGCGGGTGCGCCCGATCCTGACGCTGCTCGCCGCCCGGCTGTGCGGCTACCGCGGCAACCGCCAGCTGGCGCTCGCCGCCTGCGTCGAGTTCATCCACACCGCGACGCTCTTGCACGACGACGTGGTCGACGACAGCGGGCTGCGCCGCGGCTCGGCCACCGCCAACGCGGTCTGGGGCAACAAGGCGCCCGTGCTGGTCGGCGACTTCCTGTTCAGCCGCGCCTTCCAGCTCATGGTCGCCGACGGCAGCCTGCGCGTGCTGGAGATCCTGTCCTCGGCGTCGGCGATCATCGCCGAGGGCGAGGTCCTGCAGCTGATCACCTCCAACGACACCGCGACCACCGAGCAGGCCTATCTCGCGGTGATCGCGGCCAAGACCGGCGCCCTGTTCCGGGCCGCGTGCCAGATCGGCGCGGTCGTGGCCGACCGGCCGGGTCCCGAGGAGGCCGCACTGGCGGCCTACGGCGACAATCTCGGCATCGCCTTCCAGCTCATCGACGACGCCCTGGACTACAGCGCCCGCCAGGCCAATCTCGGCAAGAGCATCGGCGACGATTTCCGCGAGGGCAAGATCACCCTGCCCGTGCTCCTGGCCTTCGCGCGCGGCAACGAGACCGAGCGGGCGTTCTGGCGCCGGGTGCTCGAGGACCTGAACCAGAGCGACGGCGACCTCGCGCACGCCCAGGAGCTGATGGCCCGCCACGGGGCCATCGAGGCCACGGTCGCCAGGGCCGAGGCCTACGCCCAGCGGGCAACCCAGAACCTCGCCATCTTCCCCTATTCGCGGGCGAAGCAGGCGATGCTGGACCTGCTCGATTTCTGCACCGGCCGCGCCTACTGACGCCCACGCCGGGCTTGCACGGCGCGCCCGGGGCCACTATAGCAGCGGCTCCGCGATCGGAGTGTAGCTCAGCCTGGTAGAGCACAGCGTTCGGGACGCTGGGGTCGCAGGTTCGAATCCTGCCACTCCGACCATCTTTCCCGGCCATCCCGTGGCGCCTTGCCGCTACGGTTCCTCCCCGATGGCAACGTCCGGTTAACCCCACCGCGTCACGATGCGTGCCACAACCCTGGCTCGTGTCGACGGTATGGCCGGCAGCTCAACCAGATTCGACGATCTCGGCGTGCGCCTGGCGGCCTTCGCGTCCGCGCGGGTGATCGTTCCGCTGGCGGCACTGGTCGGTGTGGCGCTGCTGTTGAGCGCGGCTGCGATCCACGAGGCGGGCCAACGGCAGAACCTGCTGCAGCGCGAGGGCGAGGCCAGGTCCATCCGCTACGTCGTGCGCCAGCTTGCCCGCGCCTTGGCGGCCGAGGTGCGCGACTATGCGTGGTGGGACGATGCCGTCTTCCATCTCGCCCACCAGCCGGACCCCGATTGGGCCGACGCCAATGTCGGCCCCTACATCTTCGCCAGCTTCGGCTACGAGGTGTCCGTGGTCCTGTCCGGCGACGGCCGCCCGATCTACGGTCATGTCGACGGCCGACGGGATCTGGCCGCCGCCACCGCGCGGCTGGGGCCGGGCATTGCCCGTCTGGGCGCGCTGGCGGCGATGCCCGGGCCCGGTGGCGCCCGGCGCACGGTGGAGGCCGTGCTGGCCGGCCCGGACGGACTTTGGCTGGCGGCGGCGAGCCCCATCCTTCCGGCAGCGGACCCGCCACTCGAGCCGGCCGAGACTCCGCCCGGCGTGCTCGTGTTCGCCAAGCGGCTCGACCAGGGTTTCCTGCGCGGGCTCGAGGAGGATCTCGGCATCGGCGCGCCGGGCTTCGCCGCGGCACCCGGCCCGGGGCAGGCGGCACTGCCGCTGCCCGGCCTGGACGGCGCGGTACCGGCGCAGATCGTCTGGTCCCCCGTCGCAGCCGGGACGCGGCCAGATGCTCCTGCTGCTGCCGGCCCTTGCGGGCGCACTGCTGTTCTGTCCCTTCGCCGCACTGCTGATCGCCGCGCGCGATCAGGTCGATCGCGCCATCCGTGCTAGCGAGGCGCGGTTTCGCGACATCTCGCAGGCCGCGTCGGACTGGATCTGGGAGACGGACGCCGAGCTTCGCCTGACCTTCGTCTCCGAGGCGTGCCACCGCTCGCTGGGGATCGAGCCGGAACGGCTGATCGGCCGGTCGTTGGACGAACTTCTGCGGCCGCCGGACGGCGAGCCGGCGCCACGTGTGGACATCGCAGCGCTCGCCGCGGACGGGCCGTTCCACGGCGCGGTCTTTCGCTGCCGGGCCGCCGACGGCGCGCCGCGGGTGCTGCGGGTCGCGGGCAAGGCGGTGCGGTCGGCCGAGCGCGTGCTGGGCTATCGCGGCATCGCCACCGACGTCACGGCCGAGGTCGCGGCACTCGAGCAGGCCCGGTTCCTCGCCCAGCACGACGCCCTGACCGGCCTGCCCAACCGCACCCTCATGAGCGAGCGCCTGGCCGGCGTCCTGGCGCGGCGCCGTCGGCACGGCGGTGGTGCCGCCGTGCTCTGCCTGGATCTCGACGGCTTCAAGGAGGTCAACGACACCCTGGGCCACGCCATGGGCGACCTGCTCCTGGTGCGCTGCGCGGAACGGCTGCGCGCCTGCGTGCGCGGCAGCGACAGCGTGGCCCGGCAGGGCGGCGACGAGTTCACCATCCTGCAGGACGAGGTGGAGGGTGCCGGGCGACGTCGAGGGACTGTGCCTGCGCATCGTCGCCGTGCTGGCGGAGCCCTTCGACCTCGATGGGCGCAAGGCGCAAGTGAGCGTCAGCATCGGGGTGGCGCTGGCGCCGGAGGACGGCCACGACCCGGTCCGCCTCCTGCAGCGCGCCGACATGGCCCTCTACCGGGCCAAGAACGGCGGGCGCAACCGCTACTGCTTCTTCGAGCCGGGCATGGACCGCCAGCTGCGCCTGCGCCGTCAGGCGGAGGCCGATCTCCGCCGCGCGCTGGCCGAGGACGAGTTCCAGGTCCGCTACCAGCCGCAGGTGGCATGCGCCACCGGCGCGCTGGTCGGCGTCGAGGCCCTGGTCCGCTGGCGCCATCCCGAGCGCGGTGTCCTGCTGCCGGCCGAGTTCCTGCCGCTCGCCGAGGAGACCGGGCTGATCAACGCGCTGGGCACGCACGTGCTGCGCACCGCCTGCGCCGACGCGGCGACATGGGCGGGACTCTCGGTCGCGGTCAACGTGTCCGCCACCCAGTTCCGGCAGCGCGACTTCGCCGCCACCGTCGCCACCGTGCTGCGGGAAACCGGCCTGAGCGCCCATCGGCTGGAGCTCGAGGTGACCGAGGGGCTCCTGGTCCACGACAATGGCGACGCCTTGAGCCTGCTGGCCGAGATCAAGGCGCTCGGCGTGCGGATCACCATGGACGATTTCGGTACCGGCTATTCCAGCCTCGCCCATCTCCAGCGGTTCCCGTTCGACAAGATCAAGATCGACCGCTCGTTCGTGCGCCAGCTGGACGGGCGCCCCAACACGCGCGGCATCGTCCGGGCCATCGTCCAGCTCGGCCAGAGCCTGGCCGTGCCGATCTGTGCCGAGGGCGTGGAGACCTCCACCCAGCTGCACCAGCTGCGCGACGAGGGTTGCGAGGAGGCGCAAGGTTTCCTGTTCGCGCAGCCGGTGCCGGCGGGCGAGGTGCTGGCCATGCTCGGCAGCTGGCCGGTCATCGCCGCTGCGCCACCAGGCCCGCGCCTGGCGCCGCGGCAGCGCGAGCGGCCGGCGCGCGGGGCGGCGTAGGGACCGCTGGGAAGCCGGTCGAGGGCGGCGACCGAGGCATGAGCGACGCGACGGTTGCACGTCCATCAGCCGGGCGAACGCTTGCCACCGGCCCCGGGCTCCCCCGCTGGCTCCGGCCTTCGACGCGCAGGAACGTGAACCACCGCATCCCCGACCCGGCACGGGACCGGCGAACGTGCCGTTTCCGCGACGTCCAGCCGGGGCCGAGTTCGTCCGCTAGTCGGCCGTGGGCGGCGTCTCCGGCGTGGCGGCCAGGCGCTCGAAGGCCTCGCCGAAGATGGCGTGCGCCTTGATGTCCTCCTCGATGGCGCCGAGGCCGGCGTAGAAGGCCTGTGCCTGCAGGTTCCACGGCTTGGAGCACCACCAGAGGAAGGTGCGCCCCTCGGCCTTGGCCTCTGCCGCCACGGCCTGCATCAGGGCGCGACCGAGGCCGTGGCCGCGCGCCTCCTCGCGCACGAACAGGTCGTAGAGATAGAGCCCGCGCTCGCCCACCTCGGTGGACCAGGTCGGATGGTAGAGGGCATAGCCGCCGGGCACGCCGTCGACCTCGGCCAGCAGCACCGTGAACTCCGGCGCGGCACCGAAGCCGTCGCGCCGCACCGCCGCGGCCGTGACGTGACCGGTGGGCTCGCGCTGATGCGCGTTCAGCTCCTCGATCAGCGTGGCCACCAGCTCCGCGTCGGCCGGGCCGGCCCGCCTGACCCGCACCCTGGCACCGGACGCCATCAGACCGGGCGCGCCGAGACGATGGTGAAGCCCGGGCCGGTGCGCGAAGCGCTCGTGGCCGGGCCGAGGGCGCAGTAGAGGGAGGTGCCCGGGCGCAGTGCCGGCTGCAGTGCCGCGGCGAAGGGCGGCGGCAGGCTGAGGCGGTCGAGCGCATCCGAGCGGCGGTCGCCGGTAGCGCCGAACAGGCCGACCTCGGTCCATACCGGCGGCTTGCCGACGGCCGGCTGCTCGCGGACGACATAGACCGCCGGCAGCAGCGGCTCGTCCGGCCGGGCGAAGCCCGCGGCCGCCTGCCCGATCTCGATGCCGTTGCGATAGGCGTAGCAGCGCCGGTCGGCGATGCTGACCAGGAGGCTGAGCGGCCCGGCGGGCGACCGCTCGGGTTGCCAGACATAGTCGGAGCTGCCGGCCGGCAGTTCGGTCGTGGGCGCGATCAGGCCCGGATGAACCAGATCCTGGGGCGACTGGTGCGCGTCGGCGATCACGACCGTGGTGCCGACCTCGGTGACGCCGAACAGCAGCTGGGCGAAGGCGAGCGGCAGGTGGACGCAGCCATGGCTGCTCGGATAGCCGGGCACGCCGCCGGCGTGCAGCGCCACGCCGTCCCAGGTCAGGCGCTCGGTGAACGGCATCGAGGCTTCGTTGTAGCGGCTCGAATGGTGGACCTTGGCCTTCTGCAGGATGGTGAACACGCCGGTCGGGGTGTCGTGGCCGGCACGGCCCGAGCTCACCGTGGTGATGCCGATCTCGATCCCGTTGCGGTAGACGCGCGCGATCTGCTCGGTGAGGCTCACCAGCACGAGCACCGGTCCGGCCGGCGCGGTCTCCGGCTGCCAGCCATACTGGCCCGGGGTGAGCGACGCGGGATCGGGCAGGATCGGCAGCTGCGCCAGCGCCGGCGCCGCCGCCACGGCGGCGAGCCCACCGAGGGCGGCACGGCGGGCGAGCGGCGGCATGGCGCGACGCGACATCAGCGGCACCTGCTCAGACCGGCAGGGTGTAGCTGGTCTTCACGGCGGTGTAGAACTCCACCGCGTAGCGGCCCTGCTCGCGGGCACCGTAGGAGCTGCCCTTCCGGCCGCCGAACGGGACGTGGTAGTCGACGCCGGCGGTCGGCAGGTTGACCATCACCATGCCGGCCTCGCTGTGCTGCTTGAAATGCTGGGCGTGCTTGAGCGAGCCGGTGCAGATGCCCGCCGACAGGCCGAAGGGCGTGTCGTTCGCGACCGCGAGCGCCTCCTCGTAGTCCGCGACCCGGATCACGGTCGCCACCGGCCCGAAGATCTCCTCGCGGTTGATGCGCATCTGGTTCGTGGTCTCGGTGAACAGGGCCGGCTGCAGGTAGTAGCCGGGCGTCTCGCGGTTGAGCCGCTCGCCGCCCCAGGCCAGCCGCGCCTGCTCCTGCCGGCCGACATCGATGTAGCGCAGGTCCTGGTCGAGCTGGCTCTGGTCGACCACCGGGCCGATCTGCGTGCCGGGCTTGAGCGCGTCGTCGACCACCAGCGCCTGGAGCTCGGCGGTGACGGCGGCCACGAAGCGGTCGTGGATGTCCCGGGTCACGATCAGGCGCGAGCTCGCGGTGCAGCGCTGGCCGGTGGAGTAGTACGCACCCTGGACGGCACAGCCCACGGCCGTCTTGAGGTCGGCGTCGTCGAGCACCACGAGCGGGTTCTTGCCGCCCATCTCGAGCTGGAACTTCTTCATCCCGGCAGCACACTTGGCCGCGATCGCCCGCCCGGTGTCGACCGAGCCGGTGAAGCTGATCGCCGCCACGTCGGGCGAGCCCAGCAGCGCCTCGCCCACGACCGAGCCGCGGCCCATCACCAGGTTGAACACGCCCGCGGGCAGCCCCGCCCGGCCGATGATGTCGGCCAGCGCCCAGGCCGAGCCCGGCGTCAGGTCGGCCGGCTTGAACACCACGCAGTTGCCGAAGGCGAGTGCCGGGGCGATCTTCCAGGCCGGAATCGCGATCGGGAAGTTCCAGGGCGTGATCAGACCCGACGACACCCAGGGGCTCGCGGGTGATCTCGACCGTGATCCCGGGCCGGATCGAGGGCCCGATCTCGCCGCCCAGCGCCAGCGCCTGGCCGGCGAAATACTTGAAGATCTGCCCGGCCCGGCCGGCCTCGCCCACGCCCTCGGGCAGGGTCTTGCCCTCCTCGCGCGCCAGCAGGCGCCCGAGCTCGTCCTTGCGCGCCAGGATCTCGGTGCCGATCCGGTCGAGCGCGTCGGCGCGCTGCTGCGGCGTGGCCGCCCGCCAGCCGGGGAACGCGGCCTTGGCGGCGGCCACCGCGCGCCAGCGTCTGGGCGGCGTCGGCCTGCGCGTACTCGCCGATCACGTCGTCGGTGTTGGACGGATTCACGTTGCGGGAGACCGACACGCCCTCGAGCCAGCTGCCGTCGACGAGGTTGCGGTGCAGCACGGGTGAGGCCCTCCCCTGGACATCCTGTCAGGCGGCGGACCATAGCGCCATGCGACGGCCGGGCAAGGCCCGCGGCACGCCTTGCGCTCGCCCGCGGCGCGGCCTACGGAAGCGATCGGTCTGGATGGCGGGGGCGGACGGATGGCGAGCGGGGCGCATCTCCTGCGGACGGCTGCGTTGGGCCTGCTCCTGGGCGCGGGCCCGCTGGCGGCACAGGACGCGGCCGAGACCGTGGCCGACGCCGTGCGCGACCGCGGCCATCCCTGCGCGCAGGCCGTCTCCGCCGAGCGCGACGCGGCGGCCAGCCGTCCCGACGAGGCGGTGTGGATCCTGACCTGCAGCGACGGCCGCTACCGCGTGCGCTTTCCGGGCGACACCGCACCACAGGTGGAACGGCTCGACCCGTAGCCGACAACCAAACAAGGGGAGGCCAAGATGCCCGAAACCATGGGTGAATACCTGATCATCGAGCGTGCGTTCGGCAACCTGATCGGCGGCAACATGCGCCTGCAGAAGCTCTGGACGGGCTCGGCCTGGGCCGAGGGGCCGGTCTACTTCCGCGACGGCGACTTCCTCCTGTTCAGCGACATCCCCAACAACCGCATCATGCGCTTCGTGCCCGACCATACCGGCCTGCAGGGCACGGTCTCGCGTCTACCGCCAGCCCTGCAACAACACCAACGGCCACACCCGCGACCTGCAGGGCCGGCTGATCTCCTGCGAGCATGGCGGCCGCCGGGTCTCGCGCACCGAGCTCGACGGCCGGGTGGTCACGCTGGTGGACAGCTACAACGGCAAGCGGCTGAACTCGCCCAACGACGCCGTGGTCAAGTCCGACGGCACGGTCTGGTTCACCGACCCGCCCTACGGCATCCTCTCCGACCTCGAGGGCTGGCAGGGCGAGCTCGAATATGGCGGCTGCCACGTGTTCTGCTTCGACCCCGCCACGGGCGAGCTGCGCGTGGTCGCCGACGATTTCGCCAAGCCCAACGGCATCGCCTTCTCGCCCGACGAGAAGATCCTCTACGTCGCCGACACCGGCGCCTCCCACGACCCGAACGGCCCGCGCCACATCCGCGCCTTCGACGTCACCGACAAGGGCAAGCTCAAGAAGAGCCGCGTCTTCGCCACCTGCGACGCCGGCCTGTTCGACGGCTTCCGCCTCGACACCGCCGGCCGGGTCTGGTCCTCGGCCGGCGACGGCGTGCACTGCTTCGCCCCCGACGGCACGCTGCTCGGCAAGATCCTGGTGCCCGAGGTGGTGAGCAACGTCTGCTTCGGCGGGCTGAAGAAGAACCGGCTCTACATCTGCGGCACGACCAGCCTCTACGCGGTGCTGACGCACGTGAACGGAGCCCAGAAGCCCTAAGTCGCCGCGGCCGCCATCGCCTCGGCCGGGAATGATCCCTAGGGACTCGGCGTCAGGGTGATCGTATCGACGCCAACGGCATGGAAGGCCGACACGTTGGCCGAGTTTCGGCCCGTGATCTCGAATCGCAGGTAGCTGGTGCCGCTCGCGTTCGGCCGGTAGCTGAATGGCGGCAGGTTGGTGAGCGCAGGATTCGGGCGGTAGCGGTCATAGCCGCCGACAAGGCCCTGCGGGCTGGCAGCGCCATCGAGATGCTCCTGGGAGTAGATCCGGAACACGCCGGCGTCCGCACTCCGCCGCGCCCGTACGACCACCGTGTAGTCGACACCGGCCCGCAGCCCCGGCAGGGCGTAGGTGACGTACTCGCCGACCGAACCGGCCTTGAGGGTCGCAAGCGTGCCTTCGCTGGCCTGCCCTGCCCGCAGCATCAGATGCGGGCTCGAGCTCTTCGCGGCAGGCGGGTCTCGAGCCTCGACCACGACCGGTTGGGCGCGCGCCTGGAGGTTCCGGTCGGCGAAGTCCATGAACAACGCCCAGTCCAGCCGCAGGAGATTGTGTCCGCCCTGACGCAGATGATAGCCCATGGCCTCGCCGTGGAAGGGCGTGTCGGTCGGGGTGGGCCAGTCCTCGGGCGCGAGCCCGAACGTGCCCAGGCCATGGAGTGCGTAGACGGGATAGGCGCCGATGGCGCCGAGCAGCTGACCCTTCGGATCGGAGGATGGGCTGTCGGTGGCGCTCTGGATGTAGACGCGCCGCGGTGCCGCGAGGGCGATCAGCTCGTGCTGGTCGACCGGCAGCGCGAAGGCGTTGACGTTGTAGCGCCGGAAATTGCCGCAGAACCAGTGCGGAAAGCCGGTGTTCAGCGAGCGGATCTGCTGGCCGTCGTTGACACGCCGCGCGAGCTTGGCCCCGGCCGCTCCCGAATCGTTGGCGACGACCAGCTGGAAGCGGGTGTCCTCGGCCCCGGCGAGCAGCGCCGTCTTCCCGCCGCGCGAATGCCCGACGATGGCGAGCCGCGTCCCGTCGACGGCCGGGTCGGTGACCAGGTAGTCGGCGACGCGGCTGGCGGCCCAGGCCCAGGCGGCGATCGCCCGCCCGGCATCGTCCGGCAGAATCGCGCCGGCCGGGTGAAACAGGTCGATCAGCCGGCTGCGATAGGTCGCGGGATCGTCCGGCGCCACCTCGGCGACGTCGAACGCGGCCGCGGCATAGCCTCGACGCGTGATCGACAGCATCGGAAAGAACTCGGCGTCCTGCGTCGGATCGTCGGTCACCGCGCTGCGGTGGTCGATGAGCAGGAATACGGGCGGCGGGGCGGAGAGACCCTGGGGAATGAACAGCCTCAGCGTGAACGAGGCGGTACCGTACGGGCCGGTGACGCCGATACTGACCAGCTTGCGGGTGACGGTCGGGAACTCGCTCGCGGTCACCGAGAACGTCAGCGCGCTTGGCGTCGGCAGCGGCCGGCCGTAGATCTCGCGCCTGAAGAGCTCGAGGAGCTCGGGCCGCCGGTTGCGCTCCCAGTCGTCGACGTTCTCGACCATCGAGCCGTTCGATTTCTCCAACGGATCGGGATAGTCGATCCCGTCGATGGTCACGCCTGCGAGCGCCGGTTGCGACAGCAGGACCGACGCGAGCAATCCCAGGACGAGCAAATCCCGCCACGGCATGTGGGGCACCCCGCTGGTTGGCGGGGACGGCCTTCGGCGCAGATCCCGATGTCCCCGCGGCTTGAGCGTGGCTGCCGCCGTTCGCGGCTGTCAACCATGAGGTGGCCCGCGCGGACCAACGACGTTCCGCCGTTCGCGCGTGCATTGACGTGCGCGTCCTACCTCAAGACGATGTCGGCGAACCAGAGCCAGAGATCCGTCGGACATGCGCATCCTCGTCGTCAATCCGAACACCACGGCCTCGATGACCGAGAAGATCGGCCGGGCGGCGCAGGCCGCGGCCTCGCCCGGGACCGACATCCGCGCCGTCTCGCCGGCCATGGGCCCGGCGAGCATCGAGGGCTACTACGACGAGGCCTTCGCCGTGCCGGGCCTGATCGAGGAGGTGCGCAAGGGCGAGGCGGAGGGGTTCGCCGGCTACGTGGTCGCCTGCTTCGACGACACGGGGGTCGACGCCGCCCGCTGCGTGGCCAGGGGCCCGGTGCTCGGCATCGCCGAGGCGGCGATGCACGTCGCCACCATGATCGCCGGCAGCTTCACGATCGTCTCGACCCTGGGGCGCTCCGCACCGGCACTCGAGCATCTCGTCCACAAGTACGGGTTCGACCGGCGTTGCCGAAGGGTGCGCACCGCCGAGGTGCCGGTGCTGGCGCTCGAGGAGCCCGGTTCGGGTGCGGTGGACCGCTTGCGGGCGGAGATCGCCGCGGCCGTGGCTGAAGACCGCTGCGAGGCGATCGTCCTGGGCTGTGCCGGCATGGCCGACCTCAACGCGCGGCTCGCGGCCGAGTTCGGCCTGCCGGTGATCGACGGCGTGGCGGCGGCGGTGAAGCTGGTCGAGGCGGTGGCCGGGCTCGGGCTCGGCACCAGCAAGGCCATCGGCTACGCGGCACCGCTGGCCAAGCGCTACGACGGCGAGCTCGCCCGCTTCGCGCCCTGATTCGAAAGCACTTTCAAATCCTTGACGAGAGCGCCCGCCGCCGCTCCCTGCTAGGCTCGCGACCGCAGCGATGGAGAACGCCCCCGTGACCGACACGGCCTATCCCCGCGACATGGTCGGCTATGGCCGCAACCCGCCCGATCCGCGCTGGCCCGGCGGGGCACGGGTCGCCGTCCAGTTCGTGGTCAACTACGAGGAAGGCGGCGAGAACAACGTCCTGCACGGCGACGCCGCGTCGGAGGCGTTCCTGTCCGAGATCACCGGCGCGCAGCCGCTCAAGGGCGTGCGCCACATGAACATGGAATTGATCTACGAGTATGGCAGCCGGGCCGGGTTCTGGCGGCTGTGGCGGATGTTCGGCGACCGGGGCATGCCGGTCACCGTCTACGGCGTCGCCACGGCGCTGGCCCGCAACCCGCAGGCCGTGGCGGCCATGCAGGAGGCGGGCTGGGAGATCGCGAGCCACGGGCTGAAGTGGATCGACCACCAGTACATGGACCGCGAGGAGGAGCGCCGGCAGATCCGCGAGGCGATCCGCCTGCACGCCGAGGTGACCGGGGCACGTCCGGAGGGCTGGTACTGCGGCCGGACCAGCCCCAACAGCCTGGAGCTCGCGGTCGAGGAAGGCGGGTTCCTCTACGTCGCCGATTCCTACGCCGACGACCTGCCCTACTGGGTCACCGTCGGCGGCAGGCGCCAGCTGATCGTGCCCTACACGCTGGACGCCAACGACATGCGCTTTGCCATCCAGGCCGGCTTCACCGCGGGCGACCAGTTCTTCAGCTACCTCAAGGACAGCTTCGACGTGCTCTACGAGGAGGGCCGGCGCGGTGCGCCCAAGATGATGTCGGTGGGCCTGCACTGCCGCCTGGTCGGGCGCCCGGGCCGCGCCGCGGCCCTGGCCCGCTTCCTCGACTACGTCGCCGGCCACGAGCAGGTCTGGGTCTGCCGGCGCGACGAGATCGCCCGCCACTGGCACGAGCACCACGCGCCATGACCCGGCCCCTGCCCCGCTCGCTCGACCGTGCGGCCTTCGTCGCCACCTACGGCCACGTGTTCGAGCACTCGCCCTGGATCGCCGAAGCCGCCTGGGATGCGGGCCTGCCCGAGGACGCCGACACGGCCGAGGGCCTGCACCGCGCGCTCTGCGCCGCACTGGCCCCGGCACCGGCCCAGCGCAAGCTGGACCTGATCCAGGCCCACCCCGACCTCGCCGGCAAGCTCGCCCAGGCCGGCCGGCTCACCGCCGAATCCACCGGCGAGCAGGCCTCGGCCGGCCTCGACCGGCTGACCGACGGGGAGCGGGCCAACTTCACGCGGCTGAACGACGCCTACCAGGCGCGCTTCGGCTTTCCCTTCATCATCGCCGTCAAGGGCTTGACCAAGGCCGAGATTCTGGCCGCGTTCGAGCGACGTCTGAACAACGACCGCGAGGCCGAGCTGGCGACGGCGCTGGCCCAGGTCGAGCGGATCGCCCTCCTCCGCCTCAAGGACCTGCTGCCGTGAGCCGTCCACTCGGTGCCAACGTCATGGCCCACCTGCACGAGCTCGCCCGCTGCACGAGCGAGCCCGGCAAGCTCACCCGCCTCTATCTCACCTCCGCGCATCGCGCCGCGATCGGCATGGTCCGCGGCTGGATGGAGGAGGCGGGCATGACGACCGAGGTCGACGCCGCCGCCAACCTGGTCGGCCGCTATCCCGGCCAACGGCCCGATGCGCCGGCGCTGCTGCTCGGCTCGCACATCGACACCGTCCGCGACGCCGGCCACTACGACGGCAATCTCGGCGTGATCGCCGCGATCGAGGCGGTGGCCGCGCTCAACGCCGCCGGCGAGCGCCTGCCCTTCGCGATCGAGGTGATCGCCTTCGGCGACGAGGAAGGCGTGCGCTTCCCGAGCAAGCTCACCGGCTCGCGCGCGGTCGCCGGCACCTTCGAGCCGCAGTCGCTCGACATCACCGACCGCGAGGGCGTGAACCTCGAGGCGGCCCTGCGCGCGTTCGGCTGCGATCCCGGCGCCATCCCTGCCGTCGGCCGGCGCCGCGACCGGGTGCTGGGCTATGTCGAGGTCCACATCGAGCAGGGCCCGGTGCTCGAGGAGATGAAGCTGCCGGTCGGCATCGTGTCGGCGATCGCCGGCGCCAGCCGCTTTCGGATCGAGGTCATCGGCGAGGCCGGCCATGCCGGGACCGTGCCCATGGACCTGCGCAAGGACGCGCTCGTGGCGGCCGCCGAGATGGTCCTGGCGGTCGAGCGCCGCGCCCATGGTGCGAGCGAGCCCGGGCTGGTCGCCACGGTCGGTGCGATCGAAGCGGCACCCGGTGCCCCCAACGTCATCCCGGGCCGCGCCAGGTTTTCCCTGGACGTGCGTGCGCCGGTCGACGCCGACCGGCTGAAGGCGATCGAGGACCTGAGCGGCGCCTTCAGCACCCTGGCCGCGCGCCGCCATGTCCGGGTCCGGGTCGAGAAGTTCTACGACGAGCCGGCGGTCACCTGCGACCCCGCGCTGGTCGAGCGGCTCGAGGCGGCCGTGGCGCGCGCCGGCGTCAAGCCGCTCCGCCTGCCCAGCGGGGCCGGCCACGACGGGCTGGCCATCGCCGCCCTGTGCCCGATCGCCATGCTGTTCGTGCGCTGCAAGGGCGGGATCAGCCACAACCCCGCCGAATCGATCACGACCAAGGACGCCGACGTCGCGACCGGCATCCTGCTCGACTTCCTGCGCCACTTCGAGGGAGCCGCCCATGTCGCGCCCGCTGTGGCTGCGTGAGCCGCTGGCGATCCTGGCCGAGGGCGATGCCGCGGGCGGCATCGTCGTCCAGGACGGCCGGATCGTCGAGCTGGTGCCGCGCGGCGGCCGCCCGAGCACGCCTGAGGCGGTGACGTTCGACGCCTCGGCGCACGTCGTCCTGCCCGGCCTGATCAACACCCACCATCACTTCTACCAGACCCTGACCCGGGCCTGCCCGCCGGCGCTCGACAAGGCCTTGTTCCCCTGGCTGGTCGCCCTCTACCCGATCTGGGCGCGGCTCACGCCCGAGCGGCTGCGGCTCGCCGTGCGCGTGGCCCTGGCCGAGCTCCTGCTGTCCGGCACCACGACCACGAGCGACCACCACTACGTCTTCAACGACGCGCTGGCCGACGCGATCGACATCGAGATCGAGGAGGCCAAGGCGCTGGGCATGCGTCTGGTCGCCACCCGCGGCAGCATGAGCCTGGGCGAGGACGAGGGCGGCCTGCCGCCGCGCACCGTGGTGCAGCGCGAGGATCGCATCCTCGCCGACTGCGAGCGCCTGATCGCGCGCCACCATGAGCGTGGGGCCGGGGCGCAGATCCAGGTGGCGCTGGCGCCCTGCTCGCCCTTCTCGGTCACCGACGGCCTGATGAAGGACAGCTCGGTGCTCGCCGCGCGGCACGGCGTGCGGCTGCACACCCACCTCGCCGAGACCCGCGACGAGGAGGACTGGTGCAAGGCCCGCTTCGGCTGCCGGCCGGTCGACTATCTCGAGCAGGTCGGCTGGCTCGACGACCGGGTCTGGCTGGCGCACGGCATCTGGTTCGACGAGGCCGAGATCGGCCGCCTGGGCAAGGCCAGGGTCGCGGTCAGCCACTGCCCGACCTCGAACATGATCCTGGCCTCGGGCTGCTGCCCGGTGCGCGGCCTGGAGGCGGCCGGAGCACCGGTCGGCCTCGGCGTCGACGGCTCGGCCAGCAACGACAGCTCGAACCTGATCGAGACCGCGCGCCACGCCTTCCTCCTGCAGCGGCTGATGCACGGGGCCGAGCACATCTCGCACAAGGACGCGCTGCGCTGGGCGACGCGCGGCTCGGCTGCCTGCCTCGGCCGCGCCGACATCGGCGCCATCGCCCCCGGCCTGCAGGCCGATCTCGCCCTCTACCGCCTGGACGAGCTGCGCTTCTCGGGTGCGGGCGATCCCCTGGCCGCGCTGGTCCTGTGCGGTGCCACCCGTGCGGACCGGGTCATGGTCGGCGGCCGCTGGGTGGTCGAGGACGGTGCGATCCCCGGGCTCGACCTCCCGGCCCTGATCCATGCCCACAGCCGCGCCGCGGCCGAACTCCACCAGCTCTGACCGGAACGACATCATGGCCGACGCCGCCGCCACCGTGCGCGACTATCTCAGCCGCCATCGCGACGCCGAGACCCGCTTCCTCGCCGAGCTGGTCAAGGTTCCGTCCGACAACCCGCCGGGCGACTGCGCCGCCCACGCCGAGGCCGCGGCGAAGCTCCTGGAGGGCCTGGGCCTCACCGTCGAGCGGCACAAGGTGCCGGACGGGATCGTGCGCGAGAACGGCATGATCTCGTGCACCAACCTGGTCGTGCGCCAGCGCTTCGGCGACGGCCCGGTGGTGGCGCTCAACGCGCATGGCGACGTGGTGCCGCCCGGCGAGGGCTGGAGCCACGATCCCTACGGTGCGGAGGTCGTCGACGGCTGGATGTACGGCCGCGGCGTCGCGGTCTCCAAGTCCGACTTCGCCACCTACGCCTTCGCGCTCCTGGCGCTCCAGGAGGCCGCCGCCAAGGGTGCGAAGCTGCACGGCACGGTCGAGCTCCACCTCACCTACGACGAGGAGGTGGGTGGCGAGATCGGCCCGCGCTGGCTGATCGAGGAGGGCATCAGCAAGCCCGACCTCGCCCTCGGCGCCGGCTTCTCCTACGCGGTCGTCAACGCGCACAATGGCTGCCTGCACCTCGAGGTCCAGGTCGACGGGCGCTCGGCGCACGCGGCCATGCCCTGGACCGGGATCGACGCGCTCGAGGCCACGACCCACATCCTGAGCCGCCTCTACGCCTGGCGGAAGACGCTGGCCGAGCGCACCTCGCAGATCGAGGGCATCGGCAGCCCGCAGCTCACGATCGGGCTGATCAAGGGCGGCATCAACACCAACGTCGTGCCCGACCGCGTCACCTTCCGGCTCGACCGTCGGATGGTGCCCGAGGAGGCGCCCGAAGCGGTCGAAGCCGAGCTGCGCCAGGTGATCGGCGAAGCCGCATCGGCCTTTCCGGACGCCCGGGTCACCGTGCGCCGGATCCTGCTCGCCAGGCCGCTCGTGCCGCTGGCCGGCGGCCGGGAGCTGACCGAGATCATCTGCCGGCGGGCCGGCGAGACCATGGGCGAGGCCGTCGTCGCCAAGGGCGTGCCGCTCTACACCGACGCCCGCCACTATGCCGAGAAGGGCATCCCGATCGTGCTCTACGGCGCCGGGCCGCACACGATCCAGGAGGCCAACGCCCACCGCGCCGACGAGCGGCTGCCGCTGGCGGACCTGCACAAGGCCACCGAGGTGGTGGCCCTGTCCCTGCTCGATCTGCTGGGAGACTGATCCGGCGGCGGTTCGCCACGTTCCGACGGAACCGTCGCGGGCGCTCGGGAGTCTCTGGTCTCGAGCGCAGCTGGGCCTTTGCTGCGCTCCAGTCCGTGCTGAGGTTCCGGGAACCGGGGATGACGACGCATGAGCCATGACGGGGCGGCCGACGCTGGTGCGATCCGCCAGCGTGCCTACCAGCTCTGGGACGAGGACGGACGGCCGGAAGGCCGCGAGATCGATTACTGGCTGCGGGCCGAGGCCGAGCTGGGCGGAGCCGACATTGCCGGCGGCACCCGCCCCGGCGAGGACATGACCGCCCCTAGCTGTGCCGGACGAGCCCGGTGAGCCGCCGCGACCCGCCCGGCGCCAGCGCAAGAGGTCGGCCGGCTAGAGCCGCGCACGTGCCGAAGCTCGACCCGTCCGACGCGAGCCATCGAGGAAGCATGGCCCTGCTGGCGCGGGGCTCCAAGCTGTTCTACCTCGTCGCCGCCTTCGGGCTCGCCGCGTTCGGCGTGACGCTGTTGGGCATCGCCGTCTACCGCCTCGTCATGTCGGTCGTCCGCGACGCGAACGTTCTCCATCAGACGCTCGAATGCATCGGGCTGGTCACCATCGCCATCGCCGTCTTCGAGGTCGGCAAGTTCATGGTCGAGGAGGAGGTGATCCGCGAGCGGCAGCTCCGCTCCGTGCTCGAGGCGCGCCGGTCGCTCACCAAGTTCCTGACGATCGTCATCATCGTCGTCTCGCTCGAGGGCCTGGTGCTGGTGTTCGAGACCAAGCTGGAGCATGTCGCCGACCTCATCTATCCGACGGCCCTGCTGGCCGTCGCCGCGTTCGTGGTCATCGCCATGGGCCTGTTCGAGCGGCTGACCAGTGCCAGCGTCGGCAATCGGATCGGTGCCGACGAGGCGCAACCGGATGCGGGTTCCTCGGCATGATGCGTCGCGATCGACGCCTCCCTGTCGGGGCCGAGGTCGACGCCCATGGCGCCAGCTTCCGCGTCTGGGCGCCGGCGGTCGCGGACCTGTCCGTGGTTCTGCTCGACGGTCGGACGGTCGACCTGCAGCCCGAGGCCGATGGCTACCATTCCGGCCACGTGGCCGGGCTCGGCCATGGCGACCGCTACTGGCTGCGGCCGGGCGATGGACCGAAGCTGCCCGACCCCGCGTCGCGCTGGCAGCCCGACGGCCCGCTTGGGCCGTCGATGCTCATCGATGGCGATCGGTTCCCATGGACCGACGCCGGCTGGGCCGGTCTCGACCGGCGCGATCAGGTGCTCACGGAGCTTCACGTCGGCACCTTCACGCCGGCCGGTACGTTCCGTGCCGCGATCGAGCGGCTGCCATGCCTCGCCGAGGTCGGGATCACGGCGATCGAGCTGATGCCGGTCAACGAGTTCGCGGGCGCGTTCGGCTGGGGCTACGACGGGGTCGGCCTCTATGCGCCGCTACCATCACTACGGCACGCCGGACGACCTGCGCGCGCTGGTCGACGCCGCCCACGGGCTCGGCCTCGGCGTGGTCCTGGACGTGGTCTACAACCATCTCGGCCGTGGCGGCGAATTCCTCGAGCGGTTCTCGCCCACCTACTACTCGCAGCGCTACCTCACCGACTGGGGCAAGGCGCTGAACTTCGATGGCGAGGGCTCCAGGCCGGTCCGCGAGTGGGTGGTCGGCAATGGCCGCTACTGGGTCGAGGAGTTCCACCTCGACGGCTTTCGCATCGACGCCACCCAGAACATCTACGACTTCGACGAGGGCCACGAGCACATCCTGGCCGAGTTCGCGCGTGTCGCCCGCGCGGCCGCCGGCGAGCGTACGCTCTTCATCGCTGGCGAGAACGAGCCGCAGGATGCGAGCCTGGTCCGGGCGCCACAGGACGGCGGCCTCGGGCTCGACGCCTTGTGGAACGACGACTTTCATCACTGCGCCCGCGTGGCGCTGACCGGCCGCAACGAGGCCTACTTCACCGACTATCGCGGCAGCCCGCAGGAGTTCGTGTCGCTCGCCAAGCGGGGCTTCCTCTACCAGGGCCAGCGCTACCGCTGGCAGGACCAGCCGCGCGGCACGCCCACGGCAGGGCTCGATGCGGCGCGGTTCGTCACCTTCCTGCAGAACCACGACCAGCTGGCGAATTCGGGCCTGGGCAACCGGCTCCACCGCCTCGCTGCACCCGGAAGCTACCGCGCACTCACCGCGCTCCTGCTGCTCGGGCCGGCGACGCCCATGCTGTTCCAGGGCCAGGAGTTCGCGGCCTCGGCTCCCTTCCTCTACTTCGCCGACAATCAAGGCGAGGCAGCGCAGGCCGTCGATGCCGGCCGCAAGGCGGAACTGAGCCAGTTTCCGAGCCTCGCGACCCAGGCCATGCAGGACATGCTCCCGCGCCCGGACGATCCGGCCACCTTCGCGCGCTGCAAGCTCGACTGGTCCGAACGTGACGCCCATGCCGCGGAGCTGCGCCTGCACCGCGATCTCATCCGCCTGCGCAAGGATGATCCGGTCCTGGTCCAGGCACGGGCGTCCGGCGAAATCGACGGTGCCGTGCTGTCGGCCGAGGCCTTCTGCCTGCGCTTCTTCGGTGCTGAAGGCGACGACCGGCTCCTGCTGGTCAATCTCGGGATCGACCTGGAGCTGGTCGTGATGCCGGAGCCGCTGCTGGCGCCGCCGGCCGGATACGACTGGGCGGTCGCCTGGTCGAGCGAGGATCCAGTCTATGGCGGCGGCGGTGCGCCGGAGCTGCGCGCCGACCGGGCCTGGATCCTGCCCGGGCAGGCTGCCCTGCTGCTGCGGCCGGGCCCGCTGACCGCACCGCACCGAACCGCCCTGGACAAAGCCCTGGAGCAGGCCGAGCGGCTGCGCGGAGCGGAAGAAGGCTGAGTGCGGCGCCCGGCCTGCCGGTGGTCAGGCCGCCAGCCGGCGACGCGGGATGGCCAGCAGGAGATCATTGACCAGCCGGCGATACTCGCGGCCGCGGGCCACGGGATCGGCGAGGCCGAGGATCGCCCGCGGGTGCTCGGTGATCAGCACCCTGCCCCCGTCGGGCAGCGGCCGTACCTTGCCGCGCTCCAGGTTCAGGCTCACCGCCCGGCCCAGAAAGGCCGACGCCGCATCGGCGCCGAACGCCACCACGAGCCCGCCTCGCCAGGGCCGGTCGCGGGCCGTGGCGTAGCCGAGCTCGACCGGGTCGTGCTCGGCCAGGCCGGCATCCGCGAGCGCCCGCTCGAGCAGCCGCGCGCTGGCCTCGCTGGCCAGGCCACCGGTGACCAGCACCACCTCGGCGCTCCGCCTGCGTTCTGCCGCGTGACCCACTGCTGCGAGCCGGACCGGCGGTTCCAAGCAAAGATGCTGCTGCACGGGCATCGGGACCTCTCCCACCATCGCCCGAATGAGTCTAGTTCATGATTTGTTCTCGTCAAGTGCCGGCGATTGTCCCGAACGACAAAGGGCCCCGCGACGGCAGTCGCGGGGCCCCAGCAGTGACGAGAGGTGGCTGAAGCGTCAGCGCTTGGTGCGCGTGCCGGTGACCGGCGGCTCCTCGTTCGGCGACAGCCAGGCGTAGAGCGCCCCGCCGATCGCACCGCCGAGCAGCGGTGCCACCCAGAACAGCCAGAGCTGGCCGAGATAGCCGCCGCCGGCGAACACGGCCACGGCCGTGCTGCGGGCCGGGTTGACCGAGGTGTTGGTGATCGGGATCGAGATCAGGTGGATCAGGGTCAGGCCGAGGCCGATCGCGATCGGGGCGAAGCCCGCCGGGGCGCGGCCGTGGGTCGAGCCCAGGATGATGAACAGGAACATCGCGGTCATCACGACCTCGGTCACCAGGGCGGCCAGCATGCTGTACTTGCCGGGCGAGAGATCGCCGATACCCGTTGGAGGCGAAGCCCTTGGTCACGTCGAAGCCGAGCGCCCCGCTGGCGATCACGTAGAGCACAGCCGCACCGATCAGGCCGCCCACGACCTGGGCGATGATGTAGGGGACGACGTCGGAGGCCGGGAAGCGGCCGCCGGCGGTCAGGCCGACGGTGACCGCCGGGTTGAGGTGGCAGCCGGAGATGTGGCCGATGCTGTAGGCCATGGTCAGCACGGTCAGACCGAAGGCCAGCGACACGCCGAGCAGCCCGATACCCACCTCGGGGAACGCTGCTGCGAGCACGGCGCTACCGCAGCCGCCGAGCACCAGCCAGAACGTGCCGATCGCTTCGGCGACGTATTTCTTCGAGTTCATCGTCAGCTCCTTAGTTCCAGCACGCGGCCTGGTTTGGCCCATTGGCCCGCAGTCGATGCTGGTTTAGAACGCGCCGGGGTTCATGGCACGGCGCCCGGTGCGACGAAAGGGTGCTGCGCCCCGATCGTCACCGATTGTCGCGGCGTGCCGCGCTCGGCACAGTTGCCTGTGGCAGTGGAGGAAAAGATGGCGGCCAACCGCTACGACGCGATCATCATCGGCGGGGGCCACAACGGCCTCGTCTGCGGCAGCTACCTCGCCAAGGCCGGTCTCAAGGTCCTGGTGCTGGAGCGGCGGCACGTGTTCGGCGGGGCGGCGGTGACCGAGGAGTTCGCACCCGGCTTCCGGGCCTCGATCTTCTCCTACGTCATGAGCATCCTGCACCCGCGGATCATCGCCGACCTGGAGCTGCGCCGGTTCGGCCTCGAGGTGCTGCCGGCCAACGACCTGTTCTGCCCCTTGTGGAACGACGACCAGCTCGTCTTCTCGGCCGACGTGAAGACGACCCAGGCGAACTTCGCCCGGTTCTCGAAGAAGGACGCCGAGATCTACCCGGCGTTCGACGCCTACCTGCAGGAGTCGCTGAAGGTCGTCCGCCCGCTCCTGTTCCAGACCCCGGTCGACCCGACCCGGGCGGACTGGTCGCATCTGAAGGAGACGGCCAAGCTGGCCTGGGCGTACCGCAAGATCGGCACCCAGTTCTACCGCATCGTCGATCTGCTCACCCAGTCCGCCGACGACTATCTCTCGCAGTGGTTCGAGAGCGACGTGATCAAGGCCGTGTTCGCCTACTACGCCTCGATCGGCACCTTCGCCGGCCCCAAGACCCCGGGCTCGGCCTACGTGCTGCTGCACCACCTGATGGGCGAGCACGAGGGCGCCGGCGGCTGGGGCTTCATCAAGGGCGGCATGGGGACGATCACCCAGGCGATCGCCCAGTCCGGTGCGCGCTTCGGGCTCGAGATCAAGACCGACAGCCCGATCGCCAAGGTGCTGGTGAGCGATGGCCGAGCCACGGGCGTGGTGACCGAGGCCGGCGAGGAATACCTCGCCCCGCTGGTCATCTCCAACCTCGACGCCAAGACGCTGATGACCCGCCTGGTCGACGCGAAGGAGCTGCCCGAGGACTACTTGCGCGACCTGCGCGGCTACCGGACCTTCTCGACCGCGTTCAAGATCAACGTCGCCTGCCACCGCCCGCCGCAATACACGGCGTTCGACGCGGCCAAGCTCGGCTTCGACTACCCGACCTATGTCCACATCGCCCCGGACATCGAGTATCTCGAGCGCGCCTACGACGACGCGAAGTACGGCTCCTTCTCCAAACGGCCGTTCGTGACGCCGGTGGTGCCGACGATCCGCGACGACACCCTGGCACCGCCGGGCAAGCACGTGGTCAACCTGTTCGGCGGCCACGCACCCTACGAGCTCAAGGGTGCCACCTGGGACGAGGCCAACCGACAGAAGCTGGTCGACGCCGTGCTCGATGCCATCGAGCTGTTCGCGCCCGGCTGGCGCGACGACATCATCGCCATGCAGGTCCTGCTCGCCCCGGACCTGGAGCGCATCGTCGGCCTGCCCCAGGGTCACATCTTCCACGGCGAGCTGGCGCCCGACCAGGTGTTCTTCACGCGCCCCGCCGCGCACTACGCCGACTACCGCACGCCGATCCGCGGCCTCTACGTCTGCGGCAGCTCGATGCACCCCGGCGGCGGTGTCAGCGGCATTCCGGGGCACAACGCGGCCCGCGAAGTGCTCAAGGACCGAGGCAAGAGGTAGGCCCATGCGCACCCATGCCTTCGACGCCTACGGCACCCTGTTCGACGTTCATTCGGCGGTCGCACGGCATGCCGACCAGCTGGATGAGCGGGCCGCCCGGCTGTCGGAACTGTGGCGCTCGCGCCAGCTCGAATACACCTGGGTGCTGAACGGCATCGGCACTTATGAGGATTTCTGGACCCTGACCGAGCGCGCGCTCGACAGTGCCATAGCACTCGTCGGCGGCGTGCCGCCCGGTCTGCGGGCGCGGCTGCTCGACGCCTATGCGCAGCTCGACGCCTTTGCCGACGTGCGTCCGGCCCTGGCCGCGCTCAAGGCGGCCGGCGACACCACCGTCCTGTTCTCCAACGCGACGCCCGGCATGCTGGCGCAGGCGCTGGCGGCGAGCGGTCTGACCGATCTGGTCGACACGGTGCTCTCGGTCGACACCGTCCGCTGCTACAAGCCCTTGCCGGCAGCCTATGGGCTGTTGTCGCCCTGGTTGGGCCATGACCGGCGGCTGACGTTCTATTCGTCGAACCGCTGGGACGTCGCAGGCGCGGTCGCCCGTGGCATCGACACGGTCTGGGTCAATCGCCGCAACGGACCCGACGAGTATCCGAGCCTGCGACCGCGCGCGACTGCCGTCGATCTCGCCGCTGCGGTCGCCGCCTGACCGGCTCGCCACGGTCACGGTTTCCGACAGATCACACTCGGAACGAATCCCCAACGGGCCGGAGGAAATTGCTTTTCCGTGATGTACCTGCGTATTAGTGTCGCGGCCGTCATGGTGGTGTCCGAAGCAGGCTCGGCCGAGAAATCCTTCTGTCGCCACCCGCATTCGACTGAAGCGCTGCTCATGCCCAGCCGCGCAAGAACAAGACGGGGTATCAAGCTCACCATGCAGTCCCTGATCCGTTATGGCCTGTTTCCGATCCTGTCGTGCAGCGCACTCACGCTGCCCGCCGCCGCCCAGCAGATACGGCCGGTTCCGGGCACCACGGCGCTGCAGACACTCGGCGGCCAGAACGCGGCGCAATCGGGCATGGCCCGCAGCATCGATGCCGTCTGTCCGACACTGGTGGCGAACCAGCAGCAGCTGGTCGGCAGCCAGCAGGACCTGCGGGTGGTGTGCACCCGGATGGTGCAGACGGCGCGGGGCAATCCCGAACTCGGCTACGACATCACGGACGGACAGACCAACAACGCCCTGCAGGCGATCAACGGCGAGGAGATGCAGCTCCCCAAGCTGCAGACGCAGCAGGCGCTCGCCGGTCAGTCCAACATCGTCAACGCTCGTCTCGCCGCGCTGCGCACCGGCTCGGTCGGGCCGATCAGCGTGGTCGGATTCGACCGGTTCGGCGAGTACGACGTGGCGAGCACCGAGGACACGGCAGCACCCGAATCCTCGCTCCTGGCCGGAGACCGCTTCGGCGTGTTCCTCACCGGCAATTTCGGCTGGGGCGATCGCGACAGCAGCTCGCAGATCACCGGCTTCGACTTCGAGGGTCCCGCACTCAGCTTCGGCGCGGACTACCGGGTCACCGACCAGATCGTGGTCGGCGCGGCCTTCGGCTATGCCCGGTTCGAGGCCGACTTCGACGACGACGCCAATTCGCCGTCGGGCCAGAAGTTCGAGAGCGACACCTATACCTTCTCTCTCTACGGCAGCTACTACCCGACCGACCACATCTACATCGACGCCCTGGCGTCGATAGGTACCGGCGACTATGAGGGCCGGCGCCACATCGTCATCTTGAGCAACAATCCCTCGGCCCCGGCGGAGGATCGCCGTGCCAAGAGCAACTTCAACGGCACCGTCTGGGGCGGGACGGTGAACACCGGCTACGACTACGCGTTCGCGAACGGGCTTACCCTCACGCCGAACGTCGGGCTGGACTATCAGGGCGGCAGCTTCGACTCCTACCAGGAGACCGGTGCCAGCGGCCTCAACCTCGAATACGGCTCGATGGACGTGCACAGCTTCACCGGTCGGATCGGGGTGCAGGTGGCCTATCCGGTCAGCCTGTCGTTCGGCGTGCTCCAGCCCTATGCCCGCGCCGACTTCGTGCACGCGTTCGTCAACGACGATGACGGCCTCTCCGTGGCCTACGCTTCCGACCCGACCGGCCTGTCGCAATTCGAGGCCGACACCGCCTCCACCGACGACAATTACGGCCTACTCGCCGCCGGCGTCTCCATGGTACTGCCGCGATCCTTCAGTCTGTTCGCGGAATACGATACGGTGGTCGGTCTGAGCGACTACACTGTCAACCGTGTGGTCGCCGGTCTGCGCAAGTCCTTCTGAGCCAGCGGCCTCAGGGAGGCTGTTCATGGGTCCAAAGCTGGGTGTGGGCCGTTGCGCCCGCTACGGCGCCGCAGTCCTTCTTGTCGCCGTTCTGGCCGGATGCGATGCCGGCAAGGTCGATCCGGCCACCACCAACCTGATCACCGCCGCCAAGCAGGACGCGGATTCGTTCCGCATCGTCGACTGCAAGCTGCCGCCGCAGGTGCGCCAGCTCGGCCAGCGCATGACGTTCCTCACCGCCCCGCGGGTGATCAAGGCCTCGGCCGGCGAGTGCGAGATCCGCGGTGGCGAGTACATCGCCTACGACCGCGCCGATCTCTCGACCGCCATCGCCTTCTGGCAGCCGCAGGCGTCCGAGGGCGACCCGAAGGCCCAGACCTATCTCGGCGAGATCTACGAGCGCGGCATCGGCGGCCAGAAGCCGGACTATGAGAGTGCCGCGCTCTGGTACAAGCGGGCCGCCGAGCAGGACTATGCGCCGGCGCAGATCAACCTGGGCCAGCTCTACGAGCAGGGCCTGGGCGTCCCCAAGGACCAGGCGGCAGCACTCAACTGGTACCGCAAGGCCTCGGGCCTGGGCGTGACCTTCGTGGCGTCCGCCGACACCGCGGCCGAGATCACCAGCCTGCGCAGCCAGGTCTCCGAGCAGGGTGCGGCCAATGCCGCGCTGCAGGCACGGCTGGCCGAGGAGCAGCGGCAGGCGGAGCGCGAGCGGGCGCAGCGGGCGCGCGAGATCGCGAGCGAGCAGCGCGAGCGCCAGGAGCTGGCGACGGCGCGCGCGCAGCTCGAGCGGGAGCGCAGCCGGCTGGCCGAGGCGCGGCGCGAGGTGCTGCCGGATTCGCCCGACCTGACCGCCGAGCGCGAGCGCCTGGACGCGCGCGCGGCGGAACTGGCCAGCCTGCAAACCTCGCTGGCCGAGTGGCAGGCGCAGGTCGGGGCCCGCGAGCAGCATCTGGCAGCGCGCGAGCGTGACCAGGAAATCATGGCCGAGGAGCTGGCAGGCGCCAAGCAGCAGCTCTCCGAGACCGAGGCGGCGCTGGCCGAGCGGCTGGCGACCCTGGGGCGCGAGCAGCAGGCCGTGGTGGCCACCGGTGCGGACCGCATGCGGCTCGAGCAGATGCTGGCGGCACGCCAGGAGGAGCTGACCCGGCTCGGCTCCCTGCTGGCGGCGCGCCAGGCCGAGGTGGCGGCGCGCGAGCAGCAGCTCACCGCGGCCCAGGCCGGCATGGCCGAGCGCGCGCAGGCCGAGAACGCCAAGGTCATCCTGGCGGTGGCGCAGGTCAAGGCACAGCTCGACGCGCAGCAGGCGGAGCTGGTGAGCGAGCGGCAGCAGCTCGCCCTGGCGACCCAGACCCTGGCCGAGCGCGAGCTTGCGGTCGCCGCCAAGGACAGTGCTGCGGAGCAGCGGCTCGCCGAGCTCGCGGCGCGCGAGCGCGAGCTCGAGGCCAAGGAAAAGGGCCTGGGTGAGCGGGAGGCCCAGCTCTCGGCGCTCGACGCCCGGATCCAGGACGTCAGCCAGCAGACCAAGACCCAGATCGCGGCCCTGGCGGGCATGCTCGACGGCCCGGTCACGCAGGTCGCGGCCGCCGGCGATGCCACGAACGAGCCGGTCATCACGCTGCTCGACCCGTCGCTCGATTCGCGCACCCGCACCGGGGTGCCGGTGGTGCAGGTGCGCTCGACCCAGCCGACCAGGACGGTGGTCGGCAAGGTCACCGCGCCGAGCCGTCTGGTGTCGCTCACCGTCAACGACGCCCGCCTGCAGCCCGACGAGGCCGGGATGTTCACGGTCGAGATCCCGCTGCAGCGCTCGGTCCAGACCGAGGTGGCGATCGTCGCGGTGGACGCTTCGGCGGGGCGCGGCGAGCTCAGGTTCGTCCTGCAGCCGGCCGACATGGCCGCCACGACCACCGTGGCCAGCATCGACCAGTTCGTCGGCGAGCAGCCGGACCTGCCCGCCCTCGACACGCGCGGGATCGATTTCGGCCGCTACTACGCGCTGGTGATCGGCAACAACGGCTATCGACACATTTCCAAGCTGGAGATGGCGCAGAACGATGCCCGGCAGGTCGCCAAGACCCTGGAGGACGACTACGGCTTCAAGGTCAAGCTCCTGCTCGACGCCACCCGCTACGACATTCTCTCGGCGCTCAACGACCTGCGGGCCACGCTGACCGAGCAGGACAACCTGCTGATCTACTATGCCGGTCACGGCACGCTGGAGGAACGCAACCAGCGCGGCTACTGGCTGCCGGTGGACGCCGAGGAGACCAACAACGCGAACTGGATCTCCAACGTCGACATCACCGACATGCTCAACGCGATGAACGCCAAGCGCATCCTGGTGATCGCCGACAGCTGCTACTCGGGCACGCTCACCCGGTCCTCGCAGGCGCGTCTCGCCGCCGGCATGACCTCGGAGGCCCGCCGCGCCTGGGTGGAGACCGTGGCCAAGAAGCGCGCACGGGTCGCGCTCACCTCGGGCGGCCTCACGCCGGTGCTCGATGCCGGCGGTGGCGGCAATTCGGTGTTCGCCCGCGCGCTCTTGGACGTGCTGCGCAACAACAAGAGCGTCCTGAACGGCGAGGACATCTACCGCGAGGTGACGGTGCGCGTGACCTACGCCGCCGGTGCCGCGCAGTTCGAGCAGGTGCCGCAATACGCCCCGATCCGCTACGCCGGCCACGAATCCGGCGAGTTCTTCCTGGTGCCGCGCCAGTCCAAGTCGACCGCCGGCCTCCCGCGCGGCCTCAGCGCAGCGGACGCGGGCTGACCGGCGGCAGCTCGACCACGGCCAGGCGGTTGCGCAGCGGCCGGCCGAAGGCCGCGACCTCGATCTCGAACTCGTCTCCGGCCTGGGTGCGAAAGCCGTCGGAGAAGCTCAAGGTCGAGGTGCCGAAGAAGTGCACGTGCACGTCGCCCGGCCGCCGGAAGGCCGGGTACTTGAAGTGGTGGCGCTCCAGGTTCTCGATCGAGTGGCACATGTTGCCCTCGCCCGAGAGGAACGGCTTCTCCCACACGACGACCCCGTCGCGGCGGATGCGCGAGGTGCCGCGGACGTCCCCGGGCAGGTCGCCCAGCAGGATCTCCGGCCCGATGCTGCACATCCGCAGCTTGGAGTGGGCGAGGTAGAGATAGTTCTGCTTCTCGGTGACGTGGTCGGAGAACTCGTTGCCGAGCGCGAAGCCGATCCGCCAGGGCTGCGTGTCCGGCCCGATCAGGTAGAGCCCGACGATCTCCGGCTCCTCGCCGCCGTCGAGCGCGAAGGACGGGCTCTCCAGGGGCTGACCGGGGGCGGCGACGGTCGCACCGTCGCCCTTGTAGAACCACTCCGGCTGCACGCCCATCCTGCCCCGGCGCGGGCTTGCCGCCCTCCAGCCCGAGCTTGAACATGCGCATGCTGTCGGTGAGCGAGGTCGCCTCGGCCAGGTCCTTGTGCATCTTGTCCCGGCCCTCGGCCGAGCCGAGATGCGACAGGCCGGTGCCGGTCACCAGCATGTGGGCGGGATCGCCGGGATGATCCAGCGGCGGCAGGAGCCGGCCGGCACGCTCGAGGCCGGCCACGTCGACCGCCTCGGCGGTCCGGCGCTCGGCCACCATCTCCGCGAGCGCGCGCTCCTCGACGATGGCCTCCCAGGCCAGGGCATGGACCGAATCGGCATCCCTGACCCGCCGATGGCCGTCGCCCGTGTCGGCGGCGACGGCACGGTTGCCCTGCGCGTCGCGATACTGGACCAGCCGCATCTCGCCTCCCCCCAATTCTTGTCCCGTGCGGTCAGCGTGCCCCGAACCGGGTCGCGCCGAACAGCGCCTTGTGCTGCGCCGGCTGCGAGCGCCAGTACTGGTGCGGGGCGGTGACCTCCGCCCCGAGCTCGGCCGCCGCATGCCAGGGCCACCTGGGATCGTAGAGCATGCCGCGGGCCAAGGCGACGAGGTCCGCCTGCCCGCTGGCCACGATCTCCTCCGCCTGCCGGGGCTCGGTGATCAGGCCCACGGCCATCGTCACCGCACCCGTGGCCTTGCGCACCGCCGCCGCGAACGGCACCTGGTAGCCCGGCCCGAGTGCGATCCGCTGAGCTGGCGACACCCCGCCCGAGGACACGTCGATCCAGTCGGCGCCGCGGCGGGTGAGCTCGTTGGCGAAGGCGATCGTGTCGGCGAGATCCCAGCCGCCCTCGACCCAATCGGTCGCCGAGACGCGAGCGCCCACCGGCCGGTCGGCCGGGAACGCGGCGCGCACCGCCTCGAACACTTCGAGCGGGAAGCGCATCCGGTTCTCGAGGCTGCCGCCATAGGCGTCCTCGCGCCGGTTGGCGATCGGGGAGAGGAACTGGTGCAGCAGGTAGCCGTGCGCCGCGTGCACCTCCAGCCCGTCGAGACCGAGCCGTGCCGCCCGTCCCGCGGTGGCGGCGAAGGCATCGCGGATCCGTGCGAGGCCGCGGGCATCCAGCTCGCGCGGAGGCGGCTCGCCCTCTTTGTGAGCCACGGGCGACGGCGCCTCCGGCGTCCAGCCGCCGGCATCGACCGGGACCAGCTGGCCGCCTTCCCAGGGCCGGCCGCTCGATGCCTTGCGGCCGGCATGGGCGACCTGCATCACCACCCGGATCGGAGAGTGCCGTCGGATCGCGGCCAGGACCGGTACCAGCGCCGCCTCGGTGGCGTCGTCCCACAGGCCGAGGCAGCCATGGGTGATCCGGCCGGCAGCCTCGACGGCGGTGGCCTCGATGCACAGCATCCCCGCACCCGAGAGCGCGAGGTGGCCGAGATGGAGCAGGTGCCAGTCGGTCGCGGCCCCCTCGTCCGCCGAGTACTGGCACATCGGCGAGACGACGATCCGGTTGGGCAGCGTCAGGCCGCGCAGCGTCAGCGGCTGGAACAAGGCGCTCATCGGTGCGGAAATCCTCGTCGGGATTGGCCTACGCCCGGACGCGGCTCTTGTCCGGATCGTAGAACGGAAAGCGCACGACGGTCGCCGGCAGGCGTTTCTGCAGCCCGTCCAGCTTACCGATCGCGACGGCGGTGCCCAGGTCGGCGTACGCGCACGTCGAGGTGGGCCAGGGCGAGGTTCGTCTTCAGGAGCGGCGAGCGGGTGGCGCTGGTCACGGCACCCACCTGGGCGCGCCCGACGAAGACCGGGTCGCCCTTGGCGGTGTGCTCGTTGCCCGCGAGCTCGAGGCCGACCAGCTGGCGCTGCGGGTGTGCCTTGCGTCGCGCCAGGGCCTCGCGACCGATCCAGTCCTCGTCCTTCGCGGCGACGGTGAAGCCGATGCCGGCCTCGAACGGGTCGGTGGTGCTGTCGAACTCGTAGCCGGCGAACACGAGGCCGGCCTCGATCCGCAGCATGTCCAGGGCGGCGAGCCCCAGTGGTGCGATGCCGAACGGCTCGCCGGCCTGCATCACGGCGTCCCAGACGGCGGGTCCGTCCTTGGGATGGCAGAAGACCTCGTAGCCGAGCTCGCCCGTGTAGCCCGTGCGCGAGACGCACGATCGGGATGCCCTGGAAGCCGCCGATCCGCCCCACCGTGAAGCGGAACCAGCCGAGCTCGTCGACGGTCGGGCGGCCGGGCGGCGTCCAGACGATCCCGCGCAGGATCTCGCGCGAGCGCGGGCCCTGGACCGAGAGGTTGTGGATCTGGTCGGTGGCCGGCTTGACGTGGACGTCGAGGCCCAGCGCCTGGGCCTGCTCCTTCAGCCAGATGCCGCCATAGTCGTCGCCGCCGATCCAGCGGAACTGGTCCGGGCCGTGGCGGAACAGCGTACCGTCGTCGATCATCCCGCCATGCGGGTAGCACATGGCGGCATAGACGACCTGCCCGACCGCGAGCCGGCGGACGTTGCGGGTCAGGGTCCGCTGCAGCAGCGTCTCGGCATCGGGCCCGAGCACCTCGAACTTGCGCAAGGCGGAGAGGTCGAGGACCGCACAGCGCTCGCGGCAGGCCCAGTACTCCTCGATCGGCCCGGCCTTGGCGAAGCTGTTGGGCAGCCAGTAGCCGCGATACTCGACCAGATCGCGGGTCAGCGCCGACGTGCGGGCGTGGAAGCCGGTTTCCTTGGTGAGCTGCAAAGGTGCGTCCGGCGTCATGCGATAGCCCACCGCGCGCTTGAACAGGTTGGTCTCGGGATAGACCCGGACATGGATGTCGGTCAGCACCCAGCCATTGGCGGCGTCGATGTCGCACGGGCAGGCCGAGGAGGCGCAGACCAGGTCGGTCATGGCCCGCAGGAGCACGTAGTCGCCCGGCCGCGACCAGGGCTCGTCGAAGTGGATGACGCTCTGGGAATCGACCGCGGTGTTGAAGAACAGGTTGATCGCGGGCCAGCCCCGCTGCGGCGGCAGCCCGTGCGCGGTCAGGCGCTCGGTGAAGTTGTCCGAGCAGTTGACGTGGCCGAAATAGCCCTGGTCCTCGTAGTAGCGCGCGGTGCAGGCGAGGTTGAAGCTGTCGTGCCGGCCGACCGTGTCCTGGACCACTTCCACCAGCGGGTTCATGTCGGCGTCGAAGAACTTGGAGAACAGGCCGGGCTTGGGGTAGGCGCTGCCGGTGAGCGTGCGCGTGGTGACGTTGTCGATGCCGCGCACGATCCCGCGGTCGAGCGGGGCCTGGTCGTAGGCGACGAAATCGGAGCACTGGCGTCCGCGCACGTCGATGATCTGGATGAACTCGCCGGCGCGGACGAGGTAGGGCTCGGCACTGGCCGGTGCCACGCGCAGCTCGAAGCGCGGATCGGCCAGGGGCTCCGGCAGCCGCTCGTCGCCCGGCGTCATGGGCGCTGCACGGCGCACGAACAGCAGAAGATCGGTCGGCGGTGCCTGCTCCCACGGGCTCATCGGCCCGCCGGGTGCGGCCACGAGCAGGTAGCCGCCCTCGCCCGCGGTGAAGGCGCTCTCGGCACCGGCCGGCGAATCCGCGCCGAACAACCGGATCGCCCGCACCGTCCCGATGTCGAGCCCGCGGCGGCGCAGCGCCGTCCGCACCCGCCAGGCGTCCTCGCCGTCCGCGGCGAGCAGGGTACGGATGCCTTCGGGTGCCGTCGTCCGGCCGGGGGCCAGCGCGCCGGACAGATCCCGTCCGTCCCGGGCGAACAGGACCAGCTCGGCCGGCTGGCCGCCATCCGGGTCGGCGAGCTCCAGGCGGTCGCCCGGCGCCAGCTCGATCCCGAGGATGCCCCCGCCGCGCACCACGTAGCGCTCGACACCCGGTTCGAGCGCCGTCATCCCTGCCGTGAGCAGGCGCGGCCGCCAGGGTGCTACGATCGCGGACGCAACCGTCATGCCCTCACCCGCCACTGGACCAGTTGCAGACCAAATCCGACCAATCTGCTAAGGGTGACGCACCAATGATGGCAGGACCACCATGATCCCGCAAGAACCCGACCTGGAGGCGGCCGCCCTCGACAAGCCGCCGCCCAAGCTGGATCCGCGCGAGTTCCGCAGCCACCTGGGGTGCTTCGCCACCGGCGTCACGATCATCACCGCCCTGGGCGGCCGCGGCCAGATGCTGGGTGTCACCGCCAACTCGTTCAACTCGGTGTCGCTCGATCCGCCGCTGGTCCTGTTCTCCCTCGACCGCCGGGCCTTCTCCTTGTGGGACTTCCTCTCGACCGGCCACTTCGCGGTCAACATCCTGGCCGAGGACCAGCACGAGCTGTCGAACCGGTTCGCGCGCACCATGTCCGACAAATGGTCGGGCGTGGAATGGCAGACCTGGGACCATGGCTGCCCGATCCTGGCGCACTGCCACGCCAACTTCGAGTGCAGCATCGCCTACACCTATGCCGGCGGCGACCACGTGATCTTCGTGGGCCGGGTCGAGCGCATGGCCTACGACGATGCGCGGCGGCCGCTGCTCTACTACCGCGGCGCCTACCACCGCCTGCACGAGCCGAGGTCCGAATGAGCCGCTCCGCCCTGTCGCGCCGCGGTGCCCTGCTCCTGGCGCTGCTGGCCGGCCTCGCTGGGCCTGCCCGGGCCGAGACCCTGGTGGAGAAGGTCTACGAGACCCGCACCTACCTCTACTTCAAGGTGGCGGACGCCGCGGCCCAGGCGGTGCTGCCCGCGGGCTGGCAACCCGCGGCCGTGCCGCAGGGCCCCGCCAAGGGTGCGAACCTGATCCTGGTGCTGATCGAGCGCCTGCTCGCCACCGATGCGGCCAACCGGCCGATCGAGCCTGCGACCAACCGCCTGTTCGTCGTGGTGGTGCCCGGCCGCGATGCGGCTGGGACGGCCGGTCCGGTGGTGGTGGGCGGCATCTCGGCCGAGCCCGCCGGGGCGCCCGGCGCCTATCGCACCTATGTCGCGGGCAAGGTCGAGTTCGCGCGCCACAGCCGCGACGGCGTCGTCGACGAGGACTGGGAGGCGGAATCACCGGCCGGCGACCGGCTCGCACTCGGCCTGAGCTACGTCCAGGGTCCGCCCGCCTTCCTGACCTTCGACCAGCGCACCTATTCCGGCCTCGACCCCGCCTTCTTCCGCATCTACCGGGGCGACTGGGGCGTCGATCCGGTGCGCAGCAGCGTGACCGGGGTCGACCGCGTCTCCCGCCTGGAGCTGACCGCGAGCGGCCCGCTGCTCGGCCGGATGCTCGACGGCACGCAGGAGCTGGTGAACGTCAGTGCGGTGCCGTGGTACCGGCGCGAGACCTTCCTGCCCTGATCAGGCCAGCGCCGGATCGCGGCCTTCCTCGAGGCGGCGGCGGATGTCGAGCAGGCGTGCGAAGCGCTGCACCAGCATCGGCGCCTGGTCCAGGCATTCCAGGACCCGCCAGACATAGGCGAGCATGGCGTAGAGCTCGCCGGCCTGGATGCCCGGGAGCGCGGTCATGCGCAGGATCACCAGCACCACGGCGGTGATCGAGAACAGCTCGACCGCGGCCCAGCTGCGCGCCTCGGCGTTGGACAGGCGGACCCGCAGGCGGCCGCGGCGGCGGAAATGCGAGGCCAGCGGGCCGAAGCGGCTGCGGTGGATCAGGTCGACCTCGCGCTCGGTCTCGTCGTTGAGGTCCTTGTTGAGCCGGTGCGCGCGGCGGCCCATCGCCGTGTAGACCACGGCCACGGGCACCATCCAGGCCGTCACCACCAGGCCCACCAGCCAATCGTACCAGAACAGCATCGCGATCCCGCCGACCAGGCCCAGGGCCGCGGTGATGAGCGTCGGCACCTCGCGCTCGAAGAAATCGACCAGCTCGCGGCTCATGGCACTGCGCGCGGCGATCTCGGTGGTGTCGATCCCGGCCAGCCGCTGGCGCTCGATCGTGGCGGTGGCGATCCTGGCGTGGATCCGGGCGAACACCCAGGTGTCGTAGACCTGCCGCGACGCGCCGACGACGATGTGCAGCCCCCAGATGACGACCAGCGGCAGGATGGCCATCGGACCCCGGCCGGCCAGCAGCCCGTCGATGGCGAGCCCGATGGTCCAGGGGTAGAGGAGATAGAACAGGTTCTCGAGCAGGGTGACGCCATAGGTGAGCGCGATCCGCCAGCGCTCGGCCCGGAACACCTCGGCCGTGGTCGCGGTCGCGCTCACGGTTCGCGCTGCCCGTCGCCGGCCAGGCTCCGCTCCAGCGTCACGAGGAACGGCCGGAAGCCGAGCCGGCGGTAGGCCGCGGCGGCCTCGACATTGCTGGTCAGGACCGACAGCACGATCCGCCCGGCATCGCGCCCGCGGGCGAAGCGGCACGCCTCGGCGACCAGCGCCCGGGCGATGCCCCGTCGCCGCGCCGGTGCGGCGACGACGAGATCCTCGATGCGGGCCAGGCGCGGCTCCTGCTCGAGCTCGTCCTCCTCGACGAAGCAGGTCGCGAAGCCCAGCACCTGGCCACCCTCGTCCTCGGCCACCAGCAGCGCGCCATCGGCTCCCTTGCGCGCGAGATGGGCCTCGAGCTCGGCCATGTAGGCCTCGGTCATCGCCGGGCCCGGAAGGCGGCTCGGCCGCCGCATCCGCTCATGCTCCTGCAGCTCGGCGTTCAACGCCACGATGGCGGCGCGGTCCTGCGGCTGCCAGGGTCGCACGGTTGTCGGCATGCCCCGTCAGCCGGCAGACGGCGGCAGGAAGGCCCGGTCGTGGCGCAATGCCGGGATGGCCCGGCGCGCGGCGTCCACCTGTGCCAGATCCAGCGACGCGATGACGGTCCCCGGCTCCTCGCCGGCATCGGCCAGCACCTCGCCCCACGGGCTCACGACCAGCGAGTGGCCGTAGCGCGCGAGCCGGCCGCCCGGCCCCTCGCCGCATTGCGATGCGGCGACGACGAAGCACCCCGTCTCGATGGCGCGCGCCCGCAGCAGGACATGCCAGTGCGCGCGGCCGGTGGTGCGGGTGAAGGCGGCGGGCACCAGGAGGATGCGGGCACCCGCCTTGGCCAGCGCCCGGTAGAGCTGGGGGAAGCGCAGATCGTAGCAGATGCTGAGGCCGAGGCCGCCGAAGGGCGTCTCGGCCACGACCGCCTGCTCGCCCGGCGCTATGGACGCACTCTCGCGGTAGCGCTCGCCGCCTTCGAGGTCGACGTCGAACAGGTGGATCTTGTCGTAGCGGGCGCGGATCTCGCCCTGGGGATCGACCAGGTAGGAGCGGTTCCAGGTCCGCCCGTCGGCGGCGAGCACGCCGAGCGAGCCGATGGCGAGCCAGCAGCCATGGGTCCGCGCAACGGCGCGCAGCTCCGCCGAGGGCCGTGTGGCCGGCCTCGGGCTCAGCGCCGACCAGAAGGCCGGACGGGCCCTCGCCGTAGGTCGCGCAGTATTCGGGCAGGGCCACCAGCCTGGCACCCCGCTCCACCGCGGCTTCGATCCCTGCGCGCAGGGTGCGCAGATTGCCGGCGACGTCGAGGTCAGCACAGTGCTGGAGGCAGGCGACGGTCAGGGGCTCAGTCACGGCTCACTCCGGCGGTCGGTGGTCTGGCAGAGGCGGCCAAGACGAGATTGCAGGCAAGCCCCAGGGCGGCAACGGCCATCGCCGCGACGAAGGCCACTTGGTAGCCGGTCGACGGGTCGAACAACGCGCCCGCCAGCCAGGGTGCGGCGATCCCGGCGATACCCCAGGCGGTGAAGACCCGTCCATAGGCCCAGGCGAAGGACGCCGCGCCGAACGCGCGCCGGATCGCGACCGGGAAGGCAGCGATGTGCGCACCGTAGGCCAGGGCCACGAGGCCGATGCCGGCCAAGGCAGTGCCGGGGCCCCCGGCGAGCAGGAGGGCGAGGCCGGCCAGGGACAGGAGCGAGACGAGCGCCAGCAGCCTGGGGCCCGCGATCCGGTCGGCGGCCAGCGCGGCGACAAGGCCGCCGGCCGCGTTGGCGAGTGCAGCCAGCATGGTCGCGGCGGCACCCGACGCGGACGGCCCGGCGATCGCCGCAGCGTGCCCGAGCACCATCAGGCCGGCGGCGACGCTGGCACCGTAGGCGAGCCAGTAGGGCCAGAGTCGGGCACGCCCCGGCTCCCGGCGGGGCACGGTCTGCGGGTCGATGCGGATCCCCCGCAGGAGCAGCCCGGCGCACCCGGCCAGGAGGGCGAAGAGTGCGGCGAGCCCCAGCAGGCTGTGCCGCCAGCCGACCGTCGGCAACGCCTGGCCCAGGAGGATCGCCGCGAGTGCCGCGCCCAGCGCATAGGTCGCCGTGACCGCGCCGATCCGCCAACCGGAGCCTTTGGCGCCAAGACCACCCGCGATCACCAGGCAGGACGCATAGGCGACGCCGTTGGCGGCGCCGAACAGGAGCCCGTAGCCCAGCTGGGCCAGCAGCAGCGGCGGGGCCCCGGCGGCGAGCGCGAGCCCGAGGGCGGCGAGGAGGCAGGCGGCGACCGCCAGCTGCCACGGCGCGAGTCGGGCCATGAGCCACTGGGCACCCAGCACCGCACCGGTGAGTGCGGCGAGCGCCAGACCGTAGACGAGGCTGACGTCCGCGCGCGTGGCGCCGGTAGCAGCCTCCAGCGGCGCCAGGAACAGGCTGAAGGCGTGGATCGAACCGAACGCCAGCATCAGCATCAGGGCGGCGGCAAGCGGGCGGGCCGCCGCCATCACGCCAGGCCGAGGGCCCGCCGGCGACGATCGGTCCAGGCGTGGATCAGGCGGTCGGCGATGATGCCCAGGCAGGCGATCGACAGGCCGGCCAGCACGCCGCGGCCGGTGTCCTGGTCCGGCAGGGCCTTGAGGATCTCCTGGCCGAGGTCGCGCGAGCCGATCAGTGCGGTGATCGCGGTCATCGCCAGCGCCATCATGATGGTCTGGTTGACGCCCAGCATGATCTCCGGGAAGGCCAGCGGCAGCTTCACCTTCCAGAGCAGCTGGCGGCGCGTGGCGCCGGCGGCGGTCGCGGCCTCGATCACCGTGGGCGACACGAGGCTCAGGCCGAGCTTGGTGAAGCGGATCACCGGCACGCTGGCAGCGCCGACGATGGCGATGATGTTGGAGAGGTCGCCGACCCGGAACAGCATGATGACCGGGATCAGGTAGATGAAGGACGGGAAGGTCTGCAGGGTGTCGCAGACGGCGTCGACGACGCGGCCGACGCGCGGCCGCTCGGCCGCCCAGATGCCGACCGGCACGCCGATCAGGATGCACAGAATGACCGCGGCGGTGACGGCGTAGAGGGTCATCAGCGCCTGCACCCACAGGCCGCACAGGACGATGAACCCGGCCAGCAGCGCGACCCGGACCGCGAGACCGACGCCGCCGAGGCTCCAGCCGGCCAGGGCGACGAGCCCGACGGCCATGGTCCAGGGTGTCATCAGGATGGCGTTGCGCAGCGGCAGGAGGACGTAGGCGGTGAGCCCGTCCCGCATCGGCCCGAGGAACCAGTAGAGGTTCACCGCCATCCAGCGGACCAGGCCGTCCCAGAAGGCGGCCGTCGACAGGGTGAGCTGCTCGGGCAGCGCGCGAACGGCCGGAACGACCGTGGCCGCGGCGATGCACAGCAGCACGCCGCCCAGCGCCAGGAGCAGGTGGGCGTGACGCCGCCAACCGGCGATCGCGACGGGCTCGCGGTGGGCGTAGGCCTGGCTGATCCGATCGAGGATCACCGCCAGCACCACGACCGCCAGACCCTGCTCCACCGCCTCGCCGACCCGCAGCTGCTGCAGCGAGAACATGAGCCTCTGACCGAGGCCGACCGCGCCGATCAGCGAGGTGATCACCACCATGGCCAAGGACTGCATCACGACCTGGTTGAGGCCGAGCAGCAGGGTCGGCCGTGCCGCGGGCAGCCGGACCTTGAGCAGCAGCTGGCGCCGGGTGCAGCCGGACATGATGCCGGCCTCGACGATCTCCGCGGGCACGCCGCGGATGCCCAGGATCGTGCAGCGCGCCATCGGCGGCATGGCGAAGAGTGCCGTGGCCAGGAGTGCGGGCACCTGCCCGAAGCCGAACAGGACGATCACCGGCGCCAGGTAGGCGAGGTGCGGGATGCTCTGCAGCAGGTCGAAGACCATGGTGAGCGCGGTCTCGGCGCGCCGGCTGCGGGTGGCGGCGATCCCGGCGAGCAGGCCCACCGCGGCCGCCAGCGGTGCCGCCACCAGCACCAGGGACAGCGTCTGCATGGCCGGCACCCAGACACCGAACAGGGCCAGATAGGCGCAGCCGGCGGCGGTGAGGAGCGCGAGCCGGCGCCCGCCGGCGTGGTGCGCGAGGATGGTCGCGGCCAGGGCGACGCCCAGCCACGGGAGGGCGGGCAGGCCCTGCGCGAGGAAGCCGTCGGCGAGCAGCCCTTCCGACCAGGCGAGCGGGAAGCTCAAGAGCCAGGAGATGCCGCGGGTCAGGTCGCGGACGGTGAACAGGCCGAAGGACGCGTCCTTGCCCAGCCAGGCGAAGAACTCGGTCAGCCATTGCCGCAAGGGCGGCAGCGCCTCGCGCGGCGGGCGCCAGGTCCAGGGCACCGCACGGGCGAGCCAGGCGGTACCCAGGACGACCAGCAGCGCCAGCACCGGCGTTCGCCAGGATCGGCTGGCGACAGGGCCGGGCACGCAGGCGCTCGATGGTAGCACTCATGCGGCGCGCGACGGCTCGAACAGGAACCCGATCAGCTGTTCGCGCGTGATCAGCCCGACCGGCAGCCCAGCCTCGTCGGTGACCGCCACCGGGCCGTCGGCGCCAAGCACCTCCGGGGCCACCGCGTCGAGCATGGCGCGGGCCGGAACCGCGCGTCCCGGCCGAGCGTCGCCGGTCCAGGGCTGCATCACGCGCCCGACGCTGACCAGACGTCCGCGCGGCGCGTCCTTGACGAAGTCGGCGACGTAGCCGTCCGCCGGCGCCATGACCAGCTCCTCGGCGGTGCCGAGCTGGATCAAGGCACCGTCCTTCATGATCCCGATGCGGTCGGCGACCCGGACCGCCTCGGCGAAGTCGTGGGTGATGAACACGATGGTCTTCTTCAAGGAGCGCTGCAGGCGGAGGAACTCGTCCTGCATCTCGCGCCGGATCAGCGGGTCCAGCGCCGAGAACGGCTCGTCCAGGAACCAGACGTCGGGCTCGACCGCCAGCGAGCGGGCGATGCCGACGCGCTGCTGCTGGCCGCCCGAGAGCTGGCGGGGGAAGTAGCCTTCCCGGCCCTCGAGCCCCACCAGCCGGACCATCTCCCGGGCCCGCGCCTCGCGGCGCTTGGGCTCCAGGCCCTGCACCTCGAGCGGGAAGGCGACATTGTCCAGGACGGTGCGGTGCGGCAGCAGGCCGAAATGCTGGAACACCATGCCCATCTTGTGCCGGCGCAGCTCGATCAGGCCGGGCTCGTCCACCGCCAGAAGGTCGCTGCCGTCGAACAGCACCCGGCCCGCGGTCGGCTCGATCAGCCGCGACAGGCAGCGGATCAGGGTCGACTTGCCGGATCCGGACAGGCCCATGACGACGAGGATCTCGCCGCGGGTCACCGCGAACCCGACGTCGCGGACGGCCGCGACATAGCCCTCGGCCCGGCACGCCTCCAGCGACGGTGCGCCGCCGTGGCGGGCGAGGAAGCCCGCCGGATCGGCACCGTAGAGCTTCCAGAGGCCGTCGCAGGCGATCTGGGCCGAGTGGTCCATCTTGGCCTCCGCCGGAGCTGTGCGCGAAGACGGCCGGGGCTGCGCGCCCCGGCCGTCCCGTCAGTCGGGATGGAGCGTCAGGACTTCGGCATCCAGGCTTCCCACACCGCCTGGTTCTGCTCGATCCAGGCATCGGCGGCCTGGGTCGGCGTCATGCCCTCGACGTCGACCATCATCGCCGCCTGGGCGATCTGGGCATTGGTGAAGTTCATGTTCTGCAGGAACTGGAACGCGGCCGGCCACTTCTCCGCCATGCCCTTCCAGGCCGCCTTCTTGAGGTAGCCGTTGCGGGGTGCGCCGCAATCGTAGACCGCGTCCGGGTTGCTGCCCCATGCCGGGTCGCTCAGGCACTCGGCGGCGAACTCGGGAAACTCGATGAAGAAGCCCGGGTACTTGGCCTCGATGAAGTTGGGCGTCCAGTTGAAGAGGACGATCGGCTCCTTCCTGGCCACCGCCGCGTCGAGCTCGGCCCAGAGCGTGGCGGCCTGACCGACCGGGACCTCCTCGTAGTTCATGCCCAGGGCCTGGATGCGCTCGCTGTAGTGCTTGCCCCAGTCGGCCGGCGGGCCGACGAAGCGGCCCTTGGGCGAGGTCTCGACGGTGGCGAACTTCTCCGCGCAGGCGTCCAGGGCCTTCCAGTCCGGCAGCTCGGGGCAGGCCTCCTTGACATAGTCGGGCACCCACCACTCCTCGCGGGTCACCGCCTCGTGGGTGCCGGCATCGACCAGGCCGCCGCCCGCAACCCCGCTCTCGAACGCCGTCTTCTGGCTGCCTTCCCAGACCTCGACCTGGAAGTCCATGTCGCCATTGGCCATGGCGGTGTACTGCAGCTGGGTGTCGGAGGGCTTGTACTCGACGTTGTAGCCCATCTTCTGCAGGAGCTTGCCGGCCACCTCGGCCAGCACGTTCTGGCTGGTCCAGTTGTTGACCACGATCCGGATCGGATCGGGGCTCTCCGGCACCGCCGCCTGCGCGCTGCCCAGGCCGACGAGTGCGATCACCGCCGCACTGGCCGCCATCGATCGGTACGTTGCTACCCGCATGCTCGCCTTCTCCCGTGTTGCCGCCGGTGCCGATGCGGGAACCACTCCCGCACCACCCGGCGCCCTGCCAGACAAAAGCGCCCGATCTGGTTGTTGTTGGCGGGCCGGCTGCGAGCGGCCCGCTGGTTCATTCGGCGGCCTGCGCCACCGGGCCGGCCTCGGCCAGCAGCCGCTCGGCCAGGGCCCGCTTCTGCTCGGAGTCCATCTTCTTGAGCTCGTTGGTGATCGCCCGCTCGTTGATGGCCTGGTTCCAGTAGTCGAGGCTCGGGAAGCCCAGGAGCGAGGCCTTGCCCACGAACTGGCGCAGGATCTCGTTGGAGGGGCCCATCACCCACCCGGCCTTGCCGTCGCGCAGGTAGCGCTCGATGCCGAGCTGCGGCTTGTAGGCGGTGCCGCCGCAGGCATGGAGCATCTTGTCCGACACGTGGGCGACGTTCTTGGCGGCGGTGAACTTCACCTGCCACATCCAGTGCAGCACCTGGGCGCGGGGCAGCACGGCGAGGTCGCGGTGGATCGACCAGTCGCAGCCATTGGTCAGCTGGTCCATGCACTGGGCCATCTGGAAGACCAGTGCCCGGCTGGCGTTGGTGTCGATGATCGACTCGCCGACATAGTCCTGGATGGTCGGGTAGTCGCAGACCCGCAGGCCGACGTCCTTGTGGGTCTTGCGCGTGGTGTGCGCCTTGGCGATGTCGATCAGGCCGAGGCTGATCCCGTTCCAGCAGGAGGAGGAGCACAGGAGGAAGAACGGGTCGACGCACTCGTCGTTGGACGAGGCCCCGTCGCCCACCGGGCCGACCAGGCGGTCGAGCGGGACCACCTTGTCCTTGACCTCCATCGGCCCGGACTGGTTGCCGCGCAGGCCCAGCCCGTCCCAGTTGGCGGGATCGGCGCTGACCTCGTCGCCCATGATGAGGAAGCAGGAGAGATTGGCGTAGTTGCCGTCGAAGTCGGGGCTGGTGGTCTGGACGATGTACCAGTCGGCAAACCCGCCCGAGGTGGTCCAGGACGCCTTCTTCTTGACCTTCCATCCATCCGCGGTGCGCTCGGCACCCGACGACATCGGGTACCAGAAATGGCCGCCGGTCTCGGGATCCGAATAGGAGAGCGTGCCGACGAGGCAGTCCTGGTCGAGGCGCGAGAGGATGTCGCGCAAGGGCGCGCTGTCGTGGTAGCGCAGGGCGGCGGCGGCGACCGCACCCAGGTGCATGGTGTAGCACATGGCGGTGGAAGCACAGCCGTAGCGGGCGATGGTCTCGACCACCATGGCAGCACAGACATGGTTCTCGCCCATGCCGCCCAGTTCCTTGGGCGCGATCAGGCCGAGCAGCCCGAGCTTGGCCAGGGCCTGGAAGTTCTTGCGCGGGAAGAGGAGCTTCTTGTCGCTCTCGACGGCATTCTCGCGCAGGGTGGTCCGGCACAGTTCGATGAGGTCAGCCTGCAGCTGTTTCTGGCGGTCGCTGAGAACCCATTGCGGATCCCACTCGGCACCCAGACCCCAGAACGGCTCGCTGCCCCACATCTTCTCGCCGAACATGTGCGTCTCCCGCTGCGGCTGCCTCCGTTGATCGACCGAAGCTTGCCAAGGCGGGCGCGAGAGCGCAACCAATTCCGAGCCCGGTCTGGACCAAATCGGTGCCCGGCCGGCCGCAATCGGTCCAGACTGGTCCGCATTGGAGCGGCGTGGAGGATGGATGCCGGCTGACGCCAGCAGGCTCGTGCGGCTCGACGCCGCCAAGCTCGTCCTGATGCACCATTTCGTCGGCTGGCAATGCCGACTGCGCCAGCTCGCCGCCCGCGAGGGCGACGGCCGCCCGACCGCCGGCATGCGGCCCACGGCATGGCTCGGCGAGGAGCTCGGGCCGATCACGGTCGTGCTCAACCGCCTGCCGGCGCACGCGATGCTCGCCGAGCTGCGCTTCATCGTCCAGCGCACGCAGGAGCCGCTCGAGCGCTGGGAGGCCGCCATGCGCCTGTTCCAGGGCACCTACTTCCAGCAGCCGCGCCTGTTCAGCGACGAGGTCACCGCGCTGTTCGCCGGCAATTCCCCGCTTGCCGGCAGCCTGGGTGCTGCCGGTCAGTGCCGCCTGCATTTCGCCCAGTTCAACCAGAGCTACGACCTGCCCTGCACGGTACGGCGGCTCGCCGAGGACGACCCGTTCCACGCCGCCACCTGGTGGCACAACGCGCTGTTCAACCCGCGCCTGCCGCCGGAGCCCGCGATCCTCGCCTTCAAGCCCGACTGGGGCACGGCCACCGCCGCGCCGTCTCCTGTCTAGGCGGATGGTGGCGAGCGAGCCCTACTGGTGGGAGGAGGCGCCGCCGGACCGGTCGCCCGCGGCGGATCCGCTGCCGGCGCGCGTCGACGCGCTGGTGGTCGGTGCCGGCTATGCGGGTCTGACCGCGGCGCTCGGCCTGGCCCGAGCGGGCCGCTCGGTCCTGGTGCTCGATGCCGGGTGTCCGGGCTTCGGCGCCAGCACGCGCAGCGGCGGGATGATCGGCAGCGGCCACCGGGTCGGCCTCGGCGACCTGCGCCGCCGCTACGGCGAGGCGACCGCACTGGCCGTCCTGCGCGAGGGCCACGAGGCCCTGGCGTTCACGACCGGGCTGATCCGCCAGGAGGGGATCGCCTGCCATTTCGCGGTGACGGGCCGGTTCCGTGGCGCCTGGACCCAGGCGCATTTCGCGGCGATGGCGCTCGAGCTCGAGGAACAGCGCCGGCTGCTCGGTCTCGAGGCCGAGCTCGTGCCGCCCGGCGAGGTCGGGCGCGAGGTCGCCACCGACCGCTACCATGGCGGTGCCGTGTTCCTGCGGCACGGCGCCGTGCAGCCCGCCCTCCTCCATGCCGGCCTGCTCGCCCGTGCGCGCGAGGCCGGTGCCATGGTCCACGGCAACACGCCGCTCACCGCGCTGGACGGCACCACCGCCGTCACGCCGCGCGGGCGGATCGCGGCCCGCGACGTGCTGATCGCCACCAACGGCTACACGCCCGCGGCGGCCGGCCGCCTGGCGCGGGCCGTGCTGCCGGTGCCGAGCTTCCTGATCGCCACCGAGCCGCTCGGCGCCGAGCGGGTGCGGCGGCTGATCCCGGGCGGGCGGATGATCGTCGAGACCCGCTCGGCCCATTGCTACTACCGCGCCTCGCCGGACGGCCAGCGGCTGATCCTGGGCGGCCGGGCGGCCCTGCACCCGATCCCCCCTGCCCGCTCGGCCGCAAGACTGCGCCAGCTCCTGGTCGGCCTGTTCCCGGAGCTGCAGGACGTCCGCATCAGCCACGCCTGGAGCGGGAACATCGCCATGACGCGGGCCGGCCACCCGCTGCTGGGCGGGGCGGACGGGGTCTGGCACGCCCTGGGCTGCGGCGGCTCGGGGATCGCGATGATGCCCTATCTGGGCTGGCGGGCCGCCAACAAGATCCTGGGCAAGCCGGAAGGGCGGACCGGCCTCGACGGCCTGCCGGTCGAGCGCTACCCGCTGCATCGCGCCCAGAGGTCGCTGTTGCCGGCGGCCTCCTGGTGGTGGCGGCTGCGCGACTGGCGCGAGGGCAGCGGCTGAGCGCCGCCCTCCTGGTCAGTGCGCCGCGGCGGTAGCACCGGCAAAGAGCGTGGCCGACCCGGCGAGCAGGCGCCCGCGATCGTCCGACTGCCGGCCGCTCGCGGTCAGGCCAGCGTGTAGAGTTCCTGTGGCCGGCCGACGCCGCGCAGGGCGTAGCGTCCGACCGAGACCATCCGCGCCCGGTCCTCCGCGGCGGCTTCGGCCTGGAAGGCCGCCGAGAACAGGACGTCGCGCTCGACCGAGCGGCACATCGCGGCGATGCGGGCGACCTCGTTCACGGCCGGGCCCACCACGGTGAAGTCGAGCCGTTCGGGGCTGCCGATGTTGCCGTAGAGCACCTCGCCGACATGCAGGGCGAGGTAGGGCCGGGTGACCGGCAGGCCGGTCGCGACCCGCCGGTCGTTGACCGCCCCGATCCGCTCCCCCGCCAGCTCGGCCGCCAGAAGCGCGCAGCGGCAGGCCTGGGCGGGCTCGCGCGCCTCGAAGATCGCGAGCGTGCCGTCGCCGATCAGCTTGAGCACGTCGCCGCCGGCCTCGTGGATGGCGCCGATGATCGCCTCGGCATAGTCGTTGAGCAGCGGGATGATCTGCTCGGGTGCCGCCGTGTCGGTGATGCGCGTGTAGCCGCGCAGGTCGGAGAACCACAAGACCGTGTTGATCCGGTCGGCCACGCCGCGCGCGATCCGCCCGGCGAGCACCCGCCGCCCGGCATCGCGGCCGAGATAGGTCTCGACCAGCGTGGCGGCGATCCTGCGCAGCGAGGCGCGTCTTGATCGCCAGGGCGAGCGCAGGCACGAGCCGCTGCAGCACGGCGATGTGCCCGTCGGTGAAGCCGCCCGGCGCGTCGGTGGACCAGGAGGAGGCGACACCGTCCATCTCGCCGATCACGCCGTCGCCGCCGAAGCGGTGCACGAAGGCCAGATAGTCGGTGTGACCGGCCTCGCCCAGCTCCTCGACCGAGGGGAACCGGGCGGGCTCGCCGGCGGCGAGATGGCACCGCAGCCAGACCGCACCGGTCTCGGCCAGATGATGGAACGGGCTCTGGCGCCACTTGATCGAGGCCGTGTCGTCCAGCTCGTTGCGCGGGTACTCGTGCATCGCGCTGAGTTCGGACGGATCGCGAAACCAGCGGAACACGCGGCCCTCGTAGACCGGGTGCAGCGTGTCGACGATGAGGATCCCCCGGATGACGGGAATCCCGGCCGCGACGAGGCGCTCGCAGAAGCCGCGCAGCAGTTCGGTCTCGCCCACGCCGGCGAGGCCCGCCTCGACGATCCGGGCGGCGAGGTCGTCAGCCGTGTCGCGTGCCATCGCCCCCTCACCCCCGGTCCGACCAACTTCCTCATATAGGGGCCGTACCGCCGGGCGACACCCAGGTGCGGCCCGTCAGCCGAGGCCGTGCGGGTGCTGGGGCTGGCCGTCGGTGATCGCGTCGTAGGCGGCCCGGTCGGCGACGAAGATGTGCGCGGCCAGGCGAAGCCCCGAGGCGTCGTCGAGCGAGCCCGCGGCGATCGGCGACGTAGGCCCGGCCGTCGCCCTGCCAGAACAGGCTCGAGCCGCAGACGCGGCAGAAGCCGCGGGTGGCCCGGTCGGAGGACCGGTACCAGACCAGCTCCTCCTCCGCCGTCAGCTCCAGCGCCTCGCGCGCCACCGCGGTGTAGGCGCCGACATGGCCGTGCCAGCGGCGGCACTGGCCGCAATGGCAGGCCACGATGTCACGCAGCGGGGCATGCACGCGGTAGCGGACGGCGCCGCACAGGCAGCCCCCCTCCCTGTCTGGCTCGGGCAAGCGTCGTCCTCGCTGCAAGAGGCATGAGACGGTCTCCCACTGTTTCTCAAGTGCAGCGCAAAGGAGCAACGCCGTAGCCACGTCGACCAGCGCCGTGGCGCCGAAGGCTAGGGGCGCGCGCTCCACAGCCGAATTGGCGTCGCGCCCGGGTTGGCGTAGTCCGCGCCGACCAGACTGGGCCTGCCGTCCACGACCAGGAGCTTCATGCTGTGCGAGCTGGTGTTCGCGACCGTGGCCGTCGAGCCGGCCGCGTTGCGATTGGTGATGTTCATGTAGACCTTGATCTTGGGGTTGCCGCCCTTCTGGGTCATCGCGGTGACGATGTCGGACTGGCCGTTGCGGTCGAAGTCGGCGATCCCACAGAAATGCACCACGCTCTCGACGTTGCGCTCGAGCACATGCTCGATCCAGCGCCCGGTCCTTTGCACCGGCGCCTCGAACCAGGACACGTCGTGGCGGCGGCCGGCGGGCTCGGCAGGCGATACCACGATGTCCTCGCGGCCATCGCGATTGACGTCACCGACGGCGATGTAGCCATTCGCGGCCGCTCCACCGCCATACAGGTATCGGGTGAAGGAGAACCGACCCCGGCTGCTGTTGTTCTTCAGCCAATACTTGCCGACAACGAGATCCGGCTTTCCGTCCCGGTCGATGTCGGTGGCACGCAGCCCCTCCCCGCCCTCCGGCAGGCGAATCGAGCTGGCCTGCCAAGATGTCAGCGAGACCTGGCGCCACAGATAGAGCTGGTTGCCCGATGAGCCCTGATTGCGGGCGACCAGGTCCAGCTTCCCGTCGCCATCGAGGTCCCTCACCTCGACGTCGTGCAGTTCGCGTCCCCTCACGATCGCCCGCGGCGACCAGCTGCCGCCCGTCTGCGCGAACCAGGTGATCCCGCCGGTGACCACGGCGACGATGTCCCTTCGTCCGTTGCGGTCGAGATCGACGACTTCCATGTCCTCCTGGATCTGCGTTCCGGCGATCCTGCGCTTGGTCCAGCCGGGATTCTGATACCAGTAGAGGCCGCCATTGCGGCTGCCGATGACGATGTCGGTGCGCCCGTCGCCATTGAGATCGCCCACTGCCTTCCCCCAGGCCTGCGACGGACCGCCGGCGTCGATCACGGTCTGACTGAAGGTCACCGCGACCGCCGGCGTCCAAGCACCGCCGGTGCCGAGCAGGGCCAGCCCCAACAGTGCTTTGGCCGACCTTTCGGATCGCGGACGATCGTCCACGGACTGCGAGCATCGACCGTGCTGGCATAAGGGCGTTCCTTGTTCTGATTGCGTGCGCCTGAGTGTCCGACTGCCACCCAGTCGGATCAGCCAACCCAAGCTGTCGATGCGGAAACGCGAGAGTTGCGCTACGGTTGCATCAATCAACGGACGGCGACTGGCCGCCTATCATCCGTGAGGAATGAAATTTATCGGGCGTGCCGCAGCGGCGCTTGGCGCGCCTAAATCAGACCGCCAGCCATGCCGTGCGGTGACCGTCCCTTGTCCACAGGATCGGGAAGAAGCTCTCGTCCATGGTATCGTCGCCGACCCGCTTGTAGCGGCTGTAGATGTAGCTGATCTCCGTCGGGTGGAACCGGGCCTCGGCGGCGATGCAGTGGCTGACCAGGGAGCGGCGCGGGTGGTCGCCGCGGTTGCGGTCCGAGCCGTGCCAGGTCCGGCCATGGTGGAACGCGACGCCGCCCGCCGGGACCTCGACCGGCACGATCTCGGGCTGGTAGCCCGCCCGAGCCGCGGCCTCGCGGAAGTCCTCGCGGTAGTCGTCGGGGGCATGGAAGCGGCGGATCGGCGGTGCGACCTCCCAGCGATGCGAGCCCCGGGCATACTCGATGGTCCCGCCGGCAGCACTGGTCGCATCCAGCGCCAGCCAGCAGGTGCAGAAACCCGCCGGCACCACCCAGTGGCAGTAGCTGTCGTCCTGGTGGAAACCCAAGGGCTTCGCCCCGGGCGGCTTCCAGATCACGTTGTCCTGGGCCAGCCGCGCCCCGCTCCAGCCCATGAGCTCGGCGCAGGCGCGGCCCACGGCCTCGGCCATGACGATCCGCGCGATGGTCCGGTCCGAGCGCCAGCCGTTGCAGATCTGGCGGGTCAGGTCGGCCGCATCGCGCCCCTCGCGCCAGTTCCATTCGTCCGGGTAGAGCCCGGTCTCGAACTCGCCGCGGAACAGAGGCTCGAACCGGGCACGGGCGGCCTCGACCAGTTCCTCGGTGAGGAAGCGGTCGAGGATGAGGAAGCCGTCGTCGCGGAAGCGGGCGATCTGCTCCGGCGTCACGCTCAGAATT
>CAVYMA010000013.1:0-4321 GCA_963769465.1 uncultured Alphaproteobacteria bacterium
TGGGTTTAGCGCGTCGTTTCTCGCACCAATTGCGAGCGGATGCGCGACAGGGACTCTAGCAGCGCCTGCCGGCGCCCCTCAGAGGTTGCGGCACCGGCGCGAAGCAATTCCGACAGAAAGCCGAGCTGCTCGATGACAGAATCCAGCTTCATACGGGAGCCACGGCGCCGCCAGGGCTTGAGGTAGGCTTCGGTTAGGGCACGCTCCTCGTCCTCCTCTATCCGGCCGTCGGCCATGGCCCGAAGCAGTCGGGCGTCGGCGAGGGCGAGCTCGGCCCAGAGATCGCCCCTGACGGCGGCGTCCTCGGCCGAGGCTTGCGCCGAATCCAACAGCTTGCGAACGGCTGCCGAGAAGCCGGCCGCCAGTCTGCTGGTGCCGCACGGCCTCCAGGGCAAAACGCATCAAGCGCGGATAGAAAACGGGGGTGCCAGACTGCTCGGCCTGCCGGTCGGCGGCCGTGTACGCCGCCATCATGTCGTCGAGCGCGGCCTTACGCGCATCGCACGGCTGAATCCACGCGAGGCGCTTGTGGCACCCCCCGAGCAGCGCGAGGCGCTCGACCGACATACCGGCTAGCGCGCCCACGGCCTCAATGGCCGCTATGGCGGCGCGGATCTCATCAGCGGCATGGGCGACTTCGGCGGCGTCGGGCGTTGCGCTGAGCCCACGCTGGGCCCTTCGAGCCCGTATATTGGCCAGCTGTTCCAGCGCCCGCAGCGGCACCAGGGCACGTTCGGCGGTGCGCGCCGCCTCGTAATGCCGGATCGCCTTGGTCAGCGCGCCGATCTCACCATAGGCCTCGGCCAACGCCACCCGAAAGTGGGGGTGCTCGAGGTATAGATTGCGCTTGCGGGCCCGATCGATCGCGTCCAGTTGCCGACGTAGTCTCTTGGCGTCGCGGTCCAGACCGATCTGGGCGGCCTCCCGGATCTGTTCCGCAGCGGCAACCGCCTCACCAACCGAAGCGAACCGGGGCTCGTCGGCCTCCTGCCGCGCAGCCCGGATTTCCACCAGCCGCCAGTCGGGGTCGCCATAACACTGGTAAGCGCCCCAGGTATTGTCGCGACCGCCCGGATCGTAGATGAGCGAACGCGCGTCCAAAATGGCGCCGCCGAAGTTCTGGCCGCCGAGCAGGCTGTCGTAGAATCGGCCGGCGAACCGGCGGCCATTGTTGTCGTCGACCTCCCATCCGGCGGCGACAACCCCGCGCACGCCCATTCGGACCAACTGCACGGCGAGACCGGCGGCGAGATCCGGGCGGCGCTCACGCTGGGCTCGCTGCTCCGCCTCCCGGTTCGGCTCGACCTTACCGACATGGCAGCAGTTGATGAAGGCGAGCAGCGGCGGCACGGCCATCTGGTCGAGGATGGCTGGACCGAGGAAGAGCCCGCCGCCCAGCACCACACCGGTTTCCGTGCGCCTCTTGTCGCCTGCGCCCAAGGGCTGGAAGCCCACCACCCCGTGGGCGGCGATGTGCACCACAGTCCAGGCCTGATCGAACAGCGCCGCGACCACGAGCTCGGGCGTCACCTCCGCGCCAATCAGGCGCGACACCGCGTAGCCCGCGGCGCTGAGGCGATCGGCGACTTCCCGCGCTTCTTCCTCGGCACCGGGCAGCGGCGCGAACCCGGCCGTCGGCTCGCCGCGCGGATCGCCGATCACCAGGGCCTGGCGCGGCCCGCGCGGCACGGCCACGGTCTCCCGGAACTGACGCTGCACGAGCTGGCGCACCAGGCCAGCGCGGACCGCTGGCGGCAGTCCGATCTCGCCGCCCAGTGGGTCGGCCCACGGCCGCCGGTCGTCCAGCAGCTCCCAGGGGAATGCCGCGGTCTGCTCGTCGAGGACGAGGCGGAGATTGCGATCCTCGCGGCTGGTGTCCTTGATCCGGTTGGGCCAGAGTAGCTCGAACAGGGCGCGGCCGGCCGCGGGCGGCTTGGCCGAGAGGCCGGTGTTGCGGGTGGCCTGCGCCACGAACCTCTCGACGAAGCCGGTGTTACCGGGCACCAGCTGCGCCTCGGCCCGCGCACGACCCGCTACGGTCACGAAGCGCATGACGCGCTCGTCGCCGCTGTCGTCCATGGTGATCTGGATCGGCTGCCACCAGGACGGGTCGTCCTGCTCTGCGACGTTGCGGCGGCCACCGGGTCGCGTGTCGACCGCGGGCTCGAGATCAAACAAGTCGCGGAATTCAGCGGCCCGGACCGCACGGTCCACATCCCGCCACGCACGGATCGCTCGGCCCTCGATCAGCTCCACGATCTCCAGCGCTGTGAAGCCATTCTCGCCGAGGGCACGCTGGGCGACTGCGGCAGCGCCCAACAACGCTTCGATGCAGTCGGGGAATTGTAGGCCGCCGGCCCCGGAGCCGACCAGGAGCGCGCTAACGCCGAGCTTACGCTTCTTTGCGCCGGCGCGGCGGCGATCGTCGGCATCCTCGACCGCATAGGCCAACAGCCCGCGACGGAGCGTATCGAGCAGACTACCCTGCCCGAGATCGCCGGGATCTCCCAGACCAACGATGATGGCTCCGCTCGGCGAGACGCCGGGATCGAGCGCCACGGTCGTAGTGCCGATGGCGCCAGGGTAGAGACCCAGCTGCCGCCGCTCGGTCAGGCGGCCGTCGAGCGCCTCGTCGAGCTGCTTTTCCGCCCCATTGATCGTGTCGCCGGAATAATGACCGACCAGGACCGGGTAGCGAGCGAAGGCGAGGTGGCCATGGACGACGGTGACGCGAATCTTGGGGTATCTCGCGGGCCGCGCCGCCCGCCGGGTGCCGCCCATTCCTGCCCGCAGCAGCTCCTCCGCATCCGGGAACATCGGCACGGTGTCCCGCACCTTGAATGGCGGCACCCCTCGGCCACGCACGGCCGTCGGCGGCGTCGTGGGCAGGCGGCGCGTGGTGCCCGTCTCCAGCAGGTCGAGGATCGCGGGAAAGGCGGGGTCATGGCGGGCGAGGTCGCCATGCGCGGCGTCGGTGTACCAGGCGCGGATACCGGGCGGGATGCCGGTGCTCCAGGGGACTTGGCCGTCGCCCTCCATGCTGGTGCGAAAGCGGATGCGCTGACCGGCCGGGGCCGTCGGGTCCTCATCGATCCCCATCAGGGTCGGCGCATGGCCCGCGATGTAGAGCAGCCGCTCGGGATCGCACGGTGCCTTGGCGAAGGTGTCGCGGAAGCGGGCGGCGACGGCCAGGTCCTCGGCCAGCGGAACCACCCAGTCGTCGTCGCCCGGATCGAGCTTGGCCAACGCCGCCCAGCGGGCCGGATCGAACAGAGGTGTGTCGGCGTGCGGCAGCATCTGCAGGGCACCGGGGAAGCGCACCACCACCTCCTGCTGTGCGCGCCGCGACATGGTTATGTCGAGCATGGCAAGGTAGCTCATCAGGGTGTCGCGCCCCATGAGCATGTAGGGGATGCTCCAAGAGCCGCCGTTTGGGGTGCCGAGCTAAATCAGCCGGCTACCGGCACGGTCCTGGAATCGTTGCCACAGCTTCGGGTCGAGAAAAGCCGAGCGCGCCACCAGGCCGCCCATCGAGTGCGCCACGATCCGGACCGGATGGTCGGTGCCGGCCAGGGCGGCGTCGAGCGCGGTCGCGAGCTCCTTGGCGTTGTCGAGAATGGAGCGTCGCCAGTCGTAACCCCAGGGGCGAACCTCGTGGCTCGCGCCGAGAAAGCGGCAGAGTTCGCCATAGTAGAGGCTGAGCGGCTCCTTGGCGGTGATGCCGGGCTGATCGATCGCAAGGCGCCGCAGGCCGCCGAAGGCCAGCTGCGGCAGGTCCACCCAGATCCGCCGCTCGCGGCCCTTGTCGGTGCAGCCGAGGACCGTTCCGGTGATGCCGGGCAGGACGAACACGATCGGCCGCTTCTCGCCGCTGCGCTTAGCGGGAGCCGCGACGATATCTAGCGCCTCGGGCGGAATCGGCGTGAATCCGCCATCCTGGTCGTCGGCGCGCAGCAAGCCATCGACCACGCGCTCGGCGGTCTTGGCGTTGCTGAAGTAGGTGAAGTGGCTGATCTCGGCCCCCTGGGCGAAGAACGCCCGCGCCCCGGGAGCTCGGGCCATGCCACCGTCCATGGCGCCGGTGTTGACCACGAGATCGTGGTCCTCGCGGAAGAACAGGTCGGTCGCCAGCACCTTCAGCCGGCCCAGGATGCCCGCCCCCTCGATGTCGCCCCGCAGCACGGCGAGATCACCCGTGGCGACCACTCCGGGCCGGTTCAGCAGGCGGACCAGCGGACAGCCCGGGATCATTGCCTCAAGGCCGGGAATTGTGCTGGCGTCGGCGCGCTCCTTGATCACCGCCAGGAGAAGGGCGGTGACG
>CAVYMA010000014.1:0-120190 GCA_963769465.1 uncultured Alphaproteobacteria bacterium
AGACCGGCGGGCAGCCGCGCTGGAAGCCGGGCTCCCTCGGCCACCAGCGCTACAAGGTCCTGTGCCAGCGCCTGGCTGCGGTAGAGCTCCGGCATGGCCAAGCCAGCGAGGCGTGGATCGCCCCGGTGACGCTCCAGTCCGGCTTCCAGGAAGCGATAGGCGGGCTGCAGATTTGACAGGAAGAGGGCGTAGCCGTCGCGGGTCGCCCTCCCCTTGAGCATGTCGTTGATGAACCCGGAACGCTCGGCCTGCCGATGCAGCGTCGTGGTGCGTTCCTGGAGCCTGGCGGCGAGTCCGGGGCGGAGGCTACGATAGGACCTCCTCGCGACCCGCCGCCCGCCCGGTCACTGGCTCGCGGCCTTGACGACGCCCAGCTCCGGATAGTCCTTGAGCATGTTGGCGCCGAGGAGCGGCTTGGCCACGCCCTGGTGGCAGGTAGCACAGTTCGCCTTGGGTGCGTCGCCGAGCGGCCCCAGCCGGTTGTGGGGGTAGGTCGGACTGCAGTGGATCGAGGTAGGCGGTGTTGAGGTCGCGCACCATCCGGATGCCGTACCAGGCTGGTAGCGCCGGGCGGCTCTGGTCCCAGGCCGAGAACGACCGGCTATTGTGGCAGTAGGTGCAGTTGACGCCCAGGGCCTCGGACATGTGCATCATCGGGCCGTAGGTCCATTCCGTCTGCCTTGATCGAGGTCGTGTTGCCCTCGGCAGTGCCGTGGTCGACACGACGCGGATCGGTTGTCGTGCGTGAGGAACGGGGTGAACGGATCGAAGGGCAGCGATGCGAAGGCCCGACGCGGCGGCGGGTTCTGGCCCGGCGCGGTTGCCGGCCATGCCGCGAGCCGCCTCCGGGCCAGGATTCGTGAACCAGATCTTGGCCGGCACGTTCTTGCCGCGATGGCAGGTGAAGCAGGTGACCCCGGTGGCGCCGACGTGTGGCTGCCACTCGGCGTTGATGTGCTTGGTCATCTGCAGCATGCGGCGGGCCACCACCTTGGTGTAGAGCGAGTTGGAGCTGAGCTCCTCCCCCTCGGCATGGCAGTAGGCGCAGCCCTGCTCCGGCGATACCCACTCGGTGATCGCCGACATCAGCCGGATGAACTCGTCGGAGTCGACATCGCCCAGGACCTGGACGTTCTGTAGACCTCCGACGACTTCGTGCCGCTCGGCTCCACCGGGTCGATCGGCGCCGGCACTTGGTTCGCCACCTTCAGCTCGGCGACGGTGGCGGGATGGGAGACTGTTCCATCGCCAAGCCGCGATAGCCGATCTGCTGCGTCTCGACGGTGGGAGCTCGAGCGCGAGGTCCAGCGGACCGCACCACGGCGGCGCGGCACGCCGCGATCGCCACGCCGCCGGCCGCGATCAGGCCATTCATTGCGGTGCTCCGGTGAGGGTCGCCGGATCAGGCACGTGGGCGGGAACACCTGGGGATAGGACGGCGCCACGCCATGCTTGACGCCCCACAGGTACCAGTTGTCGACGACGGTTCCGGTGAGGAGGATGCCGATGCCGCCGGTGAGCGTGGACCAGCACGGCGAACCACCACGCCCAGCGATGGATCGATTCCATCGTGGCGTTGAAGCCCATGGTCCAGCGCCAGAACAAGGCCGCGCGCTCCGACGCCGTGCCGCGGTCGGTGATCTGGTCGATCTCACGCTCGCCGCCTACGCGGCTGACCGCCAGGATGGTCGCTCCGTGCATGGCGAACAGCAGGGTCGAGCCGTACAGGAAGGCGATCGAGAGCATGTGGAACGGGTTGTAGAACAGATTGCCGTAGCGGATCGAGAAGCGGCGGTCCAGTCGAGGTGCGGGAAGATGCCGAACGGCACGGCCTCGCTCCAGCTGCCCATCAGCAGCGGGCGGATGAAGCCCAGGACCAGGTAGAGCCAGATCGCCGAGGCGAACGCCCAGGCGACGTGGGTGCCCATGCCCAGCGCCCGCGCGCGCGACGGTACATGCGCGCCCACCAGAGCAGGATCGAGGCGGTCAGGAAGAAGCCGGCCATCAGCCACCAGCCACCCTCGTTGAGTGGCGGGAGAACGCGACAGGCCGAAGGACGGCGGCGGCGGCTCGAGCCGAGCCACGGCAACTGCCGGATGAACTGGATCGGATCCCAGTTCACCGAGGCGAACATGTTGAGCCCGATGATCTCGATGGCGATGAAGCCGCAGATCAGCGACGCGACGCCAAGGTGCCGAGATAGATCGGCCCGATCTGCGCGTCGCCGATCTTGCCCATCCAGTAGGCGAAGAACGCCGGTGACGCGGGTGCACGGGCTCCGCGTGGGATCGGAACGCCGGGATAGGCAGGCGCCCGGATCTGCACGCGGGTGAAGATGTTTTGATATTCGGCCATGATCGAGGCCTCGCCCCTAGCGCCAGATCGGAAGATCGAGCCACCAGGTCCACCATTCGGGCCAGCCGCGGGTCCAGAACGGTCCGCTGATGATGATGCAGACCGCGCTCCAGAAGCCGGCGGAGAGCGCCAGGAACAGGCCGAGCCGGTGGATGCCGAGGGTGCCGATCGAGTAGCCGATCGTATCGCGGAAGAACGTGTTCTCGTGCTCGGGCGTCTTGACCGTCTGGCCCGGTCCGGATTGACCGCCGAGAGCACGAGTGCACCGTGCAGCGCCAGCGCGAGCGTCGTCGTGAAGAAGAACGACATCGCGATCATGTGCGCTGGATTGTAGTGGAAGTGCAGATACTGGTAGCCGATGTTCGACACCCAATCGAGATGGCTGATGATGCCGTACGGGAAGCCGTGGCCCCAGGCACCCATCAACACCGGCCGGATGACGACCAGGGTGACGTAGGCGAGGATGCGCGACGCCGAAGGCGAACGGCACGTGATAGCCGATGCCGAGCTTGCGGCAGATCTCGACCTCGCGCAGCGCCCACGAGCAGAAGGCGCCGACCGCGCAGATCGTGATGATCTGCCAGAAGCCGCCTTCCTTCAGCGGCGCTAGTGCCGAGACCGTATTTCAGGTCGGGTGGCGCGATGCTGATCTGCCAGATGTTCCAGGTCGGGCCCAAGCGCTGCGGCGTAGACGATCAGAGCGACGCCGACGATCGTGAAGAAGATCGTCGTGACGCCGAAGAAGCCGACGTAGAACGGGCCGACCCAGAAATCGAAGAGATCGCCGCCGAGCAGCGTGCCGCCGCGCACGCGGTATTTACGCTCGAAGTTCAGCATGGCCATGTCTGGTTCCTCCGGTCTGGGGCACGGATCGGCCGGCCTCCGCGCGGCCTCCCCGGCAGCGAACGGGTCCGGAGATGCCCGGGCCACGTCCGCCGCCATCACTCAGGGACGTACGCCCGCTAGCCCTTGGCCGAGGGCAGCGGCGACATCTGCTCGAGCGCGCCGGTCGTCGGCGCGGCGCGGGCCGTCCAGCCAGTTGAAGCGGTCCGTGCTGAGCAGGATGAAGTGAATCACCAGCGCCAGCGCGAACAGGAACGTGAACAGCGCGACCAGCGTGCGCCGCGGGTCGAACAGCAGCCAAACCTTCCACATGAATCTTTTCCCCCTACGCGACGAACGTCATGACGTGGCCGCCGCCGCCGTCGATCAGCATCGAGTATCCGCTCTCGCCGGCAGCCAGGGGCGCCACATCCACGCGAGGAAGTGCGCGATGAGCGCGACCACGACGAAGCCGATGAAGCTCGTCATGAAGATGCCGTGGAACTCTTTCGCCTCCAACTCGGTGAGGCCCGTCAGGGAGCCGCCCCGGTCGTCCGTACCAACTGCCATCCGAATACCCTCCTGGGTAATGGCCGTTTCGGCCGCTGCCGCGCACGTCCCGCGCGGCGTGGGTCACCATGACGGCTCCCGCCACGGCGAACTCTTCGCCCGGCACCGCCGGCGGGGAGAACGCGGGCTAGCCCATGAACGCGAACGGCACGAACGTGCGCGCCGCGGACCGGGCCTCGCCAATGATCGATTTGTGCCCGTCGGCGCCCAGCGGCCGCCACTGCGACGGCAGGAAGCGCTCGACGATCGCCACCATCAAGAAGATGACGAAGCTCACGAAGAAGATGAGGCGGAACTCGCTCGCCTCGCCTGCGGCGCGCCGAAGACGACGCACTGCTCAGACGCCACGTCCTCGGAGCGGCTCCTTTCGGCCGTGACCTCGCATGCGCGCGGAGGACGGTCATGCGGCGCGCCCTCCGACGAGGCTCGCGGGCCCGGGCGACCGTGCCGCGGTCACCACGCTCCTCGCCGGCGCGCGACGCATCAGCGCTCGGCGCGGTCGCGCAGCCGCTTGGCGGCGGAGATGCGCACCAGGAACGGCTCACGCTCGACATACGGCGTCGAGCAGCTCCTGGGCCTCGACGTCCCAGGGCCGGCCGCTGGCCAGGCGCGGCCGGTGTTGCGTCGACGCGGTCCATGTCGGTGCCAGCGGCAGGATGTGGAACAGCGCGTCGAACAGCGCGTTGCAGTATTCCTGGACGATGTAGGTCGCCCCGGCGATAGCCCATGTAGCGGCGTGCCCGTGGCCCGCCTGATGATGGCGCCCGGGAACGAGGCCGGGATGTACATGCAGCGGCTGCCGAGCTCGGCCGCGACATCCGCTCATTGTAGGAGCCGACAGCACCAGCGGCGGCGTCGTCTTCAGCGCCTCGCGCACCTGGCGTTGTCCGGCTTGACCCCGGCCTTCCTGGAGAACGCGAACGCGCAGGGCACGCCCATCTCGTCCTCGAGGAAGTTCTTCATGCCGCGGACGTAGGTGTCGGTGGCGACGATCGCGAACGAAGCGGTGGCGAAGAAGTCCTGGGTGACGCTGCGCCACAGGTCCCAGATCGGCTTGATCGTGCCGTGCTTCTCGCGCTCGATGAACGGCTCGGGATCCACGCCCGCGAGCTCGCCCAGCTTGCGCAGGAAGTTGGTGGTGGCGAACAGGCCGATCGGCGCCTGCAGGTAGGGCTTGCCCAGCTCCTCGCAGAGCTTGCGGCCGAACTCCCGGTACATGCAGACATTGACCTCGGCGTCCGCGAGCTTGGGGATGTCCTCGATGTGGGAGCCCAGCGGGAAGACGAGGTTGACCTCGCAGCCGATGCCTTCGACCAGGCGCCGGATCTCGGCGAGGTCGGAGGGCATGTTGAAGGTGCCGTAGATCGGCCCGATGATGTTGACCTTGGGCTTGGCGCCCTCGGCCCGCGCGGGACCTTGCGCGACTTCGCCTTCTTGGCGCCGAATTCCGACCACAGCCAGTAGATGGCGCGATCGGCACTCTGCCACTGGTCCTCGTCGATGGTCCGCGGCAGGAAGCGCAGGAGGTTGGAGCCCTCGGGCGTCACGCCGCCGCCGATCATCTCGGCGATGCTGCCGGTGACGACCACCGCCGGCAGGTCCTGGTCCTGCGTGGCGCTGGCGCGCCGGAGCGCACCCTCGGTGCCGGTCATCGACAGATTGTCTTCCGACAGCCCGGTCACCACGACCGGCAGCTCGTGCGGCGGCAGCGCGTCGGTGTAGTGCAGCACCGCGGTGACCGGCAGGTTCTCGCAGCCGACCGGGCCGTCGATCACGACCCGCAGGCCCTTGATCGCGGTGAAGGCGTAGACGGCACCCCAGTAGCCGCCGGCGCGATCATGGTCGAGGACCAGCATCGCTAGACCCCCACCGCGTCGGCGAGATCGACCCGCACGCGGGCCTTGCGGGTGCGCTCCTTGGCGGCCGTCCGGTCGGGCGGGACGCCGGTCCAGCCGTAGCCGGCGGCGTCGCCCTTGCCGGCACCGCCGAAGAACTCGACCATCCGCCCGAACCGCTCGCGGCCGCGCGTCTGGGCGGCGACGATGGCGGCGAGCGCGGCCGCACCGGCCGGCCCGAACAGCGGCCGGGCCGAGACCATGTTGGTGAAGTAGATCGCCGGCGTGCCCAGCTCCTTGGCCTTCTGGACCAGGGGCGTGGTGCCCAGCGCCAGATCGGGCTTCGCGTCGATCATCGCCGCGATGTCCTGCTCGATCGAGGCGCGGTACTGGATGTGCGTGCCGCGCGCCTGCGAGCCACTCGCGGTCCGGGTCGCTCCACTCGGTGCGTCGGGCAGGCGGTGCCGACATAGGGCACCTCGGCACCCGCCTCGACCAGCAGCCGGGCGACCAGCAGCTCGGAGCCCTCGTAGCCGGACACCGTGACCCGCGCCTTGATCGGGTTGGCGGCCAGGGCGGCGCGGATCGCGGGCAGGGCCGCGGCCTTGGCGGCGTCGATCTTCTCCGCGCTCACCCCGGCGGCCTTGCCGATGGCCTCCAGCCAGGCGGCCGTGCCGTCGACGCCCACCGGGCCCGAGCCGACCACCGGCCGGCCCGCGGCGTGGAACTCGCGCACCGAGGCGGTGTAGAAGGGATGGACGGCCGCGGCGGTCACGCAGTCGAGTGCGGCGTAGAGGTCGCGCCATTCGCGGACGGCACCTGCGGTGCCACCGCCAGGCCCATGGGCTTGAGCAGAGCGCCCACGCCCACCGGGTCCGCGGGAACAGCTCGCCGATCAGGGTGACCCGGGGCTCGTCGCCCTGCGCCTGGCGCGGCCGCTGCACGGGCCCCTGCTCGGCCTCGAGGCGCGCATAGCGGAGCATGGCGCCGGCCAGCACGTCCTTGGCCTCGGCATGGGTCGGCACACCGAAGCCCGGCACGTCGATGCCGATGATGCGCACGCCCTCGATCTCGCGCGGCAGCCGGTCGAGCGGCACGCCCGAGGCCGTGGGCACGCAGAGATTGATGATGACCACGGCGTCGTAGTCGTCGGGCTTGGCCAGATCGAACACGGCGTTGCGGATGTCCTCGAACAGCTGGCCGGTGACCAGCGTCTCGGAGTCGAACGGCACGTAGCCCACCGTCCGCCTGGCACCGTAGAAATGCGAGGTGAAGGTCAGGCCGTAGACGCAGCAGGCCGAGCCCGAGAGGATCGTCGCCGTGCGGCGCATGCGCAGGCCGACGCGCAGCGAGCCGAAGGCCGGGCACATGGACTGCGGCTGGTCGTGCGGGCCCTTGGGATAGTCGGCGGCCAGCTTCTCCAGCATCTCGCTCTTGCCCGCGGCCTTGGCGGCCTCGAGCATGGTCTCCTTGCCGCCGTGGCAGCCGGGCGCCTCGGGCGACCGGCGCTGCCGGCGGGCGTTCCTTGACGAGTGGGACGGTATAGGTCATGACCCGCGCCGCCTCAGGCGGCACCCTCGTAGATGACTTCGAGCGACGGCTTCTCGACGATGGTCGTGCCGCACATGTCGGCCAGCGTCGCCGACTGCAGGACGACGTTGCGGCCGACGGACTCGCCGCTGAACAGGCTCAGCAGCGTGTCCTGGGTCAACGGGCTCGGGCGGACCGGCGGGGCGATCGCCACCTGCGTCGCCAGCTCCTCGAACATCGGAGCCCAGCGGCCGCCGGGGATGCCGATGATCTCGTAGTTGGCGCTCTTGCGGCGGATGTCCTCGTCGGCCGGGATCGCGGCCAGGACAGGGATGCCGACAGCTTTGGCGAAGGCCTGGGCCTCGCCGGTGCCGTCGTCCTTGTTGATGACCATGCCGGCGACGCCGACATTGCCGCCCATCTTGCGGAAGTAGTCGACCGCCGAGCAGACATTGTTGGCGACGTAGAGCGACTGCAGGTCGTTCGAGCCGACGACGATCACCTTCTGGCACATGTCGCGCGCGATCGGCAGGCCGAAGCCGCCGCAGACCACGTCGCCCAGGAAGTCGAGCAGGACGTAGTCGAAGCCCCAGTCGTGGAAGCCCAGCTTCTCCAGCAGCTCGAAGCCGTGGATGATGCCGCGCCCGCCGCAGCCGCGGCCGACCTCGGGGCCGCCGAGCTCCATGGCGAACACGCCGTCGCGCTTGAAGCAGACGTCGCCGATCTCGACCTTCTCGCCGGCGAGCTTCTTCTTCGAGCTGGTCTCGATGATGGTCGGGCAGGCGCGGCCGCCGAACAGGAGCGAGGTCGTGTCGCTCTTGGGATCGCAGCCGATCAGCAGCACGCGCTTGCCCTGCTGCGCCATCATGTAGCGTCAGGTTGGCGAGCGTGAAGCTCTTGCCGATCCCGCCCTTGCCGTAGATCGCGATGACCTGGGTTTCTTTCTTGGGCGGCTCGGTCGAGCACGGGGTCGGGCTCGATCGCGGCTTCCGCGCGGAGCGGTCGGTCGCGCTGAGCCGCGTGGGCGAGAGTTGCGCTGGCCTCGGGCGTTCATGCGCAGGCTCTCCAATCGAGAATCATCTTCAGGCAGCCGGGATCGCCGAAGGCGGTGCGGTAGGCCGCATCCGCCTCGTGGGCCTCGGCCCGGTGGGTGATCAGGCCGTCGAGCGAGAGCCGCCGGTCGGCGACGAGCTCGCGCACCGCCATCAGGTCGGGCTGCTTCCATTCGGCGGCGACGCGCAGGCGCGCCTCGCGCATGAAGGCCGGGGCGAAGGCGAAGCTGAGCGGCTCGCTGTAGAAGCCGGCGAGCACGATCTCGCCGCCCGGCGCCAGCCGGCGATCAGGGTGTCGAGCAGGCCGGGATCGCCGCTCACGTCGTAGATGGCGCGGTAGTCGCGGCGCAGGTCCTCGGCCGGGTTGACCACTCGATAGCCCTCGGCACCGTCCCGCCGCTGCGGGTTCTGCTCCCAGACGACGGGGTCGCCGCCGCGGAGCAGCGCGATGCGCGCGAGGAGGCGGCCGAGCACGCCGTGGCCGACGATCAGGTCGGGCGGCGTCGCGCCGGCGGCGACGGCGTGGTAGGCGGTGGCGGCCAGCGCCAGCAGCACCGCCTGCTCGCCGATGGCATCGTCGACCGCCACGACCTTGTCGCCGGGGACCACCACCCGGGCGGCAGCGCCGCCGAACAGGCCGCGCACGTCGCCGAAGCAGCGCGCGCCGGGCACGAACACCCGGTCGCCGACGCGCGCACCGGAAGCACTGCCGGCCTCGGCGATCACGCGCCGACCGATTCGTAGCCCGGCACCAGCGGATAGCCCATGCCGGGAAAGGGCGGCATCCGGCCGGACCACAGCAGCCGTTCGGTGCCGGTGCTGATCCCGCTCCACTCGACGTCGACGACGACGTCATCGTCGCCCGGCGGCGTCAGGTCGAGCCGGCTCAGCACGAGCCGCTCCGGTGCCTGAAGCACCACGGCCAACGTGTTCATCGCCCGGTTCACGCTCTTTGGTCTCCTAAGGCCATCGGGCCTCCCACATGTGTCAGGCTACCTTTACTGTTTTGGATGTCAAGATTGACTCACAGTATCGCCGACCGTTTCAGGGCCGCGCCAGGATGACGCGCGTCAGCATCGGCGTGCGGGTCGCAACCAGGCGCGAGCCGCTGAATCCGGCCTCGGCCAGCATGCTGGCGGAGCTCGTCCGCGGTTCGCGGCCGCCCGCTGCCCATCGCGAGCAGGTAGAAGCCGAAATAGGCGTCCCCCATCGAATTCGGCGCCGCGTGTGGCGGCCATCGGCTCGGCCAGCAGCAGGGTACCGTCCGCGGGCAGGGCGCGGCGGGCGGCACGCAGGATCGCCAGGGCCGCCGCGTCGTCATGGTCGTGGATCACGCGCACCAGCGACACGATGTCGGCACCGGCGGGCAGAGGATCGGCAAAGAAGCTGCCGCCGATCGCCTGGGCGCGGTCGGCCAGGCCGTTGGCGGCGAAGCGCGCGCGCGCCCGCTCGGCCACAGGCGGCAGATCGAACAGCATCAGGCGGAGCGAGGGCGCGGCGGCCGCGGCCGCACTCAAGAAGGCGCCCTCCCCGCCGCCGACGTCGAGCAGGCAGCGATGGCGCGTGAGCGGGTAGGCGGCCAGGATCTCGGCCGCGATCATCGGCTGCGAGGCGGCCATCAGCGCGCTGTAGCGCGCGACCTGCGCCGGATCGAGCTCGCCCGGCCGCGCGGCGCGGGCATAGGCCCAGTAGCGCATGAGCTCGGTCTCGCCGGCCTCGCCGCGCAGGAGCGCCACCGGGTCGGCGAGATCGGCGTAGAGGAGGGCGTGGTGGTCGATCATCGCGGTCACGCCGGGATTGTCGACGACGGCGGCACCGAGGGCACCCAGGCCGTAGCGCCCGCCACTGCGCCGCGACACCAGCTCCAGCGGCACGGCGGCGGCAAGCAGGCGCTCGGTGGCGTCGGCCCCCAGGCCCAGCCGCGGCGCCAGCTCGGCGGCGGTGCGGGGCCCCTCGGCAAGGTGGTCGAACAGGCGCAGGCGGACGCAGGCCCCCAGGATCTGGGCGTAGACGAAGCCGGCGCCGAGATCGAACAGGGCAGTCGCCCGCCGCCGCGCGATCGGGCGCGTCAGCGGGAACGCCGCCGCCCAGCGCCGGAACGCGTCGCTGGCCACGAGGCGATCGCGGATGGCCAGGAAGCGATCGCGGAGGGAAGGACCCGACGCGGCCATGTCCTCCTGCGGTCCGCCGCGGGCGATCTCGTGCAAGGGCGGCCTCAGGCGGCTGCGCGCACCAGGCCCTCGGGCAGGAAGTGCTTGCCGTAGCGCAGGATCAAGGTGCGCAGATCGGCAGCGCCCGGGCAGGCGGGGATCGAAATCGACGGCCTCGGCGATCAGGCGCTCGAGGCGGCCGATCGCACCGTCCAGACCGAGCTCCTGCACCGCGCTCTGGCGGCCGAGGGCCTCGTCCTGGCCGACAGGCTTGCCCAGCTCCTCCGGGGTGGCCACGACGTCACGGATGTCGTCGGCGACCTGGAAGGCCTCGCCCAGGCGCTCGCCCAGGATGCGCCAGGGCTCGCCGACCGCACCCGCGGCCTTGGCGCCGGCCATGGTCGCGGCGGCGAACAAGGCGCCGGTCTTGGCGCGGTGGTAGCAGCGCAGATCGACGTGGGATTCGCACTCCCAGGCCTGGCCCGCCGCGATGCCGCCCGGCATGCCGACCGAGCGGGCGACGATGATGGTCAAGGGCGCCACGCGCGCCGGGACCTTGGCGGCGGCGAGTGCCACCGTCTCGAAGGCCAGCACGATCAGGGCGTCGCCGGTGAGCGACCGCCAGCTGCTCGCCGAAGGCGCGGTGCACGGAGGGCTTGCCGCGCCGGATCGGCGCGTCGTCGAAGCAGGGCAGGTCGTCATGGACCAGCGACGCGCAGTGCAGCAGCTCGATGGCCGCCGCGGCGGCGTCGGTCACGGCGGGATGGTCCTCGCCGCAGGCCTGGGCCACGGCCAGACACAGGCGCGGCCGGATCCGCGCACCGCCGGGAAACACGGCGTAGCGCGCGGCGTTGGCGAGGCCCTGCGGGCAGGTCGGCCCGCCGGCACGCGCGATCGCTGCACCAAGCGCCTGCTCGATCCGCGTCGTGGCTTCCATCGCGAGCCTCCCCGGAAGTGCTGTGTGTAAGGTTTGGTTGTCACTTCATCTTGTAATCTCATATAGACGGACGACGACACCGGCAACGGCGTTCTGAGGGAGGATCGCACTTCTTGGCTACGGACCGCGTCACCGTCATCGGTGCCGGCATCGCCGGGCTCGTGGCCGCGCTCGAGCTCGGCGCGCGCGGCTGTGCGGTCACCCTCCTGGAGCGCGCCGCCGGCCCCGGCGGCAAGATGCGCGAGGTGGCGGTGGGCGAGACGCGCCTGGACGCCGGGCCGACCGTGCTGACCCTGCGCGGCATCTTCGACGAGATCTTCGCCACGGCCGGCGGCTCGCTCGACGCCGCCGTCACCCTCAAGCCGCTGGCGATCCTCGCACGCCACGCCTGGGACGAGGGCGGCAGGCTCGACCTGTTCGCCGACCGCGACCGCTCCGCCGAGGCGATCGGCGCCTTCGCGGGCCCGGCCGAGGGCCGCCGCTATCTCGAGTTCTGTGCCGCGGCCAAGCGCATCTTCGAGACCCTGGACCAGCCGTTCATCCGGGCGGACCGGCCCAGCATGTTCGGGCTGATCTCCGCCTTCGGCCCGCGCCGGATGGGGCAGCTGGTCCACACCCAGCCGTTCGAGACCATGTGGAACGCGCTCGGCCGCCACTTCCACGATCCGCGGCTGCGCCAGCTGTTCGGCCGCTACGCCACCTATGTCGGCTCCTCGCCGTTCCTCGCACCGGCCACGCTGATGCTGATCGCCCATGTCGAGCAGGAAGGGGTGTGGCAGGTCGAGGGCGGCATCCATCGCCTGGCCGCGGCCATGGCCGATCTGGCCCGGGCCAACGGGGCCGACGTGCGCTACGGCGCCGAGGCCGCCGAGGTCGTGCTGGAGCGCGGCGCCGTGGCGGGCGTGCGGCTCGCCACGGGCGAGCGGATCGCGGCCGACGCGGTGGTGGTCAACGGCGATGCCGCGGCCGTGGCCAGCGGCCGGCTGGGCCCGGCGATCACCACGGCCGTGCCGCGCACGGCACCCGCCGCACGCTCGCTCTCGGCCGTGACCTGGCTGCTGCACGCCGCGGCGGAGGGCTTCCCGCTGCACCACCACAACGTGTTCTTCTCCAACGCCTACCGCAGCGAGTTCGACGACGTGCTGCGCCATGGCCGGCTGCCGCGCACGCCCACGGTCTATGTCTGCGCCCAGGACCGGGGCGACGACGGCGTGGGCATCACGGGCCGCGAGCGCCTGTTCTGCCTCGTCAACGCACCGCCGACGGGCGATGTCAGGCCGCTGCCGGGTGCCGAGATCGAGGCCTGCGCCGAGCGTGCATTCGGGCTCCTGCAGCGCTGCGGCCTGACGGTGCATCGCGAGCCGGAAGCGACGCGGGTGGTGACGCCCACGGACTTCGACGCGCTGTTCCCGGCGACCGGGGGAGCCCTCTACGGGAAGGCATCGCACGGATGGAAGGCATCGTTCGACCGACCGGGGGTCCGGACCAGGATCCCCGGGCTCTACCTGGCCGGGGGCAGCGTGCATCCGGGCCCGGGCGTGCCGATGACGGCGCTCTCGGGGCGGATGGCGGCGGCGGCCCTGGTCGCGGACCTCGCTTCGACCGGCCGGTCCCGCCGGGCGGCTACCTCTGGTGGTACGTCGACGCGCTGAGCGACGACGGCCGTCACGGCCTCACCATCATCGCCATGCTGGGCAGCGTGTTCTCGCCCTACTACGCCTGGGCCGGGCGCCGCGACCCGTTCGACCACTGCGCCATCAACGTCGCCCTCTACGGTGCGGCCGGCCATCGCTGGGCGCTCACCGAGCGCGGCCGCGGCAGCCTGACCCGCGACGCCCAGGCGCTGACGGTGGGGCCGAGCTCGATCGCCTGGGAAGGCGACGCGCTGGTGGTCCGGGTCGACGAGATGACCTTTCCCGTACCGTCGCGCCTGCGCGGCACGATCCGCCTGCACCCGCAGCTGCAGACCGGCCATGTCGAGCTGCTCGACGGCCAGGCCCGGCATCGCTGGTGGCCGGTGGCACCGCTGGCGCGGGTCGAGGTGGCGATGGAACGGCCGGACCTGCGCTGGAGCGGCACCGGCTACCACGACGCCAACGCCGGCGACGAGCCCCTGGAGGCGGGCTTCGTCGAATGGGACTGGAGCCGCGGGCCCATGGAGAAGGAGGCCGCGGTCCTCTACGACATGCGCCGCCGCGACGGCAGCGAGCACGTCCTGGCCTTGCGCTTCCGCCCCGACGGCAGCGTCGAGCATCTCGAGCCGCGGCCGCGGGCCGACCTGCCCGGCACGCTGTGGCGGGTGCGCCGCCGCACCCAGAGCGAGGACGGCCATCCGCCCGCCTTGCGCGAGACCCTGGAGGACACGCCCTTCTACGCCCGCTCGGTGGTCGACACCCGGCTGCTCGGGCGGACGGTCACCACCATGCACGAGAGCCTGGACCTCGACCGCTTCAGCGCCAACTGGGTCCGCCTGCTCCTGCCCTTCCGGATGCCGCGGCGGCGCTAGCCTCGGGTCGAGGGCTTCTTGATCAGGGCCACCGCCGGGCAGCCGGCATGGGTGCAGGCGGCGATGCACTGCCGCAGCCGCTGGGCCGCGTTGCCGCCGCTGCCCGTCCCGGAAGCCGACGATCAGTCGATCGAGGTCGGCGAAGTCGACACGACCGTTGCGGTCGAGGTCGCAACGATGCGGACGGCTGGCGAAGCCGCCGGTGTACTTCTGCGCGGGCACGCCCATCCTGCATCTCGACCGCGCCGAGGTCGAACTGGGCCAGCTGCGGGCGGGCCACGCCGCGCTGGTCGACGTCGATCCCTTCGTCGAGCCCGCCCTCGATCGCACCGCTGCCGGGCAGCGGCGGGATGGTCCGGGTGGGTCCGCCATAGTAGCCGAGCGCATCCAGCTGCACGGCCATCGTGTACCAGTCCAGCAGGCAGCTTTCGTTGGTGGTCTCGAGATTGTTCCCCGCCCAGAATGGCAGGGTGCCCGAGCAGTTGGCCGGAGTGTTCTCGCCGATGATCGTGTTGGCGAGATAGAACACGCCGGCACCGTACGCGTGCAACGCGCCGCCGCGCGTCGACGCGTTGCGGGCGATCGTGACGTGCGTGACGTCGACGATGCCCTGGGTGCCGATCGCCCCGGCCGCAGCCGCGAGATTGCCTTCGATCGTCGTGTTGGTGATCGACGACCGGTCGCGGGCAGCGAGGTAGACGCCGCCGCCTCGCCCTTTGCCGTCCGGCGCAGATCCCCATGCACCGACCAGGTTGTGCCCGATCCAGGATTGGTCCAGCGCCAGCGGGCCGTCGCCGTAGACCCCGCCGCCGCGGGGGTCGCGCCCACCATGGACATTGTTGCCGTAGACGGTGAGGCGGTCGAGCAGCATCGGGTCGTCGGACAGCGGCCCCGCGAATCGCACGCCGCCACCCCGGTTGGCGGCACTGTTGCCGACGATGATGGTCAGGTCCACCGAGCTGACGACGGCGTCGGCGGCATCGATGCCTCCACCATCGGCGGCCGTGTTCAGGCTGACGATCGATTCTCCAAGGTCGAGCGCCGGCGCACCCTCGTCGGCCGCGGCGAGGCCGCCGCCCGCGTCCGCCCGGTTGCCGGTGACGATGATCCTTGCCGCGTCGACGGCGTACGCATGGCGCAGGCCGCCACCGCGACCGTCCACGTCGCCGCCTGTGAGCGTCAGGTCGCGCAGGATCAGCGTACCTGGCGGCCCGTCGGGTGCCTGGTCGAGCACCCGGTCGATCCCGTTCGCGTCGATCACGGCCAGATAGGCATTGGCACCGGCGATGGTCAGGTCGTCCAGGACGTCGAGATCGCCGGTCGCACCCTGATCCTCGTCCGCACCGGCGAGCGACAGCTCGTGCACCCCGGCCGCGAGCGTGACCTGGTCCGCACCCGCCAGCGCGTTCGCCTCCTGGATCTGCCGCCCGCAGCGTGCAGGTCCCACGCGCGGTGGCGCAGACGCCGTTACCGGGCGCCACATCCACGGCGTCGGTCAGATCGTTCGCGACGAAGGTCGCAGCCCAGGCGGAAGCGTTGCCCAGCGCGACGACGCCCGTCACGAGGCACAGGATGAGAGTTCGCATGGTCGAGCCTCTCCCCGAGAGCGAGAAGCCGATCTAGCATGACCCGGTGCCACCAGTCGTGACTTCCGCCACATGCGGACGCCGACGCGCAGGCTCAGGGCGGATCGCGCGGCCGGTCCTCGCGCCCGTCGCGGCGCAGGCTGCGCAGCTGCCAGATGCCGAAGCCCAGCACGGCCGCGAACACCAGCAGCAGCTCGATCAGGCCGAGCAGGCTGCCGCTCATCGGGCTCAGGCCTCGCCCATCTCCCGGCGGCGCTCCACCTGCTCGAGCAGCTCGAGCATGCGCGCGGCGTGCCGATCGACCCGCCAGGCGGGCTGATAGACCGGCTCGTCCTGCGGCAGCGGCAGGGCGATCACCGCCTCGAGCAGGAACTGCGCTGCCGGCAGGCCCGGCAGGACACGGGCCCGCCCCGGCATGGCGACCCCGCCAAGTGCGCGCACGAGCAGCTGCAGCTTGCGGCGACCGGGCACCACCGTGCGCCGGGCGACCGAGTCCAGGCCCTGGCGGGCGAGCTCGGCGCCGATCTCGGCATAGAGCAGGCGGGCGGCACGGATGCCCGGCCGGCAGTCGAGCGGCAGGGCACGGACCCCGGATTCGGCGCGCCGGTAGAGCTCGTCGGCCGCCACCAGGAGCCGTGCGATCACGCTGGCCAGGGCGGGACTGAACTCCGGCCGGGCCAGCCACGCATCCGGGTCGATCCCGACCTCGCGCAGCCAGGACTGCGGCAGGTAGAGCCGGCCGTTGCGGGCATCCTCGCCCACGTCGCGGGCGATGTTGGTGAGCTGCATGGCCATGCCGAGGTCGCAGGCGCGGGCCACCGTGTCGGGCGCGCGCCGTCCCATCAGCAGGCTCATCATGGCGCCGACCGTGCCGGCCACGCGGGCGGCATAGTCCAGCAGCTCGTCCAGCGTCTCGTAGCGCCGGCCGCCCGCGTCCCAGTCGAAGCCCTCGAACAGGCCCTCGAGGAGGTCGCGCGGCAGCGCGTAGTCGCTGACCAGATCGGCCAGGGCGCGATCGATCGGCAGCGGCAGCGGCCGCCCCTCGTAGACGCGGGCCAGGCGCAGGCGCAGCTGGGCGGTCTGCTCCGGCCGGCCGCCATCCTGGTCGGCCGCGTCGTCGGCGACGCGGCAGAAGGCGTAGAGCACGGTGGCGGGCTCGCGCAGGCGCGGCGGCAGGAGGCGGGAGGCCGCGAAGAAGGTCTTGGAGCCTTCCCGCAGGAGCGCGGCGCACGCGGCCAGGTCGGCCGCGTCGGCGTGGCGGGGCTTAGGCCCAGGCCACAGCATCGGGCACCACCGAGTCGAGGACACGGGCTGAGGTGATCACGCCGGGCATCCCGGCACCGGGATGCGTACCCGCACCCACCAGATAGAGGCCGGCCACGTCCTCGCTGCGGTTGTGCGGCCGGAACCAGGCGCTCTGGGTCAGGACCGGCTCCAGGCCGAAACCGGCGCCCTGCACCGAGGACAGCCGGTCCTGGAAATCCTGCGGCGTGAGCATCAGGGATGTCACGATCTCGTTCTCCAACCCGGGGAGGATGGTGGCTGAGAGATGCCGTGCGATCTTCTGCCGGTACGGTTCGGCCTGGACGCGCCAGTCGGTGCCGCTGGCCAGATTGGGCACGGGCGACAGCACGTAGAAGGCGTCCTGGCCCGGAGGGGCCAGCGACGGGTCGGTCGCGGTGGGCCGGTGCAGGTAGAGGCTGAAATCCTCGGCCAGCACCTTGCGCTTGAAGATGTCGTCCAGGAGCTCGCGGTAGCGGGGGCCGAGGGCGATGGTGTGGTGGGCGACGTCGGGATATTGCCGCCTGGTCCCGAAGTACCAGACGAACAGGCCCATCGAGTAGCTGGCGCGCGCGAGCTTGCGGTCGGTCCAGCGCCGCCGCGCGGCGCCGGCACCAGCTTGCGGTAGGTCGTGGCGGAATCGGCGTTCGAGACCACGATCGCCGAGGCAATCGTCTCGCCCGAGGCCAGGCGCACGCCGGTCGCCCGGCCCGCCTCGACCATGATCTCGGCCACCGGCGCGTTGCAGCGCACCTGCCCGCCCTGCCCCTCGATCAGCCCGACCAGGCCGCGCACCAGCGCCCCGGTCCCGCCCATCGCGAAATGCACGCCCCATCTCTGCTGCAGGTACTCGATCAGGCAGTACATCGAGGTGACCTGGAACGGGTTCCCGCCGACCAGCAGCGGATGGAAGCTGAACACCATCCGCAGCCTGGGGTCGCTGAAGTAGCTGGAGACCATGGAGTAGACCGAGCGCAGGCTGCTGCAGCTGCACCATCTTGGGCAGCGCCCTGGCCATGTCGGTCCAGGAGTTGAACGGCACGTGGCCCAGCTTCTCGAAGCCGAAGCGGAAGATCTTCTCGCTCATGACCATGAAGCGGTCGTAGTTCGGGACGTCCGCGGGCGAGAAGCGCGCGATCTCGGCCTTCATCGCGGCCGGGTCGCCCGTGTAGTCGAACACCGCGCCGTCGTGGAAGCGGATGCGGTAGAACGGGCTGACCGGGCGCAGGTCGATGTCCTGGGCGAGCTCGCGGCCGCACAGGCGCCACAGATCCTCGAGCAGGAAGGGGGCGGTGACGATGGTGGGGCCGGCGTCGAAGGTGAAGCCGTCCTGGCGGTAGACATAGGCCCGGCCGCCGGGGGCATCGAGCTTCTCGAGCACGGTGACGCGGTAGCCCCGCGCACCCAGGCGCACCGCGGCGGCGAGGCCGCCGAAGCCGCTGCCGATGACGACCGCGTGCGGCCGGCCGGACAGGTCGGGGGCGGAAACCCGGGGCGGGGCGATATCGGTCAGCATCACGGTCTATGTCTTAAACAGCTTACGTCAAGCTTGCCTAACAGTTTCTTGGCCACCCGGCCTCACGTCGCGGGCCGCGGAACGTACCGCGGCGTCCTGGACTTACGGCCGAGGTCGATCTTGTAGTAGATGATGATCGCCAGTCCGGTGGTGAGCGGCACCGCCCAGAGCAGCGGGTTGAGTGCCAGCTGCGGCATCAGCCGGACCGCACCGAAGGCGAAGAACGCCGTGTAGACCGAGATGCCGGCACCCACGAGCCCCTTGAGATGCTCGAACAGGTACTCGTTGCGCGCCGGCTTGGCCTTGTAGAGGAAGCGCAGGTTGGTCGCCGCCGTGGCGAAGCCCACGAACGAGATCCCGATCATGAGCGGCTGGCCGATCAGCCAGCCCTGCAGCGCGCAGTTGGCGGCGGCGACCGTCACCAGCACCTGCAGGGCCAGATTGCGCCATTCGCGGTTGGCCGCGTGGCGGGTGCGGTTCTGCACGCACAGCCAGCCGTACCAGGCGAGGTTGATGGTCAGGACGGCGAGGTAGAGCATCATCCAGCCGAAGATGCCGCGCACCAGCACCGCGTCCGGCAGGTGCGGATGGGTCCCGACCGGATCGATCACCGTGCAGGTGCTGATGCCGATGGCGACCGAGCCCGTGACCAGCATCGAGGCCACGAACAGCTTGCCCCAGCGGCGGTGGGCATGACCGCCCTTGCGCCCCAGCACCGGCACCCAGAACGCGACCAGGCCTATGGCTCCGCTCGCGATGTGCGTCCAGACCAGGATATGGAACGGCCACCACCACATGCGCCGGGCTCCCTGCCGCGCTTGCTGGCGGCGTCACAACATGTTTACGTCAATTGAAATGGACACTGAAGCCCCGGTCAAGCCCTTCTGCCCGCCGCGGCCGCGGCCGCTGCCGGCCCTGGCCGCCCTCGCCCGCGTGATCTGGAGCGGCGACGGCAACCTCCTGAGCCTCCTGCCGGCCGACGCCTACCGCATGGATGTCGGCCATCTCGGCTATTCGCGGCGCTCGATCCTGATCGTCAACGACCCGGACGAGGTCCGCCGGATCCTCGCCGACACCGAGGACGTCTTCCCCAAGAACGACCTGATGGTCCAAGCACTGGAGCCGCTGGTCGGCAACTCGATCTTCGTCAGCAGCGGCGAGACCTGGCGCCGGCAGCGCAAGATGATCGACCCCGCCTTCACCCACATGCGGATCACCCGCGCCTTTTCCTCGATGAGCGCGGCGGTGGCCGACTACGAGGCCCATCTCGACGGCCTCGCGGCGTCGGGCGAGCCGGTCTCGCTCGACCTCGCCATGAGCCACCTCACCGCGGACATCATCTGCCGCACCATGTTCTCGACCTCGCTCGCCTCGCAGACCGCGCGCGACGTGTTCGACGCCTTCACCCTGTTCGAGCGCGACGCAGCACAGGTCGGCCTCAAGGCGCTGATCTTCGACCCGCCGTTCAAGCAGGTGCCGCAGCACGCATGGGTGCTCGAGGCCTGCCGCCGCATCCGCCGCCACCTCGGCGACCTCATCGACACCCACCTCGCCCCGGGTGCCGACTTCAACGACATCGCCGCCGACGTGATCGCCGCCCGCGACCGCGACACGGGCGAGCCCTTCACCCGCGAGGAGCTGATCGACCAGCTGGGCGTGTTCTTCCTCGCCGGCCACGAGACCACGGCCAGTGCGCTGACCTGGGCGTTCTTCATCCTCGCCACCCAGGGCGATGTGGTGAGCCGGCTGCGGGCCGAGGTCGATGCCGTGGCCGGCGACGGGCCGGTCACCTTCGAGCACACCCGCCAGCTCGCCTACGTCCGCAACGTCTTCCGCGAGACCCTGCGGCTCTACCCGCCGATCACCTTCCTGCCGCGGGTGGCCCTCGCACCCGTGCGCATCGGCCGGTTCAAGGCGAAGAAGGGTGCCATGCTGATGATCGCCCCCTGGGTCCTGCACCGGCACGAGAAGTACTGGCGCGAACCGCACCGCTTCGACCCCGACCGGTTCACGCCCGAGCGCGAGGCCGAGATCCGCCCCGGCACCTACCTGCCCTTCGGCCTCGGGCCCCGCACCTGCGTCGGCGCCGGCTTCGCCCAGACCGAGGCCACCCTGATCCTGGCCCGGCTGGTCCGCCGCTTCGACTTCTCGGCCCTGGCACCCGAAGAAGGTCCGGCCGGTCGCGCGGCTGACGACGCGACCGGCCGAGCAGATCCTGTGCCGGGTGAGCAGGCGTCAGAGGTAGAAGTCGAGCGCACTCAGCGTCTTGATGCCGGTGAGCTGGATCTCCGCCTCGCTGGCGACGTCGGCGTCGGTGCTCATCCGAATGATGGTGTTGCCGCCCGACGTGAAGAAGCCGACCTCGCCGGCACCGGTCAGCGCTGCCGTGCCGACCCAGTGGAAGGCCTGGTTGCCGGCCACCGTGGTGTCGGCGTCGATGCCCATCAGGTCGATGTCGTCGGTGAGATGGTCGAAAGTCGGTGATCACGTCGCGGCCGCAGCCGACCGGGCGTCGCCGACGGTCAGGTTGTAGTCGTAGAGGTCGCGCCCGGAGCCGCCGGTGAAGGTGTCCTTGCCGCCGCCGCCCTGGAACCAGTTGGCACCATTGTCGCCCCAGAACCGGTCGGCGCCACCGCCGGCGATCGCCCCCTCGATGCCGGTCAGCGTGTCGGTCTCGGTGCCGCGCTGGCGGTGTCGGTGTCGTCGGCTGTCCCGCGCAGGTCGACGACGACCTTGGTGCTGCTGTCGCCGTAGTTGGCGATGTCGATGCCGGTACCGCCGTTGAGCCTGTCGTTGCCCTGCCCCGCCCTCGAGGAAGTCGCCGCCGTCGCCGCCGTTCAGCGTGTCGTTGCCGCCCAGGCCCTTCAGGAAGTCGTGGCCGGCCAGGCCGTTGAGCGTGTTGGCGGCGGCCGTGCCGGTGAGCGTGTCGTTGTTGGCGGAGCGACACCGTGGAGTGGGCAAAGCCGCTCTCGGCGGCGCCGGCGTCGGGGTTGGTGCCGGCGGGCGCGGGCCGGGGCGTGCCGATCTGGTCGATCGAGCCGATGGCGAAGCGGTCGGCGCCGCCGAGCGCCGGGTTGGCGGCGTTGGCCTTGAGGGGGACGATCGCCGGCGCGCGTTGACCAGCCCGCCGCCGGTGTCCGGATCGACGGTGGCGAAGACCGTCGCTGGCGGCGACGTTCTCGCGGTCGCCGGCGACATTGCCCGCCACGTCCGAGCCGAAGAGGTTGTGGCCATTGGAGAGCGTGATCGTGCCGACGACGTCGGGATCGACGCCCGGGTCGCCTTCGACCGTGTTGCCGACGACGATGCTGTTGGCGATATCAAGAGACGTGTCGACAAAGTCGTAGTCAGCAATCGCGATGCCGCCGCCGACGCCACTGTACTCCGAGTCACCCGACCGCGCGAATTGCCTGTCACCGTGCTGTTACGCATGATCGACGTCGCCGTTCAGTACACGAATTCCACCACCGTCGCCACCGTAGTAGTAGCAGGCGGTGTTGTTGGCGATCGTGCTGTCCGACTGATCGAGAGCTGACCACCGTCCAGCTGGATACCGCCGCCCCAGCCGTCGGTGATGTTCTCGGCGATCAGTGAACGGGCGATGACCGCGCTGCCGCCACAGATGGCAAGGCCGCCGCCAGCGGCGCCCTGCTCTTCGGGTATCGAGCGCTGTTGCCGACGACCTTGCTGTCTTCAAGGGTCGAGGCCGCCGAAGGGACAGGCATCGCGCCCGCGCCATCAGCTGCAGTTGTCGGAGAAATCGCTGTCGCCTGACGATCAACGGTCCACTAGTCGGCGGAAATCGCACCGCCGAAATTGGCGTGGCGATTGCTGGTGAAGCTGCTGTCCTCGACCAGCAGCGAACCGCCCTGGGTGGCAATCGCACCACCTTGTGCGCCCTCACGAAACTCATAGGCCGAATTGTCGACGAAGGTGCCGTCGGAGATCCGCAGGCGGGCGTCCTCGGTCAGGATGGCGCCGCCCGATTCGTCCGCGAAGACGCCGCCAACAGAACCGTCGCGGAAGGTCAGGTCCGCCAGCGTGACGTCGGTCGCGGCACCGCTCACGTGCAGGATGCGCGACTGCGCCGCCCCCGCTCAGCGTCACCTCGCTACCGTCGTTGTTCTGGTCCCCGTCGATCGTGAGTATCGCGCGCGACGGCGAGTTCACCACCGGTCAGCGACCAGCGTCTGGCCCTCGATGCTCGCCGCGAACACGATCGTGTCCGCGGCCACGGTCGCGTTCGCCTGTGCCACCGCCTCGCGCAGGCTCACCTTGCCGTCGCCGGAATTCACCACGTCAGTCGCCGTGGTCACCGTAATGGTCGCCATCGTTTCCATCCCCCGAGAACAATTCGTGCGACGATGCCTTCACACTAGCATCGTCCCGACGGGGAAGGAAACGACGGCGGTCAAAAATTCCCGCCAGTATCTGGGATCATCCGATCGCGTCGACCGCGCAGTTGGGTGCGATCGGCCTGCCGCCGCCGGCGACGGGTCGGCCAGGATGTCGTTGTTCAGGACCATCCGGATCAGCGGGTAGAGCTTGGGAATGTCGGCGTTCAGCAGCGCGAGCGTCGCCGGCCGGATCGTGCTGTCGCCGCGCAGCACGCCCTGCTCGCAGCCGCCGCCGTCGACGGCGTAGATGCCGTAGTCGCGGATCGCGGCCGCCAGACGGCGGCCGGGCTCGCTCAGGCGCAGCGCCGCGAGGTCGGTGCCGCGCGGCAGCGCCAGCAGCGCGCCGTAGGGAATGTGGCCGGTGTTGCTGCCGGGCGCGATCACCGCGTCGCGCCCGACCGCGGGCAGGACCACCTCGCGTCGACAGCATCACCTGGCAGCCGGCCCGCCGCGGCAGCATCATCTGCAGCGCATGCTCGATCGGCCGGCCGGGCGTGTCGATCTCGTGGCTGCGCAGGAGGCCGAACAGGCCGGCGACGCCCGAGGCGCTGAGGCCCAGCCGCTGGCCGGGATAGATGCCGTGACCGAGACCGTCGATGTCCCAGGCGCGGTGGATCCTGGCCGACGGCGGTCCGTCGCTCCAGCGGAACTGGCCGAACTGATGCGCGGTGCCCGTCGCCGCATCGTAGATCGATGGCGGGCTGGTCCGGGCAGGGCCCGAGTCGCCGCCGGCGGCAAGCGGCACGCCGGCAGCGCGGTAGCCGCAGCGTGAGCGGCAGGCCGGAGCCGGGCCGCATCCCGCAGCGGCCGAACGGTGCCGAGCGGGTCCATGCCTCGGCCCGCGCGACGGCCATGCTGCCGGGCCGGCCGCCGCTGATGCCGAAGGACCGGGCCTTGAGCCAGTCGCGGGTCGCCGGGTGTGCGGCGGCGGCATAGCGCGCACCCGTACCGATCGGGCGGTGGTGGGCGCTGCGGGCGGTGAACGGGTTCAGGTACCAGTCGGCAGGTGCAGCGCAGCTCTCGGCGCGCGCGAGCGTCGTACCCGACGGCGCCGCGGCGAGGAACGGCAACAGGGCGAGCGCAAGGTGGCGCCGCTTGACGGTCGCGGACATGGCGAGCTCCTGGGATCGGTGCGGCGCACGGGCACGGCACACGGGTCGCGGTCCTGCCGGCGCGCGGACGGCCGGGCAGAAGCTGCATCCTGCCATAGGAGCCGGACTGAACTCAACTTATAGTTGAAATTTCTTCAGACGGTGCCGAACCAGCCGATGTCCGGGTGGCGGCTTCGCCCATGCTCCGGCCGTGGAACATGGTCTGGCGCAGGATCTGCCACGAGGTCAGCGGCATGGTCAGCAGCGGCAGGGGATCGCGCGCACTCCAGGTCACGTCGCGGCTGCGCAGCAGGTACCCGAGATTGCGCCGGAACGGGCCGCGCCGGAACAGCGAGCCCTGGGTCTCGGTGAGGCAAGGGAAGAACTGCTGGTAGAGACGACCTGCGCGCAGGCGCGGGCGCGGCATGGCGGCGGGATCGGCGATGGCCGTGGCCAGGTCGTCCGGATCGACGAAGTGGACGCCGCTGGTCATGCGCGGGTTGCACTCGATCGCGAAGGGGCGACCGGCCTCGTCGAGCACGAAGTCGAACGAGATCGACCCGCTCCAGCCGGCCCGGCCGACGAAGGCCGCAACCCAGGCCTCGACCAGGGGTGCCTCGATCCGCTCGAACGCGACCGCCACCGTGCCGCCCATGACCGTGCCGCGGTAGACGGCGGTGACCTGGACCCGGCCGGCATGGGCCAGGGAGAAGGTGCTGCACACCGGCCCCCGGATCCAGGACTGGACCAGGCTGGCCGGCGGCGGGCGGTCGGCCGGCATGGCGCTGCCGCGCGCCAGGAACCGCACGCCGATGCCCGAACAGGAGAACCGCGGCTTGACCACGACGTCGTGGCTGGCGGCCAGCGCCGCGGCCTCGGGCGTGTCGCCGCGCCAGGTCTCGGGCACGTCCAGGCCCCAGCCGGCGGCGATGCGGGCGAAGCCCAGCTTGTCGTGCAGCGCCAGGAGGTCCGCCTGGCCCATGCCGAAGAAGCGCACGCCCGGCGGCAGGTCCGGGGCGATCGCCGCCACGTGCATGGCCTCCTCCGAGACCGGCACGATCAGCTCGACGTTCTCGCGCGCGACGATCGCACCCATGTCGCGCAGATAGCCGGCCGGGTCGGCGTTGGGGGCGGCCACCCGGTAGCTCCGGGCGACGTCGCGCGAGACGCGCGCCAGATGCCAGGCGAAGGGCTCGGCCACGATCACCCGCCAGCCGGCGCGCGCGAAGCTGCGCGCGGCTTCGAGCCCCTTGGGCAGCCGCCCGAGCGTGAAGAGCACGGTGCGCGCCATGGCGGCGGCCTCAGTCGGCCTTGCGCATGACGGTGCGGCGGAGCCGGCCCACGCCCATGGCGACGGCCAGGGCCACGATCGGGATGCTGATGCCGGTGGCGAGGTAGGGGTTGACCGCGAAACCCGCGGCCTCGAGGCCCTTGGCGAGGTAGCCCACCAGGCTGGAGAGGTAGTAGGTGATCGCCACCACCGACAGGCCCTCGACGGTCTGCTGCAGCCGCAGCTGCATCTTGGCGCGGCGGTTCATCGATTCCAGCACGGCCTGGTTCTGGCGCTCGCGCGTGATGTCGACCCGGGTCGAGAGGAGCTGGGTCGCGCGCGCCACCCGCTGCGAGAGGGCCTCCTGGCGGGCCGCCACCGCACGGCAGGTGTTCATGGCCGGCGCCAGCCGGCGCTCGATGAACTCCCTGAAGGTCTGCAGGCCGTGGATGCGGCCCTCGCGCAGCTCGGTGATCCGCTGCAGGACGAGATCGTGGTAGGCAGCCGCCGCGCTGAAGCGGAAATGGGTGTCGGCGGCCCGGCGCTCGATCTCGGCCTCGAGGCGGGTCAGCCGGTCGAGCAGCAAGGGCTCGTCCTGCTCGCGCGCACCGGTCAGCGACTTGGTGATCTGCGCCAGCTCCTGCTCGAGCCGGCTCAGCACCGGGGCGGTGTCGCGCGCGAGCGGCAGGGCCAGCAGCGCCAGCACGCGGTAGGTGTCGAGCTCGAGCAGGCGCTGCACGGTCCGGCCGGCCTGGCGGGGTGCCAGGCCGCGGTCGAACAGGACCAGGCGGCTGAAGCCGTCGCCGTGGATCCTGAAGTCGGTCAGGGCCACGGCCGCACCGCCGGCGACCTCGGCCCCGACCAGCGGGTTGCGGTCGAACCAGCGGCTGGCCAGCGCCTCGTGGTCCATGGGTGCTTCATCGGCGCGCAGCACGGCGACATGGAACGAGACGATCATCTGGCCGGGCACGCCCGCCAGCCAGCCGGCCGGCACCAGGCCGATCGCCGGCTCGGCGAACGGGTCGTCGCCGTCGCCGCCGACGATGAACTTGTAGCGGGTGAACTCGGAGTGGCGCTCCCACTTGAGCCGGAACGGGCCCATGTCGGCGCTGTAGTGGTTCACGTTCGGGCGCGGCGGCGCCACGTCGAACAGGCGCGCCAGCTCGCAGACATGCTGCCACTCGCGCTCGCGCGCCGACCAGTCGGAGAACAGCGCCAGGAAGGTGATCCGCTGCGGTGCCGTCAGGGCCTCCGGCGGCCGCGCATGCGCCTCGTCGTTGAGCTCGAGGCGCAAGGGATGGTCGGCGGGCAGCGGCATGCGAGAGGCCTCTCAGCGGCGCGAAGGCGACATGGCCGGGAGCGCGGCCGTCAGCTCGGCGCCAGCAGACCAGCGGTCGCTGACAGCTCGATGATCAGGCCGGCCACCTCTTCCGGCCGCTCCTCGTGGGCCAGATGGCCGAGCCCCGGCAGGTTGACGATCCCGGCCGCCGGCAGGAGCGCGCGGACCCGCCGGGCCTCCGACGGCCGCACCGCCCGATCGCGCACGCCCACGACCAGGCTCAGCGGCGGCGCCAGGCGCGGCAGGTCCCGGACCAGCGCGTGCAGGTCCCACTGCGCCATCATCGCCAGGGCGGCCGCGATATGGGCCGGCCGGCGTCCGAGGCGGCGGTACATCTCGAGCTCGACGCCGCCGATGGTGGAGCCGGTGTCGCGGATCAGCCGCTCGACCATGCCCCGGTCGGTCCCCGCATGCCAGGCGAACAGGCGCGGCAGCAGGCTGGTGCTCGCGGCCAGGCGGGCCATGGGCGAGAACAGCTGCCCGGGCAGGCCGCGGAACGGCAGGAGCGCGCCGTTCAGGCTGACCAGCAGGCGGGGCGCGATCCGGCCGTCCAGGCACATCCGGCACAGCATCGCCGCCCCCGCCGAGTGGCCGACGGCGAGATCGGGCCGGACGCCGAGCACGGCCAGCAGGCTGCCCACCGCCTCGGCCATGCCGGGCAGCGACATCAGCGCCGGCGGCGGCATCGCGGTGAAGCCGTGCCCCGGCAGGTCGGGGGCCACCACGGTGAAGCGTTCCGCCAGCAGCGGCAGGAGGCGCGCCCAGGAATGGGTGGCGGCACCGGTGCCGTGGAGCAGGAGCGCCACCGGCCCGCTGCCCATCACCTGCACGTGCCAGCGCAGGCCGCCGGCGCTCACGAAGCGGCTGGCGGCACGGTTGGGCCAGTCCCTGCCGTCGATCTCCCAGTCCGGGCGGTCGAGGGCGCCGTCGCGGCCGGGGGCGTCGCGGGTGCGCAGCCGGTCCACGAACCGGGCGCCGGTCACGCGGGCGCCGCCGCGCGCACGGCGGCCGACATCGTCGTGGCGCTGGCGTGCGGCAGCGGCAGGTAGCGCGCACCCATCTCGCCGGCGATCTGGCGGGCCAGCGGCTGCGGCCGGGGCGAGATGTCCAGGACCAGGGCACTGAAGCCCTCGGCCCGCAGCGCGCGCGCGGCCGCCAGCGCATCCTCCTCCGCCTTGGGCCGCCCGCCGCTGCCGTCGCGCGCGACGTTCGCCCGCCCGTCGGTGAGCAGCACGATGATCGGCGTCTCGCCCTTGCGGCGGATCGGCTCGGCCAGCGCCACCGCGGCGTCGATCCCGGCGGCGAGCGGCGTGCCGCCCCCGCCGGGCAGGGCGGCGAGGCTGCGCTTGGCCCGCACCAGCGAGCGCGTCGGCGGCAGGAGCAGCTCGGCCTCGCGGCCGCGAAAGGCGACCATGGCGACCTGGTCGCGGCGGACGTAGCAGTCGGCGAGCACCAGCTCGACCGCACCCTTGGCCTCGGCCAGGCGGTTCAGGGCGGCCGAGCCCGAGGCGTCGACCACGAAGATGGTGGTGGTGCGCGTGCGCTGCTTGAAGCGGGTGATGCGGAAATCGTCGGGGCGCACCTCGACCCGGGCGGCGGCTTCCGGGCCGCGCTCCTGCCGGCGCAGGGGCTGCCAGGGTGCGGCCGCGCGCAGGGTCTCGACCACGTTGAGCCGGGCCCCGGCCTTGGGATCGCCCCGCCGCACGCCGGTCGGCCGGCCGCGCGCGCCGGAGAGGCGGGCGGCACCGGCCCGTCCGGCGGGCGTCTGCCGGACCCGCCGCAGCGTGCCGAGGCGGAGCTGGGCCAGCAGATCGGGCGGAATGGCCGCGGCCGCGGCGGTCAGGACGAGATCGCTGAGCGGCAGCTCGGTCTCGCTGGGCGGGGTCTCGCTCTCGTCCTCGGGCCCCGGCTCGGGCGGCGGGGCCTCGGGGCCGCTGTCGGGCGCCTGCGGCAAGGCCGTGGCGCGCGGCGCCAGGACCAGGCGCCCGGCCACGCCGAGATCGCTCTGGTCGACCGCCATGCGCCCGGCCAGCGCGGCAGCCGCCCGGGCCACCCGCAGTGCCAGCGAGACCGCGCGCAGGGAGGCGATGCCCAGTGCCGCGGCGGCCGTGCACAGCGCCTCGACCACGCCCGGATCGACGGCGATCTGGCCCAGCCGGGCCCGCGCCGCCAGCGACCTCGGCGGGCCCGCACGGCGCCTCGCCCAGATCGGCGGTGCCGATGCCGGCGAGGTCGAGGTGGAAGGCCAGCCGGTCCAGGAGGGCCGCCGGCGCGCGCTCGTCCTCGGCCATGCCCTCGTCGAGCAGCACGAGGCCGAGCCGGGCGGGATGCAGGCCGCTCAGCCCGTCGCGCTCGAGGATGACGGTGGCCGGTGTCCAGCACCGCGCCGAGCCGGGCCGTGGTCCCGGGCGGGAGCCGCTCGGCCATGGCCGCGACGACGATGCCGCCATCGGCCTCGGCGAGCAGGCCGCGCTCGGCCACCGGCCGGCCGGCGCGCAGGGTGGCGGCGAGGTCGAGCCCGCCCAGGAGCCGGCCGTCGGTGGCGTGGAGCGGCAGCCGCCGCAGCGGCGTGCCGGCCGGCAGCAGTGCGGCGAGGAGGCCCAGCCAGCGCTCGCGGGCCGGCCCGGCGAGCGCGCGCAGGGCCACGCCGCCCGTGCCGGCCGGATCGACCGCGAACAGCGCCGCGGCCAGCGCCGCATCGGCCCAGCGTGCGGCACCGGCCTCGCTCATGGGCCGAACAGCTCCTGCACCGCCCGCTCGACCCGCACGGTCGAGCCGGAATCGTCGAGCGGGTTGCGGCGCAGCCGGTGGCGCAGGGCCGAGGGTGCCACCCGCCGCAGCTGCGCGTCGCCGACCTCGGCGGCTCCCTCGAACGCGGCCAGCGCGCGGGCCGCCCGGATCAGGGTCAGCTCGCCGCGCAGACCGTCGGTGCCGAGCCCGATGCACAGCCGGGCCGCGCGCTCCAGGGCCGCGTCCGGCACCGCGGACCTCGGCCAGGCGCTCGCGCCCCTTGTCGATCTGGCGGCGCAGCTTGCCGTCGGCCTTGTGCCACTGGGCCGTGAACGATTCGGGGTCGCGCTCGAACGCGTCGCGCCGGCGCACGACCTCGATCCGGGTCGGCAGGTCCTCGGGCGTCTTGACCTCGACCGAGAGGCCGAAGCGGTCGAGCAGCTGCGGGCGCAGCTCGCCCTCCTCGGGATTGCCGCTGCCGACCAGGACGAACCGGGCCGGATGGCGCACGCTCAGCCCCTCGCGCTCGACCAGGTTCTCGCCGGAGGCCGCGACGTCCAGCAGCAGGTCGACCAGATGGTCCTCGAGCAGGTTGGCCTCGTCGATGTAGAGGAAGCCGCGATTGGCGCGCGCCAGGAGGCCGGGCTCGAACGCCTTCTCGCCGCGGGTCAGCGCCCGCTCGAGGTCCAGGGCGCCCACGACCCGGTCCTCGGTCGCACCCAGCGGCAGGTCGACCACCGGTACCGGCACCTTGACCGACTTGGGCGCGGTCGGGCCGCGGCGCAGGCCGCAGTCGACCGCGCACAGGGCGGGGTCGCCGGCCGGATCGCAATGGTAGCGGCAGCCCGCCACGACCTTCATCGCCGGCAGGAGCGCGGCCAGGGCGCGCACGGCGGTCGACTTGCCGGTGCCGCGGTCACCGAAGACGAGCACGCCGCCCACGGCCTGATCGACGGCCGCGATCAGGAGGGCCTGCTTCATCTCCTCCTGGCCGACGATGGCGGAGAACGGGAAAACGCTGCGCATGCTCACCCTATGGCCCAAGGCGAACGATCCGGTCGAGCCCGGATCGGATGTGGATCACGGCCTGCGACGACGAGGCGCCCAGGGCTCAACCGGCGAGGCTGGCGAGATCGCGCCACCCCCGGTCGCCGGCCACCAGATCCCAGTGCTCGGCGCAGTACTTCTTGAACCAGACGCTGTAGCGCTCGGGCGAGCGCGCCATGTCGGCCTGGAGTGCCGCGGGCTCGACCCAGTCGTAGCCGTCGGCCTCCGCCGGCTCCGGCCGCACCGGCCCCTCGTACAGGCCGGCGAAGACATGCACCAGCTCGTGCTCGATCAGCCCGTTGCCGACGTCGGCACGGTAGGTGACGCTGATCAGCGGCTGCACCCGGCAGGAAAAGCCCATCTCCTCGCGCAGGCGGCGCACGGCGGCCACCTGGACCGGCTCGTCGGGGCGCGGATGGCTGCAGCAGGTGTTGGTCCACAGCCCGCCGGAGTGGTATTTCCCGACATGCCTCTTCTGCAGGAGGATCCGGCCTTGCCGGTCGCGGACGATCACGGAAAGCGCGCGGTGCAGACGTCCCTCGCGGTGCGCGGCGAGCTTGGGCGCGGTGCCGACGGGCACGTCGTCCTCGTCCACCAGCACGACATGCTCGACCCGATCGTCCATCGCCTCCCCCTCGTCCCGCCCGTGCGTCCGGGCCGGCAACTTGGCCGATCCGTCCCGATCCGGCAACGGGGAGTGCGCGACCGTGGCGGCGCGTGAGGCCCTGCTGCGCGACAGCGCGCGCCACGCCCTCCTGCGCGAGCAGCTGCTGGTGCCGGCCAACGCGATCCTGGCCTATGGCCAGCTGCTGGCCGACCAGGCGGTGCCGGGCAGTCGCGAGGCCGGCTACCTCGCCCGGATCGTCTCGTCGGCCCGCCAGGTCACCGAGCGTCTCGCCGCCGCCGGCGCGGCGCTGGGTGCGGGCGACGACGAGCAGCCCCTCCTGCGCCGGCTGCGCCACGATCTCCGCTCGCCGCTCGGTGCCATCAAGGGCTTTGCCGAGCTCCTGCTCGAGGACGGCGCACCGCTGGCGCGCGACGAGGTCGAGCGCATCGTCCAGCGGGTGGCCGAGATCCTGCGCCGGGTCGACGATCTCGCCGCGGGTGCGGGGCCGGAGGCCGAGGCGGGTGCGGCCGAGCTCGCGGCAGCCCTGGCCCGCACGGCCGACGCCCTGCCCGAAGCGGCGACCGGCAGCCCCGGCCGGATCCTGATCGTCGACGACCACGAGAACAACCGGCTGCTGCTGGGCGACATCCTCGCGCTCGCCGGCCATCAGGTCGCCATGGCGGAATCGGGTGGCGCGGCCCTCGAACTGCTCGACCGGCAACCGGTCGACCTCGTTCTCCTCGACCTCCTGATGCCGGCCATGAACGGCCTCGAGGTGCTGCTGGCCCTGCGCCGCCGCCCGTCGCTGGCGGACGTCCCGGTCCTGGTCCTGTCGGGCGTCGACCATGCCGAGATGACCGGGCAGTGCCTGGCGGCCGGGGCGCAGGACTTCATCCGCAAGCCGTTCGACACCGCCATCCTGCGCGCCCGGGTCGCCGCAGCACTCGAGCGCAAGCGGCTGCGCGACCGCGAGCGGCACTATCTCGCGCGCCTGGATGCCGAGAAGCGGCGTGCGGAGGCGCTGCTCGACAACATCCTGCCGGCCGCCATCGTCGCCCGGCTCGGCCGCGGCGAGCACACCATCGCCGACCGGATCGACGCGGTCACGGTGCTGTTCGCCGACATCGTGGGCTTCACCCGCATCGCCGCGCGCCTGTCGCCGGTCCGGCTGGTGGCCGACCTCGACCGCCTGGTGAGCGCCTTCGACGCGCTCGCGGTCGAGCTCGGCGTGGAGAAGATCAAGACCGTGGGCGACGCCTACCTCGCGGTCGCCGGCGTGCCCGAGACCCGTCCCGACCACGCCGACGCCGCCGCCGAGCTGGCCTTGCGCATGATCGAGGCGGCTGCGGCGTTGGCGCCCGAGCTGGGCGCCGACTACCGCCTGCGCATCGGCCTGCACAGCGGTCCGGTGCTGGCCGGCGTCATCGGCAGCCGGAAGTTCAGCTACGACGTGTGGGGCGACACGGTGAACGTGGCCTCGCGGCTGCAGCAGCTCGCCGCCCCGGGCACGGTGACGGTGTCCGAGGCGACGCGCGCGCAGCTCGCGGCCACGGCCGCGGTCGAGAGCCTGGGCGAGGTCGAGCTGCGCGGCCGCGGGCGGTTCGCGACCTTCCGCCTGCACCGCCGCACCGGCTGAGCCCGGCTCACCAGGCGACCACCACCGCAGCCAGCGATCACTGCCCACAGCACGGCGCTGCGCCAGGACGGCGTTGCGCAGGCAGGGCGAGGGCCCCGAACCGGCCGAAACCCGGCGATCGGCGGCCACCTGGAAGATCAGCGGCGACGAAGCGATCCATGGAAGCGATCATGCCTGGCCTCCTCGGTCGTCAGCTTTGCCATACGTGTGGCGCGAACCGCCTAACCAATCCACCGGTGTGCCCATGACAACTCGGCAAGAGGCCGGACGTGCCGTTCGGGTCCCATCCCCCGAAGCGGGTGTCGGTGAAAAAACATTTTAATGCCTATCGTGTCAATAGACAATTCTACTCGCGTTGACGTTGCCCGACCGCCGCGCCATGGTCCCTCCCCATCGCCACGCCCCCGCGCAAGCGGCGGAAGAACGGCACGGGTCGAACCAGGGAGCATCCGGATGAACGCGACGAGCTGGACCAAGCGCGGCCTCCTCATGGCCAGTGCCATCGGCCTGGCCATGGCCGGCGCCAGCACCGCCTCGGCCGAGGAGGTGATCGTCGGGCTGATCACCAAGACCAACAACAACCCGTTCTTCGTCAAGATGAAGGAGGGTGCGGAAGCCAAGGCCAAGGAGGTCGGCGTCGAGCTGCGCAGCTTCGCCGGCAAGTATGACGGCGACAACGAGGGCCAGGTGGCGGCGATCGAGAGCCTGATCTCGGCCGGAGCCAAGGGCATCCTGATCACGCCCAGCGACACCAAGGCCATCGTGCCGACGATCCAGAAGGCGCGCGAGGCCGGCATCCTGGTGATCGCGCTCGACACCCCGCTCGACCCGATCGACGCCGCGGACGCCACCTTCGCCACCGACAACTTCAAGGCCGGCCAGCTGATCGGCGAGTGGGCGGCCAAGACGCTGGGCGACAAGGCGGCCGACGCCAAGATCGCCTTCCTCGACGCGCTGGAGAACCAGCCCACCGTCGACATGCTGCGCGACCAGGGCTTCATGCAGGGCTTCGGCATCGACATCATGGACCCCACCCGCTACGGCGAGGAGACCGACCCGCGCATCGTCGGCCACCAGTGGGGCAAGGGTGCGGAGGAAGGCGGCCGGACCGGGATGGAGAACCTGCTGCAGAAGGACCCCGACGTCAACGTCGTCTACACCATCAACGAGCCCACCGCGGCCGGCGCCTACGAGGCGCTGAAGGCGGCGGGCAAGGAGAACGACGTCCTGATGACCTCGGTCGACGGCGGCTGCCCGGGCGTGAAGAACGTCGAGGCCGGCGTGATCGGCGCCACCTCGATGCAGTTCCCGCTGCTGATGGCGTCGATGGGCGTCGAGGCGGTGGCCGAGTTCGCGAAGTCCGGCAAGAAGCCGGAGCCCACCCCGGGCCTCGACTTCTTCGACACCGGCGTGGCGCTGATCACCGACAAGCCGGTCGACGGCGTGCCGTCGATCACCTCGGCCGAGGGCCTGACCAAGTGCTGGGGCTGAGGCACCGCTAGGGCGCCGGCATGGCCACGGAGACCCGTCCCCTCGACCCGGCGGTCGAGGGGACACCCGTGTTCGAGGAGGAACGGCGCGGCCCGCTCAAGCAGCTGCAGCACTTCCTCCACGCCTACCCGACCACGGTCCCGTTCATCGTCCTGCTCCTGGGCGTGGGGATGTTCAGCGCCATCGTCGGCGCGCGCTTCTTCCATCCCTTCAACCTGTCCTTGATCCTGCAGCAGGTCACGATCATCGGCATGGTCGGGATCGCCCAGACCCTGATCATCCTCACCGCCGGCATCGACCTGTCGGTGGGTGCGATCATGGTCCTGTCCTCGGTGGTCATGGGCAAGCTCGCCGTGGTCACCGGCGTGCCGGTGCCGATCGCCTTCCTGATCGGGCTGCTCACCGGCCTCGCCTGCGGCCTGGTCAACGGCGTGCTGGTCACCCGCCTGCGGCTGCCGCCGTTCATCGTCACGCTGGGCACCTGGAGCATCTTCGGTGCCTTGAACCTGTGGTACTCGCAGAGCCAGACCATCCGCCAGCAGGAGGTCGAGGCCGCGGCACCCTTCCTGCAGTTCATGGGCACGGCACTCCAGTTCGGCGGGGCGCGGCTGACCTACGGCTCGATCCTGATGCTGCTGCTGGCGGCCCTGGTCTGGTACGTCCTCAACCACACCGCCTTCGGCCGCCACGTCTACGCCACCGGCGACGATCCGGACGCGGCACGCCTGGCCGGCATCGACACCGACCGCACGCTGCTCGCCGTCTACGGTGCGGCCGGCCTGATCTGCGCCATCGCCGGCTGGGTCCTGATCGGCCGGATCGGGGCGGTCAGCTCGCTCTCGGGTGCCACCGCCAACCTCGATTCCATCACCGCCGTGGTCATCGGCGGCACCAGCCTGTTCGGCGGCCGCGGCTCGATCGTGGGCACGCTGGTGGGTGCCTTGATCGTGGGCGTGTTCCGCAACGGGCTGGCACTCGCCGGCGTCGACGTGGTCTGGCAGGAGTTCACGGTGGGCCTGCTGATCATCGTCGCGGTCACGATCGACCAGTGGATCAGGAAGGTGTCGTCGTGACCCCGATCCTGGCCGCGCGCGGCCTGGTCAAGCGCTACGGCCGCGTGACCGCGCTCGACCACGCCGATTTCGACCTGCTGCCGGGCGAGATCCTGGCGGTGATCGGCGACAACGGTGCCGGCAAGTCGACGCTGATCAAGGCACTCTCGGGGGCGGTGACCCCGGACCAGGGCGAGATCCGCCTGGCCGGCGAGCCCGTCCATTTCCGCTCGCCCATGGACGCGCGCACCGCCGGGATCGAGACCGTCTACCAGCACCTGGCCCTGTCGCCGGCACTCTCGATCGCCGACAACCTGTTCCTCGGCCGCGAGCGCCGGCGCCCCGGCCTGCTCGGCCGCTGGTTCCGCAAGCTCGACCGGGCCGCCATGCAGAAGGAGGCCCGCGCCCATCTCAACGCCCTGGGCCTGCTTGACCATCCAGAACATCCGCCAGCCGGTGGAGACCCTGTCGGGCGGCCAGCGCCAGGGCGTGGCGGTCGTCCGCGCCACCGCCTTCGGCAGCCGGGTGGTGATCATGGACGAGCCGACCGCCGCGCTGGGCGTCAAGGAATCCAGGAAGGTGCTGGAGCTGATGCTGGACGTGAAGCGGCGCGGCCTGCCGATCGTGCTGATCAGCCACAACATGCCGCACGTGTTCGAGGTCGCCGACCGGATCCACATCCACCGGCTGGGCCGCCGTATTGCGGTGATCCGGCCCAAGGACTATTCCATGTCCGACGCCGTGGCGATCATGACCGGCGCCATGCAGCCCCCGCCGATGCTCGAGGCTGCCTGACCGATCCCACCCTGGGCCGAACCCGCAAAGGACCGTCATGAAGCGCTTGGACGAGAAGCTCGCCCGTATCCGGGCCGGCCAGTACCGCCGTCAGGACTTCATCATCGCCGACGCCAAGGACCCGGACATGGGCCCCAGCCTGAGCTGGACCGGCCCCAAGCGGGAGCCCGACGGCAGCTGGACCCGCTACCGCAGCCGCGACGAGTTCCTCGACCAGATCCGCGCCATCGTGCGCCAGGACATCGTCGACATCATGCTGATGTCGGCCTCCAACACCGAGCGCCTGTGCGCGGAGGGCCTGTTCGCGGACAGCCCGGTCAAGCCCGCGATCCGTGCCAACGACACCACCGACATCTGGCGCATGCGCGGTGCCAAGTACCACGACGAGCCGTCGCGGCCGTTCCGCTCGGCCTCGATCCCGCGGACCATGTGGGGCACGGCCACGCCGACCCCGGGTGCGCCGGTCACCGGCACCGACCTCGGCCTCTACTCGATCACCTTCAACCACGACCTCGAGGCCGACCTCGAATCGCTGGACGCGTTTGCCGAGTTCCGCGCCGAGGCGGCCGAGTGCGGCTTCAAGTACTTCCTCGAGGTGTTCAACCCCAACGTCGAGACCGGGATCGATCCCGACGTCCTGCCCCACTACGTCAACGACAACATCCTGCGCTGCCTCGCCGGCGTGCACAGCGCCGACCGGCCGCAGTTCCTCAAGATCGTCTACAACGGCCCCAAGGCGCTGGAGGAGCTGACCTCCTTCGATTCCAGCCTGATCGTGGGCGTGCTGGGCGGCGGTGCGGGCACCACCCGCGACTGCTTCGAGCTGCTCTTCCAGGGCGAGAAGTACGGTGCCCGCGTCGCCCTGTTCGGCCGCAAGATCAACCTCGCCGAGGCGCCGCTCGCCATGGTCGCCCTGATGCGCGAGGTGGTCGACGGCAACGTCGCGCCGGCCGAGGCCGTGCGCGCCTACCACGGCGAGCTGCAGAAGCAGGGCATCCGGCCGGCGCGCACGCTCGAGGACGACACGGAGATCACCGAGGCCGTGCTCAAGCCGCAGCGGTGAGCCGGAGCGGGATCATCTGCGGCGGCAGCATCGTGGTCGACGTCAACAAGGTGATCGACCGCCTGCCGCCGCCGGAGGAGCTGGCGGTCATCCTCTCGCAGGCGATCGACACCGGCGGTCCCGGCCTGAACATGGCCGTGGACCTCGCCCGGCTCGCCTGCGGCTTTCCGGTCTCCCTGGTCGGCCTGATCGGCGACGATGCCCATGGCCGGCACGTGCTCGACACCTGCGCCGCCGTCGGCATCGACACCGCGGGCCTGGGCGTGGTCGCCGGGGTGCCGACCTCCTTCACCGACGTGATGATCGAACGCGCGTCGGGCCGGCGGACCTTCTTCCACTGCCAGGGTGCCAACGCGCTCCTGGAGCCCGACCGGTTCGACTTCGCCGGCACGACCGCCCGGATCTTCCACGTCGGCGCCCCGGGCGTGCACGAGCGCATGGACGCGCCCTCGGCCGGCGGCAACGGCTTTGCGCAAGTCCTGGCCCGGGCCAGTGCCGCGGGTCTGCGCACCAACCTCGAGCTGGTCTGCGTCGAACCTGCGCGCATCCGCGCGCTGGCCACGCCCTGCCTGCCGCACCTCGACACGATCATCATCAACGAGCTCGAGGCCGCCGCGATCACCGGCCGCGACGATCCCCTGGACGCGGCAGGCGAGCTGGTCCGGCTGGGCGTGCGCGATCTCGCGGTCGTCCATTTCCCGGCCGGCTGCGTCGCCGCTTCCGCCGACGGGCGCAGCTGGCGCCAGGCCGCGGTCCGCGTGCCCCGGGCCGAGATCCGCAGCACCAACGGTGCCGGCGACGCCTTCGCCTCGGGCGTGATGCTGGGCCTGCACGAGGGCATGCCGGTCGAGCGCTGCCTCGTGCAGGGCGTGTGCGTCGCCGCGGTCAGCCTCACCTCGCTCGGCCCCTCGGCCGGCATCCGGCCGCTCGCCGAGTGCCTGGCCTACGGCGAGCATCACGGATTCGGCAGCGCATGAACTTCGCCAGCGACAACACAGCACCCTTGGCACCCGAGGTGATGGCCGCGATCGCGGCCGCGAACCACGGCTCGGCCGCCTCCTACGGTGCCGACGCGCAGACCGCCCGGCTGCAGGACCTCGCACGGAGCGTGTTCGAGACCGACCTGCAGGTCTTCCCGGTCGCCACCGGGACCGCCGCCAACGGCCTGTCGCTGGCCACCGTGGCGCCGCCCTACGGCGCCATCTTCTGCCACGAGACGGCGCACATCCTGCTCGAGGAGTGTGGTGCGCCCGAGTTCTACACCGGCGGGGCCAAGCTGATCGGGCTGCCGGGTGCACGAGGCAAGCTGACCCCGGACACGCTGCGCGAGGCCATCGCCGCCGCCAGCGCCTCGGGCGTGCACCACGTCAAGCCGGCGGCGGTCAGCCTGACCCAGGCGACCGAGTGGGGTACGGTCTACCGGCCCGACGAGATCCGCGCGCTCGGCGACTGCGCCCGCGACCACGGCCTGCGCGTCCACATGGACGGCGCCCGCCTCGCCAACGCCACGGCCCGCCTCGGCTGCCGGCCGGCCGAGATCACCTGGCGTGCGGGCGTCGACGTGCTCTCGCTCGGGCTCACCAAGGACGGGGCGCTGGCCGCCGAGGCCGTGGTCGTGTTCGACCCGGTCCTGGCCGAAGGGCTTGGCCGAGCGGCGCAAGCGCGCCGGCCATCTACTCTCGAAGATGCGGTTCCTCAGTACCCAGCTCGTGGCGATGCTGGAGGAGGACCGCTGGCTGCGCCACGCCGGCCATGCCAACGCCATGGCCGACCGACTCGCCGCCGGCCTGAGCGGCGATCCCTGACGTCCGCCTGGTCCAGCCGGTCGAGGCCAACGAGCTGTTCGTCGCCATGCCGCAGCCGCTGATCGAGGCACTCTGGGCCGAGGGCTTCGTGTTCCACGACTGGATCGACCCGCCGGGCGAGACCGGCCCCACCATCCGGCTGGTGACCAGCTTCGCCACCCAGCCGGTGGCCGTCGACGCCCTGGTCGCGGCCGTGGCCCGGCTCACGGCGCCGGGTAGCGCTCGTCGATGAACCGTTCGAAGAAGGCCAGGGCCGCGGCCTTGCCGGCCTGACGGCACCAGGGCCGCGAGCCGCCCAGGCCGCGATTCTGCCATTCCAGGTCGAACGCCACGCCCGCCTTGATGCGCGCCTGCCGGGCCGCCTCGCCGTCCAGGGACTCGGCCGTCAGCCGCTCGTCGCGCGCCAGCTCGAAGCCGCGCTTCACCTCGGCCGTGAGCAGCCCGCAGGTCTCGACCAGGAAGATGTCGTAGTGCGCCCGGGCGTAGCTGCCGGGGGGTGCCTCCGCCGGCTGCGCGGCGCGCGCCGATCCGGGCCCGGCCGCCACGAGCACACCCACGATCACGGCGCGATGGTAACGGTTCATTTGCAGTCTGCCGCCTAGGCTCCGCGCAGGTTCTCAGGCCACGGCCCCGAACGCAACGGTCGGGCTGTGGCGGCGACGGCGCGAAAGGCAGCGGGCATGTTCCAGACGGCAGACGGTCACAGCGGCGGCGAACTGGCGCGCCGGCTCGAGCGCGACGGGCTGCTGGTGCTCCCCTGCCCGGATCTGCTGCGGACCCGGATCGAGGCGCTGTGGCGGGCGGCCGACGGTTTCTTCGCCCTGCCCGACCTGCGCAAGCGCGCCAACGCGCTGCCCGAGCATGACGGCTACCACGCGATCGGCGAGGAGTATTCGGAGCGGCCCGACCGGCCCGATCTCGCCGAATCGTTCTGGGCGCGGCTGCTGCACGGCGGGGCCACGGCCCGCTTCCCCGACCCCGAGGGCCGCGCCATGCACCATGCGGCGCTGGCCGTGTCGGCGGGCATCGAGGCGCTGCTGACGCCGCTGACCGCGGCGCTGGCCCGGCACTATGCCGAGCGCTGGTCGCCGGACCTGGCCTTCCGCTGCGACCGTGCCTCGCATCTCCAGTTCAACCGCTACCAGCCCAAGCGCCACGGCCGCGAGATCCTGACCGACGCCCACGAGGACGGCCTCTACCTCACCTTGCTGTTCGCCGACGCCCCCGGGCTGGAGGTGCGCACGCCGGCGGGCGCCTGGGTGCCGGTCCAGCCGCGGCCGGGCGAGCTGATCGCCATGCCGGGCGAGATCTTCTCGCTGCTCTGCGGCTACCGCGTGCCGCCGCTCTGGCACCGGGTCCGCAACCATCCCGAGGTGGCACGGCGCTACGCCATGATGTACTTCGCCAACCCCAATCCCGCCGCGGGCTTCCGGCCCTGGATCGCCGACGGCAGCAATGCGGGGATCGACATCATCGAGCGCGCGATCATGAACCCGACGCGCTATGGCCTGCCGCCGCTGCCGCGGGTGCAGCCCGTGGCTGCCGAGGTTGCCGCCTGAGCGGATGGCAGGCGAGCGCAGCCGGGTGGCGGCGAGCCGCGCCGGCTGACCGCCCGTAGCCGGGTCAGGCGCGGGCGCGCTCGAGGTCGGGCAGGAACGCCACCAGCAGCCCCAGCGCCGGCAGGGCGGCGCAGAGCTGGAAGGCGAACTGGATGCCGTGCAGGTCGGCGATCCAGCCGACGAACACGGCACCGATGCCGCCCATGCCGAAGGCCAGACCGAAGAACAGGCCGGCGATCATGCCGACCCGGCCGGGCATCAGCTCCTGGGCGTAGACGATGATCGCCGGGAACGCCGAGGCCATGACGATGCCGATGACCACGGCCAGGACGTTGGTCCAGAACAGGTCGACGAAGGGCAGGAGCAGGCTGAGCGGCAGCACGCCCACGATCGAGATCCACAAGATCGGCTTGCGGCCGATCCGGTCGCCGACCGGCCCGCCGATGAAGGTGCCCAGCGCCACTGCACCCAGGAACAGGAACAGGAGCAGCTGCGCGTCCTGCACCGAGAGCGCGAAGCGGTCCATGAGGAAGAAATTGTAGTAGGAGGCGAAGGCCGCCATGTAGAAATTCTTCGAGAAGGTCAGTGCCACCAGGATCGCGATGGCGGCCATGACCCGGTTGCGGCCGACCGGCGAGCGCCGCGAGACCGGCGCACCGCTCAGTCGCCGTGCTGCCAGATGGTCGCGGTACCAGAAGCCGACGCGCGAGAGGATGGCGATCCCGATCACGGCGGCGAACGCGAACCAGGCGGCATGCTCCTGGCCGTTGGGGATGACCACCAGGGCCACCAGCAGCGGCCCGATCGCCTGGCCGGCATTGCCGCCGACCTGGAACAGGGACTGGGCGAAGCCGTAGCGCCCGCCCGACGCCAGCCGGGCCACGCGCGAGGCCTCGGGGTGGAACACCGAGCTGCCGATGCCGATCAGCGCCGCGGCCACCAGCACGGTGGCGAAGCCGCCCGCGAATGCCAGGGCCAGCATGCCGAAGAAGGTCGAGGCCATGCCGAAGGGCAGCGAGAAGGGCTGCGGGTGCTTGTCGGTGTAGAGCCCGATCGCCGGCTGCAGGACCGACGCGGTCAGCTGGAACACCAGGGTGATGATGCCGATGTGGACGAAGTCGAGCTGCAGCGGCCCCTTGATCAGGGGATAGATCGACAACAGCACCGACTGCATGGTGTCGTTGAGCAGGTGCCCGGCGCTGATCGCGACCAGAATCGGCAGCACGGTGGCGTTCGCCGCCCGTGCCGCGCCCACGTCCATGCTACCGACCGCCATGCCCGAGCCTCCTGCCGATCGCCGGTGTAGCGCCCCTGCCCGCGGCGCACCACCACCGCCGGCACAAGGGTGCCCTGCGCGATCAGCTCTGCGGCACGACCAGCACCGGCAGGGCCTTGGCCGGATCGAGGTAGCTCGCGGCCAGCGCCTGGACGCCGGCCAGGGTCTGGCCCTCGGTGTCGGCGAGCAGCGTGCGGGCCTGGTCGAGGACGCGCGGGAACTGCTCGGCGCCGAACAGCACCCCATAGAGCCAGTAGTCGTTGCTCTGCAGCGCGTTGCGCGCCTGGGCGAGGCGCGGCTGCAGCGCGCGCTGGAACTCGTCCTCGGTGATGCCGCCCGCGCGCATCTGGTCCCCGGTCTCGCGGATCAGCTCGACGATGCGCGCGGCGTCGGCACCCGAGGCGTCGATCGCGGCCACGAGATAGCCGAAGCCCGGCAGCGCCAGCGACTGCTGGCTGTTGACCTGCGGCGAGTAGGTCGCCCCGTCGCGCTCGCGCACGGCGTGGAGCAGCCGGTCGGTCAGGATGTCGGCGACGAGGTCGAGGCCGATCGAGGTGCGCGCGTCGCCCTGGCCCGTGGTCGGCCAGTAGACCATGGCCAGCGCCTGGTTGCCCTGGCCGCTGTGGGTGAACCGGACCGGATCGGCCACCGCCGGCAGGACGAGGCTGGGTGCCGGCGGGCGCGGATCGTCGCCGCGCGCCGGCAGGGCCCCCAGGGTGCGGCCGACCTCGGCCACGACCCTGGCCGGGTCGACGTCGCCCACCACCATCACCTGCAGCGGCCCCTGGCGCAGCATCGGCTCGAGCCAGGCGCGCAGCTCGGCCAGCGTGCGCCGCTCCGCGTCGGCCTGCGGCGGCATGCCGAAGCGCGGGTCGCCGCCGTGGACCATCAGGCTCACCGGTCCCGACACCACCCCGTCGGGCACCGCCGCCATGCTGGCATAGGCGCTGGCGATGCGCGCCCGGTAGCGCTCCTGCGCCTCGGGCCGGAAGCCCGGATCGATGAGGTAGGCGGCGAGCAGGTCGAGCTGCAGGGGCAGGTCGGCCGGGGTGGTCCGGCCGACGAGGTTGACCCCGCTCTCGCCCACGATCAGGTCGATGCCCACCTGCCGGGCGGCCAGGATGCGGTTGATCTCGTCGATGCTGTGGCGGCCGAGACCGCCGTCGATGAAGCCGCGCCCGGCCAGGAGATCGAGCCCGGGCTGGTCCGCGGGCAGGCCGATCTTGCCGCTGCCGAACCGCACCGCGACCCGGACAGCACCCGCCTCGAACGGCGTCGGCTTGACGTAGAGCACGACGCCGTTGCCGTAGCGGACGCGGGTGATGCCCAGACCGGGCAGCTCCTCGCTCGCCACCACGCCGGAGGGCTGGCCGAACTCGGTGTAGGCGAAGGCGTCGCTCTTGCGCTCGGCCGGGGCTGCCACCGCCACGGCCCGGCTCGCCTCGTAGGCGGCCAGGATCTCGGCACGGCCATCGGCCAGCTGCATCGGCCCGGTGACGAAGATCTGCGGCTCGCGCCCCTCCCACATCCGCCGCAGCGCGGCGTCGAGGTCGGCCGGGCGCAAATCGCGGGTCAGCTCGGCGAGGAGCTCCAGGTCGGTCTGCGGCGAGGTGAACACCGCCTTGGACCCGATCGTGCTGGCCAGCTGGTCGGCCAGATCGTCGGCCTCGCGGGTCGCGGCACCCGCGGCCACCGTCTCCAGCTGGTTGCGGAAGATCGCCAGCTGCTCGTCGAGCTCGGCCTGGGAGAAGCCATGGGTGAGCGCGCGCCGCAGCTCCTGCTCGCCGACGGCCAGTGCCGCCTGCCAGGTCTCGGGCGTGGCGGTGAGCGAGACCAGGGCGATGCGGGCCGCCGGCGCCAGGTCGAAGGCGCCGGTGCTGGCGCGCGAGAACGGGGCTCCCGGCTGCAGGCCGAGGCTTTCCAGGCGCCGGTCGAGCATGGCCGAGGCGAGCAGCTGCTCGAGCATGTCGCGCTGGCGGGCGAGGCTGTCGGGCCGGTCGTCGTAGGGCAGGACGACGTTGAGCGAGACCCGGGTCGGCAGTGCCGGGTCGCTCACCAGCATGGCGTCGAGGGAGCGGGGTGCGGGTGGCGCGTGGACCGGATCGGCCGGCGCCGCGGCGGGCTGCACGAAGTCGCCGAAATGCCGTGCGACCGCCGCGGCCACCGCGTCGGGCTGGACGTCGCCGGTGACGATCACCACCAGCCGCTCGGGCGTGTACCAGTCGCGGTAGAAGGCCTCGAACTCGGCGCGCGGGGCGTTGCGGATCACGCTTTCCAGCCCGATCGGCTCGCGCTGGGCGTAGAGCGACCCCGGCAGCAGGAAGTCGAGCATGGCGTCCGAGGAGCGCGCACCCGGCGTGTCGCGCAGCCGCTTCTCGCTCAAGATCACGCCGCGCTCGGGCTCGATCTGGTCCGGCGCCAGGGTGAGCCGGCCGGCGATCTCGGCCAGGATGCCGATGCTCTCGTCGACCAGGGCCGGGTCGTCGCGCGGCAGGTCGAGCTGGTAGACGGTCTGGTCGAACCCGGTCCTGGCGTTGGTGTCGGCGCCGAAGGCCAGGCCCTCGCGCTGCAGGAAGGCCACGAACTCGCCGGGATCGCAGGTTGGTCGAGCCCTTGAAGGCCATGTGCTCGAGAAAGTGGGCGAGGCCGCGCTGTGCCTCGCTCTCCATGAGCGAGCCGGCCTCGACCAGCAGCCGCAGGCTGACCCGGTCGGGCGGCGCGCCCGCGGGCAGCACGACGTAGCGCACGCCGTTGGGCAGCCGGCCCCAGACCACCGCCGGATCGTGGGCGAGCAGCCCGTCGGATGCCGGCGGCCAGGGCGGCAGGGGCTCCTGGGCGGCGAGCGGCAGCGGGGCCAAGGCCAGCCAGGCACCCAGGAGCAGGCAACGAAACCTTGGCCGGAACATGTGTCAGCTAACTCCTCGCCGAGCAGACCATCGCCGATGGCACGCGTGCCTGCGTATCGCACGCCGTTCCTCTACCCGCCAGGGCCACGGCATGAACAATCGGTTACTTGCGGTGGCCGCACCGGTTGCGCAGCTCTCGACTTGGCCGGTTCTCGGCGCTGTGATCGGAACCTCGAGCGAGGTCCTTGTGTTCTTGTCCACGAGCACCATATCACTCACCGTCCCACCAAGGTGCGCAAGCCTCACCTCGCGGCCAAGGCCGCGGGTGGAGTGGGCGCGACCGGCTCCAGACCGTGCCGGCGGGACAGATACGGGGGCTCGCAGAAGGGATCCCATGCAGTCGAACGTCATTTCCCTCCGCGCCGAGGACGATCTCGGCCGGCTACTCGACCAGGCACGCCGCCATCCTATGCTGGCGCCCGAGCGCGAGCTCGAGCTGGCGCGGGCATGGCGCGACCGCCGGGACCCGGAGGCGGCGAGCGAGCTGGTCTCGAGCCATCTCCGGCTGGTCATCAAGATCGCCCGTGGCTATGGCGGCTACGGCTTCCCTCTCGGCGAACTCGTGGCCGAGGGTAATCTGGGTCTGGCGCAGGCCCTGGGCAAGTTCGATCCGGAGCGCGGCTTCCGCTTCGCCACCTATGCCATGTGGTGGATCAAGGCCGCGATCCAGGAACACATCCTCCACAACTGGTCGATGGTGAAGCTGGGCACGACCGCGGCGCAGAAGAAGCTGTTCTTCAACCTGCGGCGGATGAAGGGCAAGCTGGGCGAGACCGGCAGCGGCGACCTGCCGCCCGAGGCCGTGGCCAGCATCGCGCACGATCTCGCCGTCGACAAAGGCGAGGTCATCGAGATGAACCGCCGGCTCTCCGGCGGCGACGCCTCGCTCAACCTGCGCATCGGCGAGGACGGCGAGCGCGAGTGGGGCGACATGCTGGTCGACGAGCGCCAGGACCAGGAGAGCCATGTCGCGGCCAACAGCGAGCTGGCCTGGCGGCGCGACCTGCTGGCGGGTGCCCTCGACGTGCTCAACCCGCGCGAGCGGCACATCCTGACCGAGCGCAAGCTCAAGGACGAGCCGGCGACGCTCGAGGAGCTGGCCCAGGTCTACGGCGTATCGCGCGAGCGCATCCGCCAGATCGAGGTGCGTGCCTTCGAGCGCGTGCAGCAGGCGGTATTGGCGGCGGCGAGCCGATCGGCCCTGCCCCGCGCCCTGGCCGCCTGAACCGCTACCCGACATCCCCGCCCGAGCGCCGCCACAGCGCGCCCGGGCGGGGTTTATCCACCCCTCGTTCTGCAATACCATATCCCACGCTTGGGCTGACGCGAGCGGCCAGGCCCGCCCGTCTGCGCGGGTATCGGTGACGAAGCGCCCTCACGCCGCCACGGCTTTGCAGCGCCAAGAAGAACTGGTCCGGCAGCGGGGGACGGCGGCTATGCCGACAGCGACGGGCAGCAGCATAGCACCGGGCCGGTCGTGCACCGATTGAGCTATGCCCGGCAATTCCTGCTCGGGCCACGCGCAGATCCGCGCCTCGTCGGCTGGCCACGGCTCGAGCTGCGGCACGGGCTGATGGTGCAGCACCATCCCGATCTTTCCGGCCTGCAGAGCAACAACGGCGACTGCTGCATTACCCTGCTGGGCTTTGCCCTGACGGCGGCCCGACCGGAGTGGACCAACCAGGACGTACTCGCCCATCTGCTCGCCACTTGCGGGTCGCTTGCGGATCTCCTGGCCGGGGTCGATGCGCTCTCTGGGCGGTGGGTGCTCGTCTACGAGGATCGCGTCCGGTCCGTTCTGCTGCATGACGCGGCCGGGCTGCGCACCGTCGTGCATAGCCTGCCCGGCACCGGCGAGACCTGGTGTGCCTCGCAGACCAGCCTGGTGGCGGACCAGCTGGGCCTGACACCGGACAGGCAGGCGGTCGATTTCTGGGAGGCGCTGGGACGGAAGATTCCCAGGCATGTGCGTGCCTGGCCCGGTGCCGGCACCGCCTATGCGGAGCTGCGCGCACTGCTGCCGAACCACTATCTCGACCTGCGCAGCCGCGAGGCCGTGCGCTACTTTCCCGATGCCCAGCCGCAGCCCATGGGCACGGACGTGGCCGTGCCGCGCATCACCGCGCATCTGCGGGGCTCGCTGGCGGCGATCCACCGCCGCCACCGCGTGTTCCAGCAGATCACGGCGGGACTGGACAGCCGCACCATGCTGGCGGCGTCGCGGGAGTTCGGCCACGCCACGACCTACTTCACCTGCCTGTGGCCGTCGCTCGAGCCGAAGATGACCGCGGATCACCCGGACATTGCCGTGCCCAGGCGCCTGCTGACCGAGCTCGGCCTCGCGCACACCCGCTACGATTGCCCGAGCGAGCTGGCGGACCCGGAGTTCGCCGCGGCCTACGATCTGGCCGACACGCTGCCGGTCCGCGAGCTGGCGCCCGCGGCCCACACGCTGGCGCGGGTGCTGCCCGCCGATGCGATGGTGATCAACAACAATCTCGGCGAGCTCGGGCGGTGCTACCTCCATCCGGTCGCCTATCCGGCCTCGGTCAGCCTGGCGACCTTGTGCAACATGCACTGGACCGGAATGCACCATCACCCGTTCCTGGTCGCCCATCTGGGGGCGTGGCTGGAGGAGGCGAGCGCGGCATCGGCTCGGTGGGGCCATCGCATGCTCGACCTGTTCCATTGGGAGATGAAGGCAGGCAGGCGCGTGGCCCGAGGCATCCTGCATCTCGACCTCGCCCACGATACCTTCAGCCCGTTCAATTGCCGATGGCTGCAGCGGCAGTATCTGGCGGTCCCGGAGACGTTCCGGCGGCCGGCCACCGGCTACGCCCTGCAATACGAGGTGATCCGCGCCATGTGGCCGGAGACGCTGGCCTGGGACGTCAATCCGCGCGGGCCAGGCGACAGGGTGCGGCGCGCCTTGCGCCGGCTACGTCGCCATGCCCGGCGGATCGGGGTGCCGATCTGAGCCGGCGGCCGGCAGCGGCTTGCTTCGCCCGCGCCTGCGGATCGTTCTTGTGGAAGGAAAGTCATTTTCCCTCCGTAAAGGCTCATGAACCAGCCCTTCGACCCCGCCTTCGTGACCCTGTTCGCCGAGCTGGCCGAGCGGGTGTCGAGATGCCGGGCTGATCGAGGGGCTGCCGCCGGGCGGCACGTTCGAGCTGCGGACGATCAATGCGCGCGAATACTGGTACCACCGCGCCTACAACCGGATGAGCGGCAAGGACACGGTCCGCTATGTCGGACCCGCGACGGCGGCGTTGAGTGCCCGCATCGAGCGGCATCGCAGCCTCAAGCCGGACATCCGCGGCCGCCGGCAACTGGTCTCGACCCTCAAGCGCGCAGGATTTCCGAGCCCCGGACACCTTCACCGGCGAGGTGATCGCGGCCATGGCGCGGGCGGGCCTGTTCCGGCTGCGGGCGTGCCTCGTCGGCACGGTCGCCTTCCAGTGCTCCCTCCAGGCATCCGGCACTCCTCGGCGTGCGGCTCCCGGCGGTGGCGATGCGCACCGAGGACATCGACCTCGCCCAGTTCCACGGCATCGCGGTCGGCATCGGCGAGGCGGCCGAGCCGCTGCTGGATGTGCTCAAGGAGGTCGACCCCAGCTTCGCGCCGATACCCTCGCTGAAATCACCGATGCTCAGCAGCGCCCTGCGCAACGCTCGCGGCTACCGCGTCGAGCTGCTCACCCCGCACCAGGGGGCCGAGGAGCGCGGCGACGACCTGGTGCCGCTGCCCTCGCTGCCCGGGCCTGGGCGCGCAGCCGCTGCGCTTTCTCGACTATCTGCTTTACGGCGAGGTAGCGACCGTGGTGCTGCATGGACCGGGGATCGCGGTCAACGTCCCGGCACCCGAGCGCTACGCCGTGCACAAGCTGATCGTCGCCGCCCGCCGCGCCGGCGCGCGGCCGACTGAAGGCGGCCAAGGACGCGGCGCAGGCGGGCGAGCCTGCTCCAGGCGCTGGTGGAAACGCGCCAGGCCGACCTGCTGCGCGACGCCTGGGACGACGCCTTCGGGCGCGGGCCGCACTGGCGCCAGGCGCTGGAGAGGGGCCGCGCGCGGCTGGCCCCCGATGCGGCGGCGCTCCTGGCCGGGGTGATCGGCGAGGCGGCCGGATAGTGGGCTGCACCGGTTGTGGAGGGAAACGCCGTTTACCTCCACAAGACGCCGATCAGCCCCGTTCGAACAGCAGGGTCGGCTCGCCCTTGTAGCTGGCGCGCGCATATTCCGCGTAGCCGCACTTGCGGGCCACCCGCAGCGAGGCCGCATTGTCCGGCGCGATCATGCACACCGAGCGGCGCCCGGGCAGGTGGCCGGCCGCCCAGCCCAGGGCCGCCTCGACCGCCTCGCTGGCGTAGCCCTTGCCCTGCTCGGACGGGGTCACGATCCAGCCCGCTTCGAGTGCACCGGCAAAGCCCGGCTCGAGGTCGCGCTTGAAGTCGCCGAAGCCCGCCTCGCCGACGAACTGCCCGCCGGCCCGCGCCTCGATCAGCCAGTAGCCGAAGCCGAGCAGCGACCAATGGCCGACATAGCGCAGGAGCCGTGCCCAGGCGTCCTCGCGCGAGGACGGGCGGCCGCCGATGAAGCGCGTCGCCGCCAGGTCGGCCCACATCGCGGCCGTGGCGTCGAGGTCGGCCACGGTGTGCCCGCGCAGCACCAGACGCGCCGTGGTGATGACCGGCACGGTCGGACCAGCGCCGCGCCTCACGTCGAGGCCGCCCATGCCGCGGCCGTAGTGCGGCACAGTACAGACGACTTGTCTGTTTGCTCTATCCATGGTGGAAAACAACGGAGCGAAACTGAGACGCGACATATTGGGCGACCGATAGCGATGAACATCCCGGGGGCCGGTCTGCAGCTCGGCCATCTCGCCCTCCTCCTGTCCTTGCGCCGCGCTGCTCGTGCTCGCTGCGGCGAGCGTCCACCATATCCGTGGCCTGCGCCAGCGCCTCGACCGCAAGGCCGACCCAACTGAAGGTCGCCCAGCGCCGCTTCGACGACGCGCTGGAAAGCATGGCGGAAGGCTTCGCCCTGTTCGACGCCGAGGAGCGGCTGCTCTACTGCAACCAGCGCTACCTCGACTGCTTTCCGCGCACCGCCGCCCTGCGCGCTCCCGGGCGCCCGGCTCGACGATTTGCGCCGTGCGGCCATCGAGCAGGGCGAGTTCAAGGACGTCGATGCCAGCAACGGCGACGCCTGGATCGCCCAGCAACGCGGGCTGTTCGCGAAGGGAGGCCGCAGCGAGTACGAATTCGCCGACGGCCGCTGCATGGTGGCCATGAACCGCAAGACCCCGGACGGCGGCACGGTCGTCGTCTGGCACGACGTCACCGAGCGCAAGCGCCTCGAGCGCGAGCTGGAGCATCGCGCCACCCACGATTCGCTGACCGGGCTGCCGAACCGGGTCATGTTCCGCGACGAGTTCGGGCGGGCGCGCGCGCGGGCCGAGCGCAACGGCACCGCGCTGGCCGTGATGCTGGTCGATCTCGACCACTTCAAGACGATCAACGACACCCACGGCCATGCGATCGGCGACCATGTCCTGGTCGAGATGGCACGGCGTCTGGGGTCCGCCGTGCGGGCCGGCGACTTCGTGGCCAGGCTTGCCGGCGACGAGTTCGCGATCCTGGCGGAATGGCCCGCCGGCACCCCCGAAACCGAGGCCATGGCCCAGCGGCTGGTGGACGAGCTGGCGCGGCCGCTGAGCTTGGACGGGCTCAGCCTGCGCCCGAGCGCCAGCATCGGGCTGCGTGTCTATCCGGACGATCCGGGTGGCCCGGACCTGCTGCTGGCCAACGCCGACCGCGCGCTCTACGCCGCCAAGGCCGCCGGTCGCGGGAGCTGGGCGAGCACGTCCGACGCCAGCGGGCCGGCCGGGATCAGGAGCGACCTGCCAGGCCGCAAGCTGGTCAAGGCCGTCGACCGGGGCGAGTTCGACCTCGACTACCAGCCGATCCTGACCATCGACACGCTGGAGGTGGTGGGCGTCGAGGCGCTGGTGCGCTGGAACCATCCCGAGCGCGGCCGCCTGTCCGCGGGCGAGTTCATCCGCGCCGCCGAGCGCGGCCCCGCCATCCTGCCCCTGACCCGGTTCGTGCTGGCGCGGGCCCTGGCCCAGCAGCGGATCTGGCGCGACACGGGCGTCGGCGACTTGCGGATCTGGGTCAACCTGGCGCCGCGCTGCCTCGCCTGGGACGGCCTGGTCGACACCGTCGCCGGGACCCTCGCCCACTCGGACGTGGCGCCGCGCCAGCTCGTGCTGGAGCTGACCGAGAGCACCATCGCCAGCGAGCGCGCGGCGGAGGCGCGGCTCGCGGCCCTGCGCCGGGTCGGCGTCGCCATCGCCATCGACGATTTCGGCGCCGGGCATTCCTCGCTCGGCCGCCTGAAGGCGCTGCCGCTCGACGTGCTCAAGATCGACCGGGCCTTCGTGGCGGAGATCGTCGAGGACGAGCGCGACCGGGCGATCGTGCAGACCGTGGCGGCGCTGGGCGCCAACCTGCGCCTGACCACGACCGCGGAAGGCATCGAGACGGCCGACCAGCTGCGCGTGCTGCGGCGCCTGGGCTGCAGCCTGGTGCAGGGCTACCTGTTCGCGCGGCCGATGCCCGCGGCGGTGCTCGGCCCATGGCTGCAGGAATGGCGCGAGCGCCGCCAGGGCAGCCCCGACCCCACTGGGGAGCGCGGCATCGTGGAGCCGATCGACGGCCGGCGACGCGCCGGGGTGCGCGCTACAGGATGAACTTGCTCAGGTCGGCGTTGGCGGCGAGGTCGGCGACCTGGCGGCGGACATAGGCCGCGTCGATCGCCACGGTCTCGCCGCCGCGGTCGGAGGCGGAGAAGCTCACCTCCTCGAGCAGCTTTTCCATCACCGTCTGCAGCCGCCGCGCGCCGATGTTCTCGACCCGGCTGTTGACCTCGTGCGCGAGGCTGGCGATCTCGGCGATCGCGTCCTCCTGCGAGGTCGAGGGTGATGCCCTCCGTGCCCATCAGCGCCGTGTACTGCTTGACCAGGCTGGCCTCGGGCTCGACCAGGATGCGGGCGAGGTCGTCGCGCCCCAGGGGCTGGAGCTCGACGCGGATCGGCAGCCGGCCCTGCAGCTCCGGCAGCAGGTCCGAGGGCTTGCTGAGGTGGAAGGCACCGCTGGCGATGAACAGGATGTGGTCGGTCTTGACCGCCCCGTGCTTGGTCGTGACCGTCGTACCCTCGATCAGCGGCAGCAGGTCGCGCTGCACGCCCTCGCGGCTGACGTCGGCCCCCATGCGGCCCTCGCGGGCGCTGATCTTGTCGATCTCGTCGAGGAACACGATGCCGTTCTGCTCGGTCGCCTGGAGCGCCTCGCGCGTGACCTGCTCCTGGTCGAGCAGCTTGTCGCTCTCCTCGGCGATCAGCACGTCGTAGCTCTGCGCCACGGTGACCTTCTTGCGCTTGGTCCGCCCGCCGAACGCCTTGCCGAACATCTCGCCCAGATTGAGCATGCCCATCTGCGCGCCCGGCATGCCGGGAATGTCGATCGTGGGCAGGCCGGCCGGGCCGCTGTCCTGCAGGTCGAGCTCGATCACCCGCTCGGACAGCTGGCCGTCGCGGAGCTTGCGGCGGAACGCGTCGCGCGTGTCCTTGCTGGCCGAGGTGCCCACCAGCGCGTCCAGCACCCGCTCCTCGGCGTTGAGCTCGGCCTGGGCCGCGACCTCCTTGCGCAGGCGCTCGCGGGTCAGCTTGAGCGCCACCTCGACCAGGTCGCGCACGATGCTCTCGACGTCGCGGCCGACATAGCCGACCTCGGTGAACTTGGTGGCCTCGACCTTGAGGAACGGTGCCTGGGCCAGCCGGGCGAGCCGGCGGGCGATCTCGGTCTTGCCGCAGCCGGTGGGGCCGATCATCAGGATGTTCTTGGGCAGCACCTCGTCGCGCAGGCTGTCGTCGAGCTGCTGGCGGCGCCAGCGGTTGCGCAGGGCGATGGCGACGGCGCGCTTGGCGTCGCCCTGGCCGACGATGAACCGGTCGAGCTCGGAGACGATCTCGCGGGGAGTGAGTGCGCTCATCGCCGTTCCAGAAGCTCGAGCGTGACGTTCTCGTTGGTGTAGACGCAGATCCCGGCCGCGATCTTCATGGCCCGGCGCGCGATCTCCTCGGCCCCCAGGCCGTCGACGTCGAGCAGGGCCTTGGCCGCCGCCAGCGCGTAGGACCCGCCGGAGCCGATGCCGATCAGCCCGTCCTCGGGCTCGAGCACGTCGCCGGTGCCGGTGAGCACCAGCGACACCTCGCGGTCGGCCACGGCCATCATCGCCTCGAGCCGGCGCAGGTAGCGGTCGGTGCGCCAGTCCTTGGCGAGCTCGACGCAGGCGCGGGTGAGCTGGCCCGGATGCCGCTCCAGCTTGGCCTCGAGCCGCTCGAGCAGGGTGAAGGCGTCGGCGGTGCTGCCGGCGAAGCCGGCCAGGATCTCGCCCCCGCCCAGCCGGCGCACCTTGCGCGCATTGGCCTTGATCACGGTCTGGCCCAGGCTCACCTGGCCGTCGCCGGCCATGGCCACCTGCGAGCCCTTGCGCACGGCGAGAATGGTGGTGCCGTGCCAGGATGCTGGCTCTGTCATCGAATCCTTGCTCGCGAGCCGGCCGGAGCCTTGGCGCCCGGCCGCGCCCTCGATGTGGGGCCAGCGCCGGCGGCGATCAAGGCGAGGCGGCGGCTCGACTAGGCGGCGAGGTAGCCGCCGTCGACCGCCAGGACCGCGCCGGTGACGAAGCGGGCGGCGGGCGAGGCCAGGAACAGCGCGGCACCCGCCACCTCGTCGGGCTGGCCCCAGCGCGCCAGCGGCGTGCGGCCGAGGAGCTGGCCGCTGCGGGCCGGATCGTCCTGCAGCGCCCGGGTGAGCGGCGTGGCGATCCAGCCCGGGGCCAGGGCGTTCACGCGGATGCCCTCGGGCGCGTAGGCGATGGCCAGCGACTTGGTGAGCTGGGCCACGCCGCCCTTGCTGGCGCTGTAGCCCGGCACGAGCGCTCCCCCGAAGAAGGCCAGCATCGAGGCGGTGTTGACGATGCAGCCGCCGGCGGCGGCGAGCAGCGGGCGGGCGGCGGCACAGGTGCGCATGGTCCCGTTGAGGTTGACGTCGATCACCTTGGCGAACTCGGCCGGGTCGTGCTCGGCGCCCCGGCGGATGATGCCGGCGCAGTTGACCAGCACGTCGAGGCGATCCAGGCCGCCGACCAGCGCGCGGACCGCCCCCTCGTCGGTGACGTCGAGCAGTGCCGCCGGCTCCCTCGGCCGCCGCGACCTCGCCCGGCGTGGCGCCGGTGGCCAGCACCTCGGCGCCAAGGGCCGCGAACGCCCCGGCGATGCCGGCGCCGATGCCGCTGGTGCCGCCGACGACCAGCACGCGCCGGCCCGCGAACAGGCCGGGCGCGAAGCTGTCAGCGGATGAACTGGTCGACATAGTCGGACCCGAGGCCGACGTCCCGGTAATGGGCGCGGCACATGTCGATCTTGGTGAAGACGTCCTCGAAGCCGGTGTTCCGCCCGGCCTCGTCGACATAGTACATGCAGCCGGAAATATTGAAGAAGGTGATCATCTCCTCGACGTCCTCGGGCACGGTCAGCGTGTGCGTCTCGCCGGGAGGCTCGAACACGTAGTCGCCCGCGTTCGCGACCCAGTCATGCTCGAGATAGCGCCAGCGTCCCTTGAGCACGAAGCCGTGGACCGGTGCCGGATGGCGGTGGCGCGAGAGGATCCCGGCCTTGCGCACCCGCAGGAGATTGCACCACTGCCCGGCCAAGGTGTTGAGCATCAGCGGCCGGAACCAGACCGACGGCGCCTGGGGGACCCAGACCCGCTCGTCCTCGGGCATCGCGTGGACGACGATCTCCGGCGGCGACAGGACATGGGTCGAGGCGGTCATGGTCGGCTCCGTGGCTGGCCCGGCGGTGGCGGTGCGCATGATCCGGCAGCGGGCGCGCCGAGTCGAGCGCCCCTGGTCCACGACGGTGGCATCCGGCAGGAACTCACCCCGGTGGATCTCGTTGTCCCGCCATGTCCGAACCGGGATCATCTCCTCCGACGAGGTCGGCCGCAGCACAGGCGGCCCTCGCCGCCTTCGGCGAGTTCGCGCTGGAGGCGCGCGACCTCGACGCCGTGCTGAACGAGGCCTGCCGGCTCGTGAGCGAGGCCCTGGGCACCGACTTCGCCAAGGTGATCGAGCGCCAGGACGACGGTCGCAGCCTGTTCATCCGCGCCGGCATCGGCTGGAAGCCCGGCATCGTCGGCGTGCTTTCCCTGCCGGTCGAGGCGGACGGCGGCACGATCTTCGCGATCGAGCAGGCCGTGCCGGTGGTGGCTCATGATCTCGCGGACGAGCAGCGGTTCGCCGTTCCGCGCTTCCTGATCGACCATGGGGTCAGGGCCCTGGCCAACGTGCAGATCCCCGGTGCCGACGGGCGGCCGCCGTTCGGGGTGCTCGAGGTGGACAGCCTGCGGCCGCGGGCGTTCGACGCGGCCGACACCGACTTCCTGCGCACGTACGCCAACCTCCTGGGTGCGGCCATCGAGCGCTGGCGGGCCATGGCGGAGCTGGAGCGGCTGCTGGTCGAGAAGGAGCGCCTGCTCGGCGAGCTGCAGCACCGGGTCCGCAACAACCTCCAGACGATCACCAGCCTCGTGCGCATGCAGCAGCGGCGCGCCCGCAGCACCGAGGCGCGCCGCGAGCTCCTGGCCGTCGCCCGCCGCATCGAGACGCTGAACCTCGTCTACACCAAGCTCTACGCCACCACCGACGTCGAGCGGGTCGACCTCGGGACCTATCTCGGCGAGCTCAGCGCCACCCTGCTCTGGCTGCACGCCGACGAGGCGCCGGGTGTGCGCGTGCGCAGCGACGTGGAACGGCTGATGGTGCGGCTGGACCGGGCGGTGCCGATCGGGCTGATCGTCAACGAGTTCGTCACCAACAGCTTCAAGTACGCCTTCGACGGCGCCGGCGGCCAGATCGGCCTGGAGGTCAGCCAGCACCCGCAGGGCACCGCGTCCTTGCGGCTCTGGGACGACGGCAAGGGCATGGTGGGCGAGCGCCGGGCCGAGACCGGGCTGGTCCTGATCGACGCCTTCGTCCGGCAGATCGGGGCCCGGGCCGTGTGGTCGCTGGACGCCGGCACCCGGCTGACCGTCACCTTCGAGCCCTGAGCCCCGGCCCGCCGGACAACATCAGGCGTCGGCGCGGGCGGTGTGCACCTCGTGGGCGGAGACCGCGTTGGCAAGACAGCGCAGCGTCTCGATCAGCCCGGCCTCGTCGCGCAGGCGGAACGCGGCAGCGACCAGGATCGCGGCACCGATCACCGGCTCTTGCGCCTCGAGCTCGGCCTCGAGCTGGGCCAGGCGCAGCCACGGGTCGCGGGCGTTGCCGTTGGCGGGAGCAAAGGTGTGGTCGCGGCCGACCAGCGCCTGCGAGCTGTTCATCGAGCGGTCATCCTCGGTTGCGGATCGAGCACGGATGGGCCCCCACAAAAAAATCGCCCCCGCTGGGGTTACCCGGCGGGGGCGGAGCGAGGGAGGGAGGCACCGTCTGACTTGACAAGGGAGAATGTATGTCATGACGCCGACGCAAGCAATACTAAAAGTTTAATGTCGGGTGAAAAAAATCGCGTCTAGCGCGAAGAGCGAGACCTGCTGGCGGACAGGATTTGCCCACAACTTTAGGGAAATTTTCGTGAGCATTCAGGCAAGTTGCAGACGTGGCGATGTATTCTCCCGATCAGGTCATCGGCAGCAGAAAATCCCGATAAAATGCTCGCAATCTGGCGCCAGCAGAAGCTGGCCCAATCTGCCGACCGCCTTTCGGGGCAAGCGGATCGGCTACTGGTCCGACGGTGGCGCCGCCGAACCCAATTCTCCTCCACATTTCACATAATTGACGCAAGTACATCCTCTGTCAATAGCTTCAGTGAAGCCGCCAAGTCCTTGAAACCAAACCAGACTCGTGGACCGTCGAGCGGTTCGTCCGGCGACCGCGCCCGGCTCGACGCGGCGCGCCCGGACCGCTATGCCGGGCACCCGGCGCGGCGCGTCGGCGATCTGGCCGGGCCGGTGGCGGCTCTGCTATAAGCCGGTCGTCCGCACCACCATTCAGCAACCGATCGTCGAAGCGTCATGGCAGGCCATTCACAGTTCAAGAACATCATGCACCGCAAGGGGCGGCAGGACCGGGTCCGCGCCCAGCTGTTCACGCGGCTGCAGCGGGAGATCCAGGTGGCGTCCAAGGCCGGGCTGCCCGATCCCGCCTTCAACCCGCGGCTGCGCGCGGCGATCCAGGCCGCCAAGGGCGCCAACATGCCCAAGGACAATATCGACCGGGCGATCAAGCGCGGCCAGGGCGGCGACGGCGAGAACTATGACGAGGTGCGCTACGAGGGCTACGGCCCCGGCGGCGTGGCGGTGATCGTCGAGGCCCTGACCGACAACCGCAACCGCACGGCGAGCTCGGTCCGCTCCAGCTTCGGCAAGCATGGCGGGGCGCTGGGCGAGACCAACAGCGTCAGCTTCCAGTTCAACCGGGTCGGCCAGATCAACTATCCGGCGGCGGCCGCCAGTGCCGACGGCATGCTCGAGGCCGCGATCGACGCCGGTGCGGACGACTGCGACAGCTCGGAGACCGGGCACGAGATCATCTGCGCCGCCGACGAGCTCGCCGCCGTGCAGGAGAAGCTGGAGGCGCGCTTCGGCCCGCCCGAGCAGGCGATCTTGACCTGGAAGCCGCAGACCCTCGTGCCGGTCGACGACGAGCGCGCCGAGACGCTGTTCAAGCTGCTCGAGGCGCTCGACGACAATGACGACGTGCAGCGGGTGATCGCCAATTTCGAGGTGTCCGAGGCAGCACTCGCCAGGCTCGCCGGCTGAGCCCGCCCGTGCTGATCCTGGGGCTCGATCCCGGCCTGCGCCACACCGGCTGGGGGCTGGTCGAGGCCCGGGGCAACCAGCTCCGCTTCGTGGCCAGCGGCGCCGTCCACACCGATGCCGCCGAGGATCTCGCCACCCGCCTGGGCGCCCTCTATCGCGGCCTGGGCCAGGTGATCGAGGGCCACCTGCCGGGCGAGGCCGCGGTCGAGGAGACGGTGGTCAACCGCAACCCCCTCTCCTCGCTCAAGCTCGGCCATGCCCGCGGCGTGGTCCTTCTGGTGGCGGTCCATGCCGGCCTGGGCGTGCACGAATACGCGGCCAAGCAGGTCAAGCGCGCCGTGACCGGCACCGGCAACGCCGCCAAGGAGCAGGTCGCGATGATGGTCCGGTTCCTGCTGCCGGGCTCCGGCGAGGTCGTGGCCGACGCAGCCGATGCCTTGGCGGTGGCCATCTGCCACGCGCATTTCCGCGCCGGCCGGGCCCACATCGCGGCCCAGCTCCAGCGCGACGCGGCCGTGCGGCCATGATCGCCCGCCTGCGCGGCATCCTGGCCGGGGTCGGCGAGGACCACGCCATCGTCGACGTCGCCGGCGTCGGCTACCTCGTGACGGTGGCACCGGCCACGCTGGAGCGGCTGCCGGGCGTGGGCGAAGCCGTCGAGCTGCACACCGAGCTGCAGCTGCGCGAGGACGGGATGACGCTCTACGGCTTTCCCGATCCCGCCGACCGGACCTGGTTCCGCCTCCTCCAGACCGTGCAGGGGGTCGGCGCGCGCGTGGCCCTCTCGCTCCTGGGCGCCTTCCGGCCGCACGAGCTCGCCAACGCGATCGCCGCCGGCGACAAGGCCGTGCTGACCCGCGCCTCCGGCGTCGGCGCCCGCCTCGCCGCCAGGATCACGGCCGAGCTCAAGGACCGGGTCGGGTCCCTGCCGCAGCCCGGGCGCGCGCCGACGCCCGGCGCCGTGCTCGACGGGGCCGCCGGCGACGCCCTCTCGGCGCTCCTGCATCTGGGCTACGCGCGTGCGGAGGCCTATGCCGCCCTGGCCCGGGTCCAGGCACGGCTGGGTGCAGGGTCCGGCGTCGATGCCCTGGTCCGCGAAGGGCTGAAGGAGTTGAGCGCGTGAGCGAGCGGATCGTCAGCCCGGCCGCGGCCGCCGAGGACGTCGACGTCAGCCTGCGGCCGCGGCGGCTCGCCGAGTTCATCGGCCAGGCGCAGCTGCGCTCGAACCTCGCCGTGTTCATCGAGGCCGCCGGGACCCGCGGCGACGCGCTCGACCATGTCCTGTTCGCCGGCCCGCCCGGCCTCGGCAAGACCACGCTGGCGCAGATCGTGGCGGCCGAGCTCGGCGTCGGCTTCCGGCTCACCTCGGGGCCGATCATCGCCCGCGCCGGCGATCTCGCCGCGATCCTCACCAACCTCCAGCCGCGCGACGTGCTGTTCATCGACGAGATCCACCGGCTGCAGCCGACGGTGGAGGAGATCCTCTATCCCGCGATGGAGGACTTCAAGCTCGACATCATGATCGGCGAAGGCCCGGCCGCACGCTCGATCCGGCTCGACCTGCCGCCCTTCACGCTGGTGGGCGCCACCACCCGCACCGGCCTTCTGACCACGCCGCTGCGCGACCGGTTCGGCATCGTGGCCCGGCTCGAGTTCTACGAGATCGCCGAGCTCGAGGCGATCGTGATGCGCGGTGCGTCCCTGCTCGGGCTGCCGCTGCTGCCGGACGGTGCGACCGAGATCGCGCGCCGGGCGCGGGGCACCCCGCGCGTCGCCACCCGCCTCCTGCGCCGGGTGCGGGACTTCGCCACCGTCGAGCGCAGCGGCCGGCCGGTCGACGCCGTGCTGGCCGACCGCACCCTGCGCCAGCTCGAGGTCGACGATCTGGGCCTGGACAGCCTGGACCGCCGCTACCTGCGCGCGATCGCGGTCAACTATGGCGGCGGTCCCGTCGGCATCGACACCATGGCCGCCGCCCTGTCCGAGCAGCGCGACACGCTGGAAGAGACGGTCGAGCCCTACCTCCTGCAGCAGGGCCTGCTGCAGCGGACCCCGCGCGGCCGGCTCCTGACCCGGGCCGCGTGGCGGCATCTGGGCCTGGCAGCACCCGCACCGTCGGGCGTGGATGCCGACCTGTTCGGCGGCGAGGCATGAGCGCCGCGCACGAGATCGCGGTCCGCGTCTACTACGAGGACACCGACGCCGCCGGCATCGTCTACCACAGCAACTACCTGAAGTTCGCCGAGCGCGGCCGCACCGAGCTGCTGCGCGCCCGGGGCTTCGACCATCGCGGCCTGGCCGAAGCGCACGGCCTCGTCTTCGCCGTGGCCCGCTGCGCCGTGGACTTCGTCCGCCCGGCGCGGCTCGACGACCTGCTCACCGTGCGCACCGAGGTCACCGGCGTGGGCGGGGCGCGGATCGAGATGGCGCAGCTGGTCGCCCGCGACCGCACGACCGTGGCGCGGCTGGCGGTGACGCTGGCGGTCCTCGACGCCCGGGCGATGCGGCCGACCCGCCTGCCGGAGGCGGTCCGCCTCGCCTTCGGCGAGGTCGCGGCGGGCGATGTCGCCCGACTGGGATCAACCTATAGTTAGGCCCGTGCCGCCCTTGACAGCCGGTCGCGCCACGACCATAGGAGCCTCGGCGGCGAACGGAGCTGCGGTCGAGTCCTTGCCCATCTTGCCGGTCTTCCGGCCCTCCTCGAACTCGGCCAGTCCCGCCCGAACCGCACCCGAACGGGTTCGCACAACATGCAAGACGACGCGATCAACGCCGTGGGGCTGGCCAGTGCCGCGGCCGGCCCGACCTTCCTGCAGCTGTTCCTGCTCGCAGACCTGTTCACCAAGGGGATCATGATCGCCCTGCTCCTGGCCTCGATCTGGAGCTGGGCGGTGATCATCGACAAGTCGTTCCGGCTGATGCGGCTGGTGCGCAAGGCCAACCGCTTCGAGCGCCAGTTCTGGTCCGGAGCACCTTTGGACGACCTCTACCGCCAGCTCGCCAAGCGGCCCGACCACCCGATGGCGCTGATGTTCGCCACCGCCATGGAGGAGTGGCGCGAATCGCCCAAGACGGTGGACGTCACCTTCAACCGCGGGCTGGTCGGGCGGATCTCGCAGGTCATGGACCTGACCCGCGACCGCGAGGTCGAGCAGCTCGAGCAGAACCTGTCCTGGCTCGGCACGATCGCGTCGACCGCCCCGTTCGTCGGCCTGCTCGGCACGGTGTGGGGCATCATGAACAGCTTCCAGGCGATCGCCGCCACCAAGAACTCGACCCTGGCCGTGGTGGCGCCCGGCATCGCCGAGGCCCTGTTCGCCACCGCCCTGGGCCTGATCGCGGCCATCCCGGCGCTCATCGCCTACAACAAGCTCTCGGGCTCGATCGACAGCTACGCCAACCGCCTGTCCAGCTTCTCCGAGGAGTTCGCGGTCGTGCTGTCGCGCGAGCTCGATCAGGCCAAGGTGGCCTGAGCCCATGGGCGTCAGCGTCCAGGCCGGCGCTGGCGGCGGGGCGCGACGCGGGCGCCGGCGCAAGCGCTCGACCATGGTCGAGATCAACATGACGCCGCTGGTCGACGTCATGCTGGTGCTGCTGATCGTGTTCATGATCGCGGCACCGCTGCTGACCGCCGGCGTCACCGTCGATCTGCCCGAGGCGGACAGCGCGGCCCTGCCCGGCCAGGACGAGCCGCTGAGCGTCTCGATCGATGCCACGGGTGCGGTGTTCATCCAGGATTCGCCGGTCACCGTCGAGCAGCTCGGCCCGCGCCTGCAGGCGATCACCGGCCGCAACCCGGATGCGCGCATCTTCGTGCGCGGCGACCGCGGCATCGACTACGGGACGGTGATGGGCGTGGTCAGCGCCATCAACCAGGCCGGCTTCGGCAAGGTGGCCCTGCTCACCGTGCCCGGACGGACGGCGGCGGCGCCATGAGGCACGCCCTGCCGCCGGTCGGGTGCCGCTGAGGGGACGGGTCGCCATGGGCCGCGCCTTCGCCGCATCGACGCTCATCCACCTGCTGCTGGTGGTCGTGATCGTGGCGCTGGCCACGCTGGGGCGCGAGCTGCCCAGCGAGGAGATGCCGATCTCGGTCGAGATCGTGACCGACACGGCCGAGCCCTCGCCGCTGCCGCCGTCGCCCCCGCCCGCGGCCGCCGCGCCGCAACCTCCCAAGCAGGCCGCCACCCCGGCCCCGCCGCCGCCTCCCCCACCCAAGGTGGAGCCGGAGCCGGAGGTCGCGGCCGTGGAGCCGGAGCCCGAGCCTCCTCCGCCGCCTCCGCCGCCTCCGCCGAAGAAGGTCGAGGCCCCCAAGCCGCCGGAGCCCAAGAAGGTCGCAGCACCCGCACCCAAGCCCGAGCCGCCCAAGCCGGCCGCGGAGAAGCCCAAGCCGCCGCCGGAGCGGCCGAAGCCGGTCGCCGAGAAGCCCAAGCCGCCGGCGGAGAAGAAGGCCGAGGTCGCCAAGGCCGAGCCGAAGCCGGCACCCAAGCCCGAGAAACCCAAGACGCCGCCGGCACCCAAGGAGGAGCCGGCCGACTTCGACGCCCTCCTGCGCAGCGTCGAGAAGACGCCCAAGCAGGTCAAGGCGCCGGAGAAGCGCGAGGGCAAGGGCACCGCCGAGGCCGCGGGCGGCACCGGCCAGCCCGGCACCGCCAAGGTGGCGCAGATCAACCCCTCCATGCTGGCGGCGAGCATCAGCCGGCAGATCACGCCGTGCTGGAACATCCCGGTGGCCGCGCAGGGCCTCGGGGGGCTGCGGGTCGAGCTCAACATCGTCATGGGCCCGGACGGCAGCATCCAGACGGTCGTACCGGTCGACGCCGCGCGGATGGGCCAGGACGCGGTGTTCCGCGCCTTCGCCGAGAGTGCGGTCCGTGCCGTCCGCGCCTGCTCGCCGCTCAAGCTGCCCCCGGAGTCCTACCAGGTATGGCGCAACATCATCTTCAACTTCGATCCCCAGCGGATGACCGGATGATCGGGCGGCGGAGCGTGCTGCGGGGGGCGGCGGCCCTTTCGGCCGCGGTGCTGGGCGGACCCGCCGCCATGGCGCAGCTGCGCGTCGACATCACCAGCGGCGTGGTGCAGCCGGTGCCGATCGCGGTGAGCCCGTTCACCGGCGAGACGCCGGCGGGGCAGTCCTTGGGTGCGGAGATCGCGCAGGTCGTGACCAACGACCTGCAGAGCTCCGGCCTGTTCGAGGTGATCGACCGGCGCGCCTACATCCAGACGCCCGAGCAGCTGCGCCAGACGCCGAGCTTCGCCGACTGGCGCCAGATCAACGCCCAGGCGCTGGTGACCGGCAACGTCCGTGCCGATCCCGGGGCGCTGATGAGCGTCGAGTTCCGGCTCTGGGACGTGTTCGCCGGCGAGCAGATGCGCGGCCTCAAGTTCGACGCGCCCGAGGCCCAGTGGCGCCGCATCGCGCACAAGATCGCCGACGTCATCTACGAGCGGCTGACCGGCGAGCCCGGCTATTTCGACACCCGCATCACCTACATCGCCGAATCCGGCCCGGCCACGGGCCGGATCAAGCGCGTGGCGCTGATGGACCAGGACGGCAACGGCAACCGCTACCTGACCGACGGCAGCTTCCTCGCCCTCACCCCGCGCTTCTCGCCGGACGGCAACCGGATCGCCTACATGGGCTTTCGCGGCAGCCCGCCGCGCATCTACACCATCGACGTCGCCACCGGCCGCAGCGGCGTGCTGGGCGACTTCCCGGGCATGACCTTCGCGCCCCGCTTCTCGCCGGACGGCCGCTCGCTGCTCTTGACGCTGGCGCAGAACGGCAATTCGGACATCTACCTGTGGGACATCGCCAGCCGGCGCGCGACCCGGCTCACCAATGACGGGGCGATCGACACCTCGCCCTCCTTCTCGCCCGACGGCAGCCGGATCGTGTTCAACTCCGACCGCGGCGGCCGGCCGCTGCTCTACGTCATGGGCCGCGGCGGCGGCAGCGCTGCCCGGATCAGCTTCGGCGAGGGCCGCTACGGCAGCCCGGCCTGGTCGCCGCGCGGCGACCTGATCGCCTTCATGGTGATCAAGGGCGGCAAGTTCAGCATCGGCGTGATGCGCCCGGACGGCAGCGACGAGCGGCTGATCACCCGCAGCAACCTGGACGAGAGCCCGACCTGGGCGCCGAACGGGCGCGTGATCATGTTCAGCCGCCAGACCGGCAGTCGCAGACGCCTGTTCACCATCGATGTCAGCGGCTACAACGAGCGCGAGGTGTCGACACCCACGGACGCGTCGGACCCGGACTGGTCGCCGCCGCTGCCCTGAACGGATGATCGTCAACCCCATGCCCGTTGACCTTGTCCCGCCCGCCGTCGTCGGCCTTGCCCCCGACCACGGCCCCCGTCGCGCACCACCATGCGGAAAGAACAAGCCATGATTGCTCGCTTCGTCGCCATTGCCGCCACCCTGGTCATGCTCGCCGCGTGCAGCGGATCGGATGAGACGCTCACCGACAGCGCCGGATCGGCGGCCGGTGCCGCGGGTGCCGGGATCGGCACGACCGACACCACGGGCACGGGCACGGGCCTGGGTACCGGCAGCGAGCTCGGCGCCGGCAGCGGCGGCAGCCTGGCGCAGGGCTCCGGCACGCAGGCCGATCTCGAGGTGAATGTCGGCGACCGCGTCTTCTTCGGCGTCGACAGCTCGACCCTGGACGACACCGCGCGCCAGACCGTCGAGCGCCAGGCGGCCTGGCTGCAGCAGTTCCCGGCCGTGACGGTGACCATCGAGGGCCACGCCGACCAGCGCGGCACCACCGAATACAACCTGGCCCTGGGCGAGCGCCGCGCCGCGGCGGTCAAGAGCTACCTGAGCTCGCTCGGGATCGACCCCGCCCGCATCCTGATCATCTCCTACGGCAAGGAGCGGCTGGCCAACCCGAACGAGAGCGAGGAAGCCTTCGCCCAGAACCGGCGCGCGGTGACCGTGGTCAACGTCACCGCGACCAACTAGGCGGCCGGGGACCGGACGAGCCGTGATGCGGCGACTGCTGTTCCTCGCCCTGCTGGCGTTCGCCCCGGAACCGGCGGCGGCCGATCCGGCCGCCCTGCGCGCCCAGATCGGCGAGCTGCGCGCCGAGCTCGGCCAGATCCGGCTGGCCCAGGCGCAGGACCCCAACCTGCGCACGGCAGCACTCGAGGTGCGGCTGTCGCGGCTGGAGGAGCTGCTCCGCCAGCTCACCGGCCGGATCGAGGAGGTCGAGTACGCCCAGCGGCAGACCGCGGCGCGCATCGACAAGCTGGTGGCCGACCTCGACGCCCGCCTGCCGGGCGTGGCGGCCGCGGGGGCGGTGGCACCGCCCCCTCCGCAGACGCAGGCGGCGGCCCCGGCCCCTGCCCCCGAGCCCGCGCCGCGCACGGTGCCGCCCTCGATCATCGCGCCCGACGACGCGGCCCGGCAGGGCTACGTGCTGGGCACGATCCCCCAGGGGGCCCTCCAGGGCCAGACAGCACCCGGGTCCACGCCGGCGCCCGCCCCGACGACGCAGGCGCGGCTGGCGCCGCAGGGTGCGGACGGCGTCTACCGCCAGGCCCTCGACCAGCTCCAGGCCGGCAGCTGGGCCGCGGCCGAGCAGAGCTTCGACAGCTTCGTCAAGACCTACCCCGACGATCCGCGCGCCTCGACCGCCTCCTACTGGATCGGCGAGACCTACCTGTTCCGCAAGGACTACCCGACCGCCGCCTCGGTGTTCGCCCGCAACTACCGGACCTATGGCGAGGAGGCGCCCCGCGCCGCCGACAACCTGCTCAAGCTGGGCATGTCGCTGGCGGCGATGGGCGACCGCGACCGGGCCTGCCAGACCTTCGGCGAGCTCGCCAAGCGCCATCCGAACGCGTCCGCACCGATCCGCCAGGCGCTGAACCGTGAGCGCACCGCCGCCGGCTGCAGCTGAGCCGGCACCCGTCCTCGGCGCGGACGAGTTCGCGTCCCTGATGGCACCGCTGGGCCCGTTCGAGCCGGCCCCGCACCTCGCCGTCGCCGTCTCCGGCGGCCCCGACAGCATGGCGCTGGCCCTGCTCGCGGCCGACTGGGCACGCCGGCGGGGCGGCAGGATCACCGGCCTCGTCGTCGATCATGGCCTGCGGCCGGAGTCGGCGCACGAGGCGCAGCGGACCTGCGCCTGGCTCGCGGGGCACGGGGTCGCCACCCGCCTCCTGACCTGGACGGGCGAGAAGCCGGTGGCCGGCATCCAGGCGGCGGCACGGATGGCGCGCCTGGACCTGCTGCAGGAGGCCTGCCGTGCCCAGGCCATCCTGCACCTCCTGCTGGCCCACCAGCGCGAGGACCAGGCCGAGACCGTGACGCTCCGCGCAGCGGCGGGCAGCGGCGCCAGCGGGCTCGCCGGCATCGCGGCGGTGCGCGAGGTCGAGGGCCTGCGGCTGCTGCGGCCGCTCCTGGCGGTGCCGAAGGCGCGGCTGACGGCGACGCTGGCCGCGGCAGGCCAGCCCTGGCTCGTCGACCCGGCCAACGCCTCGCCACTGTTCGCCCGCGGCCGCCTGCGCAGCCGGGGCGGGTTCGCGCCGGCGCCGGCCTGGGCACGCGGCGCCGTGGCGGCGGCGCAACGCTGCGCCGACGATGCGCGCCTGGCGGCGATGCTGGTCCGCGTCGCCCGGCCCGACCGGCTGGGCTGCGTCCGCCTCGACGCCGCCTCCTGGGCCGATCTCGCCCCCGCCGACCGCGCGGCACTGCTCGGCCGGGTGCTGGCCACGGTCGGGGGCCGGGCCTACCCGGTCGCCAGCGCGGCCCTGGCACGGCTCGCGCGGGATGCCCCGGGGGACGGAGCAACCCTCGGCGGCTGCATCATCGTGCGCCGCGCTGCCGATCTTCTGGTGTGCCGGGAGCCGGGTCGGATCCGGCAACGGCTGCACCTGGCACCGGGTGCGTCGGGACGGTGGGACGGGCGCTTCGCGCTGCGGCACGAGCACGGCCCGGCGGCGGTCGAGATTCGCGCCCTGGGCCCGGAAGGCTTGCGTCTGCTGGACGAGCCGGTGCGGCGCCGGCTCCGCACCGCCGGCATTCCCGCCCGGGTGCTGCACGCGCTGCCGGCCGCATGGGTCGGCCCGACCCTCGTCGCCTGCCCGCCTCTCGATCCCCATGGGTTGAAGTTTCGGCCGGAATTTTCTATTATTGCGCTGTTGAAGCCGCACCTCCCACTGGCCGCTGCGCCGTTCGCCGGCGTTAATGTTGTTTCAAATCCGCAGCGGCCTATTTATCGTCTGGCTACCGCGCGCGTGCTCACCGAGGGACCGGCGCCGTCCGTGTCTCCGATAGAGCCGCCCCGGCCAACTTCGAGGCGCACGCAGTGAACAATTTCGGCAAGAATCTCGCCCTCTGGGTGATCATCGGTCTCCTGCTGATCGCACTGTTCAATCTCTTCCAGGGGCCGTCCACCCGCGGGCCGCAGACCAGCCTCGCCTTCTCGGACTTCCTGTCCGAGGTGCAGTCGGGTCGCGTGACCGACGTGGTGATCCAGGGCGACTCGATCTCCGGCCACTTCCAGGACGGCCGGTCGTTCACGACCTACGCGCCCTACGATCCCAACCTCGTCAGCCGCCTGACCGAGCACGACGTGCGGATCACCGCACAGCCGCTCGACGAGAGCATGCCCTCGCTGCTCGGCGTGCTGGTGTCCTGGTTCCCGATGCTGCTGCTCATCGGCGTCTGGGTGTTCTTCATGCGCCAGATGCAGTCCGGCGGCGGCAAGGCCATGGGCTTCGGCAAGTCGCGCGCCCGGCTGCTGACCGAGAAGCATGGCCGCGTCACCTTCAACGACGTGGCCGGCATCGACGAGGCCAAGGAGGAGCTCCAGGAGATCGTGGAGTTCCTGAAGAACCCGCAGAAGTTCCAGGCCGTCGGCGGCCGCATCCCCAAGGGCGTGCTGCTCGTGGGCCCGCCCGGCACCGGCAAGACCCTGCTCGCCCGCGCCATCGCCGGCGAAGCCAACGTGCCCTTCTTCACCATCTCGGGTTCGGACTTCGTCGAGATGTTCGTGGGCGTCGGTGCGAGCCGTGTCCGTGACATGTTCGAGCAGGCCAAGAAGCACGCGCCCTGCATCGTGTTCATCGACGAGATCGACGCGGTCGGCCGCCATCGCGGCGCCGGCCTCGGCGGCGGCAACGACGAGCGCGAGCAGACCTTGAACCAGCTGCTCGTCGAGATGGACGGCTTCGAGGCCAACGAGGGCGTGATCCTGATCGCGGCCACCAACCGGCCCGACGTGCTCGACCCGGCACTCCTGCGCCCCGGCCGCTTCGACCGGCAGGTGGTGGTGCCGAACCCCGACGTGATGGGCCGCGAGAAGATCCTCAACGTCCACATCAAGAAGGTCCGCGTCGGCCCCGACGTCGACACCAAGGTGATCGCCCGCGGCACGCCCGGCTTCTCGGGTGCGGACCTCGCCAACATCGTCAACGAGGCCGCCCTGCTCGCCGCCCGCGTCGGCAAGCGCATGGTGACCATGGTCGACTTCGAGGCCGCCAAGGACAAGGTCATGATGGGCGTCGAGCGCCGCTCGATGGTCATGACCGAGGGCGAGAAGCGCCTGACCGCCTACCACGAGGCGGGTCATGCGGTGATGGCCTTCCTGTCGCCGGCGTCGGACCCGATCCACAAGGCCACCATCATCCCGCGCGGCCGCGCGCTCGGCATGGTCATGCGCCTGCCGGAAGGCGACCGGCTCTCGGTCAGCCGCGAGAAGCTCGAGGCCGACATCGCCGTCGCCATGGGCGGCCGGGTCGCCGAGGAGCAGGTGTTCGGCCGCAACAAGGTCACCGCCGGCGCGGCCTCGGACATCGAGCAGGCGACCAAGATCGCGCGCCACATGGTCACCCACTGGGGCATGAGCGACGAGCTCGGGCCGGTGGGCTACGGCGAGAACCAGCAGGAGATCTTCCTCGGCCATTCGGTGACGCAGTCGAAGAACGTCTCGGAGGCGACCGCCCAGACGATCGACCGCGAGATCCGCCGCATCGTCGAGGAGGGCCACCAGCTGGCGCGGACCGTGCTCAGCGACAACCGGCACAATCTCGACCGGATCGCCCAGGCCCTGCTCGAGCACGAGACGCTCACCGGCGAGGATATCGCCGCCATCATGCGCGGCGAGCCGCTGACCAACGTGCGGCGCGACGACACGTCGAGCTCGCCGTCCACACCCGGCAAGCGCGGCGGCTCGGTCCCCTCGACCTCGCGCCCCAGCGGCGGCGAGCCCCCGCCCGGCATCGAGCCGAGCCCCCAGCCCGGCGCCTGAACCGTCAGTCCGGCGGCGGCAGTCCGAGCCGCCGCCGGTACAGCCTGAACAGCCACGACGCGAACAGGACGACCAACCCGATCCGGACGATGTGGTTGGTCGCGACGAACGCCGGATCGTCGGTGAGCGCCAGGGCGATCAGGCTCATCTCCGCGAGACCGCCCGGCACCAGCGCCAGCACCAGCAGCGGCAGCGGCAGCCCGGTCACCACCTGCAGCCCCGTGCCGAACAGCAGCGTGATGCTCAGCATGAGCACGGTGAGGCCCAGGCCCACCAGCATCATCCACAACACCCGTGCTACCGGATAGCCCTCGAAGCGGCAGCCGATGGTGGCGCCGATGACGACCTGTGCCACCGCCACCAGCCAGCCCGGCGGCGCGCCGTCCACCAGTCCCAGCAGGTGGGCCGCGGCACTCAGGACCATCGGGCCCAGGAGCCCCGCGGCCGGCAGGCCCAGCCACGTCCCGCCCAGCACGCCCACGACGCCGCACACGGCCAGGATCGCGAGGTCCAGGGCCTCGATCCCGGGCGGCGGTGCGGTCGAGGTGCCGGGGGGAAGGTAGCCCAGGAGGCGGAACGCCAGCGGCACGGTGAGGACGATCAGGAGGATCCGGGTGGCGTGGACCAGGGAGATGGTGCGCAGGTCGCCGCCCGCGCGGTCGCCCAGGATCGCCATCTCGCCGAGCCCGCCGGGCGTGGCGCAGAAGAAGGCGGTCAGCGGGTCGATGCGGGCGACCCGGCGCAGATAGACCAGCGCCAGCCCGCCGATCACCAGGATGTAGACCGGCAGGGTGGCGAGGCTGGGCAGCCAGTCCGGCATCCGTGCCGCGATCTCGCGGGTGAAGCTGCTGCCGAGCAGGACGCCCAGGACCGCGATGGTCGGCGGCCGCGACCACGCCGGCAGCGATTGCCGCACCCCGGCCATGCTGGCCGCGGTGGTGGCGACCATCGCACCCATCATCCACGGCAGCGGCAGCTGCAGCGCATGGAACAGCGTCCCGCCGACCGCCCCGATCGCCAGCGCCGACGCGACCGGGCGCCATGCCTCCCAGCGGGAGGCGGTGCTCACCGGTCCAGGCCGGCCATGCCGAGGAGGATCCGCCAGTGCGCGTCGCCGACCGGCATGACCGACAGGCGCGACTGGCGCACCAGGGCGAGATCGGCCAGCCGCGGGTCGGCCTTGATCGCCTTCAGGGACACCTCGGCGGGCAGGGGTCGGTCGGGCTTGACCTTGACCCGGACGAACTTGCCGGCGGGATCGCTGGCGTCGGGGTACCAGGTCGCCGAGACGGTCATGATGCCCAGGATCGCCGGGTCGACCACGGAGCGGTAGAAGAACACCGGCTCGCCCAGCTGCATCGCCCGCATGTTGGCGGCGGCCTGGTGGTTGCGCACGCCCGTCCACTCGGTCTCGCCCTCGGCCACCAGGCGGTCCCAGCTATAGTCCTCGGGCTCGGTCTTCATCAGCCACTGGGCCATGGCGGCACTTTCCTGCGGTCGGGGCATGGGCTAGCTCCGCTACCACGCCGGACAGGAGGAGGAAACGCATGCCGGACCGTCGCCGGGCGACGCTCGCCGGGCTGGGCGCCATCGGCCTGTGGGCGCTCCTCGCACCCCTGGGGGTCGCCGCGGGCCCCGTCCCGCCGTTCCTGCTCACCGCCCTGACCTTCGCCGTCGGCGGGGCGCTGGGGCTCGCGGTGCAGATCGCCCGCGACGGCCGGCTGCCCCGCCTGGGTACGGTGCCGCCGATCGCCTGGCTGCTGGGCGTCGGCGCCTTCTTCGGTTACCACGCGCTCTACTTCACCGCCCTGCAGCGCCTGCCGCCGGTCGACGCGCTGCTGATCATCAACCTGTGGCCGTTGCTCATCGTCCTGTTCACCGGCCTCCTGCCCCAGGAGCGCCTGCTGCCGCAGCATCTCGTCGGCGTCCTGTGCGGCCTCGCCGGTGCCGTCGTTCTGGTCCTGGGCCGGGACGGGAGTGCGGCCGACGCGCCGCCGGCGGACCTGGTCGGCTACGCCGCCGCCATCGGCTGCGCCCTGGTCTGGTCGGCCTATTCGGTCCTGAACCGCCGCCTCGTCGCCGACGTGCCCTCCGACGCCGTGACCGGCTTCTGCCTGGTCACGGCCGCCCTGGCGTTCCTCGCCCATGCCCTGCTCGAGCCCGGCACCTGGCCGCAGGGCGGCGCGTGGCTCGCCGTCCTGGCCTTGGGCATCGGCCCGGTCGGTGCCGCGTTCTTCCTCTGGGACTTCGGCACCAAGCGCGGAGCACTTCAGATCCTGGGTGCCGCCGCCTACCTGGCACCCCTGCTCGGCACCGTCCTGCTCTTGCTGATGGGCCGGGGCGAGCCCAGCCTCGGGCTGGCCGCCGCGGCCGTGTTGATCGTCGGCGGCGCCGCGATCGCGAGCTGGACGCCGCGCCGGAGCGAGCCTCAGCCGGCGGCCGCCCGCTCGCGCGCACCCAGCCGGTAGAGCAGGAGGCCGCTGGCCACGACCACGGCAGCGCCGGCGAAGGTGGTCCAGGGCGGGACGACCCCGAACAGCAGCAGGGTCGAGAGCATGGCCCAGACCACCTGGAGATAGGTGAACGGGCTGACCCGGGAGGCCTGCGCCCGGCGCAGCGCCAGGATCATCATGAGGTGGGCCACCGCACCCAGCAGGCCGATGGCCGCGAGCCCGGCCCATTCCACCAGGCTCGGCGTGCGCCAGTGCCAGGGCACCAGCAGCGAGGTCACCGCCATGCCGACGAGCCCGCCATAGAGCAGCGAGCCCAAGGGCTCGGTCTCGCGCACGATCCGCGTGCTGATCTGGTAGAGCGCGTAGGCCAGGGCGCAGCCGAAGGCCAGCACGGCACCGGCGTTGAAGGTCGCGGCACCGGGCTGCACGATCAGCAGGGCACCGGCAAAACCAAGGGCCACGGCGAGCCAGCGACGCCCGCCGACCCGCTCGCCCAGGATCGGGCCGGAGAGTGCCACCACCAGGATCGGCGTGGTGAAGGTGATCGCGGCGACCTCGCCCTGGCTGAGCCAGGCCAGGGCGGCGAAGTTGAGCGCGGTCGCGGCCAGCACCAGGACCGAGCGCAGCAGCTGGACGCCCAGTTGGTCGGTGTGGAGCAGGCCCGGCAGCCGGCGCGGGAACAGGACGGCCACGAAGGCGACGTGGAAGAAGTAGCGCGCCCACACCAGCATCACGAGATCGAAGCGCTCGACCAGCGCCTTGGTGGCGGCGTTCATGGCGACGAACAGGATGCCGGCGAGGCAGACCAGCCCGATGGCGGCCAGCGGCGTCCCGACGTCCGCGCCGGGGAGCGCGGGTGTCGCGGAGCGCCTCAGCGGGCGAAGACGAGCAGCACGCGGCCCGAGCCCTTGGCGGTGGTGAAGTCGGTCGGGCGGCCCTGGGCCGGATCGGGCGCATCGTCGACGATGGTGAGTTCGCCGCCGTCCAGCCGGTAGAGGCCTTCCCAGGTCTGGCCGGCGGCGGTGCCGCCGTCATGGACGAAGTCGATGGAACCCGGCTGGGTGAGATCGTCGACGCTATAGGTGCCGGCATAGAGCGGCTGCCCGTCCGGCCCGGCGATGGCGAAGCGGTCGCCGGTGAACACCAGCCGATGCCCGATCAGCTCAGGCGCCGAAACACCGTCGCGCTCGGCGCGCAGTGCCGTCCAGCTCCCGGCAAGCTCCGCGGCGTCACCGGCCAGTGCCGGCGCCGCGAGGCCCAGGGCCAGGAGGATCCCCATCAGGCGCAAGGCTGCCGCCTCCATCCGGTCGACCAGGGCGGCAGCATAGCCCGGGGGCGAGGATGCGGCCATCCCGGCAGGGGACGGCCGCACCTTCAGGGCTACGAAAAGGCGCGCCGCAGCGGCGGCACGTTCTGGACCACCAGCATGTCGAAGGCCAGGACCGCCAGGAGCGTGATCCCGACCAGGGGGAAGGCCAGGCACAGGAACAGCCCGAGCACCACCGCCCCCTTCCACAAGGGCAGCTCGCCCGGCCGCGGCGGTGCCACCAGCCGGCCGGCATTGGCGGGCCGGCGCTTCCACCACATCACCACGCCGCTGACGGCGAGGAAGATCACGCAGAGGCAGTAGACCGTGTTCAGCGCCACGTTCCACAGGCCGAGATCGCCCTCGTGGAAGGCGATCGCCACCGCCATGGCCTTGCCGCCGGCCGAGTAGTCGGCGAAGCGGACATCGGCCAGGATCTTGCCGCTGTACTGGTCGATGTGCACGGTCCGGTCCGAGGTCGGGTCCGGCGTGTCGTTGCTCATCGAGTTCCTGCGACAGGGTCCAGACGCCGGCTTCGCCGTCGGGCAGGGCCATCTGGAACCGACCGACCATGCCCAGCGTGCGGGCGAAGGCCGCCAGGGTGTCGAGGTCGACGGGCGTGCCCTCCGGGATGCCGCTGACGCCGGCCTCGGATCCCGAGGCGGGCATGGGCGTCTGCTCGAGGGCCCAGGGCACCTCCTTGGTCGCGCCATGGTTCATCGAGGCATGCGTCGCGTCCGACAGGGGCACGTTGTCCCACTTCTCGGCCGGGAAGGTGCTCCAGGCCTGGACGAACCGGTCGCCCCAGATGCCGGCCCAGGACAGGCCCGACAGCAGGAAGACCAGCAGCATGGCCGAGACCCAGAAACCCACCGTCCGGTGCAGCGACTTCCACAGGTTGCGGCCCCGCGCGGCGAAGCTCGGCACCAGCACGGATGCGAGGCCCTCGCCGTTGCGCGGCCACCAGAGATAGAGCCCGGTCACGATCAGCACGACCGCGAAGCCGGCCGCGATCTCGATCAGCCGGTCGCCGACGTCCCCGATCAGGAGCGTGCCGTGGATGTCGGTGGCGAAGTCGTACCAGCCGGCCTGGCGCGGCCACTGCTCGAGCACGGTGCCGGTGTAGGGGTCGACCGCGACCATGAAGGCGGCCTCGCCCTGGTCGACCCGGAACAGGGCCACCCGGTCGGGGCCGCGCGGGGAGAGATACTGCTTCACCACGCCGTCGGCGATCGCGGCACGGGCCGCATCGGCCTGTGCGGATACCGGCAGTTCGGTGGCCTGGGGCGTGATCCGGATGCGGTTCTCGCCGTCGCGGCCGTCGATGACCGAGACCCAGAGCATGATCAGGCCGGTGACCGCCAGCATGATCAGGAAGGGGACGACATAGAGGCCGGCGTAGAAGTGCCAGCGCCAGACGGCGGCATAGAAGCGGCCGGTCAGCCGGCTGCCGCCGGAGACGGCATCGAAGGTAGCGTTGGTGGCCATGACGGATGTCCTCGAGCAATGGCTGCATGGCGCCAGCGGGCGCCGCCGGCCGCGGGTGCGGCCCACGGCGGCGACAGCGCCGGCGCGGATCGTCCGGGGCGGCGAAGGGCCGCGCCGGCTACCCTGCGGTCAGCCGAGGGAGGGTGGTGCGCGCGCCTGCGCCGCGGACCGTCTGGGCCGTGGCCGGCTTCTAGTGGTCGGGAGCGGCCGGTGGCGCCATGCCACCGCCACCCGGGCCGCCACGGCCGGTGCCGCCGGCAGCAGCGCGGGCGTCAGCCCGGCCATGCAGGCGGCGAGGCAGCCCTGGTGCTTGGCGTGCCCGGGGTCGGGAGCATCCTGGTGGCCTGCGGCGCACAGCTCCGGCAGGGAGCCGTCCGGCAGGACGAAGGCGCGCAGATCGGTGCCGGGCTGCGGCGGCAGCCACGGCTACGGGCGCGACGCCGAACAGCACCAGCGCCGCCGCGACCAGGAAGGCGGCGGCCGGGCGGATCAGGTCGGCGGCGGAACGCAGCGGCATGGGCCCCCGTGTGGTCGTGCGAGCGACCGGCGACGATGGTGCGCAAGCCGCAGCCCGGCGTCAATGCGGACGCCCCACGAGGCCATGGTGACGGCCGCGCATGGGCGGTTGAGCATGCGCCCGGCCCGGCCTAAGCCCATGGCACACCACCGGGAGGACGTCATGGCCCTGCATTTCGCCCGCGAGGAATATGCCCTGCGCCTGGAGCGGACCCTGGCCGCCATGGCCACGGCCGGGCTCGACGCCCTGCTCTGCTTCAAGCAGGAGAGCATGTACTGGCTCACCGGCTTCGACACCTTCGGCTACTGCTTCTTCCAATGCCTGGTGGTGCGCGCCGACGGGCGCATGACCCTGCTGACCCGTGCCCCGGACCTCCGCCAGGCGCAGCTGACCTCGGTGCTCGAGGACATCCGCATCTGGGTCGACCGGGACGGCGCCGAGCCGGCGGGCGAGCTCAAGGGCCTCCTGGCCGAGCTCGGGCTTGCCGGCCGCCGGCTGGGCGTCGAGTGGCAGACGCACGGGCTCACGGCGGCGAACGGCCAGAGGCTGGCGACGGCACTGGATGGCTTCGCCGACGCGCACGACGCGTCCCTGCTCGTCTCGCGGCTGCGGCTGGTGAAGTCGCCGGCCGAGCAGGCCTGCGTGCGCCGGGCGGCCGAGCTCGGCGACGCGGCGCTGGAAGCGGCCATCGCGCACACCGCGGCCGGTGCCGACGAAGGGGTCATCCTGGCCCGGATGCACGACGCGATCTTCGAGGCCGGCGGCGACTATCCGGGCAACCCGTTCATCATCGGCTCGGGCCCGGCGGCCCTGCTCTGCCGCTACCAGAGCGGCCGGCGCCGGCTCGACGCGCAAGATCAGCTCACGCTCGAGTTCGCCGGCGTCTGGCGCCAGTACCATGCCTGCCTGATGCGCACGCTGCTGGTGGGAACCCCCAGTCCCCGTCATCGCGAGCTGTTCGAGGCCGCGCAGGAGGCCCTGCTCGCCTGCGAGGCGCGGATGACCCCGGGCCGGAGCATGGGCGAGGTCTACGCGGCGCACACCCAGGTCTTCGACGATCGCGGCCTGCAGCGGCACCGCCTCAACGCCTGCGGCTACTCCCTGGGTGCGGTCTACGCGCCGTCCTGGATGGACTGGCCGATGTTCTATGAAGGCAACCCGGTCGTGATCGAGCCCGGCATGGTGTTCTTCCTGCACATGATCCTGATGGACAGCGACAGCGGGGCCGCCATGACGCTGGGGCGGACCTCGCTCGTCGGCGAGCGCGGTGCCGAGGTGCTGTCGGCGCTGCCCCTGGAGCTGATCGTGCGCTGAGCGGGTCGAGCAAGGGCCGCGCCAGAGCGGTCCGTCTATGCTAGGGTTGAACCTGAGGGAGACTCGTACGTTGGTCGGGCGATGCCACGACCAGGATGGTGGAGGGAAGCGCGCATGGCCGACCGCGACCGTATCCGAAATCCCGTCGAGTGGAGCGTGGACCAGCTGCGGACGGCCGGGGCCGCGGTGGGTCAGACCGGCCACGCGGTCCGCGGCCTGGACGAGTCCGAGCGCTCGGCGGCCCCCCAGATCCGGCGCATCGCGGTGTCCGATCTCGGCGACGTCCTGGCCAAGGGCTGGCAGGACTTCGTGGCCTGCCGCAGCGACGTGATCTTCCTCGCGATCATCTACCCGCTGGCGGGTCTCGTGCTCGCCTGGTCGGTGTTCAACTACGAGGTCATCCCGCTCCTGTTCCCGCTGGTCTCGGGCTTCGCGCTGCTGGGCCCGGTGGCGGCGGTCGGCCTCTACGAGATGAGCCGCCGGCGCGAGCAGGGTGCTTCGGTGGGCTGGGGCGACGCGTTCGGCGTCCTGGCGACGCCGCAGTTCGGCGCCGTCCTCGTCCTGGGCCTGATCCTGCTCGCCATCTTCCTGCTCTGGCTGGTCACCGCGCACACGATCTACCGCGCCACCATGGGCCAGGAAGGCATCGTGTCGCTGAGCGCCTTCTACCGCGACGCGTTCGCTACCGAGGCGGGCCGCGAGCTGATGTTCGTCGGCATCGGCGTGGGCTTCCTGTTCGCCGTCCTGGTGCTGGCGATCAGCGTGGTGTCGTTCCCGATGCTGCTCGACCGCAAGGTCGGCCTGTGGACGGCGGTCGAGACCTCGCTGCGGGTGTGCGCGGCCAATCCCGTGCCCATGGCGGTCTGGGGCCTGATCGTGGCCGGCGGCCTCGCGCTGGGCTCGTTGCCGCTGCTGCTGGGACTGGTCGTCGTCATGCCGGTGCTGGGCCACGCCACCTGGCACCTCTATCGCCGCGTGGTCGCCTGAGCCGGCCTCAGCGCAGGCGGAACACCTCGACCGTCTCGTCGCGGCCGCGCAGCTGGCGGGGGCCCAAGGGTTCGACCGTGCACAGGCCCCGGGCATGCGCGGCGGTCGAGGCGCTGGCCAGGATGACGATGTCGTCCCCCGGTGCCACCTCCTTGCCCAGCTGCTCCAGGCGCTGGGTCACGTTCACCGTGTCGCCGACCAGGGTGTAGTTCAGCCGGTCGCGCGCGCCGATGTTGCCGACCAGGGCCAGCCCGGTGTGCAGGCCCACACGCAGGCGCAACGGCGGGACGCCCTCGATGGCGCGCAGCCGGTCGCGCACCAGCATGGCCGAGCGCACCGCGCGGGCGGCATGGTCCGGCTGCGGTACCGGCGCGCCCCAGAACGCCATCATCCCGTCGCCCAGGAACTTGTCGACCGTGCCGTCGGTCTCGCCGACGCAGCCGGCCAGGAGCTCGAAATGCTGGTTGAGCAGCGCTGCCGCGGCGGATGCGTCCAGCTGCTCGGCCAGGCGCGAGAAGCCCACGATGTCGGTGAACATCACCGTGACCTCGATCTCGCGCGAGGCCACCACCTCCGGTGAGGGATTGGCCATGAGCTGGCCCACCAGCCGGCGCGGGACATAGGTCTCGAACCAGGCGAGCCCGTTGTGCATCGCGTTGAACGCGCGCGCCGCCTGGTCGAGCTCCTTGATGTGGCTGCGCGGCAGGACCGGGACGGACGCGAGCTCCAGCCGCTGCACGTAGCCGGCGGCCTCGGCCAGGCGCTCGACCGGCCGCGCCATCCGCCTGCCCAGCCAGAAGGTCGCCACGACGGCGGCCACGAGGCAGCCCAGGCTCAAGAACAGCGCGCGCCACAGCCGGCGGATCTCCGCCCCGGCGACGCTCGCAGGCACATAGGTGCCCACGATCCAGGGCTCGTCGCCGAACCCGACGATCTCGCGCAGCAGAACCAGCCACTCGCCGGTCGGTGCGGCGACCAGGCGCCCGGAGCCGCGCACGCCGTGGTCGAAGATATCCACGGTCTCCGCGGCACCCGCCCACATCGCCGCGAGCACGGGATCGCCGGCCTCGGCCAGGAGCGGCAGGGGCCGGTCGGGCCCGAGCAGCGACGGATCGAGCCCGGGCACGGCCACCACGCGGTCCCGGCCGGAGAGGACGAACACCGGCTGGCCGACCGTGGCCGAGAGCTCGTCGACGAAGCCCACCATGGTCTTGAGCTCGACCGCGGCGAACAGCACGCCGGCCAGACGGTCGTCCTGTCCAATCGGCAGGCTGGCGTTGATGATGGTCTCGCGCAGCTCGTCGCTCCAGGTGGGCGGACCCCAGGCGACCGCGCGGCCGAGCCGCGCCCCGGCCAGGTACCGCACCATCCCGGCATTGTCCGACCAGTCCTCGACCGGTTCGGCGCCGGTCTCGCGCAGGTAGCGATAGGCCTTCAGATCGGGCGTGACGAACAGCACGCCCACCACCTGCGGCGTGGCGGCCAGGATCCCGTGCAGCGCGGACTTGCGCTCGAGCAGGCGCGCCGGATCGCCGCCGTCGGCCATCTCGGTGGAGATCACGCCGAGTTGCACCGCCACCGGGCTCAGGAACAATTCGACCCGGTCCTCGAGCGTGTCCAGCAGCAGGTTGGAGCGCTCGGCCAGGAGCTGGCGCGTGTTGGTGGTGCCGGCATGGAACGCCAGGAACAGCACCACCGACAGGGCGGCCAGCAGCATCAGCCCGAACGCCAGCGCCAGTGCCACCGCCAGGGGCAGCCGGGCGCGCGCGAGGCCCAGCGCCACGGCGAGCCGGCGCAGGAGGCCGGCCGTGTCGTCGAGAGTGCCGGCCGCGCGCTTCGGGGCCAAGGGTCAGACGTTGAAGCGGAAGTGGCAGACGTCGCCGTCCTGGACCGGGTAGTCGCGGCCCTCCAGCCGCATCCGGCCCTGCTCCTTCGCCCCCTGCTCGCCGCCGAGCCGGACGAAATCGTCGTAGGCGATGACCTCGGCACAGATGAAGCCGCGCTCGAAGTCGGTGTGGATCACGCCCGCGGCCTGCGGGTGCGGTCGCCCCGCTGATGCACGGTCCAGGCGCGCGCCTCCTTGGGCCCGACGGTGAAGAAGGTGAGCAGGCCCAAAAGCTCGTGGCCCTCGCGGATCACCCGGTTCAGGCCCGGCTCGTCCAGGCCCATGCCGGCCAGGTACTCGGCCTTCTCGTCCTCGGCCAGGGCGGACAGCTCGGCCTCGATCGCGGCACAGATCACGACGTGGCGGGCACCTTGGGCCCTGGCCAGCTCCGCCACCTTCGCGGTCAGGGCATTGCCGGCCGGCGGCCGAGGCCTCGTCGACGTTGCAGACGTAGAGGACCGGCTTGGCGGTCAGCAGGTTGAAGCCCGCGAGCAGCGCGCGCTCCTCGTCGGTCAGCTCGAGCGTGCGCGCCTGCCGGCCGGCTTCCAGCAAGGGCAGGATCCGCTCGAGCAGCTCCAGCCGCGCCTTGGCCTCCTTGTCCTGGCCCTTGGCGCGCTTGGCCAGCGCGTCCTTCTGGCGCTCGAGGCTCTCCAGGTCGGCCAGCAGCAGCTCGGTCTCGATCAGCTCGGCGTCGCGCAAGGGATCGACGCCGCCCTCGACATGGGTGATGTCGGGATCCTCGAAGCAGCGCAGCACCTGCAGGATCGCGTCGACCTCGCGGATGGCCCCCAGGAACTTGTTGCCCAGCCCCTCGCCCTTGGAGGCGCCGCGCACCAGCCCGGCGATGTCCTTGATCTCGAGCTGGGTGGGCACGGTCTTGGCCGACTTGGCGAGCACGGCCAGCCGGTCCAGCCGCGGGTCGGGCACCGGCACCCGGCCGATGTTGGGCTCGATCGTGCAGAACGGGTAGTTGGCCGCCGCTGCGGCGGTCGTGTTGGTGACCGCGTTGAACAGGGTCGACTTGCCGACGTTCGGCAGGCCGACGATACCGCAATTGAATCCCATGCCGGGTCCCGGGGTGTCGCGAGGAAACTGGCGCCCTTGTGGCGGCACCCGGCCGGCGAGGCAACAGAATGTGCGCCGCGGCTCAGGCCAGGGCGGGCTCGCGCAGGAGGCCGTCCAGGTCCAGGCGACGCGTGACCATGGCGAGCTCGCCCTGCGGCCCACGCGGCCACTGCACTCTCCGGCCGGTCCCAGTAGAGCTCCACCCCGTTCTCGTCCGGGTCGCGCAGGTAGAGCGCCTCGCTCACCCCATGGTCGCTGGCCCCGTCGAGCGGGACGCGGGCGGCGACCAGGCGGCGCAGCGCATCGGCCAGTGCCGGGCGCGAGGGATAGAGGATGGCCAGGTGGAACAGGCCGGTGGTGCCCGGCGCCGGCGGCCGGCCGCCGCGGCTCTCCCAGGTGTTGAGGCCGATATGGTGATGGTAGCCGCCGGCGGCGACGAAGGCGGCCTCGCTGCCGTAGCGCTGGGTGAGGGTGAAGCCGAGCACGCCGCAGTAGAAGGCCAGCGCGCGCTCCAGGTCGGCGACCTTGAGGTGGACATGGCCGATGCGCGTGCCGGGATCGATGGGCGGGTTCATCACCGGGAACTCCTTCAGTGTCCCTGCAGCGCCTCGAGGCGCAGCGGCAGGCGCTCGCCGAGCCACAAGGCGTGGGCGGTGTGGTCGGCGAGCTCGTCGCCGGTATCGGGGTGGACCAGCACGTCGAGCCCGCGGCGGTTGAGCATGAGCCAGGGCACGATGCGGGGAAAGTCCGCCGGCTCGAACAGCACCTGGTACATGCCGCGGCTGTGCGGGCCCACCGGCACGTCGTGCCAGCGGCCGAGCTGCACCGGGAACAGGACACCCAGCCGCTCGCGCACCGCGGCGGCGGCGGCCCGGGTCTCCGGCAGGTAGTAGACGTGGGCGTGATAGGCGCGCACGGCGTCGGTATGCAGCTCGGCCATGGCGTGCTCCACAGCGGTTGCCGGTCAGGCGAGCCGGGCTGCCGGCGTGCCCGCGACGTCGCGCAGAGCATGCGCACCGGGGCCGATCAGGACCAGGGCGGCCAGGGCGGCGGCCCAGAACACGGGATACTCCCAGCCGCCATTGGCGTTGGCGAACATCCAGCCGTTGGGCAGGTGCACGAGGGCAGCGCCCAGCAGCACGGGGATCTGCACCAGGGCCACGACCCGGGCGTAGAAGCCCAGGATCAGGGCGAGGCCGCCCACGATCTCGATCGCCATCACCGCCCAGGCGAGGGCGGCCGGGTAGCCGAGCGAGGCGAAGAAGCCGACGGTGCCGGCCGGGGTGAACACGAAGATCTTGAGCAGGCCGTGGGCCAGGGCGGCGACGCCCAGCGCCACGCGCAGGACGAGCGCGCCATATTCCGCAGTGCGAAGATCGATCATGGTGGAAGCTCCGGGTTTGGGTGCCAGGAACGTGCCCCAAAGCTCCTCATTTGGGAAATTCGTCGATCTTCTTTCCGACATTCATGTGGTAAATGTCGGCCGCGATGCTGGAGCGGCTCGACCTCAACCTGCTGCGCGTGTTCCGGGCGATCGATGCCGAGCGCAACGTGACCCGCGCGGCCGCGCGCCTGGGCATCACCCAGTCGGCGGCGAGCAACGCCCTGGCCCGCCTGCGGCGCGCCTTCCAGGACGATCTGTTCCAGCGCACGCCCACCGGCATGGAGCCCACCGCACTCGCCCGCGAGCTGGCACAACCGGTAGGCGCCGCCCTCGACGCGGTGCGCGCGGCGGTGGAGCTGAACCGGCCGTTCGAGCCTGGGGCGGCGCGGGACGAGTTCGCGATCGGCGCCTCGGACTATGCCGAGTTCGTCCTGGCGCCAGCCCTGGTCGAAGCCCTGCGCGCCCAGGCACCCGGCGTCGCGGTGGTGTTCCGCCACGCCGACCGCGAGGATGCGCTGGCCATGCTCGACGAGGACCGCGCCCATCTCGCGATCGGCATCTTCCCCGAGCCGCCGACACGGATGACCCGGATCGTGCTGATGCGCGACGGGTTCGTGGTGCTGATGCGCCAGGGCCACGCCGCCGCAGCCGGCCCGGATCTCGCAGCCTACCTGGCAGCACCGCACCTCCTGGTCTCGCCCGTGGCCAGCCGCGAGGGTGCGGTGGACCGCGCACTCGCCCGCATCGGGTGCGGCCGGAACCTGGCGGCCCTGGTCTCGCATCACCTGGTCGCGGCGCCGATCCTGCTGCGCAGCGATCTCCTGTGCACCCTGCCGGCGCGCCTGGGCAGGCCGCTGGCGTCGGCGTTCGGCCTCGCGGTGCGGCCACTGCCGCGCGAGGTAGAGTTGGGCGCGATGCCGACCTCGCTGGTCTTCCACAACCGCTACGCCCAGCGCCCGGCCCATCGCTGGCTGCGGGCGCTGTTGGCCCGGACCGCGCGTGAGCTTGCCGCTCAACCCTGAAGCGGGCGGACGAAGAACCGCGTGCCCGCCACCGGCGTGTCGTAGTAGGGCGCTCGTCTCCGTGAAGCCTGCCTCGAGGTAGAGTGCCATCGCCGCTGCCATGTCCGGCAGGCTGTCCAGCCGCACCTCGCGATAGCCGATCCGCCCGGCCTCGCGGAGGACGGCGTCGAGCAGCGCCCGGCCGACGCCATGCCCGCGGGCGGATGGCAGGACGTAGAGCCGCTTGATCTCGGCGCACCCGTCCGCCGTCATCGGCCGGAGCGCCACGCAGCCCAGAGCCGCACCGTGGCGATCGCACGCCAGGAGCAGCGCTCCCGCCGGCGGCGCGTACATGCCCGGCAGGCCCGCCAGTTCCGCGGCGAAGCCCTGATAGGCGAGGTCGACCGCGAGCGAGGCGGCGTAGGCCTCGAACAGCCGCGCGGTCGCAGCCAGATCGGCTGCCGAGCCGACCTGCCGGATGCGCATCAGATGCAGCGCCCGCCGTCGACCTCCAGGGCCACGCCGGTGATGAACTCGGCGTCGTCGGAGGCGAGCCACAAGGCGGCGCGGGCGACGTCCGCGGGCGTGCTCAGCCGGCCGAGCGGCACGGTGGCCACGAATCGGGCCCGGTTCTCCGGCGTGTCGCCGCCCATGAAATGCCCGAGCAGCGGCGTCTCGCCCGCGACCGGGCAGAGCGCGTTGACCCGGATCTTCAAGGGCGCCAGCTCGACCGCCATCGACTTGGTGATCACGATGCAGGCCCCCTTGCTGCCATTGTACCAGCACAGGCCGGGGCGCGGCCGCAGGCCGGCGGTCGAGGCCGTGTTGACGATGACGCCGCCGCCCTGGGCCGCCATCACCGGCACGGCGTGCCTTGCCGCCCAGAACAGGGATTTCACGTTGACCGCGTAGACCCGGTCGAAGTCGGCCTCGCTGACCTCGGTCAGCTTCTGGTTCCAGTGCGAGACGCCGGCATTGTTGACCAGGACGTCGAGCCGGCCGAAGGCGCCGGTCGCCGCCTCCACCATCCGCCGGGTGTCGTCGTCGCGGGTGACGTCGCACTGCACGGCCAGCGCACCCGGTGCCGCCGCGGCCACCCGCTCGGCCGCGGCACCGTCGATGTCGGCCACCACCACCCTGGCACCCTCGGCCGCGAACAGGGCCACGATCGCGGCCCCGAAGCCGGAGCCGCCGCCGGTCACGATCGCACTCTTGCCGTTCAGGCGCATGCCCCACTCCTTCTTCGGCCCGTCCCGCGGACGATCCCGCCGCGGCGGGCCCCTGGTCAAGACCTGGCCCCGCGCCCGTCTGGCCCCATATCGCGCCATGGTGATCGCGGCCGGCGGCCGTAGGGCTATCGCCGGCATCCCGGCGGAGGCTCTATGCGCCCGACAAGATCGCGGCCTTGCGACCTCGACCCTTCGTGCCTGCAGGAACGGACCCCAGCCATGATCCTCGACCGACGGCAAGCCATCTCCACCGGCCTGGTCGCCACGGCAGCGACCACGCTCCTGCCCGCAGCGGCCATGCCCGTGGCCGCGCAGGACGCCGCCACTTCCGGCCAGCCGCCGGCGTTCTACCGCATCAAGGTCGGCGGGATCGAGGTGATCCGGGTCCATGACGGCGTGGCGGCACGGCCGCTCGACGCGAGCTTCGTCAAGAATGCCGAGCTGGCCGACGTGCAGGCGGCCCTGGCCGCGGCCTTCCAGCCGACCGACAAGGTGGTCATCCCCTTCACCACCACGGTCGTGCGCACGCCGCAGCACACCGTCCTGATCGACACCAGCCTGGGCGAGTTCGCCCCCCCACCGCCGGCGCCTGGGCCAAGAACCTCGCCGCCGCGGGCGTCGACGCCGCCAAGGTGGATCTGGTCGTGATCAGCCACTTCCACGGCGACCACATCAGCGGCATGCGCGGCAAGGACGGGACGGCGGCGTTCCCCAATGCCAAGGTCATGGTGCCCGAGGCCGAGTGGGCGTTCTGGATGGACGACGGCCAGATGAGCCGGGCGCCCGAGGCGATGCAGACCGGCTTCCAGAACGTCCGCCGGGTGTTCGGGCCGATCGCCGCCGAGGTGGCGCCGTTCACCGACGGCCAGGAACTCGTACCGGGCCTGCGCGTCATGGCAGCACCCGGCCACACCCCCGGCCACTCCGTGTTCCTGGTCAGCGACGGCAGCGACCAGCTTCTGGTCTGGTCGGACACGACCAACAAGCCCGAGCTGTTCGTCAAGAACCCCGGCTGGCAGGCCGTGTTCGACATGGACGGCGAGCAGGCGGCCGCGACGCGCCTCCGCCTCCTGGACATGGCGGCCGCCGACCGGCTGCTGGTGGCGGGCTACCACTTCCCGTTCCCGGCCACCGGCCACATCGCGCGCGATGGCGACAGCTACGCCTACGTGCCGGTGTTCTGGCAGGCGAACCTGTAGCGCGTTCTCGCCTGGCGCGGTCAGGCGACCAGTCGCCAACCGTCGGAGCGAAGGGCGCGCAGGCGGTCGCGGTAGGCCGTCCGCAGCTGGGTGGGCGAGGACAGCCACACGACCGCGGTCTGCCCTGCCACCGTCTCGACCGAGCCCTCCGCACAGACCAGCCGCAGCTCCCATCGGCGCGAGCTGGAGGCGGCATGCAGCGGCCGGACATGCAGACGCGCGGTCCGCTGCGTCGTGGAATGGCGATAGAGACGCTCGCGCACGGCCGTGAAGGGCATGTCATGTCCGATGGTGCGAGGTTGCGACAGGAACCGGGACCTGACGGGCACGGGCGCGCGCCGGAGGTCAGGCGAAGGCGAGCAGCGCGAAGATCAGGATGACGACGGCCCATCCGGCTGCGGCATGGCCGGCGGTGTAGATCGGCGCGCGATCGAAGCTGTAGCTGATCATGGGATGCCCCATTGGGAACCGCGGTGCATGTCGCACCACCATGCTTTTAACCATGCCCGAGGCGGCGGCCGGGTGCTGTGACGGCAATCACAACGAGAATGTGGTATTTCCCACAGACAGGGGCGGCCTGGCGGAGGCGATGGCGCCATCTCGCCCTCTGGCCGATCCTCGTCCTCGCGCCGCCGCTGGCCGCCGCACCCGCCGCGACCGGCGGGACCGGATTCTTCCTGGGCGGCGCCGGGCATCTGGTCACGGCGGCCCACGTGGTCGCGAGCTGCCTGGCGATCTCCGTCGTGCCGGAGGGCGCGGTCCCGCGTCCGGCGGAGGTGGCCGCGCGAGATGCGGTGCGCGACGTGGCCGTGCTGCGGGTCGCGGGTGCGGCCTTTCCCGGCCCCGACCTGATGGGTGAGGTGGCGACGGGTGCGGAGCTGACTGCGCTGGGCTACCCGCGCGCTGCGGCCGGAGGCGACCTGCGCCGCCTGCCGCTCACCGCGATCGAGCTGCCGATCCCCCGGCCGCCCGATCGGATGCCGCTGCGCGGGGCCGTGGCGGAGGCCGGGATGAGCGGTGCCCCCCTGCTCGATGCGCAAGGGCGGGTGGCCGGCATGCTGCTGGGTCGAGGCGATCCGGCGGCGGCCGCCTCCGCGGCGCTGGCGCGGCGGATGGGCTACCCGGTCGACCAGATCGCCATCGCCCTGCCCGCGGCCCTGCTGGCGGACATGGTGCCGGCCGGGCGCACGGAGCGCCGCGGCCCGGTGACCGTGGCGCGCGTGCTCTGCACGCCGGGCTAGAGCAGCCGCTCAAGCTCCTGGACGCTGGCCAGCACATGGTCGGCATGCGGCTCGAGCCGGTCGCGCGGCATCGCGCCGGTCAGGACGGCGATCGCCGCGGCACAGCCGGCGCTGCGCGCCATGAGGAGATCGGCCGGGGTGTCGCCCACCACGATGACCTCCTCGGGGCGCAGGCCACGGTCGCGGCAGAAGGCCAGCGCCATGCCGGGACCGGGCTTGGCGCCATGGCCGGCATCCGCACCGACCACGAAGTCGAGCCGGTCGGCGATGCCGAGATAGCGGGTGTGGGCATGGGCGATGGCGGTGTCGTCCATGGTGGCGAGGCCGAGGCTCAGCCCGCGAGCGCGGAGCCGGTCGAGCAGTGCCGGCAGGTCGCCCACCGCCTGCGGCGGGTAGCGGCCGACGTCGGAGAAATGGCGGATCACCGCCTCCAGGACGTCGACCCCGCCGCCGATCTGCGGCGCGGTGGACCAGGCGGCGGCGATGCCCTCGTTGCTGTCCCAGAGCAGCCGGCTGTCCGGCGCGAACTCGCCCGTGGCGACGTCGTAGCCCTGGCCGGCCAGCAGCGTTGCCGCCAGCTCGGGGCCCCCGCCCAGGCGCTCGGCCAGCTCCTCGGCCACGCCGCGATAGGCCGGGACCCAGGTGGCGCGGAAGTCGATCAGCGTCCCGTCCTTGTCGAACAGGATGCCGCGCACCGGCGGTGTGCCTTGCATGCCAGACATCACACCTTTGTCAGCTTCTCGAGTTCGTGCGGGCGATTGCGCCGCGGTTGCGCATGTGGTCGGTATGCCGCGAGGCTGCGGGCGAGCACTAGCATCGCGGTCGACCATGCGGGAGGGACAAAGATGGGCCGCAAGCCGCTAGCGTTCGCCATTGTCGCCGTCGGGCTCCTGGGTGCCGGCACCCTCGCCGCGCAGGAGGTCTACAAGGAGCGCGAGACCCTGATGAAGGGCTTCGGCCAGGGCATGGGCGTGGTCAAGGGCGTGGTCGCGGAGGGCAAGGGTACCCTCGCCGACGCCGCGGCCGCCGCCGCCAAGATCGCCGCCGGTGCCAGCCAGATCGGGGCCGTGTTCCCGCCCGGCAGCAACACCGGCGAAAGCGAGGCGCTGCCGGTGATCTGGGAGCAGTGGGCCGACTTCGAGGGTCACGCCAAGACCATGGGCGAGCTCGCGACCAAGCTCGAGGCCGCCGCCAATTCCGGCGACCAGGCCGCGACCCTGGCCGCCTTCGGTGCCCTGGGCAAGGACGGCTGCGGCGGCTGTCACGAGACCTACCGCAAGAAGAAGTCCTGACCGGTCACGCCATGCTGCGCCGGGCTGCTGCCATCCTGGCACTCGGCGCGGCGCTGGTCGCAGGCCCGGCGCGCGCCGACGAGGCGGACCTCCGCCAGCGCGGCGAGCTGCTGTTCCACATCGGCGGCTGCACCAACTGCCACACCGCCAAGAACGGCCAGCTCCTGGCCGGCGGCGACGCCATCGTCAGCCCGTACGGCGACTTCTACGCGCCCAACATCACGCCCGATCCCGAGACCGGGATCGGCGGCTGGACGCTCGCGCAGTTCGTGCGGGCGATGCGCGAAGGCCGCGATCCGGAGGGTCGGCCGCTCTATCCCTCCTTCCCCTACACCTCCTACACGCGGATGACCGACGAGGACCTCGCGGCGCTGAAGGTCTACCTCGACAGCCTGCCCGCCGTGAACCAGCCCTCCCGCCCGCACGAGCTGTGGTTCCCGTTCAACATCCGCTGGGGCCTCAATCTCTGGCAGTGGCTGTTCTTCACGCCCGAGCGCTTCGTGCCCGACCCGGCCAGGGACGAGGCCTGGAACCGCGGCGCCTACCTGGTGCTCGCACCCGGCCATTGCGGCGAGTGCCACACGCCCAGGACCTTCTACGGCGTCCTGGAGTGGGACCGGCCGTTCGTGGGCGCGCAGCTGGGCAAGGAGCGGATCCCCGACATCACGCCCAACCCCGCGCATGGGCTGGGCGAGTGGAGTACGGGCGACCTCGGCACCTTCCTCAAGCTCGGCATGATGCCCGACGGCGACTTCGTCGGCTCGGAGATGGCCAAGGTGGTCAACAACGGCACGAGCAAGCTGCCGGACGCCGACATCGCCGCCATCGTCACCTATCTCGAGGGCCTGCCGCCGTCTTGAGCCTTGACGGGAGCCGCGGCGTGCCGCGTTGTTCGCGCCGCGGCGGGACCATCGGGCAATCGGGCATGCGCAACGCGTTTCTGGTCATGGGCGGCCTCCTGGCGCTGGGTGCCTGCATCCCGGCCAAGATCGTCGAGACCGACGGCCCGCGCGTGACCTTCGCCTGGAATTCGGCCGACACCACGCTCGACCGGGTCTACAGCCTCGCCATCAACTACTGCGACGGCTGGAACGCGCCGGCCAAGCTGGTCGCCGACACCGTCGAGGGCGACCAGCACACCTCGGTCTTCGCCTGCGTGCCGCGCCAGACCCTGCCGTTCGGCAATTCGCCGGTCGGCCGCCTGCTGAACAAGATCTAGCCCTGCCATGCCCGGCCTCACGGCGCTGCCGGCGCGCGACGTCGTGGCCCTGCTGCGCGCCGGCAGGACCTCGCCGCTCGAGCTGATCGACGCGGCCCTGGAGCGGATCGCCGCGGTCGATCCCCTGGTGAACGCGCTGCCGACGCTCTGCCCCGACCGGGCGCGCGACCATGCGCGGCGGATCATGGCCGGCACCGCGCCCAAAGGCCTGCTGCACGGCCTGCCGGTCGTGATCAAGGACCTGGTCGAGGTCGAGGGCGTCCGCACGACGCACGGCTCGCCGATCTTCGCCGATTCCGTGCCGACGCGCTCGTCCTACTCGGTGGAGCGGATCGAGGCCGCGGGCGGCATCGTCCTGGGCAAGTCGAACACGCCCGAGTTCGGTGCTGGCGCCAACACCTTCAACGAGGTGTTCGGCGCCACGCGCAACCCGTGGAACCGGGCGCTCACCTGCGGCGGCTCGTCGGGCGGCGCCGCGGTGGCACTCGGCGACCGGCATGAGCTGGCTCGCCGACGGCTCGGACCTGGGCGGCTCGCTGCGCACGCCGGCCGCGTTCTGCGGCGTGGTGGGGCTGCGGCCCTCGCCGGGGCGCGTGCCCGCCGGGCCGGACGCCCTGCCCTTCGCCACGCTCTCGGTCGACGGCCCGATGGCGCGCGACGTGCGCGACGCCGCCCTCTTCCTCGACGTCATGGCGGGCTTCGACCCGCGCGATCCTTTGAGCTACGAGGCGCCGGCCCATCCCTATGCCGAGACGGTCGAGCGGCGGCCGCAGCTGCGCCGGGTCGCGTTCTCCCCCGATCTCGGCGGCATCACGCCGGTCGATCCGGAGATCGCCGCGATCTGCCGGGCCGCCGCGGAACGCCTGGCCGGGCTCGGCGTCGAGGTGGTGGAGGCGGCACCCGACCTCGGCGCGGCGGTCGCGGTCTTCACCACCCTGCGCGCCGCCCAGTTCGCGGCCGCGATGGAGCCGCTGCTCCAGGCACACCGCGACCGGCTCAAGCCCGAGGTGGTCTGGAACATCGAGCACGGGCTGGGGCTGACCGCGGCCGAGATCGGCCGGGCGGAGCGGGCGCGCGGCGAGCTGCAGCGCGGTGCGGCCGCGTTCCTGGCCGAGCACGACCTGCTCTTGTGCCCGGCCGCGATCGTCCCGCCCTTCCCGTTCACCCAGCGCTACCTGGCCGAGCTCAACGGCCACCGCTTTCCCAGCTACATCGACTGGGTCGCCGTCGCCTATGCGATCACGCTCACCGCCTGCCCCGCTCTGTCCCTGCCCTGCGGCTTCACCGCCGCCGGGCTGCCGGTCGGGCTGCAGATGGTGGGGCCGCCGCGTGGCGAGGCCGGGCTGCTGGCGGCGGCGGCGACTGCTCGAGGACCTGCTGGGCCTCGCCCGCTCGGTACCGATCGATCCGCGCGGTTGAGCGCCGCCGACCCCGGCCGAAGCGGTACGCCGGGGCCATCGCAGGCTTGCGTTCGTGGCGCCGCGGCCGCACCGTCGCGAACGTCGCGGCCGGTGTCGCGGTGGCGCAAGCCGTGGCGGCGCCCCAACTCTAGTCAACGGTCTGCCGGCGACCGTGGCCCTTGGTGGTGGGTGGGACGATGAGCGAGGATGGTGGCGATCTCGACCTGCGGTCGCTGGACGACGACGAGCTCGTCAAGCAGATGCAGGACGACCTCTATGACGGCCTCAAGGCCGAGGTCGAGGAAGGCGTCAACATCCTCCTGGAGCGCGGCTGGACGCCCTACCGGGTCCTGACCGAGGCCCTGGTCGGCGGCATGACCATCGTCGGCGTCGACTTCCGCGACGGCATCCTGTTCGTGCCCGAGGTGCTGCTCGCCGCCAACGCCATGAAGGGCGGCATGGCGATCCTGCGCCCGCTCCTGGTCGAGACCGGTGCACCGCCCGTCGGGCAAGATGGTGATCGGCACCGTCAAGGGCGACATCCACGACATCGGCAAGAACCTGGTCGGGATGATGATGGAGGGTGCCGGGTTCGAGGTGATCGACCTCGGCATCAACTGCGACGTCGACAAGTATCTGAACGCGCTGGAGGAGCACAAGCCGGACATCCTGGGCATGTCGGCGCTGCTCACCACCACGATGCCCTACATGAAGGTCGTGATCGACACGATGAAGGAGAAGGGCATCCGCGACGACTATGTCGTGCTGGTCGGCGGCGCCCCGCTCAACGAGGCGTTCGCCGAGGCCGTGGGTGCCGACGCCTACTGCCGCGACGCCGCGGTCGCGGTGGAGACCGCCAAGGACTATGTGGCGCGCCGCCACAACATGCGCGGCGGCGTGTCCGCGTGAGCCCATGGACGCCGCCCGCACGCTCCTGATCGCCTGCGGTGCGCTCGGCACGCGAGACGCTGGCTGCGATCGAGGCGAACGGGCTGGCCCACGTCGAGGTCACCTGCCTTTCCGCCCTGCTCCACAACCGGCCGGAGAAGATCCCCGAGGCGGTCCGGGCGAAGATCCGCGAGCATCGGGCCGAGTTCGCCCGGATCCTGGTGCTCTACGCGGATTGCGGCACCGGCGGCGAGCTCGACCGGGTGCTGGCCGAGGAGGGCGTGGAGCGGATCGGCGGGCCGCACTGCTACGCCTTCTACGCCGGCCAGGAGGTCTTCGCGGAACTGGCCGACGCCGAGCCCGGGACGTTCTACCTCACCGACTTCCTGACCCGGCAGTTCGACACGCTGGTGATCGAGGGCCTGGGCCTCGACCGGCATCCCGAGCTGCTGCCCATGTACTTCGGCAACTACAAGCGCCTGGTCTATCTCGCCCAGACCGACGACGCCGAGCTGCAGGCAGGGGCCCGGGCCGCGGCCGAGCGGCTGGGCCTCGCCTACGAGTACAAGTTCACCGGGCTGGGCGAGCTCGCCGGTTCGTCCGCACCGCCTGAGGGTTCCCATGGCCGAGAAGGTCGTCGTCTACTGGCGGGACATCCCCGCGCAGGTGATCGTCAAGGCGGGCCGCAAGACCGCCAAGCGGCAGCTGTCCGAGCGCTTCGAGCAGGCGATCGACCGTGCCGCCATGCGCGCCAAGATGACCGGCACGGACGCCTATCTCGAGCAGTGGCGCCGGGCCGAGCCGGTGGCGTGCGGCGACGACCTCGAGGCCGAGGCCGGAGCTGCCGCCGCGGCGCTGGAGGCGGAGTACACCGCCGAGCGGCTGCGCGATCTGGTCGCCAACGGCGGCGCGGCCGCCGCCTGATGTACGCCGTCCGCCTCTGGTCGGTCCGCCACGCCGGGCTTCTGGGAGTGGTTCTACCGCCACTTCGAGTGGGCCTATGTCGCGGCCGGCCCGGTGCTCAGGCGCGATCGGGCTACGCCCGGCTGGAGGCACCGGCGGCCCTGGTCGAGCGCAACGTCAAGGGCCTCCTGTTCGACTGCCAGATGTGCGGCACCTGCGTGCTCAGTGCCACCGGCATGTCCTGCCCGATGAACTGCCCCAAGCAGATGCGCAACGGGCCCTGCGGCGGCGTGCGCGCCGACGGCCATTGCGAGGTCAAGCCGGAGATGCGCTGCGTCTGGGTGCAGGCCTGGGAGGGCTCGCGCCGTATGGCAGGAAGGCGACCGGATCACCGAGCTGCAGCCGCCGGTCGACCATCGCCGCAAGGGCACCTCGTCCTGGCTGCGCGTCGTCCGCGACCGCCTGGGCGAGCCCACATGATCTCGGCCGACGACCGCCGGCTGGTCGACCCCGCCGACCCGCTGCCGCCGCTGCCCGGCCACTCCTCGCGCGGGCGGCTCGAGCGTGTGCTGCGGACGGGCCGGTTCGCGGTCACCTCCGAGCTCAACCCGCCCGATTCGGCCGACCCGCGCGAGGTCTACGACCGTGCGGTCGTGCTGTCGGAGGTGCTGCGACGCGATCAACGCCGTCGACGCCTCGGGCGCCCACGTCCACATGTCGAGCGTCGGCATCTGCGCGCTGCTGACCCGCGCCGGCTACGCCGTGGTCATGCAGATCGCCTGCCGCGACAAGAACCGGATCGCGATCCAGGGCGACGTGCTGGGTGCCGCCGCCATGGGTGTCGCCAACATCCTGTGCCTGACCGGCGACGGGGTGCAGTGCGGCGACCAGCCGGAGGCCAAGCCGGTCTTCGACCTCGACAGCACCAGCCTGCTCCAGACCGTGCGCACCATGCGCGACGAGAAGCGCTTCCTGTCCGGCCGCAAGATCACCTCGCCGCCGCAGGTGTTCATCGGGGCCGCGGTCAACCCGTTCGTGCCGCCGCTCGACTACCGGCCGATCCATTTCGCCAAGAAGGTCGCGGCCGGGGCCCAGTTCGTGCAGACCCAGTACTGCTACGACGTGCCGCTGCTGAAGCTGTTCATGGAGCGGGTGCGCGAGCAGGGGCTGCACGAGAAGTGCTTCATCCTGGTGGGCGTCGGGCCCCTGGCCTCGGCCAAGACGGCGCGCTGGATGCGCTCCTCCGTGCCGGGCGTGCACATCCCCGACGCGGTGGTCGAGCGGATCGAGAAGGCCGGCCCGCCCAAGGAGCAGAAGGCCGAAGGCAAGCGCCTGTGCGTCGAGCTGATCCAGGAGATCCGCGAGATCCAGGGCGTGCATGGCGTCCACGTCATGGCCTACCGCCAGGAAGAGTTCGTGTCGGACATCATCCAGGCATCGGGCGTCCTGCAGGGGCGCCGCCGGCGCGCGCGTGCGCCGGCCGTCAACGGGGGAACAGGAACATGACCGAGACCGTGATCAGCTCGGCGACCAAAACGGTCGTCATCGGCTTCGACCGGCCGTTCTGCATCATCGGCGAGCGGATCAACCCGACCGGCCGCAAGAAGCTCGCGGCCGAGATGGCGGCCGGCGACTTCTCGACGGTCGAGAAGGACACGCTGGCCCAGGTCGAGGCCGGTGCGCACATGCTGGACGTCAATGCCGGCATCCCGCTGGCCGACGAGCCGGCGATCCTGGCCAAGACCATCCAGCTGGTGCAGTCGCTCACCGACCTGCCGCTCTCGATCGACAGCTCGATCGTGGCGGCCCTCGAGGCCGGGCTCGCGGTCTACAAGGGCCGCGCCGCTGGTCAACTCGGTGACCGGCGAGGAGGAGCGGCTGGAGGCCGTCCTGCCGCTGATCAAGAAGTACGACTGTGCGGTGGTCGCGATCTCCAACGACGAGACCGGCATCAGCGAGGACCCCGACGTCCGCTTCGAGGTCGCCAAGAAGATCGTCCACCACGCCCAGGACTACGGCATCAAGCCCAAGGACATCGTGGTCGACCCGCTGGTCATGCCGATCGGTGCCTTGGGCAATGCCGGCAAGTCCGCCTTCCACCTCCTGCGCCGGCTGAAGGAGGAGCTCAAGGTCAACAGCACCTGCGGGGCGTCGAACGTCAGCTTCGGCCTGCCCAACCGCCACGGCCTGAACGCCGCCTTCCTCTCCATGGCGAGCCTCGCCGGCATGACCTCGGCGATCATGAACCCGCTGCACCTGGAGGAGATGCAGGGCGTCATGGGTGCCGACGTGATGCTGGGCAAGGACGAGCACTGCCGCCGCTGGCTGACCCGCTTCCGCGAGGCCCCGGCCGAGGGCTCGGCCGCCGCGCTGGCGGCCGGTGCGCGCGGCGAGCGCCGCCGCCGGCGCGAGGGTACGGCCGGATGAGCGACGCGCTCGTCGTCTTCACCCCCTCCGGCAAGCGCGGCCGGTTCGCGCTCGGCACGCCGGTCCTGACCGCAGCGCGGCAGCTCGGCGTCGACATCGATTCGCGTGTGCGGCGGGCGGGCGATCTGCGGGCGGTGCCAGGTGACCGTGGGCGAGGGCAGCTTCGCCAAGCACGGGATCACCAGTACCGCCGAGCATCTGAACGCCTTCTCGGCGGTCGAGCAGCGCTACCAGGGCAGGAAGGGCTTGGCCGCGGGCCGTCGCCTGTCCTGCCAGGCGCAGCTGCAGGGCGACATCGTCATCGACGTGCCGGCCGACAGCCAGGTGCACAAGCAGGTGGTCCGGAAGCGCGCCGAGGTGCGCGCGATCGAGCTCGATACCACGACCCGGCTCTACTATGTCGAGGTCGAGGAGCCGGACATGCACCGGCAGCGCGGCGACTTCGAGCGGGTCGAGGAGGCGCTGCAGACGCAGTGGGGGCTGGGCAGGCTCACCATCGACCTGGGCCCGCTGCGCGAGCTGCAGAAGACGCTGCGCAAGGGTGCGTGGAAGGTCACCGTGGCCGTCCACCAGGGGAGCCGGATCACCGCCTGCTGGCCCGGCTTCCACGACCGGCTGCTCGGCGTCGCGGTCGACATCGGCTCGACCACCATCGCCGCCCACCTGTGCGACATGGCGACCGGCGAGGTCCTGGCCTCGTCGGGGCTGATGAACCCGCAGATCCGCTTCGGCGAGGATCTGATGTCGCGGGTCTCCTACTCGATGATGAACCCCGGCGGCGAGGCGGAGATGACCGCCGCCGTCCGCACCGCCCTGGACGCGCTCCTGGCCGAGCTCTGCGCCGAGGCCAAGGCCGACCCGTCGGACGTCCTGGAGCTGGTCTTCGTCGGCAACCCGATCATGCACCACCTGCTCTTGGGCATCGACCCGGTCGAGCTGGGCGGTGCGCCCTTCGCGCTCGCGACCGACAGCGCCCTCGAGCTCTCGCCCGCGAGCTCGACCTGCACGCCGTGAACCCCGGCTGCCCGGGTCTACATCCTGCCCTGCATCGCCGGCCATGTCGGTGCCGACTGTGCGGGCGTGGTGCTGTCCGAGACGCCCTGGCTCAACGAGGAGATCACGCTCCTGGTCGACGTCGGCACCAACGCCGAGATCGTGCTGGGCAATCGCGACAAGCTGCTCGCCTGCTCGTCGCCGACCGGACCCGCCTTCGAGGGTGCGCAGATCGGCAACGGCCAGCGCGCCGCACCCGGTGCGATCGAGCGGGTGCGGATCGACAAGGACACGCTGGAGCCGCGCTTCAAGGTGATCGGCTGCGAGCTGTGGTCGGACGACCCGGCCTTCGCCGAGGCCACGCGGCAAGACCGGTGTCACCGGCATCTGCGGCTCGGGCATCATCGAGGCCCTGGCCGAGATGTACCTGGCCGGGCTGATCACGACCGACGGCGTCGTCGACGGCGCCATGGCGGAGCGCAGCCCGCGCATCCGCGCCACGGGCCGCACCTTCGGCTACCTGCTGCACGCCGGCGAGCCCGAGATCGTCGTCTCCCAGAACGACATCCGTGCGATCCAGCTCGCCAAGGCCGCCCTCTACGCCGGTGCGCGCCTGCTCATGGACCGCCTCGGCGTCGAGAGCGTCGGCCGCGTGACCCTGGCCGGCGCCTTCGGCAGCCACATCGACCCGGTCTACGCCATGGTGCTGGGCATGATCCCGGACTGCCCGCTCGACCGGGTCGGCTCGGCCGGCAACGCGGCGGGCACGGGTGCGCGGATCGCCCTCCTGAACCGCAAGGCGCGGGCCGAGATCGAGGACGTGGTGGAGCGGATCGAGAAGGTCGAGACGGCGATCGAGCCGCGCTTCCAGGAGCATTTCGTGGCGGCGATGGCGATCCCGCACAAGACGGCCCCCTACCCCAACCTCGCGGCCGCGGTCGCCCTGCCGGCACCCAAGGAGGCGGGTCCGGGCGGCGAGCCCAGGCGCCGGCGTCGCGCCGGCTGACGGATCAGATCGGCGCGACCGCTTCGACGGCGGCCCGGCTCGGGCCGACCTGGGGCTTGGCCTGCAACGCCAGCGCGGCGGTGATCAGGCCCAGGACGACGAAGGGCGTCAGCGCCAGGATGATTGCGGACAGGTGGCGGAGGGGCATCGACGGGGTCCAAAGGCTCGCACCGGGACAAGGCGATCCGACGACAGAGATAATGCAGGCCGGGCCGGTCCGGGACCGGCCTCCGCCCGGCATCTTGCCGCAGGGAAACGCTTCAACGGCAGTAGTTGAGCGCACCCGCCATCTGCACGCTCCAGGGTCGTCGCGCCACGCCGTCGATCACGTGGGTGAGCCGGCGGCTTCGCGTGTCGATCACCGCCACACCGCCGACATCGCCCAGCGCCACGTAGAGCCGTGAGCCGGCATCGGTGGTCACCCCGGCCTCCGGTGCGCCCGGCAGGGCGATCTCCGCCAGGACCGCACCGTTCGCGAGATCGATGGCCGTGGCGGTGCGGGTGCTGCGGCTGAGCACGAAGGCCACGCTCTCGAACCAGCCGAAGGCGACGTCCGCGACGTCCGCACCCACCGGCACCCGGGCGATCTCGCGCAAGGTCGTCCCGTCCAGCAACGCCACGGTGTCCTCGCCGCGGTGGGGCACCAGGATCCGGCTGCCGTCCATGGTGACGAAGGCGTGCCAGGGCAGCTCGCCCACCTTGACGCGACCGGCGGCCGTGCCCTGTGCCAGGTCGACCAGGGCGAGCTCGCTGCCGCTGCCGAAGACCGCCAGCGCGCGCCGGCCGTCGGGCAGGATGGTGAGGTTGGCGACACCGCCCAGCTCGGCCCCGGCCGGCGCGAGCTCGATCTGCCGCGCCACCGCACCGGCGGCCACGTCGATCTCGGTGATCCGATCCGCACCGAGATTGCCGACATAGAGCCGCCGGCCATCGGCCGAGAACGCCAGGTGATGCGGCGTCGCCAGGCCCGCGATGGCGGCCGTCTGGCGGCGTCCCACGAGGTCGACCAGGGCGACGCGGTCGCTCTCCAGGCTGCTGACCGCGAGCATGCGGCCGCCCGGGTCGAGTGCGATCCCGTCCGGGCGCAGGTCGAGGGCCACCTCCTGCGTCGGCAGGATGCCGTTGGCGTCGATCAGGTTGACCTTGTTGCCGCGCCAGCTCGTGGTCACCACCAGGTCCAGCTCGGCCGAGACCGCGGCATGCAGGGGTGCGGAGCCCGTCCGCAGCCGACGGACCACCTCGTCGCGCCGGGTATCGAGGACCGCGACCTCGGCCGCGAGCCGGCTCGGCACGAACACGAGCCCATCGATCGCCGCAGCCGAGCGCGGCAGGAGGAGCATCAACAGGAGCAACAGCAGGTGCGGCATGCGACCACGGTGGCAGAGCGAGATCGAAATCGCGAAAGCGCCCAAGAGAAAGTCTATCCTAGCACGGATTTCGACAAGGCAGCACGAGGTGACGCATGTTCGACCGTAGCTCGGTGTCGCTCGCCGGCCGCAAGGGCCTGGTCACGGGCATCGCCAACGACCAGTCGATCGCCTGGGGCTGCGCCAAGGCGTTCCGCTTCCTCGGCGCCGACCTCGCCGTCACCTATCTCGGCGAGAAGGCCAAGCCGCACGTCGAGCCGCTGGCACGGGAGCTGGAGGCCGAGATCCTGGCCCCGCTCGACCTGCGCCAGGAGGGCCAGCTCGAGGCGCTGTTCGCGCGAGATCGGGCAGCGCTGGGGCCGGCTCGACTTCCTCCTGCACTCGATCGCCTTCGCGCCGCGCGAGGACCTGCACGGCCGCGTGGTCGACTGCTCGCGCGACGGGCTTCCTGCAGGCCATGGACATCTCCTGCTGGTCGTTCATCCGCATGGCCAAGCTCGCCGAGCCGCTCATGGACCGAGGGCGGTGCCCTGTTCTGCATGACCTATTACGGCTCGCAGGTGGTGGTGGAGCACTACAACATGATGGGCCCGGTCAAGGCGGCCCTGGAGAGCGCCACCCGCTACATGGCGGCCGAGCTCGGGCCCAAGGGCATCCGCGTCCACGCGATCTCGCCCGGCCCGCTCAAGACGCGCGCCGCCTCGGGCATCGCCGAGTTCGACGAGCTGCTCGACCAGGCGCAGGCCAAGGCGCCGATGCAGCGGCTGGTCTCGATCGACGATGTCGGCCTCGCCACGGCCTATCTCGCGACCGACGCCGCCAAGCTCTTGACCGGCCAGACCCTCTACATCGACGGTGGCTACAGCATCATCGACTGAGCCCGGGGCCTCCTTTGCGCATCACCGCCGTCCGCACGACGCCCCTGTTCCTGCCCTACCGGCAGCCCTACCACTGGGCCTACGGCGTGGTGGACGGTGCCGAGCCGGTGCTGGTCGAGATCGACACCGACGCCGGGATCACCGGCGTCGGCGAGAGCGTAGGTGCCACCGACGCGGCTTCGGTGCAGTCGGCGCTGCAACGCCTCACCCCGGACCTGGTCGGCCATCTCGCCTTCGACAACGCGCGGCTGACCGAGCGCCTGCTACCGCCGGCATTTCGGCGGCCTCGGGCCGGCCAACCAGCGGCGCTACGCCAACCAGATCCTGGCCGGCGTCGAGCTCGCCTTGTGGGACGCGCTGGGCAAGCTCCTGGGCCAGCCGGTGCACCGGCTCCTGGGCGGGGCGGTGCGCGACGAGATCGCCTATTTCGGCTTCGTCCAGGGCGACGGGCCGGAGGAGGTCGGCGGCGCATGCGCGCGAGCTCGCCGGCCAGGGCTTCGAGGTGATCTACCTCAAGGTCGGCCGCGGCGACGCGCTCGACCTCGCCAACGTCAAGGCGGTGCGCGCGGCGATCGGCGAGCGGCGGCTGCGGCTGGACGCCAACGAGGCCTGGGACACGCTGACCGCCCGGCGCATGATCGACGGGCTTCCTGCCGTTCGACGCCGGAGTTCGTCGAGCAGCCCTCGCCCGCCGAGAGCCCCGCCGCCCTGGCCCGGCTGCGCAAGGTGGTCGCCGGTCCCGATCGCCGCCGACCAGCTGGTCTCGACCCCGCAGCAGGTGTTCGAGGTCTGCCGCCACGAGGCGGCCGACATCATCGTCCTGGGCATCCACGAGACCGGCGGGCTCGGGGGCATGCGCAAGGCCGCCGCCGTCGCCGAGGCCGCCGGGCTCAACATCTGCCTGCACGGCGTCTACGAGAGCGGGATCACCACCTGCGCCAGCAACCAGGTGGCGGCCACGATCCCCAACCTCGACGACGGCAACCAGATCATGGTCCAGCTGCTGGCCGAGGACATCGTGGCGTCGCCGCCGCTCGCGACCATGGACGGCCGCCTGCCGGTGCTCGAAGGGCCGGGCCTCGGGTTCGAGCTCGACCGGGACGCGGTGGGCCGGGCGGCCGAGCGCTGGCGCCAGCGCCACGCCTGACACTCACCCCGTCGCGCGGTGTCGGGCGGCGGTCGAGGATGTGTTCGGCGACCTGTTCGGCCTGGGCGCGGATTTCGGGGACGGCGGTGATTTCCCACAAGGCGCCGCGGGTGACGGGGCCGACGGCGAACAGGTCGGCCGCGGGCGTGCCGGCGGCGTCGCGCAGCGCACCGGTGGCGGTGCAGTCGACGCCGAGGCCGAACGGGGCCGGGCGGGCGAGGCCGTCGGCCAGCATCTGGGCGAGCAAGGGCTCGCGGCTGCGGGCGTGGTCGCCGGTCAGGCCGGTGCAGTCGATCACCCGCTGGGCCACGAGCTGCTGCATGGTGGCCTGGCCCTTGGGCCGCCAGCGCACCAGGAGGCCGTGCGGGCCGGGCTCGATCGCGGCGATCCGGCCGGCATGGGTGGCCAGGGTGCCGGCGGTGCGCAGGGCGGTCGAGCGTGGCGGCCACCGGCGGGGCCATGCGGTGGCGGTGGATGTCCCACCAGGGGCGGACATGGCGGACGAAGCGGGCCTTGTCGGCCTCGCTCAGCCCGGCCCACAGGACCTGGGCGTGCGGGCGCACCGCGTCGATCACCGCCCGCCAGCCGACCGCCCGGTCCGCGGCCCGGCGGACCTCGCGGCGGACGGCGCGGAACAGGGCCAGCAGCGAGCGGCGGTCGGCGGCGGTGAGCTGCAGATCCTCCCACGGCCGGGAGGGCGCGTGGCCGAGCGGCAGCAGGCCGCGGCGCGAGATGGCGTGGATCGGCCCCTCGAAGCCCTGCTCGGTGAGCGCCAGGCAGACGTCGACCATGGTGAGCCCGGTGCCGAGCACGACCACCGGGCGGCCCGGCTCAAGCGGTGCGGTGGCCTCCGGCGACCAGGGGTTGGCGATCCAGCCCGCGGGCAGCTGCCGGGTCGCGGGCAGGTTGCCCAGGGCCAGGACGGCGGCGTCGACCGGGTAGGTGCGGCCATTGCCGGTGGCGAGCTCGAGGCCGCCGGCGACCCGGCGGATGGCGGTGGCCTCGTCGGTCACCAGGTAGAGATTGTCGGCCCCGTCCTGGCGGGCGATCGCCTCGCGCAGCAGGTCCTGGATGTAGGCGCCGAACACGGCACGGCGCACGAAGGTGCCGGCGATGGTGCGCTCGCCGGCCTCGGCGCGCCGCTCGGGCGGCAGGGCCGCGAGCCAGCGCACGAAGTGGTCGGGCTCGTCGGCGAAGGCGCTCATGTTCTCGGCCCGGACATTGACCAGGTGGCGGGCATTGTCGGTGCCGTAGGCGAGGCCCGGGCCGACCCGGTCGCCGCGCTCGACCAGATAGACCCGCTCGCCCGGCCGGCAGCGCCAGAGCAGGTGGATCGCGGTCATGACGCCGCTGAAGCCGGCGCCGATCACGGCGATCCGGCAGCCGTCGCGTGCCATGCTTGTCCTCCCTGAATTCTCGACCCGGGCGGCGGCCGTCAGGCCGCGTCGGTGAACACCCGGGCGGCACGGGCGCGCACCAGCACGTCCAGGCCGTGGCGCAGGCCGAGCTCGCGGTGCCGGGCGCGGGGCAGCTCGGCCTCGACCGGCTCGGCCAGGCCCTGGACCTGGAGCTCGACGCGCACGATCGGGCCCAGCGTGCTGACATGCACGACCCGGGCCCGGGTACCCTCCTCGCCGGGGCCCATCCTGACCAGCTCGATGTCCTCGGGCCGGATGTAGGCGTGGCCGCGGCCGAGCAGCTCGACCGGGGCGGCATCGCCGCCCTCGACGCCGAACTCCTGGTGCCAGATCCGCGCCCGGCCGCGCGCCACGGTGCAGGGCATGCGGTTCACATGGCCCAGGAACTCGTAGACGAACGGGGTGGCCGGGCGCTCGTAGACCTCGTCGGGCGTGCCCACCTGCTCGATCTTGCCGTTGCTCATCACCACCACCCGGTCGGCGAGCTCGAGCGCTTCCTCCTGGTCGTGGGTCACGAACACCGAGGTCAGGCCCATCTCCTCGTGCAGCCGGCGCAGCCAGCGGCGCAGCTCCTTCCGGACCTTGGCGTCGAGCGCACCGAAGGGCTCGTCGAGCAGGAGTACCCGCGGCTCGATCGCCAGGGCCCGGGCCAGGGCCACCCGCTGCCGCTGGCCGCCGGAGAGCTGCGAGGGGTAGCGCTGGGCGAAGCCCTCGAGCTGGACCAGCTTGAGCAGGCGCATGACCCGCTCGCGGATCTCGGCCGGTGCCGGGCGCATCCGGCGCGGCTTGACCCGCAGGCCGAAGGCCACGTTCTCGAACACGGTCATGTGCCGGAACAGCGCGTAGTGCTGGAAGACGAAGCCGACATTGCGGGCACCGACATGGGTGGTGCTGGCGTCGACGCCGTCCATCTTGATCTTGCCGCCGGTCGGGAAGTCGAGCCCGGCGATGATCCGCAAGCAGCGTGGTCTTGCCGGAGCCGGACGGGCCCAGCAGTGCCACGAGCTCGCCGGAATTGATCTGGAGCGACACGCCGCCCAGTGCGGTGAAGCCGTCGAACTGTTTGACGACCTCCTTCACCTTGATGCTCATGGTGCGTTACTCCCCAAAGGGCTCAGTGACGGCGGGCGGCGGCGAGTTCCGCCCCGAAGCGCCATTCCAGGATCGACTTGAGCACCAGCGTCACCAGCGCCAGCAGCGCCAGGAGCGAGGCCACCGCGAACGCGGCGACGAAATTGTACTCGTTGTAGAGGATCTCGACGTGCAGCGGCATGGTGTTGGTCAGGCCGCGGATGTGGCCCGAGACCACCGAGACCGCACCGAACTCGCCCATCGCGCGCGCGTTGCAGAGCAGCACGCCGTAGAGCAGGCCCCACTTCACGTTGGGCAGGGTGACCCGGAAGAAGGTCTGCCAGCCGGAAGCGCCCAAGGACAGGGCGGCCTCCTCGTCCTCGGTCCCCTGCTCGGTCATGAGCGGGATCAGCTCGCGGGCGATGAACGGGAAGGTGACGAAGATGGTGGCCAGCACGATGCCGGGCACGGCGAAGATGATCTTGAAGCCGTGCTCGCCGAGCCAGGGGCCGAACCAGCCCTGGGCGCCGAACAGCAGCACGTAGATCAGGCCCGAGATCACCGGGCTCACCGAGAAGGGCAGGTCGATCAGCGTGATCAGGAAGCTCTTGCCCTTGAACTCGAACTTGGCGATCGCCCAGGCGGCGCACAGGCCGAAGACCAGGTTGGCGGGCACGGCGATCGCGGCCACCAGGAGGGTGAGGCGGATCGCGGCCAGGGCGTCCGGGTCGACCAGGGCGGCGAGGTAGGCGCCCAGGCCCTGGCGCAGCGCCTCGGCGAAGACCGCCAGCAGCGGCAGCAGCAGGAACAGGGTGAGCCAGACGATCACGGCCGTGGTGATCAGGACGCGGACCAGGCCGGTCTCGGTCGTGGGCCGCTGGGTCGGGAAGGCGAGCGTGGTGGTGGCCATGTCCGTTCCCCTCAGGCCGACATGCGCCGGCGCTGCCAGGACTGCAGCAGGTTGATCACGAACAGGAGCGCGAAGGAGGCGATCAGCATCAGGCAGCCGATGGCGGTGGCCCCCGCATAGTCGAACTCCTCGAGCTTGATGATGATCAAGAGCGGCGCGATCTCCGACACGTAGGGCAGGTTGCCGGCGATGAAGATCACCGAGCCGTACTCGCCGACCGCCCGGGCGAAGGCCATGGCGGTGCCGGTCAGCAGTGCCGGTGCCAAGGACGGCAGCACGACGCGGGTGAGCGTCTGCACGCGGGTGGCACCCAGGGTCGCCGCGGCCTCCTCGACGTCCAGGCTGAGGTCCTGGATCACCGGCTGGACCGTGCGCACGACGAAGGGCAGGCCGATGAAGGTGAGGGCCACGACCACGCCCAGAGGCGTGAAGGCGACCTGGATCCCCAACGGATCGAGCCATTGGCCGACCCAGCCGTTGGGCGCGTAGATCGCCGCCAGGGCGATGCCCGCCACCGCGGTCGGCAGGGCGAAGGGCAGGTCGACCGTGGCGTCGAGCACGCGCTTGAGCGGGAAGTCGTAGCGGACCAGCACCCAGGCCACGAGCGTGCCCATGACCAGGTTGAGCAGGGCCGCGGCGAAGGCGGCGCCGAAGCTCAGCCGCAGGGCCGCCAGCACCCGGGCGTCGGTGGCGATGTGCCAGAACTCCGCCCAGCTCAGCGTCATCGTGCGCAGGAACATGGCGGCGAGCGGGATGAGGACGATCAGGCTCAGATAGGTCAGGGTCAGGCCCAGCGCCGGCCCGAACCCCGGGACGACGCTGGGCTGCCGGAACCGCAAGCCCGGGGCCAGGGCCGCGGCCATGCTCAGTTGGCCGGCTTGTAGATCTGGTCGAACACGCCGCCGTCGCCGAAATGCGTGGCCTGCGCCTCCTTCCAGCCGCCGAAGCGGTCGATGCCGAACAGCTCGAGCTTCGGGAAGCGGGCGAGGTCCTCGGCCGAGGCGTACTTGGGCTCGGACGGGCGGTAATAGTGCTTGGCGGCCAGCGCCTGGCCGTCGGGCGAGTAGAGGAAGGCGAGGTAGGCCTGGGCCACCTTGCGGGTACCCTTGGCGTCGACATTGGCGTCGATCAGCGCCACCGGCGGCTCGGCCAGGATGCTCTTCTTGGGCGTGACCACCTCGAACTGGTCGGCACCGAACTCGTTCAGCACCAAAAAGCCCTCGTTCTCCCAGGTGATCAGCACGTCGCCGAGGTTGCGCTGGGCGAAGGTCGTGGTCGAGCCGCGCGCCCCGGTGTCGAGTACCGGCACGTTGCGGAACAGGTCGGAGAGGAACGCCTTGGCCTTGGCCTCGTCGCCGCCATACTGGTCGAGCGCCCAGCCATAGGCCGCGAGGTAGTTCCAGCGCGCCCCGCCCGAGGTCTTGGGGTTGGGCGTGATCACCGCGACGCCCGGCTTGGCGAGGTCGCCCCAGTCCTGGATGCCCTTGGGGTTGCCCTTGCGGACCAGGAACACGATGGTCGAGGTGTAGGGCGAGCTGTTGTTGGCGAACTTGCTCTGCCAGTCGGCCGGCAGCTTGCCGGTCTTGGCGGCGATGGCGTCGATGTCGGCGGCCAGCGCCAGGGTGACCAGGTCGGCGTCCAGGCCGTCGATCACCGCGCGGGCCTGCTTGCCCGAGCCGCCGTGCGACATCTGGATGGTGACGTCCTCGCCGGTGTTCTTCTTCCAGTAGGCGGCGAACGCCTGGTTGAAGTCCTGGTAGAGCTCGCGGGTGGGATCGTAGGACACGTTCAGGATCGTCGTGTCGGCCGATGCCGGCAGGGACCACAGCAGGGCGGCCATGGCCGCGGCGGCGAGCGTGGTGCGTCGGTGCAGTCGGGACATGGCTGTCTCCTCAGTTGCCCATGTAACTGGTCAGCACGCTTTGCTATATTGGTTTAGTAGGGTTTTGGCTGCCAAAGGTCGCTCATGCGACCCTCGACTCCAGCAGATGCTCGTCCAGCTGGCCGCCGAGCGCGTCGGCCAGCGTGGTGCGGTCCAAGATCTCCGCCATCGCGTCGCGCACCGTGCGCATCACCTTGCGGATCTCGCAGGTCCGCTCGTCCTGGCAGTCGGCACAGCGCCGGTAGCCGGTGATGCTGGCGCAGGGCAAGGGTGCCAAGGGCCCGTCCATCGCCCGCAATACCTGGCCGAAGGTGATCGTGTCGGCCGGCCGCGCCAGGCAGTAGCCGCCGCTGCGGCCGCGCTGGCTGTGCGCGAAGCCGTGCCGCTTCAGCTCGACGAGGATCAGCTCGAGGAACTTCTTGGGCACCTTCTGCCGGTCGGCGATTTCCTGGATCAGGACCAGCTCCTCAGGCGGCGCCTGCGCCAGCATCAGCAGGGCGCGGAGCGCGTACTTGGCCTTCTGCGACAGCATGCACTTTACCTATCTCTTTCGTAGACATTACGGAGTCGCGCGTGCCTGTCAAGCGGTACCGTCCAGCCGGCTCGTTCGCGTATGCTGGGCGCAGGCCCACCGGCCGGCAGTGCCTGGCGAACAGGTCGGGGGCCGGGGATGGATCGTTCCGCCGGAGGAGACGAGATGCATCGCGCATGCCTGACCCTGACGGCCCTGGTGGCGGGTGCGGCACCGGCCGCGGCCGCCGACCTGCTGTTCCTGCAGCAGACGGTGCTGCCGGAGGAGACCGCGCCGGTGATGCTGGTCGTCGACCGCGAGCGGGTCGCCATGGCCCTGCTGCGCCAGGCGGCCAGGAACCGCTTCGTGGTCGAGGTCACCCTGGTCGGCCAGCCCAACCTCACCTTGAGCGTCACCTGCCAGGACGTGGCGGGCGGCCGCCAGGTGGTCGACGCGCTGCGGCCGCGCGGCATCACCACGCTGGACCTCTCGGGCCGCTGCTGGTTCTGAGCCGGCTCAGAGCTCGGCGCGCAGCCGGTCGACCAGCGTCTCCAGGACCTTGACCCGCGCCCAGCGCTTGTCTTGCGCCTCGATCACGGTCCAGGGGGCGTCGGGCGTGCTGGTGCGGTCGAGCATGTCGCCGATGGCGTCGTGGTAGAGGTCCCACTTCTCGCGGTTGCGCCAGTCCTCGGGCGTGATCTTGAACCGCTTGTACTCGGTGCCGGCGCGCTCCTCGAAGCGGCGCAGCTGCTCGTCCTTGCCGATCGCCAGCCAGAACTTGGCCACCACGATGCCGGCCTGGCCCAGCTCCTCCTCGAAATCGTTGATCTCGCCATAGGCCCGGCCCCACTCCCCCGGGCTGGCGAACCCCTCGACCCGCTCGACCAGGACCCGGCCGTACCAGGAGCGGTCGAAGATCGCGATCCGGCCCTGCCGGGGGACGTGGCGCCAGAACCGCCACAGATAGGGGCGGCCCTTCTCCTCGTCGGTGGGTGCCGCCACCGGGTAGACCCGGTACTGGCGCGGATCGAGCGCCATGGTCACGCGGCGGATGGCGCCGCCCTTGCCGGCGGCGTCGTGCCCTTCGAACGCCACGACCAGCGCGCGGTGGCGGAACGCCTTGCGCTTGGACTGCTCGAACAGCCTCGCCTGCGCCTCCTCCAGCCGCTGGCGGTATTCGGCCTGGTCCAGCTGCAGGTCCAGGTCCAGGACGTCGAGCAGGTTGCGCCGGTCGACATTGGGGATGGCCGGCGGTGCCACCAGCGTCGGGGTGCTCGCCGGCACCTGCAGCCGCGCCTCGAGGCTGCCCAGCACGGCCCGACCGAACGAGAGGTCGCGGTACTCGGGATCGTCGCAGGGCAGGACGATCCAGGGTGCGTGCCCGGTGCTGGTGCGCCGGACCATCTCCTCGACCAGGGGCGTCACCTCGCGGTGCCGCCTGGCGCCCGCCCATCCCTCCAGCGCGCGGCTCGCACCGCCGGTGCGCCTGGCCAGTTCGCGGAGACGACGCTTCTGCTCCTTCAGCGACACCACCAGGAGGAACTTGAGCAGCAGCACGCCTTCGCTGGTGAGCATCTCCTCGAAGCGACCGATCGCGGCCAGCTCGCGGTCGAAGTGCGCCCTTCCCGCTTCGCCGGCCAGCCTCTGCGCCACGGGTTCGCTGTACCAGGAGCCGAACACCACGGAGACCTCGCCGCGCGGCGGCAGATCGCGCCAGTAGCGCCACATCCAGGGCCGGGTCCGCTCGGTGTCGTCCTTCTCGCCATAGGCCGCGACCCGCACGTGACGCGGGTCCAGCCATTCCAGCAGCTTGTGGATCACCTCGCTCTTGCCGGCCCCGTCCATGCCGGTGACCAGGATCACGGTCGAGAAGGTGCGCTGCTCGACCATCTCGAGCTGCGCCTCGAGGAGCCTGGTGCGCAGCTCCGGTTCGGCGCGCTCGTACTCCTCCTTGGCCAGCTTGTGCTTGATCAGCGCCGACTCGAACATTCACCGCTCCCCAGTCCCGCACTTCGTGCCTATCATACCCGTTGAACCGACAGGGCACGCCATGAGTCGCGCATTCGTCAAGGAAGACGATCCAACCGGCGGTGCCGCGGTGCTGCCGGACCGCGCGATCAGCACGCAGCCGAACCTGGTGACCAGGCGCGGCCTGCGGCAGATCGAGGACCGCATCGCGGCGTTCGAGCGGCTGGTGGCCGACGCCGTGGACGAGGAGGCCCGCGCCCGGGCCGCACGCGAGCTGCGCTACTGGACCGCGCGCCTGGGCACCGCACGCCTGGAGGAGCCGGCCGACGCCGCCGCGACCGTCCGGTTCGGCACGACCGTCACCGTGGCGCAGGAGGACGGCACCGAGGTGAGCTACGCCATCGTCGGCGAGGACGAGGCCGAGCCGGCGGCGGGGCGCATCGCCTGGACCTCGCCCGTGGCCCGTGCCCTGCTCGGCGGCGAACCGGGCGACGTGCGCCGCCTGCCCCGGGGCGCGTTCGAGATCGTGGCGATCCGGCCGGGCACCGACTAGGCTGACACCCAAACCAGGGAGCGGCGGTCATGGACCTGAAGGCGGGCATCACGGCGGCGGGCCAGGGGCAGGACGAGGTGGCCTGGAACGTCCTGGGCCACCGCTACTTCCTCAAGGCCGAGAGCGACGCCTGCTTCTGCTTCGAGACCCACGATCCGCCCGGCACCTTCGTGCCGCCGCACATCCATCCCGACCAGGACGAGTTCATCTACCTGCTGGAGGGCGTGCTGGACCTGCGGCTGGGCGACGGCACGGCCCAGGCGCGGCCCGGCGATCTGGTGCGGATGCCGCGCGGCATCGCGCACGCCTACTACAACAACCAGCCGATCGCCGCGCGGGCCCTGTTCTGGGTGTCGCCCTCGGGCCGGTTGCGGGAGCTGTTCGACCAGCTGCACGAGCTGACCGACGTCGAGGAGGTGATCCGCCGCTCGCGCCTGTGCGGCGTCGATTTCCTGCCGCCGCCCTGAGCGACGGCCGGGCTCAGGCGCTCCGGCCGCTCTCGCAGCGGTAGCCGCGGACCACGGCCCAGCCCGGATGCTCGTTGGTCCACTGCGCGGCGGCGTGCTGGCCGAACAGCATGCACTGCATCAGCGAGCCGTCCCAGGGCAGCTCGACGTTGCGGCAGCGCTGGTCGGCGGTACCCAGGCAGGCGACGAAGGTCAGGACGTAGGTGAACATCGTCTGGCTCCGAGCGGCAGCTTTCCGGACAGAAGCAGCAGCCGCTATGCTGCAATGCAGCAACAGAGCAATCCGCGTGCCAGCAACTTGCTGAAACTGTGCCGATCGAACGCTGGCAAATCCTGCTGCATTGCAGCAGAGGCGCCAAATCCTGCCCGCGCCGCAGGCAGTCGCCGCCTAGGACGGCGGCAGGACCCGCCCGGCGCGGCGCCGGTCGAGCCGGACCACCGACCCACCGCGCCCGCGGCCCGACACCGCACCGTCGACCGCATCGCGCGCCGCCGCCACGCCCTGCATGACCGGCATGTAGCGGCGGCCGTGGCTGCGCGCGGTCGCGGGCAACGCGGTGCCGACATAGATCTGCTTTTCGGCCTCGACCAGCACGACGCCGGCGAAGCGGCGGGCGAAGCCGAGGCCCAGGCGCTCGGCGGGCACGGCCAGCCGCAGCAGCAGCCGCGACTGCGTCGGCGGCAGGAACAGCGCGGTGCGCTCGCCCAAGGGCGTGAACAGGTGGCTGTTCAGCGTGCGCTCGAGCTGGCCCAGGCTGTAGGGCTGGCCGTGGCCGAAGGGGGTGCGGTCGCTCAAGGCCCACAGGCCGCGGCGGTTCGGCACCACCACGATCATCCGCCCGCCATCGGCGAGCACGCGCCAGATCTCGCGGATCAGGCGCGGGACATTGCCGCAGCACTCCAGCGCGTGGACCAGCAGCACCCGGTCGACCGAACCGTCGGCCAGCGGCAGGTCGTCCTCGCGCGCGATGGCGGTGCGCCCGGCCCCGTCCTGGAGGGAAAAGCCCATGCCCTGCTCGGCCGGCATCAGCGCCACGGCACGGCTGGCCGTGTCGAGCCCGGCGAGGAACGGTGCGGCATAGCCGAAGCCCAGGACGGTGCGGCCGGTCAGGTCCGGCCACAGGGCCTTGATCTGATGGTGGATCAGCCGCCGCGCCACCTGGCCCTGGCGCGTCGCGTAAAACCGTTGCAGATCCTCGACCTCGGGCCGCATGGTCCCCCGGCTCGGCAATCGCTACTGATGTCGATATTGCTCCGTCATGCCATATGTGAAGGCCGGAGCACCAGCGGAGGAAGCGCCCATGCCCCGCCTCGAGGTGGAATTGATGCCGGCGCTGGCCGACAACTACATCTACCTGCTCCGCGATCCGGCCACCGGGGCCTCGGGCGTGGTCGACCCGGCGCTGGCCGAGCCGGTGCTGGCGCGCCTGCGCGAGCTCGGCCGCGGGCTCGACTGGGCGCTGATCACCCACCATCACGGCGATCACATCGCCGGGCTGGCCGAGCTGAAGGCGGCGACCGGCTGCCGGGCGATCGGCCCGCGCGCCGACGCGGCGCGGATCCCCGGGCTCAACGTCACCGTGGCCGAGGGCGACGAGGTTCGCTTCGGCGGCCAGCGCGTGCTGGTGCTGGACACGCCCGGCCACACCCGGGGCCATGTCAGCTACTGGTTTCCCGAAGGCGAGGCCCTGTTCTGCGGCGACACGCTGTTCGCGCTGGGCTGCGGCCGGCTGTTCGAGGGCGACGCGCCCACCATGTGGCGCTCGCTCGGCAAGCTCGCAGCACTGCCCGACGCCACGCGGGTCTTCTGCGGCCACGAGTACACGCTGAGCAACGCCCGCTTCGCGCTGGGCATCGACCCCGACAACCGCGCCCTGCAGCGGCGCGCCCAGGAGGTGGAAGCCGCGCGCGGCCGCGGCGAGCCCACGATCCCCAGCACCATCGGCGTGGAGAAGGCCACCAACCCCTTCCTGCGCGCGGCCGATCCCGCCATCCGCCAGCGGCTCGGCCTGACCGACGCCACCGGACGCCGCGGTGTTCGGCGAGATCCGGCGGCGCAAGGACGCGGCCTGACGGAACGCCGCGCTCAGGCCGCCTTGCGCATGGTGAGCTGGTCGTAGGCGGTGCCGAGGTCGGCGACGCCGGCCGCCGCCACCACCTGCGGGATGTCGCCGGTGGCCCGGACCTGGCCGCGATGCAGGAGCACCACGCGGTCGTCGGCCTCGATCTCGTCGATCAGGTGGGTGGCCCAGAGCACGGCCAGCCCCTCCTCCCGGCACAGCGCGTGGACGTGGGACACGATCTCGCGCCGGCTCTCCATGTCGAGGCCGACCGTGGGCTCGTCGAGCACGAGGAGCCGCGGCCGGTGCAGGAGCGCGCGCCCGATCTCGACCCGGCGCTTCATGCCGCCGCTGAGCGTGCGCACCTTGCTGCGGGCCCGGTCCTGCAGCCGCAGCCGGGTCAGCACCTCGGTGACGCGGGCGGCGGGGCGGCCCATGCCGTAGAGGGCCGCGGCATAGCGCATGTTCTGCTCGACCGAGAGGTCGAGATCCAGCGTCGGCCGCTGGAACACGACGCCCATGGCCGCCAGGGCCGCGCGCGGTGCGCGGCGCAGCTCGTGGCCGCAGACGGCGATCCTGCCCTCCTCGGCCGAGAACAGGTGGGTGATCAGCGCCATCAGCGTGGTCTTGCCGGCCCCGTTCGGGCCGAGAAGTGCGGTGAACTCGCCGGACGGGACGACGAAGCCGACCTTGTCCAGCGCCTTGGTGCCACGGACATAGCCGTAGCTCACCCCTTCGACCTCGAGTGCAACGTCCGTCATGTTCCCCGTTCCGATCGCCGCCGCGAGCATAGCGGCCATCGCCCGCCGATGGCCACCATGCTCGCGCGGGACTCAGAAGCGGATGCCGAGATCCAGCCCGCCCCAGGCGATGCCCTCGTCCCAGCCCGCGTTGCGGAACTGGTAGTCGTAGGCCGCCTTGAGCCCGATGTTGAACCCGGCCACCGGCATGATGTCGAGGCGGATCTCCGGGCCGACGACGAAGCCGTCCTGGAAGCCCGGGCCGTAGACGCCGCCGCCGTTGATGGCGAGCGTCGGCCGGAAGATCCCGAAGTCGGGCGCGAAGTCGAGGCTCGCGACCGACCGGCCGTTCAGGCCGTCGTCGATGCCGTTGAAGCTATACAGCGCCATCTGCTTCAACGACAGGCCGCCCAGGAAGCTCGGCAGTGCACGGAAGGTCAGCTCGGCGCCGACCATGTCGTTCTGGGTCTTGTCGCCGCCTTCCTCGCCGTCGCTCTCGCCGAAATTGTGGCCGTAGACCGGGCCCAGGGCGAAGGTGAAGCGGTCAGGCTCCGGCGGCTGCTCGGGCGGGGGCGGCGGTGCCGCCTCGACCACCGGAGACGGCGGCGGCGGTGGCGGGGCTGCCTGCGGCACCAGGATCTCGACCCGTCGGTTCTCGGGCTCACGCACGCCGTCGCCGGTCGGAACCAGCAGATCCTCCTGGCCGCGCGCGATGGTGACGATGCTGGTCACCGGGACGCCGCCGCGCACCAGGGCCGCCTGCACGGCCTCCGCACGCCGTTCGGACAGGCGCTGGTTCAGCTCGGCCGAGCCGCTCGTGTCGGTGTGGCCGATCACGCTGACCTGCGCCTCGCCGCTGCGCTGGTAGGCATCGGCCGCCTGCGCGATCACGTTGAGCGCCGCGGAGTCGAGCTCGGTGCTGCCGAGCGCGAAGAACACCATGAACTGCCCGGGTGCCATCTCGCCCGCGGGCGCTACCGCCGAGGGGGACGTGGACATCTGGGCATGTGCGACCGGGACCATCAGGGCACCGGCGGCCACGCCGACCAACAACCATTTCATCGCCATCCTCCCAGCGCCGATGCGGCGCATGCCAGTGCTGATCCGATGGCTGGCGAACCCGAGGAGGCGGTCCGTGGTTCCAGGCGAATCTTGCACCGCGGCGGGAATGTTGCAGCGCTGCCGCTAGGGCGGTGCGCCCTGCTGCTGGGCCCGCACCGCCAGGACCGCGCCGGCGATGATCAGGGTGGCTCCGGCGAGCGTCGCCAGCGAGGGCACCTCGCCGAAGAAAACGAGGCCCAGTGCCACCGCCCACAGGAAGGCGGTGTACTCGATCGCACCCAGCCGGCTGGCGTCCGCGTGGCGGTAGGCCCAGGCCAGGGCGACGTGGCCGCCCGTGCCCAGCAGTCCGATCAGGGCGAACCAGCCCAGCTGGCCCGTGCTCGGCGGTGACCAGACGGCCACAGCGAACGGTGCGATCAGCAGCATGGCGAAGCCGTTCTGCAGCAGCACGATCGTGGACAGCGGGTCGCGCATCGCCCGCGCCTTGAGGCTGACCATGGCCACGGCGTAGGACGCCGCCGCCGTGGTCGCCGCCGCGATGCCCAGGATCGTGGCGGTGCCCGAGCGCTGGAGCTCGCCACCCAGGACGGTGAGGACGCCCAAGAAACCCACCGCGATGGCGACGAACACGCCCACGCCCGCCCGCTCGCCCAGTCCTGCGCGCGCCAGGAGTGCGATCATGATCGGCGCGGTGAAGGACAGGGCCAGCGTCACCGCCAGCGGCAGGACGCCCAGGGCGTAGAAGAAGGTGACGGCGGTGATGACCACGGCGACCGACCGCCAGAGATGGGCGCGAAGCACCGCCCAGGGCGGCACCCGGCCCCCGTCGGCCAGGAACATGGGCAGCGCGAACAGGGTGCCGAACAGGTAGCGCAGGAACACGATCTCCCAGGTCGGGATCGCGGTCGCGACCTCCTTGACCGCCGCGTCCATGAGCGAGAGCAGGCCGATGCCGCCGATCGCGACCAGCACGGCCTGCGTGGCGCGCCGCGTGACGGCGACATGCCGGCTCGCCGGCATGTCAGGCGCCCTGGCGGCGGTGCAGCACGTAGAGCCCGGCGCCGATCACGATCGCGGTGCCGAGCCCGGCCCACAGGTCGGGGATGGCACCGAACAGGACGAAGCCCAAGATCACCGCCGGAACGATCTGGGTGTAGGTGAACGGGGCCAGGAGTGCCGCCGGGGCCTCGCGGAACGCCCGGGTCAGGCAGTATTGCGCGACGCCGAAGCACAGGCCCGCGGCCACCATGAGGATCCAGGCGGAGGTGCTCAGCGGGCGCCAGTCCCATGCCAGGAGCGGCGTGGTCACCACCAGGCCGACCAGGATGGTCCAGGCCAGCGTGGCGGCCGGCGAATCGCTGCGGCCCACCAGGCGGGTGGTCACCTGGAACAGGGCGAAGAAGGCCGCACAGGCGAGCGGGAACAGGGCCGCCCAGGCGATGGCACCGGCACCGGGCCGGACGATGATCAGGATGCCGACGAAGCCCGCGATCACGCCCAGCCAGTCGTGGATGGAGGTCCGCTCGCGCAGGATCGGGCCGGAGAGTGCCACGACCAGCAGCGGCGAGGCGAAGGTGAGCGCGGTCACCTCGGCCAGCGGCAGCAGGGCCAGGCCCGCGACCACGGCGAAGCTCGCCAGCACCGGCATCAGCCCGCGGCCGACCTGCAGCCAGGGCGAGGCGACCCGCAGCAGGGTCGGCCACGAGCCGCGCGGCGTGGTCGCCAGGATCACCGGCACGGCGAAGGCGTAGCGGGCCCAGACGATCTGGACCACCGACTGCGTCTCCGCCAGCACCTTGCTCATGGCGTCCATGACCGCGAACAGGCCGACGCCGGCGACGATGAGCCAGATCCCCACGCCCACCCGGGCGCGGGCGGCCGGTGCCGCGATCAGCGACGCGGTCCGGCGACGACGCCCGTGTCGTGGAGCCGGCCGATCTCGGCACTGCCCAGGCCGACGACCTCGGCCAGGATCTCGTCGGTGTGCTCGCCCAGGACCGGGGCCGGTCGCGGCGCCTCGCGCGGATAGGCACCGAACTCGATCGGCAGGCCGGGCATCAGGTAGCGGCCGATGCCGGGCTGGTCGAGGAGCGCGAACATGGGGTGGTCCGGCGACAGGTCGGGATCCTCCTGGACGGCCTGGGCGAAGGAGCGGAACTCGGACCAGGTGATCGCTGCCTTGTCGAAGGTGGCGGCGAACTCGTCAACCCGGCGCGCGGCGAACCAGGGCGCGAACAGGGCCGCCAGCTCCTTGCGGGCGTGGAACCGGTCGCCCTCGCGGTCGAGGTCGAGGCCCAGCCTGCGGCCGATCGCGGCCGCCTCCTCGCCCAGCCCGGTCACCTTGAGCAGGCCGGTCCATTGCCGGTGCGTCAGCGCCACGATCATGATCCGCCGGCCGTCGGCGGTGGGAAAGTCCTGGCCGAAGGCGCCGTAGAGCGCGTTGCCGTACTTCGGCCGGTCGACGCCGTTGACCATCACCTCGCCCAGGATGCCGAGATTGCCCAGCATCGCCAGCGCCACGTCCTTGAGCGCCAGCTCGACCAGCTGGCCCTCGCCGGTGATCCGCCGGTGGCGCTCGGCCGCCAGGACCGCCATGGCCGCGGCCTGGCCGGTGATGCAGTCCCAGGCCGGCAGGACGTGCGCCACGGGCTCGACCGAGCCCTCCGGCCCGGTGGCGAAGGGAAAGCCCATGGCCGGGTTGACCGTGTAGTCGACCGCAGGCCCGCCGGCGCGGGTACCCAGGACCGAGACCATGATCAGGTCGGCTCGCCTGGCCTTCAGCGCCGGCCAGTCGAGCTCGCCCTTGCTGCGCAGGTTGGTGAGGAACACGCCGGCATCGGGACCGGGCGCGCAGATCAGGGATGCGGCGAGCTCGCGCCCCTCGGGCTTGCCCAGGTCCAGCGCGATCGAGCGCTTGCCCTTGTTCATGCCGGCCCAGAACAGGCTCCGGCCTTCCGCGGTCACCGGCCAGCGGTGATGGTCGAGCCCGCCCTCGAGCCGGTCGAAGCGGATCACGTCGGCACCCATCTGCGCCAGCGTCATGCCGGCGAAGGGGGCGGCCACGAAGGCCGTGCCCTCGACCACGCGCAGGCCGTGGAGGAGCTTGACCATCTCAGCCGTCCGCCCAGTGGATGCCCGCCTGCATCGTGGTGGCACCGGCCCCGTTGCCGACGAACAGGTCGTGGCCGCCCTCGGCACCGGGCCGGCCCAGGAGCTCGGGTGCCTCGAAGTGGAACAGCGGCCGCACGCCCCGGAAGCTGAACCGCGCCGGCCGCCGGCCGGGCTCACAGCGCTGGGCCAGGTCCATGAGCAGCATCGCCTGCAGCGGCCCGTGCACGATCAGGCCCGGATACTTCTCGACCTCGGTGGCATAGGGCAGGTCGTAGTGGATGCGGTGGCCGTTGAAGGTCAGTGCCGAGAAGCGGAACAGGATCACCGTGTCGACCGCGAACGTCTCGCGCCAGGCCGCATCCGTGGGCGGCGGCACGGGCTCGGGTGCGACCCAGGACTTGGGCATCGCCACGTAGACGATGTCCTGCTCCTCCTCGATCGCCAGCCCGCGCTCGGAGCTGGTCTCGTGGCGCACGGTGACGAACACCATCCGGCCGGCCCGACCCTCCTTCTCGCTCACCTTGAGGATCTCGGAGCGCTGTTTCACCACGTCGCCAACCCGCAGCTCGCCGTGGAAGGTGAGCCGCCCTCCGGCCCACATCCGCCGGTCGAGTGCCACCGGGGGCAGGAAGCCGCCACGCTTGGGGTGGCCGTCCGGGCCGATCTCGGACTGGGTGACGGTGGGGAGGAAGTAGAGCCAGTGCCACAGTTCGGGCAGCCGATCGCCGGGAAGGGCCGCCAGCGGGCGGTTGAGGGTCGCCGAGAAGCCCTGCACGTGGAGCGGATGGATCGTGTCGACCACCTCCTGGGACCTGCCCACCCAGTCCTGCAGTCGAACCTCGCCCATGCCTTGACTCCCCGACCCCGCAGATTACCAGCGTGACACGATGGTAGTGCAATCAGCCACCGCTGCCAGCCCGCCCGAACCGGTAGGCCAATCCGGAGACCGCCCATGTCGGCCCTGACCTCCTCTGCCGCCTGGCAGGCGCTCGCGGCGCATGCCCCGACGATGCGGACGGCCAGTCTGCGCGCCCTGTTCGCGGCCGATCCGCAGCGCTTCGCGAAGCTGTCCCTGCGCTTCGAGGACCTGCTGCTCGACTACAGCAAGCACCGCGTCGACGCCGAGACCATGCGCCTGCTGTTCGACCTCGCGCATCAGGCCGACGTCGAGAACTGGCGTGCGATGATGTTCGCGGGCGAGAAGATCAACCACACCGAGGACCGCGCGGTGCTGCACGTGGCCCTGCGCAACCGTTCCGGCCGCCCGATCATGGTCGACGGCACGGACGTGATGCCCGACGTCGCACGGCGTGCTGGCCCGCATGGGCACGTTCGTCGAGCCGGTGCGCAGCGGCGCCTGGCGCGGCCACACCGGCCAGCGCATCACCGACGTCGTCAACATCGGCATCGGCGGCTCCGACCTCGGGCCGCTGATGGTGCTGCACGGCGCTCGCCCCCTACGCCACCAAGGGCTTCAGCGCGCACTTCGTCTCCAACGTCGACGGCACGCACCTGGCCGAGACGCTGCAAGGGCCTCGACCCCGAGCGCACGCTGTTCATCGTCGCCTCCAAGACCTTCACCACCCAGGAGACGATGACCAACGCCAACTCGGCGCGCGACTGGCTGCTGGCGCAAGCTCGGCGGCGACGAGGCGGCGGTGGCCAGGCACTTCGTCGCCGTCTCCACCAACGAGGCCGAGGTCCGCAAGTTCGGCATCGACCCCGCCAACATGTTCGGCTTCTGGGACTGGGTCGGCGGCCGCTACTCGCTCTGGTCGGCCATCGGCCTGCCGATCGCGCTCCCCGTCGGCATGGACCGCTTCGAGGAGCTGCTCGGCGGCGCCCACGCCATGGACGAGCATTTCCGCACCACGCCGCTGGAGCAGAACCTGCCCGTCGATGCTGGCGCTGCTGGGCGTCTGGTACAACAACTTCTTGGGCGCGCAGACCCACGCCATCCTGCCCTACGACCAGTACCTCGCCCGCTTCGCCGCCTACTTCCAGCAGGGCGACATGGAGAGCAACGGCAAGGGCGTCGACCGCGACGGCCAGCCGGTCGACTACCAGACCGGCCCGATCATCTGGGGCGAGCCCGGCACCAACGGCCAGCACGCCTTCTACCAGCTGATCCACCAGGGCACCAAGCTGATCCCCTGCGACTTCATCGCGGCCGCGCGCAACCACACCCCGCTCGGCGACCACCACGACATGCTGCTCGCCAACTTCTTCGCCCAGACCGAGGCGCTGGCCTTCGGCAAGACCGAGGCCGAGGCGCGCGCCGAGCTGGAGCAGCAGGGCCTCGACGGGCGAGGCGCTGGAGCAGCTCGTCCCCTACAAGGTGTTCCCCGGCAACCGGCCGACCAACTCGATCCTCTACCAGGAGCTCACCCCCGCACCGCCTCGGCTCGCTGATCGCGCTCTACGAGCACAAGATCTTCGTCCAGGGCGTGATCTGGAACATCAACAGCTTCGACCAGTGGGGCGTCGAGCTCGGCAAGCAGCTCGCCGAGCAAGATCCTGCCCGAGCTCGCGGGCGCCGCGCCGGTCACCAGCCACGACAGCTCCACCAACGGCCTGATCGACTACTACAAGGCCCTGCGGGGCTAGGTGGCGGACGCCACCGCGGCAGCGAAGCTACCGGCCCGGCCGGTCACCCTCCTGGCGGCGGCGGCCTTCGTCTCGGCCGCCACGCTGCGCTGCATGGACCCGCTGGTCCCCGCGATCGCCGGCGAGTTCACGACCACCGCCGGGTCGGTCGGGCTCACCGTCACCGCCTTCACCCTCGCCTACGGCGTCTGCCAGCTGTTCTGGGGCCCCGTCGGCGACCGGTACGGCAAGTACCGCGTCATCGCGCTGGCCTGCCTGCTCTCGGCCGCCACCGCCGGTGCCGCCGCCCTCGCCCACTCCCTGCCGATGCTGGCGGCCCTGCGCCTGCTCAGCGGCGTGACCGCCGCCGCGGTGATCCCGCTGGCCATGGCCTTCATCGGCGACCACGTCCCCTACGAGCGCCGCCAGGCCACGCTCGCCCGGTTCATCGCCGGCCAGATCCTGGGCCTGATCGGCGGCCAGGTGATCGGCGGCATCGTCGGCGACCTGTTCGGCTGGCGTGCGGTGTTCCTGGTGCTGGGCGCCATGTTCCTCCTGGCCGGCCTGCTCCTCCTGCGCGAGCTGCGCGCCGGCCTGCTCCCGCCGCCGATCCTGAGCACGCCCGCGCGGCCCGCCCAGCTGGCACTCAACTATCTGCGCCTGTTCCGCCGCCCCTGGCCGCGCACCGTGCTGGTGACCGTCTTCGTCGAGGGCTTCCTGTTCTTCGGGGCACTCGCCTATGTCGGCGTGGCGCTGCATGCCGCCCACGGCCTCTCCTTCACCCTGGTCGGCGTGGTCCTGGGCACCTTCGGCGTCGGCGGCGTCCTCTACGCCTTCAACGCCCGCACGCTGGTCGCCCGCCTGGGCGAGCGCGGCCTCGCGGCCCTGGGCGGTGCGGTCATCGCCACGGGCTACCTCACCCTGCCCTTCGCCCCCACCCCCTGGCTCGCCGCGCTTTCGATCGGCCTCCTCGGGCTGGGCTTCTACATGCTCCACAACACCCTGCAGACCAACGCCACCCAGATGGCCCCCGAAGCCCGCGGCCTCGCCGTCTCCACCTTCGCCAGCTGCTTCTTCATCGGCCAGGGCCTCGGCGCCTGGCTCGGCGGCCACATCGTCGACGGCCCCGGCACCACGCCGCTCTTCGTCGCCGTGGCGCCGTTGCTGCTGCTGGTGGGCCTCGCCTTCGCGCATCGGCTGGCGCATAGACCGGCGCCATGACCGCCCCCCACCCCCAGACCTGGCTCGAGGTCCGCCCCGAGGGCCTCTACTGCCGCCCCGGCGGCTTCTTCGTCGACCCGCTCCGGCCCGTGCCTGTGGCCGTCGTCAGCCACGGCCATTCCGACCACGCCCGCGCCGGCCACGAGCGCGTGCTGGCCACGCCCGAGACCCTGGCGATCATGGCGGCCCGCCTCGGCGAGGGCATGGCCCGCCACACCCGGCCGCTCGCCTATGGCGAGGCCGTCACCCTGGGCGAGACCACCGTCTGGCTCGCCCCCGCCGGCCACGTCCTGGGCTCGGCCCAGGTCGTGATCGAGCACCAGGGCGTCCGTGCCGTCTATTCCGGCGACTACAAGCGCCAGCCCGACCCCACCTGCGCCGCCTTCACCCCCGTCGCCTGCGACCTGTTCATCACCGAGGCCACCTTCGGCCTGCCGGTCTTCCGCCACCCCGACCCGTCGGCCGAGATCGCCAAGCTCCTCCACTCGGTCGCCACCTTCCCCGAGCGCTGCCACGTCGTCGGCACCTACGCCCTCGGCAAGGCCCAGCGCCTGATCGCCCTGCTCCGCCAGGCCGGCTGGGACCGCCCGATCTACCTCCACGGCGCGCTGCTGGCCTTGTGCGACCTCTACCGCAGCTTCGGCATCGAGCTGGGCGAGCTCCGCCCCGCCACCGCCGGCGTCAAGGGCGAGGCCCGCCAGGAGCTCGCCGGCCAGATCGTCCTGGCCCCGCCCGGTGCCATCGCCGACCGCTGGGCCCGCCGCCTCCCCGACCCCGTCGTCTGCATGGCCTCGGGCTGGATGCGCGTGAAGCAGCGCGCCAAGCAGCGCGGCGTCGAGCTGCCGCTGGTCATCTCCGACCACGCCGACTGGGACGAGCTGCTGGCGACCATGCGGGAGACGGGCGCACCGGAGGTGTGGATCACGCACGGGCGGGAGGAGGCGCTGGCGCACGCGGCGGCGGCGCTGGGGATCAGGGCCCGGGCGCTGGCGCTGGTGGGGTACGAGGAGGAGGGGAGTTGAGCTGCCCAGCGCGACCAGCCGGTCCTCGACCGCCGACGGCTAGGGGCAGCTCTTGCACATGATAGGTCAATGGCCTACCATCGGGCGATGGAGCTGGAGTGGGACGAGGCGAAGAGCCGGCGCAACCTCCTGCTGCGCGGCTTCGACTTCGCCCATGCCGGCCTGATCTTCGAGGGACCGGTGATCGAGCGCGAGGATCGGCGCACGGACTACCGCGAGGTCCGGCTGATCGCGACCGGCATGGTCGACGATGAGTGCCTGACGGTGGTCTATACGCCTCGCGCCGGCCGGATCCGGATCATCTCGGCCCGTCGGGCGAGCAGGAAGGAACGCGATGCCTATCGTCAGGAGATCCCTGGCCCAGGCCCGCGCTGAGGCGCAGGTCGACCGGGAACGGCTGCGCGCGACGTCCGACGCCGAGCTCGCGCGGCAGGCCGCCGAGGACCCCGACACGGCACCGGTCCAGGACGACCTCGCCGGGGCGCTGGCGCGCGGCGAGGCCTGGGTCGCATGGCCCGCCGACCCGCGCGCCGTCCGCGAGCGGCTGGGCGTCAGCCAGGCCGCGTTCGCGCGCATGTTCGGGGTCTCGGTCTGGACCCTGCGCAACTGGGAGCAGGGCCGCCGCCGCCCGGACGGCCCGGCCCGGGCGCTCCTGCGGGTGATC
>CAVYMA010000015.1:0-96949 GCA_963769465.1 uncultured Alphaproteobacteria bacterium
CTCGTAGGCCGCGTTCGCCAGCAGCAGCGCCCGCCGGCCGGCCTCGAAGCCGGGTTCGCAGGGGCGGCCGGTCTCGAGGGCCTCGATGAAGTCGTCGAGCTCGCGGACATAGGCCTCGCGGTAGCGCTCGATGAAGAAGTGGAGGATGGGGTCCTTGGCCTCGGTGCGGCGGGCGTCCCAGCGCTCGACGCTGGTGGCACGGCGGTTCTCGGCCTTGAGCATGCCGAGCTCGCCCACGACCTCGATCCGCTGGTCGTAGCCGTAGGTCGCCTTGCGGTAGTTGGTGATGCAGCACTGCCGGCCGTTGGCGGTGCGCAGGAGGATCATGGCGGTGTCGTTCTCGCCCAGGTCGCGGACCTCCTGGGAGATCAGGGCGTTGGCGAAGGCCGCCACCTCCACGGGCTCCTCGCCCAGGAGGAAGCGGGCGAGGTCGAAATCGTGGATGGTCATGTCGCGCAGGAGGCCGCCGGCGACCTTCATGTAGGAGACGGGCGGGATCTCGGGGTCGCGGCAGGTGATGATGACCTGGCGCAGGTCGCCGATCTCGCCCGCGCGCACGGCTTTTTGGACTTCGGCGAAGGAGGGGTCGTAGCGGCGGTTGAAGCCGATCTGGATCGGCACGCCCAGGCCGCCGATCTCGCGCCAGCAGGCGTCGACCTTGGCGATGTCGAGATCGATCGGCTTCTCGCACAGGATGGCCTTCTCGGCCTTGGCCGCGGCGGTGATCAGCTGGACGTGGGTGTCGGTCGAGGACGCGATCAGGACGGCATCGACGCTGCCGTCGCCCAGGACCTCGGCCACCGAGCCCGCCACGCGGCAGCCATGGGCCTCCGCCACCGCGATCGCCGCGGGACGCTGGACGTCGTAGGCCCAGACCAGCTCGGCCTTGGCGTGCGCCGCCAGATTGTCGGCATGCATCCGCCCGATGCGCCCGCAGCCCAGAACCGCGAACCGGATCATTCCCGTCTCCCCCAACCGCAGGGAGATGAGCCGAGCCGGCGCTTCCTGTCAAACCGGCCGGTCGCGGTTGGCGCCGGGGCGGCCGTCATGCTAGGGATGACCAACAGGATGACCAAGGGAGCGGTGGCATGAGCGAGGTGAGCGTCGCCGAGGCCAAGGCGCATCTCAGCGCGATCCTCGACCGGGTGGAGCGCGGCGAGGAGGTGGTGATCACCCGCCGGGGCAAGCCGGTGGCGAAGGTGAGCGGCGTGGCGAAGAAGCTCGAGCCGATCGACTTCGCGGCGATCCGGGAGCTACGTGAATTGCTGCCTCTCCAGGAGGAGAGCGCCGGGGACTTCATGCGCCGGATGCGCGATCAGGAGCGCTATTGATCCGCTACGTCGACACCAGCGTGTTCGTGACATTCCTTGTCCACGAACCGGCGTCGCAGGCGGTGGAGGCGTGGTTCGAGCGGGCCGAGATCACCGACTTGGCCTTGAGCAGCTGGACGATCACGGAGTTCGTCAGCGCCATCGGCAGCAAGGTGCGCGCGCGGCGCACTGAACGCGCGGGAAGCCACGGCCGTCCTCCGCGAGTTTCACGCGCTGGTCCATACGAGCCTACTGCCGATCGTGCCGAACAACGGCGATTTCGTGGCCGCGGCGCGGCTGATGGAGCAGTTCGACCTCGGCCTGCGTGCCGGTGACGCGCTGCATGTGGCCATCGCGCAGCAGGCTGGCGCCGCGCGCCTCGTGACCCTGGACAAGGTGTTCGCGCGGGCCGCCACCCAGGTCGGCCTGCCTTGCGAGCTCCCGGCCTGAGCGGCCGTCTTCACGCGGGCGCCGCCGGCGGCTAGGCTCCCGCCCCCGAACGGCCGACAGGGAGGCCAAGCATGACGACCGTCCGCCTCACCATGGCGCAGGCGCTGGTGCGCTGGCTCCTGGCGCAGCGCACCGAGCTCGACGGGGCGGAGGTCCCGCTGTTTCCCGGCGTGTTCGCCATCTTCGGCCACGGCAACGTCACCTGCCTCAGCGAGGCGCTGGAGGCGGTCAAGGACGAGCTGCCGACCTGGCGCGGGCAGAACGAGCAGTCGATGGCGCTGGCGGCGATCGGCTTCGCCAAGGCGAAGGCGCGGCGGCAGATCATGGTGGCGACCAGCTCGATCGGGCCGGGTGCGACCAACATGGTCACGGCCGCGGGCGTCGCGCACACCAACCGGCTGCCGGTGCTGCTGATCTCGGGCGACTACTACGTCTCGCGCCTGCCCGACCCGGTGCTGCAGCAGGTCGAGCACTGGGGCGACCCGACGCTCAGCGTCAACGACGCGTTCAAGCCGGTGACGCCGCTACTGGGACCGGATCACCCGGCCCGAGCAGCTGATCCAGTCCCTGCCGCAGGCGCTGGGCGTGCTGCTCGACCCGGCCGACTGCGGGCCGGCCTTCATCGGCCTGTGCCAGGACGTGCAGGCCGAGGCGTTCGACTATCCGGTGCGGTTCTTCGAGCGGCGCGTGCACCGGATGCCCCGGCCGCGGCCCGACCTGCGGCAGCTCGAGGAGGCGGCAGCACTGCTGCGCACGGCCAGGAAGCCGCTCCTGATCGCCGGCGGCGGCGTGCGCTACAGCGGGGCCGAGGCGGCGCTGGCCGGGTTCGCGCTGCAGCACCGGGTGCCGGTGGCCGAGACGATCGCCGGGCGCACGGTGCTGGTCCACGACCACCCGATGAACGCGGGCCCCATCGGCGGGCTGGGCTCGAGCTCGGCCAACCATCTGGCGGCCGAGGCCGACGTGGTGCTGGCGGTGGGCACCCGGCTGCAGGATTTCACGACCGGCTCCTGGTCTCTGTTCGCCGACGACGCCCGCTTCATCGGCCTCAACGCGGCGCGCTTCGACGCGCGCAAGCACGCGGCCCTGCCGGTGGTCGGCGACGCGCTGGCCGGGCTCGGCGAGCTGAGCCATGCGCTGCACGGCTGGCAGGCGCCGGAGGCGTGGCACGGCAAGGCGCGGCGGGCCTATGGCGACTGGAACGCCTTCGTCGACCAGCGCAGCGGCCCGACCAACGCCGAGCTGCCGACCTACGCCCACGTGGTGGGGGCGATCAACCGGCTGGCGGACCCGCGCGACCTGGCACTCACCGCCGCCGGGGGCATGCCCGGCGAGCTGTGCATGAACTGGCGCGCCAGGGAGACCTCGACCTTCGACTGCGAGTTCGGCTTTTCCTGCATGGGCTACGAGATCGCCGGCGGCTGGGGGGCGAAGATGGCCGATCCCACGCGCGACGTGATCGTCATGGTCGGCGACGGCAGCTACCTGATGATGAACAGCGACATCTACAGCTCGGTGCTCACCGGCATGAAGCTGATCGTGGTCGTGTGCGACAATGGCGGGTTCGCCGTCATCGACCGGCTGCAGCGGGCCAAGGGCATCCCGTCCTTCAACAACCAGCTGGCCGACACGCGGCATGTGGGCGAGCTGGCCCGGGTGGACTTCGCCAGGCACGCCGAGGCCATGGGGGCGATCGGGATCACGGTTTCGGGCATCGGCGAGCTGGAGGAGGCCTTCCGCCGGGCCAAGGCCGCCGACCGGACCACGGTCATCCACGTGCCGGTGCACGCCACCGACTGGACCGAGGGCAACGGCGCCTGGTGGGAGTGCGGGACGCCGGAGGTGTCGGCGCGCGAGGCGGTGCGCCAGGCGCGCCGGGAGCACGAGGACGGCAAGAAGAAGCAGCGGGTGGGCGTGTGAGCGGCAGGCTCGCGGGCATCGCCCGGCGCGCCCGGCCCAAGGCACCGATGGAGGAGCTCGGGCAGGTGCTGCTCTCGCCCGAGCACGGCGTGGAGGGCGACTGCCGCGGCCGGCCGGGGCGGCGCCAGCTCGTCATCCTGGCGGCCGAGGACTGGCGGGCGGCGCTGGACGAGCTCGGCGGGGAGCCCTCGCCGTGGACGGTGCGCCGCGCCAACCTCCTGGTGACGGGCATGGCCCTGCCGCGTGAGGACGGCGTGCTGCTGCGGATCGGCGCAGCACTCGTCGAGCTCACCGGCGAGTGCGACCCGTGCCAGGTCATGGACCGGCAGCGGCCGGGACTGCGGCGTGCGCTCGAATCGGACTGGCGCGGAGGCCGGACCGCGCGCGTGATCGAGGGCGGGGCGCTGCAGATCGGCGACGAGGTGGTGCGCGCCTAGGGTGTTTCCGCGCTGAGCGGAGACACCCTAGGAACTCGATGTAGGCCAGCGGCCGGTAGGCCCCTGGCAATCTAGAGCGTGTTCGGTCAGCCCGAACACGCTCTAGGCTCCACCCTCGCCCGTCGTCCACGGCCAGGCATGGGTGTGGAAGGGTGCCAGTCCGGGCAGGAGCGGCCGTCGTCCCGCCGCCTGCGCCTCGTCGCGGATCGCACCCTCGACCGCGCCCGCGACCAGCTCGACGTCCATGCGGTAGTAGTCGCCGAAGAACACCTGCCCCAGCGCCCGGTCGGCCACGACGCGGGTCAGCATCTCGAGCATGGCGTCGGGCGCGGTGGTGTAGGCCAGGGTCTCGAACAGGAACAGCCGCTCGTCGATCGCCTGCTCGCCCATCTCCTGCGCCAGGAGCTCGAACAGCGTGTTGCGCGTACGGGTCATGTAGAGCGTGTTGGTGGCCGCGTAGGCACGGTCCCAGTCGGACCCCAGCCGGTGGCGCCATTCCGCCAGGGCCATGGTCCAGTGGTGGACCTGGGCCTTCGCCGCCACGGCGATCGCCCGCTCGATGAGCGGGGTCTGGCCGCGGGCGAACCGTTCCAGCTCGGCGTAGCGCAAGGCGCCCTCGGCCAGCGCGCCGTCGAGGAAGGCCAGGTTGTGCGCGAGGATCGCGGCCATCGCGTCGCGGTCCGCAGGCGCGAGGTCGAGCTCGCCCAGGCCGGACAGGGCCGCAGCGATCAGGTCGCGGTAGGCGGCCAGTGGCCCGCGCCAGGCGGCTGCGTCGGTTTCCCGCAGCCATGGCGCGGTGAGCTGGAACGCGGCCATGGCGCTGTGTGCGATCGACTTGACCAGCTGATAGGCCAAGGGCGGCTGCGGCACGGTCACCGGCTCGGCCCCGGGCGGATAGACCAGGAGCGTGCCGCCGCTCTCGTCGAACAGCCCCAGCAGGATCGGATGCGTGGCCCGCAGCGTCGCCCGGTAGCGCTGCAGGGCCGCGGCATAGATCGACTGCATGGCCGCATCCAGCGCCAGCACGCTGCGCTCGGCCAGTGCTCGAGGGCTCGTGGGCGGCATTTGGCCAACGATCACCGCCATGAAGTCCGGTATGCCCGGCTGCGCGTCCGCGACCATGTCCAACCTCCGCGCCGTGACGCTCGTCCCGCCTGTCCCGCGCACATACGCCTCCACGGCGAGGGCTGGAACAGGCGGTACCACCATGGCTTGAGCGATCACCCCTAGAATGTTATGTCAGCAAAGCCTCATTAACCTGCGCGTGTTTTTTCGGGAGGACGACGATGCCACCTCGGTGGGCTGCCGCCTGTATCTTGCTGTCCGCGCTCCTGGTCTCCGCCACCCCGACCGAAGCTGCTCCGATCAAGCGCTGCAGTGCCGGCCTGCTCACCGGGTCGGCCGCGGTGCTCAGCGACTGGTCGGACGACCGTCCCGGTCGCTGCCGCCTGATCCGCCCCCGCGACCTGGGCACGCCCGGCGAGAGCAACGCCAGCTACTCCAGGATCAGGCCCATCCCCGAGGGCGTGCTGCCCGACGTGCCCAAGGGCTTCAAGGTCAGCCGGTTCTTCCGTGCCCCCGAGGCGCCGCGCCTGATCCGCACCGCCCCCAACGGCGACATCTTCGTGGCCCAGAGCCTGTCCGGGCGGATCCGGGTTCTGCGCCCGTCCGGCGTCTGCAAGCTCGGCCAGAGCAGCGGGTTCGCCGCCGGGCTCGACCGCCCGTTCGGCATGGCCTTTTATCCCCCCGGCCCGAACCCGCAATGGGTCTACGTCGCCGAGGAAGGCCGGGTGGTCCGGTTCCCCTACCGCTCGGGCGATCTGGTGGCCCGCGGGAAGCCGCAAGTGATCGTGCCCAACCTCCCCCGTGGCGCCGACGATCTCCCCGGCAAGGGGCATTGGACGCGGGACGTGCAGTTCTCCACCACCGGCACGCGGATGTACGTCTCGATCGGCTCCTACTCGAACGTGGCGGAAATCGCGCGTGCCGACGAGCGCGGGCGGGCCATGATCGTGGCCTTCGACCCGGACGGCTCGAACCGCCGCGAAATCGCCACGGGCCTGCGCAATCCGGTGTCGATGGCCATCGACCCTGCGACCGGCGGCCTGTGGACCACCAACAACGAGCGCGACCGGCTCGGCGACGACCTGGTGCCCGACTTCGTGACCTGGGTCGGCACCGGGCGCTTCTACGGCTGGCCCTGGTACTATATCGGCGCCAATCGCGACCGCCGGCCGGTGACCGATCCGCCGCGCGACCTGCCGCCGGTCCAGCTCCCCGCCGTGCTGGTGCAGGCCCACTCGGCCGCCCTGGGCGTCAGCTTCTACAACCACAGCCAGTTTCCGGCGGACTATCGCCGCAGCATCTTCGTGGCGATGCACGGCTCGTGGAACCGCGCCAACCCGACCGGCGCCAAGGTCGTGCGCATCCCCTACACCAACGGGCGCGCCGAGCCCTACTATGAGGACTTCATGACCGGGTTCACGATCGCCAACCACGAGGTGCTCGGGCGGCCGGTCGGGGTGACCGTCGGCACCGGAGGGTCGCTCTACGTCTCCGAAGACGCGAACAACGTCATCTACTGCGTGAACTGGGCGCCTGGCGCCTGAGCCGGTGCCGTGCGGGCCGGCAGATGCCCGCACCTGCCCCGGCTTGATTTTCCGGCCCCGCCTCGCTAGCTCTCGCCCGCCGTCCCCATCGTCTAGCGGTTAGGACACAGCCCTTTCAAGGCTGGAACACGGGTTCGAACCCCGTTGGGGACGCCAACACGAAGCCGGCTCGAAGCAGGCGGTACCTCCGGCGGTCAGCGGGTCGCGAGGAGGGCGTCGAGCTGGGAGTCCAGGGCGGCCAGGTTCATCCGCTCCGTGGCCGTAAGCGTGCGGGTCAGCAGGTCGGTGTTCTGCAGCCGATCGTTGGCGAGGTTGTAGAACTCGCGGCTGCCGTCGAAGCGCTCGATCAGCGCGAAGTTCACGTTGCGGATCACCCGCTCCCAGTCGCCGTCGAAGCGCGCGCCGAACTCCTCGGCGTAGGCGAAGCTGCGCAGGCTCCCGCGGCTCGGGTTGGCCAGGTACGGGAGCAGGCTCACCCCGTCGGTACGGACGCCCGGGAGTGCTGCGGCCGGATCGATTCCGGCGAGCTGCAGGATGGTCGGGAACAGGTCGGTGGCGTTGACCAGGCCCGAGGCATAGCCACGCCCGCTGACGCCAGCACCGGCCACCACCAGCGGCACCTGCACGCCGCCCTGGTAGATCGTGCCCTTGGCCTTGTCCTTGGAATAGGGCGGCGCCACCACGCCGCCGGCCGTCCCGTTGTCGCCGATGAAGATGACGGTCGTGGTGGCGAAGTCGACCGAGCGGAGCAGGCGGCCGACCTCGCTGTCCAGGGCTTCGACCATCGCCTCCAGATAGGCGCGCTTGGACGCACCCGTGGCCGGCAGGCTGTCGCGGGTGTGCAGGTTGTTCGGCGGCTTGTGGTAGGCGGTGTGGACCAGGTTGAACGCGACCCAGGCGAAGTAGGGTCGATCGACCCTGTCGGCCGCCTCGATCGTGGCGATCGCCTCGTCGACGGTGTCGCTGGTGACGTACTTCGTCGACAGGCTCGAGGCGCCGTTCACGAACTTGGTCCAGCGAAAGTAGTTCTGCATGCCGCCGAGCGACGGGTCGGGGCCGACATAGTCCGGCCAGCCCGCGAGGTTCGGGCCGCGCGCCTCCTCGCTCAGGTGCCATTTGCCGATGTGGCGCAGCAGGTAGTTCCTGCTGGACCGGCCGATCACCTCCGGCAACGTCGTCTCGGCCAGCGCCAGCGGCGGCGAGCCCTGGTCGATCGGGCGTCCCAGGCCGTGACGGAACCCGTAGCGGCCGGTGAGGATGCTGGCCCGGGTCGGCGAGCACCAGGGCGTGGCCCAGGCCCGGCTGAACACGACGCCGCGTCGCGCCAGCGCCTGGAGATTGGGCAGTGCGGGCGGCGGCGGTGTCGTGCGCAGGCGCACCGAGGTGCGATAGAAGGTCGAGATGTCGATCCCCATGTCGTCGGCGACGAGCAATAGGACGTTGCCGGTGGCCGCGACGGCGGATCTGGGCAGTGCCAGCGTCAGCGACGCCAGGACGCCCAGGGCCGCCAGGCTCGTGATCAGGAATATGGAACTGGTCCGGCGGGAGCGGGACATGAAGCACCTTTTGCAATGATCGCGGCCTATGCGCACGCCGTGGCGCCCGCGGCAAGCATCGCTGGCGGCCGAAGCGATGGCGGGCGCGAGGCGCCCGCCATCCGTCCGCCGTGGCCGGCTAGACGATGAAATCGGAGAACACCAGCTGCGTGGCATTCTCGACGTACAGAAAGGTGCTGCTGCCGAGCGCGTCGGTGAAGTTGAGCTCGAGTCCGCCACCATCGTCGAACACATTGTCGTCGAAGACGTTAAGGACACCATCATTGTTGTCGTCGAGCACGTCGTAGAGATAGTTCTTCAACGAGCCGAGCTGGATCTTGTCGCCCTGCCCGCGGCTGAAGTCCTCGATCGTGTCGTACTGGGACGAGGTCCCGAAATTGACGACGAAGCCGAACCGGTCGCCGCCGGCGCCGCCGTTCATCCTGTCGTTGCCGCTGTCGCCACCGCGCAGCGTGTCCCTGCCGGCGCCGCCGGACAGGTAGTCGTTGCCGGCCTCGCCGTTGAGGGTGTCGTTGCCGGCCTCGCCGTACAGGGAATCGTTGCCGCCGCCACCGAACATGGTGTCGTTGCCGCCCCGGCCAAAGCCGGTGTCGTTGCCGTTCAGCAGGGAGAACGTGTCGGCCCCGCCGGTCCCAATGCGGAAGTCGCTGTTCTGCGTGCCAATGATGTTGGCCATCTTTCCTACCCCAAACATTGTGGATGAATACACGCTTGGTGCGCCCCCGTTACTAGCAACCAATCCGTTTCGGCTTTGTGACAATCCCCACGTTCGACCGAAAGAAGCGACACATCATCGGATTTCGCTGGTAATCCGAGCAACTCATCAACTCTCAGTAGCTTTGCCGCGAAACGGTCCGGGTAGCGTGGCAGGGTCCGCCCGCCACACCGGGTGGAAGGACCGATGGGAGCCGGCGCCCGCGAGAGCCGCTCCGCGATTGCGGTGCGGCGGCGATGCCACTAGGTTCCGCCCGCACCATTTTCCGCCCCTTGCGAGACTCCGATGCCTCCCTCCCTGCGCCCCGCCAACCCGAACTTCGGCTCCGGTCCCACGGCCAAGCGGCCCGGCTGGTCGCTGGAGGCACTGGAAGGCGCGATGCTCGGGCGGTCGCACCGCGCGGCCGGGCCCAAGGGCCGGCTGGTCGAGGTGATCGAGCGCTCGCGCGCCATCCTGGGCATTCCGGCCGACTACCGGATCGGGATCCTGCCGGCTTCGGACACGGGTGCGTTCGAGTGCGCGATGTGGAGCCTCCTGGGTGCCCGCGGCGTCGACGTGGTGGCGTTCGAGAGCTTCGGCGAGGGCTGGCTCACCGACATCGAGAAGCAGCTCAAGCTCACGGACCTGCGCGCACTCAAGGCGGCCTACGGCGCCCTGCCCGATCTCGGCGAGGTCGATCCGGGCCGGGACACCGTGTTCTGCTGGAACGGCACCACGTCGGGCGTGCGCGTGCCCGACGGCGACTGGATCAGCGACGAGCGCGCCGGCCTCACGCTGTGCGACGCGACCTCGGCCGCGTTCGCGATGCCCTTGCCCTGGGCCAAGCTCGATGTGGTCACCTGGTCCTGGCAGAAGGTGCTGGGCGGCGAGGCGCAGCACGGCATGCTGGTGCTGTCGCCGCGCGCGGTCGAGCGGCTGGAGAGCTACAAGCCGGCCTGGCCCCTGCCCAAGCTGTTCCGCCTGACCAAGGGCGGCAAGCTGATCGAGGGCATCTTCAAGGGCGAGACGATCAACACGCCCTCCATGCTCGCGGTCGAGGACGCGCTGGACGGGCTGCGCTGGGCCGAGGGCATCGGCGGGCTGCCAGCACTGACCCTGCGCTGCGAGCGCAGCCTCGCCGCCATCGCCGCCTGGGTCGAGGGCAGCGGCTGGGCGGCCTTCCTCGCCCAGCGCCCCGAGATCCGCTCGCCGACCTCGGTCTGCCTCGCCATCAAGGACCCGGCGTTCACCGCCCTGGACGAGGCGGGCCAGCAGGCCTTCGTCAAGGACATGACCAAGCTGCTCGCCGAGCAGCAGGTGGCCTACGACATCCAGAGCTACCGCGACGCCCCGGCGGGCCTGCGGATCTGGTGCGGAGCCACCGTCGAGACGTCCGACGTCGAGGCGCTGCTGCCCTGGCTCGACTGGGCCTTCGCCGAGACGCGCGCCCGGCTGGCCTGAGGCCGCCCCCCACTACCCCGCGGAGTTGCCATGCCCAGGGTGCTGATCGCCGACCAGCTGAGCCCGGCCGCCGAGGCCATCTTCAAGGAGCGCGGGCTCGAGGTCGACACGCGGGTCGGCATGAAGCCGGCCGAGCTCCTGGCCATGATCGGCGAGTTCGACGGGCTCGCCATCCGCTCCGCGACCAAGGTGACCGCCGAGGTCCTGGCCGCGGCACCGCGGCTCAAGGTCGTGGGCCGTGCCGGGATCGGCGTCGACAACATCGACGTCGAGGCCGCGACCCAGCGCGGCGTGGTGGTGATGAACACGCCCTTCGGCAACTCGGTCACCACCGCCGAGCACGCGATCTCGCTGATGCTGGCGCTGGCCCGCCAGATCCCCGCCGCCGACCGCTCGACCCGTGCGGGCAAGTGGGAGAAGAACCGGTTCATGGGCGTGGAGCTCATGGGCAAGGTCCTGGGCCTGGTCGGCTGCGGCAACATCGGCTCGATCGTGGCCGACCGGGCCCAGGGCCTGAAGATGCGGGTGATCGCCTACGACCCGTTCCTCTCGCACGAGCGGGCGCGCGACCTGGGCGTGGAGAAGGTCGACCTCGACGTGCTCCTGGCGCGGGCCGACTTCATCACGCTGCACACGCCGCTCACCGAGCAGACGCGCAACGTCCTGTCGCGCGACAATCTGATGAAGACCCGGCCCGGCGTGCGGCTGGTCAACTGCGCCCGCGGCGGCCTGGTCGACGAGCAGGCCGTGGCCGACCTGATCCGCGACGGCCACGTCGCCGGTGCGGCGTTCGACGTGTTCGCGGTCGAGCCCGCGAAGGAATCGCCGCTGTTCGGGCTCGACGAGGTCGTGGTCACGCCGCATCTCGGCGCCTCGACCAGCGAGGCGCAGGAGAACGTGGCGCTGCAGGTGGCCGAGCAGATCAGCGACTACCTCACCAGCGGTGCGATCGTGAACGCGCTCAACATGCCCTCGGTCACGGCCGAGGAGGCGCCGCGGCTGCGGCCCTACATGAAGCTCGCCGAGCAGCTGGGCTCGTTCGCCGGCCAGCTCACCGAGACCGGGCTGGGGGCGGTGACCATCTCCTATGCCGGCCACGCCGCCTCGCTCAACACCCGGCCCCTGACCCAGGTGGTGCTGACCGGCCTGCTGCGGCCGCAGCTCGCCAGCGTCAACATGGTCAACGCGCCGGCACTGGCCAAGCAGCGCAACATCGACGTCAAGGTGGTGACCAGCGAGAGCGTGCGCGACTACCAGACGCTCATGACGGTCGAGGTGGTGACCGAGCGCGGCCCGCGCGCGGTGTGCGGCACCCTGTTCCAGGACGCCGAGCCGCGGCTGGTCTCGATCCGCGGCATCCCGATCGAGGCACGGCTGGGGCCGCACATGCTCTACGTCCGCAACCAGGACCGGCCCGGCCTGGTGGGCGGCCTCGGGCAAGATCCTGGGCGACGCGCAGATCAACGTCGCGACCTTCCATCTCGGCCGCGAGAAGCCCGGCGGCGACGCGATCGCGCTGGTCGAGATCGACGCACCCATCTCCGAGCAGATCCTGGCCCAGGTCTGCGCCCTGCCGCACGTGCTGCACGCCAAGCAGCTGAGCTTCTGACGCCTGTGGCCTGCCGCTGCTGCGGCGGGCTCTCCCGCCGCTCCCTCCTGACCGGCGCCGCGGTCGCGGCGACGCTGCCGCTCGCGGGCTGCGACGCGGCGGTGCCGGACTGGCTGGCCGACCTCCTGGTGCCCGAGGAGGTCGCGGCGCAGCTCGGTGCGCAGGCCTTCCGCGAGATCCTGGCCGCCACCCCGCCCGTGCGCGATGCCGGCCTGCAGCGGCGTCTCGCTGGCGTCGGCGAGCGCATCGTGGCCGCCAGCGCGCTCGCCCTGGCCGGACTGGCAGTTCGTGGTCCTGGACAGCCCGCAGCTCAACGCCTTCGCGCTCCCGGGCGGCAAGATCGGCGTCTATGCCGGCATGCTCAAGATCATGGCCAACGAGGCGCAGCTCGCGACCGTGCTCGGCCACGAGGTCGGCCACGTCAACGCGCGGCACGCGGCGCAGCGGCTGGTGGCCGAGAACGCGGTGGCGCTCGCCCTGCGGCTCGGCGCCACGATCCTCGCCTACGGCGACTATCCGATCCCGCCGCAGCTCGTGGTGGCCCTGGGCGGCAGCCTTGCCGATGTCGGCCTGATCCGGCCCTTCGGCCGCGGCCAGGAGCTGCAGGCGGACGAGCTCGGCCTGGGCTACATGGCGCGCGCCGGCTACGACCCGGCGGAATTGGTGGCGTTCTGGCGGCGCATGCTGGCGCTGGAGGGCGAGAACCGGGTGCCGGCCTTCCTGTCCACGCACCCGGCGAGCGAGCGGCGGATCGCCGCCCTGGAGCGGCTGCTGCGCCAGCCGGCGCTCGCCAGCTAGAACCTGAACGCCAGCTCCACGCCGTTGAGGGTCGGGCGGAGCTGCCACTCGATGCCGCGCGAGGCCATGGTCGAGGGAAAGGCGTTGCGGTAGTCGGCGAGGTCGGACGTGGCACGCCAGGGCTGGGTCCAGATCTGCAGCTCGCCGACCAGGATGCCCGACAGCGGTCGAGACCAGGGCGTCGGTGCTGTCGCCCAGCGCGTAGATCACGCCGCCGCCGATCAGGTTGGTGGTGACCCCCTCGAGGTGCCGCCGCCAGCTGTAGCGGCTCTCGGCCCGGGCGGCGTTCTCGACCAGCAGGCGCTCGCCCAGCGCCAGCTTCTGCAGGCCCGCGTTCGTGGCGTCGCCGGGCACGGCGCGGATGGGATCCGCACCCAGCCGGGCAGGCAGGGGATCGGTGAGCATCTGGCCCAGGGCACCCAGGGACTTCACCGCACCCACGATCTGGTAGACGCGCTCGTCGCCGTCGTCGGCGAGGACGGCCTGGGCGGTGCTGGAGACGAGGCCGACGCCGAAGACGCCGGTCCAGCCATACTGCCAGGCCTGGGCGTTGAAGCGGCCGGCATCCAGCCGTTCCTCGATGAAGCCGAGCCGGTCCGCGGCCGCCGTGGGCGACAGCTCCTCGAGCTCGAAGGGGATCTCGATCGGCTGCTCGGCCCGCGCCGGTGCGGTGGCCGCGAGGGCCAGGGTTGCCACGACCAGCCGGCCCAAACTCCGCGCATCCATCGTCGCCGCCACCCCGCAGGCTCACTCCATCCGCGTGCAAGATGAAACACAGCCCGCGCCGTACCGCCAGTTCGCCGTTAGCCCATGGCCGCCAGATCCGGCAGGGTGCGGTCAACGTATTGCGCGCAAACCACGAGGATCGACGAGATGGCCGAACTGGTCGGAGCGGCCCTGATCACCGGTGCCGCCAAGCGGCTGGGCGCCGACATGGTCCGCGCGCTGGCGCGCGACGGCTTCGACATCGCCCTGCACTGCCATCGCTCGCGCGCCGAGGCGGAGGAGCTGGCGGCGGAGGTCGCGGGCCTCGGCCGCCGCGCCGCGGTCATCCGGGCCGACCTCGCCCGGGAGGAGGAGGTGACCGGCATCGTCGCCGCCGCCACCGAGCGGCTCGGACCGCTGGCGATCCTGGTCAACAACGCCTCGGTGTTCGAGCTCGACCGGCTGGCCACCGCCGACCGGCGCTCCTGGGACCTGCACCTCGAGACCAACCTGCGCGCACCGATCGTGCTCGCGCAGGACTTCGTGGCGCAGCTGCCGCAAGGGTGCCGCGGCCTGATCGTCAACATGCTCGACCAGCGCGTGCTCAACCTGACGCCGAACTTCCTGTCCTACAGCATCTCGCGGATGGGGCTGTGGGGCGCCACCCAGGTGCTGGCGCGCGAGCTGGCGCCACGGGTGCGGGTCAACGCGATCGGGCCGGGCCCGGTGCTGCCCGCACCCGGCACGGACCGGGCGCGCTTCGACGAGCTGGTCCGCGCCACGCCCCTGCAGCGGGCGACCAGCCCCGAGGAGATCGCCAACGCGCTGCGCTTCATCGTCGCCAGCCCGTCCATGACCGGGCAGCTGGTCACGCTGGACAGCGGCCAGGCGATGGGCTGGCTGACGCCGGGAGCGCCGCAGCTCGACTGAGGTCCGCCCGGCTCAGCGCGTCAGCGCTTGTACGTGTCCTTGGCGCTTGCTCGTGATGTAGTCCATCAGCGCCAGGAGCACGCCGGAGACCACGAAGACCACGTGGGTGATGACCTTCCACATCAGGTCCTCCTTGCTGATCTGGCCGATGTTCATGAAGCTCTTGAGCAGGTCGATACCCGAGATCGCGACGATCGAGGAGATCAGCTTCAGCTTGAGGCCGCCGAAATCGAGCGTGCCCATCCAGGCCGGCCGATCGAGGCTCCCGGTGTCGATCTTGGAGACGAAGTTCTCGTAGCCGGAGAAGACCATCATCAGCACGAGGCTGGCGGCCAGGCTGAGGTCGAGCAGCGTGAGCGTCATCAGGATGACGTCGGTTTCCCGCAATTCGAGGACATGCGGCACGAAATGAAACAGCTCCTCCAGGAACTTCACCACGAGCACCGCCAGGACGACGACCAAACCGAGATAGATGGGCGCCATCAGCCAGCGGCTGACGAAGATCATGCGCTCGATGGCCTGCTCGATCATCCGGGTCCCTTCATGTACCGTCGACGGGCTAACTAGCGTGCCGTGTCGAGCCTGCCCAGGCTCACCGGTGCCGCTTCGGAGAGGGCAATGCAGGATTGGCTGGTGCCGCTGGACCGGATCATGGCCAGCCTCGAGGAGACGCCGGAGGGCAAACGGTTCGCCTACCCGATCCGCCACGGCAGCATGCGGGTCGGGGTCTATGCGCCCACGCGGGCCGGCCGATCCGCAGACGCCGCACGACCAGGACGAACTCTACATCGTGATCTCGGGCCACGGCACGTTCGTGAAGGGCGCGGAGCGGCGGGCCTTCGGACCCGGTGACGTGATCTTCGTCGAGGCCGGCGCCGTGCACCGGTTCGAGGACTTCGGCGCCGACTTCGCGACGTGGGTGGTGTTCTGGGGCCCCAAGGGCGGCGAGGCGGCATGAAGGCGACACGCCGGGCGTCCGGGCAGGGCACGGCCCTGCCCTCGCCCTTGTGGCTGGTCGACCGCATCCTGCACCGCGACGGGCTGATCCTGATCATCGACAAGCCGGCGGGCGTGCCGGTCCATGCCGGGCTCGGGCGGCGGGATCAACCTCGAGCACTATTTCGAGGCGCTGCGCTTCGGCCTGCCGCAGCCGCCGGCACTGGCCCACCGGCTGGACCGCGACACCAGCGGCTGCCTCGTGCTCGGCCGCCACCGCAAGGCCCTGGCCCGCGTCGGCCGGCTGTTCCAGAACGGGCAGGTCGAGAAGGTCTACTGGGCGGTGGTGCGCGGGCGCCCGCCGGCGGACTCGGGCACGGTCGACCTGGCGCTGCGCAAGCGCTCGGAGGTCCGCGGCTGGTGGATGGAGGCCGACCCGGCCGGCCAGCCGTCGCGGACCGACTACCGGGTGCTCGGCGAGGCCGACGGGATCAGCTGGCTGGAATGCCGGCCGCGCACGGGGCGGACCCACCAGATCCGCGTCCACTGCGCCGAGCTGGGCTGCCCGGTCCTGGGCGATCCGATCTATGGCCGGATCGAAGGCGCGCCCGTGGAGCCCCTGCACCTGCACGCCCGCTCGATCGCCCTGCCGCTCTACCCGAATCGCGCAGCCGTGACCGCGCAAGCCGCACCGCCGGACCATATGGTGGCGGCACTGGCCCGGTGCGGGTATCACGGCGATGCGGAACCACCGGCCGCTTCGGGCGGCGTCAGCGGCGGCGGGATCCAAGCGGGGAGAGAGGCATGTTCAACCTGATCATCAGCGTGATCGTGGCCGGCGTCGCCGGCTTTCTGGCCGGCAACATCATGAACAAGCAGCCGATCCAGATCGGCGGCAACCCGATCTTCGGCAACGTGCTGCTCGGCCTGATCGGCGGCTTCGTCGGCAGTGCGATGCTGTGGGTGATCGGCTTCGGCAGCAGCGGCCTGATCGGCGGGCTGATCGCGGCGGTGCTGGGCGCGATCGTGGTGATCTACGTCGTCGACTACTTCAAGAACAAGTAGGCGCAGGACCGGGCGGGCCGCCGCGGCCCGCCCCGCCGTCCGATCAGCCGACCTTCTGGTCGTTGTTGGTGGTGGTCGCGACCGGCGTGGTCTCGTCGTCCTTCAGGCCGGCCTTGAAGCTCTTGATGCCCTTGGCGACGTCGCCCATGACGCGCGGAATCTTGCCGGCGCCGAACACGATCACGACGACAAGCAGCACGATGACCCAGTGCCAAGCGCTGGTGAAACCCATGGGGACTCTCCCGACGATCCTGCGCCCTATCTAGTGCGGCCTGCGCCCGCTGCCAACAGCAGTGCCGTTCGGGAACGGCACCTACTTGCGCACGATCCCGAGCGCGCTGCCGCTGACGAGCGTCGGCCACGTCGGCCAGCACGGCGGCCAGCGCCGGGCCCGCCCGGCGCCGCCAGGTAGCGCGGCTCCCACACCGGCTGGAACTTCTCCTTGTAGCGGCGCAGCCCTTCGAAATTGTAGAGACTGCTCGCCGTGGGTGAACAGCAGGGCGCCGGTGCGGGTCCACAAGGGCGCCAGCCGGCGGTCCTGCAGGCCGGACAGCGGCGCCATGCCGAGGTCGAAGCGGCCATAGCCTTGCGCCTTGCCCCAGAGCATGAGCTGCGACGAACAGGTAGTCCATCACGTCGCGGACGGCGCCGCTCGCGAAAGCGCATCAGGTCGATCGAGAGCTCGCTGCGGTCCGGCGTGTCGTCCAGAGATTGGCGAAGGCCACGAGCTCGCCGCCGGCGCGCACGGTGGCGACCGGGAACCGGCGCAGATAGTCCGGATCGAAGCGGCCGAGCGAGAAGCCCTTCTCCTGTGCGACTCTTGCCGCCGAGCCAGGCGTCGGACACGGCCTTCAGCTCGGGCATCAGGGCAGCGCACCCGGTCGGCCGGCTCGACCGCGAACACGGCACCGTCGCGCTCCGCCCGCCGCACGCGCCTGCCGCAGGCCGGAGCGCTCCGGCCCGTCGAGCGCGAACCGGTCGAGCGGCACGAAGGCCTGCTCGCCGAGCTTGAGGAAGGACAGGCCGAGCTCGACCAGGTCGGGCAACACGTCGGGGCCGACCTCGTAGAACACGGTCCGCCCGCCCCACACGTCGCACCGCTCGCGAAACCGCCACAGCAGCTCCAGCCGCTCGGCGGCGGAGCCCGATCGGTCCGCCCATCGCGATCCAGCTGCGCCCCTGCACCCCGTACATGATGAAGCTGCGGCCGCTGTCGCTGAACAGGAACCGCTTGTCGCCGAGCCAGGCGAGGCCCGCGTGGGACGGCGGCCGCTCGGCGCCGGCGAGAGCGCCGGCGATCCGCGCGTCGGCGGACGCCGTGACCTCGGCGGCGCCGACGCGCCGGGTGCCGCGAAGCGCATCAGCTGCAGGCCACCGAACAGGGCGGCCGCGATCATCACCCCGGCGGTCGCGCGCAGGAAACGCGGCGCGTCGGCCTCGAGCCAGGAACTGCCACCAGAGCTCGTTGCGCGTACTCGACGTGGCGGTAGCAGAACAGGCCGAGCCAGGTGGTGCCGATCAGCACGGCCAGGATCGCGAGCAGCCAGGGGGCGGAGAAGCGCTGCGCCAGCAGCCGGCTGCGGCGGTAGAAGGCCCGGCGCGACGGCAGCGAGCGCCGCCAGGACCAGCGCCAGGTAGAGCGCCTCCTCCCAGTCCACGCCCTTGAGCGAGCGAGAACAGGATGCCGGCGGCGAGCACGAGCGCCGGTGGCCCACCAGGCGGCGTCGAGACGCCGGCGCAGGCCGAGCGCCAGGACGAGCAGGGCGAGGCCGGCGAGGCTGCCCAGGAAATGCGACAGCTCGATCAGCGACGAGCGGGACGACGGGGGCGAGCCAGTCGAGCCGGCCGGGCACGGTGGGCGTGGCGCCGGAGATGCAGGAGGATGGTCGCCGCCGACGAAGACCAGCGTGGCGAGCAGATTGGGCAGGACCAGCTCCGCGCCGCGGCGGGCGAGATCGAGACGGCCGGCGAGGCGCGGCGCTGCCGGCGCGCGCCTGGTGCAGCGGCGAACAGCGCCGCGGCGGCGAGGAGCGGCAGGAGGTAGTAGATCAGGCGGTAGGCGATCAGCGCCGCGGCGACGCCGGGCGCATGGGCGCCGTCGGGCAGGGCCAGCAGCAGCACGGCCTCGAACACGCCGAGCCCGGCCGGGACGTGGCTGATCACGCCGGCGATGCTGGCGCCGTGAACAGGCCGGCGAAGGCCGAAGAAGCCCAGCCCCGATCGGCGGCAGCAGGACCCACAGCGTCAGCGCGGCCGAGCGACCAGTCGACGGCGGCGAGCAGCGAGCTGGGCCGCGGCCACCGGCGGGCGCGGCCAGGCGAAGCGACCAGTCGCGCCAGACCACGGGCCGGCGAAAAACCAGGCCGGCCAGGACGTAGAGGGCCAGCAGCCGCCGCCGAGGCCGATGCCGAGGCCGCGCGCGGTGGCTGCCGGCGAGGCCGAGCAGGCCCGCCGATCTCGGTGGGTGCTACCAGGCACCCCATGGCCAGCATGGCCGCGACGCCGACCCACAAGGTCAGGCTGTTGAAGGCGACCACGCCGGCGATCTCGCGGCGCACCCAGGCCCCAGCCGGAATAGAGGCGGTAGCGGACGGCACCGCCGGTCAGGAGCGGCAGGCCCATGGCATGGCTGAAGGCGTAGCCGATGAAGCCGGCGAGGGCGCCCTGCCGCAGCGGCAGCTTGTGCCCGACATGATGCAGCGCCAGCGGATCGTAGAGCGCCAGCACGGCATAGCTCAGCGCGGCGGCAAGGACGGCGAGGAGCAGCTTCGCGCCGGGCAGCGCGCCCACCGCGTCGGCGATCTCGGCGAAGCGTGTAGGCCGCGAGCTCGTGGTGGATCGCCCAGGCCGCGGCCAGGAACAGGCCCAGCGTGATCGAGGGCACGACGAAGCGTCCGCCAGGCTCCGCTGCGGGCGTCGCCGATCATCCAGGGGCTTCCCAATCCAGCCCGACACTCGGACGTGTCATGGCGGCAGCTTCGTGCCGGGGGCAATGTCAGGAGCATGGCTGATTGCGCGATTGTTGGCGGGCTGGGCTACGGCGCTCCTGCTCGCGGCCGCGAGCTCCGCCGTCGCCTCGCCGCCGAGACAGATCGACGGGCTGACGCTGGGCGAGCTCGAGCTGCGCCGACCGGCGGGCGAGGCGAACGGACTGGTCTTCCTGTTCTCCGACTGGCGCGGGCCGGACGCCGGAGTTCGACGCGCGCCGCCGACCGGCTGGCCGAGCTGGGCCTGATCGTGGCGCCGGTGGCCACTGCCGGCCTTTCTCGAGCGCCAGGACGGGCTGGGCCGGCAGTGCCTCTACCTGGTCAGCGGACATCGAGGAGGCCAGCCGGCGCATCCAGGCCGCGGCGGGCGCGGGACCGCTACCGCACGCCGATCGTCGCCGGCACCGGCATGGGTGCGGCCGTGGCCTACGCCGCCCTGGCCCAGGCACCGGCCGCGACGCTGGCCGGCGCCGCGAGCGACGGCTTCACGACCCGGGTCGCCACCCATGCGCCCTTGTGCGCCGGTGCGCCGGCCACGCCCGCCGCCGACGGGCGGCTATCAGCTATGGTCCGCCACCCGCTGCCGGGCTGGTGGCGGGTCGGCGCCGGCGCCGGACGAGGCCGAGGCGGCGGAGGCGTTCGCGGCGGCCGCGGGCGCGGAGGAGGCACTGGTGCCGCCGGCCGCAGGCGGCCTCGGCGAGCGGCTGGCGGCCCTGCTCGAGCCGGCCTCTCGCCGCGGCGGCCGAGCCCCTGGCGGACCTGCCGCTGGTCGAGTTGCCGGCCGACGGCCCGGGCGAGGTGATGGCCGTGGTCTATTCGGGCGACGGCGGCTGGCGCGACATCGACAAGGAGCATCGCCGGCCGGCTGCAGCGAGGTCGGCGTGCCGGTCGTCGGCGTCGACAGCCTGCGCTACTTCTGGTCCGAGCGTACGCCCGAGCAGCCGCCGCCGGGCAGCTCGCGGAGGTCATCGAGCCACTACCGCAGGGCCTGGAACCGGCCGCGAGGTCGTCCTGATCGGCTACTCCTTCGGCGCCGACACGCTGCCGTTCCTCTACAACCGGCTGCCGGAGGCGGACCGTGCCTCCGTCGCGCGCATCGCGCTGCTCGCGCTCTCGGAGAGTGCGGACTTCGAGATCCACGTCACCGGCTGGCTCGGCGTCGACGATCGCGCCGGCTCGCTGCCGACGGCACCGGAGCTGGCACGGCTGCCGATGGACCGGGTGCAGTGCTTCTACGGCGCGGAGGAGCCGGCGACCGCCTGCACCCTGGCGAGCTCGCCGGGGCGCAGATCGTCAAGATGCCGGGCGGGCACCATTTCGACGGCGACTATGGCAAGCTCGCCGACATGATCCTGGACGGGCTTGCCCGCTGACGCTGCCCGGCGGTTTCGCGCCGCGGCCAACCTAGAGCGACACGCTGATCCCGCCGTCGACCGCCAGGACGTGGCCGGTGACGTAGGAGGCGGCGTCCGAGGCGAGGAAGACGACCGCCCCGCCCAGCTCCTTCGGGTCCGCCCAGCGGCCCAGCGGCGTGCGCTTGCAGACCCAGGCGGAGAAGGCCTCGTCGTTGACCAGGGCGGTGTTGAGCTCGGTGGCGAAGTAGCCGGGTGCGAGCGCGTTGACGGTGATGCCGTGCGGGCCGAGCTCGGCTGCCAGCGAGCGGGTGATGCCGTGCAGGCCGGCCTTGGCGGCGGCGTAGGCGTGGATGGTCGGCCGGCCCAGGATGGCGGCGACCGAGCCGGTCGAGATGATCCGGCCGCGGCCCTGCTTGAGCATCAGCTTGGTGGCCTCGCGGGCCAGCCGGAAGCAGGAGGTCAGGTTGACCGCGAGCACCCGCTCGAAGTCGGCGTCGGTCCACTCGACCGCCGGCACGCGGTGCTGCACGCCGGCATTGTTGACCAGGATGTCGAGCCGGCCGTGGCGCCGCTCGATGTCCGCGATCGCGGCCAGGGTGGCGGCGGCGTCGGTGACGTCGAAGGCCAGGGGCTCGGCGCCGATCCGCTCGGCGGCCTGTGCCACCGCGGCCGGGTCGCGGGCGTTGACGAGCACCCGGGCACCGTGGGCGGCCAGGGCCTCGGCCATCGCGAAGCCGAGGCCGCGCGAGGCGCCGGTGACCAGGGCGACGCGGCCGTCGAGCCGGAACAGGTCGGACATGCTTTGACTCCCGCCCCGCCCCGCGCGACATCCGCGCCCATGGCTTCGGGGGACGGGCAGGGTGGAGCGTAACCGGGCGGTGATCAAGGCGGCCGGTCGCGGCCTCGCGGTCCAGTGGCTGCGGCCGGAGGCGTGCGCGGCGGAACCGACGCTCGTGTTCCTGCACGAGGGCCTGGGCAGCATCGCGCTCTGGCGCGACTTCCCGACCCGGCTGTGCGCGCGGCTGGGCCTGCCCGGCCTGGTCTACGACCGCTGGGGGCACGGCCAGTCCGAGCCGCTCGATCGGCCGCGCGACCTGCGCTACCTGCACGACGAGGCCGAGCGGTTCCTGCCCGAGGTCCTGGCGGCCTGCGGCGTGGCGCGGCCGGTCCTGATCGGCCACAGCGACGGCGGCACGATCGCGCTCCTGCTACGCCGCGCGCTTCCCGGACCTGCCGGTGGCCGTGGTGACCGAGGCCGCCCACGTCTTCGTCGAGGACATCACGGTGGACGGCATCCGGGCCGCTGGCCGGGCCTATGCCGACACGGACCTGCCGACCCGGCTCGCCCGCTACCATGGCGACAGGACCGAGACGCTGTTTCGGGCCTGGCACGACCGCTGGCTGTCGCCGGACTTCCGGTCCTGGAACATCGCGGCCGAGATCGCCGCGGTGACCTGCCCGGTGCTGGTGCTGCAGGGCGAGGCCGACCAGTACGGCACGCGCGCGCAGGTCGAGGCCATCGCGCGCGGGGTGGCGGGGCCGGCCGAGGCCGCGCTCCTGCCCGGCATCGGGCATGCGCCGCATCACGAGGCGGCGGACCGGGTCCTCGACCTGATCGACGGGTTCCTGCGGCGGCAGCTCGCCCTGGCCTAGATCCGGGCGGCCAGGGCCTCCACCCGCTCCAGGAAGCGGGCACGGCTCTCCGGGGTCGAGCTGTCCATGCGGTAGTGCCCGAGCCAGAAGGTGCGGCAGCCCGGATGGCACAAGGGCCGCACGCCGCGCAGCACGATGCGGCGGCCGGGATCGCCGATCGCGAACCGCACCCACCACCAGGGCGAGCCGTAGGTCGAGAACCCGCCCACGACCTTGATGTTGTGCAGCCGGCCCTTGATCGGCGCCAGGCCCTTGGGCAGCTCGAAGGTGGCGTGCGGCACCCAGACCCGGTCGATCCAGCCCTTGAGCATGGCCGGCATGCTGTACCACCAGGTCGGGTAGACGAAGACCAGCCCCTCGGCCCAGCGCAGATGGTCGAGATGCTCGGCCACCGGCGCCTCGTTCTCGCCCGGCGTGTGGTAGCCCAGCCGGTCGTCCCGGCTCATCACCGGGTCGAAGCCCATGGCGTAGAGGTCGAGCTCGCGGACCTCGTGGCCGGCACGGGTGAAGCCCTTGACGGCACTGCGGTGCACGGCGTGCGCGAAGCTCTCGCGCACCGGATGGGCCAGCACCACGAGCATCCGCATCAGAGCCGCTCCATGCGCTGCTGCACCTCGTCGAGGAACCCGCTGCGGGCCGCGTCGGAGGCGGTGTTCATGCCATAGAGCGCGTGGTAGCGGACCGGCGCGCCCGGCGCCACGAACCAGCGCACGTAGCGGGTGACCAGCTTGCGCGGCGGGTCGCCCATGTACCAGGCCGCCAGGCGCGGCCGGCCGTAGGTCACCACGCCGGCGACCACGCGGATGTTGCCCAGGAGCGGCCGGACCCGTGCGGGATCGCCGAGGTCGAACGCGACGCCGGGCAGGAACAGGCGGTCGAGGAAGCCCTTGAGCATGGCCGGCGCGCCGTAGCACCAGGTCGGGAACTGCAGGACCATGGCCTCGGCCCGCTGCAGCCGGTCGACGTAGCTCTCCAGGCCCCGGCGGTTGGCGGCGAGGTCGTGGTAGCCGCGGCGCTCGGCCGGCCCCAGCACCGGATCGAAGCGCTCGGCGTAGAGGTCGCACAGGTCGACCTCGTGGCCGGCACGGGCGAGGCCGGCCAGGGCCACCGCGCGCAGGGCGCCGTGATAGCTCTCCGGCACGGGATGGCAGTAGAGATAGAGCACCCGCATGGCTCACGCCGCCGCCACGGCCTCGATCTCGACCTTGAAGGCCGGCAGCGCCAGCGCCTTGACGACGATCAGGGTCGAGGCGGGCGGCGGATCGGCGACCCAGGCGTCGCGCACCCGCATGTAGTCCAGGCGGTAGTCGGCCTCGGTCAGGAACACGCTCAGGCGCACCACCTGCCGCCGCGCGAACCCCGCCTCCGCCAGGCAGGCGTCGATGTTGCGGAACGCCTGCTCGGTCTGGCCGGCGGCATCCTCGGGACAGCTGCCGTCGGGGCGGATGCCGAGCTGGCCGGAGAGGAACAGGAGCCGGGTGGCGCCCTCGACGGCGACGAGATGGTGGTACCTGCCGAACGGTGGACGGACACCCGCCGGGGAGTGGTGGCGCAGATCCATGCCTTCTCGGTCCTCGGCTTGTTCGACGCGCGCCGTCATGCCATGTCCGGGCCCAGCTGGGAACGCCCGGCGGGAGTGAAGCCATGTCGCTGCGGTTGCCCGGCTGGTGGCAGGATCTGGCCAGCCCCGAGTTCGCCGCACTCGACCCCGAGGCGACGGTGGCCGTGCTGCCGGTGGGGGCGATCGAGCAGCACGGGCCGCATTTGCCGGTAGCGGTCGACACCTGCCTCAACGAGGCGATTCGTGCGCCGGGCGCTCGAGCTCATGCCCGCTGGCCTCCCGGTGCTGATCCTGCCGACCACGCCCGTGGGCAAGAGCAACGAGCATGTCGATTTTCCCGGCACGCTGACGCTCTCGGCCGAGACCTTGGGCCGTGTCTGGTACGAGCTGGGCGCCTCGGTGCGCCGTGCCGGCGTGCGCAAGCTGCTGCTGTTCAACAGCCATGGCGGCCAGCCGCAGGTCATGCAGATCGTGGCCCGCGAGCTGCGCATCGACCACGGCATGCTGGCGGTCGCCGCCAACTGGTTCTCCTGGGGCCTGCCCGAGGGCCTGTTCGACCCGGTCGAGCTGCGCCACGGCATCCATGCCGGTGCGGTGGAGACCGCCATGATGCTGGCGGTCCGCCCCGATCTGGTCGACATGGCCGCCGCGGCCGACTTCGTCCCGGTGACCGTGGCCGACGATCTCGACTATCCGCGCCTGCGCGCCCTGGGCGCCGCCGGCCTGGGCTGGCAGACCCAGGACCTGCACGGCGAGGGCGCCTGCGGCGACGCCAGCCAACGCCACGGCCGAGGCCGGCCGCGCCGTGATCGAGCATGCGGCCGGCTGCCTGGTCGAGCTGCTGCAGGAGCTGGTCCGCTTCCCGCTGCAGCGCCTGCGCGACCGCCCGGGCGCCTGAGCGGCCCGTCAACCGGCCTCGTAGAGGAAGCGGCGGTCGTGGCTCTCGTCGTAGGCCGGGTCGTCCCAGCCGATCATCTTGCCGGGGTTGAGCAGGCCCAGGGGATCGGCCTCGCGCTTGAAGGCGAGCTGGACCTGGTCGACCTTCTTCATCCCGCCACCCTCCAGCGTGTACTCGTGCGGGTTGAAGATCGGGCAGCCGTTCCGGTTGTGGTGGTCGATGATCGCGAGCAGGCGCTCGTCGCTGGTGTAGCGGACGAGCTGCAGGCCGAAGCAGGCGATCTCGCCGCCGAAGCGGACGAACTCGAGGTGCATCGGCACCTCGTCGCCGAAGGCGGCCGCCATCTCGGCCACCTTGTCGAGATGGCGCGGGGCGGGGAACAGGGTCTGCAGGTAGGTGATCGTGCGCTCGTGCTTGAGCGCGTGCAGCGTGGTGTGGTTCCAGCTGTACTCGAACAGCGGCTGCTGCATCGGCGCCAGCTCGTCGAGGAAGGCCTGGCGGGCCACGCGCGCGGGCCAGGCGGCCAGGGCGTCGTGGACCGCGTCCAGCGCGAACTCGGCGCACCATCAGGAGCACCACGCTCTCGCCCGCCGCGACATGGTCGGGGAACAGCCAGTCGTGGGTCACCGGGGCGGCGATCACCGAGACCAGCTTCTTGAGGATCGCGTCCTCGCGCGCGATGCGCGTCGGCGCAGCGGGCCGCGGTCATCAGGTCCGGCAGGGCGACGAGGAGCTCGGCCCAGCGATAGGCCGGGGCCAGCGGCATCTCGAGCTCGGTGATCACGCCGTTGGTGCCGTAGGCGTGGTTGACCTTCTGGATGTCGGCACCGCGCAGCTCCAGGATCCGCGGCTCCGCCTCCATGGTCACCACGCGGGCGCCCAGGATGTTGCCGCGGTCGCGCAGGAGGCCCCAGGTGATCGAGCCGATGCCCGAGCTGCCGCCGGCGATGTAGCCGCCCAGCGTGCCGGTCTTGTGGGTGCTCGGATGCAGCCGCAGCTCCTGGCGGCTGTCGGCGATGGTGGCCGCGTCGAGCTCGGCCAGGCGGATCCCGGCCTGGGCCCGCACGCGGCCATGCCCGATCGACCGGATGGCGGTCAGCTCGCGAGAGGTCGAGGACGATCCCGCCCTGCAGCGGCATGGCCTGGCCGTAATTGCCGGTGCCGCCGCCGCGCGGCGTGAGCGGGACGCGGTGGCGATGGCAGGCCGCGATGGTCCGCACGACCTCGGCCTCGTCGCGCGGGGTGACGATGGCCTCGGCCGTGACCTGGTCGAGCTGGCGCTTGAGGATCGGGCTGTACCAGTAGAAGTCGCGGCTGCGCCGCCGCACCTTCTGCGGCTGCGTCTCGAGCGCCAGCCCCGCCAGCTCGTCCAGCACCCGCTCGACCGCGTCCATCGCATCCTCCGCAGCGCGGCGACCTCGGGGCCGCCTCGGAGCGAGGATAGATGCCGCACTGCGGGAAGCAAACCCGCCGGGACGGGGGATGGCTAGCTGGTGAGCGGGTCCTGGCCGCGGCGCGCCGACGGCCGGCTCGCGGTGCCGGTCTCGGCGATCTGCTCGAGGCGGCGCGCGATCTCGTGCAGCACGATCTCGACCTCGCCGTCGCGCGGCCTGATGGAGCGCAGCAGGCGCGCCGCCATGGCGATCTGGCCGCGCGTGCCCTGCTCCATCTGCCAGCCCGCAGGTGGCTCGATCCCCACCCGGCGTCGCATTTCCTGCCGCTCGGCGGTCATCATGGCAGCGCACCCGAGGTACGCCGAACAAACGGTCGTTGACTTGCCAGCCTGATCACTCAACGCTCCCCGCGAGATCCGTCGCGCTCCGGGAACCCCCACCTCACGTCGTGCGACGCAACCGAACTATGATTCTCCTACCGCAACACTTCTATCAATGGTGTCGCCAAATTTACAAGTCCACGCGGCAAATCGTGTGATCGCCAACGTGCCGTCGCGCATGTCGCCGGCCGAGCGCGACGCGATCTTGATGCGCAGCCGCTGGTTCGCGGGCCTGCCGACTCGCTGCGGCGGGAGCTGCTGGACCACAGCGAGATCCGCTCGTACCGCCGCGGCACCTGGATCTACCTGCAGGGCGACCCGCCGCGCGGGCTGTGGGCCATCCTCGAGGGCGACGTGTCGTTCAGCAAGGTGGGCGGCAGCGGCAGCGAGATCCTGTTCCACGTCGGCGGGCCCGGCCTGTGGTTCGGCGTCCTGGGCGTGCTCACCGGGCTGCCGCTGGGCCTGGCGATCACGGCGGTGACCGACGTGACGCTGCTGTTCGTGCGGCGCAAGGACGTGACGGCCATCATCGAGCGCGAGCCGCGCTACGTCCTGCGGCTGGTCCGCCTGCCCCTGGAGCGCGGCGTCGAACTGCTGGAGCTGGCCGAGCACATCGTCCGGCCGAGCCCGCGCAGCCGGGTCGCGTCGCGCCTGGCGCTGCTGCGACGGATGGAGGCCGAGCACGACGTGACCGCCACCGGCCGGCCGCTGCGGGTGTCGCAGTCGCAGCTGGCGGCGATGACCGCCTTGTCACGCCAGTCGGTGAGCCGGGTGCTCCACGAGCTGGCCGAGGCCGGCGCCCTGACCGTCGGCTTCCGCCAGATCTCGATCGTCGATCCCGATCTGCTGGACGCGATCGCCAACGCGCCCGAGTGACCGGCGGGCTGGAACCTCAGCCGGCGAAGCGCGGCTGGGCGACGCCCACCACGCCGGGAACGCGGGTGGCGAAGATCCCGCCGGCCTGCGGCTGGCGCTGCTCCGTGCCCGGGGTGGGGTTCATGCCGATCGAGGTGAGGTAGATCACGTCCAGGGCCGGCCCGCCGAAGGCGATCTTGGTCGGCTTCTCGACCGGCACCTCGACGATCCGGTCGACCGCACCCTCGGGCGTGAAGCGGACGAGCTGCCAGCCGCCGACCCCGGCCATCCAGTAGCAGCCGTCGGCGTCGACCGTGCCGCCGTCGGGGCGCCCCGCCAGGCCGTGGGTGTCCACGAACACGCGCCGGTTGGTCAGGGCACCGCTGGCGACGTCGTGGTCGCAGGCCCAGATCGTGCGGACGCTCGCTTCGGAATCGGAGAAGTAGAACACCCGCCCGTCCGGGCTGAAGGCGCAGCCATTGGTGACGGTCAGACGGTCGAACAGCGTCTCGCAGCGCCGGTCCGGCCACAGCCGGTAGAGTGCCCCCACCGGCTCGCGCGGGCCCATGGGCATGGTGCCGGCGACGAAGCGCCCGGCATGGTCGGTGGTGCCGTCGTTGAAGCGGTTGCCGGGCCGGTCCGCCTCGGGATCGATGATCGGCTCGAGCCTTCCGGCCGCGTCCATGAAGAAGAAGCCGTCCTCCAGTGCCACGACGAACCCGCCCTGCTCGCGCAAGGCAAAGCAGCCGATCCGGCGCGGCAGTCCGATGCTGGTATCCATGCCGGTGCTGGGGTCGAAGCGGTGCAGCGCGCAGCCCTCGATGTCGGCCCACCACAGCACCTGCTCGCGCTCGCACCACAGGGCCGCCTCGCCCAGCTTGGCCCTGGCGTCGAGCACACAGTCGACCTTGTCCAACGGCTGTCCTCCCTGCGGTCCGTCGGCAAGTCATAGTCGCAACGCGCGTTCCGGGCGAGGCCGTCGACGGCGCCGGCGAACGCGATCGCGTCCGGCCAGCGCGAAATTAACCTTGTTGTAGCAACTGAGCAGCCACAATGAAATCTGACCGATAGGCGCCAGCTACATGTGCCTACGTCAGTATGGATGCGGGCCGAATTCTGTCGGTTGCAAAGTTAAAGCTCGTATCAGATGATCTGCGGTGTAGTGGCTCGTGCCACGGCCGCTTGATCGGATGTGATGGCCTTTCCACGCTGCCGGCGTTGGCGCCGCGGCGACTTGGAGGGATCGCGCATGGCGCTGGTTGCCGAATATCTGTCGACGAGCGATGCTCCAGGCACTCCAGTGGCCCGCGGCAGCAAGAGGCGGTCGATCGAGCTCACGCTGGTGGTGCCCACCTTCAACGAGGCGGCCAACATCGGCCGGTTCGTCGAGCGCGTCGCCGAGTGCCTGGATCAGATCGGCTGGGAGATCGTGTTCGTCGACGACAACTCGCCCGACAACACGTCCGAGCGCATCGCCGCCATCGCCAGGGCCGATCGGCGCGTTCGCTTCGTTCGCCGGATCGGCCGGCGCGGTCTCGCCTCGGCCTGCATCGAGGGCATTCTGACCAGTCCGGCGACCTTCGTCGCCGTGATGGATGCCGATCTGCAGCACGACGCGAGACTTCTGCCCGCGATGGTGGCGAAACTGCGCCGCGGCGAGGTCGACTGCGTGGTCGCCAGCCGCTACCTCGCTGCGGACAGGGTGGCCGGCTGGGACCAGCGACGCGCGGAGGCGAGCCGGCTCGCCACCTGGTTCGCACGGTTCTTCACCTCCACCACGCTGACCGACCCGATGAGCGGCTACTTCATGCTGCGCCGCGACGCCGTCATGCCGCTCCTGCCGCGCCTGTCGGGCGTGGGCTTCAAGATCCTGCTCGACATCGTGCTGACGGCACCGCCATCGCTCCGCATCGTCGAACTGCCCGGTCGCTTCGTTCCCCGTGAGATCGGCGAGAGCAAGTTCGATGCGCGCGCGGCCTACGACTTCCTGTTCCTGCTCCTCGACAAGACGGTCGGCCGCTGGGTGCCGACACGTTTTCTGATGTTCGCCGCCGTCGGCAGCGTCGGTGTCGTGGTCCACATGGCCGTGGTCTGGTCGCTGTTTGCCCAGCTCGGCATCCGCTTCGTCGTGGCCCAGCTCGTGGCCACCCTTGCGGCGATGACCGGCAACTTCCTGCTCAACAACGAACTCACCTACCGCGACCGCCGTCTGCGCGGCAGCCGCCTCCTGCGCGGCTGGCTCAGCTTCGGCGTGGGCTGCTCCGTCGGCCTCGTCGCGAACGTCGGGGTGGCGGCCGAACTCTTCGCCGACAACAGCTCCTGGTGGATGTCGGCCCTCGGTGGCATCGCGATCGGGGCGGTCTGGAACTATGCGGTGACCAGCTTCTACACCTGGGGCAAGGCCTGACCGGTCGCCGGTGGCACTCCCCGCCCGCGGCCCCGCATCTGCCAGCCGACCGCTCCAAGTGCCGCCCAGAGCAGGAGCCAAGGGCACCAGGGCCGCGTGACCGGGCAGCACGCCGAACCGGTGCAGCACCATGCCGGCGAGATCGCCGGCCGCGAACGCCGGGAGCAGGTGGTCGGGCAGCGGCCGGGGGATGGAGGCGTCGACCGTCATGGTGACGGCGGCGCAGACCAGGGTGGTGGCGACGCTGAGCGCCAGCAGACCGACGAGAACGCGTCGATCGATCCTGCGCCAGAGCAGACAGAGGGGCAGGCACAGGAACGGCAGGGTCGGCGTGAGGTGCCGCGGTCCGGTCGAGTCCCCGCCATCCCAGTAGAAGTAGCTGGAGTTGAGCAGGACGTAGTAGGCCGCGATCGCGATGATCAGGATGGCCAACGGGCGCCATCGCGATTGGGCCATCAGGTGCCAGAGTGCGAGGGGGGTCAGGACGAGGATGGGTGCCACCCACAGCAGTCCGCGGTGCCAGCCGAACAGGAGCTCCCCGATGACCCGGAGCGACGGCAGGCGGACGCCGAAGAAGCCCTGCTGCATGCCCTCGAAGCCCACCACCGCGCCGTAGCCGAGCTTGAAGGGCGAGCCGAAGGCCGCGCCGTTGTAGATGAGCAAAGGCGTGATGGCCGCGAGCCCGCCCAAGGCCAGGGCAGCTCCCGCCCGGACCGCGCTACGCTGCGCCGGTCACGAGACGAAAAAGAGCGATCATGACCGCGCTCGGTCCGGCGGTGATCTCCACCACGATGCTCCAGCCGAGCAGGGCACCGGCGAGCAGGTCGAGGGTGAACGCCCGACGCTGCCCGCCCTTGTCCGCTGCGGCGAGCAACGCCGCCAGCGCCAGGAACTGGATCGAGCCGGATGCCGCGTGGCCGAGGAAGGTCGTGGCCCAGCCCCAGGCCGGCGTGGCGAAGCCGAAGGCCAGGGCCGCGAACAGTGCCGCATCCGCATCGTCGCTGACCCGCAGGGCCACGCGGTAGAGAACGGCGACCGCCAGGGCGGTGGGCAAGGCCGAGGTGAAGATGCCCACGACATAGAGCAGGATCTTGTAGGCCGCCGACGGGCGGCCGGCCCCGTCCAGCCAGACCGGCTCGTGGCCGCTCGCGGCAGCCAGCATGGTGAAGAGCTTGGCTACCGGCACGGCCATCAGACTCATGCCGGGCGTCTTGTCGGAGTAGTAGTGCTCGCCCACCTGCGCCTTGTCGATCGTGGTGCCTGCGAACCCGTCGATGCGCAGTTGCCCATGTTCGACGATGCTCAGCACCAGGGCGAGACGGGACTTGGTGTTGGCGCCCGGATTGGCGTTGGAGAACATGGCGTAGGTAAGAAACGCCGAGACAAACAGCAGAGCGCCTACCTGCCAATTGCGTCTCGATATGGATCTGCACGGATTCGCTTGGTGCATTCGATCGCCAGCGCCGGATTGTGCGCTCATGACACAGTCTCACCTGGATCGCAGAGGTAATTCCTGCTTTGGAGACGTGGTCCAACGACAAGCCGACGGCCGATCGCCAACCCGGCAGCAGCAACCAAAATAGACTAGACAGCGATCGTTTTTCAATCTTTGATTGTTATCATGCTGGTCGCTCCTTGACCGCCATGGTGATCGGCACGCGCCGGCTGGCGGCATCGACGAACCCGCCCTGCTCACGCAAGACAAAGCAGCCGATGCGGCGCGGCAGTACGATGCTGGCTTCGATCCCGCTGCCCGGAATCGAAGCGGTGCAGCGCACTCTGGGCGAGGCCTTCGTTCACGCGGCCAGCGATCGGGAGGCGAAGAACCGCGCCAGCATTCGCTGGTTGTAGGCCACGAGGTTGGCATGCCGGCGCGTCGCGTCCCGCAGCGGCGTCGTGAAGGGTTCGGCCAGGAGGTTGCAGACGAAGGCATGGACCGTGGCGTCCGCCTTGGTCGGCCCGGCCCCCATCAGGAACGGCTGGTCGCCGAGCCAGCCGGCGACGGCGTCGATGTCGGCGATCGCCAGGGCATGCATCTCCTCGGGCGTGTGGGCGCCGAGGCCCTGCTCCGCGAGCCGCGTGCCGGCAGCCGGCGCGGATCTCGTCCTGCATCGCCGCGGGCAGGTCGGTAAGGTAGGCGTCGCGGACCAGGGGCCAGTTGCGGTCGTCGATCCAGCGGTCGTGCAGCATCACGAAGTAGGTCCGTTCCTCGAGCATCACGCCCAGCGCGTGACCGACGGCGCGCTCGGCCGGGGTCAGTCCACGGTCGAGGTCGACGCCATAGCGGCGCTCCAGCTCGCGGATGACCAACGCCGAAATCGCCGATGCGCTCGGCCTCGATCTCGACGAACGGCCCCTTGCCCTTGGGCGAGCCGGCCAGATCGTGCAGCGGCACGCTGCGGTAGGGCAGGCCGCTCATGCGCAGGAAGCATTCGAGCTTCATGCAGAACGGGCTCGGGTTCGGCAGGCCGAAGGCCGTCTCGAACTGGTGCAGGACGATCATGCGAAGTCTCCCGGTCGAGCTGACGACCGGGCCTTGCTAGCGAGACCCTGCTGACAGCATCCTGTCAGCAGGGTCGTGGCAGGAAGCGGCGATGCGACGGGCCGACCGGCTGTTCCAGATCATCCAGATCCTGCGTCGGACCCGCCGGGCGGTGACCGCGGCGGCGCTGGCCGAGGAGCTCGAGGTCTCGCTGCGCACGGTCTACCGCGACATGGCCGAGCTGATCGGCCGGCGCGTGCCGATCGAGGGTGCCGCCGGCGTCGGCTACCTGCTTCGGGAGGGCTTCGACCTGCCGCCGCTGATGTTCACCGAGGACGAGCTCGACGCGCTCCTCGTCGGCACACGGATCGTCCAGAGCTGGGGGGATCCCGAGCTCGGCCGTGCCGCCGCCGACGTGCTGGCCAAGGTGGCGGCCGTGCTGCCCGAGCGCATGCGTCCGCGGGTCGCGAGCCTGGCGCTGGCCGCACCGCCCAGCGAGCGCCGGCCCGAGATCGCGGTCGACATGGCGGCGCTCCGCCGCTGCGTGCGCGAGGAGCGCAAGATCCGCGTCCGCTACCTCGACCTTGCCGGCACCGACACGACGCGCGTGGTCCGGCCGATGAACCTCGCCTTCTTCCCGCCGGTCTGGGTGCTGCTCGGCTGGTGCGAGCTGCGGCGCGACTTCCGCTCGTTCCGGGTCGACCGCATCGCGGCGGTAACGTTCCTGGCCGAGCGCTACCCGCAGGAGCCGGGCCGGCGCCTCGTGGATTATCTGCGAGGCATCGGCTACCAGCTCAGCTGAGCCACCCGGGAGGATCTCATGGCCGAAGCATTCGCGCTCGACCCGCGGCTCGAGCAGGGCAGCGTGCCGGTGGTGGACTGGCCCTTGTGCCAGGTGCGCCTCAAGGACGATGCGCGCTTCCACTGGCTGCTGCTGATGCCGCGACGCGTCGGGGTGGTCGAGCTCACCGACCTGGAGGGTGCCGACTACGACCAGCTCTGCGCCGAGATGCTGGCGGCGACCCGGCTCGTGCGCGAGATCGCCAAGCCCGACAAGACCAACGTGGCGACGCTGGGCAACGTGGTGGCCCAGATGCACGTCCACGTCATCGCGCGGTTCCACAGCGATCCGGCCTGGCCGGACCCGGTCTGGTGCCACGGCGCGGGACCCGCCTACCCTGCCCACGCCCTGGCGATGCTGGCGGACCGCTACGCCAAGGCGGCGCGGCTGCATTTCCGGACCATGTAGCCCTGGCCTCGGGCTCGGCGGCCGCTAGTTCCTCGACCGTCACTAACGCTGCGAGGAACGCATGAACAAGCTAAGCCGCATCATCGCCCTGTCGCTGGTCGTCGCCGCCGGCCCGGCGCTGGCCCAGGCTCCCGCCACCGGCGACGCGATCAAGGCCGCGATCACCGGCAACACGGTCCAGGGCAGCATGGCGAGCTCCGGCGTCTACACCGAGTTCTACGCCGCCGACGGCACGATCCGCGGCAAGGACTACACCGGGGCCTGGCGCGTCGAGGGCGACGCCATGTGCTTCAAGTACGGCACGGACCCGGAGGCGTGCTGGGCGGTCGGCCTCGCCGGCGACCAGGTGGCCTGGCTGAAGGACGGCAAGACCGACGGGACCGGCACGATCCTGCCCGGAAATCCCAACGGCTTTTGAGCCGGGCAATCCCCGCGTCGGTGATTAGATCCACTCCATAGTGTTCCCAAATCATGGGGACTATCACCCGGCCGTGCTTGGCATTATCGACCACGAGCGGATTACTGCCTCGTGGAGCAACGCATGACCGGTTTGTCCAACATCGTCGTCGGCCAGCTTGGCACGGGCGAGCAGTTGCTGTTGTGGGCCTTGCGGCAGCGGCGCGCCGACCAGGGCGAGACGACGCCGGTACTCGTGCAGGGCTTCGTCCTGGCCTGCGGCCTGGCCGCGGTCGAACCCGCCCTCGCCCAGTTCGAGCGGCTGTGCGACGCGCTGGAGACCCCGCGGCGCTGCGGCCTGTGCCCGCTGCGCTGCGCGGTGCTCAGCACCGACGAGGCGCGCTGCCTGAGCCTGCTCGCCTGCGCGCAGGCCGGCGAGGCCCAGGGCAGCAGCCGCATCGCGGCCGCACTCGTCGGCGCGGACGGTGCTCCCGCCTTGTGCGCGGCCGCCCGCCAGCTCGCCCAGGTGCTCGACCGGGCCGGCTATCGCCTGAGCGTGCCCGGGCCGCAGGTCCCGGTGCTGCATTGACGGCCGGTCAGGCCGCCTCCTGCGGCAGCGCCTCCATGCCGGCGGCCTGCATCAGGTAGAGCCCGCGATAGCGGCCGTCGGGGCGGGCCAGCAGCGTGCGATGCGGACCCTGCTCGACGATCCGGCCGCGCTCGAACACCAAGATCCGGTCGACCTTGCGCACCGTCGACAGCCGGTGCGCGATCACCAGCGTGGTCCGCCCGGCCATCAGCTGCTCGAGCGCATCCTGGATCAGCTGCTCGGCCTCGCTGTCCAGCGACGAGGTCGCCTCGTCCAGCACCAGGATCGGCCGGTCGGCCAGGATCGCCCGCGCGATCGCCACCCGCTGCCGCTCGCCGCCCGACAGCTTCACGCCGCGCTCGCCGACCAGGGTCGCGTAGCCCTGCGGCAGCCGCTCGATGAAGCCGTGCGCATGCGCCAGCCGCGCCGCGCGGACGATCTCGTCGGGGTGCGCCGCCGGCCGGGCGTAGGCGATGTTCTCGGCCAGGGAGCGGTGGAACAGCACCGGCTCCTGCGGCACCAGTGCTATGGCCTCGCGCAGGCTTGCCAGCGAGGCGCCGGCGATGTCCTGGCCGTCGATCAGGATCTGCCCGCCCTGCACGTCGTGCAGCCGCTGCAGGAGCTTGACGAACGTGGTCTTGCCGCTGCCCGAATGGCCCACCAGGGCCACGCGCTCGCCGGCCGCGATCGTGACCGACAGGCCGTCGAACAGCGGCTCGGCGTGGCGCCCGTAGTGGAAGCGCACCTGCTCGAAGCGGACCGCACCGCCGGCCACCGCCAGCGGTGCTGCACCCGGCGGGTCGACGACGGTGGCCGGCGTGCGGTGGTAGGCGATCAGCCGCTCCATGTCGTTGGCCGCCTGCTGCGCGGTCCGCAGCTGCATGCCCACGTCGCGCAGCCAGCGGCCGACCAGGAGAAAGCTGGTGAGCACGTAGGCCACGTCGCCGGCGCTGGCCCGGCCCTGCGACCACAGCCAGAGCGCACCGCCGACCAGGGCGGCCTGCAGGGCGATCAGCATCGCGTTCTGCGCCACGCCGGTATGGATCGAGGCGTACCAGGCACGCAGCATGGTCGCCTGCCAGACGTCGAGCACGCCGCCCAGGCGCTCGTCCTCGCGCCCTTCCGCCGCCGTGCTCTTGACCACGGCGTTGCAGGTCAGGGCGTCGGCGAGGGCGCCGCCGAGCCGGCTGTCGTTCTCGGCCGCGACCCGCCGGATCGGCGCGACGTAGCCCAGCGACAGGCGGATCGAGAGCGCGGTGTAGAGGACCGCACCCACGAGGAACACCAGCCCCATCAGCGGCCAGTGCCACAGCATCAGGGCCACGGCCCCGATGGTGACCGCGGCGGCCGGACCGAGGTGGAAGTAGACGGCGTCGCCGAACATGTCGAACGCCCACACGCCGCGCGTGATGTTGCGCACGGTCGAGCCGGCGAAGGTGTCGGCGTGCCAGTCGCTGGAGAAGCGCTGGACCTGCGCGAAGGCCTCGGCACCGATCCGGCGCATGATGCCCATCGCCACGCCGGCCCAGACATAGTCGCCCGACTTCTGCAGGAGCTGGAACAGGATGCCCAGGCCGATCACCCAGCCGAGCGCCCGGACCGCCTGCGCCGGCTCGGCGCGCTCGCCGGCCAGCGCGTCGACGAGCTGGCCGATCGCGACGGGCGTGAAGATCTCGGCCATGGTGGCGGCGAACATCAGGCCGCCGGCCAGGGCCACGGGCTTGGGGGACTGCCGCCATTGCGCCACGGCAAAGGCCAGCACGTCGTTGAAACGGACGTCCATGATCGTCTCGAGCGATGACAATGGGCAGCCCGGCCTGCATGGGCCGGGCTTGGTTCAGATGGAGCGGCGGGGACGGCAGCGGCCGATGCGTATAGCTTGAAACGGGCGATGCGCGCAACCGCTCACGGCTGCACGTAGCCCAGCGCCCGGCTGGAGAGCCTTCCCGAGCCGGGATCGGTCGCAAAGAAGAAGCCGCCTTCCTGCTCCGCACCGCTCGCCAGGTAGTCGATCACGGCCTCGCCGCGCTCGCGCCGGCCGTCGGGCAGCAGCGAGCTCCGCCTCGAGCCGCAGGCCGGCCGCGGGCGCGCTGCCCTGGTTCACGGCCCGGAACGGCACCACCCAACCGGCGCCGCCCAGCGACTGCGCCGGTGCCAGCACGACCGTGACCGCGGGCGTGCCCCGTCCCTCGCCATGCCAGGCGGCGAGCAGGAGGTAGCCCGCGATGACGAGCACCAGAGCGGCGCCGACGAGGCCGAGCACGCGTTCGACGGGCGGGGTATCGGACATCACAGGACCAGCCGCGCGGTCGCGGCACCCAGGGCGGCCGGGAAGCCGAGCACCAGCACGAAATGGAGTGCGGGCAGCAGCGGCAGGCCCTCGAGCCGGCCGAAGGTCCAGAGCACGTAGGTGCAGATCACGAGGACGACCGCATAGCCGGGCAGGGTGAGGCGGAAGAACTCGCGCGCTCCGCTCATGCCCCCGGGCGGGCTGTGCTGCCCGACGAAGCCCAGGGCGTAGACGAAGGCGTGCAGCACGAGAAGCGAGGCCGCGAGCAGCCCCAGCCCGTACCAGGGACTGGCCTGCTGGTGGGCGATCAGCACGATCTCCTCGGTCGGCGCCACATTGAAGGCGAGGAACAGGGCACCCGCGGCCATCAGGAACAGCTCGCCGCCGTAGCTCTCGCGGCGCGCCTTCTCCGCATCCTGCTCGTCCCGCAGGCCGAGCTGGCTGCGTGCCAGGACCGCACCCATGCCCGCCGGGACCATCTGCAGCGCCACCTTGCCGGCGATCTCGTGCCACGACATGTCCGGGGTGATCGCACCCAGCAGCAGCAATGCCGCGCCCGCGGCAAGCGCGGCCAGGAGGTAGGCGATGCCGGCGTCGATCAGGGCGTCGCGCCAGCCGACATCGTCGCGAAACCCGGCGAGCCAGGCGAGCCCGGTGAGCAGCGGGATGCCGACCAGGAGGAAGATCGCCAGCCGCTCCGGCGGCACGACAAAGCCCAGGGACCACATCTCCATGGTCATCAGCAGGGGCAAGGCGAACAGGAGCGCACCGGCGAAGGCGCGCGCCAGATCGACGTAGAACCGGGCACCCACGCCGAACCAGGCGGTGCGTGCCGCCTCATCGCTGTCCTGTGCCATCGGGCCAGCCTGCGGGGCAGTGTATCCGGCAGGCTAGCCCGGGACGCCGCGGCTGCCTATCCCGCGCGGCAGCGGGCGAGATCGCGCCTGGTCCGCGCGCTCGAAGGCTTGCGCGCGAGGCGCGGGGTCAGCAGGTCGCGGGCGAGGCCGAGCTGCCCGTCGCGGATGGCCGCCTCGATCAGGGTGAGCTCGAGGATGTCGCGCTGTGCCACACTGCCGGTCATCAGCCGTGCGTGCGGCCGCAGCGCGAGCAGGCGCTCGACCGCGGCGGCGTAGGCGCCATGGGCGAAGGCCGCCATCGCCTGGGCCGCCGGCAGCGCCACCTGCCGTGCGCGCGCCGCCGGCCCGCCCTCGCCGCGCGCCTGCTCGGCCAGCGAGCGCAGCAGCTCCTTCAGCGCGAAATCGCGGCCCGAGGCCGCGAACGCGATCCCCAGATGCACGTCGTCGAACACGTGCACGCGGGTCAGCGCGTGCGGTACGGTGAGGTCGGCCACCTCGTCCCAGCGCCCGCCGACGTCCACGCCGGCCAGGGTCAGCCGCCACAGCAGCGCCGTGGCGTCGCACAGGTTCAAGAGGATGCTGCGCTTGCCCGGACGCAGCAGGCGGTCGTAGACCGCCAGGGCCGCGGCATGGTCCTCGCTGTCGACATGGTAGAGGGCCAGATGCCAGGCATTGTGGACCGCGAAGAAGCAGCCCGGCGCCCAGTCGGCCTCGCGCGCCTCGTACCAGGCGACGCCCTCGGCATCCCGGCCCTGCATCTCGAGCACGTGGCCGACGGCGTGGATGCCCCAGACGTCCTTGGGGTTGGCGGCCACCGCCGCCCGCCCGAGGGGCTCGGCCGCCGCATAGTCGCCGTCCTCCTCCAGCCCGAAGGCCAGCATCGACTGGACGAAGCCGTGGCCGGGCAGGGCGCCGTCCCAATGGGCCAGCGCCGCGGCCGGCCGACGCGCGACCGGGGCGTCGCCGCCGAACAGGTCGGCCTGGTGCGCGAACATCAAGGCGGTCAGGTCGCGCGGGTGCTCGGCCAGGATGGCGTCGAACGCGGCCACCGCACCGGCATGGTCGCCGCCGGCCCAGGCCTCGGCCGCCGCCAGGTGCAGCCGCTCGCGCGGGCTCGCCGCGGCCGCGAGTGCGCGGGCGGCGGCGAGGCTGGTGGCGGCCTTGGCACCAAAGCCGGGCTGCAGCGCGAACAGGAAGGTGTGCGCGCGCAAGAGATGGCCCATCACCAGCAGCGGGTCGTCGGCGAGTGCGGCCTCGATCTTGCCGATCGGGTCGCCGGCATAGCCCAGCACGTCGCCCAAGGCCGCCTCGTAGCGCCCGACGGAGGCTGCTTCGCCGGCGGTCATCGGCACGCCGCGCGGATCGCGGATCTGCATGCTGCACACTCCCTCACTGCCGCCAGCGTCGCAGACGGGCGCCGCGCGCCCAACCCACGACGGCGTGAAGGGCGCCGGCCCGGCCGAGGCTGGGCGATTGACAAGCTTGGACGCATGGCGCAGTTGCTTGAGGACGCGAACGGGAGCGAAGCTTGCCGGTACTGCCCGCAGCCCAAGTCATGGTGGTGTGATGACCGGCGGCTGCTTCCGCATTGCGCTAGTATGCGCCACCGACTGCGGGAACAAAAGCAGATGAGCTACTTCCTGCAGCAATTGGTCAATGGGCTGACACTCGGCTCCATGTATGGGCTGATCGCCATCGGCTACAGCATGGTCTACGGCATCATCGGCATGATCAATTTCGCCCATGGCGAGATCTACATGATCGGCGCCTTCCTCACGATCATCGTTTTCACGCTGCTCGGCATGATCGGGCTCACCTGGGTGCCGCTGGCGCTGCTGACCGTGCTGATCGTGGCCATGCTGATCACCGCCGCCTATGGCTGGACGGTCGAGCGGATCGCCTACCGCCCCTTGCGCGGCTCGTTCCGCCTGGCACCGCTGATCTCGGCCATCGGCATGTCGATCTTCCTGCAGAACTTCGTCCAGATCACCCAGGGCGCCAACGTCAAGCCGCTGCCGCCCAAGATCTCGGGCGGCTTCGTGTTCGGCGCGGACAGCGGCCTTCCCGGTCCAGATCGGCTACACCCAGATCTTCGTCGATCCTGCTGACGCTCGTCCTGATGACTGGCTTCTCCTGCCTGATCGCCCGCACGCCGCTCGGCCGCGGCGCAGCGCGCCTGCGAGCAGGACCTGAAGATGGCCGGGCTGTGCGGCGTCAACGTCGACCGCACGATCTCGCTGACCTTCGTCATGGGCGCGGCGCTGGCCGCCGTCGCCGGCATGATGGCCACGCTCTATTACGGCGTGATCGACTTCTTCATCGGCTTCCTCGCCGGGGTGAAGGCGTTCACCGCCGCGGTGCTGGGCGGCATCGGCTCGATCCCCGGCGCCATGCTGGGCGGCCTCGTGCTGGGCCTGATCGAGGCGTTCTGGTCGGGCTACTTCAGCATCCAGTACAAGGACGTGGCGGCCTTCGGCATCCTGGTCGTGGTGCTGATCTTCCTGCCCACGGGCCTGCTCGGCCGGCCCGAGATCGAGAAGGTCTAGGCGCATGGCGACCACCGCCGCCACCGCCGAAGGGGCCACCGCTGGCATGGCGCCGGCACTCAAGGACGCGCTGCTCGCCGCCTTCGTCACCTTCGTCCTGCTGGCGCCCCTGCTCGGCATGCGCACCGCCAGCGGCCCGGACGGGATGACGCTGGAGTTCCATTTCGAGCTGGGTCTTCCTCGCTGACCGCGGTCGTGTTCGCCGGCCGTCTGGCCATGCGCTGGCTCGGCACCGCCAGCAGCGGCCTCGCGACGCCGCCCGGCCTGGTCAAGGTGGGCCAGGCGATCGCCGCGCGCTCCTGGTGGTTCGCGGCCGCCGGGCTCGTCTTCGCGCTTCGTCCTGCCGTTCACTGCCGTTCGCCAACCGCTACGTGGTCGACATCGCCACCACGGTCCTGATCTACGTCATGCTCGGCTGGGGCCTGAACATCGTGGTCGGCCTCGCCGGCCTGCTCGATCTCGGCTACGTCGCCTTCTACGCGGTCGGCGCCTACTCCTACGCCCTGTTCGCCCACACCTTCGGCCTGGGTTTCTGGACCTGCCTGCCGCTGGCCGGCCTGCTCGCCGCCACCTTCGGCGTGATGCTGGGCTTCCCGGTGCTGCGCCTGCGCGGCGACTACCTGGCCATCGTCACGCTGGGCTTCGGCGAGATCATCCGCATCGTCCTGCTCAACTGGTACGAGGTCACCGGCGGGCCCAACGGCCTGTCGGACATCCCGCGCCCCAGCTTCTTCGGCTTCGAGTTCGACCGCACCCCGCGCGGAGGGCACCACCGCGTTCCACGAGCTGTTCGGCCTCGAGTTCGACAGCCTGCACCGCATCATCTTCCTCTACTTCCTGATCCTGGCGCTGGCGCTGTTCACCAACTTCGTCGTGCTGCGCCTGCGGCGGATGCCGATCGGGCGGGCCTGGGAGGCGCTGCGCGAGGACGAGATCGCCTGCAAGGCGCTGGGCATCAACCCGACCAACACCAAGCTCACCGCCTTCGCCCTGGGTGCGATGTTCGGCGGCTTCGCCGGCTCCTTCTTCGCCACCCGCCAGGGCTTCATCAGCCCCGAGAGCTTCACCTTCATCGAGAGTGCCACCATCCTGGCCATCGTCGTGCTGGGCGGCATGGGCAGCCAGATGGGCGTCGTGCTCGCGGCGACCCTGCTCGTGGTGCTGCCCGAGATGGCGCGCGGCTTTGCCGAGTACCGCATGCTGCCTGTTCGGTGCCGCCATGGTGGCGATCATGGTCTGGCGTCCGGGCGGCCTGCTCGGCCACCGCGAGCCGACGATCCGCCTGCACCCGGTGGGCGGCGGAGGATCCGGATGACCGCGCCGCCGATCCTCGAGGTCAAGCACCTCACCATGCGCTTCGGCGGCCTGGTCGCCGTCGACGACCTCAACTTCACCGCCCACCAGCGCGACATCACCGCGATCATCGGCCCGAACGGCGCCGGCAAGACCACCGTGTTCAACTGCCTCACCGGCTTCTACCGGCCGACCGTGGGCGAGCTCACCTTCCACGGCGTCAACGGGCCGGTGCTGCTCGAGCAGAAGGACGGGTTCATGATCCCGCGCGAGGGCCTCGCGCGCACGTTCCAGAACATCCGCCTGTTCGCCAAGATGAGCACGCTCGAGAACCTGATCGTGGCGCAGCACAACCACCTGATGCGCGCCTCGGGCTACAGCGTCCTGGGCCTGCTCGGCGTCGGCGGCTACCGCGACGCCGAGCGCGAGGCGGTCGAGCTCGCGAAGTTCTGGCTGGAGCGCACCGGCCTCACCGCCAAGGCCGACTGGAACGCCGGGGCCCTGCCCTATGGCGACCAGCGCAAGCTCGAGATCGCGCGCGCCATGTGCACCCGGCCGCGGCTCCTGTGCCTCGACGAGCCCGCGGCGGGCCTCAACCCGCGCGAGACCGGCGACCTGTCGCAGCTCCTCAAGAGCATCCGCGACGAGCAGGAGGTGTCGATCCTGCTGATCGAGCACGACATGGGCATGGTCATGTCGATCTCCGACCACATCGTGGTCCTGGACTATGGCAAGAAGATCGCCGACGGGACCGCCGAGGAGGTCCGCACCGATCCGTCCGTGATCAAGGCCTATCTCGGCGAGCCGGACGAGGAGGAGCTGCCGCCGGAAGTCGCGGTCGACCTCGCCATCGCGGAAACCCGCTGATGCTGCGGCTCGAGGACGTCCACACCTTCTACGGCAACATCGAGGCGCTGAAGGGCGTCAGCGTCGAGGTCGAGCAGGGCCAGATCGTCACGATCATCGGCTCGAACGGTGCCGGCAAGTCGACGCTGCTGATGACCGTCTGCGGCAGCCCCAAGGCATCCCGGGGCCGGGTGGTCTATGACGGCCGCGACATCACCAAGCTCGCCACCTACGACATCGTCAACCTGGGCATCAGCCAGTCGCCCGAGGGCCGCCGGATCTTCCCGCGCATGACCGTGTGGGAGAACCTGCAGATGGGTGCCGTCCCGAACCAGGGCCGCTGGTTCGACCAGGACGTCGAGAAGGTCTTCACCCTGTTCCCGCGCCTCAAGGAGCGGATCGACCAGCGCGGCGGCACGCTGTCGGGCGGCGAGCAGCAGATGCTGGCGATCGGCCGGGCACTGCTCGCCCGACCGCGCCTCCTCCTGCTCGACGAGCCCTCGCTCGGCATCGCACCCATCCTGGTGCAGCAGATCTTCAAGGCCATCGTCGAGATCAACAAGACGGACGGGCTCACCATCCTCCTGGTCGAGCAGAACGCCTACCAGGCGCTGAAGATCGCCCATCGCGGCTACGTCCTGGCCACCGGCCGGATCTTGATGTCGGGCACCGGCAGGGAGCTCCTGGCGAACCCCGAGATCCGCGCCGCCTATCTCGAGGGTGGGCACTGACCGTGAACGCCTTGACCGCCCTGCTCGGCACCTCCCCGGCGATCTTCATCGGCCTCACCGTGATCATGGTCGGGGGTGCGGCGATCCTCACCGGCCGTGCGGTGGCCAACAACTGGAAGCCCGCCTGGCAGGTGGTGGCCGCGGCCTTCGGCCTGGCGCTGGCCGACCGGTTCCTGACCTATGCCCTGTTCCAGGGCGAGCTGGTCAATCTGTGGGGCATCTTCGTGCATTTCCTGGTGCTGGCCGCGATGGGGCTGGCCGCCTGGCGGATCGCCAAGGTCGGCAAGCTGGTGAGCCAGTATCCGTGGCGCTACCGCCGAACCTCGCCGTTCGGCTACACGGAGTTGAAGGATGTGTAACCCGGCTCGCCGCAACGGCGATCCGGGCGAATGACGCTTGTCAAGCATCAGCCGGTCCACGAATAATCCCGGCCGAGCGACGTGGCCCGCAGGCGACAGCGCCTGAGGGGCCCAACACGTGTAAGTCAGGCAAAGGAAGCAATGATGCGTCGGATGACCAACCTGCTGATGGGCGCCTCCGCGCTCGTGCTGCTCGGCGGCGGCGCCGCGTGGGCCGATGTGAAGATCGCGACCGCGGGCCCGATGACCGGCCAGTACGCCGTGTTCGGCGAGCAGATGAAGCGCGGCGCCGAGATGGCGGTCAAGGACATCAACGCCAAGGGCGGCGTCAACGGCGAGCAGCTCGTCCTGCAGGTCGGCGACGACGCCTGCGACCCGAAGCAGGCGGTGGCGGTCGCCAACCAGTTCGTCAACGACGAGGTCGTGTTCGTCGCCGGGCATTTCTGCTCGGGCAGCTCGATCCCGGCCTCGGCGGTCTACAACGAGGAGGGCATCCTCCAGATCTCGCCGGCCTCGACCAACCCCAAGCTCACCGAGCAGGGCTTCAGCAACGTCTTCCGCACCTGCGGCCGTGACGACGTGCAGGGCATCTATGCCGCGAACTACGTCGTCAACAACAAGACCGGCTCCAAGGTCGCGATCATCCACGACAAGTCGGCCTACGGGAAGGGCCTGGCCGACGAGTTCAAGAAGGAGCTGAACAAGCTCGGCGTGACCGAGGTCATGTACGAGGCGGTCACCGCCGGCGACAAGGACTTCACGGCGCTCATCACCAAGATGAAGGATGCCGGCGTCGACCTGATCTACCACGGCGGCTACCACACCGAGGCCGGCCTGATCGTCCGCCAGGCGCGCGAGCAGGGCTTCAACGCCACGCTGATGTCGGGCGATGCGCTCGTCGACAAGCAGTACTGGGAGATCACCGGCCCGACCGGCGAGGGTACGCTCATGACCTTCGCGCCCGATCCGCGCAAGTCGCCGGCCGCCGCCGACGTGGTCGCGAAGTTCAAGGCCGAGAACTACGATCCCGAGGGCTACACCCTCTACACCTACGCCGCGATCCAGGCCTTCGCCGACGCCGCGGCCAAGGCGGGCTCGACCGATCCCGAGGCGGTCGCCAAGGCGCTGCAGGACGGCAGCTACGAGACGGTGCTGGGCAGCCTGTCCTTCAACGAGAAGGGCGACGTGCTCAACCCCGAGTACGTGATGTATGTCTGGAAGAACGGCGAGTACGGCGAGGTCGGCGGCTGATAGCCGGCTGAGTAGCGTCGGACACCCGGGCCTCTCGGCCCGGGTGTCGTCGTTTCTCGTGGGACCTTAGCTGTCGAAGGCGCAGTTGGGTGCGCGCGGGCTGCCGCCGCCTGCGACCGGGCTGCCCATCACGTTGTTGTTCAAGACCAGCCGGACATGCGGGTAGATCTTCCGGATGTCGTTGCGCAGCTGGTTCTTGACCGCGGCGCTGACGTTCTGATCGGCGTCGATCGCACCCGCGTTGCACCCGCCGCCGTTGATGACGTACATGCCGTAGTTCTGGATCGCCGCGGCCAGCCGGCGGCCGGGCTCGCTGAGGTTGAGGCTCGCGATGTTGACGCTGGGCTTCAGCGCGAGCAGCCCGCCATAGGGAATGGCACCCCCATTGTTGCCACCGCTGCCGGCACTCCGGTCGCGGTTGGTCGCAGGCAGCACGACCTGGTCCGACAGCATCACGTTGCAGCCCCGCCCCGGCTTGCGGGGCAGGCCGATGTGGAGCGCATGCTCGATCTTGTGGCCCGGGGTGTTGATCTCGTGGCCGCGCAGCACGCCGAACAGTGCCGCCACGCCCGAGGCGGCCGTGCCGACATTCTCGCCGCGGCGGGTGCCGTGCCCGAGGCCGCGGATGTCCCAGGTCGTGTATTTCTGCGCCGTGGGACGGCCGTTGCGCCAGTTGTACTGGCGCAGCTGATGCGCCTTGTTGATCGTGCGGTCGTAGACGACGACCACATTGTCGGCACAGCCGCCCCCGGCCCGCTGCGTCTTGGTGATGAACCCGTTGCGCGGCAGCCGGATCGAGACCGGCATGCCGGAGACGCGGTCGCAGTTCGCCTGGCCGGTGATGGTGCGCAGCGGATCGCGCGCGTCCACCTCGACGACGCCGGTGCCGGAGGGCGTGCCGACATTGATGTTCAGATGGGTGCCCCGGAGCCAGCTCCTGGTCGCGGGATGGTTGTCGGCGGCGTACACCGCACCGGTTCCGATCGGCCGGTGATGCGCGCTGCGCTTGTTGAACGGGTTCTTGAACAGGTCGTTCTTCGGTGACGAGCAGGCGGCCTGGGCGAAGGCCGGCGTGAGCGGGGTGCCCGAGACGGCAAGGACAAGAGCGACCGCGAGCGCCGAGCGCGCGGAGTGGCTGGATGTCATCGAGAGATCCTGTCTAGATTGTGTTAAGTAAAGGATGAGCACGCGTGCACGCCACGCCTCCACGCTCAACGTGCATGCAGCTTACGTCAGCTGCATTGCAATGCAGTCCCATCAACATGAACGAAATGTTTGGTCCGATATTCCAGAAAGACGATCAATGGATGCTAAGTGATTGGAACGAGGTAATTATTTGTAGAAACGGCGAAGCCTAAGCTTAAGCTTGTCAGGCCTTGTCAGCCATGCCGACGCGGCGACGGCGCGGTTGCCGCCTTCGGCTGGTCGCTGGCCAAACACGGCGCGCTGCGCCATATCGGGCCTACGGCCGCGCGTTGGGCCGTGGAGACCGCCCGTGCCGATCGTCAACCGCATCGCCGAGTACCAGGACGAGCTGACCGCGTGGCGCCGCCACCTGCATGAGCGGCCGGAACTCGGCTTCGAGGAGCGCGAGACCGCGGCGTTCGTGGCCGAGAAGCTGCGCAGCTTCGGCTGCGACGAGGTCCATACCGGCATCGGCCGCACCGGCGTCGTGGCGGTGATCCGGGGCGGGGCTTCGGGGCGCAGCATCGGCCTGCGCGCCGACATGGACGCCCTGCCGATCCAGGAGGCCACCGACGCGGCCTGGGCCTCGCGCCATCCCGGCCGCATGCACGCCTGCGGCCATGACGGGCACACCACCATGCTCCTGGGTGCGGCGCGCTACCTCGCCGAGACCCGCAATTTCGACGGCACCGCCTACCTGATCTTCCAGCCGGCCGAGGAGGGTGGCGGCGGCGGGCGGGTGATGGTGGACGAGGGGCTGTTCGAGCGCTTCCCCGCCGAGCAGGTCTACGGCCTGCACAACTGGCCCTACCTGCCCACCGGCTCCTTCGCCATGTGCGAGGGCCCGGCCATGGCGGCGTCCGACGAGCTGACCATCGAGCTCACCGGCACCGGCTGCCACGCCGCCATGCCGCATCGCGGCCGCGATCCGATCGTGGCGGCGGCCCTCCTGATCCAGGCGCTGCAGGGGCTGGTGTCGCGCGAGACCGACCCCATCGACAATGCCGTGATCTCGATCACCAAGGTCGCCGGCGGCGACGCCTACAATGTGGTGCCGGAGCGGGTGGTGCTCTGGGGGACGATCCGCACCTTCCGCGAGGAAACGCGCGCGCGCCTGATCCGCCGCGTCGAGGAGGTCGTCCAGGGGATCGGCCTCGCCCAGGGTGTCACCGGCACGGTCAAGGTCGCGGCGGGCTACCCGGCCACGATCAACACGGTGCTTGAGGCGCGGCTGGGTGCGGACACGGCGGCCGAGATCGTGGGCGAGGCCAGGGTCCACCGTGCGCCCGAGCCCTGCATGGGCTCGGAGGACTTCTCCTTCATGCTGGCCCGCCGGCCCGGCAGCTACATCTGGATGGGCACCGGCGGCGACGGCCCGGTGCACCAGCTGCACAGCCCCTACTACGACTTCAACGACGAGGCGCTGCCCCTGGGCGTCAGCTACTGGGCCCGGCTGGTCGAGCGGCTGCTGCCCAAGGCGGCATGAGCGACCTGCCGCCCCGCGCGGGCGAATACCGGGCGATCTACGCCGATCCGCCCTGGCGGTTCGCGACCTATTCCGAGAAGGGCAAGGGGCGCGGTGCCGAGGCCCACTACGACTGCATGACCCTGCCCGAGATCAAGGCCATGCCGGTGGCGAGCTGGGGTGCGCGCGACACCGCCCTGTTCCTGTGGACCACCGACCCCATGCTGCGCCACGCCATGGACGTGATCGAGGCCTGGGGCTTCACCTACAAGACCGTGGCCTTCTACTGGGTGAAGCTCAACAAGAACCGCACCGGCATGTTTCTGACGCCGGGCGACTTCTTCACCGGCATGGGCTTTTGGACCCGCGCCAATCCCGAGCTGTGCCTGCTTGCCACCCGCGGCAAGCCGCAGCGGCGCGCCACCGACGTCGCCAAGCTGCTGGTCGCCGCCCGCCGCGAGCATTCGCGCAAGCCCGACGAGACCTACGACCGGATCGAGCGCCTGGTCGACGGTCCCTATCTCGAGCTCTTCGCCCGCGCCACGCGCCCCGGCTGGGACCGGCTGGGCAACCAGGCCGGGCTGTTCGACCAGGGGCCGGTGCGCACGCGCCGGCGCCCCTCCAGGGGACCGGCCACGCCGCCCGCCGATTCACCATGATCGGCGCCTGGCGACGTCCCGATCATCCCGAGGGACGCATCCAGGCCCCGCAGGGCGGTTTACCGGCCGTGGCGACGCGTTAAGATCAGTTAACGCGACGCCAGGAACGGACGACGGACGAGCATGGCCAGAGAGCGCTACCCCGGCGAACGGCGCGGGTTGAGCCTGTTCCTGGAGGACCTGCGGCCCGCGGTTGCCGGGGTGTGCGGCGGCGAGTCGCTCCTGGCACACGCCATCCGCCGCGCCCTGCGCAGCAGCGACCTCGATCATCTCCGCCATGCGCGCACCATCTTCAACCATCTGCCCCGCGAGCAGCGTCAGGCCCTGTCGGCCGCCTGCGTCACGCCGGCCGAAGCGGCCAAGCCCCCGGCCCATGAGCTGATGGAACGCTACAGCAGCCGGGAGCCGGCACCCTTCGTCTCGTTCGAGGCCCGCAACGACCGGGCCACGTCACTGCCGGCGGAGGTCTCGCTGACCCACGAGCTGCTGCCGGCGAGCACGCTGCGCGTCATGGTCAGCCCGGGCACCCTGCCCAGTGCCGCCGCCGACGGCCTGCGCCGCATCGCCGGGCTGATCGAGCGCGACCGGCGCCTGCTGTCCGACCGCTACTGGCGCGAACGGCCGGACGATGGCGAGGCTCAGGCCCCCAGTTCGTCGTCGTAGCCGGGCGGGATGATCGGCTGCGGCCCGGTGCCGGGCGGCTGGTGCTTGCCCTGCTCCATCCGGGCGCGCAGCACGGCGTCGTCGAGCTCGAGCTGGGCGCACAGGCCGAGCAGCACGGGATCGCGGGGGCGGATCTCCTGGCTCTTCCAGTGGGTGCGCTCGCGTACCGCCTGCACCGTGGCCTTGGTGGTGCCCAGCAGCTTGCAGATGTGCACCTCGCTGAGCTCCGGATGGTTGCGCAGCAGCCAGGCGATGGCGTCGGGCCGGTCCTGCCGCTTGCTCAAGGGCGTGTAGCGCGGCTCCTTGCGCTTGAGCGGCTTGACGTCGCTCGCCACCGACTTGGCCAGCTGCAGCCGGTATTTCGGGTTCGCCTCGCCCTTCTTGAGCTCGTCGCGGGTCAGCATGCCCGCACCCACCGGGTCGAGCCCGCGCACGCCCGTGGCCACTTCGCCGTCCGCGATGCCCTTCACCTCGAGCGGGTGCAGGCCGCAGAACTCGGCGATCTGATCGAAGGTCAGGCTCGTGTTCTCGACCAGCCACACGGCCGTGGCCTTCGGCATCAGAGGGCGGTCCATCGGTTACTCCTGCGGGGCGGCGCGAAACGGGCGCGAAGATGAGGCTTGGCAGTTAGGCGCGGCGGGTCGGCCCGTCAAGGCGAACGCCCGGGCTGGCCCGGTGCGGTGGCACGGCCGTTGCCCGCCTGCCGCGGCCCCGCCTGACGGGCCGGCCGTGCCCGGCGTCAGTAGACCTGGGGCACGTAGAGCTCCTCGGGGAGCACCTTGCGCTCGTAGTCGGGGTTGAACACCCGGTCGGGCAGCGTGATCTCCTCGTGGGGGACGTCCTCGTAGGGGACCTGCTGCAGCAGGTGGTTGATGCAGTTGAGGCGCGCCCGCTTCTTGTCGTTGCCCTCGACGATGAACCAGGGCGCCTCGGGGATGTTGGTGCGCTCGAGGGTTTCCTCCTTGGCCTTGGTGTACTGCTCCCAGCGTACCCGCGACTGGAGGTCCATGGGGCTCAGCTTCCACTGCTTCATCGGGTCGTGGATGCGCATCAGGAAGCGGAGCTGCTGCTCCTGGTCGGTGATCGAGAACCAGTACTTGACCAGCTTGATCCCGGAGCGGACCAGCATCCGCTCGAACTCGGGCACGTCGCGGAAGAACTCCTCGACCTGGGGTTCGCTGGCGAAGCCCATCACGCGCTCGACGCCGGACCGGTTGTACCAGGAGCGGTCGAACATGACGATCTCGCCGCCGGCCGGCAGATGCGGCACGTAGCGCTGGAAGTACCACTGGGTCCGCTCGCGCTCGGTGGGTGCCGGCAGGGCCACCACCCGGGCGATGCGCGGGTTGAGGCGCTGTGCGATCCGCTTGATCACCCCGCCCTTGCCGGCGGAATCGCGGCCCTCGAAGATGACGACGAGCTTGTACCCGGTGTGCTGGACCCAGTCCTGCAGCTTGACCAGCTCGGCCTGCAGGCGGAACAGCTCGTGAAAGTAGAAGCGGCGGTCGATCGATGACTTGTGCTGCAGGTCGGTGATCGACTTCAGCTCCCGGGAGATCCGGTCGTCGTCGATCTCCATCTCGAGCTCTTCGTCGAAGCTGTCCTCGAGCTCGGCCTCGACCCAGGTCTTGGGCTTGTCCTCGTTACCCTTCATCTCGTGCTCCCCACATCCGGTATTCGGGTCACGCCTCGACCGGTGCCTTGGCCAGGGCGCGCTTGTCGACGTGATCGCGCAGATACGCCGCGAAGGTCTTCTTCATCTTGGGCAGCTGCCACAGCGCCACGAGCGTATGCTTGCGGGTCGTGCGGATCAGGCTCGACGGGTCGAAATAGCCCTTGGCGTTGTCCGGCTTGACCACGAAGGGCGGCTTGCCGTCGCGCACCAGGATGTAGCTCATGATCAGCGAGCCGGTGCGGTGGTTGCCCTCGATGAACAGCTGGGGCTCGCTCAGGCCATGGATGTAGACCCCGGCCGCGCGCGACCAGCAATCCTCGCCGTGGTGGCGACCCCACCATTCCATGATCTCCCGGATCCCGCCGCCGGGCGTCTCGTAGAAGTGCGCCTCGGTCGCCTCGATGTGGCGGTGGAACCGCCGGCGCTCCGCCGGGTCGGCGCCGCACAGGACGATGGTGTTGAGCTCGAGCAGGTGCGCATGCTGCCCGGGCCGGAACGGGTCGACCCGCTGCTCGAGCAGCCGGTTCACGTAGGCGTAGCCCAGGAGCAGATTGGCCACGACCTCGTCGTCCAGGCCGTCGCGGCGGCTCGCCAGGGTGTCGTTGATGCGCGGGAATTCCCGCTGGAGGTCCCGCAGGCAGCGCTCGATGCGCGAGAGGTCGATCCGTGCGTCGCGCATCGCCTGGCTCCGTGCGGCGGCCGAGGGCCACGGCCTCCCGCCGGGGTCAGCTGAGGCCCGTCACCGCCGCCAAGGCACGCTCCGCCACCGCCGCCGGCAACGGAACATAGCCGAGTTCCGCAGCGATGACCTGGCCGTCGGTCAGGCCATAGCGCACGAAGTCGGCCAGCGCCGAGCGCGTTCCTTCGTCGGCGTAGGCGCCATAGAGCAGCAGCCAGCTGAAGGTGGCGATCGGGTAGGCGTCGGCCCCCTTCGGATCGGCGATGAACAGCCGCAGGTTCTCGGGCATCTCGTCGGCGCTGGCCGCCAGCGCCGCCTCGCCGCTGGCACGGCTGGGGGCCACGAAGGCACCGGCCGCGTTCTGCAGCTCCGCCGTCTGCAGGCCCAGGCGCTGGGCGAACCCGAGCTCGGCGTAGCCCAGAGAATACTCGGTCTGCAGCACGCGGCCAGCCACGCCTTCGTTGCCGCGCATCAGCATCGTCCCGCCGGGCCAGTCGATCCGGTTGGCGGCACCGCGGGTGGTGCGCCAGCCATCGCTGATGGCGCTGAGGTGATTGGTCAGCGCGAAGGTGGTGCCGCTGGATTCCAGGCGGGCGACGATGGCGATGGTCCGCCGCGGCAGGGTCACGCCGGGATTGGCCTCGGCGATGCGCGGATCGTCCCACTCGGTCACCTCGCCCAGCATGATGGCGGCGAGGAGGTCGCGCGACAGCCGCAGCGGGGCGAGGAGACCGGGAACGTTGTAGATGACCGACACCAGGCCGGCCGTGGCCGGGATCATCTTCACGCCAGCCGAGACCTTCGCGATCTGCTCGTCCGACATCGCGGCATCGCTGGCGGCGAAGTCGACGGCGCCGACGATCAGGCGGCTGACGCCCTCGCCGCTGCCCACGGCATCATATTCGATGGTGACATCGGCGTGCGTCTTGGCGAACTCCTCGATCCAACGCGCGTAGAGGGGTGCGGGGAAGGTGGCGCCGGCCCCGCGGATCAGCTTGGCGGCGCGGGCAGGGCGGCCAGACGGGCCGACGAGGGCAATGCCGGCGGCCAGGGGCACGGCCGCCCGCAGGACGCCGCGACGCTGCATGCTGGTCATGACGCGAAGCTCCCCGGGCTCAGCTGAACTGGCCACCCACATACTGCTTGGTGAGCTGCTGCTGCGGGTCCGCGAACAGCTGGGCGGTGGGCCCGGATTCGACCAGGTAGCCGGTGCGGCCGCCCTGGGAGATGTCGACCGCGAAGAACATGGTCTCGTCCGCGACCCGCTGCGCCTGCTGCATGTTGTGGGTCACGATCGCGATCGTGTATTCCTTCTTCAGGTCCAGCATCAGCTCCTCGATGCGCCGCGTGGCGATCGGGTCCAGCGCCGAGCAGGGCTCGTCCATCAGGAGCACGGTGGGCTCGGTGGCGACGGCGCGGGCGATGCACAGGCGCTGCTGCTGGCCGCCCGAGAGCGACAGGCCGTTGGCCTTGAGCTTGTCCTTGACCTCGTCCCACAGGGCGGCGCGGCGCAGCGCATGCTCGACGCGCTCGTCCATGTTGCCCTTGAACTTGTTGAGCCGCAGGCCGAAGGCGACGTTCTCGTAGATGCTCATCGAGAACGGGTTGGGCTGCTGGAACACCATGCCGATGTGGCGGCGGACCGAGACCGGATCGACCGACTTGGCGTAGATGTCCTGGCCCAGGAACTCGACCTGGCCCTCGAAGCGGAAACTCGCGATCAGGTCGTTCATCCGGTTCAGGCTGCGCAGCACGGTGCTCTTGCCGCAGCCCGAGGGGCCGATGAAGCCGACGATCTTGCCCTTCTCGATCGGCACGTGGCTGTCGCGCACGGCGAGGAAGTCGCCGTAGTAGATCTTGTCGACCTTGCAGTCGATCGCGAGGACCGGCGCTGCGGTGGCCGGTGCGCCGCGGGCACCCGCGGTGGCGGCGGCGTTCGCGGCGGTAGCGGACATGGCGTTCATCGTCCAGTTCCCTCGCGTCTCAGACTTTCGGCCGGCCGACAAGGCGGGCCAGGATGTTGAAGAACAGAACCATCAGCACGAGGACCAGCGAGGCGGCCCAGGCCAGCTCGATCTGGTTGGGAAAGGGCATGCTCGAGAAGTTGTAGATCAGGATCGACAGCGACGCGGTCGGCTCGAGCAGGCTCGACAGCCAGAAATTGCTGAACAGTGCGGTGAACAGGAGCGGTGCGGATTCGCCGGCCACGCGGGCGATGCCCAGGATGATCCCGGTCAGGATGCCGGGCAGGGCCGTCGGCAGCACCACCTTCCACACCACCTGCGTCGGGGTGCAGCCGATGCCGACCGCCGCCTCCTTCATCCGGGTGGGGACCGTGCGCATCGATTCGTCGGCGGTCAGGATCACCGTCGGCAGCATCAGCACCGCCAGCGCCACGCCGCCCGCCACGGCCGAGTAGGTCCCGAAGGTGAGCACCAGGATGGCGAAGCCGAACACGCCGGCCAGGATCGAGGGGAAGCCGGTGAGCACCTTGGACAGGAAGCGCGCGGCGACCGTCAGCCGGCTGTGCGGGCCGATGTAGGACAGGTAGGAGGCGGCGAGCACGCCGATCGGGATGCTGATCGCCGACGCGATGCCGACCATGACCAGCGTGCCGACGACGGCGTTGCCGAACCCGCCGCCCGGCATGAAGCCCGCCGGCGGCAACTGGGTGAACAGCGCCGTGCCGAGCCGGGCGCCGCCCCGCGTGATCAGCATGTAGAGCACGGAGAACAGCGGGATGCTGGCGATCAGCACGACCAGCCAGGTGCCGGTGGTGAGCAGCAGGCTCCTGACCGCACGGGGTTCGGAGAACGACCGGTTGAGGTCCGGCCGGGCCAGTCCGCTGGCAAGCGTGGTGGAGGCCATGTCAGCTCTGATCCTGTCGCTGGGTCTGGGCACGGAGCCAGGAGCCGATGATGTTGACGGCGAGGGTCACGGCCAGGAGCACGAGGCCGGCATACATCAGCGCGTCGCGCTCGGTGCGGCCGGCCTCGGGAAAGTTGGAGGCCATGAGCGAGGCCAGGGTGTTGGCGGGCGAGAACAGGGACAGGCTGATCTGGTTGGCGTTGCCGATCAGCATGGCCAGCGCCATGGTCTCGCCGAGGGCACGGCCGAAGCCGAGCACGAGACCGCTGAAGATGCCGCCGCTCGCGGTCGGCAGGAGCACCTTGAGGATCGCCTCCCACCGGGTCGTGCCCATGCCGTAGGCGGCTTCCTTCACCTTGTAGGGGATCTGGTGCAGCGCGTCCTGCGAGAGCGCCGCCACGGTCGGCAGGATCATGATCGCCAGGACCAGGGCCGCCGGGAACAGGCCGGGACCGTTGAGCGAGGTGCCGAAGAACGGGATGAAGCCCAGCGTCTCGTGCAGCCAGTTGGCGACGGGCCGGATCAACGGGATGACGACGAAGATGCCCCAGAGGCCGTAGACGACCGAGGGGATGGCGGCCAGCATCTCCACGATGGTGCGGAAGACGGCGGCCAGGCGGGCGGGGAGGAAATCCTGGGTCAGGAAGACGGCCACCGTCACGCCGAAGAAGCCGCCGATCAGCAGCGCCAGGAGCGAGCTGTAGAGGGTGCCCCAGATCTCGGGCAGGATGCCGAATTCGTTGGTCGACGCGTTCCACACGCCGCGCCACAGGAAGCCGGGTCCCTGCGCCACCATGGCCGGAACGGCCTGGCGGGCGATCTCCCACACGATCGCGACCACCAGCACGATGATCCCGGCCGCGCAGACCATCGACAACATGGAGAAGGCGCGATGGAACGTGTTCTCGCCCGCGGTGGGCGGCTGCGAGATCTCCGAGGTGTTGCCCACCAATTCGCGCGGTGTGATGCTGGCCATGTGGCGCCTCGCCGAAGGATAATGACGCAGATCGGGCCGGCGTCCTCGCGCTTGCCTGGGCAGGCGCGAGGACGCCGCGTCGTCAGGCGGACGTCGAGCCGATATTGGCGATCTGGGCGCTGACCTTGGTCACCACCGCTTCGGGCAGCGGGATGTAGCCGAGATCGTTGGCCATGACCTGGCCGTCCTTGAGCGCCCAGGTGACGAAGTTGCGCAGCGCCTCGGCGCGCGCGGCTTCCTGCTTCTTGTAGAAGAGCATCCAGGTGAAGGTGGAGATCGGGTAGGCCTCGGCACCCTGGGGGTCCTTGACCCAGCCGCGCAGGTCGTCGTCGCTGTTGAACGACGCGTCCGACAGGGCCATCGGGCCGCCCTCACCGCCTGGCGCGACAAAGCTGCCGGCCGCGTTCTGCAGCGCGGCGGCGGGCGTGTTGGTCAGCTTGGCGAAGCCCCACTCGATGTAGCCGATCGCACCCGGGGTCTGCGTGACGGTGGCGGTCACGCCGTCGTTGCGCGGGGCCGCGATCAGGTTGCTGACGTTCGGCCACTGCGGGTTCGTGCCGGGCGTCACGGTGGTCTTGAACTTCTCGCTGACGGCCGCGAGATGGTTCGTGAACACGAAGGTGGTACCGCTGGCGTCCGACCGGCGCACCGCGGTGATCCGCGTGTCGGGCAGCGTCACGCCGGGATTGGCGGCGACGATCCGGGGATCGTTCCAGTTCGTCACCTCGCCGAGGAAGATCAGCGGGTAGACCTCGCGCGGCAGCTTCAGGTCGGTCACGCCCGGCAGGTTGTAGGCCAGGACGATCTCGCCGGCGGTCATCGGCAGGATCACCACGCCGCCGTCGACCTCGGCGATCTGCTCGTCGGTCATGGCCGAGTCGCTGGCGGCGAAGTCGACCGTGCGCGCGATGAACGACTTCACGCCGGCACCGCTGCCGGTCGACTGATAGTCGATCTCGATGCCCGAGGTCGCCTGGCTGTAGGCCTGGAACCAGGTCGAGTAGAGCGGGAACGGGAAGCTGGCCCCGGCGCCGGTCAGGCGCAGGTTCTGGGCGAGTGCCTCACGCGGCAGCAAGCCGCCGGCCGAGGCCACCAAACCGGTGCTGGCGGCCAGGGCCGCGAATCTGCGACGATCCATCACGTCCTCCAATCCCTCGGTCGATCGGTTCCGCCGAGCGCGTGCACGCCCGGGGCGACGGGATGGGAGCGTCGCTCGCGTCGACGCGCCACGGAGGGACCGCACGTTGCCGCCGGCCCGCTGCTCCATCCCTCTCATCCGGAGATGTGCGCCCCGATTGCGACAGGGCCGTGACACTGGCGAGGCAGCCGACGGGCAGTGCCCCGGCGCGGCCTAGACGCGCACGTCACCTTCTGGGGCGCGCTGGCCTACCCCGCCCCGGCCCAGGGGCTGGATCGACACCGCGTGGGGATGGTGGAAAACACCGGGGCCATCGGTCGCCGAGATGGCCAAGTGCGAGGCGCGACTCGAAGAGGTATCGGCGCGATCCGAGGACGCCGCGAGCTGATTGGTCCAGGCCGAGGACGACGGTCCGGTCGCGCAGGGAGGGCGGCCGGGCCGCGGTGGCGGCGCGACCCGGCCGCAACGCGCTTACATGGCGCTGGTCGTCTGGCCCATGCCAGCGGGCGCATTCTCGATCACCACCTCGACGCGCCGGTTCTGCTGACGGCCGGCCGCCGTCGCGTTGCTGGCAACCGGGAAGTCCGGTCCGAGGCCGCTCGCCACGATGCGCTGGCGCGGGACGCCGGCCGCCACCAGCGTGTCGGCCACGGCCTCCGCCCGGCGCTGCGACAGCACCAGGTTGGTGTTCACCGAGCCGGTGCTGTCGGTGTGGCCCTCGATGCTGACGCGGCGCTCGGGGTTCTCCTGCAGGAACTGGGCGAGGCGGACGATCTCGTTGACCGCACCGGGCTTGAGTGTCGCCTGGCCGACGTCGAACAGGACGTCGCCCACGGTGAGCACGATGCCGCGCTCGGTCGGCTGCGCCTGCAGGCTGGCGAGCTGGCGCCGCAGCTGGTCCGCCTGCGCCTCGGCGGCCTGGCGCAGCACCTGGTCCCGCTGCCCGCCCAGCTCGGCGATCTCGGCCTGGCTCTTGCGCGACTGCGCCGCAGCGCGGGCGACTTCGACCTGGCTCGTGGCGAGGTCCGCGCGATGGGCCGCCTCGGCACTGCCCTCGCCCTCCTCCCACGCCTGGTTGGCGCTCTGCAGCTGGGTCTGCGCGGCATCCAGCTCGGCGGCGGCGTAGGTCGCGACATCCGGATCGGTGCGCGCGGTCTGCAGGGCCGTCTGCGCCTGGTCGAGGGCCGCCGGGCGCTGGGCGCAGCCGGCCGCCAGGGAAAGGGCGGCCACGGCCGCGTAGAACGGGATCGTCTTCATGGTGCGGTCCCCGGCTGCGGCGGGAGAAGGTTGGCCGGCGGCGGCACGGCGGTCTCGCGCAGATCGCCCACCGTGCCGCGCATCTGCTGGACGTTCTCGGTCTCGATCGCCGCCTGGGCGCGGGTCTCGGCCAGGGTCGCGTCGGCCTCGGCCTGATCGGCGAGGCGGCGCGCCTCGGTATAGTCCTCGTCGACGGTCGCCTGGCGCGCCTCGCTGAGCAGGTCCTGGGCGCGTGCCAATTCGATCGGCGCGTGGCTCCCGGCCTGGGCTGCCACGGCCCGGTCGACCGCGAGTTGGGCCCGGGCGAGCTGGGCCTCGGGCAGGTTCTCGCCGGCGCATCCGGCTACGGCGAGGATGAGCGCCAGGGTAGCGGTGGCGCGGACGGATCTGGGTTTGACCATCGCTGGTGCTCCGTTGCCGGTTCGCCTAGGCAACGCGCGGTTCCAGGGGTGGTTCCGGCTGCGTGGGCAGCCTCAGTCGGGCTCGGGGTCGGGCTCGCCGGGGCCGTCGAGCTCGTTGGCGACCCACCAGTAGCGAAAGCCCTGCGCGCGCAACCAGCGCTCGAGCCGGTCGAGGCTGGTCCATTCCCGCCCATGCCCGCGCGCACTGACCACGCGGCAGCTGAGCCCGTCGACCTGGACGAAGACCGCCCAGGCGTGGGGATGGCGGCCCTGGTCGCCGAACCCGCCGCCCTGCTGGGCCCGGCGCACGCGCGCGATCGTGGGATAGCCGACCATGCGATAGGTCCGCTGGAGCACCGCCAGGTCCGACTGGCGCACGGTGGGGCCCGGATCGGTCACGCGGGAACCTTGTCGGTGCCGGGGTGCTTTGCTACATCATGATTCATGGTGTGGAGGATGCACGTGGAACTGACCTTCAATGCGATCGACGAGCGGCGGCTCGGACCCAAGTGGCAGGCAGCCTTCGCCGAGGCCTGGCCGGGCTGGCGCGCCTGGTACCTCGAGCGCGGCGGCGAGCGGCGGCTGGGTGACGGCGAGCGGCAGCTGCGCCGGCACATGCCGGAGCTGGTGGCGACCTGGCGACGCCAGGTGGAGCTCGCCGGGGGCGACGAGCTGGCGGCGCGGTTTCTCACCTTCTGGAATCCACCGGCCTATCTGCTGCACTGCTCTCAAGCCGTCCTTGCCGGCCGTGACGGTCCGTTCCTGGTGCGCAACTACGACCTCGATCCGAACCTGAGCGAGGCCAAGATCCTGCGCAGCGCCTGGACCGGCCACGCGGTGGTGGCGACCATGGAGGCCATCGCAGGTGCGGCCGACGGCGTCAACGCGGCCGGTCTCGCCGTCTCGCTCAGCTTCGGCGGGCGCAAGGTGACCGGCGAGGGCTTCGGGGTGCCCCTGATCGTGCGCTACCTGCTCGAGGTGTGCGAGCGCACCCGGGACGCGGTGGACGTGCTGCGCCGGATGCCGTCGCACATGTCCTACAACCTCACGCTGGTCGACCGGGCGGGCGACCATGCGACCGTGTTCCTCGCACCCGATCGCCCCGCCGACATCCGCCGGCAGCCCTTCGCCACCAACCACCAGGGGCGCGTGGAGTGGGACGAGCAGGCGCGCTTCTCGCGCACCGTCGAGCGGGCGACCGCGATCGAGCGGCTGCTGGCAAGGCCCGGCCTGACCCCGGACGCGCTGACCGACGCCTTCCTGCGGCCGCCGCTCTACGCCACCGATCACCGCGGCGGCTTCGGCACCGTCTACACCGCGGCCTACCGCCCACTCGAAGCGGCGCTGGAGCTGCGCTGGCCGGGCGAGGAGCCCTGGCACCTGTCCTGCGCCGACTTCCGGGAGGGCAGCCGGCAGGTCCGCTTCGGCGGGCGGCAGGTCACGCTTCCGCCGGCATTCGCGGAACTGCTGGCCGACTGCCTGCGCCGTCCGCAGACGGCCGACTGGAGCCGCCTCGGCCGGTTCTGGGCCGGCGGTTTTCCACAGGTCGCGGGATAAGGTCCGGGATGGGCTTGTGGACGTGGCGCCGTTCGGGCCGGAACCTGCTTGCGGATCACGCACTTAGTGCGGTCTGGCGCGGAATTGGGCACGCTCTGCCAGCCGGGTCGGCGCCGCACTGCGGCTTGACGGGACGGGCGGCGATGGCCATTGCCCTCGTTGGGTGACTCGGGTGTGGAGTGGTGCCGCGATGGCGCAGAACAGGGCCGACTGGATGTGGGCGGAAGCCCTGCAGCTGCTCGACCAGGCCGAGCGGGCGCATCGCGACCTGTTCCGGCCCAGCGCCCAGCGCCGCCGCACCGCCTGCTGGGAGCCGCCGGTCGACGTGTTCGAGACCGAGGACGAGCTGTGGATCCAGGTGGCCCTGCCCGGCGTGGCCGCCGACCAGGTCGAGGTGCGCATCGAGGGCGAGGCGCTCGTGGTGGCGGGCGAGCGGACCCTGCCGACCCCGCGCGGTGCCGGGGTGATCCGCCGGCTGGAGATGCCCCACGGCTGCTTCGAGCGCCGCATCGGGCTGACACCCGGGCGCTACGAGCTGGTCCGCCGCGATCTCGCCCAGGGCTGCCTGACCCTGACCTTGCGCAAGCTCGGCTAGGAGGGGCACATGGCCGACCAACCCCAAGCCGAGATCGACCTGCCGGCCGACGTCCTGCCGCTGGTGCCGGTCCGCAACCTCGTCCTGTTCCCCGGCACCGTGGTGCCCATCACCATGGCCCGCCCGCGCTCGATCGGTGCCGCGCAGGCCGGCGTGCGCGGCGAGCGGCCGATCGGCGTCGTGCTGCAGCGCGAGGCGGGCGTCGAGGATCCGGGCCCGCTCGACCTGCACCGGGTCGGCACGACGGCCAACGTGCTGCGCTACATGACGGCCCCGGACGGCAACCACCACCTGATCTGCCAGGGCCAGCAGCGCTTCCGCATCCTGGAGTTCGTCTCCGGCCACCCCTTCCTCGCCGCCCGCTTCGAGCTGGTCGACGAGCCCGAGGGCAAGGGGACCGAGATCGAGGCGCGCTTCATGCTCCTGCGCGAGCGGGCGCTGGAAGCGGTCGAGCTGCTGCCGCAGGCGCCGCGCGAGCTCGCCGACACCATCCGCGGCATCGGCTCGGCGGGGCAGCTCGCCGACATGGTCGCCAGCACCATGGACATCAGCCCGTCGGAGAAGGAGGAGGTCCTGGAGACCTTCGACCTCGCCCGCCGCATCGACCGGGTGCTGGAATTCCTCAACCAGCGCCTGGGGGTCCTGCGCCTGTCGCGCGAGCTGGGCGAGGCCACCCGCGGTACCCTGGAAAAGCGCCAGCGCGAGCATCTCCTGCGCGAGCAGCTGGCGACCATCCGCAAGGAGCTGGGCGAGGACGAGGGCACGGAGGCCGAGGTCGAGGACCTGAAGAAGGCGATCGCCGAGGCGGGCATGCCCGAGGAGGTCCTGACCCAGGCCAACAAGGAGCTGCGCCGGCTCGAGCGCATGCCCGAGGCCGCGGCCGAGCACGGCATGATCCGCAGCTATCTCGACACGCTGATCGAGCTGCCCTGGAGCAAGTCGACCGAGGACCGCATCGACGTCGTCGAGGCGCAGCGCGTGCTGGACGAGGACCATTACGACCTGGAGAAGATCAAGAAGCGGATCATCGAGTACCTGGCGGTCCGCAAGCTGGCACCCGAGGGCCGCAGCCCGATCCTGTGCTTCGTGGGTCCGCCCGGCGTCGGCAAGACCAGCCTCGGCCAGTCGATCGCCCGGGCCATGGGCCGCAAGTTCGCCCGCGTCGCCCTGGGCGGCGTGCACGACGAGAGCGAGATCCGCGGCCACCGCCGCACCTATGTCGGCGCACTCCCCGGCAACATCATCCAGGCGATCCGGAAGGTGGGGGTGAACAACCCCGTGCTGATGCTGGACGAGATGGACAAGCTGGGGACGGGCTTCCACGGCGATCCGTCGGCGGCCCTGCTCGAGGTGCTGGACCCCGAGCAGAACTCGACCTTCCGCGATGCCTACCTCGCCGTGCCGTTCGACCTCAGCCGGGTCATGTTCATCGGCACCGCCAACATGCTGGACACCATCCCGGGGCCCTTGCGCGACCGGATGGAGGTGATCGAGCTGCCCTCCTACACCGAGGACGAGAAGGTCGGCATCGCGCGCCGCTACCTCGTGGCACGCCAGCTCAAGGCCACCGGCCTGACCCCGGAGCTGGCCGAGATCACCGACGACGCCCTGCACCATCTGGTCCGCGACTACACGCGCGAGGCCGGCGTGCGCAATCTGGAGCGGATCGTGGGTGCGGTGCTGCGCTCGGTGGCGGTGCGCGTCGCCGGCGGGCACCAGGGCAAGATCACGGTCGACACGGGCGACCTCGAGGCGATCCTGGGCGGGCGCCGCTTCGAGAGCGAGGTCGCCGAGCGCACCAGCGTCTCGGGTGTGGCCACCGGGCTGGCCTGGACGCCGGTCGGCGGCGACATCCTGTTCGTCGAGGCCACCCGCATCCCGGGCAAGGGCAGCCTGATCCTGACCGGCCAGCTGGGCGAGGTGATGCGCGAGAGTGCGACCGCGGCCCTCAGCCTGGTCAAGTCGCGCGCATCCGACCTCGGGATCGACGAGAAGCTGTTCGAGCGCTCCGACATCCATGTCCACGTGCCCGCCGGTGCGATCCCCAAGGACGGCCCCTCGGCCGGCGTGGCGATGTTCACCGCCCTCGCCTCCCTGCTCACCCGCCGCAAGGTCCGCGCCGACACCGCCATGACCGGCGAGATCTCCCTGCGCGGCCTCGTCCTGCCCGTGGGCGGGATCAAGGAGAAGGTCGTCGCCGCCCATGCCGCCGGCATCCGCCGCGTGCTCCTGCCGGCGCGCAACAAGCGCGACTACGAGGAAATCCCCGAGGGCGCCAAGCAGGGTCTGGAATTCGTCTGGTGCCAGCGGGTCGACGACGCGCTGGCGGCAGCGCTGGAGGACGAGCGGGTCGCGGCGGCGGCGGAGTAGGTGGCGATGCGGGGTCGGATCAAGTGGGCCGAGGGGCGGACCTTCGTCGCCGAATCGGGCAGCGGGCACGGGGTGGTGATCGACGGCCCGGCCGAGCATGGGGGGCGCAATCTCGGCCCCAGCCCGATGGAGCTCGTGCTGCTGGGCACCGGCGGCTGCACCGCCTTCGACGTCATGGACATCCTCAAGAAGGGCCGCCACGCGGTCACGGACTGCGTGGTCGAGCTCGAGGCCGAGCGCGCGCCGGAGCCGCCGCGCGTGTTCACCACGATCACCATGCGCTTTGTCGTCACCGGGCGCGGGCTGAGCCGGGCCGCGGTCGAACGCGCGGTGCAGCTCTCGGCGGAGAAGTACTGCTCGGCCTCGATCATGCTGGCCAAGTCGGTGACCATGGTGCGCGAGATCGAGATCCGCGAAGCGGAGACGGGTACAGCGCCTATTTGAGCATCGCGGGCGGGTCGCGGTCGCCCGGGATGCCCGCGAGGAACCGGTAGGAGGCGACCGCCCGGTTGACGTGGTCCGAATCCGAGGTCAGGGCCGCCGCCATCGAGGCCAGGGCCACCGCGGTGAGCCCGTAATAGTCGAACTCGCCCGGGGCCACGCGCTTGATCGACAGCATGCTGGAGATGCCGCCGGGATCGGCGATCGAGAAGCCCATGAGGGTCATGGGCGTGACGTTGCGCATCAGGGTGACGAAGCCGTCCGGCCCGGCCTCGCGGATCTCGGTCTCGAACACGACCGGCCCCGGCTCCTCGTCGTCGTCGTAGAGCATGTTCAGGCGGGCGCCGGGCTGCATCTCGTCGAGCGTGAAGTCGGCCCGCCGCGCCTGCAGGTCGGGCCCGGCCAGGGCCACCGCCTCGGGCAGCAGCTGGTGCCACTGGGAACTGCCGACGTCCCAGTAGACGATTCCGGTGTGGGTGGAGACGGCACCCAGGCGGGCCAGCAGCGACAGGGCGTCGCCGTCATGGTGGAAGCGCCCGGAGATCTCGATCAGCACGGCATCGGGAGCGGGTGCGAGACCGCTGCAGCTCGCCAGCTGCCAGTTCTCCGGGAGTGCCGGCTTGTGCCAGACCGTCACCACGGGATCGGTGCCGGCCCGGGTCGAGGGGACACGGGCCTCGTCGGCGCAGGGCGGCACGGGTGCCGGCCGATCGGCAGCAGCGGCCCCGCCCGTGGCCAGGCCGAGCAGGATCAGGCACGCGACGGTAGGCCGCCATGGCGGCATCGGGGTCTCCTCCGGCTGCGCCGCCACCCTAGTCGCGGCGGCGGGCGATGCAATGGTGTCCGGGTTCAGCGGCCGCCGCGCCGGATCGCCTGGACCAGATTGTCCAGTGCCCCCAGAAAGCGCGAGCGGTCCTGCTTGCCGAACGGGCGGCCGCCGCCCCGGATCTGGCCGGTGTCGCGCAGCTCGGTCAGAAGGTTGCGGGTGGCGAGGTCGTTGCCGATCGAGTCCGGCGTGAACGGCCGGCCCGTGGGGGCCAGCACCCGGGCACCGCGCTTCACGCAGCGGTCGGCCAGCGGGATGTCGGCCGTGATCACGATGTCCCCCGTACCGGCACGCTCGACGATCCAGTCGTCGGCGACGTCGAGCCCGCCCGTGACCGTCACCCGCTCGACCAGGGGCGAATCGGGCACGCGCAGCCAGCCATTGGCCACGACCAGCACCTTCAGCCCGTAGCGCTCGGCCACCCGGTAGACCTCGTCCTTGACCGGGCAGGCGTCGGCGTCGATGTAGATCTCGAGCACTACGGACCTCGTGACGGGAAGGAAAACGCCATGACCGACAAGGGCTGGGCGGCGGCATGGGCGCCGCAGATGCTGTCGATCCTGCGGATCATGTCCGCACTCCTGTTCATCGCCCACGGCACGCAGAAGCTGATCGGCTTTCCGCCCTCGGAGCGCGGCATCCCGCCCCTGTTCTCCATCTACGGCCTCGCCGGCGTCCTCGAGACCTTCGGCGGCATCCTGCTGCTGGTCGGCCTGTTCACGCGGCCGGTGGCGTTCGTCCTCTCGGGCATGATGGCGGTCGCCTACTTCATGGCGCACGCGCCGCAGAGCTTCTACCCGGCGCTCAACGGCGGCGATGCCGCGATCCTGTTCTGCTTCGTCTTCCTCTACCTGTTCACCGCCGGCCCGGGCCCGTGGAGCGTGGACGCCCGACGCGCCGGATAGCGCTCAGCCCAGGCCCAGCTTGCTCGTCACCAGCTGGTTGACCACGCCCGGGTTGGCCTTGCCGCCGGTGGCCTTCATGACCTGGCCGGTGAACCAGCCGGCAACCTTGGGGTTCTTCTGGGCACCCGCCACCTGACCCGGATTGTCCGCGATCAGCTGGTCGAGCAGCGCCTCGATGGCGCCGGTATCGGTGACCTGCCGCAGGCCGCGCTCCTCGACGATGGCCTCGGGGTCGCCGCCGGTCTCGAACATGATCGCGAACACGTCCTTGGCGATCCGGCCGCTGATCACCTCGGACTTGAGCAGGTCGAGCAGCTTGCCGAGGCTGGCGGCGGCGACGGGGCTGTCCTCGATGCCCTTGCCGGCCTTGCCCAGGAGGCCGAACAGGTCGTTGGTGACCCAGTTCGCGGCCTGCTTGGCGTCCCGGCCGCGGGCGACGGCCTCGAAATAGTCCGCGGTCGCGGCTTCGGCGACGAGCACGCCGGCATCGTAGGCCGAGAGGCCGTGGTCGCGCACGAAGCGGGCCTTCTTCTCGTCGGGCAGCTCCGGCAGGCCGGCGGCGATGCGTTCTACCAGCGCCTCTTCCAGCTCCAGCGGCAGGAGGTCCGGGTCGGGGAAGTAGCGGTAGTCGTGCGCTTCCTCCTTGGAGCGCATGGAGCGGGTCTCGCCGCGCGCCGAGTCGAACAGGCGGGTCTCCTGGTCGATGCGGCCGCCGGCCTCCAGGATCTCGACCTGGCGCTTGGCCTCGTACTCGATCGCCCGGGCCACGAAGCGCATCGAGTTGACGTTCTTGACCTCGCAGCGCGTGCCCAGCGTCTCGTCGCCGACCCGGCGCACCGAGACGTTGGCGTCGCAGCGCAGCGAGCCTTCCTCCATGTTGCCGTCGCAGGTCTCGAGGTAGCGCAGGATCGAGCGCAGCTTGCGCAGGTAGAGCGACGGCCTCCTCGGGCGTGCGAATGTCGGGCTCGGAGACGATCTCCATCAGCGCCACGCCCGACCGGTTGAGGTCGATCAGGCTGGCGTCGGCGTGGCTCTCGTGCAGCGACTTGCCGGCATCCATCTCGAGATGCAGGCGGGTGATGCCGATGTCCTTGGCCGTACCGTCGGGGAAGTCGATGGTGAGCTTGCCGGTGCCGACGATCGGGTGCTGGTACTGGCTGATCTGGTAGCCGCAGGGCAGGTCGGGGTAGAAGTAGTTCTTCCGCTCGAACACCGAGCTGCGGTTGATCTGCGCGCGCAGGCCCAGCCCGGTCCGCACCGCCTGCTCGACGCACCAGGCGTTGACCACCGGCAGCATGCCCGGCATCCCGGCGTCGACCGGCGAGACCTGGCTGTTGGCCGGGGCGCCGTAGGCGGTGGCGGCACCGCTGAACAGCTTGGAGCGGCTGGTGACCTGGGCGTGCACCTCCAGGCCGCAGACGATCTCCCAGGTCCCCGTCGCACCTTCGATGGTGTAGCTCACGTCAGGCCGCCTCCAGCCCATAGGGTAGCGTGGTGAACCCGGCTGCCTCCTCCAGCGCCTTGCCGACCTGGAACACGGTGGCCTCGTCCCAGGCGCGGCCGATCACCTGCAGGCCGAGCGGCAGGCCGTTGGCGTCGAGGCCCGCCGGGACCGAGAGGCCAGGCAGGCCGGCGAGGTTGACCGTCACGGTGAACACGTCGTTGAGGTACATGGCGACCGGGTCGTCCATCTTCTCGCCGGCGCGGAACGGACGCCGAGGGTGCCGTCGGGGTCAAGATCGCGTCGACCCGCTGGAAGGCGGTCGCGAAGTCCTCGACGATGCGGCGGCGGACCTTCTGCGCCTTCAGGTAGTAGGCGTCGTAGTAGCCCGCCGACAGCACGTAGGTGCCGATCAGGATGCGGCGCTGCACCTCCGGCCCGAAGCCGGCGGCACGGGTCTTCATGTAGGTCTCGGCGAGGTTCTTGCCCTCGACGCGCAGGCCGAAGCGCATGCCGTCGTAGCGGGCGAGGTTGGAGGACGCCTCGGCCGGGGCGATGATGTAGTAGGTCGGCAGCGCGTACTTGGTGTGCGGCAGCGAGACCTCGACCAGCTCCGCACCCTGGGCGCGCAGCCAGTCGGCACCCTGGCGCCAGATCGCGTCGATCTCGGCCGGCATGCCGCGGCATGGCATACTCTTTGGGGATGCCGATCCGCAGGCCGCGCACGTCGCCGGTGAGGCTTCCGGCCCAGTCGGGCACGGGCAGGTCGGCCGAGGTGCTGTCCCCCGGATCGTAGCCGGCCATGGCCTGGAGCATCAGGGCACAGTCCTCGACCGTGCGCGCCATCGGCCCGGCCTGGTCGAGCGAGCTCGCGAAGGCGACGACGCCCCAGCGCGAGCAGCGCCCATAGGTCGGCTTGATGCCGGCGATGCCGCAGAAGCCGGCGGGCTGGCGGATCGAGCCGCCCGTGTCGGTGCCGGTGGCGCCCAGGCACAGCCGGGCCGCCACCGCCGCCGCCGAGCCGCCGGAGCTGCCGCCCGGCACCAGGGCCGCGTTCTCGCCGGCGCGCGTCCAGGGGTTGCGGACGCCGCCGTAGTAGGAGGTCATGTTGGACGAGCCCATGGCGAACTCGTCGAGGTTGGTCTTGCCCAGGCAGACCGCCCCGGCTTCCCAGAGCTTGCGGCTCACCGTCGATTCGTAGGGCGGCACGAAGCCGTCCAGGATGTGCGAGCCGGCGGTGGTCAGGACACCCTCGGTGCAGAACAGGTCCTTGATCGCCAGCGGCACGCCCTCGAGCAGCCCGCCCTCGCCGGCGGCCAGCCGGGCGTCGGACGCATCGGCCATGGCCAGCGCGCGCTCGGGCGTCTCGGTGATGAAGGCGTTGAGGTCGCGATGGCGCTCCATCGCCGCGACATGGGCGCGGGCGAGCTCGGCCGCCGAGAACGCGCGCGCGCGCAGGCCGTCGCGCGCGGCCTTGAGCGTGAGGCCGGTGAGCCCGCTCATTCGACCACCTTCGGCACGACGAAGTAGCCGTCGTGCGGCCGGGGCGCGTTGCGCAGGATGGCGTCGGGCCGGTCGCCGTCGCTCACCTCGTCGGCGCGCCAGTGCGGCGGGAGCGGCATCACCGAGCGCAGCGGCTCGACGCCGTCGGTGTCGACCTCGCCCAGCTGCTCGATCCAGCCGATGATCTGCGACAGCTCGCCGGCCAGCCGCTCCCGCTGGTCCTCCGGCACCTCGATTCGGGCGAGCACGGCAATGCGGGCCACGGTGGCCTTGTCCAGGGACATGCGCGACAATCCGTCGATCGGGAAGCGGCGGCCGGACCGGCCGCACGCGGATTTGCGGCGAAAGCTACACGCCTTGACCTTGTGTGACAACGCCGCGGACTTCCGCGCGCTTCTCCCGCCCAAAGGCTCGCTGCTGGCGCTCGACCTGTCCAAGCGGCGCATCGGCGTCGCCGGCAGCGATCAGGAGCGGCGGCTGGCGACGCCCATCGCGACGCTGGACCGGTCCGGGGCGACGGGGGACGTCGTGCGGCTGGCCAAGCTGGTGCGGGAACGGCAGGCGGTGGGCCTGGTCGTCGGGCTGCCGATCAACATGGACGGCAGCGAGGGCCCGATGGCCAAGGCCATGCGGGCCGAGGCGGCGAGGCTCGTGGCCGCCCTGGGCCTGCCGGCGCTGCTCCAGGACGAGCGGCTCTCGACCTTCGCGGTGGAGGACGCCATCGCCGAAGGCCGGCTGCCGCGCCCGCGCAAAGGCCAGCCGGTGGACCACTACGCCGCCATGGTGATCCTGGAGGACGCGCTGCGGACCCTTCACCAGTAGAGCAGCAGCCGGTCGCCCTTGGCCTCCCAGCCCTCGAGTTCGGCCAGGAAGCTCATGCCCAGGAGCGAAATGCCCATGGGCGCCGCGTTCACCACGGCCGGAATGTCGTGCCGGCTGAGCTGGCCGATGCGCAGCTCGCGCAGCGAGACCGGGGCGAGGCCGACCGTGCCGTTCGCGGTGTCCGCGCGACCGGTATAGCGCAGCTGGGCCGGGCGCAGGCCCAGCCGCTCCGCGTCCGCCGGGGCGAGGACCACGTGCGACGCCCCGGTGTCGACCAGGAAGTCCACCGGCGTGCCGTTGACCATGGCGGCGATGACGAACTGCCCGCGACCGTCGGCCGGCACGACGATGTTGTTCCACCCGTCGCTGACGGTCGCCGCCGGCGGCGGGGCGAGCGGCGTTTCGCGCGGCAGCGAGGGCAGCAGACTTGCCCCGGACAACATCAAGGCGGCGATGAGGAACAGTCGCACGGATGGTCTCGCGTCGCGGTACTGCGGCAACGCTAGGTCGGCGAAGTTGACATCCGGTAAACGGCCGGCCGCCGGTGACCGTACGGCCCGGGACCATGGACAGTGCCGGCCGTGACCGCTAAAGGGGCGCGGGTCGCGGACCCAACCGCGGCGAGGACAGTGTGCGGGGCGCTTTCCGCGAGCGCGCCAGAGCCGATCCTGTCGCGCAACGATCAGAGGTGTTTGCCCATGTCGGGTTTGGAGTGGTTCCTCTACGTCCTGGCACTCGCCAGCGGCGCCGCCGGTGTGGTCTGGGCCCTGCAGGCGCGGGCGAGCATCCTGCGGATGCCTGCGGGCAACGAGCGGATGCAGGAGATCGCCGCCGCCATCCAGGAAGGCGCCTCGGCCTATCTCCGCCGCCAGTACCTGACCATCGCCGGCGTCGGCGTGGTGATCCTGGCCCTCCTCTCCTACTTCCTGGGGCTGGAAGTCGGCATCGGCTACGCCATCGGCGCCTGCCTGTCGGCTGCTACCGGCTTCATCGGCATGAACGTCTCGGTGCGCGCCAACGTGCGCACCGCCCAGGCCGCCGCCACCAGCGGCCTCGCGGGCGGCCTCGACGTGGCCTTCAAGTCGGGTGCGGTCACCGGCATGTTCGTCGTGTCGCTGGGCCTGCTCGGCGTCGCGATCTACTACGGCGTCCTGCTCGCCATGGGCGTGCCGCAGCGGACCATCCTCGAGGCCCTGGTGGGCCTGTCCTTCGGTGCGTCGCTGATCTCGATCTTCGCCCGTCTCGGCGGCGGCATCTTCACCAAGGGTGCGGACGTCGGCGCCGACCTGGTCGGCAAGGTCGAGGCCGGCATTCCCGAGGACGATCCCCGCAACCCGGCCGTGATCGCGGACAATGTCGGCGACAATGTCGGCGACTGCGCCGGCATGGCCGCCGACCTGTTCGAGACCTACGCCGTCACCTTCGTCGCGACCATGCTGCTCGGTGCCATCTTCTTCACCGGGGAGCAGGCCGGAACCCTGATGCTGTTCCCGCTGGTCATCGGCGGCGTCTGCCTCCTGGCGTCGATCGTCGGCACCTACCTGGTCAAGCTCGGCCCCTCCAACAACATCATGGGCGCTCTCTACAAGGGCTTCTGGGGCTCGGCCGCGATCTCGGCGGTGGCCCTGTTCCCGGTGACCGCACTCGTCCTGGGCCTGAGCACCGTCTACGGCGATCCGGCCACGGGCATCACCGGCCTGAAGCTCTACTACTGCTCGCTGGTGGGCCTGGCGGTGACCGGCCTGCTGATGTGGATCACCGACTACTATACCGGCGTGAACCACCGCCCGGTGCTCAGCATCGCCAAGTCCTCGACCACCGGCCACGGCACCAACGTCATCCAGGGCCTCGCCGTCTCGATGGAGGCCACGGCCCTGCCGGTGCTGGTGATCTGCGCCGGCATCCTCGTCGCCTATCTCTCCGCCGGCCTCTACGGCATCGCGATCGCCGCCAGCACCATGCTGGCGCTGGCCGGCCTGGTGGTCAGCCTCGACGCCTACGGCCCGGTGACCGACAATGCCGGCGGCATCGCCGAGATGGCGGGCCTGCCGCCCGAGGTCCGGGTCCACACCGACGCGCTGGACGCCGTCGGCAACACCACCAAGGCCGTGACCAAGGGCTACGCGATCGGCTCGGCGGCACTGGCGGCACTGGTGCTGTTCGCGACCTACGTCGAGGACCTGAAGCACTACTTCCCGAACCTGGACGTCCAGTTCAGCCTGTCGGACCCCTACGTGGTCGTCGGCCTGTTCATCGGCGGCATGCTCCCCTACCTGTTCGGTGCCATGGGCATGCAGGCGGTGGGCCGGGCGGCGGGTGCGATCGTCGAGGAGGTGCGCCGGCAGTTCCGCGAGAAGCCGGGCATCATGGCCGGAACCGACAAGCCCGACTACGGCAAGGCCGTGGACATGCTGACCAAGGCCGGCATCCGCGAGATGATCATCCCCTCGCTGCTGCCGGTGCTGGCACCGATCGTGGTCTACTTCGTGGTGGCCGCCATCGCCGGCCAGGCCGCGGCGTTCACCACCCTGGGCGCCCTGCTGCTGGGCACCATCGTGACCGGCATCTTCGTCGCGATCTCGATGACCTCGGGCGGTGGTGCCTGGGACAACGCCAAGAAGTACATCGAGGAAGGCAACTACGGCGGCAAGGGCTCGGACGCGCACAAGGCGGCCGTGACCGGCGACACCGTGGGCGACCCCTACAAGGACACGGCCGGCCCGGCCATCAACCCGATGATCAAGATCGCCAACATCGTGGCGCTCCTGATCCTGGCCAGCATCGCCGCCGTCGGCGGCTGATCCCGAAGCGGAACGGCCGGGCGTCCCGACGCCCGGCCAGCCCGGACCTACCGACCCGGCGGGGTGGTCGGGCGGGTCTCGGGCGAGGTGTTGAAGCGGCCGATATTGCCCAGGATCTGCTGGACCGCACCCAGCTCGTTGCCGAGGGTGCGCGTCTTGTTGGGATCCGGGTCGATGGCCTGGGCCATCTCCAGGCCATGCATGCGGACATCGCTCACGATGCCGTTGGCGTCGAAGTCGATGCGCACCACATCCTGCTGCGTGATGTCGGCCTTGTAGAACGACATCACCTCGTTGCGCTGGCTGACGTAGAACCAGCGCTCCTTGTCGAACGTGCCTACCGTCGAGGGCGATCCCAGGATGCGGGCCACCTCTTCGCGGCTGGTCACACCCGGCCGGATCCGCTCGAGGTCCTCCGCACTGAGGGTGTGGCCGTGGGTCGAGACGTTGGCCGTGCACGAGGCCAGGAGTGCCGCCGCCGCAACGAGGAGGACGCAGTTGGTGAGTCCAGTCCGGTGCGTACGCATCATGGCCGATGTCCATCGAGGTTCGAGAGAACATGCCGCATGAGCCGCAGCTAGCACACGGGGCGGGCACTGCCCAGTCCGCGCCCGCTGCCGCGACCTGGTCCGAGCGCCTGCTCGCCCGGTTCCGGCGCGGACGCGGCCGCCAGGACGCGGCCCAGCGGCTCTACCTGGCCCTGGTCGAGCAGGCGCGGCAGCCGGTGTTCTACGCCGACTGGGGCGTGCCGGACAGCCGCGACGGCCGGCTCGAGCTGGTCAGCCTGCACGCCATCCTGCTGATGCGGCGCCTGCGCGAGGAAGGGCGTGGCGGCCAGGAGCTGGCCCAGAGCCTGTTCGACGTCATGTTCGTCGACATCGACCGCCACCTGCGGGAATGGGGGGTGGGCGACCTCTCGGTCGGCAAGCACGTCAAGAAGCTGGCGCAGAGCTTCCTGGGCCAGGCGGCGGCGTTCGACGCGCCGCTGGGTGCGGGCGACCGGTCCGGTATCGCGGACCTGCTCCGCCGCAACGTCTACACCGAGGTCGCGGCACCGGATCCGGCCCTGGTCACGCGGCTCGCCGACTATGTCCTGTGCCAGCAGGGCTGGCTGGCGGGCCAGGACGGGGCGGAACTGCTCGCGGGCTCGGTGCGGTTCGCCGCACCGGCCAACTCCTGACCCGCGCTGGCCGCCGCTCCTTCGTTGACCCACACCCGGCCCGGGCCTAAGCTCCGCCGCCGCTCTACCGGATGCGCCGGTGCGGGAGGCGTCGGCGCGCCCAGGAGGCCCATCCCCTACCGGGCGCATTGCCGCCACGCGCCGGACCGGAGACGAGGAGCTGGCCGTCGGCCCCCGCCTGGAGTTCCTGCTTGACCGTTCCCGTCGAGTTCTCCCGCCCGCTCCTCCTGGACGCGGTGCCGCCTGATGGAGTGACGGTCCCGCTCGAGGCCTCCGTGGCGGAGTGCCGTGCGCTGGCTGCACGCTTCGGACTCGTCGAGCTGGGCAGCCTCGCCGGCGAGGTGCGCGTGACACCCGTCGCGGGTACCGCGACCTATCTGGTCACCGGTCGGCTCGCGGCGGAGGTGGCGCAGACCTGCGTGGTCACCCTCGAGCCCGTACCCGCGCGGGTGGAGGCCGAGTTCGACCGCCTGTTCAGCCGCGACCTGCCGGCCGAGACCGACGGCGAGGTCGAGATCGACGCCGAGGCCGAGACCCCCGAGCCGCTGGCATCCGACCGTCTCGACCTGGGCGAGATCCTGGCCGAGGAACTGTCGCTGGCCCTCGACCCTTACCCGCGCGCGCCCGATGCCGACCGCCATCTCGCCGAGTTCGGCGGCGACCGCAGCGGTGCGATGGGTTCCCCCTTCTCGACCCTGGCCGGCCTGCGCCGGCATTGATGGACCCCACATGACGCTCACCATCGGCCTGGACGCGATGGGCGGGGACGCGGCGCCGGGCATTGTCATGGCCGGTGCCGCGCTGGCGCTGGAGCGCGACCCGGAACTCCGCCTGCTCCTGTTCGGCGACACGGCCCGGCTCGAGCCTCTGCTGGCCGGGCAGGACCAGCTGCGCGCGCGGAGCGAGATCCGTCACACGCCCGACTCGGTGGCGGGCGACGCCAAGCCGTCGCTGGCCCTGCGCCAGGGCCGGAACTCCAGCATGCGCCTCGCGGTGAACGCGGTGAAGGAGGGCGAGGCCGCGGCCACGGTGTCCGCCGGCAACACCGGCGCGCTGATGGCCATGGCCAAGTTCGTGCTCAAGACCCTGCCCGGGATCGACCGGCCCGCCATGGCCTCGGTGATGCCGGGCCGGCAGCGGCCGGTGGTCATCCTCGACCTCGGCGCCAACATCGATTGCAATGCCGAGCATCTCTTCCAGTTCGCGGTCATGGGCGAGGTCTATGCCCGGGTCATGCTGGGCGTCGCCAAGCCGCGCGTCGGGCTGCTCAATGTCGGCACCGAGGAGCTGAAGGGCGACGACCGGGTGCGCGGTGCCGCCGCCATGCTCCGTGCCAGCCCGCTGCCGATCGACTTCCACGGCTTCGTCGAGGGTACCGACGTCACCGAGGGCGTGGTCGACGTCGTCGTCACCGACGGCTTCACCGGCAACGTGGCGCTCAAGATCGCCGAAGGTACGGCCGCGATGTTCACCGCCGCCCTGCGCGAGGCCTTCCGCGGCGGCGGACTGCGCGCGAAGCTGGGCTACCTCTTGGCCAAGCCGGCCTTCGCCACCCTGCGCGAGAAGTTCGACGCGCGCCGCTACAACGGTGCGATGTTCCTCGGGCTGAACGGCGTGGTGGTGAAGAGCCACGGTGGCACCGACGCGGTGGGCTTCGCCTCGGCCATCGCGGTCGCGGCCAATCTGGTCCGCAAGGGCACCAATCAGAGGATCATCGACGAGATGGCCGAACTCTCGACGGCTCCGGCCGTGGCAACGCACGCGGCGGCCTCCTGAGCGTCATGCTGAGATCGGTCGTTCTGGGCGTGGGCGCCTACCTGCCGGCACGCGTGATCAGCAATGCGGAACTCGCGCGCAAGGTCGACACCTCCGACGAGTGGATCCGCGAGCGGACCGGGATCGGCCAGCGCCATGTCGCGGCCGAGGGCGAGCTGACCTCCGATCTCGCCTGCGCCGCGGCACGCGACGCGATCGCCCGGGCCGGCATCAAGCCGCGCGACATCGACCTGGTGCTGGTCGCCACCTCCACGCCCGACCACACCTTCCCCGCCACCGCGACGGCGGTGCAGCACAAGCTGGGCATCGGCCCGGGCATCGCGTTCGACCTGCAGGCGGTCTGCGCCGGCTATGCCTACGCCCTGGCCACGGCCGACAATTTCCTGCGGCTGGGCCAGGCGCGCACGGCCCTCGTGATCGGTGCCGAGACCTTCTCGCGCATCGTCGACTGGACGGACCGCGGCACCTGCATCCTGTTCGGCGACGGGGCCGGGGCCATGGTGCTCCGTGCCGAGGAGCAGGCCGGCACCCGACAGGATCGCGGTGTCCTGGCCACGCATCTGTCGGCGGACGGCAGCCACTACCACGACCTCTACGTCGACGGCGGGCCGTCCTCGACCGGCACCACCGGCCATGTCCGCATGAACGGCCGGGAGGTGTTCCGCTGTGCGGTGGGCGAGCTCGCCGACGCGGCGCTGACGGTGCTGGATCGCGGCGGTTTCGGGCCGGGCGACCTCGACTGGCTGGTGCCGCACCAGGCCAACCGCCGGATCATCGACGCGGTCGGCAAGCGGCTGCAGCTGGCCGCGGACAAGGTGGTGGTGACGGTGGAACACCACGCCAACACCTCCGCGGCCTCGATCCCGCTGGCCCTCGAGCAGGGCGTCGCCGACGGCCGCATCCGCCAGGGCGACCTGGTCGTGGCCACCGCCATGGGCGGCGGGTTCGCCTGGGGGGCGGCGCTCATCCGCTGGTAATGTGGCCGCAAGGCGCGCGCCTTGACACAAGCCTTTGCTCCGCTTAGCTTTTTATGGTCCCGCGGGCTAGCGGAGGGCATGGCGGCATGGCTGGCAAGACACTCACCCGGGCCCAGCTCGCGGAATCGGTGTATCAGGAGGTCGGCCTGTCGCGCAGCGAATCGGCCGGCCTCGTCGACGCTATCCTGGGGGAGATCTCCCAGTCCCTGCTCAGCGAGGGCTCGGTGAAGATCTCGTCCTTCGGCACCTTCACCGTCCGGCAGAAGGGCCGCCGGGTCGGGCGCAACCCGAAGACCGGCGAGGAAGTGCCGATCCTGCCGCGCCGTGTCCTGGTATTCCGGGCCTCGCAGGCCCTCAAGGAGCGCATCACGGCCACCGCGGACACCTCCGGATGAGCCAGACCCTGTTCCCGGACCTGCCGGCGGCCGCGCCGGGCGAACTCGGCGTCCGGGCGCAGAAGTCCTCCACGGCCTTCCGCACCATCAGCGAGGTCGCCGACGACCTCGACGTGGCCCAGCACGTCCTGCGGTTCTGGGAGAGCAAGTTCGCGCAGATCCGCCCGCTCAAGCGCGGCGGCGGCCGGCGCTACTATCGCCCCGAGGATGTCGACCTGCTGCGCCAGATCCGCAGCCTGCTCTACGACGAGGGCTACACCATCAAGGGGGCGCAGAAGCTGCTGCGCGCGCGGCGTGCCCGGCCGGCGCAGCCCGGCGAGCCGGTGCTCGAGCCCGAAGCCGCAGCTCCCGCCCCTCGCCCACCGGTGGACCGGCCGGTGCCGCGGGCGGCGGCGTCGGATGCGCGGCAGCAGCTCGCGGCCCTCCGCCGGGAACTGGTCGAGATCAGGGACCTGCTGGCGCAAGCGCGCCGCGCGGACGACTGACGGCAGGTACCGCACCGAGCAGCAGGCCGCCGGCCAGGAGCGGCAGCAGCCAGACGACGCGGCTCTGATAGCGCGGATGCGGCCCGGACAGGGCACCGCAGATGGCGGCGTTGAGCACCAGCGCGGCCAGGACGAACAGGGCCGCGGCACAGCCTTGGCGCGAACGCCCGCCGTACCGGCAGGCCAGGAAGGTCGCCAGCAGGGCCAGGGCGGCGACGGCATAGATCGCGGCCGAGAACCCGCCCAGGCCCCAGACCGCGGCCGGCGCGCGCGGCAGGTAGACGAAGGTGTAGTCGTCGCTGGTCACCTCGGCGCCGCGCCCCAGGACGAAATCGTCCAGGCCGAAGCGGCCGAGCTGGGTCGCCGCGTTGGCGAGCGAGGCACGCAGCTGTCCGAGCGGGTCGGCGGCCACCGCGCGCACCAGGATCGCGGTCTCCTCGGCCTGGACGGCGGCCCGGACGGCCGGCGTCATGGTCCAGTAGCTGTCCTGCTCGCGCCAGAGGAACTCCTGGGCGGTGGGCGCCAGCCGGTCGCGCTCGCCGCAGATCGCCCAGCCGTCCTGCGGGCACGCGGCGGCGAGATAGGCGCGCGCCGGCCCGTCCTCCCAGACGCGGGCCAGGAGGAACGGGGGACCGCGCGGCGTGAGGCTCGCCTCGCCGAAGCCGACCCACCCGCACACGAGGAGCAGCATGGCGGCCGCCGGCACCGGCGCTCCGAGCCAGGCGAGCCGCCGCCGCCGTTCGCGCGGGGCAGCCGGCCACGCCGCCGCGAGCGCGGCGAGACCCGCACCGAGCAGGAGGTGCGAGGGATGGAAGGTGAGTGCGGCGAGGTAGAGGGCCACCAGCGCCAGGCGCTCACGCCGCTGCGGCCGGCCGAACGCCAGCGTGGCCGCGGCCAGGACGAGCAGCCCGGCATAGAGGTCGGGCATCAGGAAGCTCGCGAACCAGGGCAGCGAGCTCGCCGCGGCCAGCACGGCGAGCAGCAGGAGGCGGCGCCGGGCGGGCACGCCGAACAGCCGCACCAGGGCGAGCTCCAGGACCGCGGCGGCCAGGACGGCGTTCACGAGCGCCAGCAGCCAGAACCCGCCCGTGGCGGCGAGCCCGTAGGTGACCAGGCTCCAGGTCGGCGAGCGGATCGAGGCATCGTTCGCCAGCATCCGGCCGGCAGCGCCGATCCAGCCCGCCATCGCCTCGGGCGGCACGGGTCCGATGCCGCTCCAGGCGAGGAGCAGCGTCATGTAGGCCTTGCCCTGGAGGAAGTAGCCGTAGGTGTCCCAGAACAGGTAGGGGTGCCAGTTCAGCGCCGTCGGCCACAGCAGCAGGATGGCCCCGCCCAGGACGATGGCGGCCCGCGGCCGGACGGCTCCGGCCGCTTCAGCCTTGGGCACGCTTGAGCCGAAGTTCGCGCCCGAACTGCAAGATGGCCAGCGCGAAGCCGCTGAAGGCGAGCTGCACGCCGATCGCGGCGGCGGTGACGGCGGGCACCACGATGCGCACGCTGTCCGCCGGCGGCAGGTCGCCGAAGCCGACGTCGCGCCAGCGGGCCACGGCCAGGAGCGCATAGGCCAGGCCGAGCAGGAGCAGAACGCCGCCGGCGCCGATGCCGAGCTCGATCGTGCGCAGGCCCTGCAGGCGGGTGAGCAGCGGCGTCGGCGGTGCCACGCCGAGCTGCACCGCGGCCGCCTTGGCGAGCATGCCCATCAGGACGGTCTGCACCCCGGCGACCAGGCCGGCGGAGGCCAGGATCAGGGTGTTGACGTCGAAGGTGACCCCGCCCACGCGCACCGGCCCCGCCAGCAGCAGGAGGAAGGCCGCGAGGCTCGCCAGGGTCACGGCAAGGCCGGGGACGAGGAACAGCCAGCGCGGCGAGAACAGGAGCATGAAGCGCAGGTGGCGCCAGCCGTCGCGCCAGCTGCGCAGGTGCGGCGGCCGCGAGCGCCCGTCCGGCCGCAGGGTGACCGGGACCTCGGCCAGCTTCAGGCCGGCGAACGTGGCCCGCACCACCATCTCGGAGGCGAACTCCATGCCGGGGCACTGCAGCCGCAGGCCGATGATCGCATCGCGGCGGAAGGCGCGCAGGCCGCAATGGAAGTCGTGGACCGGTGCGGTGAAGAACAGCCGGCCCAGTGCCGTGAGGATCGGGTTGCCGATCCAGCGGTGCTTCCACGGCATGGCGCCGGGCAGGATGCGCCCGCCGCCCGCGGGCAGCCGGCAGCCCATGACCAGGTCCGTGCCGGCCCGCAGGCCGGCCAGGAACCGCGGCAGCTCGCCGAAGTCGTAGGACCCGTCCGCGTCGCCCATCAGCACGTAGCGGCCCCGGGCCGCGGCGATGCCGCCCGCCAGCGCGTTGCCGTAGCCGCGCGCGGCGATCGCGACCACCCGCGCCCCGGCGGCCTCGGCCAGGGCCTGGGAGCCGTCGGTGCTGCCATTGTCGGCCACCACCACCTCGCCGGCGACCCCGGCCGCGGCCATGGCGGCCAGGGCCGCGCGCACGCAGTCCGCCACCGTCGCCGCCTCGTCCAGGCAGGGCATCAGGACCGACAGCTCGAGGGCAGCCTCGTGCCCGGCGGTGGCCGTGCCCTCCTGCGGCCGTTCAAGCAGCATCGCCCAAGACCTCCCGCCGGATCCCGCCAGCGCCGGAACTTGTGCCGGACGGCGGCAAGTCAAGCGTCCGCCCGCGGTTGCCACCGGCAGGAGTCAGGGCTATAGACGGGCCTCCTGTCCAGCCCCGCGTCGGAGCGTAGCGCAGCCTGGTAGCGCATCAGTCTGGGGGACTGAGGGTCGTGGGTTCAAATCCCGCCGCTCCGACCAATCTTTCCCACCCGCCTGCATCCCACGTCCGAGATCGCCGCCAGCCTCGCGTCAGGTCGTGCGGCGGTGGGCGTAGGTCGCGTCGAGGCGCTCGCGCAGATAGTCGGCGCCCGTGACCGCCGGATAGCGCGCCGGACGGTCGGGACCTGCGCAGCTGGGCAGGCAGGCCACCAAAGCGTCCGGATTGGGGTCCAGGAAGAAGGCCACCGAGAGCCGGTCGCGATCGCCCGGGCTCACCACCCGGTGCGGCGTGGACACGTAGACGTCGTTGGTCCAGCGCATCAGGCAGTCGCCGATGTTGCACACCAGCGCGTCGGCGACGACCGGTGCCTGCAGCCAGGTGCCGTCGCGCGTGCGCACCTCCAGCCCGGGCACGCCGTCCGTCGCGAGCAGGGTCAGGTTGCCGTAGTCGGTATGCTCGCCGGCCCCAAGGGCACCGGCCGCGACCGAAGCCGGCCGCGGCGGATAGTGGAGCACGCGCAAGGTCGCCATCGGCCGGTCGAGCTTGTCGGCGAAGAAGCCGGGATCGAGGCCGAGATCGACCGCGAGTGCCCGGTGCACCCGGCGCCCGACCGTCCAGCAGGCGTCGTACCAGGCGAGCAGCGCTTCGCGAAAGCCGGGCAGGTCGGGCCAGAGATTGACCCCGCGGAACGGCCGGCCCGCCAGCACGTCGGGATCGTCGGCGGCGAGATCCAGCCCGACGTTGAACGCCTCCTTGAGGTCGGCGGGCCTGGTCGGGTCGAGCGTCTCGGTGCCGAAGCCGACATAGCCGCGATTGTGCGGCGAGCGGGTGATCGCGACCGCCTCCTTGCGCGCCGGGTCGAGGGCGAAGAACGCGGCCGCCGCCGCGAAGGTGGAGGCCCGCATGGCCGCCGGAATCCCGTGTCCGACCAGGTAGAAGAAGCCCGGGCCGCGGCAGGCGGCACCGAGCTCGGCGGCGAGCCGCGGCAGGTCCTCCGGCTCCCCGGACCGCAGATCGACGATCGGGATGGTCAAGGGCGTGCCTCCTCGCGGCGCTACAGGTGACGATCCTGGCGGAGATAGGGGAGGCCCAGTGCCGCCGGTTGCGCGCCGCGCCCGCCGCCGGACAAGCCGACGCCCACCAGGACCAGGATCGTCACGACATAGGGCAGCATGGCCATCAGGTAGGGCGGCACGTCCACGCCCACGGCCTGCAGGCGGGGCAGGAGCGCGTCGGCGGCCCCGAACAGCAGAGCACCCAGGATCGCCCGCCCCGGGCGCCATTGCGCGAACACGACCAGCGCCACCGCGATCCAGCCGCGGCCGGCGACCATGCCGTCGACCCAGACCCGGCTCGCGACCACGGCGAGATAGCCGCCGGCGAGCCCCAGCAGGAGGCCGCCCGCCAGGACCGCACCCAGGCGGTGCAGCAGCACGTCGACCCCGGCGGCATCGGCCGTCGCCGGATCCTCGCCCACGGCGCGCAGGCGCAGGCCGAGCCGGGTGCGCGCCAGCATCCAGGCCATGGCCGCCGTCAGGAGCAGGCTGGCGTAGACCAGCGGGTCCTGGCGGAACAGCGCCGGCCCGACGAGCGGGATGCCGGTCAGGGCGGCGCCGAGGTCCCAGTCCGCGATCCCGACGAAGGGCTGGTGGACATAGGCCCGGCCGATGACCGCGGCCAGCCCGGCCCCGAGCGCCACGATCGCCAGCCCGGACAGGGTCTGCTCGGCCCGGAACAGCACCACGGCCAGCGCGAAGGGCACGGACAGCGCGAGGCCGGCCAGGGCGGCCACAGCCGAGGCCGGCCCAGGGCGAGCCGCTCTGCAGGGTGACGATGGCACCGGCCACCGCACCGATGGTCATGAGCCCTTCGGCACCCAGGTTCATGACCCCGGCGCGCTCGCACAGGATCAGGCCGAGGCTCGCCAGCAGCAGCGGCGTCATGTAGCCGGGCGTGCTGGCCAGCCAGCCGGTCAGGAACTCGATCACGCCTTCGCCTCGCGCAGGCCGGCCACGCGGTAGGTGGCGACGAACCGCCCGACCAGCAGCACCAGCAGCACCAGCCCCTGCAGGAGGACGACGATCCCCTCGGAGATGCCGTAGAACACCTTGAGCGTGCCGCCGGCGACGTAGATGCCGGCCACGAAGAACGCGGCCACGACGATCGCCCAGCGGGTCCAGCCGCGCCAGCGTCGCGACCAGGATGCCGCTGAAGGTCGCCTGCAGGCCGACGAACTGGGTCAGCCGGTGCTCGGTGCCGGCGACGATCAGGCCGCCTGCCAGGCCGCAGAGCGCTCCGGACAGCAGGACGAACCCGGCGATGGTGGCGGCCACCGGAAGCCCGGCGGCCCTGGCCGCATCCGGCCCGCTGCCGACGACGCGGGCGTAGAAGCCGGGGCGGCTGGCGTGCACCAGCACCGCGCACAAGACGGCGGTGACCAGCGCGATCACGAGGCCCGCATGGATGCGGCCCCAGCCGAGCAGGGACAGCTTCTCCGCGGCGTCGAAGCCGGGCGAGACCGGAAAGTTCGCCGACGGCTCGCGCAGGGCGCCGAACAGGACGTGCTGCAGCAGCAGATAGGCGATGTTGGCGAGGAGCAGCGTGACCACGATCTCGCTGACCCGCAACCGGAGGCGGACAGTAGAGCGCCGGGGCGATCCAGGCCGCCCCGGCCAGCGCCGCGGCGGCCAGCATCAGCGGCAGCCGCAAGGGCCCTGGTCCGGCATCGGCGACGGACGACGGCCGTGGCCGCGATGGCGCCGAGCACCAGCTGGCCCTCGAGCCCGATGTTCCAGAAGCCGACCCGGAAGGCCATGGCCGCACCGAGGCCGACCAGGACCAGCGGTATCGCCGTGGTGACCGTCTGGGCGAGGCCGTCCGGGGTCAGGAACACCTGGACCACCAGTTCCTCGGCGAGGAGGCCGGCGGGCACGCCGGCGGCCACGAGCACCAGGGCCGCCAGCACAAGCGCCACCAGGAGCGAGCCCAGAAAGCTCGCCGCCGCCAGGGAGCGCGGCACCACGGCCCGGCGCTCGAGCGCGAAGCGGTCAAGCATGGCCGAGCATCAGGGCACCGATCTCCGCGCGCGACGGGTTCGCCCCGCGCTCGCCGACGATCCGGCCGCGGCTCATGACCACGACGCGGTCGGACAGCGCCAGGATCTCGTCCAGGTCCTCGCTGATCAGGAGGATGGCGGCACCCGGCGGCGGCGGTGCGCGCGAGCACGCCGTGGACGAAGGCGCAGGCGGCGACGTCGAGGCCGCGGGTCGGCGAATGGGCCACGAGGACGCGGACCCGGCTCGTGCAGCTCGCGGGCGAGGACGAGCTTCTGCGCGTTGCCGCCGGACAGCAGCCGGGCCGCGCGCCCCGGGGTCGCCCCGGCGATGCCGAAGGCGGCGATGGCCGAGGCCGCGGCCTCGCGGCATCCTGCGTCGCGCCAGCAGCAGGCGCCCGAACCGGCCGGCCGCGGACGTCCGACAAGGCCGAGATTGTCGGCCACGGACAGGTCGCCCACCAGGGCGAGCCGGCTGCGGTCGGACGGGACATAGTGCAGCCCGTGCCGGCGGCGGCGACCAGATCCGCCAGGACGTGACGTCCGCCCCGTCGAGCAGGACGCGGCCGCGTGCGACGGGTGTCAGGCCGATCAGGGCCTCGGCCAGCTCCTGCTGACCGTTGCCGCCGACGCCCGCCACGCCCAGGATCTCGCCCGCGCGCACCGCGAGGCTCAGGCCATCCACGGCCATGGCGCCGTCGCCGCGCCCGACGCCCAGGCCTTCGGCCGCGAGGCGCACCGCACCCGCGTGCGCCGGGGCGACGCGACACCGCCGGAGGCGCCTCGCCGACCATCTCCCGGGCAAGCCGCGCCGCGTCGAGGCCCCGGGTCGGCAGAGCCGAAGCGACCATCCGACCGGCACGCATGACGCTCACCCGATCGGCCGCCGGCGGCAACCTCGCGCAAGCGGTGGGTGATGAGCACGATGGCGAGGCCTTCGGCGGCAAGGCCGCGGACGACGGCGAGCAGCCCGTCGGCCTCCTGGTCGGTGAGCACCGCCGTGGGCTCGTCCAGGACCAGGATCCGCGCACCCACGGCCAGGACCCGCAGGATCTCGACCCGCTGCCGCTCGGCGATCGACAGGTCGCGGACCGCGATCTCGGGGCGGACCGCGAGGCCGGTCGCGAGCCCAAGCTCGCGCAGCCTGCGCCGCGGCCTCGGGCACGGTGGCGAGCCCGGCGCGACCGTCCCCGGCCAGGCAGCAGGTTCTCCGCGGCGGTGAAGTCGGCCACCAGCCGGAAGTGCTGGTGCACCATGCCGATGCCGAGGCCTGGCCGCGTCCCGCGGCCGGCGGATGCGCTCCTCGCGGCCGGTCGACGCGGATCCGGCCGGCGTCGGCGGCGTAGATGCCGGCCAGGACGTTCATCAGCGTCGACTTGCCGGCCCCGTTCTCGCCCAGGAGTGCGTGGATCTCGCCGCCGGGCGAGCGCGAACGACACGTCCTGGAGCACCGGCCTGCCGCCGAAGCTCTTGCCGATCCCCTCCATCGCCAGGAGGGGCGGGCCGTCGCTCACTGGGCGGCCGGCATGCGTTCCGATCGTGCCCTCGACCAGAAAGTCCATGCTCCACAGGCCGCCATCGTCGAGCGTGGCACCCGCCGCCACGGCCTCGCTGCCGTCCTGCTTGCGGATCGGGCCCTGGAACGGCGAGAAGGTCCCGGCCTGCATCGCGGCCTTGGCCTCGTCCATCTTGGCCGACGACCTCCTTGGGGATCAGGTCGCTGAGCGGCGCCAGATCGACGACACCCTCGGTCATGCCCGGGAAGGCGCCGTACTCGCTGGGCTGCCAGGTGCCGTCGACGATCGCCTTGATGGTCGGGACCAGATACTCGTCCCAGCGGAACATCACCGAGGTCAGGTTGCCCTTGGGCGCGTGCTGCCGCATGTCGAGCTGGAAGCCGATCGAGGGCACGCCGCGCGCCTCGGCCGCGATGAAGGGTGCGGACGAGGACAGGTTGTTGGCGATCACGTCGATGCCCTGGTCGAGCATGGCCTCGGTGACCTGGCCTTCCTTGACCGGGTCCCACCAGGAGTTCGTGTAGACCACGGTGACCTTGGCGTCGGGATCGATCGCCCGGGCACCCAGCGTGAAGGCGTTGACGTCCCAGTTGACCACGCCGACCGGAAAGCCGCCGAGGATGCCGAGCTTCCCGCTCTTGGACACGCCGGCCGCCGCCATGCCGGCGAGGTACCAGCCCTGATAGGTCCGGGCGTAGAAGCCCTCGAGGTTCGGCGCGTTGGTGGTGCCGGACGCGTTGACGAACGCGACGTCCGGATACTGCTTGGCCGCCTCGAGGATGCCGTCGCTGTAGCCGTAGGTGGTGCCGACGATGATGTTGAAGCCGCGCTTGACGTAGAGGTCGATCGCGTTCTTCAGCGCGGTCGCCTCCTCCGGCACGTTCTCGGTGACGGCCACGGTGAGGCCGAGCTGCTGCTCGACCGCGGCCCGGGCGGCGTCGAGCGCCTCGTTCCAGCCGCCGTCCTTGGCCGTGGCCCCGTAGATGAAGGCGATCTTGGGCTCGCCTTCCAGCTTGAACGCGGCGGCCGGACCGGCCAGCAGCGCGACGCCGCCGAGCGCCAGCGCGCCTTGGAGCAGAAACCGGCGTGTTGCCGCAGTGCATGCATCGGGCATGGCTGAGCCTTCTTCTGGTTGGTCGGGAGGGCGGGGACGCTAGACGACGGCTTCCGGCTGCCGGTGGGCGTAGGTGGCGTCGAAGCGCGAGCGGATATAGTCGCCGGCGGTGATCGGCGGGTACTTGGCCGGCCGGTCCGGGCCGACGCAGGTCGGCAGGATCTCGACCACCTTCTCCGACTCGATGCCGTAGAAGAACGGGATCGAGTAGCGCTCGCCGGCCCGAGCGGTTGATCGCCCGGTGCACCGTGGAGGCGAAGTAGTCGTTGGTCCAGCGCGCCATCAGGTCGCCGACATTGACGATGAAGGCAGCCCGGGATCGGCGGCGCCTGGATCCATTCGCCGGCACTGTTGAGGACCTGCAGCGCCGGCACGTCGTCGGTGCACAGGATGGTGAAGCACTCATAGTCGGAGTGGGCGCCGATGCCGATCTGCCGCTCGTCGATCGGCCCGTCCTGGCTCGGGTAGTGCAGGACGCGCATGTGCGCCATGGGCTTGCCGAGCAGCGGCGCGAAATGGTCCTCGTCGAGTTCCAGCGCCAGGGCGAAGGCGGCGAAGATCCGGCGCCCGAACGCCCGCATCGCCGCATGGTAGTCGAGCAGCGCCTCCTTGAAGCCCGGCAGCCCCTCCGGCCACTGGTTCGGCCCGTAGCCGAACACGCCGGCGGCGACGTCGGGATCGTCCTCGGGCAGGTCCAGGGCGAGGTCGAAGCCCTCGTGCAGGTCGCCCCGCGCGGTGGGATCGGTGTTCTCGCCCAGAAGCCGGGTGTAGCCGCGCAGATTGGGCGAGTTGGCGATGTCGACCGCGAGCTTGCGGTCCAGCGGCAGGTCGAAGAACCGGTGTGCCGCCGCGAAGGTGCGCTCGATCACCGTGGGATCGACGCGATGGTTGCGCGGCGTAGAAGAAGCCGACCCGGGTGCAGGCATCGCGCACCGCGGCACCGACCGCCTCGCGCCCCGCCCGGTCCGGCTCGAACATGGGCGCGAAGTCGACCACGGGGATTTCGGTGAACGGCACCTGGCGGGCGGCGAGCCCGCTCTCGAAATAGGCACGCGGTCCGTTCCCGGTGTGCACGGTCGACATCCAGCCCATTCCTCCCGCCAGCCCCGTCAAGCCGCCATCCTGGCGCAGAGCCTCCCCACCGACAAGGCTCCCGGCGGCACCCCCAGCCGGGCTAGCAAGGCCCATGCCGCCGCGTCGATCAACGCGGCGAACCGGTCGGAGCCAAGCGACGAGCGAGCAGCGTGTCGGCCTCGCGGAGGTCGGCGGCACCGGCTTCGCCGTCCACCACGGCCAGCCGCGCCCGTTTCAGACACGGCCAGCGCTTCGCCGAGCCCGCCCATGCGTCCGGCCAGTCGTGCCGAGGCCAGGGCTGCCCGCAGCGCCAGGCGATGGGCGCGCTGCTCGACGGCGATGCGCCAGGCGGTCGCGAACGCCTCGGCCGCGGCGGTCTCGGCCGCGTGGCCCGTCTGCAGCGTGAGCTCGCCCACCATGCGCCAGACCTCGGCGAGCCAGACCCGCAGGCCGATCGTCTCGAATTCCTGGCACGCGGCGGTGAGCTCGGCCAGGGCACGGTCCGCGGCTCCCGCCGCCGTCCACGCCTCCGCGACCAGGCAGCAGAAAAGCGGGAAGTCCTCGGCCGTGCTCAGCTCGCGCAGGACCTTCAGGCCCTCGGCGGCATGGGGGGCTCCGGTGGACGCGTCGCCGCCCTGGCTCATGGCCCAGCCGTCCAGGATCTGGCAGCGCGCGCGGTGATCGCGGAACCCATGCTCCTCGGCCAGGCCGCGCAGGGCGCCGCTCACCGTCCGCACCTCGCCCGGATCGCGGCGATAGGCGCGATGGGTCAGGGCCAGATCGAGGGCATGCACGGTGCTGCCCAGATGCCCCAGCTCCCGCGCCCATGTCAGGGACCTGCCCTCCTCGGCCAGCGCCTCGGCCGCCCGGCCGCGCTGCCAGAGTGCTTGCGCCAGGTTGCCGTGGGCGCATGCCTTGGCGTCGTGGTTGCCGTAGAGCATCGCGTGCTGGACGTGCCGCTCGGCGTCGTAGATCCGCAGGCCCGCGCGGACGTGGGCGGTGCAGCCCTGCAGGTCCCCCTGGAACAGCCGGCTGGCCCAGTTGCAGTGATGCGCCTGGAGCAGGAGATCGCGGTCGCGCCGCGAGCGCGCATCGGCGTAGAGCGCCCCCGCCCGCTCGCGGTGGATGTGGAAGTCGCGCGACACGCGCCACCAGCCCCAGCGGAGCGCGAAATGGGCTTCCTTGGGCGTCCCGCCCGCGGCCAGCTGAACCGCCTGCTCGTAGAGCGCCTGCGCCTCGGCCGAGCCGTAGCCCTCCAGGCTGCAGACGGCGGGCCCGAGGATCGCCAGAAGCTCGAGGCGCTGATCGAGCGACTGCGCTGCCACCGGCAGGCCGTCCAGGGCGGCGAGCCCGCGCCGGAGCAGGCGGACGGTCTCGCGTAACGCCGAGCGCGCCGCGCTGCGGCGCGCGGCAGCCAGGAAGTAGGGCACGCTCTCCGCCGGCCGGCCCGCCTCGACCAGATGGTGCGCGATCAGTGCCGGCTCCCCGCCCGGCGTCAGCGTCGCGCAGACGCGGGCGTGCAGCTCCTGCCGCGGGCCCCTGAGGAGCGAGTCGTAGGTCGCCTCGCGCAGCAGCGAGTGCCGGAACGACCAGACCTCCTGGCGGTGCTCGTGGCGGCGCTGGAGGACCTTGGCCGCCTCCAGCTTGGCCAGCGCATCGGTGACGGCCGCGTCGGACATCTTGAGGATCTCGGCCAGCTGCGCCGCCAGCAGGCTTTCCTGGCCCCACACCGCGGCCGCCTGGGCTACCGCCTTGGCCGAGCTGGCGCGGTCGAGCTGGGCTGCCAGACATTCCTGGATGGTCGCTGGCACTTCGGCGGCAGCAGACGCCTGATCGCCGGCTTCGGCCAGGACGCGCGCGCACTCCTCGATGAACAGCGGCACGCCGCCCGTGCGTTCAGCCACGTTCCGGCCGAGCTCGGGCGATGCGGTCTCGCCGCAGATCGCCGTGAACAGCCGCAGCGCATGGTCGGGAGCGAGCCCCTCCAGGTCCAGGATCTCGGCCCTTGACCAGCCGCCCGCGACCGGCGGGACGAAATTCTCCCGTGCCGTGAGCAGGACCAGGAGCGGGCTGCCGGGCGCATCGGCGATGACCTTGTCCAGCAGCTCCAGCGTGGTCGGGTCGAGCCAGTGCGCGTCCTCGACGACGAGGACGAGGGGCGATCTGCGCGCGACGCGACCGACGCCGGCCGCCAAGACCTCCATCGTCCGCTGCTTCAGCTGGGCCGGGGTGACGTGGGCGAGCAGCGCCTCCTCGCGCGGGCCGGCGAGGTCCAGAAGGTCGGCCAGGGCGGCCACACCGTCCGGTTCCTGACGCCCGGTCGCGTTCAGCCGCAGCAGGAGCCGGATCCGCCGCAGCGCATCGGCCGGCTCGCGTTCCGGCGCATCGGCCAGCCCGCGCAGTAGCGCCACGACCGGCTGCAGCGGGCTGTCGACATGGTAGGGCGAGGCCTGGACGGAACAGGACGATGCTGCGCTCACGACCCGCGCGGGTCGCCAGGAAGCGCTGCACGAGGCGCGACTTGCCGATGCCCGCCTCGCCGCGCACCAGCGCCACCCCGCCGCTGCCGGCCAGCGCCTCCTCCCAGCGTGCGTGCAGCCGGGCCTGCTCGGCCTCCCGGTCGACGAAGTCGACGTTGGCGAGGGGCTGGCGCCGGCGGTGGCCACCCCAGGGTGGGGCCCCCAGCACCCGGTAGAGCCGCAGCGGGTCCGCCAGACCGTGCAGGGTCCGGGCACCGTGGTCCTGCAGCGGGAACCGGCCATGCAGCTTGGCCGCGGTGTCGGCGGCGACGATCACGCCGCCCGGGGGTGCGAATGCCTGGAGCCGGGCCGCAAGGTTGGGCGTGCTGCCGAGCGCCTGGCTGGGGCCGTCGTCCGTGGCGGCGAACAGATCGCCCATCAGGACCTTGCCGGTGGCGACGCCGGCCCGGGCGGCAAGCGAGGCACCGTCGGGTGCTCTCAGGCGCGCCACGGCGGCGACGGCCTCCAGCGCGGCATGCACGCCACGCTCGGGATCGTCGTCGTGGGCCACGGGGTAGCAGAAATAGGCCACGACGCCGTCGCCCAGGAACTGCGCCACATGCCCGCCGAAGCGCAGGACGGCGTCGATGCAGGCCGTCCGGTACTGGCGCATGGCGTCGAGCAGATCCTCGGGCTCCAGGCGCGCGGCCAGCCCCGTCGAATCGACGAGGTCGATGAAGGTCACGGTCAGCGGGCGACGCTCGACGAGGCCGGTGCCGGCCGGAAACCGGTCCATCAGCGCCAGTGCGCGGCGGAGCCGGATCCGGTCACCGATCGGCAGGCCGAGCTCGCGCAGGTCCGCGTCGCTCAGGGCGCGCAGCTGGTCCGGCTGGATGCGCTGGTGCGCGAAGGCGGCGGCGTGCTCGCCCAGGCCCACCGCGTGCAGCCATGTCGCCACCACATCCATGCGCTGTCCGACCGATCGTTCAAGCGCCGTGCCACCGTTGCGACATGTAGTCGATCAGGCGGCTCGGTCGAACCCGCCAAACACGCGCGCCCGTGGTCGCTCAGCACTCCACCACGTTGACGGCGAGGCCGCCAAGCGAGGTCTCCTTGTACTTCGCCATCATGTCGCGGCCGGTCTGCCGCATGGTCTCGATCACCCGGTCGAGATGGACGAAGTGCGTGCCGTCGCCGCGCAGGGCGAGGCGGGCGGCGTTGATCGCCTTGACCGCCCCCATCGTGTTGCGCTCGATGCACGGGATCTGGACCAGCCCCGCGATGGGATCGCAGGTCAGGCCCAGATTGTGCTCCATGCCGATCTCGGCGGCGTTCTCGACCTGCTCGTTGGAGCCGCCCAGGACCGCGCACAAGGCACCGGCGGCCATCGAGCAGGCGACGCCGACCTCGCCCTGGCAGCCCACCTCGGCGGCCGAGATCGAGGCGTTCTTCTTGTAGAGCATGCCGATCGCCGCCGCGGTGAGCAGGAAGCGGACGATGCCGTCCGCGCTGGCCCCGGGCACGAAGCGGTCGTAGTAGGCGAGCACGGCCGGGATGACGCCGGCGGCACCGTTGGTGGGGGCCGTCACCACGCGCCCGCCGGCCGCGTTCTCCTCGTTGACCGCCAGCGCATAGAGATTGACCCAGTCCAGCACCGTGAGCTGGTCGCGCAAGGCCGCCTCGGGCCGGCGGGTCAGCTCCTCGTACATGCCGGGCGCGCGGCGCTTGACCGCGAGCCCGCCCGGCAGGGTGCCGGTGGTCCGGCAACCCCGCTCGATCGAGCCCTCCATGGCGCGCCAGATGTCGAGCAGGCCGGCGCGGATCTCGCCCTCGTCGCGCCAGACCTTCTCGTTCTCCAGGACCAGGTCCGCGATCGGCCGACCGTGGGTCCGGCACAGCGCCAGCAGCTCGGTCGCGGATTCGAACGGGAACGGCAGCGTCACGTTCGAGGCCGCCCCGCCGCCGGCATCGGCCTCGCGCTCGCTCAGGACGAAGCCGCCGCCCACCGAGTAGTAGTAGGCGAGCAGGAGCTCGCCGCCGGCCGCGTCCAGCGCGCGAAAGCGCATGCCGTTGGGGTGGCGGGTGAGCGTCTCGCGCTGGAGGAGCTGCAGGTCCTGCACCTCGTCGAAGGCAACCGTGTGCCGGCCGAGCAGCGGCAGCCGGCGGTTCTGCCGGACGCCGGCCACGATCCCGTCGGCGGCGTCGGGATCGACCCGGTCGGGCAGCTCGCCGCACAGGCCGAGAATGACGGCCTTGTCGGTCGCGTGGCCCTTGCCGGTCAGCGCCAGCGAGCCGTAGAGCAGCGTCTCGACCCGGGCCGCGCGTTCGAGCAGGCCCAGGGTCTCGACCTCGCGCAGGAACCGCTCGGCGGCGCGCATCGGCCCCACCGTGTGCGAGCTCGACGGCCCGATGCCGATCTTGAACAGGTCGAACGTGCTCAGCGACATGGCGGCCCCCATCACCGTGCGTGCCGCCGTTCTAACCCATCGCGCGGCTCCTGCGCAGCGAATCGCGGACGGTGATACCGGTCAGGCCGCGGCCAGCCAGTCGCCGCGAGGCTGGCATCGGCGAGGGCCGCACGGTGGTCGGCAGCGTCGTGCTGCGCCGGTGAGGCCGCAGCGGGGGCTTGCCGGATCGGCCCGCCGTCCCCACAGATGGGCGGCCAGCGTGCGAGGTGAGGTCATGGGTCTACTGAGCCGGCTGTTCGGCGGGGGTGGCAAGGATGCCCCGGCCGCCGGGCGCGAGGCGATCGAGCACAACGGGTTCCTGATCTATCCCGAGCCCGTCCGGCAGGGCGGACAGTTCCTGACCGCCGGCACGATCGCCAAGGACTATCCCGACGGTCGCAAGGAGCACCGCTTCGTCCGCGCCGACACCCACGGCAGTGCCGAGGACGCCAGCCGGCTGATGGTGCAGAAGGCGCAGCGGCTGATCGACGAGATGGGCGACCGGCTGTTCGGCTGAAATGCTGCCTCAGCCCCCCAGCAGTTCCTTCGCCTTCTTCAGGTCCCAGCGCTGCGCCAGATCCTCCAAGGGATCGCCGCTGGACACGTCCTTGCCCTCGAGCATCACGGTGGCCTTGCCGCCGAGGTCGAGCACCAGCTGGGCCGAGCGCTGCTCCGCATCGTAGGTCACGACCCCGCTCTCGCGGCCCACACGCACCCGCTTGGCGTTGGGCTGGGCCGCGAGCATGGCAGGGTTCATCATCATGCCGGCCAGACCCTGGAGGAAGCCGCCGCCGCTCATCAGCTGGGCCTCGATCGTGGCGCCGTCGGGGGACCGGTAGGTGCGCGACAGCATGGTGCCGGCGGCCACGAACGGAATGGCACCCGCGCTGTCGTCGGCGGTCTCGACGGTCCAGCCGTCGGGGGGTTCCGGGAAGGTGGTCAGCAGCTCCTGGCCGATCTTGCCGCGCAGCGCCTGCAGGACGAACTCGAGCTCGCCGATCGCCCCGGTTAAGTCGCCCTCCTGGTAGTACTGGCGCGCAAGGTCGAGCTGGTCGCCGATCTCGTCGGCCCGGCCGGCCGCCGGCGCTGCGAGCAGGAGGGCCAGGAGGAGGCAGGGTGCTGCACGCATGGCGAACCTTTCCTCGGGCGCACGGGGCCAGCACCATCCGCGCCGGCCAGCGCGCATGTCAAGGCTCTGCCGGCTTGCGGCGGCCGCGGCGAGCGACTAGATAGCGCCCACGCGCAGCCTCGATGCGCGCGCCGCGGAGGGATGCCGGAGCGGTCGATCGGGGCGGTCTCGAAAACCGTTGTGCCTGGCGACAGGCACCCAGGGTTCGAATCCCTGTCCCTCCGCCACCTACCGTCCGTACGCGTCCGCAGCCGTCCAGCTTCCCTCAGCAAATAGCAAGCACTTAGCAGCCAAGTCGTCCGTTGCCGTCCGCCCCGGATCGTGGTAAGCCGTGTTTCGACGAGGGAAGGAATAGGGGAACGAGTTGCCCGCCGCGCTCACCGATCGCGCCGTCCGCGCCGCCAAGCCGGGCCGTCACCCGGACGGCACCGTGCGCGGGCTGCTCCTCCTGGTCTGGCCCACCGGCGCCCGCTCCTGGGTCCTGCGCTACCAGCTCCGCCACCGCCGCCGCGACATGGGCCTCGGCCCCTACCCCGAGATCACCCTGGCCCGGGCGCGCGAGAAGGCGCTGGAGGCCCGCCGCCTGGTCAAGGAGGGCATCGACCCGCTCGAGGCCAGGCGCCGCGACAAGGGGCTGACGTTCCAGGCCGCGGCCGAGGCGCTGATCGAGAGCAAGCGCCCGGGCTGGCGCAACGCCAAGCACGCCGCGCAGTGGGGCGCGACCCTGGCCAGCTACGTCTACCCGAAGCTCGGGACCGTGGACGTGCGGGCGGTCGATACCCGGGCCGTGGTCGAGGTGCTGCGGCCGATCTGGGCCACCAAGCCCGAGACGGCGAGCCGGGTGCGCCAGCGGATCGAGGCGGTGCTCGACTACGCCACCGCCCTGGGCGCGCGGACCGGGCGACAACCCGGCGCGCTGGAAGGGCCATCTCGAGGCTCTGCTGCCCAAGCCCGGCAAGGTGCGGCAGGTCGAGCACCACGCCGCCCTGGACTGGCGCGAGGCGCCTGCGTTCATGGCCGAGCTGGCCAAGCGCGAGGGCGTCGCGGCCAGGGCGCTGGCGTTCGCGATCCTGACCGCGGCCCGCTCGGGCGAGGTGCGCGGGATGACCTGGGCCGAGGTCGACGCGCGCGAGGCGGTGTGGACCGTGCCGGCCGGGCGGATGAAGGCGGCGCGGGAGCACCGGGTGCCGCTGACCAAGGCGGCGCTGGCGCTCCTGGGCGAGCGCGGTGCCGCCGACGCGCTGGTGTTCCCGTCGCCGAGCGACCCCAACAAGCCGCTGTCGGACATGACGCTGACCGCGGTGCTCAAGCGCATGGGCCGGGCGACCTGACCGCGCACGGCTTCCGCTCGACCTTCCGCGACTGGGCCGGCGAGACGCACGGCGCACCCGCGCGAGGTGATCGAGGCGGCGCTGGCGCACCGGCTCAAGGACAAGGCCGAGGCGGCCTACGCCCGCGGCGACCTGTTCGCCAAGCGGCGGCGGCTGATGGAGGATTGGGCGGCGTATCTCCACACCTCGACGCTCGGCGCTTAGGAGTTCACGCTCCTATGGGTTGACGAGCCAGCCGAAACGCGGCCCCATCGCGCGCTGACGGTCGCATACTGCTCGGTCGGCATTGTGGGCGGAGGCATGGACAAGAAGGCGCTGAGCGAGCGCGATATCTGCTCGATGTTCATCGGCCCTGCCATCGAGAAGGCCGGCTGGGACAAGTTCAGCCAGATCCGCGAGGAGGTCGGCGTTCACCAAGGGGCGGATCATCGTCCGCGGCCGGCTCGTCACCCGCGGCAAGGCCAAGCGCGCCGACTACGTCCTCTACATCAAGCCGAACATCCCGCTCGCGCTGGTCGAGGCCAAGGACAACACCCACGCCGTCGGCGACGGCATGCAGCAGGCGCTCGACTACGCGACCACCCTGGACATCCCGTTCGTGTTCTCCTCGAACGGCGACGCCTTCCTGTTCCACGACCGCACCGGCGCCAGCGCCACGCCCGAGACGACGCTCTCCCTCGACGCCTTCCCGTCGCCCGCCGACCTCTGGGCCCGCTACCGCGCCTGGAAGGGCCTGACGCCCGACGCCGAGGCGATCGTCCTCCAGGACTACTACGACGACGGCAGCGGCAAGGCGCCGCGCTACTACCAGGTCAACGCGATCAACGCCGCGATCGAGGCCATCGCCAAGGGCCAGGACCGGATCCTGCTGGTCATGGCGACCGGCACCGGCAAGACCTACACCGCCTTCCAGATCATCTGGCGCCTGTGGAAGGCCGGCCGCAAGAAGCGCATCCTGTTCCTCGCCGACCGCAACGTCCTGGTCGACCAGACCATGGTCAACGACTTCCGCCCGTTCGGCGCGGCCATGGCCAAGCTATCGACCAGCGCCAAGACCATCGAGCGCGACGATGGCAGCACCACCGAGCTCACCACCGCCATCGACCAGCCACCGCCGCATCGACACCGCCTACGAGGTCTATCTCGGCCTCTACCAGGCGATCACCGGCCCCGAGGAGCGGCAGAAGCTGTACCGCGAGTTCTCGCCCGGGCTTCTTCGATCTCATCGTCATCGACGAGTGCCACCGCGGCAGCGCGGCCGAGGACTCGGCCTGGCGCGAGATCCTGGACTACTTCTCGGCCGCGACCCAGATCGGCCTGACCGCCACGCCGAAGGAGACCGAGTACGTCTCCAACATCGCCTACTTCGGCGAGCCGGTCTTCACCTACTCGCTGAGGCAGGGGATCAGCGACGGCTTCCTCGCCCCCTACAAGGTGATCAAGGTCCACATCGACCGCGACTCCAGGCTAGCGCCCGGAGCTGGGCCAGCTCGACCGCGACGGCGAGGAGGTCGAGGACCGGATCTACAACACCAAGGACTTCGACCGCACGCTGGTGCTGGACGAGCGCACCAAGCTGGTGGCCCGCCAGGTCACCGAGTTCCTGAAGGAGAGCGGCGACCGGTTCCAGAAGACCATCGTCTTCTGCGTCGACCAGGAGCATGCCAGCCGGATGCGGCAGGCCCTGATCAACGAGAACGCCGATCTCGTCGCCAAGAACCACCGCTACGTCATGCGCATCACCGGCGAGGACAACGAGGGCAAGCTGCAGCTCGACAACTTCATCGACCCGCAGTCGCCCTACCCCGTGCTGGTCACCACCTCGCGCCTGCTCTCGACCGGCGTCGACGCCCAGACCTGCCGCCTGATCGTGCTCGACCGCGAGGTCGGCTCGATGACCGAGTTCAAGCAGATCGTCGGCCGCGGCACCCGCGTGCACGAGGACACGCAAGAAGTTCTACTTCACCCTGATCGACTTCCGCGGCGCCACCAGCCACTTCGCCGATCCCGATTTCGACGGCGAGCCGGTGCAGATCTACGAGCCCGGCGAGGACGATCCGATCGTCGCCGCCGGACGATCTGCCGCCGCCGACGATGAGCGAGGACCCGCTCCCGCCGACCCCGGGTCCGGACGAGACCGTCGTCGACGGCGAGCCGCCCGACATCGGCATCGACCGGCGGGGGCGGCGGCAAGGGCAAGGTCTACGTCGACGGCGTGTCGGCGCCACGATCATCGCACGAGCGGGTCGAGTATCTCGACGAGAACGGCAAGCTGGTCACCGAGAGCCTGCGCGACTTCACCAAGAAGGCCCTGCGCAAGCGCTTCGCCACCCTCGACGACTTCCTCAAGCGCTGGAAGGCCGCCGAGCGCAAGCAGGCGATCGTGACGGAGCTGGCGGCCGAGGGCCTGCCGCTCGACGGCGATCGGCGACGGAGCTCGGCACGGACCTCGACCCGTTCGACCTGATCTGCCACGTCGCCTTCGACCGCAAGCCGCTCACCCGCCGCGAGCGCGCCGACGAACGTCAGGAAGCGGGACGTGTTCACGAAGTACGGCGATCAGGCCCGCGCCGTCCTCGACGCGCTGCTCGCCAAGTACGCCGACGAGGGCGTGCTCAACCTCGACGACACCAACGTGCTGCGGATCGCGCCGTTCACCTCGCTCGGCACGCCCAGTCCAGCTCATCACGTGCCTTCGGCGGCCAGGACGGCTATCCAGCAGGCCGTCCACGATCTGCAGTCCGCCCTCTACCAGGAAGCCGCCTGACCATGTCCGTCCGCACCACCGTCAAGTCGATCCAGGACATCATGCGCAAGGACGCCGGCGTCGACGGCGACGCCCAGCGCATCAGCCAGCTCTGCTGGATGTTCTTCCTCAAGATCATCGACGACCAGGACCAGGAGCTCGAGCTGCATCGACCGAAGCTACCGCTCGCCCGTCCCGCCGCACCTGCAGTGGCGCAACTGGGCGGCGGACCCGGAGGGCCTGACCGGCGACGCGCTGCTCGACTTCGTCAACGGCGAGCTCTTCCCGACGCTCAAGAACCTGTCCCCACCGGCGGCGCCAAGGACCGGCGGCGCGATCGTCGCGCGACGTGTTCGAGGACGCCTACAACTACATGAAGTCCGGCCAGCTGATGCGGCAGGTGGTCAACCGCATCAACGAGATCGACTTCAACAACCTCGACCGACCGGCAGCATTTCGGCGACATCTACGAGCAGATCCTCACCGACCTGCAGTCGGCCGGCAACGCCGGCGAGTACTACACGCCGCGCGCCGTCACCGCCTTCATGGCCGACCGCATCGACCCCCGGCCCGGCGAGATCCTGCTCGACCCCGCCTGCGGCACCGGCGGCTTCCTGACCTGCGCCATCCGCCACATGCGCGAGCGCTACGTGAAGCGGCCCGAGGACGAGCAGGCGCATGCAGGCGGCCCTGCGCGCGGTCGAGAAGAAGCAGCTGCCGCACATGCTGTGCGTCACCAACATGCTGCTGCACGGCATCGAGGACCCGAGCTTCGTCCGCCACGACAACACCCTGGCCCGGCCCTACGTCAGCTACGACCCAGAGCGACCGGGTCGACATCGTCCTGACCAACCCGCCCTTCGGCGGCCGCGAGGAGGACGGCATCGAGTCCAACTTCCCGCAGCACTTCCGCACCCGCGAGACCGCCGACCTGTTCCTCGCCCTGATCATCCGCCTGCTCAAGCCGGGCGGCCGCGCCGCCGTGGTCCTGCCCGACGGCACGCTGTTCGGCGAGGGCGTCAAGACGCGGCTCAAGGAGCACCTGCTGGAGGAGTGCAACCTCCACACCATCGTCCGCCTGCCCAACAGCGTCTTCCGCCCCTACGCCTCGATCGGCACCAACCTGCTGTTCTTCGAGAAGGGCGAGCCGACCAGGGAGATCTGGTACTGGGAGCACCGCGTGCCCGAGGGCCAGAAGGCCTACTCGATGACCAAGCCGATCCGGCTGGAGCATCTGCAGGACTGCATCGACTGGTGGGGCGGGGCGAAGCGGAAGGGCCGCGAGGAGACGCCGCAGGCCTGGAAGGTGACGGCCGAGGAGGTGAAGGCGCGCGGCTACAACCTCGACATCAAGAACCCGCACGCGGTGGACGACGACCACGGCGACCCCGAGGGGGACTGTCAGGATT
>CAVYMA010000016.1:0-95934 GCA_963769465.1 uncultured Alphaproteobacteria bacterium
TCAGCCGGGTAGGCAGATCGGTGGGCGCTTGGGTTCGCACGTGCATTCTCGTGCTGTCGTGCGTGCGCGCTGCGACGGCAGCCTCCGGCACGCCAGGGCGCGCGGGCGCTTGGGTTCGCACGTGCGTTTTTTCGTGGTCGGGGGTGCGGTTCTGGTTCGCGGGCGGTGGGGCCGTAGCTTCTCCGCCGGCCCGATCAGGCCGTCGCGCCTGGCCTTGCGGTGGGCGTGGAAGGCGCGCTGGGCGCGCGTGGTGGCCATGCCGGCGGCGGTCATGAAGCGCAGGGCGGTGCCGAGGGCGCGGGCGTGTGCGGGCTCCTGCAGGTCGGTGCCGTGGGAGCGGCCGGGGCAGGCGGGCGGGATCTCGGCCATGGTCTCGGCCAGGGTGCGGTCGGCGCGGATCTCGTTCCACATCGCGGCGGCGATGGCGGCGACCAGCTTCTCCTCCAGCACGTCCGCCGGGGCGGTAGCCGGCGCGGACCTCGGCCACGTGCCGGGCCCACTCGGTCCGGCTCTCCTCGGGCAGGATGCCGAAGCTGCGGGCGCGCAGGCCGTGCGGCGGGGGGCTTGGGTTCGAGCGTGTCGCGCCGGCGGGAGTGTCGGGCGGGCCTTGCGTCGGCGCTGCGGGGAGTGGGCTGGCCTCGGACATGGCGGCGGCTCCGGCGGGAGGGCGGTGCCGGCGAGGATAGCAGAGGTTAGGAATATGATCCATGGGGCGGCGTTGACGGCTTGCTCGCGATCCTGACGTAGGCTGGCGGAGCCTGGAGGAGGTGCCGCGGCGAGCCGGGAGCCCGAACGCAGTGAGGGCGGACGGCGGGGCAGGTTCGGGAAGTTGGGCGGGAGCGGTCGAGCGGCTGCGTCGGGGTGCAGCCGGTGGAGTGGGTAGGCGACGCATTCACCGGCCCGTAGGATGGCAGGCGTGGAACGGCAAGCCTGGAGGAGGTGCCGCGGCAAGCCGGGAGCCCGAGCGGATGCCGTGGGCGGTCGGCGAGGCAGGGGTGGTCGATCGGTGGAGGGCGATGTGCCATGAGAAAGATCGCGAACGCAGCCATGGGGCCGGGGCGTGCCGGTCGCACTCGTCATGACGATTGGGAGTGAGCAGGAGCCGGACGGTCGCTGGCCGAAGCCCTCATGCAGCTGGTGGTTGGCGAGCCGGATGTGAGTGACAAGCTCTCCTAGCTGGCCGACTTGCCTCCGCTCGCGGCGCGGCGGAAGCCAGAGATGACCGACCGAATTGGCCAAGATGATCCTACGCGACGGAGCCTGGCCCGGAATGGACGCCCGGGTAGCCACACAGTCCGAGGTAGGCTAGTGCAGCATCTGTAGGAAAGCGCCTGTCCGAGGGAACCACGCACCTTGTCACGGCAAAGCACAACCCCTCCGGTGTGGGACGCGAGCCACCTGCGCTTCGCCACGGACGCGGCCGGGGTCGCCCTGTGGTCGTGGAACGTCGATACCGATGAGATCGCCTTGGACGAGCGCGCGCATGGCCTGTGGGGGGTGCCCAAGAGCAACGGGCTGGTCACCTTCGAAGACCTGTCCGCCCGGATCCACCCCGAAGATCTCGACCGGGTGAGGGCCGCGTTCGCCGCGACGCGCGACATACTGGGCAGCTACGAGATCGACTTCCGCATCCTGCACGGCGATGAGGTCCGGTGGATATCCGCGCGCGGTCGGGGCGAAGACCAGGGCATCGTCGGCCGGATCATGTTCGGGATCTTCCTCGACGTCAGTCAGCGCAAGCTGGCCGAGGAAGCCCGCGAGATGCTTGCGGCCGAAATGAGCCACCGGGTCAAGAACCTGTTTGCCATCGCCGCGGCACTCACGCAGATCGCCTCGCGCTCAGCGGCGACGACGCAGGAGATGGCCCACGATCTCACCCAGCGGCTGACCGCCCTCGGCCGTGCCCACGAACTCGTCCGTCCCGTTCTGAGCGAGCAGAAAAAAGCGACCTACCTTGGCGACTTGCTCGCTGTCCTCCTGGACGCCTACGACGATAAGGGAACGATCGGGGATCGCATCCGCGTCGCCGTGCCCGGCTGTGCTTGTCGGCGAGGGCTCGGTCACGACGTTGGCCCTGGTCGTCCACGAGCTGGCAACCAACTCGCTCAAGTATGGCGCGCTCTCAAGGGCGAGCGGCACACTGGACGTGTCCTGCACCGCGGACGATAGCGAGGTGGTCATCGTCTGGACGGAAAAAGGCGGTCCTCCCGTTGCCGTCGCCGAGGGGCAAGCAGGCTTCGGCAGCAAGCTCGTCAGCGGGAGCATCACCAGTCAACTCGGCGGCTCCATCGAATTCGATTGGCCGGTCGAGGGAGTGATCGTGACCCTCCGCATGAGCAGGGCCCGGCTCGGAGCGTGAGAGGGCTTGAAGATGAGCTCGGCGCAGTAGGCCCAGTCACCTCATAGGCTGAAAAACGGCCAAGTTGCGGAACGGAGTGGCAACTGGTGCGCGGTTGACTGTTGCCATTGCTGACCAGATTATCTGGCGAACAGCCTGGCATGGCGATGTCGAGGGTAGGCGCTTTGGACGCGGAGTGGATGGACCCTTCCGCCGTCTCGGCTCAGTGGCTGATCGGCTCGAAGCTGCCAGTTGCCGACCTAGTGGATCGTCTCTAACGTTTGATGCCCACGTTTGACCTTGGCCAGGATTGCTTCGGGCTGAGCGGTCCAGACGAATGGCCTGGGTGCCTGATTGTGCTCGGCGAGGTAGCGGTTGATGGCCGCCTGGAGGTCGACGAGCGAGTGGAACACGCCGCGTTGGAGTCGCCGCTTGGTCAGCTTGGCGAAGAAGCCCTCGACCGCGTTCAGCCAGGAGGCGGAGGTCGGGGTGTAGTGGAAGGTCCAGCGGTCGTGGCGCTCGAGCCAGGCGCGGACCTTGGGGTGCTTGTGCGTCGCGTAGTTGTCCAGGATCACGTGGATCAGCTTGCCGGCCGGGACGTCGCGCTCGATGCGGTTGAGGAAGCGGATGAACTCCTGATGCCGGTGGCGCTGCATGCACTGGCCGATGACCGACCCGTCGAGCAGGTTGAGCGCGGCGAACAGGGTGGTCGTGCCGTTGCGCTTGTAGTCGTGCGTCATGGTGCCGGCGCGGCCCTTCTTCATCGGCAGCCCGGGCTGGGTGCGGTCGAGCGCCTGGATCTGCGACTTCTCGTCGACCGAGAGCACCACCGCATGCGCCGGCGGGTCGACGTAGAGCCCGACCACGTCGCGCAGCTTGGTGGCGAAGGCCGGGTCCGTGGAGAGCTTGAAGGTCCTGACCCGGTGCGGCTGCAGCCCGTGCGCCGCCCAGATCCGCTGCACCGAGGCCGGCGATCTGGCGTCCCGGGCCATGTGCGCACGGTCCAGTGGGTGGCCTCGCCGGGCGGCGGCTGCAGGGTCCGCGCGACCACCCGCTCGACCAGATCGGTCGCCAGCCGCGGGATCCGCGACGGCCGCGTCCGATCGCGCAGCAGCCCGTCGACACCGGCCTCCAGGTAGCGCGCCTGCCAGCGCCAGACGCTGGCCTTCGCCTTGCCGGTCCGGCGCATGATCTCGACCGTGCCCACCCGGTCGGCCGAGAGCAGCACGATCTGCGCCCGCCAGACGTGCTTTTGCGGGCTGTTCCGGTCGGCCACGAGCGCCGCCAAACGCGCACGATCGGTCGCCGAAAGCCAAAGGCAGCAGGGTTCTCTCATGCGGAAACCCTAGCACAGCCTACCCGAAAATGGGACTTCTATGTTAGAGACGATCCACTAGTGCTCGCCACGGAAGCGGAACATCCGATAGAGATCGGTCGACGCCGTGAACAGCTCCTCGGTCCGCGTGAAGCCGGCATCGCGGGCGAGTTCTGCCAGCCCGAGGGCGTCTCGGGCAGGTCGCAACGCGCGACATGGTCCGCGATCGCCGCCCATTCGTCGGGGTCGAGGGCGCTCCAGAGCGTCTTCGTGGTGCTCGCGAACCGCGCGACGTAGCCCTCTCGGCTCTCGTCCTCGCGGCGCGTGGGCTCGTAGATCACCATCGCACCCCTGCCGCCCAGCACGCCCAGCGCCTCGCGCATGATCACCTGCTTGTCGGCACTCTCCAGGTGATGCAGCGACAGCCCGATCCAGACCAGGTCGGCAGGCTCGGGCCGGTCGGCCATCGCCGCCACGAAGTCGCGCCGGTCGAGCTCGACCGGGCAGTCCAGCGCCTCCAGCGCATGTGCGGCCAGATCGAGTGCCGGCTGGAAGAGATCGACGCCGTGATAGTGCGCGATCCATGCGCCGTTCAGGGCACCGACGACCCCGCGCGCGTCGCCGCAGGCCAGATCCAGGAACCGGACCGGCCCCGGCATGTCCCGGACCAGGATCCGGTGCAGGATCCCGTAGACCTCGCGGTGGCCGGCATAGTCGTGGTCGACGATCTTCCGGTAGGTAGCCCAGTCCTTGGCGAACTGCTCCTCGGCCTCCGCATCGAGGATCGGTGCTGAGACGTCGTGCTGGCGGACGTTGACCATCGGTGGCGTGGTTCCCAGAGCGGCTCCCGCAGCACACCCGGGTGCCCAGGATGTTACCGAAGGGCTCGCACCTCATCGGCTATCGACCTACCCCGTCGGACGACCGGGGTGCAAGGCACTACCCCATGGTGGGTCACGGTCGTCGAGACGTCGGTCTTCGCGCGCCGCGCGGCCAAGTTCGTGTCGGCGGACGACGGCGATGAGCTGATCGCCTTCCTGGCGGCGAACCCGACCCCGGGCGGCCTGATCGAGGGCACGGGCGGAATGCGCAAGGTGCGGTTCGCCGCGGGCGAGAAGGGCAAGTCGGGTGGAGTGCGCGTGATCCACTATCTCCTGCCGCACGACGGACGGCTCTACGCCCTGCTGATCTACGGCAAGGTCGAGCAGGCGGACCTCAGCCCGGACCGACGGCAGGCCATGGCTGCCATGGCGGCGGCGCTGAAGCAGGTGACGGGAAGGCGGCGATGACAGGCAACCTTGGCGACGAACTGGTCGAGCCCCTGGGCGAGGCCCTGGAGCACGCGTGCGGCGAGGAGTCGCCCGGGGTGGTGGCCCACCGCGTCGTGGCGATGGAGGCCGGGGACGTACGGGCGATCCGCGAGCGGACCGGACTCAGCCGCGCACGGTTCGCCGAGCGCTTCGGCCTCGACCCACGCGCCGTCCAGGACTGGGAGCAAGGCCGTCGCACCCCGGACCGCACGGCACGCATCCTGCTCACCATCGATCGGCACCCGGAGGCGGTCCGCGACGCGCTGGCGGCGTGAAATTTGTTAAAGGAGTGGCAGATTAAATCTGTTATGCAAACAGAAATTGAGGAAGCACAATACGCGTGAAGTGAAGCTTCCTGAGTTCAGGGTGTACATCATACAAAAGGTGCTCCCAATATATAGGCTTGACGAAGCTCCGTCTATTGAGACGCAGTGCAAATTTCCATTCTCTCTCTACATTTTTGGACAAATAAGCATGCCTTGACCAAAACAACTGAAAACTATCGGATGTTTTTATTTCTTTCTTGATTGCTTCACTCCAGTTTTCGCCCGGCATTATGAAATTCAGATCCCATCTAAGCTCTCCTAAGCCAGTTGAGCGAATAATAGATGCTACGCTCTCTACGACTGAAAGATCTTCTCGGGCATACGATGCAAATATCCTATTGAATGTTGGCGCTTTAAGATGGCGCGGCAATCCAGGATTTTTGTCGGCTAGACGGAAATCAACGGAGCGATCACAAATTACTATTCCGTACCAGATTACTTTAGTATTTATTTTCTGCCTAATCTTGAGCCACTGCCCGATCGGCCACAAGCGTGGCTGCTTAGGTATCAATAGGAATGCTGCGACAAAAACATCAGATGCCAACCTAATTGCCGACATCGAAGTATATGTCATGCCACTTTCTGTTTTTATTATATTACGCCCTCCAGTATCGAGATCTAGAGCTTCAACGTGAACGTCGCGCGAGACGGCCAACATCTGAACTCCAGCTTCCATTGCTATTCTTCCATTGGCATCGCGTGCAATGCTGGAAACGAAGTTATCGTAATTTGACACTCTCTTGAGATCATTACGCCAAATGTGGTCCTGAATTCCACGAATTAGATGACCTTGGTGCAGAACAACGACAATAATATTGGCCTCCCAATTCTCCCAATTTCCGACCCGGCCGCCACAAAGGGCTGAATGCGCAAAAATGCTGACTGTAGGTGAAGCTATGTATCGTACCATTGTCAATCCTTGCCATCGTACTCGCTCTAGAGCCAATAAGGACGAACTCACTTACCTACACGATCCCCCCGCCCAGCTTCGCCGCCTGCGGCCGCTCCGCGTCCTTGTGCGCCCGATACCCGCTCGCCCGGTAGACCCCGATCGGGTCGATCGCCCCGCCGGCGCGCAGCCGGGCCGTCGCCAGGATCGGCGCCGACGTCGGTCGTGAACGCCCGCTGCAGCTCGGCCAGCGCCATCAGCGCGTCGTTGGCCTCCTGGTGCGCCGCCAGCGCGTCGCGGTCGACCAGCAGCGCCTGGGCGTGGGCGCGCTGGAGCGCCACGGCACTGACCATCAGGCTCTCGATCGGGTCGGTGACGTTGTGCGACTGGTCCATCATGTAGGCGGGCGCGAAGCCGGGGCGGCCCTCGGCCTCGGCGCTGACCAGCTCGTGGAAGACCAGGAACAGGCGGAACGGGTCGATCGAGCCGCTGTCCAGGTCGTCGTCGCCGTACTTGCTGTCGTTGAAGTGGAAGCCCGCCAGCTTCTCGGCCTCGATCAGCCGCGCCACGATCTGCTCGATGTTCACGCCCGGCGCATGGTGGCCGAGGTCGACCAGGCACTTGGCCTTGGGGCCGAGCCGGCTGGCGGCGAGGAAGGACGTGCCCCAGTCGGCGATGACGGTGGCGTAGAAGGCGGGCTCGTAGAACTTGTGCTCGATGAACAGCTGCCAGTCGTCCGGCAGGGCGGCGTAGACCCGCTCCATGCTGTCGAGGTAGCGCTCGAAGGCGCGGGTCAGATGCTGCTGGCCGGCGAAGTTGGCGCCGTCGGCGATCCAGACCGTGAGCGCCTTGCTGCCCAGCGGCCTGGCCGAGCTCGATGCATTCGAGATTGTGCTGCGACCGCCTGCTCGCGCACGGCGGCGTCGGTGTGGGTCAGCGAGCCGAACTTGTAGCTCAGCCTCTGGCCCGGCTGGTCCTGGAAGGTGTTGGAGTTGACCGCGTCGAAGCCCAGGCCCAGCGAGCGGGCCAGCTCGACCAGCCCCGGCAGGTCCGTCGGTCTTGTCCCAGGGGAAGTGCGGCGAGACCGTGGGCGTGATCCGCACCAGCTGCTGGATGGTGGCGCAGTCCTCGAGCTTCTCCTCGATCCCGCGCGGCTCGCCCGGGCCCGGGAAGCGGCCGAACCGCGTCCCGCCGGTGCCCACGCCCCAGGTCGGCACCGCCACCGCGAAGCGCCTGCACCGCGGCGGTGATCGCGCTCGATGTCGATGCCGCGCCGGGCGAGCTGGCGGCCGAGATGGGCGTAGTCCGTCGGCGAGGTCGGCCTCGGCCTTGGCGTTGTGCTCGGCGACGAAGTCCTCGGTCGATCCTGAACGGTCATGGCCGGCCTCACCGCGTGAAGGCGATCTGGTTGCCGGCGTCGACGTTCAGGATGTTGCCGGTCGACTTGGCCGAGACCTCGCTCGCGAAGAAGAACACGGCCTCGGCGATGTCCTCCGGATAGACGCTGCGCTTGAGCAGCGAGCGCTGGCGGTAGGCCTCCTCGAGCTGGCTCTCGTCGATGCCCATGCCCGTCGGCCCGCGCCTTGCGCCAGTCGCCGCCCCAGATCCGCGAGCCGCGCAGCACCGCGTCGGGGTTGACCACGTTGGCGCGGATGCCGTGCGGCGCACCCTCGAGCGCGATGCAGCGGGTCAGGTGCACGGCCGCGGCCTTGGCGGCACAGTAGGCCGACGCACCGGCCGAGGCGGCCAGCGCGTTCTTGCTGCCGATGGTGACGATCGAGCCGCCCATCTTCTGCGCCAGCATCACCTTGAACGCCTCGCGCGTGACCAGGAACACGCCCTTGGCCAGCACGGCATTGTTCTTCTCCCAGTCGGCGAGGCTGGTCTCGGCGAAGGCGGCGGCGGTCGCGAGCCCGGCATTGGCGACCACGATGTCGATCCCGCCGAACCGCTCGACCGTGCTGCCCAGCGCCTCGGCCACCGCCGCCTCGTCGGTCACGTCGGCCCGGACCGCATGGACCAGGTCGCGGCCGGCCGCCTGCACCAGCGACCGCTCGGCCTCGTCCAGCGCCTCGCCGTCGATGTCGGTCAGCACGACGCAGGCCCCCTCGGCGAGCAGCCGCCGGGCCACCGCCCCGCCGATCCCGCCGGCACCGCCGGTGACCAGCGCCACCCGCCCGGCCAGCGCCTTGGGCTTGGGCAGGCGCTGCAGCTTCGCCTCCTCGAGCAGCCAGTACTCGATGTCGAACGCCTCCTGCTCGGGCAGGCCGACATAGCGGTCGACGCCGGCCGCGCCGCGCATGACGTTGATCGCGTTGACGTAGAACTCGCCGGCGATCCGCGCCGTCGCCTTGTCGCGGGCGAAGGTCAGCATGCCGACGCCGGGGACGAGGTAGACGACCGCATTGGGGTCGCGCATGGCCGGGCTGTCCGGATGCCGGCAGCGCTCGTAGTAGCCGGCATAGTCCTGCCGGTAGGCCTCGACCAGCCGGTCGAGCGCCGCGTCGTCGGCATCGGCCGGCACCACGAGCGGGCGGATCTTGGTGCGCAGGAAATGGTCGGGGCAGGAGGTGCCCAGCGCCGCCAGCTCCTCCAGCCGGTTCGAGTTCACGAACTCCAGCACCGCCGCCGAATTGTCGACATGGCCGACCTTGGGCTCGCCGGCGCGCGATCCGCCCGCGCAGCCGCGGCAGCAGCCGCCGTGCGGTGGCCCGGCGCTCGGCCTCGGGCAGCGACTGGACCCGCGGCCCGCCGAACGCCGCGGCACGGTTGTTGGCGTCCAGCCAGTCCTGCGCCCGCTGGATGATCCGCAGCGTGGTCTGCGTAGCAGGCCTTGCCGTCCTGGGCCCAGGTGAACAGCCCGTGGCCGCCGAGCACGCAGCCGACCTGGTGCGGGTTGGCCTTGGCGATCGCCTCGAGCTTCAGCCCGAGGTCGAAGCCCGGCCGCTGCCAGGGCAGCCAGCCGATCTCGTCGCCGTAGATCTCGCGGGTCAGCTCCTCCGACCGCGCCGAGGCCGCGATGGCGATCACCGCGTCGGGGTGGACATGGTCGACGTGGCGGTAGGGCAGGTAGGCGTGCAGCGGCGTGTCGATGCTGGCGGCACGCGGGTTGAGGTCGAAGGTGCAGTGGGGCAGGTAGCCCACCATCTCGTCCTCGTGCGCGAGGCCGCGATAGAGCCCCTTCAGCCGTTCCAGCTTGTCCAGATAGAGCGTCGCGAACCCGTCGAGCTTCATCGAGCCCAGATCGCCGCCCGAGCCCTTGACCCAGAGCACGGTGACCGGCTCGCCGGTCAGCGGGTCCTTGGCCTGCAGCTTGGCCGAGGTGTTGCCGCCGCCATAGTTGGTGATGCGCTTGTCGGCACCCAGCAGGTTCGAGCGGTAGAGCAGCCGCCCGGGCTCGTCGAGCGAGGCCGCGTGCGCATCGTCCCAGCGGTCCTCCAGCGGTGCCGTGCCTGTCATCGCCGAACCCTCCCTGGCTGCGGGCACCGGCTTACGACCCGGGCGCGAGCGGCGTCAAACGGAACCGACCCGCATTGACGCCGCCGAGCGGCGCGGGCTAGCTCGCGCGAGGGAGGCCCCATGCCGGCCAGCGTCGCAGAGACCGAACCCCGCCCGCCGGTACTGGCGGTCGATGGGCTGAGCAAGTCGTTCCCCGGCGTGAAGGCGCTGCAGGACGTGCGCTTCGACGTGCGCGCGGGCGAGGTCCATGCGCTGCTCGGCGAGAACGGGGCCGGCAAGTCGACGCTGATCAAGATCGTCTCCGGCGTCTACCGCCCCGACGCCGGCACCATCCGGATCGACGGCCGCGAGGTCCAGTTCGGCGGGCCGCAGGAGGCGCAAGCCGCCGGCATCGCGACCGTGTTCCAGGAGCTGCTCCTGTTCCCCGAGCTGACCGTCGCCGAGAACATCTTCCTCGGCCACGCGCCGCGCACCCGCTTCGGCGGGATCGACTGGCGGGCGATGCGGGCCCGGGCGGCCGAGATCCTGGCCTCGCTGGAGATCGACGAGCTCGACGTCGAAGCGCCGGTGAGCTCGCTCTCGGTCGCGAACCGGCAGCGGGTCGAGATCGCCAAGGCGCTCTCGCTCAACGCCCGCGTGCTGATCCTGGACGAGCCCACCGCCGCCCTGCCCGAGGCCGACGTGCTCCGGCTGTTCGCGATCGTGCGCAACCTGCGCGCCCGCGGCGTCGGCGTGGTCTACATCAGCCACCGCATGGCCGAGATCTTCACCCTCGCCGACCGGGTCACGGTCCTGCGCGACGGCCAGTACGTGGCGACCCGGCCCGTGGCTGCCACCAGCGAGGGCGAGCTGATCACCATGATGGTGGGCCGGACCATCGACCATCTGTTCCCCAAGCTCGCGACGAAGCCCGGGGCACCCGTCCTCGAGGTCAGGGACCTGGTCTCGCCGCCGGTGGTGCGCGGGGTCAGCCTCACCGTGCACGCGGGCGAGATCGTGGGCCTGGCCGGGCTGATCGGGTCGGGCCGCAGCGAGCTCGCCCAGACCGTGTTCGGCATGACCCCGGCCACGGCCGGCGAGATCCGGATCGACGGCAAGCCGGTCCGCATCGCGAGTGCCGCCGAGGCCAAGCGCCACGGCATCGCCTACGTGCCCGAGGACCGCGGCAGCCAGGGCGTGATCCGCCCCATGACCCTGCGCGAGAACGTCTCGCTGGCCGTCCTGCGCCGCGTCGCCCGGCACGGCTTCATCGACCATGGCGAGGAGGAGGCCCTGGCCACCGACGCCATCGCCCGCTTCGCGATCCGGGCGCGCGGGCCGGAGCAGATCGTGGGCAAGCTCTCGGGCGGCAACCAGCAGAAGGTCGTGCTCGGCAAGTGGCTGGCGACCCGGCCGCGCCTGCTGATCATGGACGAGCCCACCCGCGGCATCGACGTGGGTGCGAAGGCGGAGATCCACAAACTGATGAGCGAGCTCGCCGCCCAGGGCCTGGCCGTCCTGATGATCTCCTCCGAGCTGCCCGAGGTGCTGGGGATGAGCGACCGGATCCTGGTCATGCGCGAGGGCCGGATCGCCGCCGAGTTCACCAGGGCGGAGGCGGACCAGGAGACCATCGCGCATGCCATGATGCGGGTGGGCGCCGCATGACCGCCATCGCCCGTCCCGCCCCCTGGCGCGGCCTCGCCCGCCTGATCTCCGGCCAGGAGGCCGTGCTGCTCCTGGCGCTGGTGGCCCTGTTCGCGGTCGTGGGCATGGTCAATCCGCGCTTCCTGGCCGAGCGCAACCTCGAGACCATCTTCCTGGGCAACGCCTACATCGCCGTGGCCGCGATCGGCATGTCGATGGTGATCGTCTCGGGCAACATCGACGTCTCGGTGGGCTCGCTGATCGGCGTGCTGGCCGTGCTCTCGGGCTCGATCGCGGTGGCGGGCTGGCCGATCTGGCTCAGCTGGCTGGTCCCGGTGCTGGCCGGCATGGCGGCCACGGGCTTCATGGGCTTCCTCGTCGCCTGGCTGAACATCCCCTCGATCGTGGTGACGCTGGGCTTCCTCTCGATCCTCAAGGGCGGGCTGATCATGCTCACGGGCGGGGCCTGGATCTCCAACCTGCCGCCCGGCTACGCCCTGGCGCAGATGGAGCCCCTGGGTGTCCCCATGCCGATCTGGTTCATGGTCGTGCTGACCGCGGCCGCCGCCTGGTGGATGCGCAACAGCGGGCTCGGGCGCAGCATCTACGCGGTCGGCGGCAATGCCGAGGCGGCACGGCTGGCCGGCATCGACCGGCGGCAGGTGATCTTGCGCGTGTTCCTGATCCACGGTGCCTTCGCCGGCATCGCCTCGGTCCTGTTCGCCACCCAGCTCTCGGTCATCCAGTCCACCGTGCCCGCCAATCTCGAGCTCACCATCATCACCGCCTCGGTCGTGGGCGGGGTCAGCATCCTGGGCGGCATCGGCACGGTGATCGGCTCGACGCTGGCCGCCATCCTGATCGCCGCCATCGCCAGCTCGCTGGTCTTCCTCAACGTCTCGCCCTACTGGATCCGCGCCGTGCAGGGTGTCCTGATCCTCCTGACCGTGCTGGCCGACCTGTGGCGCCGCTCCCGCCAGGTGCTGCGCTGATGGCCACCGCCGCCGCGCACCGCCCGTCCGCCCTTCAGGCTCGGCCAGGAGGCCGTGCTGGCCGCGATCCTGGCCGCGGCACTGGTGGTACTCGCCTTCACCAGCGAGCAGTTCCTGACCGTCGACAACCTCCTCAACCAGGGCCGGCTCGCCTGCGAGGTCGGGCTGGTCGCCCTGCCCATGACGCTCATCATCGTCACCGGCGGCATCGACCTCTCGGTCGGCTCGATCCTGGGCCTGTGCGCCATCATGCTGGGTGTGTTGTGGAAGAATCTCGGCCTGCCGCTCGAGCTCGCCATCTTCCTGACCCTCGTGATCGGCACGCTGGCCGGGCTGGTCAATGGCTGGGTGATCACCCGCGTCGGCGTCCCGCCCCTGATCGCCACGCTGGCCACGCTGGCCCTCTACCGCGGCCTCGCCGAGGGCATCAGCCAGGCCCGCTCGGTGCGCGGCTACCCCGACTGGTTCTTCACCCTCGGCCAGGGCGAGGTTTGGGCGTGCCGACCCAGCTCTGGTTCCTGCTCGCGGCCATCCTGGTCTTCGCCGTGCTGCTCGCCCGCACCTCCTTCGGCCGCACCCTCTACGCCATCGGCAACAACGAGACCGCGGCCCGCTTCTCGGGCCTCGCCGTCGACCGGGCCAAGCTCACCATCTACGGCCTGTCGGGCTTCATGGCCGGCCTCGCCGCCTGGGTCTTCGTCAGCCGCGTCAGCACGACCCGCTCCGACATGGGCACCGGCCTCGAGCTCGACGCCATCGCCGCCGTGGTCCTGGGCGGCACCTCGATCTTCGGCGGCACCGGCACCGTCCTCGGCACGGTCCTGGGCGTGGTCCTGGTCCAGCTGCTCAAGAACGGCCTCGCACTCACCGGCGTGAAGGGCGACGCCACCATCGTCGTCATCGGCGTGGTCCTGATCCTCTCGATCCTGCTCACCAACCTGCTGCAGCGGCGGGGCGGGGAGGAGCGGTAGGGCTCGGACGGGAATCCTGCAGATTCAAGAACTTGGCTGGGTTCGTTTCGTCGCTGGGAATCCACGGTCGCAGCATGGCCAGGGAACCGTCACGGCGGTTGAAAGCCCGGAACGATAGCACGAATCGGACTTTGATCCTATCCATCGACAGGGGCCCTGGACGGTGCCGGGACGGCCGGGCTCGGGGTCAGAAGCCCTGCTGGAGGAAGTCCACGGCGGCGACGATCTCGCTGTGGCAGCTCGGCGAGGGAGGTGTCGAGCAGGTAGGATATGCCCGGCGACGGCAGCGGTGGATGTCGACGCGCACCATCACTCGGGCCAGCCGGGCTCGAGGGGCATGCCGTGCCGATCGAGCCACTCCTCGTGCAGCAGCGATCGCCGCCTCGTTGGCGGCGAGCCAAGATTCCGCGTGCGCGCGCTGCACCGCGGCCGCGATCCCTGCTTCCGCCGCCTGGGACGCGTTGACGCCCAGGGCCCGGGCGGCGTCGACGAGCTCGCCGGGCAGCGTCAGGCTCACCGCGCGCCGCCATTCACTGGTCGGCGTCATGAGTTGGTTTCCCGCATATGCACATAGGACATCCCCATCATTGCTGCGCATCGCGTCCAAGCTGAGGGGCGGCCAAACCTCGGCTGCCCTGACCGCGACCTTGCACAGGCCGTATATGGTGATAATATACGGTCGTGGTGAACTTCGACCTGATCGTCGGCTTCGAGTGGGACGAGGGCAATGCTCGCAAGAGCGTCGACCGGCACGGTGTGCTGCAGATGGAAGCCGAGCGGATGTTCTTCCAGGAGCCGCTGCTGATCGTCGAAGATCCCGGGCACAGCCAAGCCGAGCGGCGGTTCCACGCACTGGGACGCACGCCGGACGGGCATTTGCTGCATGCGACCTTCACCCTACGCGGCGGCGGGACGCTGCTGCGCGTGATCTCGGTGCGTGACATGAGCCGCAAGGAGCGGAGGATCTATGCCCAAGCCACGTAGCCAGCCGCCGGCGTTCGCGAGCGAGGCCGAGGAGCGGGCGTTCTGGGAGACGCACGACACGAGCGGCCTCGTCGACTGGAGCGGTGCGCGGTCCGTGCGGCTACCCAACCTCAAGCCCTCGACGACCGCGATCTCGCTGCGGCTACCCTCGGCCCTGCTCGAGCGGATCAAGCTCGCAGCCAACCAGCGCGACGTGCCCTACCAGTCGCTCATCAAGCTCTGGCTGGCGGAGAAGGTCGAGGCGGGCCGGCATGATAAGGCCAGGGCCCAGACTTGAAGAGATTCGATCTTTCGGGCGCGGCGCAGGCGCGAATTGGCGAGACTATCCGGCCAACGGAGGGCTACGGGTTGCTTTGATCCGCCATGGTCTCGTTGGTCTTCCGGTGAAACTCGTCCTGGCCCACATATTCCTTAAGGGAGTCCTCCATGCCGGTCATGGCGCGCAACACCTCTGTTTCGCTCAGCGACCATTTCGCCGACTTCGTCGACCGGCAGGTCGCCGGCGGGCGATACGGCTCGGCCAGCGACGTGGTCCGTGCCGGCCTGCGGCTGCTGGAGGACCGCGAGGCGAGACTGGAAGCCCTGCGCACAGCACTTGCCGAAGGCGAGGACAGCGGCGAGGCGGAGCCGTTCGACGTCGACGCGTTCCTCGCCGCGAAACGGTGCGACCGGCGGGCGTGAGCCCGTACGATCTATCCCCGCGGGCAAGCGCTCGATTTAGACCAGATCTGGGACAACACTGCTTAGTATTGGGGAGTCGATCAGGCCGACCGCTGTGTCCGGCAGATCGTCGCTGGCTGCGCCGACATCGCGTTCGGCCGGCGCGTGGGCCAAGACGTCGACCATACCCGTCGCGGCTACTTCCGCTTTCCGGTGGGCTCAACACATGGTGTTCTACCGTCGGGGCACCGCTGCCCGGATGGAGGTGGTCGGCATTCTTCACCGACGCTTGGATGTTCCCCACCATCTGCCGTAGCACACACAAGCGCCCATGCAGACGCAAGTCCGTGGGCTCCGCTGACCGACCTGCCGGAAGACGAAGCCCGCGCGTCGTGCCGCAGCGTGGCCCGTATGCCCTACCGCGCGAAGGCGGCGCTGCTAGGCTCCGCCCCGACCTGCGCCGCCCCGCACCACGGACCCGCCCATGCCCGCCACCACCATCGACCAGGCGCTGGACGCCATCGGCACCGGCCGGTTCCAGTACCGGCTGCTCGCGATCTTCGGGCTGGTGTGGGCGGCGGATGCCATGCAGGTGCTGGCGATCGGGTTCGCGGCACCTTCGCTCGCGGCCACGTTCGGGCTCTCGATCCCGCAGGCGATCCAGGCCGGGACGGCGTTCTTCGTCGGCATGCTCCTGGGTGCCTGGGGGTTCGGGCGGCTGGCGGACCGGATCGGGCGGCGGCGGGTGCTGATCGTCACCGTGCTGATCGACGCCGTGTTCGGGCTGGCTTCCGTGTTCGCCGGCGACTTCGCGACGCTGCTCGCCCTGCGGCTGCTGACCGGCGTAGGCGTCGGCGGGACGCTGCCGGTCGACTACGCGATGATGGCGGAGTTCCTGCCCTCACGGCGGCGCGGGCGCTGGCTCGTGGCACTCGAGGGGTTCTGGGCGGTGGGCACCATCCTGGTGGCCCTGGCGGCCTGGCTCGCGGCCTCCTGGGCGGGAAGCGAGGCCTGGCGCTGGCTGTTCGCGGCCACGGCCCTGCCGGCGCTGATCGGGCTGGCCCTGCGCTGGTGGCTGCCGGAATCGCCGCACTGGCTCCTGGCGCGCGGCGAGGGGGTACAGGCGCGCGCCGTGCTGGACCGGATCGCCGCGGCCAACGGCCGGCCGCCCGTGCCGGGCGAGCTGCAGGCGGTGCCGCGGGTCGAGGCGCGGATGGGCGACCTCGTGACCGGCGGCCTGCGCCGGCGCACGCTCCTGATCCTCGCCACCTGGCTCCTGGTCTCGACCGCCTACTACGGCGTGTTCATCTGGCTGCCGGGGCGGCTGGTGACCGAGGGCCACGGCTTCGTGCGCGGCTACGGGTTCCTGGTGCTGCTGGCGCTGGCGCAGGTGCCGGGCTACGCGCTGGCGGCCGTCGGCGTGGAGACCATCGGCCGGCGCCGCACCCTGATGGGCTTTCTGGGGGCCAGTGCGCTGGGCTGCTTCCTGTTCGTGGTGGCGGCCACGCCCGGGCTGGTCGCGGCCTCGCTGCTGCTGATGAGCTTCGCGCTGCTCGGCACCTGGGGTGCCCTCTACGCCTACACGCCCGAGCTCTACCCCACCTCCCTGCGGGCGACCGGGATGGGGGCCGCCGGCGCCATGGCGCGGGTCGGCGGGCTGCTGGCCCCCTCGGCGATAGCAATCGTGGTGGGGGCGGATTTCGCCCTCGCCATCGCGCTGTTCGCGGCCCTGCTGCTGGTGGCCGCCCTGGCGGTGAGCCGGATCGAGGTCGAGACGCGCGGGCGACCGCTGGGCGAGTCCGCGGCGGGGTGAGCGGGGCTCAGGGCGGCGGCCGCTCCCCGACCTTGAGCACGCCGACGTCGATCATGCCGTCGGTGTAGAACGGGTCGCCGCCGGCGTTGCGGCCGTTCACGGTCGGGCCCATCCCCGGCAGCTGGAACTGGCCCGGCAAGCAGGCCGCGCTCGGCGAGGCCGGCCATCAGGCGGTCGCGCTCGGCGTCGACGTCCGGGCCGATGTGGTGGGTGATCTGGCCGGTGAGGTGGCTGAGGCCGCTGTCGCGGTCGTAGCTGGCCCCGCCCAGCCAGAACGGGCGGTTCTCCTCGGTGCGGTCGGTGAGCCAGAACCGGACATGGTGGCGGTGGTCGGCGCTGTCGCCGACCTCCTGCTCGAAGGCGAGGTCCTGCTTGCGGCCGAACAGGAACAGCGGGCTCACCGGTGCATCGGGGTCGGGCCGGCCGAGCAGCACGCTGGCGGCGATGCCGATCGAGGAGCGCAGGGTGATCGGGTCGGCGGGATACCAGCCGGCGGCGATCAGGGCGCTGATCAGTTCCTCGCGGGTGCCGACCAGGCCGACATTGATCGGGTCGCCGGGGATGCCGTCGGCGTTGGTGGTGCGTACCGGCAGGGTCTCGAGCTGCGGGTGGCGGCCGCGCTCGGCCAGCCACCAGGCCCAGGGCAGGAGGAAGTAGGCCAGCGCCAGCCACAGCAGGACGACCGCGGCGAGCATGCGCCAGAGGCGGCGCATCCGCGCGCGGTGGCGCCTGGTCTCGTGCGCGGTCGCACCCACCCCGTCCCTGGCCATGCGCGGCCCCCGTCGCCGTTGCACCCGGCGTCCTGTCTAGCAAGCGGCCGCGACCCTGGACATGGCGGCGGTCGCGCATCCCGCTTGAACGCCCGTCCGGGCTGGGCCATGACAGCCGCCAGGGCGGGCCGATGGACGAGCGCCGCCAGGGAGGCAAGGCAAGATGCTGCGAATTCTGGGAGTAGCCCTGGGAACCACGCTGCTCGCGTCGACCGCGATGGCGCAGAGCCGCTGGGACGGTGCGGACGAGCTGCCGGTCAACCCCCTGGCCTGCGGCGAGGGTGCGGCACCGGCGGTGGCGGCCAAGCCCTATGACGGCGGCGTGCCCACCAGCCCGCCCGACCGCGCCGGCAAGCCCATCACCGTGGTCGACGTGCCCAAGCTGATCGGCGTCGGCTACTTCGCCGCCACCACCAAGGGCATGGCCGACGCCGCGGCCGAGCTGGGCAACGCCACCTTCACCACCGACGGCCCGACCAAGGCCAACATCGACGAGCAGATCACCTTCATCGACAACTACGTCACCCGCGGCGTCGACGGCATCCTGTTCGCCGCCAACGACCCGGTGGCGATCGCGCCGGTGCTGAAGAAGGCGCTGGAGAAGGGCATCAACGTCGTCGGCTACGACGCCAACGCCACCCCCGACGCGCGGCAGTGGTTCGTCAACCAGGCCGAGTTCAACGGCGTGGCCAAGTCGCTGGTCGACAACATGGCCAAGGAGATCGGCGCGGACGGTGCCTTCGCCATCGTCACCTCGACCTTCACCACGCCCAACCAGGCGCGCTGGATCGCCGAGATGCAGGCCTACCAGGAGGCCTGCCACCCGAACATGAAGTGGCTGGAGACGGTCGAGGCGCAGGAGGACAACATCCTGTCCTTCAACCAGGCCAGCACGCTGATCAACAAGCATGGCGACGAGCTCAAGGGCATCTTCGGCATGACCAGCATCGCCACCCCGGCCTCGGCCGAGGCGGTGACGCAGGCCAAGCTGTGCGGCCAGGTGGCGGTCGTCGGACTGGCGACCCCCAACGCGATGCGGCCTTACGTCGAGTCCGACTGCGTGAAGTCGGTGGTGCTGTGGAGCCCGGTCGACCTGGGCTATGCCGCGGCCTACGTCATGCGCGCGGTCGCCGACGGCAAGCTCCAGCCCGGTGCCACCGAGGTCGAGGCCGGCAAGCTCGGCAAGCTGCAGGTGGTCAACGGCAGCGAGATCCTGCTGGGCTCGCCGTTCGTGTTCGACAAGTCGAACATCAACGACTTCGACTTCTGAGCAGCGCTCCGCGCGGGGCGGCGGCGTGACCGCGGCGCCGCCCCGCGCCCTTCGCCGAGCCTGCTGACGCGCGCGATGGCCATCGCCGTTCTCGACATCGGCAAGACCAACGCCAAGCTCCTGCTGCTGGACGAGGCGGGCGCCGTCCTGGCGCAGCGCGCGCGCCCCTGTGCGGTCCTGCCCGGGCCGCCCTACCCGCATCTCGACCTGGACGGGATCTGGGCCTGGGCCGTGGCGGCCTTGCGCGAGCTCGCCGCCCTGGCGCCGATCAAGTGCATCGTGCCGGTGGCCCACGGGGCCGCGGCCGTGCTGATGGCCGGCGACACGCCCGCCCTCCCGGCCCTCGACTACGAGCATCCCGACCCCGAAGCACTCGCCGAGGAGCTTGCCGGCGAGCTCGACCCGTTCGCGGCCACAGGGTCGCCCGTGCTGCCGCTCGGCCTGTGCCTGGGGGCACAGCTCCACTGGCAGGAGCGGATGTTCCCGGACGCGTTCGCGCGCGCCACCGACCTCCTCCTGCTGCCGCAATACTGGGCCTGGCGGCTGTCGGGCGTGACCGCGACCGAGGCCACCGCCCTGGGCGCCCACACCCATCTCTGGCGGCCGGCCGAGGGCACCTTCTCGGGCCTGGTGGCACGGCGCGGCTGGACCCGGCTGTTTGCGCCAAGGTGCCACGCCTGGGACCGGCTGGGGCCGATCCGGCCCGAGCTCGCAGCAGCCACCGGCCTGCCCGCGGACTGCGCGGTGGTCGCGGGCATCCACGACAGCAACGCCTCCTACCTGCCCCATATCGTGGCCCGAACCGCGCCGTTCACCGTGCTCTCCACCGGCACCTGGGTGATCGCCATGGCCGCCGGTGCCGCGATCGACCGGCTCGATCCCGCCGCCGACATGCTGGCCAACGTCGACGCGCTGGGCCGGCCGGTGCCGACCGCGCGCTTCATGGGCGGGCGCGAGGTCGAGCTGGTGGCGGGTACCGAAGCCCTCCAGGTCGCGGCCGGGCCCGCCGACGTGGCCGCGGTCGTGGCGGCGGGTGCCATGGCGCTGCCCAGCTTCGTGGCCGGCAGCGGCCCGTTCATGGGCCGCAAGGGCAGCCTCGCCGGCCCGCCCCTGGCCGAGCCCGCGCACCGGGCGGCACTCGCCGCGCTCTATGCGGCGCTGATCGTCGACGCCATGCTCGACCGGCTGGGTGCGGCCGGCCCGGTCATCGTCGAGGGCAGCTTCCACCGCAACGCCGCCTTCTGCGGCCTTCTCGCCGCGCTGCGCCCCGGCCAGCCGGTCCACGCCACCGACGATCCCAGCGGCACGGCGCGCGGCGCCTGGCTGCTGGCACGCTGGGACGAGCGGCCGGCCTGGCCGAACCGCCTGCCGCCGCCCGCCGCGCCCTGGCGGACCGCGGGGCTCGACGACTACCGGCGGGCCTGGCTGGAGCGGTGCCGGGGCCGGTAGCGAGTTCGCTTGATGGCGCAGGCGCTCGCGTCTATCGTTCCATAAATCGATTTTCCCAGGGAGCGCCGGTGGCGGATCGCGCGGGCAAGGGGTTGAGCGTTCGCGTGGCGGGGCGGCGGCCGACCATCCACGACGTGGCGCGCTCGGCCGCGGTGTCGCCGGCCACCGTGTCCAACGTGCTCACCGGCCGGCGCCACGTCGATCCGGACCTCGCCGACCGCGTTCGGCTGATCGTGGCCGAGCTGGGCTACCAGCGCGACGTGGCGGCCTCTGTCCTGCGCAGCGCCAAGCGGACCGTGGTCGGCGCCATCGTGCCCGAGCTCGGCAGCCCCTTCTTCGCCGAGATGATCGACCGGCTGGAGCGCGAGGCGCGCGCCGCGGGCCGCCGCCTGCTGGTCGCCACCAGCGGCGGCGATCCGGCCGAGGAGAGCCGCCAGGTCGAGGCGCTGATCGCCTGGCGGCCGGCGGGCGTCATCGCCGTGCCCTGCGACGGGACCTTCCCGGCGCGCACGGCACTGGAGCGCGAGGGCATCCCGTTCGTGATCCTCGACCGGGCCCTGGACGACGGTGCGAAGTTCGACACGGTCGCGGTGGACAACGTCACCGCGGCGCGCACCGGTGCGGAGCGCATCCTGGCCATGGGCCACCGCCGGATCCTGGTGGTGGCGTCCTCGACCACGATCTGCAACACCCGCGAGCGCGTGGTCGGGATCAACGCGGCCGTGGCGGCGGTGCCGGGTGCCCGGACCGAGCTGATCGAGGCCGGGTTCGAGCTCGAGACCATCACGCCCGCGGTGAGCGCCCGCCTGGCGCGTCGGCCGCTCCCGACCGCGATCTTCACGCTCAACAACGTCCTCACCCTCGGCACGCTCAAGGCCGCGGCCGCGACCGGCGTCGTCATCCCCGACGAGGTCTCGCTGCTGGGCTTCGACGACCATGACTGGATGGAGGTGTTCCGGCCGCCGCTCAGCGCCATCCGCCAGCCGGTGGCGGACATGGCGCACGCGGCCTGGGAGCGCCTGGCCGTTCTCACCGGCGCCATGCCCATGGGCGAGGCGCCGACGACATGCCACGTCCGGCTGCCCTGCAGTCTCGTCTGGCGAGACTCGGTGGCCGCACCCCGGGCGTCCGCATCGGTAGAGTACCCGCCCGACGAGGTACTGCCGCCATGACAGGGAGACCAGACAGCATGCACGCGACCCGACGTCGTCTGATGGGGCTGGCCACGGCCGCCCCCCTCGCCTTCGCCCTGGCCGGTGGCGCCTTCGCCGCCGACCCGGCGGAGATCGTCACCGTCGTCAAGATCGGTGGCATCCCGTGGTTCAACGCCATGGAGGTCGGCATCCTGAAGGAGGGCAAGGATCTGGGCGTGAACGCCTCGATGATCGGCCCGACCCAGGCCGACGCGGCGCAGCAGGTGCGCGCGGTCGAGGACCTGATCGCCCGCCAGGTCGACGTGATCGCCGTGGTGCCCAACGACGCCGTGGCGCTGGAGCCGGTGTTCAAGCGCGCCCAGGACGCCGGCATCAAGGTGCTCACCCACGAGAGCCCGGACCAGAAGAACAACGACTGGAACGTCGAGCTGACCAGCGTCGAGGGCTTCGGCGAGACCCACATGGAAGCGCTCGCCCAGGCCATGGGCGGCGAGGGCAAGTACATCGTCTATGTGGGCTCGCTCACGGTGCCGCTGCACAACAAGTGGGCCGACGCCGCGATCGCCCTGCAGAAGGAGAAGTATCCGAAGATGGAGCTGGTCGCCGACCGCTTCGGCGTCGCCGAGAGCATGGACGACAGCTACAAGACGGCCCTGGACCAGATGCGCGCCAACCCGGACCTGAAGGGCATCCTGGCCTTCGGCAGCCAGGGTCCGATCGGGGCGGCCCGTGCCGTCGAGGAGCGCGGCAAGGAGCAGAGCGTGGCCGTGGTCGGGCCGTTCTCGCCGGGCCAGGGCGCCAAGTACATCAAGTCCGGTGCGATCCGCGAAGGCTTCATCTGGAACCCGATGCTGGCCGGCGAGGTGATCGTCTATCTCGGCGACATGCTGGCCAAGGGCCAGACGCCCACCGACGGCATGGACATTCCCGGCCTGGGCCCGGTGAAGGTCGACGCCGCCACGCGCAACATCATGGCGCAGAAGCTGCAGCCGATTAACCAGGGCACCATCGACGAGCTCGTCGGCATGGGCCTCTGATCGAAGGGCGGGGGTGCCGCGAGGCGCTCCCGCCACTGCGATGCCGGCAGAAACCGCGCCGTTCCTCGAGCTCAAGGGCGTCAGCAAGCGCTTCGGCGGCGTGCTGGCGCTCGACCGCATCGACTGGGACGTCCGCCCGGGCGAGGTCCATTGCCTGGTCGGCGAGAACGGCTGCGGCAAGTCCACCCTGATCAAGCTGGTGGCGGGTGTGCACCAGCCCGACCCCGGCGGCAGCATCGCCATCGCCGGCGAGACCCGCACCGCACTGGACCCGGCCCAGGCCAAGGCCCTGGGCATCCAGGTCATCTACCAGGACCTGTCGCTGTTCCCCAATCTCACGGTCGCCGAGAACATCGCCTTCGACCGCAACCTCGCGGGCCTCGCCCGCCCGGTCCGCTTCGGCGCGATGCGCAAGGTCGCGGGCGAGCTCCTGGGCCGGCTGGGCGTGGCCCTGCCCTTGGACACGCCGGTGGGCCAGCTCTCGATCGCCGAGCGCCAGGTGGTCGCGATCTGCCGCGGGCTCGCCGGCGACGCGCGCCTCCTGTTCATGGACGAGCCCACGGCCTCGCTCACCCGCACCGAGGTGCGCGCACTCCTGGGCTTCGTCGAGCGGCTGCGCGCCCACGGCGTGGCCGTGGTCTTCGTCAGCCATCGGCTGGACGAGGTGGTCGAGATCGCCGAGCGGGTCACCGTGCTGCGCGACGGCCGCAAGGTCGGCACCTTCGCCAGCGGCGAGGTCGACGCGCGGCGCATCGGCGAGCTGATGACCGGCCTGTCGATCGAGCACGCGATCACCGCGCGCGACGTGACGGCGGCGCCGTCGCTCCTGGAGGTGCGCGGCCTCACCCGGGCCGGCGAGTATGCCGACGTCTCCCTCACCCTGCGCCGGGGCGAGGTGCTGGGGCTCACCGGGCTCCTGGGCGCTGGCCGGACCGAGCTGGCGCTGTCGCTGTTCGGCATGACGCGGCCCGATGCCGGCGAGATCCGGCTCGACGGGCAGCCGATCGCCCTCGCGACCAACCAGGACGCGATCCGCGCCGGCATCGCCTATGTCTCGGAGGACCGGCTGAACCTCGGCCTCAACATGCGCCAGTCGGTCGGCGACAATCTGGTGCTGGCCTCGCTCGAGCGGCTCGCCGGCGGCCTGGGCTGGATCCCGCCGGCACGCCGTCGGGCCCTGGCGGCCGACTGGGTCGAGAAGCTGCACATCAAGATCCCCGGCCTCGCCAACCCGGTGCAGCAGCTCTCGGGCGGCAACCAGCAGCGCGTGGTGCTGGGCAAGTGGCTGGCGACCACGCCCAAGGTCCTGATCCTCGATTCGCCCACCGTGGGCGTCGACATCGGCAACAAGCGCGGGATCTACGAGCTGATCCGCCGGCTGGCCGAGGGTGGCGTCGGCATCCTCCTGATCTCCGACGAGGTGCCGGAGGTGTTCTACAATTGCGACCGGGTGCTCCACATGCGCGACGGCCGCATCGTCGGCGACGTCGTCCCCGGCGTGGTGGCCGAGCACGCGCTGGAGGAGCAGGTCTATGCGTGAGCTGGCGGCAAGGCTCACCGCCCGCACCGAGGGCCTCCTGTTCCTGGTGATCCTGCTGCTGGGGGCACTCCTGACGGCCCTGAGCCCCTATTTCCTCACGCTCGCCAACGCCGTGGACCTGATCGAGAGCTATTCGGTCACGACCGTGCTGGCGCTGGGCGTGTTCGTGGTCCTGGTGGCCGGCGGCATCGACATCTCGTTCGCCGCCACGGCCTCGGTGGCACAGTACGTCACGGCGTTCGTCGCCACCGCCTGGGGCCTGCCGGCACCTTTGTGCATCGCACTGGGCCTGCTCGTCGGGCTGGCGCTGGGCTGCCTGAACGCCGCGCTGATCTACTATCTGCGGGTCACCTCGATCATCATCACCATCGCCACCATGAGCGCCTATTTCGCGCTGCTGATGTGGCTGACCGGCGGCAAGTCGATCTACGCCCTGCCCGACTGGTGGGCGACGCGGGTGGTACTCTGGCAGACCGAGGCCGCCAACGGCGACCTGGTGCGGATCACCCTGCCGATCCTGGTGGCGGCCCTGGCTGCACTCCTGACCTGGCTCCTGATGACCCGCTCGGCCGCCGGCCGGCAGCTCACCGCCATGGGCGGCAATCCCGAGGCCGCCCGCCGCCTGGGCGTGAACCTCGGCGCCATGCATTTCCTGGCCTACGGCTATCTCGGCCTGCTGGCAGGCCTGGCCGGCCTGCTCCAGGCGCACCGGGTCGGCGAGGCCGTGCCCAACGCCATGGTCGGCAACGAGCTCAACGTCCTGGCCGCGGCCGTGCTCGGCGGTGCCAGCCTGACCGGCGGCATCGGCAGCGTGGGCGGCGTGCTCCTGGGCGTGCTGCTGCTGGCCATGCTGCAGAACGGGCTCAACCTGCTCGGCGTCTCGCCCTACTTCTTCCAGATCGTGATCGGGCTCGTGATCCTGGTCTCGACCTCGATCACCGGCCTGTCGGCGCGCACCCGGCGCCGCGACCGCCGCACGCCGGCGGCGGCGTGATGGGCGCTCCCGCCACGGACGCGAGCCTGCTGGCACGCCTGACCCGCGGCGGCCTGCCGGGCAACGCCGCCGGGCTCCTGGGCCTGCTGGCAGCACTGGTGCTGCTGTTCACGCTCCTGCTGCCCGGCCGCTTCGCCACCTACGGCACGCTGCAGTCGATGATGTTCCAGCTGCCCGAGCTCGGGCTCCTGGCACTCGGCCATGGTGATCCCCCTGATCTCGGGCGGCCTCAACCTCGCCATCATCGCCACCACCAACCAGTGCGCGCTGCTGATGGCCTGGATCATGTCGACCTGGCTCACCGGCGATGCCGGCGGGCCGGAGACGGTGCTGGTCATCGCCTGCGCCCTTCTGGCCGGCCTCGTCCTGTGCACGGCGATCGGCCTGATCACGGGCTTTCTCGTCGCCACCATGGGCGTGCATCCGATCCTGGTGACGCTGGGCACCAAGTCGGTGATCGACGGCGTCTCGATCTGGCTGACCCGCGGCACGGTGGTCTCGGGCCTGCCGGAATCGTTCCAGTGGCTGGGCAACGGCGTGCTGTGGGGCGTGCCGGTGCCGTTCCTCGTGCTCATCCTGGCGGCGGTCGCGGTCGGGCTGATCCTGACCCGCACCTCGTTCGGCATCTCGGTCTACATGCTGGGCTCGAACCTCGAGGCCACGCGCTATTCGGGTGTCGACACGAAGCGGGTGCTGATCGGCATCTACACCATGTCCAGCATCCTGTGCTTCGTCGCCGCCTGCCTGATGCTCGCCCGGTTCAACTCGGCCAGCGCCGGCTACGCCCAGTCCTACCTGCTCGTGACCATCCTCGCGGCCGTGATGGGCGGGGTCGATCCCTATGGCGGCTTCGGCCGGATCTCGGGGCTGATGCTGGCGCTGGTCGTGCTGCAGGTGATCTCCTCGGGCTGCAACCTATTGGGCCTCAGCCAGCATCTCACCCTCGCGATCTGGGGCCTCACCCTGATCGCGGTCATGGGCGTGAAATTCCTCGTCGCACCCTGGGTGGCGGAGCGCCTCGCGCGTCGCCCGATCTGATGGAGAAGAGAAGATGAACAAGCTGGGCGTGCACGCACTGGTCTGGGTCGGCAGCTGGAGCGAGGCGGACTGCACGCACGCGATCACCAGCTCGGCCGAGCTCGGCTACGACTTCATCGAGATCCCGCTGCTCAATCCCTACGGCTTCCCGGTCGAGTTTACTCGAAAGTGCCTGGAGTCGAACAGGCTGGGTGCGACGGCCTCGCTCGGCCTGTCGCCGGCCACCGACATCTCGAGCGAGGACCCCGAGGTGGTGCGCAAGGGCGAGGACCTGCTCAACACCGCGGTCGCCGTCGTGCGCGACCTGGGTGCGACCCATTTCTGCGGCGTGATCCACTCGTCCCTGCAGAAGTACATGCACCCGCGGACCGAGAAGGGTGTCGCCAACGTGGTCGAGGTGCTGGCCCGGGTCGCCGAAAAGGCCCGGGCGGCCGGCATCACCGTGGGCGTCGAGGTCGTCAACCGCTACGAGACCAACATCATCAACACCGGGGCCGAGTGCGTGGCCCTCTTGGATCGGATCGGGGCGGCCAACGCCTTCGCCCACCTCGACACCTACCACATGAACATCGAGGAGGGCTTCGTCGGCAAGGCGATCGAGGATTGCGGCCCCCGCCTCGGCTACTTCCACATCGGCGAGAGCCACCGGGGCTACCTCGGCACCGGCACCGTCAACTTCACCGAGGTGTTCCGGAGCCTGGCACGGATCGACTACCAGGGCCCGATCGCGTTCGAGAGCTTCTCCTCGGCGGTGGTCGACCCGGTGCTCTCCAACATGCTGGGCGTCTGGCGCAATCTCTGGTCCGACAGTGCGGATCTCGCCCGCCACGCCAAGGCGTTCATGGAAGCACAGCTGGTGGCGGCCAGGCACGCGACGGCGGCCGGCCGATGACCGGCTGGGCCGTGGCTCCCGACTGGTCGACGATCCCGGCCCCCGAGGATGACGGGGCCGCAGCACATCTCGTGGGCGCCGTCCTCGCATCCGTGCCCCTGGCGGCCACCGACGGGACGACGGTCGATCTCGCCGCGCTGCAGGGCCGGACGGTGGTCTACGCCTATCCGCGCACCGGCGTGCCGGGGGTCGACAACCCGGACGGCTGGGACATGATCCCGGGTGCGCGCGGCTGCACGCCCCAGTCCTGCGCCTTTCGCGACCACTTCGCCGAGCTCAAGGGCCTGGGGGTCGATCATCTGTTCGGCCTGTCGACGCAGTCTCCCGACTACCAGCGCGAGGTGGCCCAGCGGCTGCACCTGCCGTTCGCGCTGCTGTCCGACGAAGGGCTGGCACTGACCGGGGCGCTGCGCCTGCCGGTCTTCACGACCGCCGGCATGACGCTCCTCAAGCGCCTGACGCTGGTGATCGAGGACGGGGTGGTCCGGCACGTCTTCTACCCGGTGTTCCCGCCCGACCGCAGTGCGGCCGACGTGATCGCGTGGCTCGTCGCCGGCAGGCGATGACGTTCCTCGGGATCGACATCGGCACCTCGGCGGTCAAGGCCGTGCTGGTCGACGGCGCGCAGCACCTGCTGGCCGAGGCCGAGGCGCCGCTGACGATCTCCCGGCCGCGGCCATTGTGGTCGGAGCAGGACCCGGACGCCTGGTGGACGGCGACGTGCGCGGTCCTGGCGGCGCTGCGCGCGGCCGAACCCGCCGCCTGGAGCGCGGTCCGGGGGATCGGGCTCTCCGGCCAGATGCACGGTGCGGTGGTGCTGGGGGCGGACGACCGGCCGCTGCGGCCGGCCATCCTGTGGAACGACGGCCGCGCCCAGGCGGAATGCCGGCTGCTGGCCGGGCGGGTGCCGCAGATCGGGCGCATCGCCGGCGTGCCGCCCACGCCGGGCTACACGGCCCCCAAGCTGCTGTGGCTGGCCGCGCACGAGCCCGAGCTGTTCGCCAGGGTGACGCGGGTGCTGCTGCCCAAGGACTATGTCCGGCTGCGGCTGACCGGGGAGCACGCCACCGACCCGGTCGATGCCGCCGGGACGCTTTGGCTGGACCAGGCGCGGCGGGCCTGGTCGCCCGAGATCCTGGCCGCCAGCGGCATGCGCGAGGCCCAGCTGCCGCGCGTGGTCGAGGGCAGCGAGCCCGCGGGTGCGGTGCTGCCGGCGATCGCGGCCGAGCTCGGCCTGCGGGCGGGCATTCCGGTCGCGGCCGGGGCGGGCGACGCGGCGGCGGGTGCGATCGGCATCGGTGCGATCCAGGACGGGGACGCCTTCGTCTCGCTCGGCACCTCCGCCCAGTACTTCGTCAGCACCGCCGCCTACCGGCCCTATCCGGAGCGGCTGATCCAGGCCTACTGCCACGGCCTGCCCGGCCGCTGGTACCAGTGCGCGGCGCTCCTCAACGGCGCCAGCTGCCTGGGCTGGGCCGCTTCGCTGCTCGGCGAGCCGGACATCCCGGCACTCGTGGCGCGGGTCGAGGCGCGCTGGGCGGGGCCGTCGCGCGTGCTGTTCCTGCCCTACCTCGCCGGCGAGCGGACGCCGCACGACGATCCGCACGCGCGCGGCGTGCTGTTCGGGCTCGAGCCCGACACGGATGGGATCGAGGTGGCGCAGGCGGTGATGGAGGGCGTGGCCTTCTCCCTGGCCGAGGCCCAGGACTGCCTTTCCGCGGCGGGCACCGAGGTCGCGGCCCTGGCCGCGATCGGCGGCGGGGCGCGCAGCCCGTTCTGGATGCGCATCCTGGCCACCGTGCTCGACCGGCCGGTCACCCTCTATGCCGGTGCGGCCAAGGGCCCGGCCTTCGGTGCCGCACGGCTGGCCCGGCTCGCGGTCACGGGCGAGCCGGCGGACACCGTGTGCGGCAAGCCCGAGGTGGCGCAGGTGCTGGAGCCCGAGCGGCCGCTCGTCGCCGCCTACTTCGAGCGCGGCCGCCGCTTCCGCCACCTCTACCAGGCACTGCGGTCGGAGTTTCAGGCGGCATGAACGCCGTCAGCGCTGGGGCGAATTGGATCCCATCGGCACGGTTAGTCGGTCGTTAACCCTCGTCTGCGATGATCCTGGCCGATGGTGGGCCACGGGGCCCGCTTGGCCTGGGATCGCCGATGAGCGCCGAGGACAGCCGGCGTCTGGTCCATTTCGAGGTGCACGTCCAGCGTGGCGAGCGCTGGACGATCGAGCTCACCGCGGCCGAGGAGGATCTGGCCTGCGAGCGGGCGCGGCAGTTCCTGCAGCGCGCCGACGTGGACGGCGTCAAGGTGTGGAAAGAGGTCTACCACCAGGGCAGCGGCCTCGCGGCCGGCCGGCTCGTGCTGGCGGAAACACGGCCCAAGCTCAAGGGCCGCTGGCGCTTCGGGCGCTGGACGTCGGTACCCGACGAGACGGACGCCACGCCGGAGCCGGAAGGCTATGTCCGGCGCAACGTGGCGCCGCCACCGCCGCTGCCGACCGGCTGGCCGGTGGCGATCTGCAGCATCGGCGGCGGCTGCGCCGCCCTGGTGGCACTGGCCGTGCTCGCGGCCATGGGCTGAGGGCGCGGGAGCACCCGTAGGCGCTGCCGGGCGGTCCGCACCGGCGCGGCCCCCATTCCGACAGCGGTCGCTGCGTTTCCGGGTTACGGAAGGTCACTCCGGCCGGCCCGAACAGGCGCCGCGCGTCAGCCGCCCGCGGCGGCGAGCAGCAGCGCCTCCAAGGTGCCCGTGGTCCGGCAGCGGCGCTGCGAAGCTCGCCGCCCGCAGCCGGTTGCGGTAGTCGGCGCGGAACGCCGCATCGATGGACGACGGCCGCCTGCCCGCCCGCGGGCGCGGCCGTCACCCGCACCTCCGCGTAGCGCCGCTCGGCGCTGACCATCACCCGGCGATCGTCGCCGTCGCCGACCAGGGCCGGCGAGCAGGTGGCCCAGGCGGGCAGCGCGCGATCCGAGCTGGCGGCAAGCGCGCCGGGCTGACCGCCGCTGCGGGTGAAACCCAGCGCGTCGAGCTCGGCACCGATGCGCTCGAGCACGACCGCGGGCGGGGCCGCGACCGTGCGCTCGGTGACCGCAGGGCCGGTGGCACACCCGGCGAGGAGGATGAGGTGCGCCGTCCATAGAGCCGGAGCGCGCATGGCGGTCTCCCGGTGCAGCGGCGGAATGGTGGCGCAGCATCCACAGCGTTCCAGCCGCGGCGCCGCCACCGCACCGCCGGTCGCTTAGCCACGTGACAAGCCGCGGTCCCACATGCAGGTAGTTCGCCAGATGGTGGATGCGATGGCGACGGCAAGCTCCAATTCGGCAGGATCCGACGGCGTGGCGACGCCGGCGAGCGCCACGCTGGCCGGCGATGGCGGCGAACTCGTCCTCCGCGCTCGGCGGCGACTGGGTGATCGATCACGGCCCGGCGCCACTGGCCGCCGGTGCTCGAGCGCCTGCAGGCGGCCACGGCCGGGGCCCGGCTGACCTTCGATGCGTCGCGGCTCGGCGACTGGGATTCGCTGCTGCCGAGCTTCCTCGTGCGCGTCGCCGCCACGGCCGGCGCGCGCGACCTCGTCGTCGACCCCGCGGGCCTGCCGGCCGGCGCCGTGCGCCTGGTCAAGCTGGCCATGGCCGTGCCCGCCCACCGCGAGGGCGCAGTCGGCCAGCGGCCGGACCTGCTGCACCGGCTGGGTGCGGCCGTCAACACGGGCCTGGCCGGAGCGGCGGACGCCACGAGCTTCATCGGCGAGACCGCGATCGCGCTCGGCCGGCTGGTGCGCGGGCGGGCGCTGATGCGCAGCCGCGACTTCTGGCTCGCCGTGCAGCAGGCCGGCTCCAGCGCGCTGCCGATCATCGGCGTGATCAGCTTCCTGGTCGGCATGATCCAGGCCTTCGTCGGCGGCTCGCAGCTGGCCCTGTTCGGCGCCCAGATCTTCGTGGCCAACCTCGTGGCCATCGCCATGCTGCGCGAGATGGGCCCGCTCATGGCGTCCCTGATCATGGCCGGGCGCACCGGCTCGGCCTATGCCGCCGAGCTCGGCACCATGCAGGTCAACGAGGAGATCGACGCGCTGCGCGGCATGGGGATCTCGCCGGTCGAGTTCCTGGTCCTGCCGCGGCTCCTGGCGCTGGCGCTGATGATGCCGCTGCTCGCGGTCTACGCCAACCTGTTCGGCGTGCTGGGCGGGGCCGTGGTCGGGCTCGGCGTGCTCGGCATCTCGCCGGTCACCTACTGGGAGCAGAGCCTCCAGTTCCTGCGGCCGCAGGACCTCGTGGTCGGTCTGGTCAAGGCCGCGGTGTTCGGCATCCTGGTGGGTGCCGCCGGCTGCCTGCGCGGCATCCGCTCCGGGCGCAACGCCGCCTCGGTGGGTGCCTCGACCACCTCGGCCGTGGTGACCGGGATCGTGATCGTGATCGTCGCCGACTTCCTGATCAACGTGGTGTGCTTTGCTCTCGACATCTGACCCAGTCCCGCCGCCGGCCGAGCGCCCGCCGCACATCGAGGTCGAGGGCCTGACCATGGCGTTCGGCACCCGGACGCTGATGGAGCGGCTGACCTTCTCCATCAACCGCGGCGACGTGTTCGTGATCATGGGCGGCAGCGGCTCGGGCAAGAGCACGCTGATGCGCCACCTGGTGGGCCTGCACCGGCCGGCGCTGGGCACCATCCGCCTCGGCGGCACCAGCTTCTGGGACGCGGACCCGGCCGAGCAGCAGGCGCTGCAGCGGCGCTTCGGCATCATGTACCAGCAGGGTGCCTTGTGGACCTCGATGACGCTGGCCGAGAACGTGGCCCTGCCGCTGGGCACCTACACCACGCTCGAGCGCGGGGCGGTGGCCGAGCTCGCCGAGTTCAAGCTGGCGCTGGTGGGCCTGGGCGGCTTCGGCGGCTACTATCCCTCCGACATCAGCGGCGGGATGCGCAAGCGCGCGGCGATCGCCCGGGCCATGGCGCTGGACCCGGAGATCCTGTTCCTGGACGAGCCCTCGGCCGGCCTCGATCCGATCAGCTCGCGCCTCCTCGACGACCTGATCCTCGAGCTGCGGGACAGCCTGGGCATGACCATCGTGATCGTCACCCACGAGCTCGCGAGCATCTTCGCCGTCGGCGACAATTCGGTGTTCCTCGACACGGAAACCAAGACCATGATCGCGACCGGTGACCCGCGCTGGCTGGTGGAGCATTCCGACCAGGCGAAGGTCCGGACCTTCCTGACGCGCGGCGCGCGGGAGCAGGCGGCGTGAGCCGCGGGGCCAGCCCCAGGGCCATCGGCCTGTTCGTGCTGGGCGGGATCGCCCTGGGCGTCCTCAGCCTCTTGGCCCTGGGCGGGGCGAAGCTGTTCAACCGCGGCGCCACGATGACGATCTACTTCGACGAATCGCTCAAGGGCCTGCGCCGCGGCGCGCCCTTGACCTTCCGCGGGGTCGACATCGGCGAGGTCACCGAGATCCGCGCCATCTACGACAACGCCACCGGCGAGGTGCGCGTGCCGGTCACGGTCGAGCTCCGGCCCGGCTCGGTGGTGATGACCGATACCATGGGCAACGGTGCAGAGACCATGGCCGGGCTGATCGCGCGCGGCCTGCGCGCGCGCCTGGACCTGCAGAGCCTGCTCACCGGCCAGCTGCTGATCGCACTGGACTTCTTCCCCCCGCCGGCGGGGGTGGTGCCGGCGCCGCCGGAGCCCGGCGTGATCCCGTCGGTGCCATCGACCCTGGCCAACCTGCAGCGGACGGTCGACGAGGCGCTGGTCGGAGCGCCCGAGATCGCGCACTCGCTCGAGCAGCTGGTGACCTCGCTGGGCGACCTCCTGTCGGAGGACAACCGAGGGCGCCTGCAGGAGACGCTGGCCTCCATGGCGAACCTCGCCGACAAGCTGGGCGATCCGGACGGCCCGGCCCAGCGGGCACTGGGCGAGCTGCCGGCGCTGGTGGGCGACCTGCGCACCAGCGCGGCGCAGCTGCCGCCGCTCCTGGCCAAGCTGGACACGCTGGCCGGCTCGGGCGAGAGGCTGCTGGTGACCGGCGACGCGCGTCTGGCGGCGGTCGGCGACGAGGTCACCAAGGTCGCGGCCTCGCTGCGCAAGGTCACCGATCAGGCGTCGGTCCTGCTCAGCGAGAACCGCAAGGGTGTGAACGATTTCGTCGAGGACGGGCTGCCGGAGATCCAGGGCTTCGTCGAGGACGCGACCCTGCTCGTGAACGAGCTCAGTGCGACCGTCCGCGACCTGCGCCAGGACCCCGCGCGGTTCTTCCTCGGCGACCGGGCGGGCCAGGGAGTGACTCTGGAATGAGGACAGCCTCGACACGCGCAAGGCCGCAGCTGCCACGGCGCGCAGCACTTGCCGCCCTGCTCGCGGCGGCGGGATGCGTGCCCAGCCTGCCGGGGCAGGGCCCGGCCCCGCGCACGTTCCGCGTCACGCCGAAATACACCTTCGATCCCGACCTGCCGCAGGCGAAATGGTCCCTGGCCGTGGCCGAGCCGATCTCGGAGCGGACCCTGGACACCAACCGGATCGCGGTGGTGACCAACGGGATCAACGTCGACTACGTGGCGCTGGCCTTCTGGGTCGACCGGGCGCCGGCCATGGTGCAGTCGCTGATCGTGCAGTCGTTCCGCAACTCCGGCCAGCTGGTGCAGGTCGGCACCAACCGGGACCGGGTGCGGCCCCAGTTCCAGCTGGTCTCGGACCTGCGCGCCTTCCAGCTCAACCGCGGCACCGGGCCGGACATGGTCCGCGTCAGCCTCAACGCCCAGCTGCTGCGGATGCCCGAGCGGGATTCCGTCGGCCGCGAGAGTTTCGCTGCCGACCGGGCGCCCACCGGCAGCGGCATCGACGCCGTGGTGGCAGCGTTCGACGAGGCGCTGGGGCGGGTGATGAAGGAACTGGTGGCCTGGACCATCCGGACCGGCAACCGCGCCGGACCCTGAAGGCTCAGAGCCGCTTGATCAGGCTCTGGATGCGGCCGTGGCGCCGCGCGCTCTCCTGGCTGTTGGGCGCCTGATCGGCCCGCCGGACCATCACCTCGACCAGGCGCTGGACGAGATGCGCGATGCTCTCGTCGTCCAGGCGGCCCGCGGCCAGCTCGGTCACGCGCTCCACAAATGCCTTCTGATCGGCGGCCCGAGTGTCCTCCGTGTAAGCCGATGCCTGCATGACTACCTGCAACAACGAGGGGCCGGGGGAATACCCGGCCCAGACATTCGCGCAACGTGCACGTTGCCGGCCGATCCTGCAACCCTTGCCGCCCGGCCGACGCTACCCTGCCGCGTCAGCCGGTGAAGGCCTGCAGCCCCGTCTGCGCCCGGCCCAGGATCAGGGCGTGGATGTCGTGCGTGCCCTCGTAGGTGTTGACCGCCTCGAGGTTCAAGACGTGGCGGATGACGTGGTACTCGTCGGAGATGCCGTTGCCGCCGTGCATGTCGCGGGCGGTGCGGGCGATGTCCAGCGCCTTGCCGCAGCTGTTGCGCTTGATCAGCGAGATCATCTCGGGTGCGGCACGGCCCTCGTCCATCAGCCGTCCGACCCGCAGCGCCGCCTGCAGGCCCAGGGCGATCTCGGTCTGCATGTCGGCGAGCTTCTTCTGGATCAGCTGGTTGGCGGCGAGCGGCCGGCCGAACTGCTTGCGCTCCAGGGTGTAGTTGCGGGCGGCGTGCCAGCAGAACTCGGCCGCACCCAGGGCACCCCAGGCGATGCCGTAGCGCGCACGGTTGAGGCAGCCGAACGGGCCCTTCAGGCCCTTGACGTTGGGCAGCAGGTTGGCCTCGGGCACGAACACGCCGTCCATGACGATCTCGCCGGTGATCGAGGCGCGCAAGGAGAACTTGCCCTCGATCGCCGGGGCGGAGAGCCCCTTCATCCCCTTCTCGAGGATGAAGCCGCGGATCTCGCCCTCGTCGTTCTTGCCCCAGACCACGAACACGTCGGCGATCGGGCTGTTGGTGATCCACATCTTGGCACCGGTCAGCACGAAGCCGCCGTCGACCTTGCGCGCACGCGTGGCCATGCCGCCCGGATCGGAGCCGAAATCGGGCTCGGTCAGGCCGAAGCACCCCACCCATTCGCCGGTCGCGAGCTTGGGCAGGTATTTGCGGCGCTGGGTCTCGTCGCCGTAGGCATAGATCGGGTGCATCACCAGCGAGGACTGGACGCTCATGGCCGAGCGGTAGCCGCTGTCGACGCGCTCGACCTCGCGCGCGACCAGCCCGTAGGCGACGTAGGAGGCCCCCGCACCGCCATACTCCTCGGGGATGGTCGAGCCCAGGAAGCCCAGCTCGCCGAGCTCGGTCATGATGGCGCGGTCGAACGTCTCGTGGCGGAAGGCGTCGCGCACCCGCGGCAGCAGGCGCGCCTGGCAGTAGTCGTGCGCCGCCTGCTGGATCATGCGCTCCTCGTCGTCGAGCTGCTCGGCGAGATGGAACGGATCCAGCCAGTCGAACGCGGCGAGGCTCGCCGAGGCGGTGCCGCTGGCGTTGGCCTTGGCCATGGCGGACATGAGGGAGTACTCCTTGTCGGAAGCGACGATCGGCCTGAGTTGAGCCTGATGATAGACCCGCATGACCGCCGCGCCCACCCCCAGTGCCACCTGGGGGAGGTCCGGTGAGGGACACCGTGGCCGGTCTGATCTTCGGCCAGGGCGAGCCGGCGCCCGATGCCTGCCGGCGGATCCTGGTCTATGGCGATTCTTTGAGCTGGGGCTGGGTGCCGCAGCGAACGTTCATCCCGTCGGAGCGGTTCCCCGACGAGATGCAGTGGCCGAGGGTGATGGCAGCCGCGCTGGGTCCCGGCCATGAAGTGGTGGTGGACGCGATGAGCGGCCGGACCACGGATGCCGCCGACCCCTTGGCGCCGCAGATTCCCGGCGTCGGCACGGACGGCCTTGCCTGTCTGCCGGCGGTCCTCGCCGCGCATCTGCCGCTCGATCTGGTCGTGCTGATGCTGGGGGCCAACGACTGCAAGCCGCAGTTCGCCCGCGGTGCCCTGCGGATCGCCCTGGGTGCGGGCAGGCTGATCGAGACCGTGCAGCGCTCGGCCGACCTGTTCGGGACACTGTGGCTGAGCAATCCGGCACCGCGGGTGCTGCTGGTCTGCCCGCCGCCGTTCGGCCGCTTCGTGCGCGCCGCCGACAAGCTGTTCGCCGGTGCGGCGGAGCGCGCGGAGGGCCTGGCCGCCGCGTTCGCCCATGTCGCGGCGGCCGCGGGCGTGCCGTTCTTCGACGCCGGCGCGGTCGTGCAGTGCGACGGGGTGGACGGCGTCCACCTGACCGGTGACTCGCAGCGCCGGCTCGGGCTCGCCATGGCGGAGCAGGTGCGGGCGGTGCTCGGATGACGGCCGAGCAAGAAGCGGGTCGGCGCCACGCCCGTCGGGGACTAGGTGATGGTGCAGGAAGCATCGGGACAGCCGCCATGACCGCCACCGCCACCACCTCGGACCGCGACTATGACCGGGTCGAGCGCGCGATCCGCTTTATCGCCGACCACCGGCTGGAGCAGCCCTCGCTGGACGAGGTCGCCGACGCCATGGGCGTGAGCCCGTTCCATGCCCAGCGCGTGTTCCGCAGCTGGGCCGGGGTCAGTCCCAAGCGGTTCCTGGGCCTGCTCACGGTCGAGCATGCGAAGTCGCTCCTGCGCGCGGACGAGAGCGTCCTGGGTGCCGCGTTCGAGGTCGGCCTCTCGGGCGGCTCGCGGCTGCACGACCTGTTCCTGGCCTTCGAGGCGATCACGCCCGGCGAGTACAAGCGGCTGGGCGCCGACCTCACCCTGCGCTGGGGGGTGCACGAGACGCCGTTCGGCCCCGGCCTGTTCGTGGTCAGCGAGCGCGGGCTCGCCCGCCTCGTGTTCCTGGATGGCGGCAATCTCGACCAGGAGCTGGCCGAGGCCCGGGCCGACTGGGCGCACAGCCGCTTCGTCGAGGACATGAGCGCCACCCGCGAGACCGCCCTGGCGGCGTTCGGCCCGCGCACCGCCGAGGAGCCCTTGCGCCTGTTCGCCATGGGCACGCCGTTCCAGATCCAGGTCTGGCGTGCCCTGATGCGGATCCCCGCCGGTGCCGCCACCAGCTATGGCGACCTCGCCGCCGATCTCGGCCGGCCGGGGGCCGCGCGCGCGGTCGGCCGCGCCTGCGGCGCCAACCGCATCGGTGTCCTGATCCCCTGCCACCGGGTGATCCGCGAGACCGGGGCGCTCGGCGGCTACCACTGGGGCCTGGAGCGCAAGCAGGCCGTGCTGGCCTGGGAGAGCGCCCGGCGCCTGCGCGGCGAGGGCCTTCGCCTAGCCGGCTGAGCCGGCCAGGTGGTGGTAGGCGCGGTCGTGGTAGACCAGGGCCGCAGCACCGGCCTCGTCGCGCAGCGCCACCACCTCGCCGATCAGGATCGAGTGGGTGCTGGCGGTCACGCGCTCGATCAGGCGGCATTCGAACACGGCCGCGGCGTCGGCCAGGACCGGCAGGCCGGTCACACCCTCGATCCAGGCACCGAGGCTGAAGCGTTCCGGCCCATGGCTGTCGTCGCGGCCGCCGAAATGGTCCGACAGGTCCTGATGCTCCGGCTTGAGCAGGTTCACCGCGAACCGCCGGCTGGCCAGGATCAGCCCGTGGGCGTCGGCCTCGCCGTGCACGCAGGCCAGCAGCGTCGGCGGCTCGGCGGTCAGCGAGCACACCGAGGTCGCGGTCAGGCCGGCGCGCTGGCCACCCCCGCTCGCGGTCACGATGGTGACGCCGGCCGCCAGCCGGCGCATTCCGGCGATGTACGCGGCGGTGGGGACGGGCAAGCGGCGGCTCCAGGAACGCGGTGATCGAGGCCGCGTCCGCGGCCGATCCGCTAGTAGGCGTTCGGGTGCGAGAAGCCGACCAGCATGGTGCGCAAGATAATGCGCAGGTCGAGGAGAAGCGACCAGTTCTCGATGTAGTGAAGGTCGTAGCGCACGCGCTCCTGCATGCGCGCCAGCGTCTCGGCCTCGCCGCGCAGCCCGTGGATCTGCGCCCAGCCGGTGATGCCGGGCTTGACCCGGTGCCGCGACAGGTAGCCGTCGATCAGGCTGGCGAAGCGTTCATTGTGGGCGACGGCATGCGGCCGGGGGCCCACGATCGACATCTGGCCGAGCAGCACGTTGAAGAACTGCGGCAGCTCGTCGAGGCTGGTCCGGCGCAGGATCCGGCCGATCGGCGTGACCCGCGGGTCGCCGCGCCTGGTCCCGGACTCGGCAGCCGCCTCGGTCTCGTCCTGCACGTACATGGTGCGGAACTTCCAGACCTCGATCGCCTCGTTGTCGAAGCCGTAGCGGCGCTGCCGGAACAGGATCGGACCGGGCGAGCTGATCCGCACCAGGACCGCCACCGTCAGCAGCACGGGAGCGGTGAGCATGATCACCAGGCTCGCGATCACGCGGTCCTCGATGCCCTTGGCCACGCGCGACCAGCCGGTGAGCGGCCGGTCGAACACGCGCAGCAGCGGCACGCCCGCGACCTCGGTCATGCCGTGGCCCTCGAGCTCCAGGCCGGGCAGGTCCGGGCTGAGCCGGACGTCGACGGGCAGGTGGCGCAGCTTCTCGAAGCAGACCAGCCGCCGGCTGGCCGCGTGCTGCGGCAGGGTGATGACGATCTGGTCGACATGCTCCGCGCGCACGAACTCGGCGAGGTCGTCGAGCGTGCCCAGCACCGGGCAGCCCTCGACCGCGGCCGGCACCCGGCTGCGGCGGTCGTCGAACACGCCCACCACGACCACGCCCGGATCGTGCTGGCGCACGCGCTGGATGAAGCTCGCGGCCTGCGGGCCGGCACCGACCAGGACGAGGCGGGTGGCGAGCTGCCCGCTACGCTGGGCGCGGCCGACCGCCGTGGCGACCACCGCGTGCAGCGCACCCAGCGCCATCAGCGCCACCGCCCACCAGCCGAGGAAGAAGCGCGGCGGCAGCGCGTCGCCACTGCCGGCCACGAGCGCGAACAGGCACAACACCGCCTGCGAGACGGTCCAGGCACCGGTCATCGCCCAGACCTGGGCGCCGGGACGGCCGAGATTGCGCGGTCGGTAGAGCGAGGCGGCGGCAAACAGGTCCAGTGTGACCAGAAGGGCACAGACGACGACGAACCAGAACAGGGCGGCGTGGCCGGCCCCGTCGGGCACGAGCATCCGGGCGATCAGGGCACTGCCGACGATCAGGGCGAGGTCGGCAGCCTGGAGACAGGCGCGGACCCGCGCCGGGGTCAGCCGCAACGCCCGTGGAGCAGGGCCCGCTTCCCTTGTTCTGGGCGATGTCACCGGCCTACCAACCCAAGCCTCTTGGGGGACGAACCCCGCGCTACATCAATCATAAAGGATGCCACATTTCAAGTATCGCGCGAGATGGAGGCCGTCCAATGAGCCATTCGCGCGGAGAGTTCCCAAGGTGCCGCCCAGCCCGAACGGCCGCGGTCAGGCACGGCGCAGCAGGTTCAGCCGCATCGGTTGGATGAAGGCGCGGCCCCCCTCCATCGGTTCCCCCAGGCGGTCGAAGCAGCCGGGCCAACTCGGCCTCGGCCGCGGCCAGGGCGGCGCCGCGCCCCGGGTCGGCGGCGAGGAAGCGGGCGCGCACCGCCGCCCACGACGCCTCGACGATCCGGCTGGCGTAGAAGGCCTCGCGCGCCATCCGCAGGCCCAGCGCTCCGGCGGCGTGCATGGCCCGGAACGCCTCGCGGCGGACCTCGGTCTCGTCGTCGACCGGCTGCAGCAGCGCGAAATGCTCGCCCTCCGGCAGCGGCTCGACCACGAGCAGCTCGCCCCCGGCCGCGAGCACGCGGCCCGCCTCGGCGAGCGCCTGCCACTGGTCGGCCAGCGGCACGTGGTGCAGGCTGTTGAAGAACAGGACGAGGTCGAACCGGCCCGAGGCGAAGGGCAGCGCCTCGCCGCGCCCGGCCACGAGCGGCAGGCCCGCCAGTATCCGCGCCGGCTCCGGCCGGGCGTAGAGGGGATCGAGGCCCACGGCCTGCGCACCCTCGCGGGCGGCCCAGCCCAGGAGCCGGCCGTCGCCGCTGCCCACCTCGAGCAGCCGGCGGCCCGCCCAGGTCACGCTGGCGCGCAGGACGTCGGTGTGACGGCGGACGGTCGCGGTCATGGGCGTGATCCTCCTCGGACGTGGCGGCTTGCCGCCGGCCGGACAGCCCGCCTACACCTCGTCGCGCCCACGAAGGCAACCTGCCGTCCCGTGGCGGGTTCGTGGGCAAGGAACGGCGACGGCGAATCGGGCATGCGCGGCTTTCTCGGGGTGATCCTGTCCTTGCTGGCCATGTTGGCGGGTGCCGCCGGCTTCGCCTGGTATGTCTGGCGCGAGCTCGGCGACGTCGAGATCAGCACCCACGGCTACATCGCGCTCGCCGCCGGCGTCACGGCGACCCTCGGCCTCGGCGTCGGACTGATGTGGCTGGTCTACTACAGCCACCGCCGCGGCTTCGACGACGAGGTCGGCCGCGACTGAGCCTCAACGCGCCACCGGCACCAGCGTGCCCGCATAGACGCCGTCGCGCTGGAACAGCACGAAGTAGCCGTCCTCGGCCCGGACGTCGTAGCAATGATAGCCTTCGGTATCGACGCTGCCGCTGAACGGCGGGCGCAGGCCGCGACCGGCGCCGAGCCAGGGATAGTAGGCGCAGTAGCCCTTCTCCCAGGGCCGCCAGCGGCCGATGCCGTTGAGCTTGCGGCCGGAATAGACCGCCGTGCCGTCGGGCTGGAACTGCGCCTCGGCCTGCCCGCCATAGGGCAGGCGGAAGGCGAACACCTCGCCGGCCAGCTCCTGCTCGAAACCGGGCGCCGGAGACCGGCGTGCCCATCGACGGGTCGGTCTGGGGCCCGCAGGCGGCGAGCGGCAGGAGCAGGCACAAGGTCAGCAGGCGCATGGGCGGACACCTCGGCACGACGGGCCTCCGGCCGCTTGTGCCGGCGACGCGCGCCTCGTGGCAAGCACCGCGCGCCGGACCTGCGACATCACGGGCGGCGGACCGGCTTCACGGCGCCGGACGGGGCGGGTAAGGAGCCGGCGTGCACCGGTGCGGCAATGGAGCGGGCCATATGGCAATCGAGACCGTCGGGATCGTCGGTGCGGGGACGATGGGGGGCGGCATCGCCATCAACCTCGCCCAGCACGGCCTGCGCGTGCTGCTGCTCGACGCCCGGCCCGAGTCGGCCCGGGCGGCGGTCGCGGCGGCGGCCGGCTTCTACGCCCGCGCGGTCGAGAAGGGGCGGATGGCGGCGGCGGACGCCGAGGCAGCCACGGGCCGGCTGGCGGTCGCACCCGACCTCGCGGCCCTGGCCGAGGCCGACCTGGTCATCGAGGCGGTGTTCGAGGATTTCGACCTCAAGGCCGGCACTGCTGGAGCGGCTGGCACCGCGTGCTGCGCGCGGACGCGCTGGTCGCCACCAACACCAGCTGCCTGCGCGTCGGCGACCTCGCGCGCCACGTCGCCCGGCCGGAGCGGTTCCTGGGGCTGCACTATTTCAGCCCGGCCGCGGTCAACCCGATCGTCGAGGTGGTGCAGGGCGAGGCCACCGCGCCGGCCACGATCGAGGCCGCGCTGGCCTTCTGCCGCGCCAGCGGCAAGCAGCCGCTGCGCTGCCGCGATTTCTACGGCTTCGCGATCAACCGGTTCTTCTGCCCCTACACCAACGAGGCGGCCCGCGCGCTCGACGACGGGCTCGGGCAGCACCGGCGAGATCGACGCCGTCGCCCGGGACGTGCTCGGGCGGCGGCTGGACCGTTCACGGTGATGAACCTGATCAAGCCGCGCATCAACCTGCACGCCATCCGCAACCTGGCACCGCTCGGGGCCTTCTACGCCCCGGCCGCTTCCATGGTGGCGGCCGGCGAGGCCGACCGGCCGTTCGCGATCGAGGCCGGGCCGGCGCCGGAGCCGGCGCGCGCCGCCGCCATCGCCGACCGCCTGCTGGCCGGCTGCTTCCTGCCGGTGCTGCAGGCGCTGGACGAGGACGTGGCCGAGCCCGCCGCCTTCGACCACGGCGCCCGCGAGGCGTTGAAGTTCGGGATCGGGCCGTGCGCGCTGATGGACCGGCTCGGCCGTGCGGAGGTCGCGCGCATCCTGGCCCCGGCCCTCGCCGCGCCATGGCCTGGCCGCACCCGCCGCCCTGGCGCGCGTCGGCGGCCTCGCGGCGCTGAAGCATATTTCACATATCTGATATGCTATTTGCGCATGGCTGCGATGTTGCATCGCACAACGAACCGGGTTGCAACGGGTTCCCGGCGGCCATAGATATTGTGCACCGCACAACATCGGGAACCAATCATGACCAAGACCGCCATGCCTCAGCTGCCGTCGCTGCCCAAGCTCGACGTCGAGGCCCTCGTCTCCCTGCAGAAGGCCAACATCGAGACCATCGTCGCCGCGCAGAAGATCATGTTCGATCTGGTGCAGACCGTGGCCAAGAAGCAGGTCGAGATCGTCAAGGAGGCGATGGCCAAGACCGACGTCATGTTCAAGGGCTTCGACGCCAAGAAGCAGCCGGCCGTCTATGCCGACGAGATGAAGGCCGCGGTCGAGAAGGCCATGGCCGACGTCAAGGAGACCGTCGATCTGGGCATGAAGGCGCAGAGCGAGGTCGTCGACCTCCTCGTCAAGCGCGCCACCGCCAACTTCGAGGAACTGAAGGCCGTCGCCGCCTGAGCGGACCCGACCTGAAGCAGCTGCACCCCGGGGGCTGGCCTCCCGGGGTTTTGCTTTTCGGGGCGCCGTCTGCGCTTAGCTGCGCATCCCGACCGCCCGGAGAAGCAGCGCATGGCCGATCACGACCCGCCCCACGGCGCGCTCCCGAGCGCGCGCGAGGACGCCTTGCGGGTGCGCGAGGTGCCGGCCACGCCGCAGACGCTCTCGCCCAGCTACCGCCTCGCCTTCTCCGACACCGAGTTCCTGCTGCGCGAGGAGCTGCGCCCGGTGCGGCTGCAGCTCGAGCTGCTCAAGCCCGAGCTCGAGCTCCTGGCACGCGGCATCGAGGCCACCATCGTCACCTTCGGCAGTGCCCGGATCCTCGAGCCCGAGGCCGCCCGCGCCCGGCGCGAGACGGCCGAGGCCCGCAGCCGGGCGGCACCCGACGATGCGAGCCTCGCGGCCGCGGTCCGGATCGCCGCCAACCTCGAGCGGCTCTCGCGCAACTACGACGAGGCCCGCCGCTTCGCCCGCCTGGTCTCCACGCCGCGCCGCGCCGACGGCCAGCAGCGCTACGTCATCGTCACCGGCGGCGGGCCCGGGATCATGGAGGCGGCCAACCGCGGGGCCGCCGACGCCGGGGCGATCAGCATCGGCCACAACATCGTCCTGCCGCACGAGCAGGCGCCCAATCCCTGGATCACGCCCGAGCTGTGCTTCCAGTTCCACTATTTCGCCCTGCGCAAGATGCACCTGATGACCCGGGCCAAGGCGCTGATCGTGTTCCCGGGCGGCTTCGGCACCTTCGACGAGCTGTTCGAGACCTTGTGCCTGATCCAGACCGGCAAGTCGCGGCCGATGCCGGTACTGCTGTTCGACCGCGCCTACTGGCACCGGGTCGTCGGCTTCGAGGCGCTGGTCGAGGAAGGGCGTGATCGACGCCCGCGACCTCGCGCCTGTTCGACTTCGTCGAGACCGCCGAGGAGGCCTGGGCGCGGATCGAGGCCCATCTACGCGGGCCAGCCGGACTAGGCGGGCCGCGGGCGCGTGGGCGGGCTGCTGCACTGGCTCGACCTCGCCGGCGTGGCCGTGTTCGCGGTCAGCGGCGCGCTCGAGGCCGCGCGCAAGCAGCTCGACCTCGTGGGCTTCCTGTTCGTGGCCGCCGTGACCGGCATCGGCGGCGGCACCCTGCGCGACGTCCTGCTCGACCGCGGGCCGGTGTTCTGGGTCCACGAGCCGCGTCTATCTGTGGGTCACCAGCGCCGCCGCGGTGGTGACCTTCCTCGTGGCCCCGCACATCCAGCGCCGGGCCACCGTGCTGCTGTGGGCCGACGCCCTGGGCATGGCCGTGTTCTGCGTCCTGGGTGCCCGCACCGCGCTCGATGCCGGTGCCGGGCCGGAGGTGGCCGTGCTCATGGGCACCATGACCGCGACCTTCGGCGGCCTGATCCGCGACGTGGTCTGCACCGAGACCCCGCTGCTGCTCAAGCGCGAGATCTACGCCACCGCCGCCGCGGCCGGTGCGGCACTCCTGGTCGCCGGCGACGCGCTGGGCCTGCCCGACGCCCTGGCCATGGGCCTGGGCCTGGCGCTGGCCTTCGCCATCCGCGGCCTGGCGCTGGCCTGGGGCCTGTCCCTGCCCGTCTACCGGCCGCGCCCCGCCCGACCGCGCTGATCGATGGCGGCGATGCGGGCCTTGCCGCCGGGTCCGCCGCGACCGACCTTGGTTCCGGCACCCAACGCGGAGAGCAGGGCATGTACATCGCGATGAACCGTTTCTCGGTGCGCAAGGGCAGCGAGGCCGACTTCGAGGCCATGTGGCTCGGCCGCGACAGCCACCTCGACCGGGTGCCGGGCTTCGTCGAGTTCCACCTGCTCAAGGGCCCCGAGCGCGAGGATCACGTCCTCTACGCCTCGCACACCATCTGGCGGTCGTTCGCCGACTTCGAGGCCTGGACGCGCTCCGACGCGTTCCGCGCCGCGCACAAGGACGCGGGCGGCAGCCGGACCCACTATCTGGGCCACCCCCAGTTCGAGGGCTTCACCGTGCTCCAGACCGTGGCGGCGGGCGCTGCCGCCGCCTGATCCGGCCGCCCGGGCGCAGCCGCCTCTACCAGTAGCGGATCTCGCCCGTGTCGACGTGCACGAAGCCGGAGCGGGGATAGTAGCCCACCCCGCCGGCCTGCAGGGCCACCGCGGCGCGGCGGACGTCGCGCAGCGACCGGCCCTCGACCTGCAGGTCGACCGCCATCGCCCGCATGTGCAGGCTGTGGCGGGCCGCACCGTGGCGGGTGCGCCGGAGCATGGCGTTGGTGGTCGGCGAGCGGTAGCCGCAGAACACCTGCAGCGGACCCTTCGTGCCCAACGCCGCGCGGAGCGACCACAACAGGTCCAGGAGCTTGGGATCGACCGGCAGGGCGGTGTTGTCCCGCCAGTCGCGCAGATGATGGGTCGCCGCGCGCAACTCGTCGGTCTGGTAGCGCCCGTCGGCGAAGTAGACGGAGCGCAGGGTTTCGCCGGTATGGCGATGATGCAGGACGACGGCGCGCTCGCGGAGCGCGGCCTCGGCCTGGCGGCTGGAGGAGAACAGCAGGGAGGCAACGAGAGGGCCAGTCAGCCCCAGAAAGGTGCGGCGCCCGGCAAGGCTCCGCCCCATGGCCGTTTCGGTCATCTTCACCTCTAGGCGAGGTTCGTTGTTGGGCAAGCAAGAGCCCGTCCGTTTTGGACGTGGCCCGAAGATCGCACTACGCAGCCAATCTGGGACTGTCAACCATCGCGTGAGAGCTGTTGCAGCAGCGCATCACCGTGGCGCGATGGCCGCACACGCTGGGCTCAGCCCAGCGCGCTCCGGACCAGGCCGCTCGCCACCTTGCTGTCGAGCGCCTCGCCGTGGCGGGCCTTCAGCGCGGCCATCACCTGCCCCATGGCCTTGGGCGAGCGCTCGGGCAGCCCGCCCACGATCTCGGCGATGCTGGCCTGCAGCTCCGCCTCGCCCAGCGCGCGGGGCAGGTAGGCCTCGAGGATGGCCCGCTCGGCCTGCTGCTGGCCGGCGTCGAGGCCACGTGCCTGGAGCAGGGCCGCCGTCTCGTCGAGCGACTTCACGAAGGCGCGGATGGTCTTGATCACCACGGCGTCCTCGGGCGTCTTGCCCTCCTTGGTCGCCGCCGCGTAGAGGGTCCCCAACAGGTTCTTCTTCAGCTCGTCCCGGGCCTTCATGGCCTGGAGCCGGTCGTCCTTGATCCGCTCGATCAGCATGGTCCGCACCTCCGTCGCGTGCCTAGGTGGCACCTGCCGGGGCGCAGTTCCAGCCGCGACGATGCCGCCGGGCCGCGGCGGCGATCAGCGCACGGGGTGGATCGCGATCGCCCCGGCGGCGGCGAGGTCGATGCCCAGGCGGCGCAGCTCGGCCGTGCGCGTCGCGGCATCCGCGCGCGTGTCGGGCAGGAAGACGAGCTGCAGCTGGAGCAGCACCAGGATGGCGCCGGTCAGCGCGGCAAGGCTGCGATCGTCCATGTTCCGGCCCTCCGGGCGGCCTGGGTCCACCCCCCGAGAGTGCCGGCACCGGGTTAGCGGCCGGTTAATGCGGCGTGGACCGGCCTGGGTCTGGCGACACCAGCCGGGCGGAGACCGCGCAGTCCTCCTGGGCGAACCGCCAGGAGGTGACGTTCTGCTCCATGCGGCATTCGGCGACGCGATGGCCGGCCGGAGTTGGCAGACAGACCTTCGCCCCGAGCTCGTAGGTCCGGCCGTTGGCCCGGCAGCGGCAGTCGATGTGTCGTGGCGCATCCACGCCGGTCCGGCCGGCACCGGCAGCCGGGGCCGGCAAAGCCGGCAGGCTGGCCAGAAGCGCCACGAGGACAGCAAGGCGGCACCGCATCGCCCATTCCTCCCGCGCCGCCCCGCCGTTCCCGGTCGAGGCGCGCCGTGCTATGGACGAAGTGTAATCGAACGGTGGTGACTACGGGGACGAAAAAGATGCGCCCGAACCCTGGGTCGAGGCTCTTGTGGGACGTCGCCCGCGGCCTGATGGCCGCTGCCGTGCTCGGTTGTGCCGGTTCCGGCGCGGCCACGGCCCAGGCGGTCGCCGAGAGCACGCTCTACGACCTGCCCAACCCGCCCGAGATCCGCAGCGAGAACGGCGTGCTGCGCGGCACGCTGACCATGGCCCCGGCCGAGATCACCGTCGACGGCCGCACGGTGGTCTCGAACGTCATCAACGGCAACTACATGGCGCCGACGATGCGGATCCGGCGCGGCGACACGATCCGGGTCCGGGTGGTCAACAAGATCGGCGCGGCCGAGGTGGCCATCGACGGTCCGCAGCCCACCAACATCCACTATCACGGCATGGACGTGCGGCCGAAGCGCGGCGACGGGGACAACGTCTACATCCGCATCAATCCCGAAAAGGAACTGCGCTACGACGTGTTCGTCCCCGACGACCACCCGCAGGGCCTGCACTGGTACCACGCCCACGTCCACACCTACGTCGACGACCAGATCGGGTCCGGCATCTCGGGCATGCTGATCGTCGGCGGCTTCATCTTCGAGCAGTACCCGGAGCTGGTCGGCCACAAGCAGCGGGTGATGGTGCTGAAGGACTTCACCTTCCCCGACTTCGTGGACGGCGACCCGCGCGCCAAGTCGCTGAACGGCTTCGCCAACCCGCCGATCCGCGCCCGTCCCGGCGAGTGGCAGGTCTGGCAGCTGGGCAATCTCGGTGCGGACGCCTTCTTCGACATGCAGCTCGACGGGCACCAGTTCTGGCTGATCGAGCGCGACGGCAATCTGCTGCTGCGGCCGGTCAAGATCAACCACCTGTTCCTGCCGCCCGGCGCGCGCGCCGTGGTGGTGGTGCGGGCCGGTGCCGCGGGTGAGTACGCGTTCCGTCATCTCAACGTCGACACGGGTCCCGCCGGCGATCCCAATCCGCCCGAGCAGCTGGGCACCTTCATCGTGTCCGGCAACCCGGTGCCGCCCGATCCCACCATCCGCAAGCGCCTGGTCGACGGCCCGGCGCGCCCCGCCCGGATCGTCCCGAGCCCGGCCACCGTCGCCAAGCTCAAGCCCGACCGGACCCGCTACGTCGACTTCTCGGAAAGTGCCGACGGCAACACGTTCTTCATCAACAACAAGGAATATGTCGAAAGCCGGATCGACACGACCACCCGCGTCGGTCAGGTGGAGAAGTGGATCGTCCGCAACTTCTCGCAGGAGTTCCACGTCTTCCACCTCCACCAGACCGAATTCCTGATCAAGCGCTTCTCCGGCGACAGGAACCAGACGCTGGGCGGCGGCCTGCGCGACGTCATCAACATCCCCTACGCCCAGAACGGCCAGCCGGGCTTCGCCGAGATCCTGATCCCGTTCACCAACCCGATCATCGCCGGCGAGTTCGTCTATCACTGCCATCTCGTCCAGCACGAGGACGCGGGGATGATGGCCAACATCCGCGTCCTGCCGCAGCGGACCGCCGCCGAGATGGTATGGGACAAGGTCACCCAGCTCGCCGGCTTCGACCTGCCCCCGCTCGGCGCAACGGCAGCCTCCGACGCACCGGCCCTGGTGGCGGGCGAGGGCGACATCTGCCGTCCCGACGAGCAGCCACCGGTGCCGACCGCCTCGGCCGGGCCCACGATCCCGACCAGGGTGGCGGCAGGCGGCTAGCCGGGATTGCGGGTCCAGACCGAGCCCGCGAGCAGGTCCGTGCCCTCGTCGCGCTCCTGCCAGCTCTCCAGGGTCAGCCGGGGCTGGAGCAGCGACTCGAGCCGGGCGCGGTCGAGGCAGTAGGCGAGCGGGAACCCGTGCGCCTCATGCTGGGCGGTGCGGAACGAGCACAGCAGCAGCCGGCCGCCGGGCTGGAGGACATCGAGCAGGCGATCCCACTGCGCCGGTGCCGGATGGAAGCGCATCACCACCAGGGCCGCGAACGGGCCCAGGCCGGCCAGGGCCGCGGGCTCGTCCAGGTCGGCCACGCGCGTCGCGACCGCCAGCCGCTCGGCCGTGGCGACGGCCTCCAGCCGCGCGATCGCGGCGGGTGCGATGTCGATCGCGGTGACGGCAAAGCCGCGGCGGGCGAGCCACAGGGCGTTGCGCCCGTCCCCCGCGGCGACATCCAGCACCGGCGCTGGCACCGCATCGGCCAGCGCCTCGACCAGGAACGGCTCGGGCGCAGCGACGCCGCCGTCCCGGGCACGCCAGCGCGGCTCCCAGCGGGCGAGGTCGTCGGCACTCATGCCGCCGCCAGGCGGGGCTCGAGCCAGGCCTTGAGCTGGGCCGCCGGCATCGCACCCGCGGTGCGCGCCACCTCGCGCCCGCCCTGGAACAGGATCAGCGTCGGGATGCTGCGGATGCCGTAGCGGGCGGCGATGTCGGGAACGGCGTCGGTGTCGAGCTTGCCCACGCGCAGCCGCGGCTCGAGCTCACCGGCCAGCCGGTCGAGGACCGGCGCCATGGCCTTGCACGGGCCGCACCAGGCCGCCCAGAAATCGACCAGCAGCGGCACGCCGTCCTCGCGCAGGTGGCGGTCGAAGCTGGCGGCGGTCAGGGTCACCGGACGCCCGGCGAACAGGCGGGCCCCGCAGCTGCCGCACTTGGCGGCGGCCGCGGGACGGTCGTGCGGCACGCGGTTGACCGCGGCACAGTCCGGACAGACCAGGTGATAGCTCGTCGCCATGACGGCGCTCCCGCTCGGATGCAATCCCCACGGCCGTCATGTGGGGTGCCGCGGCCGGCCCGGCACCCTCTGGCCACGGCACCGCCCTCGCCTATGTCCCCCTCCCATGCGCCCGCTGCCCGTGCAGATCGTCTGGTTCAAGCGCGACCTGCGCGCGGTCGACCACGCGCCCCTGGCCGAGGCCGCGGCCCTGGGGCCGGTGCTGCCGCTGTTCGTGCTCGAGCCCGGCTACTGGGCCGAGCCCGACGCCAGCGGCCGGCAGCTCGCCTTCGTGCGCGAATCGCTGAGCGAGCTGCGCGCCGAGCTGGCCGCCCTCGGCCAGCCCCTGGTCGTGCGCACCGGTGCCGCCGAAGCCGTCCTCGAGGCGTTCCGGCAGAGCCTGCCCGTGGCCGCGCTGTGGTCGCACGAGGAGACCGGCAACGCCTGGACCTTCGCCCGTGACCGCCGCGTCGCCGCCTGGGCCGCGGCGCACGGCATCCCGTGGCACGAGCGCCGGCAGACCGGCGTGGTCCGGCGGCTCGCCCGTCGTGACGGCTGGGCGCGGCGCTGGGACCGGCAGATGCGCGGCCCGAAGGCAGGCGCACCGGTGCGGCTGCTGCCGGTCGCGGACGTCGCACCGGGCGAGATCGCCCTGCCGCCGCTGCCGGACGACCCCTGCCCCGGCCGTCAGCACGGCGGGCGTGCGGCCGGCACCGACACGCTGCGCAGCTTCCTGGCCGAGCGCGGCCTGCCCTACCGAAGGGCGATGTCGTCGCCGGGCGAGGGTGCCGTCCACTGCTCGCGCCTGTCGCCGCATCTGGCCTGGGGTACCCTCTCCTTGCGCGAGGTCCTGCAGGCGACGGAGGCACGCCTGGGCGGCCTGCCGCCCAGCGAGCGGGCCTGGCGCGGCGCGCTGACCTCGTTCGCCGGCCGGCTGCGCTGGCACTGCCATTTCATGCAGAAGCTGGAGAGCGAGCCCGCGGTCGAGTTCCGCTGCTTCCACCGCGGCTACGAGGGCCTGCGCGGCCAGGACCCGGCGCTGCTCGCCGCCTGGGCCGAGGGGCGCACCGGCTGGCCGTTCGTGGACGCCTGCATGCGCATGCTGCGCGCCACCGGCTGGCTCAACTTCCGCATGCGGGCGATGCTGGTGAGCGTGGCTCCTACCAGCTGTGGCAGGACTGGCGCCCGACCGGCCTGCACCTCGCCCGGATGTTCACCGACTACGAGCCCGGCATCCACTGGCCGCAGGCGCAGATGCAGTCCGGCACCACCGGCATCAACACGATCCGGATCTACAACCCGGTCAAGCAGGGCCAGGACCAGGACCCGGACGGCAGCTTCGTGCGCCGCTGGTGCCCGGAGCTGCGGGCCGTGCCGCGGCACCGGCTGCACACGCCCTGGCTGATGCCGGCCCTGGAGCAGGCGGAAGCCGGCTGCGTCATCGGCCGCGACTATCCGCTGCCGGTGGTCGATCACGTCGAAGCCGCGCGGCGCGCGCGGGACGCGGTATGGGCGGTGCGGCGCCGCCATGGCTTCGCCGGCATGGCCGATGCGATCCAGGCGCGGCACGGCAGCCGGCGCAGCGGCCTGCCGCAGCCCGCCAAGGCGCGGCCCAAGGCGGAACGTCAGCTCGATCTGGGCCTTTGATGCCGCGGATGCGCCGCAAGCCCGACCTGCCGCACAAGCTCTGCGCGGTCTGCCGCCGTCCCTTCGCGTGGCGGCGCAAATGGGCGCGGTGCTGGTCGGACGTGCAATACTGCTCCGAGCGCTGCCGCCGCGCCCGTGCCCGCACCGACGCGAAGGGGATCCCCGGATGAGCCTGCGCCCGACGATCCTCGTGCTGCTCGTGGCCCTCGGCCTGGGCGGACCGGCGGCCGCCCAGGCGCCGACGCCTCCGGCCGGGCAGGGTGCGGGCGCCGGGATCCTGGGCCTCCTGCCCGAACCGTCGGTGACCAGCCACACCCTGCGGCTCGGCGAGCGCGCGCTGGCGTACCGCGCCACGGCCGGTACGCTGCCGCTGCGCGACGCCAAGGGCGAGCGGACGGCCGAGATCTTCCACGTCAGCTACGTGGCCGAGGCCGGCGGGCCGGAGCGACCGATCACCTTCCTGTTCAACGGTGGGCCGGGTGCGGCCTCGGCCTTCCTGCTTCTGGGCGGCATCGGGCCCCGGATGGTCGCGTTCGGCCCCGACGGCGGCTTCCTGCCGCCGCCAGCACGCCTCGTCGACAACCCGGACAGCTGGCTCGCCTTCACCGACCTCGTCTTCGTCGATCCGGTCGGGACCGGCTACAGCCGGGCGGCCGGCGAGGGCGAGGACGTCGAGCGGCGCTTCTACGGCGTCGACCAGGACGCGTCCGCCATGGGTGCCTTCATCCGGCTCTATCTGGCGCGGGAGGGCCGCACCCTGTCGCCGGTCTACCTGGCCGGCGAGAGCTATGGCGGCTTCCGGGCGGCCCTGCTCGCGCGCCGCCTCCAGGACGAGAGCGGCATCGCCGTCAGCGGTGCGGTGCTGATCTCGCCGGTGCTCGAGTTCTCGCTCCTGCGCGGCGAGGCGCACCTGCTCGCACCCTGGCTCGTCGCCCTGCCCTCCATGGCGGCGGTGCATCTGGAACGCCGGGGCACCGCGGCGGACCAGATCGCCACGCGGCTGGACGAGGTCGAGCGCTGGGTGAGGCACGACTATCTGCTGGCACTGGCACAGGGGCCCGACCGGCTGCCCGCAGCGGTGCTGGCCCGGCTCGCCGACCTCACCGGCCTGCCCCCCGACCTGATCGGCCGCAGCCAGGGGCGGATCACGGTCTCGCGCTTCATCAAGGAGTATGACCGTGCCGCCGGCCGCGTGCTGAGCCGCTACGACGGGCTGATCTCCGGACCGGACCCGAACCCCGCGAGCAGCGTGGCGCATGGTCCGGACCCGGTGCTGGCCCGGGCCGAGCCGGCCTGGACCGCGGCGTTCGTCGCCCATGTCCGCGGCGAGCTCGGCTACGCCACCGACATCACCTACCGGCTGCTCAACGAGGATCTGGCTGGCAGGTGGGACTATGGCACCTCGCCCACCCGGCAGGGCTATGCCGGTGCGCTGGACGAGCTGCAGGCGGCCCGCGCGGTCGTACCCGCGATGGGCGTGCTGATCGCCCATGGCCGGACCGACCTGGTCACGCCCTATTTCGCCTCGCGCTACCTCCTGGACCAGCTGCCGCAGCTGGCCGGTGCGGTCCCGATCCGGCTCGCCGTCTATGCCGGCGGCCACATGATGTACACGGTGCCGGAATCCCGCCGGGAGCTCGCCCGCGACGCGGCGCAGCTCTACGCGGCGGGTGCGCGCGGCTCGGACGGCTGAGCGTCAGCGCAGGGCGGAACCGGCCCGGCTGCAGTCGAGCGCCGGCGGCTGGGTCGGGTCGTCGGCGCCGCGGTCGGTCAGGAAGACGTGCCCGCCGATCACGGCCGTGCGCCGCAGACCCGCGAACCAGGGGCAGAGCTCGGGGTTCATGTAGTCGGGATTGACGAAGAAGAGCGCGCCGCCGGTGGGATCCGGCCCGGCGGGCTCGGCCCGCGCCAGCCGGTGCGCGGTCGCCAGCAGCTTGCGGGACTTGGCCGTGCGCAGCCCCAGGATCTGCGGGAGGCTGTAGCCTTCCGGATCGCGCGCCACCTTCTGCAGCACGTCCGACTGCTGGATCGGCTGGAACTGGGCCACCTCCAGGATGACGGCGCAGGCATCATCCGGGTAGCGCGGGTCCGCCATGCGGTTGCGCACGACCCGGATCACCGCCGTCATCCCGGGCACGCCGTCCACCGCGGCCTCGGTGTAGGCGACCAGCGCCAGGCAGCGGACTTCGGCGCCGGAGAGCGCCGCCGTGGCAGGCGCGGCGTCCAAGCAGGCGACGGCGAGGGCCGCCGCCAAGCGACCTCGCATGGAGCCGGCGTCAGTCCTTGGCGCGCTCCACGTAGGAGCCGTCCTCGGTCATGATCACGACGCGCGTGCCGGCGGCGATGTGCGGCGGCACCATGGTGCGCACGCCGTTGGAGAGGATGGCCGGCTTGTAGGACGAGGAGGCCGTCTGGCCCTTGGTGACGGGCTCGGTCTCGACGATCTCGAGGGTCACCCGCTGCGGCAGCTCGATCGCGATCGGCACGCCCTCGTGCAGGCTGACAGCATGCACGGCCATGCCCTCCTGCAGGTAGACGGCCTGGTCGCCGATCACGTCGCTTGGGCACCACGACCTGCTCGTAGGTCTCCGGGTTCATGAAGTGGAAGCCCTCGTCGTCCTCGTAGAGGAAGCTGTGCTCGCGCTCCTCGACGAAGGCGCGCTCGACCTGCTCGGTGGTGCGGTAGCGCTCGGAGATCTTCACCCCGTCGCTGATGCGGCGCATGTCGAGCTGGGTCACCGGCGTGCCCTTGCCGGGATGGATGTTCTCGGCCGTGAGGACGACGTAGAGCTTGCCGTCGATGTCGACGACGTTGCCCTTGCGCAGCGAGCTGGCAATGACCTTCGCCATGGTGTTCCTTGCGTCGACCTGAACGGCGCGCGGCGGCGGCCGGCTGCGAACTTGGCGCTGCCCTTACCGCCGAAACCGCCGTCGCTGGTCCAGCGCGAGGGAGCCGGCGTTGACGCCGTGCGCCTCGCCCTGGTGGCGGCCGCGACGTCCATGCCGACCGCCGGCCGTTCCTGCTCGCGCCGCGGCCGGATCCAGGCGGCCTTGCGCGCGCTGGTTCGCGGCGCGCGGCTTCGTCGAGGTCGAGACCGCTGCATCCTGCAGGTCTCGCCCGGCAACGAGGCCCATCTGCACGCCTTCGCCACCGAGCTGATCGGCCACCGACGGCACGGCGCGGCGCCGCTCTACCTGCACACCTCGCCCGAGTTCGCCTGCAAGAAGCTGCTGGCCGCCGGCGAGACCGCGCCTCTTCACCTTCGCCCACGTCTTCCGCAACCGCGAGCGCGGGCCGCTGCACCATCCCGAGTTCACCATGCTCGAATGGTACCGGGCGGACGAGCCCTACGAGGCGCTGATGGACGACTGCGCCGACGCTGCTGGCGCTCGCCGCCGAGCCGGCGGTGCCGGCGGGCTGTCCTGGCGCGGGCGCCGCGGCCGACCCGTTCGCCGCCGCCCGAGCGGCTGACCGTGGCCGAGGCCTTCGCCCGCTTCGCCGGCATCGACCTGCTGGCGACCATGGACGCCGCGGGCGACACCGACCGCGACGCGCTGGCCGCGGCGGTCCGCGCGCGCCGGCATCCGCGTCGCCGCCGACGACAGCTGGGCCGACCTGTTCAGCCGCGTGCTGGTCGAGCGGGTCGAGCCGCGGCTCGGCCTCGGCCGGGCCACGATCCTGTGCGAGTACCCGGTGGCCGAGGCGGCGCTGGCCCGCCCCAAGCCCGGCGACCCGCGCGTGGCCGAGCGCTTCGAGCTCTATGCCTGCGGCGTCGAGCTCGCCAACGGCTTCGGCGAGCTGACCGACCCGGTCGAGCAGCGCCGCCGCTTCGAGGCCGAGATGGACGCAGAAGGAGCGGCTCTACGGCGAGCGCTACCCGCTCGACGAGGACTTCCTGGCCGCCCTCGCCCACGATGCCGCCGGCCAGCGGCATCGCGCTCGGCTTCGACCGGCTGGTGATGCTGGCGACCGGTGCGCCGCACGATCGAGCAGGTGCTGTGGGCGCCGGTCAGCGCCAGCCCCGGCTGCGGCTGACCGCCTCCGTGAACCTGGCCCGCCACGCACGGCCCTCGGCCTGTGGCCGGAACTCGGCGCTGCCGGCCTCGGGCATGCGCAGGGTGAGGCCGAGCCGCGCTCGCCGCCAGCGCCGCGCAGCCGAAGGCGGTGAGCTCGTCGAAGCCGTGGCGGTGGACGACGCGGCCGGTGGCGTCGGCCAGGAACTGGCAGAAGTAGGCGCTGCGGGTGAGCCCGCCGTCGACGTCAGCCGGTCGGCGAGCGGGACGCGGTCGGCCATGGCGGCGACCACCTCGGCCGTGCGCAGCGCCACGCCCTCCAGCAGCGCCTGGCACAGGTCGCGGCGGGTGGTGCCGGCGGTCATGCCGACCCAGAGTGCCGCGGCGCTGCGGTCCCAGTGCGGGCAGGCGAGGCCCGAGAGCGCCGGCACGAAGGCGAGGCCGCGCTCGATCGCGGGCGGCTCGGTGAACCCGTCGAGCTCGGTGAACTCGGCGAACAGCCCGAGGCGCCCGGCCCATTCCACCGCGGCGCCGGCGTCGTAGACCCCGCCATCGACCGCATGGACGGTCTCGCCGCCGATGCGCCAGGCCACGGTCGGCAGCAGCCCGCGCTCCGGGCGCGCGCACGATCTCGGCACCGGTGACGGCGAGCGCGAAGGCGCCGGTGCCGAAGGTGATCTTGGCGTCGCCGACGGACCGGCAGCCATGGCCGTAGAGGGCGGCCTGCTGGTCGACCACGGCGGCGGTGACCGGCACCCCGCCGATGCCGCCGAACTCGTCCACCGTGGCGCGGATCTCGGGCAGGCACTCCATGGGCACGCCGAACAGGCGGCACAGCTCCTCGTCCCACTGGCAGGTGGCCAGGTTCATGAGCGAGGTGCGCGAGGCGGTGGTGACGTCGGTGACGAACCGGCCGGTGAGCCGGTCGAGGAACCAGGCGTCCGTGGTCCCGAGCCGCAGCGAACGGCGCGGGCCGACCCGGTCCAGCAGCCAGGCCAGCTTTGCCGCGGAGAAGTAGGGGTCGAGCGGCAGGCCGGCGCGTTCCAGCGTCAGCGCCTCCGCACCCGCGGCGCGCAGCCGCTCGACGGCCTCGCCGGTGCGGTTGTCCTGCCAGACGATCACCGGCGACAAGGGCTCGCCGGTGGCACCGTCCCAGGCGAGGCAGCTCTCGCCCTGGTTGTCGAGGCCCAGCGCCGCGACGGGGCCTGCGGCCTCGGCGCAGGCGCGGACGTTGGCCAGCAGCTCGCAGCGGGTCGTGCTCGACCCATCCGGGCTGGGGATGCTGCTGGCGATGGCGGACGGCGTGGCGCGATCTCGGCCACGCCGTCCTCGACGACCAGGAGACGCGTGCTGGTCGTCCCCTGGTCGATGGCGGCGATGCGCACCCGTCGCCCCGCGGCGCTAGGCCGAGTGCGCCGGCTCGCCGACCGCCCGCTCGGCGGCGCGGATCTCGGCCTGCCGCTTGGCGATCATGTCGCCGATCGGCGGGCCCTGGAACCGCTTCCGCTCGAAGCCGAACCAGATCACCAGCAGCAGGACCAGCAGCCCGACCGCGTAGTTGATCAGGATGTCGAAGGGCGGCTGGATGCCGGCAAACATCACGAACAGGACACCGATCAGCGCCACGAGCGCGATCGGCTTGGAGAGGATGCCGAGGCGGAACGGCCCGAACTCCGTCCAGGTCTTGCCCTCGGCGACCATGCCGGCCGCGATCGGCATGGCGTAGGAGACGTAGAGGAAGAGCGCGCAGCCGGCGGCCAGGGCCGCGAAGGCCGGCGAGTAGAGCGTCGCCGCGACCGACAGGATGGCGCTGACCCAGATCGCCGCCACCGGCGTCCGGTGCACCGGGCTGACCTTGCTTGAGCATGCCCGACGCGGGCAGCCCGCCGTCGCGCGCGAAGGCGAACACCATGCGCGAGGTCGAGGTCAGGCCGGCGAGCGCGCAGCAATAGTTGGCGACGACGATGCCGATCGCGAGCAGGTCCTTGAGCAGGACGGGGGCCGGGAGGTTGTTGAACAGGTTGAACCAGGAATTGGCGCCGTCCTTCGCCGCCGCCGCGAGGTCGGGGATGGCCAGGATGAACGAGATCGCCATGATCAGCCCGAACAGGAGCGACCAGAAGATCGAGTGCAGGATGCCGCGCGGCACCTGGCGGCGGGCGTCGATCGTCTCCTCGGAGGTGTGCGCCGAGGCGTCGAAGCCGGTGATCGTGTAGATCGGGTAGAGCAGGCCGACCAGGAACGCCACGAACGCGGTGCGCGGCTCGACGAAGAAGCCGCCGCCCGGCTCGCCGGTGTTGTTGACGAACTGGGTCAGCCGCGAGAAGTCCCAGGTGGCGCCCCAGATCAGGAAGGTCAGGGTCAAGCAGCACGGCCACGACCAGGATCAGGTAGCCGGAGAAGTCGGTGATCGCGGTCGTGGTCTTGATGCCGAAATGGTTGAACAGCGCCTGGGTCAGGGTGATCAGCGACACCGCGATGACCTGCTCCTGGAAGCCCCAGCCCGAGACGTCCATGCCCAGCACGCCGGCCAGCACGAGGTCCTTGAACAGCAGGTAGACGCCGACATTGACCGAGGCGACGACGAAGACGAGGCCCAGGAGATTGATCCAGGCGCAGACCCAGCCATAGCCGCGCCCGCCCAGGATCGACGCCCAGTGATAGAGGCCGCCGGCGGTCGGGTAGGCCGAGGCGATCTGCGCCAAGGCGAGGCCGACGACCAGCGCGAACAGGCCGCCGACCACCCAGCCGACCACGACCGAGAACGGCCCGCCGGCCGAGAACGCGACCGGGAAGGCGGTGATGCCGCCGGCCAGGATGCAGATGATCGAAAACGAGATGGCGAAGTTGGAGAAGCCGTGCATGCGCCGCGCCAGTTCCTGCGCGTAGCCCATGTGGTGCAGGACCTTCACGTCCTCGTCGATGACCCTGCCTTCGTCCGTGGGCATCCCTCGTTCTCCGCTGAGACCGTTTGATTCTTGGGGTTGCGGCGCACCGTGCGCGCGAACCCGTCCACCAATAACGCGTTCGTGAAGTCCCGGCGATAGCCGCCTTGGCAAGTCAGGCGAACCCCACCTCAACCGTTCCTGCATCGGCCGGCAACGCGACCCCGCGCGAGCGGCACCAGGATCCGCCGCTCCGGCAATGCCGCCAACCGCCGCCGCCAGACCGTGCGGCCGCCGACGGCAAGGCGCAGCTCGCCGGTGACCGGCTCCGGCACCCGCAGCTGCAGGGTGTCCAGCCCGTGGCCGGCGTCGCCGGGACAGAGCCGCTGCGGCACCGCCAGCTTCACGCCGCGCCCGCGCATCACGGGCAGGGACGGCTGGGCGGCCGGCAGCCCCCCGGCGAGATCGCGTGCGACGAAGGCGCCGATCCGCAGACCCTCGCGGTGACACCAGCCGGCGGTTTCGACCGGCCGCAGGAGATTGCCGGCGGCGAACCAGGTGGGGTCCGAGCAGCGGCCGTACTGGTCGACCGCGGGCCCGCCGCTGGCCGCGTCGAGCTCCAGATGGCTGGGCCGCACCAGAGCCGCCTCCGGCGTGAAGCGGCCGGTGAGCAGCACACCGTCGCAGGCGAGCTCGACGGGCGCGCGGCCCGCGGTCGCGCAGCGTCACCCCTTCGACGCGGCTGCGGCCGTGGATCGCCGCGATCTCGGTGCCGTAGTGGACCGGAATACCGAGCAGGCGCGGGAACAGGGCCAGCACGGGCCGCGCGGTCGGGCCGGAATTGGCCTCGACCACCGCCGCCGGGCGGATGCCGGCGTGGCGGCAGGTGAGCAGGGCCGACAGGCTCACCAGCTCGGTGCCCACGATCACCGGCCGGCGGAACGGCACGACGCCCTTCAGGTGGACCATGGCCTGCAGCGCACCCGTGGTCAGCACCCCCAGCGGGCGGTCGCCCGAGAGCAGCCGCGCATGCCGCGAGCTCTCGCGCACGCCCGTGGCGAGGACGGCGCGACCGGCGGCGAGCGTCGCCGGGCCGTCCGGCGTCGCGAGCAGCAGGCCTCCGCCGGGCTCGACGCCGACCACCGAGTGCCCGCAGCGGATCTCGACCCCGGCGGCGACGGCCCGCTGCGACCAGCCGGCGCGCATAGGCCGGGCCGGCGAGCACGCGGCCGAACTCGCGCATGCCGAAGGGCGGGTGGCCGCAATGGCGCGGCACGCCGCCGGCCGTCTCCTCGCGCTCGAGGACCAGCACGCGCGCCACGCCGTGACGCCGCAGGGCCAGCGCCGCGCCCAGTCCGGCCGGGCCGCCGCCGACGATGGCGACGTCGACCGGCGGCAGCTCAGCCATGCGCCGGCCCGACCGCCAGCGGCTCGGCCAGGCGGCCGGCGGTGAGCGCGGCCAGCTCGGCGGCACAGTAGAAGCCCTGGCAGCGCCCCATCCCGGCCCGCGTGCGCCGCTTCAGCCCGCCGAAGTCCCGGGCCGCCAGGGGCCCGGCCAGTGCCGCCTCGATCTCGCGCCGGGTCACGAGCTCGCAATGGCAGACGATGCCGCCATGGCCGGGGCGCTGCCAGTCGCGCGGCAGATGCTCGGCGAGGTTGGGCATGCGCGGGCCAGATCAGGCCGTCGGCGGGCGGATCGGTGACCCCGAGCGAGGCGCGCCGCGTGGGCGGCGAGGCCCAAAGCGGCGGTCAGCCCGGTCGAGCGGATCCCGCCCAGGGTCAGCCAGTGGCGCTCCGGCTCGTGGCGGATCCGGTACTCCTTGCGCTCGGTCGCCGGGCGCAGGCCGGCGTAGGTCGCGGTCACCGGCATCCCGGCGAGCGCGGGCAGCATCGCCTCGGCCTTGGCGATCAGCTCCGCCAGCGTGGCGTGCTCGACCGTGGCATGCTCGCGGTCGTCCTGCTCCTCGGCGGTCGGGCCGACCAGGAGGTTGCCGAAGATCGGTGCGCGCGAGCACCACGCCCTTGGTGCGCTCGTTCGGCACCGGCAGGACGATGGTGCGCAGGAGCCGTGCCGCCGGCTTGTCGAACACGACGAACTGCCCCTTGCGCGGCCGGATGGTCATGGCCGTGGCGCCGAGCAGGCGCTCCTCGACCCGGTCGCCGTAGAGGCCGGCGCAGTTGACGACCATCCGTGCCGCGATCGTGCCGGCGCCCGTGTCGCAGCGTCCAGACGCCGCGCCCGAGCGATCCGTCCAGCACCTCGGCATCGAAGCGGACCGTAGCACCGTGCTCGACCGCCTGCCGCAGATAGGCCAGCGGCGCCGACCAGGGATCGATCACGTGCTCGCCGGGTACCAGCAGCGCCCCCAGGCAGCCCGGGGCAAGCTGGGGCTCGCGGGCGAGAAGCTCGGCCCGGTCGAGCCGGCGCACGTCGGCGACGCCGTTGCCGCGCGCCTGCGCCTCGATGGCGTCGAGCTGGGCGAGGTCGGCCTCGCTCCAGGCCACGACCGCGGCCCCGGTCTCCAGCAGCGGCAGGTTCAACCGCTCGCGGATGGCGAGGTACTCGGCGTAGCCCTCGCGCATGCACTGCAGCTCGAGGCTTCCCGGCGGGGCGTCGAAGCCGGTGTGCAGGAGCGCGCTGTTGGCCTTGCTGGCGCCGGCCAGGATGTCGGCGGCGCGTTCCAGGACGATGATGCGCAGCCCGCCCAGCGCCAGCCGGCGCGCGACCGCGCAGCCGACCACGCCCGCCCCGATCACGGCGACGTCGAACGGCGGTCCATCGGGAGCTGCGGGCAAGGGACGATCCAGAAAAGCGTCAAGCGGCGCCGAAGGCTAGGCAGGCGCCCATTGCGCGGTCAACGCGCGCTCAAGGATCGCGCTCCCAGTCGCGGCGCAGCCGTTCGCCGATCATGCAGTCGGTCGTGCCGGCGACGGCGGTCATGGCCGCGGGCTGGATGGTGGCCGGCAGGCCCGCGATCTCCAGCACGAGCTTGCGCCGGATCGCCTCCAGGAGCTGGTCCTCGCTCGGTGACCGGGATCACGAAGGCGCCGGGCCCGCCGATCACGCAGTCGCGGTAGTAGGCGGCGAGATCCGTACCGCCCAGGGCCAGGTGGTAGCGGGGCATCGAGCTGCACCGGCAGGCCGTTGATGACGATCCCGGCGGCGACCACGGCGTCGCGCACCGGCGCCACCGGCGGCCCGATATTGTTGGGGCCGTCGCCGGACACGTCGATCACCCGGCGCAGGCCCTCGTAGCCGTTGTCCGCGAACATCGGTGCGGCGAACGCCAGCGCGCCGGAGATCGAGGTGCCGCGGAACCGGGCGGGCGGCGCCTCGGCGAGCCCGGCGGCGAAGTCCTCGGCCGTGGTCTGGTCCTCGACCAGCGTCCAGGGCAACGTCACCACCTGCGCGCTGGCGCCGGCCCATTCGACATAGGTGACGGCGATCCGGCCATAGGGCCCGGAGCGCACCGCCGCCGCCACCTCGGGATGCAGGAACGCCTCGACGTAGCCGCGGCGCTGCAGCGCCTGCTCGTCGCGGTCCATCGAGCCGGAGACGTCGACCGCCAGCACCAGCTCGAGGTCGACCGGCAGCTCGGCCGCCGCCGGTGCCGCCATCGCGGCCAGCACGGCCGCGCCGAACCATCCGATCGCCCGCATCGTCCCTCGCACCCGGCGCCTGCGATCCCGGCACCATGATGCCAAAGCGCACCGCGCGAAAGCCGCGGTCGCGGCAAGGTGATCGCGATGCGCCGAAGCCCGGCGGCCGGTCCGGGCAGCCTCAGCCGTCGAGCCGGTCCAGCATGGGCTGGGTGATCAGGCAGACCCCGTTGTCGCTGCGGCGGAAGCGGCTGGCGTCGAGCTCGGGGTCCTCGCCGACCACCAGGCCCGTCGGGAATCTTGCACCCCGCGGTCGACGACCACCCGGCTGAGCCGGGCGCCGCGGCCGATGTCGACCTCGGGCAGCACGACGGCACCTTCCAGCCTGGCGAAGGAATGGACGTGGACGCCGGTGAACAGGAGGGTGTCGCGCAAGCGAGGCGCCGGAGACGATGCAGCCGCCCGAGACCAGGGAGCTCACCGCCATGCCGCGCCTGCCGTCCTCGTCGTGGACGAACTTGGCCGGCGGCGTGATCTCGGCATAGGTCCAGATCGGCCAGTTGCGGTCGTAGAGGTCCAGCGCCGGGATGATCCGGGTCAGGTCCATGTTGGCGTCGAAGTAGGCGTCGACGGTGCCGGCGTCGCGCCAGTAGTCCTCCGATTCGGCCTTGGACTTGACGCAGGACTTGGCGAAGCGGTGGGCCACGGCCTTCCCGTGCTCGACCAGGTAGGGGATGATGTTGTTGCCGAAATCGTGGGCCGAGTTGGGATCGGCGGCATCCCGGCGCAGCTGGTCGTAGAGGAACTTGGCGTCGAAGACGTAGATCCCCATGCTGGCCAGCGCCATGTCCGGCTTGCCGGGGATGCCCGGCGGGTCCTTGGGCTTTTCCAGGAACGAGATGATCCGGTCGTGCTCGTCGACATGCATCACGCCGAACGCCACCGCCTCCAGGCGCGGCACCTCGAGGCAGCCGATGGTCACGTCGGCCTTCTGGGCGACGTGCTGGGCCAGCATGATCTCGTAGTCCATCTTGTAGACATGGTCGCCGGCCAGCACGACGACGTGGTCGATGCCGTAGTCCTCCAGGATGTCGATGTTCTGGTAGACCGCGTCGGCGGTGCCCTCGTACCACTGCGTCTCCGACACGCGCTGGCTCGCCGGCAGGATGTCGAAGCTCTCGTTGCGCTCGGGCCGGAAGAAGTTCCAGCCGCGCTGCAGGTGGCGGATCAGGCTGTGCGCCTTGTACTGGGTCGCCACGCCGATGCGGCGGATGCCGGAATTGAGCGCGTTGGAGAGCGCGAAGTCGATGATCCGCGTCTTGCCGCCGAAATAGACCGCGGGCTTGGCGCGGCGGTCGGTCAGCTCGCGCAGGCGCGAGCCGCGGCCGCCGGCGAGCACGAAGGCGAACGCGTTGCGGCTGAGCCGGCTTGACGTCGACGATTGCGGCATCGCTCTCCTCCTCGCATCACTGGCGCAAGTGTCCGCGAACGCGGCCACGTCAGACAAGCCGTCGGCTCCGAGCGCGCGCGATGACCAACGACAGCTACTACCATCTGCAAGGCCGCGCCGGTTCCCCCGCGCCCGGCCGCTGACCGGCGCGCTCGAGACCGAGACCGCCATCGTCGGCGGCGGGCTCGCCGGGCTGGGCACGGCACTGTCGCTGGCCGAGCGCGGCCACGCCTCCGTCCTGCTGGAGGCCAGCACGCTCGGAGCCGGCGCGTCGGGCCGCAACGGCGGCATGGTCTCGGCCGGCTTCGCCGCACCGATGCGGCTCCTGGAGCGGGCGGCGGGCCCGGAGGCGGCGCGCTCGCTGATGCGGCTCAGCCGCGAGGCCATGGACCTGATCCGCGGCCGGATCGACCGCTACGCCATCCCGTGCGAGCCGGTCTGCCGGCGTGGTCATCGCCTCCTGGTTCGACGACGCGCAAGGCGCTGGCGGACGAGGTCGCCGAGCTACAATGCCGAGTACGGCATGCGGCTGGAGTTCTGGCCCAAGGAACGCCTGCGCCGGGACTTCCCCTCGCCGCGCTACTGGGACGGCATGTTCGACCCCGAGGGCTTCCATCTCGACCCGTTCGCGCTGTGCCGCGGCTATGCCGACGCCGCCGAGCGCCAGGGTGCGCGCCTGTTCGAGCACAGCCCGGCCACGCACCGTGCGGCGGGTCGGCCGGCGCTGGCGGGTCGCCACGCCCGCGGGCGAGGTCACGGCCGAGCGCCTCGTGCTGTGCCAGAGCGCCTACGCACCCCGCCTGCTGCCGGCGCTGGCCCGGGCGACCCTGCCGGTCTTCACCTACATCATCGTGACGGCACCGCTCACCGGCGCCCATGCCGGGGTGATCCGCGCCCCCTATGCCGTCTACGACAACCGCTTCGCCACCGGCTACTACCGCCTGCTGCCCGACGGCCGGCTGCTCTGGGGCGGGCGGATCAGCACGCAGGAGCGGCCCAAGGACCTGGCCGGCCTGATGCGGCGCGACCTGGCCCTGGTCTACCCGCAGCTGGCCGACGTCGCGGTCGAGTTCGCCTGGTCGGGGCGGATGGGCTTCGCACGCCACAAGATGCCGCTGATCCGCGAGCTGGCACCGGGCCTGTGGGTCAACAGCTGCTTCGGCGGCCACGGCCTCAACACCACCACGCTCGGCGGCGAGCTGGTGGCCACCGCCCTGGTCGAGGGCGACCGGCGCCACAAGCTCCTGGCGCCCGTTCGCCCCGCGCTGGGTCGGCGGCGCCTTCGGCCCGCTGGCGGCGCAGGCGATCTACGGCCGGGCGCAGATCCAGGACGCGGCGCGTGCCTGGCGGGACCGGCGCCGGGCCAAGCGCATCCATGCCGGCAGCTAGCGCCCTGCTGGTGGCCGCGGTGGCGGCCGTAGCACCGCCCCAGTACGTCCTGGCGGTGAACTGGCAGCCCGCGTTCTGCGAGGGCTTCGCCGCGACGCCCGAATGCGCGAGCCAGACCGCCGACCGGTTCGACGCGAGCCACCTGGCCCTGCACGGCCTGTGGCCGCAGCCGCGGTCGGCCGTCTATTGCGGCGTCGATCCCGTGATCGTGGCCGCCGACCGGCCGGCCGGCTGGCACGAGCTCCCGCCGGTGAACCTGAGCGCGCCGCTCCGGGCCGAGCTCGACCAGGCCATGCCCGGTACGCAGTCCGCCCTCGACCGGCATGAATGGATCAAGCACGGCACCTGCTACGGTCCGTCACAGGAGGAGTACTTCGCCGAATCGCTGCACCTGCTGCGCCAGCTCAACGCCAGTGCCGTGCGGGCGGTCCTGGCCGGGCGGATCGGGGGCGAGATCACCGCGGACCAGCTGGCCGCGGCCTTCGACGCCAGCTTCGGCCCGGGTACCGGCCGGCGGGTCGCGATGACCTGCCGCGAGGACGGCGATCGCCGGCTGGTCGTCGAGCTCAAGCTGAGCCTGGCCGGCGAGATCACGGCGCAAAGCCGCCTCGCCGATCTCATGCGCTCGGCACCCGCGATCGAGCCCGGCTGCAGCTCCGGCCTGATCGATGCCGTGGGCCTGGCGGGCTGACGCGCCGGCGGAACCGGGGTGGAAATAAGGCAATTCCGTGAGTGGTTGTGTGCATTGACACCGGGCACTAGACAAACGCCGGGCGCGGACGGCGACGTGAGGTCAGCATGCGGGTGATCATCCTGGGCGGGGACGGGTTCTGCGGCTGGCCGACGGCGCTGCACCTGTCCGCGGGCGGGCACGAGGTCGCGATCGTCGACAACCTGTCGCGGCGCAACATCGACAACGAGCTCGAGGTCGAGAGCCTGACGCCGATCTGCCCCATGGGCGAGCGGCTCAAGGCGTGGCGGGAGGTTTCGGGCAAGACGATCCCGTTCCACCGGGTCGACGTCGCCCAGAACTACCACCGCCTGCTGACGCTGTTTCGCGAATGGCAGCCCGATGCCGTGGTCCACTTCGCCGAGCAGCGCGCCGCGCCCTACTCGATGAAGTCGCCGCTGCACAAGCGCTACACGGTCGACAACAACATCAACGCCACCCACAACGTGCTGGTGGCGATCGTCGAGAGCGGGCTCGACATCCACCTGGTCCATCTCGGGACCATGGGCGTGTACGGCTACGGCACCGCCGGGATCAAGATCCCGGAAGGCTACCTGCAGGTGAAGATCGACGCCGACGACGGCCGCACGGTCGAGCAGGAGATCCTCTACCCGGCCAATCCCGGCAGCGTCTACCACATGACCAAGACGCTCGATCAGCTGCTGTTCGCCTACTACAACAAGAACGACAAGGTGAAGATCACCGACCTGCACCAGGGCATCGTGTGGGGCACCCAGACCGACGAGACGCGCCAGGACGAGCGGCTGATCAACCGCTTCGACTATGACGGCGACTACGGCACGGTGCTCAACCGCTTCCTGATGCAGGCCGCCATCGGCTACCCGCTCACGGTCCACGGTACCGGCGGCCAGACCCGCGCCTTCATCAACATCCAGGACACGGTGCGCTGCATCGAGCTCGCCGTCGCCAACCCGCCGCAGTCGGGCGGGCGGGTGAACATCCTCAACCAGATGACCGAGACCCACCGGGTGCGCGATCTCGCCCATCTGGTGGCCGAGATCACCGGTGCCACGGTCGACATGGTGCCCAATCCCCGTGCCGAGGCCGACGAGAACGACCTGTTCGTGGAGAACCGCCGCCTGCTCAATCTCGGCCTGGAGCCGATCACGCTGTCGGAGGGCCTCCTGCGCGAGGTGACCGAGATCGCCAAGCGCTACGCCGACCGGGCGGACCTGTCCAAGATCCCCTGCCGCTCGCTGTGGCGGCCGGCTGCGGAGCGGCACTGAGCGGGTCCCTCACCGCCGCCGGCGAAGGCTTCCTCCTCGGGCTCAGCCTCATCCTCGCCATCGGCGCGCAGAACGCGTTCGTGCTGCGCCAGGGCCTGCTGCGCCAGCACGTATTCGCCGTCTGCCTGGTCTGCGCGGTTTCGGACGCGCTGCTGATCACCGCCGGTGTGGCCGGGTTCGGCGCCCTGGTGCAGCGCCATCCGGGCCTGCCGCAGGTCATGACCTGGCTGGGTGCGGCGTTCCTGTTCGTCTACGGCCTCGGCCGCCTGCGCGCGGCCCTGCGCCCGCAGGCCTTGCGCCCCGACGACGGTCCCGCCCCCTCCCTGCGCACGGCGCTCGCGGCGTGCCTCGCCTTCACCTGGCTCAACCCGCACGTCTATCTCGACACCGTGGTCCTCTTGGGCGGGATCGCGTCGCGCTACGCGCCGCCCGACCGGGTGCTGTTCGGGCTCGGCGCGGCCACGGCGTCCTTCGCCTTCTTCTTCAGCCTGGGCTACGGTGCGCGCCTGCTGGCGCCGCTGTTCGCGCGGCCCGCCGCCTGGCGCTGGCTCGACCTCGGCGTGGGAGCGACCATGTGGCTGCTCGCCTACTGGCTCGTCGCCGGATGACGCCACCCGCTGCGCGCGGGGCGGCACCGTGAACCTCGAGCACATCTTCGCGCAGTACGGCTACGTCGCCCTGCTGTTCGGCAGCCTCGCCGACGGCACGCCGTTCATGGTGTTCGGCGGCTTCGCCGCCCATCGCGGCTGGCTGGTCCTGCTGCCCTGGGTGATCCTGGCAGGTGCAGCCGGCAATTTCCTCGCCAGCCTCGGCTGGTTCCTCGCCGCCCGGACGCTGGGCGAGCGGATCCTCGAGCTGCGGCCAAGCTGGGCACGCGAGGTGGGACGCGTGCGGCCCTACCTGCAGCGCTACGAGAGCCTGGCCATCATCGGCATCCGCTTCGTCCCCGGCATGTCCCTGGGCGGCCTGTTCGCCGCTGCACTGGCCGGCGTCTCGCTGCCGCGCTTCCTCGTGCTCAACACCATCGCGGCCCTGCTCTGGGCCGCCCTCTACGGTGTGCTCGGCTACCTGCTCGGCCACGCCGTCGAGCAGGCGCTGGGGGAGATCGGCCGGATCGAGAAGCCGCTGGCCCTGGTCCTGCTGGCGGCCGGCCTGATCTGGATCGCCGTGGTCCAGCTCCGCCGCTGGCGCGCCGCCAGGACCGCCTGAGCGCCCTCGCCGCTCAGGCCGACTTTCCGTTTGCCGGACCCGCAAGCTCGTCGACGGCCGTGCGCGGCGACAGCGGCGTGCCGGTGCGATAGGCGGCACGCCCGATCAGATGGGCGCCGATGGGTGCCGTCAGCAGCAGGAACAGGAAGGCCAGCGCCATGCGCACGCTGGTGGCGAGGTCGCCGAACTGGATCGCCGCGGCCAGGAGGATGCAGCCGGCGCCGAGCGTGCCGGCCTTGGTCGAGGCGTGCAGGCGCATCAGCACGTCCGGCAGGCGCAAGAGGCCGAACCCGGCGACGGCGGCGAAGAACCCGCCGACCAGCAGCAGCAGGGCCGTGAGGTAGTCGGTCGGGTCGATCGCGGGCATGGTCAGCGGTCGCCCAGGTCGGCGGTCGCGTCGTGCCGCCGCTCGGCGTAGCGGGCGAACGCGACCGTGGTGATGAAGCCGATCAGCGACAGGACGACGGTGACGTCGAGGAGCACGCTCTCGCCGGAGCGGACCGCGAGCAGCGCGGCCAGCAGCGCGAGCAGCACGGCGAGATAGTCCAGGGCCACGACCCGGTCGGCGAGCGAGGGGCCGAGCACCAGGCGCAGGCTGGCGAAGAAGGCGCCTGCGAGCACGAGTGCCGTCGCGATCATGGTCGCGGCCGCGACCGGGTCCGCCCACATCGTGCTCATGCCAGCGCTCGCAGGACCTCGCGCTCCATCCCGTCCTTGAGCTCGTGGCGCAGGGCGTCGGCGTCGTCCACGAACATGCCGTGGACGTAGAGCGTCTGGCGGTCGGGGCTGAAGTCGAGCGACAGGGTGCCGGGCGTGAGCGTGATCAGGCTGGCCAGGGTGACGCGCTCCGCGTCGCTCATCTCGACCAGCGGCATGGCCACGATCCCGGGACGGAAGCTGGGCCGCGGCGACAGCACGTCGATGGCCACCTTCACGCTGGACAGGACCAGCTCGCGCAGGAAGTAGACGCTCAAGCGCGCGAGGCGCAGCACCCGGCTGAAATAGGGCGCCGGCCCGAACAGGGGCTGAGCCACGAGCAGGGCGCCGTAGGCGAGGACGAACCCGGTCACGAAGGCGCCGAGCGAGAACGCCCCGAGCAGCGCGCACCACGCGGCGGCGAGCAGGAGATTGACGGCGAACAGGCTCACGGCACCGCTCCCGGAATGGCCTGCGGTCCGAGCACCGCGATCAGGTAGCGCGAGGGATCGAGAAGCTCCTGCGCCGCCCGCTCGGCCAGCGCCAGGAACGGCGCCGGCACCAGCCCCAGCAGCAGCGCGGCTCCGGTGAGCAGGAGCAGCGGCAGGAACAGGCAGAGCTGCTGCGACCGCGGCAGCGCGGTGTCGGCGCTGCCCGCGGGTGGGGCCTTCCAGAACGCCTCGCTCCAGATCTTGGTCATCGAGTAGGTGGTGAGCAGGCTGGTCACGACCGCGGCGGTCAACGCGACGTAGGCACCGACGTCGAGCGAGGCGCGAAACAGCATCAGCTTGCCCCAGAAGCCCGAGAAGGGCGGGAAGCCGGCCAGCGAGAACGCACCCAGGAGGAACAGGATCGCCAGGACCGGGTGCACCAGCCACAGGCCGCCCAGGCGCGCGAGCTCGAAGCTGCCGAGATGCGCGCGGGCGATCCCGGCGACGAGGAACAGACCGGTCTTCACCAGCATGTTGTGCACGAGGTAGAGCACGACCCCGGCCAGGGCGAGCGGCGTGAGCAGGGCGAGGCCCAGGAGCATGTAGCCGATCTGGCTGACGATGTGGATCGACAGGATCCGGCGGAACTCGTTCTGCGCCGCCGCGGCCAGAACGCCGATCACCATGGTGGCCACGGCCGAGGCCAGGAGCAGCCCGCGCACGAATTCGTGGTCGCCCGGAAAGACCAGCGAGAACAGGCGCACCAGCGCGTAGATGCCGACCTTGGTGAGCAGGGCCGCGAACACGGCGGACACGGCGACGGACGGCGTGTGGTAGGAGGCGGGCAGCCAGAAGAACAGAGGGAAGGCGCCGGCCTTGATCGCGAACGCGACCAGGAGCACGGCCGAGACCGGCAGGAGCTCGTCGCCGCGCGTCTGCGCCCACAGGTGCAGGTCGGCGAGGTTGAGGGTGCCGGTCTGGCCGTAGACCATCCCGACCCCGATCAGGATGAGCGTGGTGGCGACCAGGTTGAGCGCCACGTACTTGACGGCACCGTCGATCTGGCGCGGCTCGTTGCCGAGCACGAGGAGGCCGAAGGAGCTGATCAGCAGGACCTCGAACCAGACATAGAGATTGAACAGGTCGCCGGTCACGAACGCCCCGACAGCACCACAGAGCAGCAGGTGGAAGAGCGCGTGGAAGCCGAAGCGGACCCGGTCGGTGCCGAGTTCGCCGACAGCGTAGAGCGCGATCGCCACGCCCACGATCCCGGTCACCAGGACGAGGACCGCCGAGAGCGTGTCGGCGACCAGGGTCACGCCGAACGGTGCGGGCCAGTCGCCCATCTGCGCCGCGATCGGACCCTCGCGCAGGACCGCCGCCAGCAGCGCCGAGGCCGCGACCAGGAGCAAGGCCGCGCCGAACACGCTGAAGGTGGCCGACAGGCCGGGGCGGTGGCGGACGAGCACGGTCAGGACGGCCGTCGCCATCGGGATCAGCAGCGGCAGGACCAGGAGCCAGGTCATGCGGGCTCACGGCGCTCGAGTGGACCGTCCTCCCCTTCGGCCAGCCGCATCGCGTCGACGTCGATGGTGCCCAGCGTGCGCCAGGCCCGCAGCGCCAGGGCCAGCGCGAAGCTGACCAGCCCGAAGCTGATGACGATGGCGGTGAGGATCAGCGCCTGCGGCAGCGGGTTGGCGACCTCGCCGACCACGGCCTGCGCGTCCGGCGGCACGAAGGGCGGCCGGTCCGGCCCGAGCCCGCCCGCGGTCAGGATCGCGAGGTTGGCGGCGTTGCCCAGGATGATCAGCCCGAACAGGATCCGGACCAGGTTGCGGCTGAGCATCAGATAGACGGCGACGGCCGCGAGCAGGCCGCACAAGGCCGCCATGACCACGCTCATGTCGGCTCCTCCCCGAAGGCGAGCCCGATCGCCACCGCCGAACCGACGACCACGAGATAGACGCCCAGATCGAACAGCAGCGGGGTGCCGAGGGCCAGCCCCTTGCCGCCGGCGCCGTCGTCCAGGACCAGCCATTGGCCGGACAGGTACGGCTCGCCGGCGAGCACGGCGACGAGGCCCGAGACCAGCGCCACGCCGAGGCCGATCATGGCGATCCGCTCCGGGCGGATCCGCAGCGCCTTGCGGACGCCGTCCGGGCCCTCGGCGAGGTCGTAGAGCAGCAGGGCCGCGGCCGCGACCAGCCCGCCGGTGAACCCGCCGCCGGGTGCGTTGTGGCCGCGCCAGAGCAGGTACCAGGAGAACAGCACCAGGAGCGGCACGAGCGGGCGCGCGCAGGCGGCGAGCACGAAGGATCTCATGGGCCCGCCTCCTGCCGCCGGAACCTGAGCACGGCCAGGATGCCCAGGGCCGCGGCCGCCACCACGGCGATCTCGCCCAGCGTGTCGAGGGCGCGGAAGTCCACGAGGATGACGTTCACGACGTTGCGCCCATAGGCCTCGACGTAGCTGGCGCGCTCGTAGAACGCGCTGATCCGGCGGTCGACCGGCACGGCCGAGACGACCAGGAGCAGCGCGCACACGGTGCCGCCGAAGGCCGCGGCCACCGCCATGTCACGCACGCGCTTGGCCGGCCGCTCCGGCGGGGTGACGCCGATCCCGGGCAGCCGCAAGAGGACCGAGGCGACGATCAGGACGAACAGCGTCTCGACCAGGAGCTGGGTGATCGCGACGTCGACGGCACCATGGACCACGAACAGCAGCGCCGTGCCGTAGCCGACGATGCCGAGGGCGCAGATCGCCAGCAGGCGCGAGCGTGCCACCGCGACCACCACCGATGCCGCCACCATGAGCGCCACGACGAACGCGACCTCGCCCCGGATCTCGCCGTGGCCCGCGAGGAGGCCGGGCCCGACCCCGGTCCACAGCAGCGCCGCGGCGGGGATGCCGGCCGCGACCAGGAACGTCACCGTCAGGTAGTGGGTGAGCCGGCCGGTCTGGACGAGCCCCGTCTGCCATGCCGCCAGCGCCTTGAGGCCCTTGATGACCCCGTCGAACGCCCGGTCCCCCGAGATGGGCACGCGGCGGGCGATGCCGGCCAGCACCGCGCTCAGCTGCCGGCGGGCCAGGAAGGCGGCGACACCGCCGCCGAGTGTCACCACGGTGAGCAGCAGCGCGAGGCGCAGCCCCTTCTCGACCGAGACATAGACCGGCTCGTCGGCCCCGAGCACGGACGCGGCGGCCGGACCGATCAGGCTCCGGAACACGAGGTCGGGATCGACGCCCAGCACGAGGCCGGTCACGGCGAGCCCCAAGGGCGGTACCACCATCATCCAGCCGGGATCGTGCGGGCCGGAGATCGGCGCGCGCCTGCGTCCCAGGAAGGGCCCGACGAAGATCACCAGGGCGGCGGTGACGGCCAGGGCGTTCGCGATCGTGGCGGCGGCGGCGAAGAGTGCGGGCTCCTCGCTGATCGCCAGCGCACCCTCATACTTCAGGTCCTTGCCGATCGACCCGAGAAAGGGCGGGAACCCCGCCATCGACAGCGCGGCCAGCAGGGCGGCGGCGGCCGTGAAGGGCATCGCCCGCCACAGACCCCCGAGTTCGCCGACGAGCCGGGAGCCGGCGCCGTGGTCGAGATTGCCCACGACGAAGAACAAGGCCGACTTGTAGAGCGCGTGGACGAGAACGAAGGTCAGCGCCGCCTTGACCGTGACGTCGAGCCCGGCGCCCAGGAGCATGACGATCAGCCCGAGCGCGATCACGGTGGTCCAGGCCAGCATGAGCTTGAGATCGGACTGCCGGATCGCCATCACGGCGGCCCAGACGGCGGTCACGGCACCGGTGACGCTCAGGGCCCAGAACCAGGCCTCGGTCTCGCCCAGCGCCGGCGTGAGGCGGGCGAGCAGGTAGATGCCCGCCTTCACCATGGTGGCGGAGTGGAGATAGGCCGAGACCGGCGTCGGGGCCGCCATGGCACCTGGCAGCCAGAAATGCAGCGGGAACTGCGCCGACTTCGTGAACGCGCCCGCGAGCACGCCGGCAAGGCACACCGGATAGAGCGGATGCGCCCGGATCTCGGGTCCCATCCGCAAGATCTCGCTGATCCGGTAGGTGCCCGCGATCTCGCCGAGGAGCAGGAACGCCACCAGCATCGCGAGACCGCCGGCGGTGGTCACCAGCAGGCCCATGAGGGCCGCGCGCCGGGCACCCGGATCGGTATGGCTGTAGCCGATCAGCAGGAACGACGAGACCGTCGTCAGCTCCCAGAACACGAACAGCACGATCAGGTCGTCCGCGAGCACCAGGCCCAGCATGGCGGTCGCGAACAGGCCGAGCAGCAGGATGACGCGGGCGTAGAGCGGGCTGCCGCGGAAATAGCCCGCCGCGTACAGGAACACCATGCAGCCCACGCCGAGGATGATCAGCGCGAACAGCTGGCTCAAGCCGTCGAGCCGGAAAGCGAGGGTGATGCCCAGGCTCGGCGCCCAGGACGAGACGCTCGTCCACTCGCCGCTCCCGGCGGAAAGCCACCACAGCAGCCCGATCGTGCCGACCAGCGCGATCAGCGCCAGCCGGAACGCCATCGGCGTCCCGATGGAGGCCACATCCGCCTCGGTCCGTGGTGGCGTCATCCCTGGCTTCGCCCGCCCGTAGCTGTGAAAAACAGAGCCGATATAGGGCGCGATCCGGCCAGACAACCGGTCGGCGCCTGCTCAATCGCGTGAGGCGTGGGCACCGCTCGCCGCGAGCAGCTCCTTCAGCATCGGGTTGGGGAACCGGCTGGCCAGGGTGGTGGCGTAGAAGGTCTCCTTCACCTGCGGCAGCGAGCAGCGCTCGACCAGGGCCCCTGCCCTGAGCTCGTCCTGGACCACGACCGGGGGCACCAGCGTCACGCCGGGGCTCTCGCGGGCGAGCAGGCGGAGCATCGCCATGTCGTCGACCTCGGCCAGGATGGCCGGGCGGATGCCGGCCTGCTCGACCAGCAGGTCGAAGGCGACGCGGATGCTGCTGTTGAGGCTGGGCAGGAGGACCGGGACGTCGCGCAGGTCGTCGGGAAAGGTGAAGGCGGCCTCACCCTCCTCCGGCCGCGAGACGAGGCTCACCGGCTGCTCGGCCAGGAGCTGGCTGTGCCAGTCGCTGGCGGCGTCGCGCGGCACCGGCAGGTTGGAGAGCACCACGTCGAGGTTGCGGGCGGCGAGCCCGGCCAGGAGCTCGGCCATGCTGCCCGAGCGGATGACCAGCTCGGTGTCGATCCGGCCCATGCAGCGGGCGCAGGAGCTCGAGCTGGAAGTTGCGCGACAGCGTGGCGATCGAGCCCACGCGCAGCACGCGCTGCGCCGGCCCGTGGCCCTGCAGCGTGCCGAGCAGCTCGTCGCCGGCGCGGAAGATGGTCTCGGCATAGTCCAGCGCGATGCGGCCGGCCTCGGTCAGCTCCAGCCGCTTGCCGACGCGGTCGAACAAAGGATGGCCGAGCTGGTCCTCGAGCTGCCTGAGCTGCGTCGAGAGCGCGGACTGCGAGACGTTGAGCCGGCGCGCCGCGCGCGTCAGCCCGCCCTCGTGGGCGATGGCCCGGAAATAGCGCAGGTGGTGGAGGTTCAGGAACGCCATGGGATCGTTCTATCAGACAGAACGAACTGTTCCATACTTTGAATTTTTCAAATGATCGCGCGGCCCTAGTTTCCAACCCCGATCACGCATCGGAGGTTGAGCATGGCGAGCATCCTGGTTCCGTTGCTCTCGCTGCTGGGGCCCCTGGCCCTGGTCGCGGCGGCACTCTCGCCCGTTGCCGGGCCCGCGGCCATGGCACGGCGCGCCGAGTCCGCGGCCGTGGCCGGGCTCGTGGCGGCCATGGCCGTCCTGGCCCACTGGGCGCTGTCCGGTTCCGCCACGCCGGCCGGGTGGGCCGCCCTGGTCTATATCGACGCGCTCTCGGCCATCATGCTGCTGCTGGTGGCCTTCGTGGGTGCGGTCGTGGTGCGCTACAGCCGCAACTACCTCGACGGCGACCCCGGCCAGGAGCGGTTCTTCCGCTGGCTGTGCCTGACGCTGGCCGCCGTGCTGGTGCTGATCGTCTCGGGCAACCTCGTCACCTTCCTCGCCGCCTGGGTCGCGACCAGCATGGGCCTGCACCGGCTGCTGCTGTTCTATGGCGAGCGCACCAACGCGCGGCTCGCCGCGCGCAAGAAGTTCGTGGTCAGCCGCATCGGCGACGCCTGCCTGCTCGCCGCCGCGGTCCTGCTCTGGCACGCCTTCGGCTCGCTCGACTTCGCCACGATCTTCGCGGGTGCCGAGGCCGCGCGCGCCACCGGGATCGAGCCTGCGAACCTCACCCTGATCGCCCTGCTCCTGGTGGCCGGGGCGCTGCTGAAGTCGGCGCAGTTCCCGTTCCACGGCTGGCTGCTCGAGGTCATGGAGACGCCGACGCCGGTCTCGGCCCTGCTGCACGCCGGCATCATCAACGCCGGCGGCTTCCTGATCCTGCGCTTTGCCGACGTGATCGCGCTCTCGGTCCCGGCACTCGACACGCTGGCGATCGTCGGCGGCGCCACGGCCATGTTCGGCTCGGTGGTCATGCTGACCCAGACCTCGGTCAAGGTGCAGCTCGCCTACTCGACCGTGGCCCAGATGGGCTTCATGCTCCTGCAGTGCGGCCTCGGCGCCTTCCCGGCGGCCCTGCTGCACATCGTCGCCCACTCGCTCTACAAGGCCCACGCCTTCCTCTCCTCGGGCAGCGTGATCGACCTCGCGCGCGCCTCCTGGTCGCCGAGCCCGGGCGGTCAGCCGCATGCGGCCCGGATGGCCCTGGCGCTGGCCGCCGTGCTCGCCGTGACCATGGTGATCGGCACCCTGTTCGGCGCCAGCCCCTTGGAGCGGCCCGGCGTGTTCGCGCTGGGGGCGATCATGCTGTTCGGCCTCGCCCACCTGATCGCCCAGGCGATCGACGAGCGCCCCAACGGCTACGTGATCGGCCGGACGGTCCTGACCGCGGCCGCGGTCGCGGTCGCCTACTTCGCGCTCCAGCGCGGCATGGAGCTCCTGGTCGCGGGCTCGCTGCCGCCGACCCAGGCGCTGCGCGGGCCGGTCGACCTCGCCATCGTCGCGGTCGTGGTGCTCTCGTTCGGCGCCCTCACCCTCCTGCAGGGCCAGCTGGGGCGGAAGGCCGGCGAGCCGCGCTGGCAGGCGCTCTACGTCCACGTCGCCAACGGCTTCTACGTCAACACGCTCGCCAACCGCCTCGCCTTGCGCTTCTGGCCGGCCCAGCCGGCACGCTCCAAGTCCTGACCGGGGAGACCATCCATGAACTACCTCGCCCCCGACCTCGCCGGCTCGGCCGCCACGACCAGCCCGGCCATCGCGGCCGCCGTCGCCGGAGCCTGCCGCAAGATCGCCCCCTTGTGGCCGCTCAAGCACTTCGTCGCGGTCAACCCGTTCCTGGGCTTCACCGACCGGTCGTTCGCCGCCACCTGCGCCACGATGCGCCGGGTCGCCCGGGTCGACATGCTGATGCCGCGCGCCTTCTACCGCGAGGCGCTGGCGGCCGGCACGATCACGGACGCGGACCTGGCGTCAGCACTGGAAGCCGCACCGCGGACCGAGGGGACCCCCGCCGACGTCGCCGCCCTGCGTGAAGCCGCGGCGCGCGATCCGGCGCCGGGTGCGCGGCCGCCCGCCGTGGTCGCCACCGTGGCCGAGGTCCTGGACCGGCTGGCCCAGGGCGACCGGCACGCCGCGCGCACCGCCTTCATGATCGACGAGATCTCGAAATGGTGTGCGGCCTATTTCGACGAGGGGCAGGCGGCCTGGAAGCTCCCGGCGCGGTCGAAGCGGCCCTACGCCGCGTGGCGGGCCACGGTGCGCCACGACCGCAACCCCGAGACGATGGGCATCCGCGGCTTCCGCACCGCCATCGCCCGCCTGCCCGCGGAGCCGCTGGCCACGATCGCCCAGGTGGTCGAGGAGCTGGGCACTCCCCGAGCGCGCGGTCGAGGACTACCTGCACCGCGCCTTGTTCGACATCGGCGGCTGGGCGGCCTATGCGCGCTACCTCGTCTGGGAGAGCGAGCTCTACGGCGGCAGCGACGACACGCTGGTCGAGCTGCTCGCGATCCGCATCGCCTGGGGCTACGCCCTGTTCAAGGAGCGCGACCGACGCCGCGTTCCAGGAGGCCTGGCGCGAGGCGATGGCGGCAGCGGCATGCCTGCCGCGCGACGAGCATCTGGGCGACGATCCCGAGTTCGCCGTCGACCTGATCCTGCAGCACGCCTTCGAGCACGCCTGGCAGCGCCAGCTGGTGGATCGGCTCGCGGCCAACATGGCGCGGCCGCGGCCGCAGCCGCCGGCCCGCAAGGCGCTGCAGGCCGCGTTCTGCATCGACGTCCGCTCGGAGGTCTACCGCCGTGCCCTGGAGACGGTCTGCCCCGAGGCCGAGACCGTGGGCTTCGCCGGGTTCTTCGGCTTCCCGATCGAGTACATCCCGATCGGCCGGGCCAAGGGTGGCGCGCAGTGCCCCGTCCTGCTGACGCCGGCCTTCACCGTCTGCGAGCACGTCAAGCACGCCTCGACGGAGGAGGAGACCGAGGTCCTGGGCCTGCGCCTGCTGCGCCGCCGGGCGTACAAGGCCTGGAAGTCGTTCAAGCTCTCGGCCGTGTCCTCCTTCACCTATGTCGAGGCCATGGGCCTGACCTTCGCGGGGAAGATCCTGAGCGACACGCTGGGCCTCACCCGGCCGGTGCAGGATCCCAACACCGACGGCCTGGACGGCAGCGTGATCGGCCGGATCGGGCCGCGCCTGGAGCCGCGCGAGGTCGGCGGCCGCGACACGGGCTTTGACGCCGCACAGCGCGTGGCCATGGCCGAGGCGGTGCTGCGCGCCATGTCGATGACCGGGGATTTCGCGCGCCTCGTCCTGCTCGCCGGCCACGGCAGCACGACGGTCAACAACCCGCACGCCTCGGGCCTCGACTGCGGCGCCTGCGGCGGCCACACCGGCGAGGCCAACGCGCGGGTCGCGGCGGCGATCCTCAACGATGCCGGCGTGCGCGAGGGCCTGGTCGCCAAGGGCATCGCGATCCCCGCCGACACCTGGTTCGTCGGCTGCCTGCACGACACCACGACCGACGAGATCCGGCTCTACGACGTCGACGAGGTCCCGGCGGCGCTCGGCGCGGATCTGGCCAAGCTCAAGGAGTGGCTGGCCAAGGCCTCCGCACTCGCCCGGATGGAGCGCGCGGCCCTGCTCGGCCTGCCCCAGGGCGCCGCCGTCGACCGCGCGGTACTGGCGCGCAGCCGCGACTGGTCGCAGGTGCGCCCGGAATGGGGCCTCGCCGGCAACGCCGCCTTCATCGCCGCGCCGCGCGCGCGCAGCCAGGGGCTCGAGCTCGACGGCCGCTCGTTCCTGCACAATTACGACTGGCGCCAGGACGAGGGCTTCAAGGTGCTCGAGCTGATCATGACCGCACCCATGGTCGTGGCGAGCTGGATCAACCTGCAATACTACGGCTCGACCGTGAACAACCGCGCCTTCGGCGCCGGCAACAAGGTGCTGCACAACGTCGTCGGCCAGATCGGCGTGCTCGAGGGCAATGCCGGCGATCTCAAGGTCGGCCTGCCCTGGCAGTCGGTCCACGACGGCACGCGCTTCGTCCACGAGCCGTTGCGCCTCAACGTGTTCATCGAAGCACCGCGCGCGGCGATCGACGCGGTGATCGGCGAAGCACGCGGGCGTGCGCGATCTCGTCGACAATGGGTGGCTCCACCTGTGGCGGATCGTCGAGGACGGCCAGGGGATCGAGCGTTATCAGGGCGGCCTGCGCTGGGCCGAGGCCGCCGGGACCGGCGGGTTGGCCGTGGCCGCCTAGGCTGCCGGAGCCGCGGGGATCGGGCGCGCCGCGGCGAACAGCTCGCGCCCGTCCCAGGCATGGACCTCGACCTCGATCCGCCCGTCGCCGACGGTGATCAGGTTGTAGGCGTTGGGCTCGTCGCGGCGGCGGGTCGAGGTGGCGGTGGCGGCCTGGACCACGAGCGGTCCGGCCGCCGCCGGTGCCGAAGGCGTCTGCAGCCCCGATGCACCCTGGGGCATCGACACGGCCGGCGCGCCGCCGTTCGGCTCGGGTTCGTGGCGCCGCGAATAGGACAGGTGGAGGTGCCCCGAGAGGACGAGCTGGACGCCGTGCGCGGCAAACGCCTCCAGCGCCCGGGCGGCACCGCCGGTGTAGGCGTGGCGCGGCAGGGGTGCGGTGGGCACCTCCGGCAGCAGCAGCGGATGGTGGACCACGACGATCCGCACCAGATGGCGCGGCAGGGCGTCGAACCGCGCCAGCGCCCGGTCGAGCTGGCGCCGGCCGATCCGGCCGGTGGCCCAGTGGAAGTCGCGGGTCAGGCGTCGCGACGACTTGATGCCGACGATGGCGAGCTCGTCATCGGACCAGCATGGCTCCAGCTCGCCATGGATGAAGCGGCGATAGCGCCGGTAGGGGTCGAAGAAGCGCGAGACGAGGTTCCAGGACGGCAGGTCGTGATTGCCCGGAACCGTGAACACCGGTGCCGGCAGCCGGTCGAGGAAGGCGCGCGCGGCGCGGAACTCGTGGCGGCGCGCCCGCTGGGTCAGGTCGCCCGAGACCACGACCAGGTCGGGTGCCGCAGCCGCCAGCGAACGGGCGAGGCCCTCGACCACTTCGGGGTCGATCCGGCCGAAATGCAGGTCCGAGATGTGCGCGATACGTCGGGTCAAGGTTTCGGTTCCCCGGCTGGCTCATGACGACCCGCTCGGGCCAACATGAGCCAGTCCGGAGAGTTCCGTCTTGCGCCTAAGCCGGCCGGAGATCCTGGCTGCCGATCGGCAGGTCGCGGATGCGCTTGCCGGTGGCGGCGAAGATCGCGTTGCACAGCGCCGGCGCGAACGGCGGCACGCCCGGCTCGCCGACGCCGCTGGCCGGCGCGTCGAAGCCGTGCGGGACGATGTGCGTCTTCACCTCGAGCGGCGCCTGGTCCATGCGCGCGACCTCGTAGGTGTCGAAGTTGCTCTGCTCGGCGCGCCCGTTCTTGAACGTGACCTCGCTGCAGCAGCGCGAGGCTGGTGCCCATGACCGCGGCACCCTCGATCTGCGAGCGGATGCGCTCCGGGTTGACCGGCGAAGCCGCAGTCGATCGCCGTGTCGACGCGCGGAATGCTGAGCTTGCCCTTGTCGTCGACCGCGACCTCGACGACGGTGGCGATGTAGGTCAGGAAGCTGCGGTGCGCGGCGATGCCCGAGCCCGTGACCCTTCGGCAGCGTGCGGCCCCAGCCCGCCTGCTCCGCCGCCAGCTTGATCACGTCGCGCGAGCCGCCCGGTGTCGATCGGGTAGGTCTCGTAGGGGTCGCCGTAGTTCCACAACGGCTCGGCCAGACCCATCGCGTCGAGGTCGAGCTGGCGCGGCCGGCCCGATCAGCTCGAGCAGGAAGTCCTTCGGGTCCGGCCCGCGGCGTGCGCGAGCTCGTCGACGAAGGACTGGATCGCGAAGGCGTGCGGGATGTTCGACACCGAGCGGAACCAGCCGATGCGGACATGCGCCGGCGCCTCGCCGGTCTCGCAGCGCAGGTTCGGGATGGCGAACGGCATGTCGACCAGGCCCATGCCGATCTCGAGCGCCGCTGCGTGCTTCGGGATCGGGCACGAAGGTCGAGATGATCGTCGGCGCCACGCTGCGATGCCGCCAGGCCGTCACCTTGTTGTCGGCGTCCAGCCCCGCCTCGATCCGCTCGACCGAGACGGTGTGGTAGAAGCCGTGCTGGATGTCGTCCTCGCGGGTCCAGGTCACCTTGACCGGCGCGCCGCCCATCGCCTTGGAGACCAGGGCGGCCTCCTGCGCGAAGTCGCACTTGGACTTGCGCCCGAAGCCGCCGCCCAGCAGCGTGCACGTGCACCGTGACGTTCTCGATCGGCAGGCCGAGCAGCTTGGCGATGTCTTCCCGCGTGCCATAGGGGCTCTGGCACCGAAGCCCACACCTCGCACTTGCCGTCCGCGACCACGGCGGTCGCCGACCGGCGGCTCCATCGGCGCATGGGCCAGGTGCGGGAGGTAGTACTCGGCCGTGACCACCTTGGCCGCGGCGGCGAGCGCGCCGTCGGCGTCGCCCTGGTTGCGCACGACCTGCCCGGGTTGGCGCGTCGCCGCCTCCAGCTGCGCCCGGATAGGCGACCGAATCGTAGCCGGCGTTGGGACCGTCGTCCCACTCGATCTTCAGCGCCTCGCGGCCCTTGATCGCCGCCCAGGTGTTGCTCGCGATGACGGCGACGCCGCCCAGCGGCGCGAACTTGGCCGGCGGCGCGCTGCCGGGAATCTCGACCACCTTCTCGACGCCCGGCACCTTCAGCGCCGCCGCGGCGTCGAAGGACTTGACCTTGCCGCCGACGACCGGCGGGCGGGCGATCACGGCGAACTTCATGCCCGGCAGGCGCGACGTCGAAGCCGTAGACCGCCTTGCCGGTGGTGATGTCGTGCAGGTCGGTGATCGGGATGTCGCCCTTGCCGATGTAGCGGAAGGTCGCGCGGATCCTTGAGCTTCAGCTGATCGAGGGGCGGAGCCGGCAGATCCATGGCCGCGGCGGCGAGCTCGCCGTAGCCGAGCTTGCGGCCGGAGGCGCGGTGCACGACCTCGTGGTTCTCGGCCGCGACCTCGCCGACCGCCACGTCCCACTGCGTGGCGGCAGCCTGCTCCAGCATCTGGCGCATCGCGGCGCCGCACTGGCGCATCGGCTGGATGAAGTGGCGCATGCTGCGCGAGCCGTCGGTGTCCTGGTTGCCGTAGCGCGGCTCGTCGCCGGGCGCCTGGACGATGCGCACCCGCGACCAGTCGGCCTCCAGCTCGTCGGCGACGACCATCGGCAGGCTGGTGCGCGAGCCGGTGCCCATCTCCGAGCGATGGGCGATGATGCGTCACCGTCCCGGACGCGATCGATCGCGACGAACACGTGCGGATCGTTGACCGTGCCGTGCGGCATGGCGTCGGCGCCGGTCGCGTAGGCGAGCGCCGAGCGCAGCGGTGCCAGCTGGAGCGCCAGCACGAAGCCGGCGGCGGCGGCGGTCGCCTTGAGGAAGGAGCGACGGCTGACGTTCTCGATCAGGGCGCGGCTGGTCATGGCATCACGCTCCCGTGCCGGCGGCCTTGACGGCCGCGAGGATGCGCTGGTAGCAGCCGCAGCGACAGATGTTGCCGGCCATGGCCTCGACGATCTCGTCGTCGCCCGGGCGCGGGTTCGCCTGCCAGCAGTGCCGCCGCCTGCATGATCTGGCCCGGCTGGCAGAAGCCGCACTGCGGCACGTTGCCGTCCCGCCAGGCGCGCTGGACCGGATGGTTGCCCTCGGGGTCCAGGCCCTCGATCGTGGTCACCGACCCGGCCACGTCGCCGACCGCGGTGACGCAGGAGCGGATCGCCTCCCCGTCGACATGCACGGTGCAGGCACCGCAGGCGGCGACACCGCAGCCATACTTGGTGCCGGTCAGTCCGATCACGTCGCGGAGCACCCACAGGAGGGGCATCTCCGGCGGCACGTCGACCTCGTGCCGCTCGCCATTGACATTGAGCGCGATGGCCATGGCTGGCGTCTCCCTTCGGAACGATCCTATTTTTGAATTGAACCAATGCTACGCCTGATCGATCCGCAATGCGATAGCCAAGCGTTATGGTCTGTTGAATACAGCGGATCTTCAGTCAGCCCGCGAGATCGAGGAAGTTGCGCAGAAGATCGTGGCCGCGCTCGGTCAGCACCGCCTCGGGATGGAACTGCACGCCCGACCAGCGGCCAGTGTTCGGTGCGCCACCGCCATGATCTCGCCCTCCTCGCTGCGGGCGGTGACCCGCAGCTCCGGCGGCAGGTCCTCGTCGAGCACGATCAGCGAGTGGTAGCGGGTCACCCGCAACGGGTCCGGCAGGCCCCGGAACACGCTCGTCCCGTCGTGGCGGACCAGCGAGGTCTTGCCGTGCATCGGCCGCCGCGCCCGCTCGACCTTGCCGCCCAGCGCGGCACCGATGCACTGGTGGCCCAGGCACACCCCCAGGATCGGCATGCGCGGCCCGAACGCCTGGATCACGGCGTTGCTGATCCCGGCCTCGGTGGGCGAGCAGGGACCGGGCGAGACGATGATGTGGCTGGGTGCGAGGGCCGCGATGTCGTCGAGGCTGGTCGCGTCGTTGCGCACCACGATCCGGGTGTGGCCGAGCTCGCTGACGTAGCGGGCGAGGTTCCAGACGAAGCTGTCGTAATTGTCGATCAGGAGGATCATGGCTCCCCCCGCAGCGCTTCGAGCAGGGCCCTGGCCTTGGCCAGCGTCTCCTCGTACTCCGCGGCCGGGTCGCTGTCGGCCACGATCCCGCCGCCGGCCTGGAACGCGACCTTGCCGTCCCTGATGGCGAAGGTGCGGATGGTGATGCTCGTGTCCATCCAGCCGTCGGCACCCAGCCAGCCGATCGCGCCGCAATAGGGCCCGCGCGCGGTCGGCTCCAGCTCGGCGATGATCTCCATCGCCCGGATCTTGGGCGCACCGGTGATCGAGCCGCCGGGGAAGGTGGCGCGCAGGAGATCGACCGCGTCCAGGCCGGGGCGCAGCTCGCCGGTCACGGTCGAGACCAGGTGGTGCACGGTGGCGAAGCTCTCCAGCACGCAGATCTCGGGCGTCAGCACGGTGTGGTCGCGGCAGACCCGGCTGAGGTCGTTGCGCAGGAGATCGACGATCATCACGTTCTCGGCCCGGTCCTTCTCGCGAGCCCAGCAGCTCCTCGCCCAGCCGGCGATCCTCCTCCGGCGTGGCGCCGCGCGGCCGCGTGCCCTTGATCGGCCGGGTCTCGACCTGCCGCCCGCGCAGCTCGAGGAACCGCTCGGGCGAGGCCGAGGCGATCTGCACCGCCGCCGGCGTCGAGATAGGCCGCGAACGGCGCCGGGTTGCGCTGCCGCAGCCGCAGGTAGAGGCCGAACGCATCGAGCCCGGGCGGCAGCTCGGCCAGGAAGCGCTGCGACAGGTTGGCCTGGAAGATGTCGCCGGCCAGGATGTACTCGACCACCCGCGCCACCGCCGCCTCGTAGGCGGGCCGGGTGAAGTTCGAGCCGATGCGCACCTCGCCGCGCACCTCGGGCGGCGGCGTCGGTGCTGCCGCGCGCGCGAGCAGGCCGGCGAACCGGTCGGCCCGCGCCTTGCGCCGGTGCATGCTGGCCTGCGGCGTCAGCTCGGGCAGGCCGCTGCTCATCAGCCAGGCCCGCCGCTCGATGGCGTCGAACGCCAGCACCGTGTCGTAGAAGCCGAGCGCGAGGTCGGGGAAGAGCAGATCGTCGGCAGCAGGGTGCGGCAGCCGCTCGAGATGGTGCGCGAGGTCGTAGCCGAACCAGCCCACCGCACCGGTCTGGAACGGCGGCGGCAGGGCCGGGTCGTGGTCCAGGCGGTAATGGGCCATGGCCCGCTGCAGTGCCGCCAGCGGATCGCCGGTGAAGCTGCGCTCGCCCGAGACGATCCGCCCGTCCTTGCTCACCAGCGTCAGGTAGGGCTCGGCCGCGACGTAGCTCCACCGCCCGAGCCGGCCGTCGACGCGCGCGCTGTCCAGGAACACCGGCCAGGGCAAGCCCCGCACCGCCGCGAACGCGGCCACGGGCTCGAGCCAGGGAATCTCGCGGGCGAGGACGGTATGGGCCAAGGGCGGTGCTCGGGTCGGTGCGACGAGGAAGAGCTAGCACGACGCACCGTGCCATGCATGGGCCGAACCGCTGCCGTCGGAACACGAAGACGCCCCTGCACCGCGACCGGACAGGCCGCGATGGAGGGGCGCATGGAATACGGTACGACGGTCGGCGCCGCCGCCACCGTGGCGGATCAGGTGTGGTTCGGGCCGTCGTCGGCACCGCGGCCGCGACCCTTGCCGCCGTTCTTGCCGCGCCGGCCGCGATCGTCGCCGACATCGTGGTTGGGGCCGTCGTCGGCGCCGTGCTTGGCCAGGATCAGGCCGGTGCCGAGATCGGTGTGGTTCGGACCGTCGTCGGCACCGCGGCCACGCCCCTTGCGGCCGTTCTTGCCGCGCCGGCCGCGATCGTCGCCGACATCGTGGTTGGGGCCGTCGTCGGCGCCGTGCTTGGCCAGGATCAGCACGCCGGCACCGGCGGACTGCGGCAGCGCGCGATACGAGGTGTCGCTGGTGGGTGCTGCCGAGGCGCTGGCGACGCCGAGGAACAGGCCGGCACCGGCCAGGGCAGTCAGCATGAGCTTGGTCGACATGGGTATCTCCGGGTGGTCGTTTACCGATGACCACCTGGTTGCATGTGCCGTGCCAGTCGCTCACTGGGCCAAATAATCTCTTTAAATCATATACTTACCGACTAGACGGCGAAACGGCGGCACCGGCGCTCCCGGGAATGGGGTCCAGGCTCACCCACCCAATCGGGTGAAATCCCGACTTCGGGCGAAGCCGTGCTTCTGCATCCGGTAGCGCAGCGTGTCGCGGCTGACGCCCAGCAGCTTCGCGGCGGCGGTGACGTTGCCCCCTGCGCGTTCCAGCGCCTGGTGCAGGAGGGCGCGCTCGGCCTGGTCCATGCTGAGGTCCGCCGGGATCGCGGCCGGCGCCGCGGCGCCGGCCTCGGCGGGCGGCAGCGAGCTCAGGGCCAGGGTGGCGACGTCGATCACGTCGTCCTGGGCCATCAGCGCCGCCTGCTCGACGACGTTGCGCAGCTCGCGGACATTGCCCGACCAGTGGTGGCGGGCGATCGCGGCCTCCGTCTCGGGTGCCAGGCGCAGCCCCGGGCGGCGCCAGCGCGCGGCACTCTCGGCCAGGAAGTGGCGGGCCAGCAGCATGATGTCGCCGTTGCGCGCACGCAGCGGCGGCACCTGCAGCTCGATCACCCGCAGCCGGAAATAGAGGTCGGAGCGGAACTGGCCGTCGGCGACCATGGCCTCGAGCGGCCGGTTGGTGGCGGCGACGATCCGGGTGTCGACGTCGATCTCGCGCACCGAGCCCAGCCGGCGCACCTTGCGCTCCTCGAGCACCTTGAGCAGCTTGACCTGCACGGCCGGCTCCAGGTCGCCGACCTCGTCCAGGAACAGGGTCCCGCCATGGGCGGCCTCGATCAGGCCGGCCTTGCGCTCCTTGGCGTCGGTGAACGCACCGCGCTCGTGCCCGAACAGCTCGTCCTCGACCAGGTGCGCCGGCAGCGTGCTGCAGTTGAGCTCCACGAACGGCCCCTCGGCGCGGACGCTGCCGGTGTGCAGGGCCTTGGCGACCAGCTCCTTGCCGGTGCCGGTCTCGCCGATCACCAGGACGGCCGGGACCGCCGCACCGGTGCTGGCCTCGGCGTCGAGCAGGCGGGCGATGCGCTGGCGCAGCTCGACGATGGGTGCGGACTTGCCGCGGATCAGCTCGAGGCCGCGGTCGGCCGGCGCCGGCGCGGGCGCCACCGGGTGGGCGGCGAGGGGCAGCTGGGCCAGCCGCTCCTTGAGCGCGCTCAGCACCACGGGCTTGGGCAGGTAGTCGATGGCACCGCCGCGCATCGCCTGGACGGCCGAGGGGATCGAGCCGTGCGCGGTCATGATCAGGACCTGCGCCCGCGGCGCGAGGCGCTGGATCTCCGGCAGAAGGTCGAGCCCGTCCGCGTCGGGCAGGCGCAGGTCGAGCAGCACCACGTCGACCGGCCCGGCGGCGAGCTGGGCCAGGGCGGCCCGGCCGGTCGGCGCGTGCTCGACCTCGTAGCCGTGTCGCGACAGGTAGGCGCGGATGTTGCGCCCGAGCGTGAGCTCGTCGTCGACGACGAGGACCTTGGCACTCACGCGACCGCTCCGGCCGCGACGGGCAGCTCGAGGCCCACGGTCGTGCCGACCCCGGGACGGCTGGCGAAGCGCAGCCGTCCGCCGTGCCGCTCCAGCGTCTCGCGGGCGATGGGCAGGCCCAGGCCGAGACCGCTGCGCTTGGTGGTCACGAACGGCTTGAAGGCCTGCTCGGCATCGGCGGGCGTGAGACCGGGACCCTCGTCCTGGACCTCGATCAGCACGCGCTTGCGGCCGAGCGTCGCCGCGCGCAGCTGCACGCTGCTGCCGGGTGTGGAGGCCTCGCCGGCGTTGGCCAGCAGGCTGTTGAGCAGCTGGCCCAGGATCACCGGGTGCAGCTTCACCGCGGGCAGCCGCTCGGGCAGGCTGGCATCCAGCTTGACGCCGGTACGCGCGAGGAGCGGGCGGTACTCGGCCAGCGAGGCCTCGATCACCGCACGCGGATCGGCCGGCGCGTCGGCGGCCGCGCCGGCGCGGGCCGAGGCGAGGTACTGGCGGATCCAGCCCTCGAGCCGGTCGGCGTTCTCGATGATCTCGGTGAGCAGGCCGCGGGTCTCGCCCGGCGCCTCGCACTCCAGACCGAGCTCGGCCGAGGAGCGGATCGAGGCCAGCGGGTTGCGCAGCCCGTGGGCCACGGCGGAGGCCATCTCGCCGGCGGTGGCGAGCTGCTCGGCCGCGACCAGGGCCGCCTGCTGGCGGCGGACGGCGAGCTCGGCGCGCCACAGGAGCGCCAGGAGGCTGGCGTAGGTCAGCAGGCCCAGCGCCGCCACGCCGAACCAGGCGCGGCGGGCCGAATCGCGGATGCCCTCGAACAGGCTGACCGGGGTGCGGTAGATCTCGATCACCCCGACCACGTCCGGCTCGTCCGGGCCTTGGCCGTGGATCGGCAGGTAGTTCTCGACGAAGCGCTCGCCCGGCGTGCCCAGCTGGACATGCTCGGCCTTCTCGGCCGGCTCGCCCACGGTCCCGCTCTCGATCACCGGCTCGCCGCGAAAGGCGCTCTCCAGCTCGGGATTGTCGAGGAAGCGCTTGCCGATGAGCTCAGGGTCGCTGGACCACAGCACGGTGCGGTCGACCCCGTAGGCATTGGCGCGCAGCACGCTGGGCAGGTTGCCCAGGTGGCTCACGAACTCCTCGATGTCGCCGCGATGCGCCTCGGCCCCGCCGCTCAGGAAGAAGCCGGTCGCCTGCTCGACATGGACGATGCTGTTGATCAGCTGGGTGATGGTCTCGCCGTCCCGAGCCAGCGTCGTCTGTTCGATGAAGCTGGCGAGCAACGTGCCGCCGGTGGCGGCGAGCAGGGCGAACAGGATGGCGGTGAGCGCGGAGAGCCAGGGCAGCAGCGGCAGCCTGCGCCCGGCGCTGCCGCGATCGAGCGCCTCGGCCGAGCGGTGGAAGATCCGCGGAATGTCCATGCCCCCCTGCGGCCGTGACCATGCCTGCCGCGTCCTGTCGGTATCCGGAGGCGCCGTCGCCGTCCAGCCGCCTGGTCGGGGACAGGCGGCGGGGCGGTTGCCCTGGCTGCCCTCCGGTACGGCGCGCTCAGCGGTCGCCGAACACCGACCAGCCGGTGGCCTTGGCGAGCAGCTCGAGGGCGCGCGAGCCCAGGAGCGAGTTGCCGACCTTGTTGAGCCCCGGCGACCAGACCGCGATCGAGGCCTTCATCGGCGCCACGGCCATGATCGCACCGCCCACGCCGCTCTTGCCGGGCAGACCGACGCGGAAGGCGAAGTCGCCCGAGCCGTCATAGTGGCCGCAGGTCAGCATCAGCGCGTTGACGCGCCGGGCGCGCTCGGCCGAGACGATCCGCCCGCCGGTCGGGGTCAGGCGGCCGGCATTGGCGAGGTAGCGGCCGGCGAGTGCCAGCTGGCGGCAGCTCATCGCGATGGCGCAGTGGTGGAAGTAGACGCCCAGCGTCAGCTCGGGCGCGTGGTGGAGATTGCCGCAGGCGCGCAGGAAGTTGGCGAGCGAGGCGTTGCGGAAGCCGGTCCTGGCCTCGGATTGCGCGACGGCAGGATCGATGGTGATGGTCTCGTCCTCGGCGATCTGGCGCACGAAGCTCAAGATCTCGGCCAAGGCACCCCTGGGCGTGTGCGCGCCCAGGAGCGTGTCGGCGACGACGATCGCCCCGGCGTTGATGAACGGGTTGCGCGGGATCCCGTGCTCCTGCTCGAGCTGGACGATCGAGTTGAAGGCGCTGCCCGACGGCTCGCGGCCGACCCGGCGCCACAGCGCGTCGCCGACCGTGCCCAGCGCCAGGGTGAGCGTGAACACCTTGGACACGCTCTGGATCGAGAACGGCACGTCGGCGTCGCCGGCGGTCAGCACCTCGCCGTCGACGGTGGCGACCGCGATCCCGAACTGGCGCGGGTCGACCTTGGCGAGCTCGGGGATGTAGTCCGCGACCTGCCCGCGCTCCTCGGCCTGCGCCATCCGCTCCGCGATCTCGGCCAGGATCGCCGCCAGCTCGGCCATGCGCGTTCTCCCGGTGGTGCGCTGCGTCGCCGGCGGATCGTGGCAAGAGCCGTGCCGTCCGCCAAGTCGGCACGGGGTCCCGTCAAAGATTGCGCATGCCGAGCTGGCCGAGCAGCGGCAGAAGCGTGTCCCGGGCGCCGATCCGGTGCGCCCGCGCCGCCGCCTCGGCCTCCTCCGGCGCGCGGGCGCGGATGGCCGCGGTGATCCGGCGATGGGCGGCACTCGACGCTTCCGGCCGCTGCCGAAGCTGGAGCGTGACCAGGCGGGCGCGATGCGCCTGGTCGCGCACGGTGGCAGCGATCCGGGCGAGCCGCCGGTTGCCGCAGCGCTCGGTGAGCAGCCGATGGAAGCGGTCGTCGGCAGCGGCCCAGTCGGAGAGGCGGTCCCGGCGCAGCGCCTCGTCCATGGCGGCCGTCTCCAGGTCGAGCGCGTCGGCCTCGGCCGCGGCCTGCTCCGCGGGCAGACCGGCGATCAGTGACGCGGCCATGCCCTCGACCGCGATCAGCACGTCGTAGATCTCGCGGATGTCGTCGGCGGACACCGGGCAGATCAGGATGCCGCGGCGCGGCAGGACCTGGACCAGGCCCTCCTCCTGCAGCCGGATGATCGCCTCGTGGACCGGCGTGCGGCTCATGCCGAGTTGCCGCGCGATCTCGGGCTCGGCCGCCTGGTGGCCGGGCGGAAAGACATTGTCGCGGATCGCGGTCTTCAGCGCCCGGTAGGCCTCGTCGACCAGGGAGGTGGCCTCGGGCCCTTCCGCCGGCCCGGCCGGCGTCCGCAAGGTCAGGACCTTCGCCATCACACCTGCCGCAGTTTGATTCACCTCTCCCTACATGCTGGAGCGGCAACTGGCATGCAAGATCGCATTTTATCCTTGACGGCACGGACGGGACAACAGATAAGCGATGCAAGCTTGCATGCCAGTAAGCGTGGCTGACGGCATGGAGCAGCTCAGGATGGTGCTGCCGTAAGGGAGGTTCTTCGGTGCGGACCCACAAGATTGCGTCGATCCCGGGTGACGGGATCGGACCGGAGGTGATCGCGGCCGGGCTCGAGGTGCTCGAGGCCTGCGCCGAGCGCGACGGCGGCTTCGCGCTCGAGGTCGAGCATTTCGACTGGGGCTCGGACTACTACAAGCGGCACGGCGTGATGATGCCGCCGGGCGGCCACGAGCGGCTGCGCGGCTTCGACGCGATCTATTTCGGCGCCGTCGGCGCCCCCGACGTGCCCGACCACGTCACGCTGTGGGGCCTGCGGCTCGCCATCTGCCAGCCGCTCGACCAGTACGCCAACGTCCGCCCGACCCGGATCCTGCCCGGCATCACCAGCCCCCTGCGCAAGGTCGAGGCCGGAGAACTCGACTGGGTGATCGTGCGCGAGAACTCGGAAGGCGAGTATGCCGGCCAGGGCGGGCGCTCGCATCGCGGCCTGCCGCACGAGGTCGGCACCGAGGTCTCGATCTTCACCCGGACCGGCGTGACCCGGATCATGCGCTACGCGTTCCGAGCTGGCCCAGTCGCGCCCCCGCAAGCTGCTCACCGTGGTCACCAAGTCCAACGCCCAGCGCTACGGCATGGTGATGTGGGACGAGATCGCGGCCGAGGTGGCGCAGGAGTTCCCGGACGTCACCTGGGACAAGATGCTGGTCGATGCCATGACCATGCGGATGACGCTCAAGCCCGAGACGCTGGACACGATCGTCGCCACCAACCTGCACGCCGACATCCTGTCCGACCTCGCCGCCGCCCTCGCGGGCTCGCTGGGCGTCGCACCCACGGCCAACATCAACCCCGAGCGCACGCACGCCCTCGATGTTCGAGCCGATCCACGGCTCGGCCTTCGACATCACCGGCAAGGGCATCGCCAACCCGGTCGCGACCTTCTGGACCGGGGCGATGATGCTCGAGCATCTGGGCGAGACGGCGGCCGCGGCTCGCCTGATGCGGGCGGTCGAGCGGGTGACCGCCGACCCGAAGCTGCACACCCCGGATCTCGGCGGCCGGGCCACCACCCGGCAGGTCACCGACGCCGTGCTCGAGGCGCTGCGCGCCGACAATCTCTGACCGGCGCGGCGAGCTCGCCATTCCTCAACCTGACCAGGGAGCCACGACCATGTACCGATTCACGTCCACGCTCGCCGCGCTCGCGCTCGCAGCCACCGCCGCGAGCGCGCAGACCGCCTATCCCGACCGGCCGGTCACCGTGCTGGTCCCGCATGCGGCCGGCGGCCCCACCGACACGGTGGCCCGGCTGATCGCCGAATCGATGTCGGGCACGCTCGGCCAGCAGCTCGTGGTCGAGAACGCCGGCGGTGCGGGCAGCACGCTCGGCACCGCCCGCGCCGCCCGGGCCGAGCCCGACGGCTACACCCTGCTCCTCAACCACGTGGCCCAGGCCTCCAGCGCCACGCTCTACCGCAACCTCGCCTACGACCCCGACGGCGCCTTCGACGGCATCGGCCGCATCACCGACGTGCCGATGACCATCGTCGCCCGGGGCGATTTCCCGGCGAACACGATCGAGGAGCTGATCGCCTACCTGCGCGCCAACAAGGACAGCGTGACCTACGCCCACGCCGGCGTCGGCTCGGCCTCGCATCTGTGCGGGATGCTGTTCATGGACGCGATCGACGTGCCCCTGACCTCGGTCGCCTACAAGGGCACCGGCCCGGCCATGACCGACCTCCTGGGCGGGCAGGTCGACGTGATGTGCGACCAGACCACCAACACGACCAACCAGATCAAGTCCGGCAAGATCAAGGGCTACGCCGTCACCACCAAGGAGCGGCTGGCCGTGCTGCCCGACCTGCCGACGCTGGACGAATCCGGCCTGGACGGCTTCGAGATGACCGTCTGGCACGGGCTCTACGCGCCTGCCGGCACGCCCAAAGAGATCATCGACACGCTGTCCAAGGCCCTGCAGGCGGCGGTGCAGGATCCCAAGGTCAAGGAGCGCTTCGCCGATCTCGGCACGGTCCCGGTGCCGCCCGACCAGGCGACCCCGGCCGCCATGGACGAGCTGCTCGCGGCCGAGATCGTGAAGTGGCAGCCGATCATCGAGGCCGCCGGCGTCTACGCCGACTGAGCCGGGGAGCGGGCGGGCTGCTTTCGGCGGGGCGGCAATCGGCCTATGACGGGGCCGGCCCGCCCGCCACCGCCCGAGCGACAGGACTCCGACATGCGCCGTCATCGCCACGCCAAGATCGTCGCGACCATCGGGCCGGCCAGCTCCTCGCCCGAGCGGCTGCGCGAGCTGTTCCTCGCCGGGGCGGACGTGTTCCGCCTCAACTTCAGCCACGGCGCCCACGACGACCACCGCAAGGTCCACGGCGCCATCCGCGCGCTCGAGCGCGAGACCGGCCGGCCGATCGCGATCCTGCAGGACCTGCAGGGGCCGAAGATCCGGGTCGGCGCCATCACCGGACGGCAAGGTCCAGGTCGCGGCGGGCGAGACCGTGCGCTTCGTCCTCGGCCGGGAGGAAGGCGGCAAGGACGCGATCCCGCTGCCGCATCCCGAGATCTTCAAGGCCGTCCTGCCCGGCGCCTCGCTCCTGATCGACGACGGCCGGGTCCGGCTGGAGGTGGCCTCGCTGGGTGCGGACACCATCGACGCGCGGGTCGTCATCGGTGGCACGATCAGCAACCGCAAGGGCGTGAACCTGCCCGACACCGCCCTCGACCTCTCGCCGCTCACGGCCAAGGACCGCGAGGATCTGGCCTTCGGCCTCGATCTGGGCGTCGACTTCGTCGCCCTGTCCTTCGTGCAGAAGCCGGCCGACCTGATCGAGGCGCGGGGCCTGATCGGCGGCCGGGCGGCGCTGCTCGCCAAGATCGAGAAGCCGCAGGCCCTGGAGCGGATCGAGGACATCGTGCGCCTGTCCGACGCCATCATGGTCGCCCGCGGCGATCTCGGCGTCGAGATCCCGCACGAGGACGTGCCGGGCCGGCAGAAGGAGCTGGTGCAGCTGTGCCGGCTGCAGGGCAAGCCGGTGATCGTCGCCACCCAGATGCTGGAGTCGATGGTCGACGCGCCGACCCCGACCCGGGCCGAGGCCTCCGACGTGGCGACCGCGATCTACGACGGTGCCGACGCCGTCATGCTCTCGGCCGAGAGTGCCGCCGGCAGCTACCCGGTCGAGGCCGTGACCATGATGGCGCGGATCATCGCCCGGACCGAGAGCCACGCCTCCTACCGCTCGATCATCCACGCGCTGCGCCCGCACGCCGAAACGACGGCCCCGCACGCGGTGGCGGCAGCCGCGGCCGACCTCGCGACCGCCGTCAGTGCGAAGGCCATCGTGGTCCACACCTCGAGCGGCGTCACCGCGGCCCGGGTCGTGCGGCAGCGGCCACGCGCGCCGGTGCTGGCCTTCACCCCCGACGAGGGCGTGGCGCGCCAGATGGCGCTGCTGTGGGGCACCCACAGCATCACCTCGCCGGTGATGCACAGCTACGAGGAGATGGTCGAGCACGCCCGCGCCAACGCCGTGGCCGAGGACTTCGCCGTGCCGGGCGACCTGATCCTGGTCGTGGCCGGCATCCCGTTCGGCCAGTCCGGCACCACCAACAACCTGCGCGTGGTCGAGGTCTAGGACCGTCCGAAGGGGCGCGGGCGGCGCGCGGCCGCCCGCTCCGGTTCAGCGCGACCAGATCTTCCGGTCGACGCCGTCGCCGAGTTCCGGATAGTCGGCGGCGTGGAACTCCGGCTCCTTGCCCATCTTGCGCTGGGCGAAGTAGTCGCGGGTGAGCTTCACCACCGTGCCCGAGAGCAGGAGGATGGCGACCAGGTTGATCGTCGCCATCAGGCCCATCGAGGCGTCGGCGGCGTCGAACACCGTGGCCACGGTCTGGTAGGCGCCCCAGACCACCATCAGCAGTACCAGCACCCGCAGGACGACGAAGCCGGTGGTGTGGCCGTGGCCGACATAGGTCACCGCGTTCTCGGCGTAGGAGTAGTTGCCGATGATCGAGGTGAAGGCGAAGAAGAAGATGGCGATCGCCACGAAGTACTTGCCGGCCTCGCCGAAATGCACGGTCAGCGCCGCCTGGGTCAGCTGGGTGCCGGTCAGGCCGGAGCCCGGCTGCAGGGTGTCGGACAGCAGGATCATCACCGCGGTCGCGGTGCAGACCAGGATCGTGTCGATGAACACGCCCAGGGCCTGGACGAAGCCCTGCGAGGAGGGATGGTGGGGGTTCGGGGTGGCGCAGGCGGCGATGTTGGGTGCGGAGCCCATGCCCGCCTCGTTGGAGAACAGCCCGCGCTTGACGCCGTTGAGCATGGCCGCGGCCACGCCGCCCGCGACCCCGCCGGCCGCCTCCTGGAAGCCGAAGGCGCTGGCGAAGATCGTGCCGATGACGCCCGGCACCGCGCCGGCATGCGTGATCAGGACGTAGATCGCCATGAGCAGGTAGGCGCCCGCCATGAACGGGACGACGATCTCGGCGACGCGGGCGATCTGCTTCAGGCCGCCGAAGATGATGACCCCCGCCAGGGCCGCGACGACGATCCCGACCACGAGCTTGGGTGCCCCGAAGGCGCCCTCCATGGCGTCGGCGATCGAGTTCGCCTGGACGGCGTTGAAGACCAGGCCGAAGGAGATGATCAGGCAGACCGAGAAGATGTAGCCGGCCCAGGGCGCACCGAGGCCGCGCGCGATGTAGAAGGCGGGGCCGCCGCGGTACTGGCCGTCATCGTCGGTGACCTTGTAGAGCTGCGCCAGCGTGCTCTCGGAATAGGCCGTGGCCATGCCGACCAGGGCCACCATCCACATCCAGAAGATCGCACCCGGACCGCCCAGATAGAGTGCCACCGCCACGCCGGCGATGTTGCCGGTGCCGACGCGCGAGGCGAGGCTGACGGTGAGCGCCTGGAAGGGCGAGATGCCGGCCTTGTCGGTCTCCTTCGAGCCCGTGATCACCCGGAACATCTCGCCGAAATGCACGATCTGCACGAAGCCGAGACGCCAGGTGAAGTAGATGCCGACGGCCAGGAGGCCGTAGATGAGGACGTAGCCCCAGAAGATCGTGTTCAGGAACCCGATGATCGATTCCATGTCGGCGTTTGCTCCCCATTCGCTCGTGGGTTGTCGGAGCACGACGGGGGTCCGCGATGCGAGCAGTCCACCATACCCCGCGCGTGCACACGCGACGGTTCAGGACCTGTGACGGCTTGTCAATCGGCCGTTCCCGCGCGGGGTGCGGCCATCTATGGCTGGCTTGCCACGAAGGCACGCCCCTATAGTCGCGCCGGCAACAGGGGGGAGGACATGGCCGCGTGATTCTCAACGGCGTCTTGATCGAGGACACGTTCGCCGAGGCGTTCCCGATGCGGGCGACGCGGCTCGTGATCACCGCCGACGAGCCGCGCTGGGCACGGACCGCGGCCGAGGCCATGACCGGCTTCGCGACCTCGGTGATCGCCTGCGGCTGCGAGGCCGGCATCGAGCGCGAGCTGGACGCCGGACGAGACGCCGGACGGGCGGCCCGGGATCGCCGTGCTCCTGTTCGCCATGGGCGACCCCGACCTCGCCAAGCAGCTGGTGGCGCGCGTCGGCCAGTGCGTGCTGACCTGCGCCGGCACCGCCTGCTTCTCGGGCCTCGCCGGCGACGGCACGGCCGCGATGGGCCGGTCCTTGCGCTACTTCGGCGACGGCTTCCAGAGCAGCAAGCGCATCGGCGGCCGCCGCTACTGGCGGGTGCCGGTGATGGACGGCGAGTTCCTGGTCGAGGACGCGGCCGGCGTGCAGGGCGGGGTCGGCGGCGGCAACTTCCTGATCCTGTGCACCACGGGCGAGATCGCGCGCGCGGCCGTCGCTGGCCGCGATCGACGCGATGCGCCGGCTGCCCAACGTGATCATGCCCTTCCCCGGCGGCGTGGTGCGCTCGGGCTCGAAGGTCGGCTCGCGCTACAAGGGCCTGATCGCCTCGACCAACGACGCCTACTGCCCGACCATCCGCGGCGCAGACGGCCAGGACGGCACTGCCGGACGAGGTGGGCGCGGTGCTCGAGATCGTCATCGACGGGCTGACCGAGGCCGACGTCGCCACCGCCACCGCGGTGGGCGTGCGCGCCGCTTGCAGCCTCGGCCGCGGCGGCGGCGTGGTCGCGATCAGTGCGGGCAACTATGGCGGCCAGCTCGGCCCCTACCATTTCCACCTGCGCAAGGTGCTGCAATGAAGGCCGTGCGCCTGCGGTTCACCGACCCGACGCCGCTGCCGGTCGACGCCCGCGCCCTGGTGCCGGCCGCACTCGCCGGCCGGAGCGAGGCCGAGCTGGCGGCGATGCCGCTGCAGGTGGGCAACCGCCGGGTGCCCTT
>CAVYMA010000017.1:0-57947 GCA_963769465.1 uncultured Alphaproteobacteria bacterium
GGAGTGCGCATCGTACCATCCATTCACCATCCACATGGATGGTAGATGGTGCGCTGCAGCATGGACTCAAGGGTTGCCCTGCAGCTTTTCCAGCTGGTCGACCATGGCCTCGGCGACGAGGTCGTCGACCAGGACGACCCGCGAGGCGCCGGCATGCGGCAGCCAGGATTCGTCGGTGTCCGCGTCGTCGGCGACGATGATCGGCAGCCCGGCGTTGATGTTCCGGGCGATCAGGGTGAGCGCCAGCTTGCGGTCGGGGTTCGGCACGAGAATGAACATGGCGGCAGCCGATGCCAGGCCGACCTTGCCAAGCGCCTCGTCGCGACCGGCCACGAGAAGGACGGCGATGTAGCCGGCATCCGAGGCCTGCTTGGCGCGGTCGTCCTCGAACTCGAGCACGACGACGGTCCGCCCGCGCTTGCGCATGCGGTCGGCGACGCGTCGCCCGAATGCGCCGTAGCCGGCGACGAGGACATGGCCGCTCAGGCCCTCGAGCTTGCGTTCCACGCGCCGATACTCCCGGTAGGCCTGGACGTCCCCCGCCGAGAGGATGCCCGTCAGGTTGCTGATGGCGAAGCCGCCGACGGTGACCAGGGTGAACATGGCCCCGATCATGAACCACTGCTGATCGTCGTTGAGGCTGTCCAGGTCGCCCAGGGTGGAGATCGTGTTGGCGGCGTTCCACAAGGCGCGGAACGCCCGGGCGCCCAAGGGCTCGTCGAGCTGGTCGAGGAACAGCAGGCCCAGCATGCAGCCGATCAGCGTGACCAGGAGCAGGCCAGCGGCGCGCAGCAGCGCGAAGCGCCACTGGCGCAGCTGGCGGCGGCCTTGCGCGGGCGGGATGGCGGTATAGAGCGGCAAGTCGGTGTCCGTCCGGTCTAGCGCGGGCCCGGTGTCGCAGAACCGGTGCGATCGGACAATCGGCGGACACGGTCCAGCCCGAGCACGGCGAGGCCCGCGACCAGGCCCCAGAACGGCGCGCCGATGCCGAAGGCGGCGACGCCCGAGGCGGTGACCGCGAACGCCAGCGCCGCGGCGAAGCGCTGGCGCTCGTCGGCCATCGCGGTCGCCATGGCACCGGTGAGCGGTGCTACCAGGGCGACGCCGGCGACGGTGGCGATCAGGGCCGGCGGCATGGCCGCGACCAGCTCGACCAGCGAGGCGCCGAAGGCCGCCAGCACCAGGTAGCACAAGCCGTAGAGCGGTCCGGCGAGCCAGCGCCGCGCCGGATCGGGATGGGTGTCGGGGCCGGTGCAGATCGCCGCCGTGATCGCGGCGAGGTTGGAGGTGTGGGCGCCGAAGGGTGCGGTCAGCAGCGAGACGCCGCCCGTGACCGCCAGGATCGCGCGCGCGGGCGGCTCGTAGCCGGCGGCGCGCAGGACCGCGAAGCCCGGCAGGTTCTGCGAGGCCATGGTCACGAGGTAGAGCGGCAGGCCGAGACCGATCAGTGCCGCCGGATCGAACGCGGGCAGGGTGAGCCGCAGCGAGGACAGCGCCATGCCCGCCGGCGGGGCGGCGGTCGAGCCCCAGGCTCCAGGCGAGTGCTATGCCGCCCACCAGCACGGCGAGCACGGCGGCAGACGGGCTGACCAGCCGGACGACCAGGAACAAGGCGAGCAGCGGCAGCACCAGCGCCGGCAGGGCCGGGGCGCTGGCGAAGGGTGCGATCACGAACTGCAGCAGGACCCCGCCCAGCATGCCCGAGGCGACCGCGGACGGCAGGCGGTGGACGAGGTCGCCCACCACGCGCAGGCTGGCGGTGAGCAGGATCAGCGCACCGGCGAACAGGAACGCGCCGATGGCTTCCGGCAGGTCGATGCCGCCCCCGGTGGCGGCGATCAGCGCCGCGCCGGGGGTCGACCAGGCGGTGATGATCGGCATGCGCCAAACGACGCTGAGCAGCGTGCTGCTGACCGCCATGGCGAGGCACAAGGCGGTGACCCAGGAGGAGGTCTGCGCCGGGTCGGCACCCACCGCGCGGGCCGCCGCGACCACGATCGCCAGGGTCCCGCCGAAGCCGACCAGGGCCGCGACGACGGCGGAGACGAGGACCGAGAGGCGCATCGCCGGCCCCTACAGGGGTGCGGGTGCTCCCAGCGTCGCCGCGAAGCCGCGGGCACAGCGCAGTGCTTCGTCCGAGAGCACCTGGCGCAGGTTGCCGAGCTCGGGAAAGCCCGGCGGCGGTGGTGAGCTCGGCCGTGTCGAGGCGGCAGCGGTCCTGCCAGCGCACCTGCCCGGTCCGGGCATCGATCAGGCGCGCGCTGACCTGGGCCGGCAGGAGGAGGGCGGACCCGTCGGCGGCGGTGGCCGGCACGATGCCCACGGTGGCGAACTCGATCGCGTCCACCGCACCGGCGGGAAGTGCCGGCACCGCACCCGTGCCGCCCAGGTCGGGGCAGCCGGGGCTGTCGGCCATCGGCACGAAGTCCGGGTCGGTCACGAACGCGGCGTGGAAGCGGGCGGCCACGCCCGGCGCCAGGTCGATCTCGTAGCCTTTCGCGGTGCGCAGGCACTCGTTGCCGTGGTCGAGCACCGCCACCTTCGGCAGCGGCTTGCCGTCGAGCTGGAGCGCGCCCAGCACGCCGATGCGGCAGAACGGCGGGGGTGCGGGGTTCAGCGGATCGTTGGCGATCTCGCCCATCTGGTCGAGGCAGCCGAAGCCGATGGGCTCCACCACCTGGGTCTCGTCGACGGGCTTGCGGTCGTCGGCGCAGGCGGTAAGGCCCGCCAGGACGAGGAGGGTGGCCATGAAACCGTGGCAGGGGCGCACGCCGCTCTCCCGTTCGCGCTGTTCGACACGGCCGGAGCACTGCCCGGCCGGCCCGGCCCTGTCAACGCGCCCCGCTCAGCGCGCGGGTGCGGCCGCCACCGCCTCCACCTCGACCAGGAAGTCCGGGCTGGCGAGGCCGGCCACGATCAGGAGCGTGGAGGCCACCAGCGCGCCGTCGAGGCAGCGGTCGCGCACCACGCGGTAGAGGCCGACCTGATCGGCCGCGGTGAGCAGCACGGTCAGCTTGACCAGGTCCTTCCTGGCCATGCCGGCCGCCGCCAGGACCGCGAACAGGTTGGCGAACGCCTGCTCGAGCTGGGCCTCGGCACCCTCGGCCAGGGTGCCGTCCGGCCGCACGCCGACCTGGCCCGAGACGTGCAGCCACCGGCAGCCCGGCTCCACCAGCATGCCGTGGGCGTAGCGGGAGGCGGGCGGTGCCACATCCTCGGGCGTGATCGCCTTGGCCGAACCGGGCTTGTCCACAGCTTGCTGCTCCCTGTCCCCGAGGTACCCACCGGCACTGTCCACCGGCGCCCGCTGGCCTCGCCGGGCGTTCCCGCCTATGTCCGGCGCGAGCAGCCAGAGGACCGCAGATGAGCAGCGAGCACAAGCCGGGCCGGCCGACCGACAACGCCTTTCTCGGGCCGCTCAAGGGCGGTTCGCTCGAGGCCGCCTATGCCGGTGCCCTGTCCTTCATGCGCCGCCGCTACACGCGCGACCTCGCCGGCGTCGACGTCGCGGTCTGGGGCGTGCCGCTGGACACGGCGGTGAGCAACCGTCCCGGTGCGCGCTTCGGGCCGCAGGCGATCCGCCGCGCCTCGGCCATCCTGTGCGGCGATCCGCAATACCCCTTCGCGCGCGACCCGTTCGAGGCACTGGCCGTGATCGACTATGGCGACTGCGCCTTCGACTATGGCCGGCACGCGGAGATCCCCGGTGCGATCCGCGCCCAGGCCGCGGCCATCGTCGAGCAGGACGTCCACCTGGTCAGCCTGGGCGGCGATCACTTCATCACCTGGCCGCTGCTCCAGGCGCACGCCGCCAAGCACGGGCCCCTGGCGCTGGTGCAGTTCGACGCGCACCAGGACACCTGGGACGACGACGGCGACCGGCTGGACCACGGGACCTTCGTCGCGCGCGCGGTCAAGGCCGGGCTGATCGAGCCGGCGCGCTCGATCCAGATCGGCATCCGCACCCACGCGCCCGAGGATTGCGGGCTGGAGATCCTCGACGGCTACGCCTTCCAGGAGCTGGGCGTGCGGGCCACGATCGAGCGCATCCGGGCCCGCGTCGGCGGCGGCCCGGCCTACCTGTCCCTGGACATCGACTGCCTCGACCCCGCCTTCGCGCCGGGGACCGGCACGCCGGTCGCCGGCGGGCTGAGCTCGGCGCAGGCGCTGATGGTGCTGCGCGGCCTGGGCGGGATCGACTGGCGCGGCATGGACGTGGTCGAGGTGGCACCGGCCTACGACCATGCCGACATCACCGCCATCGCCGCGGCGGCGGTGGTGCAGCACTATCTGGGGCTGCTGGACGAGCGGCGCGAGTCGTCGGCGCGCGGCTGAGCCTATTGCAGGGTGCGCGGCCCGCGGATGGTCGGCGTGGGCAGGATGACGTGGTTGCCAGCGCGGCCGGCGATGGCGTCGCGCAGGCGCTCGGTGGCGATGGCCAGCATGTCCATGGCGGCGGCCGGCGGATGCGAGCGGCCGACATCGTAGCCGAGCTCGGCCAGGAGCGCTCCGGCCAGCCGGTCGCGCTCGATCCCGGCCTCCTGGGCCAGCGACGGCAGGACGTGGGCGATCACCGCCTCGGCCAGGGCCGTGGCGCGCTGCTCGGCGAGCGGACGCCGGCCCTTGCGACCCCGCGGCTTGGTGAGCTCGAGATCGAGGTTCAGACGAAGCTTTTCATGCATTTTCTTGGGCCGCGGGGAAGGTGGTCGGGTCGGGGAACGCTTGGCCCGTTACCGCACGGAAATCGATTTACCGCAAGCCACCTCGCTTCAGGCACCGCACTTTCGCCACGGCCCGATATCGAGGTGCAGGTGGTCCTGGTGGAACCGGTCGCTGTCGGGCGTCAGCACGACGCTGAACTGGCGGCAGGCGGCGACGGCCACCGCGCGCAGGAACCGGCGCTGGTCCGCCGGTCCGCGCCAGCCCTTGAGCACGCTCACCACCCGGCCGTCGGCGAGCTGGAACGCGGCGATGTCCAGGGCGCGGGCCTGGGCGTGCAGGCTGCGGCGGCCGGCGTTGCCGGTCATGGCGCGGCAGGCGAAGCTGCCATAGTGGCGGATGGCCACGACCGGGCTGCCCAGGGTGGCGCGCGCGGCCCGGTCGACCTCGCCCTCGAAGCCGCTCCACGCCGCCAGCATGGCGCAGCTGGTCTCGAGCGGCGGCGCGAAGGCGATGATCCGCCCTTCGGCCGCGCGCACCGGCGTGTCGATCGGGCAGGCCCTGGTCCCGCCCTGCCACGGCTGGACGGCGATCCCGCGCTCCGCGAGCACGCGCACGCAAGTGGGACCAGTGAGCGCACCAGCGCCGGCGCGCGGCGGCGGTTCATTGCGGCCGCAGCCGGCAACTGCCAGCAGCGAAAGGGAAAAAACGGCGATCGTCCTGGCGAGCGCCATCGTCGCTCCGACCCACGGGTTTGCTTGACCTCGGCCTGTCTAGCGTGCTTGTCGTCCTCTCGCTGACAAACGGGCGTTCGATCATCGGGAGGCACAATGATGCAGCGCAGATGCGTCCTTGCCACAGTTGCCGTTTTGGCGTTGTCCACCTCGGCCTGGGCACAGAGCTTCCCCGACCGGACGATCACCATGATCGTGCCTTTCGCGGCCGGCGGCCCGACCGACACCGTAGCGCGGCTGATCGCCGAGCCGATGACGGCGAGCCTGGGGCAGCAGGTGATCGTGGAGAATGTCGGCGGTGCGGGCGGCACCCTCGGCGCCGGCCGGGTCGCCAAGGCCGACCCCGACGGCTACACCCTGCTGCTGCACCATATCGGCCAGGCGACCAGTGCTTCGCTGTACCGCAAGCTGCCCTACAAGCCCGGTGAGGCGTTCGCGGCCGTGGGCCTGGTGACCGACGTGCCGATGACCATCGTCGGCAAGGGCGATCTCGCCCCCGCCAACGTCACCGAGCTGGTCGAGTACATCAAGACCAACAAGGATCAGGTCACCCTGGCCAATGCCGGCATCGGCTCGGCCTCGCACCTGTGCGGCATGCTGCTGATGGACGCGCTCGATTCGCCGATGACCACGGTCCCCTACAAGGGCACCGGCCCGGCGATGACCGACCTGATGGGCGGTCAGGTCGACCTGATGTGCGACCAGACCACCAACACCACGAGCCAGATCAAGGGCGGCAAGATCAAGGGCTACGCGGTGACCACCAAGGACCCGGTCCCGTCGCTGCCCGACCTGCCGACCCTGGACTCCTCGGGCGTGCCCGGGTTCGAGGTCGCCGTCTGGCACGGCCTCTACGCCCCGGCCGGCACCCCGCCCGAGGTGGTCGAGAAGCTGGCCGCCGCCCTGCAGGCCGCCCTGGCCGATCCCAAGGTGATCGAGCGCTTCGCCGACCTCGGCACCGAGCCCGTCGCGGCCGATCGCGCGACGCCGGCGGCCCTGGACGCGCAGCTCCAGAGCGAGATCGCCAAGTGGCAGCCGATCATCGAGGCCGCGGGCGTCTACGCGGACTGACCATCGCGCGGTAAGCGCGCTGGCTGAGGGGAGGCCTTGCCATGACGACCATGGAGAAGCCACGCGACGTGGTGGGCGGTCTGGTGGTGGCCGGGATCGGCTTGGGGTTCCTGGTGTTCGGGCGCGAGCTCGAGATGGGGACCTCGTTCCGGATGGGGCCGGGCTACTTCCCGACCATCCTGTCGGTCCTGATGATCCTGCTCGGCCTCGCCCTGGCGGCCATCGCCTGGCGCGGGCCCATGCAGGAGGACGTGATCGGCAAGGTGCCCTGGGTGGGCATCGCCCTGGTCATCGTGCCGGTGGTGCTGTTCGGCTTCTCCCTGCGCGGTCTCGGCCTCGCCCCGATCCTGGTGGTGGTGGTGCTCGCCACTGCCTGGGCCAGCCGCTACGCCAGCCTCAAGGCCTCGGTGCCGCTGTCCCTGGGCATCGCCGTGTTCTGCTCGGTGCTGTTCATCAAGGGGCTGGGTCTGCCCTTGCCGCTGTTCGGGCCGTGGGTCAGCCCGGCCTACTGGACGGCCGCCCCGCCGGCACCGCCCGCACCCGCCGAACCCGCCCCGGCACCGGCGCAGTAGGAGGACGGCCATGGAACTGCTGGCCAATCTGGGGCTGGGCTTCGAGACGGCGTTGTCGCCGTGGAACCTGCTCTACTGCTTCGTCGGCGTGCTGCTCGGCACGGCGGTGGGGGTGCTGCCCGGGCTGGGGCCGATCGCCACCATCGCCATGCTCCTGCCGCTGACCTTCTCGCTGCCGCCGGTCTCGGCGCTGATCATGCTGGCCGGGATCTACTACGGTGCCCAGTATGGCGGCTCGACCACCGCGATCCTGATCAACCTGCCGGGCGAGAGCTCCTCGGTGGTGACCGCGATCGACGGCTACCAGATGGCCAAGCAGGGCCGCGCCGGGCCAGGCCCTGGCCACGGCCGCCCTGGGCTCGTTCTTCGCCGGCTCGGTCGCCACCTTCATCGTGGCCCTGTTCGCCCCGCCGCTCGGCCGACGTGGCGCTGCAGTTCGGCCCGGCCGAGTATTTCTCGCTCATGGTCCTGGGCCTGGTGACCTCGGTGGCCCTGGCCCGGGCTCGCTGCTCAAGGCCTTCACCATGGTGGTGCTGGGCCTGCTCCTGGGCCTGGTCGGGACCGACGTCGAGACCGGCACGCCGCGCTTCACCTTCGATCTGCCCGAGCTCGCCGACGGGCTCAACTTCGTGGCCCTGTCGATGGGCGTGTTCGGCCTGGGCGAGATCATCCGCAATCTCGAGCACGAGAGCACGCGCAGCGTGATGGTCAAAAGCGTCAGCGGGCTGATCCCGTCGCGCGCCGACCTCGCGCGGATCGCCGGCCCGGTCCTGCGCGGCACCGGCCTGGGCTCGCTCCTGGGCATCCTGCCCGGCGGCGGGGCGATGCTGGCCTCCTTTGCCGCCTACACCATGGAAAAGCGGATCTCGCCCAACCGGGCCCAGTTCGGCAAGGGTGCCATCGAGGGCGTGGCCGCACCCGAGGCCGCCAACAATGCCGGGGCGCAGACCTCGTTCATCCCCATGCTCACCCTGGGCATCCCGTCCAACCCGGTGATGGCCCTGATGATCGGGGCCCTGATCATCCAGGGCATCACGCCCGGCCCCAACGTGGTGACCGACGAGCCGGCTCTGTTCTGGGGCCTGATCGTCTCGATGTGGGTCGGCAATCTGATGCTGGTGCTGCTCAACCTGCCGCTCATCGGGATGTGGGTGAAGATGCTCACCATCCCCTACCACCTCCTGTTCCCGGCGATCATCGCGTTCTGCTGCATCGGCGTGTACAGCGTGAACGGCAACCCGTTCGACGTCTACGCCATGGCCCTGTTCGGCCTGATCGGCTACCTCCTGATCAAGCTCGACTTCGAGCCCGCCCCGCTCCTGCTTGGGCTTCGTCCTCGGCCCGATGCTGGAGGAGAACCTGCGCCGGGCCATGATCATCTCCCGCGGCGACGCCACCGTCTTCCTCACCCGCCCCTTGAGCCTCGCCCTCCTCGCCGTCTCCCTCGCCGTCCTCGTCGTCGTCCTCCTTCCCAACGTCCGCGCCAAACGCGACGAAGCGTTCCAGGAGTAGTCCATGGCGATCACCGAGATCCTGGTCCACGTCGACGAGACGCCCGCCGCCGAGGCGCGCCTGCGGGCCGCGGTCGAGCTCGCGGCGGCCAGCAAGGCGCATGTCAGTGCCCTGTTCCTGGTGACCGAGCCGTTCATGCGCGCCCTGGTCGGCCGCCACGTGCCCGAGGACTTCGTGCGCGAGCAGATGGCCACGCTGGAGCGCGAGGCCGACGAGCAGCTCGCGGCGATGAAGGCGATCGCCGACGCCAAGGGCGTGAAGCTCGAGGCCCGGCGGGAGACCGCGACCATGGACCATCTGCCGGCGATCCTCGCCCGGCAGGGTCGGCGCGCCGACCTGATCGTGGTCGGCCCGGGCACCAACTCGGACGGCTCGGCACTGGCCGAGGCCGCGTTCATGGACACCGGCCGCCCGGCCCTCGTGGTGCCGGCCAACTGGAGCGGTGCCCTGCCGCCCAAGCGCGCGCTCGTGGCCTGGGACGGCTCGCGCGAGGCGGCGCGGGCCGCCGGCGACGCCATCCCGCTCCTGCGCGAAGCCGAGGACGTGGTGGTCCTGACCGTCGACGCCCACCGCGCCGGTGCCCGCTTCAGCGACCGGCCGGGCTTCGGCCTCACCACCTACCTCAGCCGCCACGGGGCGAAGGCGCGCGTGAAGCAGGTCTCGGCATCCGGCGGCATCGCCGACACCATCCTGGGCCAGGTCACCGAGGAGCAGGCCGACCTGCTGGTGATGGGCGGCTACGGCCATTCCCGGGTGCGCGAGATGATGTTCGGCGGCGTGACCCGCTCGATCCTGGAGACCGCACCCAGCCCGATCCTGGTCTCGCACTGAGCCGGACCATGCGGGCGGTCCGCTGCGAGCGGCCGGGCGAGCTACAGCTGATCGAGCGCGCACGCCCGGAGCCGGCCGCGGGCGAGGTCGTGATCCGGGTCCGGCGGATGGGGGTGTGCGGGACCGACCTGCACATCTTCCAGGGCAAGCACCCCTATCTCGACTACCCGCGGGTCATGGGCCACGAGCTGGCCGGCGAGGTCGCCGCCGCCGGTGCCGGAGTGGCCCTGGCGGAGGGCACGCCGGTCTACGTCATGCCCTACCTCACCTGCGGCACCTGCATCGCCTGCCGCCGGGGCAAGACCAACTGCTGCACCAGCCTGCAGTGCCTGGGCGTGCATTGCGACGGCGGCATGTGCGACTACCTCGCCCTGCCGGCCGACCGGGTGTTCCCGACCGACGGCCTGCCGCTCGACCAGGCGGCCCTGGTCGAGTTCCTGGCGATCGGGGCGCATGCGGCGCGACGGGCGGAGATCCGCGGCGGCGAGCGCACGCTGGTCGTGGGTGCTGGGCCCATCGGGATCGCCACCGCGACCTTCGCCAAGGCCCGCGGCGCCCAGGTCACCTTCCTCGATCCGCGCGCGGATCGGCTCGCCTTCTGCCGCGACGCGCTTGGGCTGGGCGACGGACTGCCGGCCGACGCCGACACCGCGGAGCGCCTGCGCGAGCTCACCGGCGGCGACTTCTTCGATCTCGTCTTCGACGCCACCGGCAACACCGCTGCCATGGAGCAGAGCTTCGGCTGGGTCGCCCATGGCGGGACGCTCGTGTTCGTGGGCGTGGTCCGGACCGACCTCCGCTTCTCCGACCCCGACTTCCACAAGCGCGAGGCGACGCTCAAGGGCAGCCGCAACGCCACCATCGAGGATTTCCGCGAGGTCCTGGCGGCGATCCGCTCCGGTGCGGTCCGCGTCGAGCGGCTGATCACCCATCGGGCCACGCTGGAGGAGGCACCCGCGCGCTTCGCCGACTGGATCCGGCCCGAGACCGGCGTGGTCAAGGCGATGATCGAGCTGTGAGGTGAGCGACCCGGCCATCCTGCAGTTCGGGACCGGGCGCCTGCTGCAGGCCCATGTCGACCTGATGGTGAGCGAGGCCCTGGCGGCCGGGGAGGCGATCGGCACCATCGCCGCGGTCCAGACCACCGGGTCCGCGTCGGCCCTGGCCCGGGTGCGCGCACTGCGGGCGGGCGGCGGCTACCCGGTCCGGCTCAAGGGCCTGGTCGACGGGCGGCCGAGCGAGCGGGAGGTCCGGGTCACCAGCGTGGTGCGGGCGTTCGACGCCGCCGGCGAGTGGGAGGCGGTGGAGGCCCTGGCGCTCGGCGTGCAGGCCATCGTCTCCAACACCGCCGACCGCGGCTACGAGCTGGACCCCGCCGACCGCCCGGAGGACCGGGTGCCGCGCTCGTTCCCGGCCAAGCTGCTCAAGCTGCTGCATGCCCGCTGGCGGCACCGGGCCGAGCCGGTCACGCTGTTTCCCTGCGAGCTGATCTCCCGCAACGGCGAGGTGCTGCGGGGCGTGGTCGCGGGCCTTGCCGCCGAGTGGGGCATGGAGCCCGCCTTTCGTGCCTGGCTCGAGCAGCGCTGCATCTGGGCCTGCTCGCTGGTCGACCGGATCGTCGCCGAGGCGCTCGACCCGATCGGGGCCGTGGCCGAGCCCTACGCGCTGTGGGCGATCGAGGATGCCCCCGGCCTGAGGCCGGTCTGCCGCCATCCCGACCTGGTCGTGACCGCCGACCTCGCCCGCTACGAGCGGCTGAAGCTGTTCATCCTCAACCTCGGCCACACCTGGCTGGCCGAGCGCTGGCTGCTCGACCGGCGGCCGCGCGGACGAGACCGTGCTCGAGGCACTGTCGGACCCCGACCTCGCCCTGAGCCTGGCGCGGGTCTACGACGAGGAGGTCCTGCCGGTGTTCGCGGCCCTCGGCCTCGGCGACGCCGCGCGCGCCTACCGCCGGACCACGGAAGAGCGGTTCCGCAACCCCTTCCTGCGCCATCGCCTGGCCGACATCGCGGTCAACCATGCCGCCAAGAAGCAGCGCCGGTTCGCGGCGCTGATCGAGCTCGCCGCCGAGGTGGCGCCTGAGCTGCGCCAGCCGCTCCTGGGCCAGGCGCTGCGCAGTGCTGCCGGGACGATCTGAAACCGCCCCCTGGCGGCCGGTGACCCGCTCGCCCGCTCACAAGGTACGGTAGAAGAAGGTCGCGGCTTCGCGGTCGCTGCCGTCGGCGGTGATCGCGTAGCCGGGGACCTGGCCGAAGCGGATCCAGCCCAGGCGGGCATAGAGCCGCTCGCCGGCGCTGCCGGCCTCGGTGTCGAGGGTGAGCAGGGTGTGCCCGAGCCGGCGCGCCTCGGCCTCGACCGCCGCCAGGAGCGCTGCGCCCAGGCCCTGGCGGCGGGCGCGGCGGTGGACCAGCATCTTGGCGACGTCGGCGCGATGCGGCTGGTTCTCCTGCGGCGCCGGCACCAGCTGGACGGTGCCATCGACGCGGCCGTCGGCTTCGGCGGTGAGGATCAGGCGTTCGCCGCGGGCATGGCTGGCGAGCGCACCCTCCCACCACGCCTCGGCCTTGGCCGCGGTCATCGGCCGGACGAAGTTCACCGAAGCGCCGCCCTCGACGGCGTCGACCAGGAGGTCGACCAGCGCAGCCCGTGCGCGCCCGGGCCTGCTCGGGCGTGAGGACCAGGATGGCGTGGCCGGTCATGGTTCGGTCCCCGGGCGATGGCGCGCTGCGCGCTAGCCCGCCGGCTCGGCCAGCAGCTTCTCGACCGCGGCCACCGCCGCCGGGCCGTCCCAGGCGGCGATGCCGAGGACCCGGCCGGCCTCGCGGCCCTGGCGGTCGATCAGGAGGGTGGCGGGCAGGCCCGGCACCTTGAGGGCGCGGGTTGCCGCGGCCTTGGGGTCGCGATAGACGTGCAGGTGCTGGACGCCGATCTCGTCGAGGAACTTCTGGACCCGCTCCGGCCCGGCGCGGTCGACCGACAGGGCCAGAACGATCACGTCGCGGTCGGCGAACATGGCCTGGAGCCGGTCCAGGGCCGGCATCTCCTCGCGGCACGGCGCGCACCAGGTCGCCCACAGATTGAGGACGACGACCTTGCCGGCGAAGGCCGCGAGCGTGGTCTCCTGACCGTCCAGGGTCTGGAAGGCGATCTCCGGCACCGGCTGCGGTGCCGTGGTCTCGATCGCCACCTCCGCGGCCGAGGCGAGGGCGGGCGTGAGCAGGGTCAGGATGGCGAGGACGCGCAGCATGCGGTGCATGGGGACTCCGGGATGACGGAACAGGTCAAGGGCGGCCGCGCGCTGTGGGGCGGGCATTTCGCGACGGACCCGGCACCGCTGATGGCGCAGATTAATGCCTCCATCGGCTTCGACAAGCGGCTGGCGGCTCACGATCTCGCCGGATCGCGGGCGCATGCGCGCATGCTGGCCGCGACGGGCGTGATAGCCGAGGCCGAGTGCGCGGCGATCCTGGGCGGGCTGGAGACGATCGAGGCGGCGATCGCCGCCGGCACGTTCGACTTCACGACCGAGCTCGAGGACATCCACTTCAACATCGAGCAGCGGCTGACCGACCTGGTCGGCGAGCCGGGGCGGCGCCTGCACACCGCACGCTCGCGCAACGACCAGGTGGCCACCGACTTCAAGCTCTGGGTCCGCGACGCCATGGATCGGGCCGATGCCCGCATCATGGAGCTGCAGCGGGTCCTGCTGGGTCTGGCCGGGCAGCATGCGGCCACGGTGATGCCGGGCTTCACCCACCTCCAGGCGGCGCAGCCGGTCACCTTCGGCCATCACCTCCTGGCCTATGTCGAGATGCTGGGGCGCGACCGGTCGCGCTTCGCCGATGCGCGCCGGCGGCTCAACGAGTGCCCGCTCGGCTCGGCCGCCCTGGCCGGGACCAGCTTTCCGATCGACCGGGCGATGACCGCGGCCGAGCTCGGCTTCGACCGGCCGACCGCCAACTCGATCGACGCCGTCTCCGACCGCGACTTCGCGCTCGACTACCTCGCCAGTGCCGCGATCTGTGCCGTGCATCTCTCGCGCTTCGCCGAGGAGCTGGTGCTGTGGTCGACGCCGCAGTTCGGCTTCGTGCGCATGCCCGAGGCGTTCACCTCCGGCAGCTCGATCATGCCGCAGAAGCGCAACCCCGACGCGGCCGAGCTGGTGCGCGGCAAGTCGGGGCGGATCCTGGGCGACCTGCAGGGGCTGCTGGTCGTGCTCAAGGGCCTGCCGCTCGCCTATTCCAAGGACATGCAGGAGGACAAGGAGGGCGTGTTCGACGCGGCCGACAGTCTCGAGCTGTGCCTCGCCGCCATGGCGGCCATGCTGGACGGCATCGCCGTCGACACCGAGCCGGATGCGCGCCGCGGCCGGCGTCGGCTTCACGACCGCCACCGACCTCGCCGACTGGCTGGTGCGCGAGAAGGGCGTGCCCGTTCCGCGAGGCGCACGGCGTGGCCGCGCGCGTGGTGCGGCTGGCCGAGAGCAAGGGCTGCGGGCTGGAGGCGCTGACGCTGGCCGACCTGCAGGCGGTCGACGCCGCGGATCGAGGCGGCGTGCGCATGGCGATGCTCGGCGGTCGACAGCTCGGTCGCCAGCCGCCGCAGCTTCGGCGGCACGGCACCCGAGCGCGTGCTGGCGGCCGTCGCGGCAGCCGAGGCGCGTTTCTCTCGGCCAGCCGTAGGCGCTCGAGTTCGGCTCGACGGTCGCCTTGACCGTGCTCGCCGCGGCGCGAAACCATCTGCCGTCGCAGACGAACCCAGGGAGGAGAACCACATGCACGCCTTGCGCTACCTGTCCGCCGCGGCGCTCGCCGTCCATCGTCGCCACGCCGGCTCTGGCGCTCGAGGCCAAGAAGCAGGTCACGGTCGACGGCCACGCCGGCGCGAGACCTGGGCCGCGATCGGCGATTTCTGCGGCATCGGCGCCTGGCATCCGGCCGTCGCGAGCCTGCGTGATCGCCGAGAAGGACGGCAAGACCCTGCGCACGCTGTCGCTCAAGGGCGGCGGCACCATCGTCGAGGAACTGGTCGACACGCGACGACGGCCGGCATGAGCTACACCTACAAGATCCTCGAGAGCCCGCTGCCGGTCGCCAACTACGAGTCGACCATCGACGTCGAGGATGCGGGCGGCACGCTCGATCGTCTGGACCGGCACGTTCGACGCCAAGGATGCGCCCGACGCCGACGCGATCGCGCGTGATCGAGGGCATCTACCAGGGCGGGCTGGAGCTCGCTGGCGGCCAAGGCCAAGCCTGAGCGGCCTAGTCCCGCGGGCGCAGGCCGTTTGCGGGCGGCGGAGGCCTGCGTTAGCATCGTCCGATGATGCCGATGCAGCCCTCCACCATCCGCCGCCGCGCCCTCCGGCCGCTGCACTGGCCGTCCTCGCTCTGGCCGGGCTCGCCGCCTGCGGCCGCAAGGGCGACGTCACCGACCTGCTGCCGCCGCCACCGCCCCCGGCCGCAGCAGCCGGCGCCGGAGGAGCCGGCGGTTGAGCGCGTTTCGCTACCTGCGCGGGCAGCCTGCACGCCGACGACGTGCCGCTGGCCGAGATCGCCGCCGCGTCGGCACACCCTGCTACGTCTATTCCGCCTCGGCGATGCGCGAGCGGGCGCGCGGCCTTCCGCGACGCGTTTCGCGGGCGAGCGCGCGCTGTTCTGCTACGCGGTCAAGGCCAACAGCAATCTCGCGGTGATCCGGCTGTTCGCCGAGCGAGGGGCTGGGTGCCGACACCGTCTCCGGCGGCGAGATCGCCCGGGCGCTGGAGGCGGGGGTGCCGCCGCAGCGCATCGTCTATGCCGGCATCGCCAAGACCGACGACGAGATCCGGATGGCGCTGGCCACCGGCATCCTCCAGTTCAACGTGGAGTCGGCCCAGGAGCTGCGGCGGATCGGCGAGCTCGCTGCGGCCATGGGCCTGACCGCACCGGTGGCCTTGCGCGTCAATCCGGACGTCGACGCCGGCACGCACGAGAAGATCAGCACCGGCCGCAAGCACGACAAGTTCGGCATCCCCTACGAGGAGGCGCCGGCCCTCTACCGGCTGGCCGCCGGGCTCGAGGGCGTCGAGCCGGTGGGCGTGCATCTGCACATCGGCTCGCAGATCGGCCGGCTCGAGCCGTTCGAGGCGGCCTACCGCCGCGGCGCCGAGCTGTTCACGAGCCTGCGAGCGCGAGGGCATCCCGCTGCGCCGGCTCGACCTCGGCGGCGGCTTCGGCGTGCGCTATCTCGACGAGCCGCGCGTCGAGGCGCAGGCCCTGGCCGGCCCTGGTCCGCCGCGTGACCGCCGGCCTGGACTGCGAGCTGCTGTTCGAGCCCGGCCGCGCGCTGGTCGCCGAGGCGGGTGTCATCGTGGCCTCGGTGATCTATCTCAAGGAATCGGGCGGCCGGCGCTTCCTCGTGCTCGGACTCCGGCATGCACGTCCTGATCCGGCCGGCGATGTACGGCGCGCACCATCCGGTGCTGCCGGTACGCGAGCCCGAGCCGGAGGCGCCGTCTGCTGCCCATGGATGTGGTCGGGCCGATCTGCGAGAGCAGCGACATCCTGGGCCGCGACCGGCTGCTGCCCGAGCTGGCGCCGGGCGATCTGGTGGCGATCACCGGTGCCGGCGCCTACGGGGCGGTGATGGCGTCGGACTACAATTCGCGGCCGAGTGCCGCCGAGGTGATGGTGGACGGCGAGCGCTTCGCGGTGATCCGCCCCAGCCTCGGGATCGAGCGGCAGTTCGCGGACGAGCGCATCCCCGACTGGCTGGGGCAACCCGGCCCGACGAGGCTGGAGAGCGGCATGAGCAGCGGCGATCCGCGGCAGACACGAGGCTTCCGCCTCCGGGTGTGTGCTGGCGCGGCTGGTGGTCAGCTTCGAGCGGCTGTGGCCGGCCGTGTGGCCGGCCCTGGCGGTGCTCGGCGCGTTCGTCGCGCTGTCCCTGTTCGGCCTCTGGCTGATCCTGCCCGCTGCCGCTGCATCTCCTGCTGCTGGCGGCGTTCGTCGCCGCCTTGGGCTATGCCCTCTGGCAGTCCCGCGCCGCGCTCGCGCTCGTCGCCCGCGAGGCCGGGCTGTCGCGGCTCGAGCAGGACAGCGGCATCCCGCATCAGCCGCTGCGCGCGCTCGACGACAGGCTGCCCGGCGACTTCGCCGATCCCGCCACGCAGCGGCTGTGGACGCTGCATCGCCAGCGGCTGATCGACAGCCTGGACCGGCTGCGGCTGAACCCGCCCCGCTCCGACCTGCCGCGCCGCGACCCCTGGGCCGTGCGCGCCGCGCTGCTGCTGGTCCTGGTGCTGGCGCTGGTCCATGCCCGCGGCGAGATCGCGCCGCGCCTGGGCAGCGCCTTCCACTTCGGCGGCCGCACCGCCCAGGCGAGCCTGCCGCCGACGGTCGACCTGTGGGTCACGCCGCCGCACCTACACCCGCCGCGCGCCTCTGGTGAGCGAGCAGACCCAGGGGCGCCGACGCTGGCGGTCGCGACCGGCAGCGAGGCCCGGGCCCAGGTCCACCATCTGCCCGAGGGTGTGACCGCCGAGATCGTCTATGGCGAGACCACGACTGCCCGCTCAAGCCCCTGGGCCCGGGCAGCGGCGAGGCGACGCTGACGCTCGACCGCGACGCCTTCCTGTCGGTGCGCGATGCCGGCGGGCAGGAGATCGCCGGCTGGCTGGTCGACGTCGTCCCCGACGCGGTGCCGACCGTCAGCTTCGTCGGCGAGCCGCGCGCCACCCACCGCAGCGTGCTCAAGATCGATCTCGAGGCCCCGGACGACTATGGCGTGGCCGAGCTGGCGCTGCTGCTGGCGCCGCCGGGCCGCGAGGGCGAGACCGAGCGCCTGACGCTGCTCAAGCCCGGCAACCAGCCGCCCAAGGTCGCGACCGGCACCTACTCAGGATCTCACCGCCCATCCCCTGGCCGGGCTGCCGGTGATGCTGCGGCTGGAGGCGGTCGACGCGATCGGCCAGCGCGGCCAGAGCGGGCCGCTGGAGATCACGCTGCCGGCGCGCGAGTTCCGTCATCCCGCTGGCGCGCGCGATCATCGAGCAGCGGCGCAAGCTGGTGGCCACGCCCGAGGACAGCGACGAGGTGGCCGGCAGCCTGGCGGCCCTGGGCGACACGCCGGCGGCCCAGCAGCTGCCGACCGCGGTGCCGCTGACCCTGCGCGTCGCGGCGGCACGGCTGGCGATGAACGAGGGCGACGCCGCCAGCCGACGCTCGGTGGTCGATCTGCTGTGGGAGCTCGCTTTGTTCATCGAGGACGGCTCGCTCTCGATGGCCGAGCGCAAGCTGCGCGACCTGCAGCAGGAGCTGCAGCAGGCGCTGGACCAGGGAGCCGAGGACGCCGAGCTCGAGCGGCTGATGGAGGAGCTGCAGCAGGCGATGGACGAGTTCCTGCAGGAGCTGACCCGCCAGGCGATGGAGCAGGGCCAGCAGAACGCCGCCGGAGGCGATGCAGCGGCCGGACGACAGCCAGACGGTCGAGCGGCGCGATCTGCAGGAGATGCTCGACCGGGCGCGCGAGCTGATGCGCAGCGGTGCGCGCGACGCCGCGCGGGAGATGCTGGCCCAGCTCCAGGAGATGCTGGAGAATCTGCGCGCCGGCACGCAGCAGGCGCAGCCCTCGCAGGGCGAGCAGACGCTGAGCGACCTGCAGAAGATGATCCAGCTGCAGCAGCAGCTGCAGGAGCGCAGCTTCCAGATGAACCGCGAGCAGCGCCAGGGACAGCAGGGCCACAGCAACAGGGGCAGCAGGGCCAACAGCAGCAGGGTCAGCAGGGCCAGCAACAGCAGGGGCAGCAAGGCCAGCAGCAGCAGGGCAGCAGGGGCAGATGGGCCAGTCGGCCGCCGAGCAGGAGGCGCTGCGCCGTGCGCTGGGCGAGCTGATGCGGCGCATGGGCGAGGCCGGGATGGAGATCCCGCGCGCCCTGGGTCAGGCCGAGATGGAGATGCGCGGCGCGCGCGGCGCGCTCCAGCAGGGCCAGCCCGGCGAGGCCGGCGAGGCGCAGGGTCAGGCGATCGACTCGATGCAGCAGGCCGGCCAGGCGATGATGGAGCAGCTGCAGGAGCAGATGGCGCGGCAGCAGGGCGAGGGGCCGGGCGGCCAGCCGCAAGCCGCCGGCCGGCGCGGCCGCGATCCGCTCGGCCGGTCGACCCGCAACGATGGCGGCATGGACACGCGCGGCGTCGAGGTGCCCGAGGAGAGCGATCTCGGCCGGGCGCGCGACGTGCTCGAGGAGCTCTATCGCCGCTCCGGCGAGCGCAATCGCCCGCCGGTCGAACTCGACTACTATCAGCGCCTGCTCGACCGGTTCTGACCGCTTGCGCCTGGTCACGCGGCCGTCGCCGAACTGCGACGCGCGGCCAATGGCGCGCCGATCGATCTGCTGATGCTCCACTACACCGGCATGCGCAGTGCCGCCGAGGCGCTGGAACGCCTGTGCGACCCGGCGGCCAAGGTCAGCGCGCACTATCTGATCGACGAGGACGGCACGGTGGTGGCACTGGTGCCGGACGAGCTGCGCGCCTGGCATGCGGGCGTCAGCTGGTGGCAGGGCCGGGCGACGCTCAACGACGTCTCGCTCGGCATCGAGCTGGTCAATCCCGGCCACGCGTGGGGCTACCGGCCGTTCCCCGACGCGCAGATGGCGGCACTGGTCGAACTCGCCGCCTCGCTGGTGGCGCGCTTCCGCATCGCGCCCTTTCGCGTCGTCGGCCACAGCGACATCGCTCCGGTCCGCAAGGACGACCCGGGCGAGCTGTTCGACTGGCCGCGGCTCGCGCAGGACGCCTGTGTCCGCCGATACCCGCCGCCGCTCCTGCCGCTCCCGACGCGGTGCGGGCCGCGGCGGCGCTGGCACGGATCGGCTATCCTGGCGAGGCGCAGGGCGTGCCGCTGCAGCCCGTGTTGCGGGCCTTCCAGCGCCGCTGGCGGCCGGCCCGCTGCGATGGCGTGCTCGATCCCGCCACCATGGGTCTCCTGCTCGCCGTCGAGCGCTTGCAGGACGGTGCGCCGATGGCTACCTAGACGGCGGCTGCAGGCGGCCGGATGGCCGCTCCCGCCGCGAGGCGGGGGAGGAAAGTCCGGGCTCCACGGAAACACGGTGCCGGGTAACGCCCGGCGGGGGCGACCCCAGGGAAAGTGCCACAGAGAGCAGACCGCCCGCCGGGGCCGGCTTCGGCCGGCCTGCGGGTAAGGGTGAAAGGGTGCGGTAAGGGCGCACCGCGCCGGCGGCAACGTCGGCGGCACGGTAAACCCCACCGGGAGCAAGACCAAGTAGGGGCGACGGCGCCGACGCCCGCGAGGGGGTCAGGCGCGGGTCCGTTTCCGGGCCGGTCGTCCGGGTCGGTCGCGCGAGGCCCGCGGCGACGCGGGTCCCAGAGGAATGGCCATCCCCCAGCCTTCGGGCCTGGGACAGAACCCGGCTTACAGGCCGCCTGCAACCATCGCCAGCCCGAGCGTTTGCCAGAACATAACAAGAACAAAAGATTGGATGTTAGAGCAAGCCGGCCAGGGTTGTCCCGTGCCTCCGCCAGCTTATCCACAGAACAATTGTCGAAACGCAATTTCCGTTAATTCTCAAAAGCTTAGCGAAAGGCTTTCCAAATTCCCTTGACGCATCCGAGGGTCGGCGATAACGTGCGGCAGCTTGGACGGGACAACTTTCCGCTTGCATGTCACAGGAAACCAGCAGGCTTCGAGGCGTACCTTTGGTCTCGCGGTATCCTGCGACGTGGCTTGTTCGGACGGAACGCAGTAGTCCCCCTGCATGAGCCGCTCTTGCCCGAGCGGAGCCTCATGCCGGTTGGGCGAATGTCGACGGTGTTGTGTGACGTGCGGTGCTGATCTCGTGTTTTCTTGCCCGATGAAACGAAACGAGACAGTGCCGTCTGTGGGGATTTGGTAGGGACTTCAGGCGGCGCCTCGCCCGCGTGATTTCCAGCCGGACGCCTGCGGCGGCCTGTTGATAGCGTGTCTGTGGAAAAGTCGAGTGGCCCATCGGCCCGTTCTCCTCGACCAGGCTCTGGACGCTCTGCGCCTGCAGGACGGCGGCATTTTCGTCGACGCCACGTTCGGTGGCGGCGGCTACAGCCGCGCCATGCTCGCAGCGGCCGCATGCCGCGTGATCGCCCTCGACCGCGACCCCGACGCCGTCGCGCGCGGTGCGGCACTCGCGGCCGACCATCCCAGCTTTGCCATCCTCCACGCGCCTTTCGGCGAGATGCGCGTTGCTCTCGCTGCCATCGGCGTCACCGCGGTCGACGGCATCGTCTTCGACCTCGGCGTGTCTTCGTTCCAGCTCGACCAGGGTGAGCGTGGCTTCTCGTTCCAGGTCGACGGGCCACTGGACATGCGGATGTCGCGCAGCGGGCCGAGTGCCGCCGACCTGGTCCAGGAGCTGAGCGAGCACGAACTCGCGCGCCTGCTCTTCACGCTGGGTGGTGAGCCGCAGGCCCGCTCGGTCGCCCGCGCCATCGTCAAGGCCCGTGAGGCGGCGCCGTTGACATCCACGGCAGCCCTCGCGGCCGTAGTGGCCCGGGCCAAGGGCGGCCGCCAGGGTCCGCGCGATCCGGCTACCCGCACCTTCCAGGCGCTGCGGATGGCGGTCAACGACGAGATGGGCGAACTCGAGCGTGGCCTCATCGCGGCCGAGGCGCTGCTGCGGCCCGGCGGCCGGCTCGTCGTGGTCTCGTTCCATTCGGGCGAAGACGGTGCCGTCAAGGCCTTCGTCAACCGGCATGGCGGGCGGCAGCCGCAGCCCTCGCGGCACCTGCCGCCAGTAGCCTTCGCTTCGCCGCGGTGGCGCTGGGTGAAGTCGGGCGTGATCCGGCCGAACACGGACGAGATCGCGGCCAATCCCCGAGCCCGCTCGGCGCGATTGCGGGTGGCCGAACGGCTGGCAGGCGCCGGCGCAGCTTCCGACGACGGGGAGGAAGGTTCATGGCCGCTCGCCGCGTGAGCCTGGGCTACCTCGCCTCCTCGGTGCTGCTGGCCCTCGGCGCCGCCGCCGCGACCTTCCAGCTGAAGTACGCGGTGCGCGACCTGGAGCATGATCTGGCCGCCACCCGCGGCCGGATCGAGCGCGAGCGCTGGGCCATCCAGTCCGCCCGAGCCGATCTCGAATACCTGATCCGCCCCGACCGGATCGTGCTGCAGGCCAGCCAGCTCGGTATGGTCGAGGCTCGTGGCGGGCGGCTCGCCTCGGCGGTGCAGCTACCCGACTGGGCCCAGCTGCAATGGTCAAAGGCACCGATGTCGGCCATGTTGCCCTCGGGTGTGGCGGTGGAGCTGCGGGCCAAGCCCATGGCGCTGTCCCTGGATCTGGACCTGGGCCCAGACTGATGGCCATGCGCCCGATCGAACCACCGGCCGGCAGAGGCACACCGTCTCTCGTCAAGGGACGCAGCCGGCTCAAGGTGCTCAGCGCGCTGTTCGCCGTCGCGTTCCTGAGCATCGGCCTGCGCCTGCTCGACATGGTCGGCTGGCAGGCCGAGGGCCCGGTCAGGACCGCCATCGCCACCGGCACCGAGGCGCCGGCGTCGCTGCCCAACCGTGCGGACATCGTCGACCGCAACGGCCAAGTGCTGGCGACCAACCTGCGGGTGCCGGGCGTGCATGCCGATCCCTCGCGCCTGATGGACAAGGCCGACGCCGCCCAGCGTCTGGCCGCGATCCTGCCCGGGGTCGACTCCGTGGAGCTGCAGCGCCGGTTCGAGACTTCGCGCCGCTTCGCCTGGGTCAAGCATCGAATCACGCCCGAGGAGCAACTCGCCGTCCTCGAGCTCGGCCTGCCCGGTGTCGAGTTCAGTGCTGCCGAGCACCGCGTCTACCCAAAGGGCAATCTGGCCAGCCACGTCACCGGCTTCGTCAATATCGACGGCGTCGGTCAGGCCGGCGTCGAGCGCTCGCAGCAGGCGCGGCTGCTCCAGGGCGGCGTTCCTGTGGCCCTGAGCCTGGACCTGCGGATCCAGCAGATCGTCCGCCAGGAGCTGATGGGCGCGCATCGCCGCTTTCGCTCGATCGGCGCCAATGCGATGGTGCTGGACCTCGTCACCGGCGAGCTTCTGGCCATGGTCAGCCTGCCTGACTTCGATCCCAATCAGGATCGGCAAGACCGACCGAATCGAGTATCTCAACCGCAATCTGGCCGAGGTCTATGAGTTGGGCTCGGTGTTCAAGATCCTGACGATCGCGGCTGCCCTCGATACCGGCAAGGTCGGCCTGAAGGACCGCTTCGACGCCACCGGTAAGTTGGTGATCGGGCGCCATAAGATCGGCGACGATCATGCCAAGAACAAGTGGCTCTCCGTCTCCGAGATCTTCGAATACTCGTCCAATATCGGCACGGCGCGCATGGCGTTCGCCGCCGGCGGGGCGCCCGTCCTGGAGGACTTCTTTCGGCGGGTCGGCTTCTACGCCAAGCCCCAGATCGAGATCACCGAGGTGGTGCGGCCGCGCACGCCCGAGAAGTGGGCCGAGGTGACGGTCGCGACTACCTCGTTCGGCCACGGCATCGCCGTGACGCCGCTGCAGTTCGTCGATGCGGTGGGCGGCCTCGTGCGCGACGGAACGCGGGTGCCGCCAACGCTGCTCAAGCGCGATCCGGGGGATGTCCCGACCGCCACCCGTTACGTGTCCGAGCGTACGGCCGAGCTGATGCGCTGGCTGATGTGGCTCGTGGTCGAGAACGGCACGGGCACGCGCGCCAACCTCGAGAGCTACGAGATCGGCGGCAAGACCGGCACGGCCGAGAAGCCGGTCGATGGCCGCTATAGCCTGGACAGCGTACTGGCCTCATTCGTCGCGGCGTTCCCGATCGACCAGCCGCGCTACGTCGTGTTCGTGACGCTGGACGAGCCCAAGGGCGACGCCGGCACCTACGGTATGCGCTATGGCGGCTGGACGGCCGCACCGGTGGTGTCGGCGATCATCGACCGGATCGGGCCGATCCTGGGCATTCCGCCCAGCGGCGAGGAGGTGGCCGAGGCGTATCGGGCGCGGCTCGTCCGGCTGCATCCGGAGCGGGCGAAACTCTACCGTCGGGAGGCGAGCCTTGCGCCTGGCAGCGCTGTGCGATGACCGGCTGCGCCTGCGGGGCAGCGGCGAGGTCGAGATCGGCGGCCTAGCCCTCGACTTCGCGCGCCGTGCGTGCGGGCGACCTGTTCGCGGCGATGCCGGGCACGCGGACCGATGGCCGGCGCTTCCTGGCCGACGCACGTTCTGCGGGTGCGGTGGCGGTCCTGGGCGATGCCGGCGTGGTCGCCGCCACCGATCTGCCGGCACTGGTGGCCGAGGAGCCGCGCGCAGCCCTGGCCCGGGTCGCCGCGCGCTTCTACGGCCGCCAGCCAGCGACGGTGGTGGCGGTGACCGGCACCAGCGGCAAGAGCTCGGTTGCGGTGTTCACCCGCCAGCTCTGGGCCGGTCTGCAACTGCCCGCCGCCAGCCTCGGCACGCTGGGCCTGCAGACCTCCGACGCGCCCGGCGACAGCAGCTTGACCACGCCTGACCCGATCACGCTGCACCGCGTGGCGTCCGGGCTCGCGGCCGAAGGTATCGAGCATCTGGCGCTCGAGGCCTCCAGCCACGGGCTCGACCAGCGCCGTGTCGACGGCGTGCGGCTGGCCGCTGCCGCCTTCACCAATCTCAGCCGCGATCACTTCGACTATCACGGCAGCTTGGCCGCCTACTATGCCGCCAAGCGCCGGCTGTTCGCCGAGCTGCTGCCCACCGGCGCCACCGCGGTGCTCAACGCCGACGTCGCCGAGTTCGCCGATCTGGCCGGGCTCGCGGTCGACCGGCAGCTGCGGATCATCGACTATGGCGAGCGGGCGCAGGCGCTACGGCTCGTTGGCCGCACGCCCACGGCCGACGGCATGGCGCTCGAGGTCGAGCTCCTGGGCCGCCGCCACCGCTTTTCCATCGGCCTCGTCGGTGGCTTCCAGGCCAGCAACCTGCTGGCGGCAGCGGGACTGGTGCTGGCCGGCGGAGCCGCGGTCGACGCGCTGATGCCGCTTCTGGCGAGCCTGCATGCGCCGCCCGGCCGGATGCAGCTGGTGGCCCGCCATCCGACCGGAGCCGCGGCGTTCGTCGACTACGCCCACAAGCCCGAGGCCCTGGCCAAGGCGCTGGAGGCGTTGCGGCCGCACACGCGAGGGAGGCTCCTGGTCGTGTTCGGCTGCGGCGGCGACCGCGACGCCGGCAAGCGCCCGCTGATGGGCGAGATCGCCGCCCGCCTCGCCGACGACGTCGTGGTCACGGACGACAACCCGCGCACCGAGGACCCCGGTGCCATTCGGGCCGCCGTCCTTGCCGGCGCCCCGGCCGCTCGGGAGATCGGCGGCCGGGGCGAGGCGATCCATGCCGCCTTCTCGGGCCTTCGCTCCGGCGACACGCTGCTGGTCGCCGGCAAGGGGCACGAGAACTACCAGATCGTCGGCGATCGGGTGCTGCCGTTCGACGACGCCCAGGTCCTGCGCGAAGCCGCCCTCGCGGCGGGCGGGACCGTGCCATGAGTGCCTTGTGGACCGCCGAGGCCGTGGCCGCCGCCACGGGTGGCGCCATCGCCGGGGACTGGGTGGCTTCGGGCGTGTCGATCGACACGCGCTCGCTGGCACCCAGCGACCTGTTCGTGGCCCTGGAGGGGCCCAATCACGACGCCCACGCCTTCGTCGCCGCCGCGTTCGAGCGCGGGGCGGCCGCCGCCGTCGTCAGCCGGATGCCCGAGGGCGTCGCCGATGCCGCCAACCTGGTGCTGGTCGCCGACACCCAGGCGGCTCTCGAGGGGCTGGGCCGCGCCGGACGCCGGCGTTCAACCGCCAGGATCGCCGGCATCACCGGCAGCGTCGGCAAGACCGGCACCAAGGAAGCGCTGCGCCACGTCCTGGCCAACCAGGCGCCGACCCATGCCAGTGCTGCCAGCCACAACAATCATTGGGGCGTGCCGCTGAGCCTTGCCCGCCTGCCGGAAGCGGCGAGCTTCGGCGTGCTCGAGCTGGGCATGAACCATGCGGGCGAGATCGGCGCGCTCACGGCGCTGGTCCGGCCGCATGTGGCGGTCATCACCACGGTGGCGCCGGCCCATCTCGAGTTCTTCGATTCGGTCGAGGCGATCGCCGACGCCAAGAGCGAGATCTTCCATGGCCTGGAGCCCGGCGGTGTGGCCGTCCTCAACCGCGACAACGAGCATTTCGAGCGGATGCGCGGCCATGCGCAGCGTTCGCGCGCCGGCCGGATCGTCACCTTCGGCCGCCACCCCGGTGCGGACTGGCGGCTGGACGAGGTCAGGCTGGCGGCCGAACACAGCGAGGTGGTGGTGATGCGCGGGCCGCGCCGGTTCGCCTACCGCCTGGGCACCCCGGGCGAGCATCTCGTGCTCAACAGCCTGGCGGTCCTCGCCGCCACCGAGGCGCTGGGCGCCGATGTCGGCCGTGCCGCGGCCACGCTGGGCGAGCTGCGCGCCTCGGCGGGGCGCGGCGAGCGCCGCCGGATCGCCGTCCGAGGCGGGAGCGCGCTTCTCCTGGACGAGAGTTACAACGCCAACCCGGCCTCGATGCGGGCGGCCCTGGCCGTGCTCGGCCAGGCCGCCGGCCGGCGCGTGGCGGTGCTGGGCGACATGCTGGAGCTGGGCCCGCGCTCGGGCGAGCTGCATGCCGGGCTGGCCGAAGCGGTCGCGGCCGCCGGGGTCGATCTGGTGTTCACCTGCGGGCCGGCCATGGCGCGACTGCACGACGCGTTGCCACCCGCCGCCCGGGGCGGTCATGGCGAGGACTCCGCGGCCCTGGCGCCGCTCGTCCTCGAGGCGGTTCGCCCGGGCGACGTCGTGCTGGTCAAGGGCTCGCTCGGCAGTCGCATGGCCCGGATCGTCAAGGCCCTGGCGGTCTCCGGCGCGCCGGCGGCGGCGCTCGCGGCGTCATGAGGACCGCGCGCTGATGCTCTACAGCCTGCTCTTCCCGCTCGCGGACCAGATCGGCGCCTTCAACGTCATCCGCTACATCACCTTCCGCACCGGCGGGGCGGTGATGACGGCACTCCTGGTGAGTTTCCTGATCGGCCCCGCCCTGATCCGCTGGCTGAAGAAGAAGCAGCGCGAGGGCCAGCCGATCCGGCTCGACGGACCGGAGAGCCATCTGCTGACCAAGAAAGGCACGCCGACCATGGGCGGCGTGCTCATCCTCCTGGCAATGTCCACGGCCACGCTGCTCTGGGCCGATCTCAGCAACGGCTATGTCTGGGTCGTCCTGATCGTCACCCTGGGCTATGGGCTGATCGGCTTCGCCGACGATTATCTGAAGCTCACCAAGCGGTCGAGCGGCGGGCTGGCGGGCCGGCTCAAGCTCCTGGGTCAGGGCGGGATCGGCATCGTCGCCGCGATCGTGCTGGTTCAGCTCGGCACGGCACCGCATTCCACCGGCATCGCCGTGCCGGTGTTCAAGGACCTGATCATCCCCCTGGGGCTGGCCTTCCCGCTGTTCGGGGCGCTGGTGATGATGGGCTCGTCCAATGCGGTCAACCTCACCGACGGGCTGGACGGCCTCGCGATCGTGCCGGTGATGATCGCCGCCGGCAGCTTCGCCCTGATCGCCTACCTCGCCGGCAACGCGATCTTCTCGGGCTATCTCGGGATTCCCCACGTCCCCGGCACGGGCGAGCTCGCCGTGTTCTGCGGCTCGATCGTCGGTGCGTCGCTGGGCTTTCTCTGGTTCAACGCGCCGCCGGCCATGGTGTTCATGGGCGACACGGGCTCGCTCTCGACCGGCGGGGCGCTGGGTGCGGTGGCAGTGGCGGTCAAGCACGAGCTGGTGCTGGCGATCATCGGCGGCCTGTTCGTGCTCGAGGCGGTCTCGGTCATCGTCCAGGTCGCCTCGTTCAAGCTCACCGGCAGGCGCGTCTTCCGCATGGCGCCGTTGCACCACCATTTCGAGAAGATGGGCTGGCAGGAGCCCACCATCGTCATCCGGTTCTGGATCATCGCCATGGTCCTGGCGCTGGTCGGCCTCTCGACGCTGAAGCTGCGATGACGGGGCTCGAACGCTACGCCGGCCGCAGGGTGGGCATCCTCGGGATGGCCCGCAGCGGCATCGCCGCCGCCCGCGCCCTGGCCGCCGCCGGCGCCGACGTGGTGGCCTTCGACGACCGCCCCGACGCGGTGGCCGACACGCCGTTCCGCGCCGGCCAGCCTGCCGACGTGCCTGGCCTCGCCCTGCTCGTGCCGAGCCCGGGCGTGCCCCTGACCCACCCACGGCCGCACCCGCTGATCCAGGCCGCCCGGGAGGCGGGCGTGCCCGTCCGTGGCGACGTCGACCTGTTCGCCACGGTGCTGGGCCCGCGGCCGGTCGTCGGCATCACCGGCACCAACGGCAAGTCCACGACCACGGCCCTGGTCCACCACCTCCTCGCCGCCGCCGGCGATCGACGCCGTCATGGGCGGGAACATCGGCCGGCCGGTCTTCGAGCTCGATCCCGGCCCGGTCGGGCGGACCTTCGTGCTCGAGCTGTCCTCGTTCCAGCTCGATCTGTGCGAGAGCCTGCGCTGCCGGGTGGCGGTATGGCTCAACCTCACCTCGGACCATCTCGACCGGCATGGCGACCTCGCCGGCTATGTCGCGGCCAAGGAGCGAATCTTCCGCGGGCAGCGGGACGGCGACAGCGTGGTGATCGGCATCGACGACGCCCCGAGCCGCGAGGTAGCCGCCCGCCTCGTGGCGCTGGGCCGCCGGCCGGTCACCGTCACGCTGACCGGCCAGCCGGGTGCGGATATCGAGGTGCGCGATGGCCGGCTGAGTGGAGGACGGTGTCGCGATCGCCGACCTGCGACCACTGCAGAACCTGCGCGGACGCCACAACTGGCAGAACATCGCCGTCGCCTTCGCGGCAGTGCGGGCGCTGGGGCTGTCGGCGGAGCAGGCGGTGGCGGGCCTGGCGGGCTTTCGGGGATTGCCCCACCGCATGGAGGAGGTGGCGCGCGCCGGCGCCGTCTTGTGGGTCAACGACAGCAAGGCCACCAATCCCGACTCGGCCGAGAAGTCGCTCGTGAGCTTCGCCAACATCTTCTGGATCGCCGGCGGCAAGCCCAAGCCGGGCGGCTTCAGGAGCCTGCGCCCGGCCCTGGGCAATGTCCGTGCCGGCTACCTGATCGGGACCGCCGCCGCCGAGATCGCGGCCGATCTCGGCGACCTCGCACCCATGCACCAGTTGGGCACCTTGGATGCCGCCGTGCGCGCCGCCAGCGCAGCGGCGCTGGCGGTCCAAGATGGCGAGGCCGCCGTGCTCCTGGCACCCGCCTGCGCCTCCTACGACCAGTTCGCCAATTTCGAGGCGCGCGGCGAGGCGTTCCGCACCCTGGCCCGGGCGGAGGCCACGAGCTCATGATTTTCGTGCCTCGCACCGATCGTTCGATCATCGGCAACTGGTGGTGGACCGTCGACCGCACGATGCTGGCCGGCGTGGCGATCCTGGCCGCGATCGGCACCGTCCTGATCTTCGCCGCCAGCCCCGCCGTCGGCGAGCGGGTGTTCGGCGCGGAGATGCACTTCGTCTACAAGCATCTGGTGCTGCTGCTGCCGGCGGCGCTGCTGCTGCTCGTGGCCTCGATGCTGGCGCCCTTGGGGGTCCTGCGCCTGGGCATCGGCATGTATGCCGGCTTTGGCGTGCTCCTCCTGCTGACCCTGTTTCTCGCACCCGAGGTCAAGGGCGCTACGCGCTGGCTGCCGCTGTTCGGGGTGCCCTTGCAGCCCAGCGAGTTCGTCAAGCCGGGCGTGGTGATCCTCACCGGCTGGCTGCTCTCGCGCTGGCCCGGGACCGGCGGCCTGCCGGCCGCGACCGGCGCCGTCCTGCCGGTCCTGGGCGTCCTGGTCCTGCAGCCGGACATCGGCATGACGGTGGTGGTGGCTGCCGTTTTCGGGGTGCAGCTGTTCGTGGCCGGGCTGACCTGGTTCTGGGTCCTGCTGCTGATCGCTGTCGCGGTCCTGGGCCTGTGGCAGGCCTATACGTGGCTGCCCCACTTTGCCGATCGGGTGAACGGTTTCCTCGCGCCCGACTCGCTCGGCTATCAGATCGAGCGGGCGCTCCGCGCCGTGGCCGAGGGCGGGCTGTTCGGGCGCGGTCCGGGTGAGGGGGTGCAGAAATGGCACCTGCCGGACGCCCATGCCGATTTCATCTTCGCCGCCACCGCCGAGGAATTCGGAGTGGTGGCCTGCCTGGCGCTTGTGGGATTGTTCGCGTTCCTGATCCTGCGCGGCTTGTGGCGGGTGAACGAGACCGGCGACCGGTTCGTCCAGCTCGCCGCCACCGGCCTGATCGCCGAGTTCGGCCTGCAGGCGCTGATCAACATGGCCGTCAATCTCAATCTGATCCCGACCAAGGGCATGACGCTTCCCTTCATCAGCTATGGCGGCTCCTCGCTGCTGGCCCTGGCCATCGCCATGGGCATGCTGTTGGCCCTGACCCGACGCGGCGCGCGGCTACAGCTGCCGGCACGGCTGGAGTGGCGCTCGTGAGCGGCCCGATCCTGATCGCCGCCGGCGGCACCGGTGGGCACATGTTCCCGGCCCTGGCGCTCGGCCGGGCGCTGACCCGTCGCGGTCGGGCGGTGACGCTGGTCACCGACAGCCGCGGCGCGCGGTACGTCGGCGGCGAATTGCCCTACACTGTCGTCAGCGCCGGGAGCCCCTCGGGCGGCGTGATTGCCAGCCTGAGGGGCATGGCTCAGCTCGTGCGCGGCTTGGTCCAGAGCCTGACCGCCCTTCGCCGCGACAAGCCGGTCGCGGCTGCCGCGTTTGGCGGCTACGCCTCGGTACCCGGCCGCGATCGCCGCCGCCATCAGTCGGGTGCCGCTGCTGGTCCACGAGCAGAACGCCGTGTTCGGCCGCGCCAACCGCATGACCGCGCGCTTCGCCCAGGCCATCGCCTTGAGCTTCGAGCCGACCGCCGAGGTACCGGCATCGCCCGGCCTGCGCCGCCTGCTCACCGGCAATCCGACCCGGCCCGAATTCGGCCATCGGGCGGCAGCACCGGTACCCTCGGACCGTTTCCGCGTCCTGGTCCTGGGCGGCAGCCAGGGAGCACGGGTGTTCAGCGACGTGGTTCCCGCCGCCCTGGCCCTCCTGCCCGACGAGTTGCGCGCCCGCCTCGACCTCGCCCAGCAATGCCGCCCGGAGGATCTCGAACGGGTCCGCGCCGCCTATGCCGCCCTCGGCTACGAGGTCGAGCTGGCGAGCTTCTTCACCGACGTTCCCGAGCGCATGGCGGCGGCCGACCTCCTGGTCAGCCGGTCGGGCGCTTCGACCGTGGCCGAGGTGCTGGCGCTGGGGCGACCCTCGCTGCTGGTACCCTATCTCCACGCCGCCGACGATCACCAGACCGCCAATGCCAGGGCCCTGGCCGAGGCCGGTGCGGCCATTCTGGTGCCGCAGCTGGAGCTGACAGCCGAGCGTTTTGCGGCCGAACTGGCGGGCCTGATGCGCGAGCCGGCCCGGCTCGCCACGATGGCCAAGCGGGCGCACGCTCTTGCCCGTCCCGACGCCGTCGAGCGCCTGCTCGACGCGGTCCTCTCCCTGGCCGGGGAACGCCGTCCATGACCATGGTGCCCCACACCGTCGGCCCCATTCATTTCGTCGGCATCGGCGGCATTGGGATGAGCGGCATCGCCGAGATCCTGAGCAATCTCGGCTACAGCGTGCAGGGCTCGGACATTGGCGAGAGCGCCAACGTACAGCGGCTGCGTGGCCTGGGCGTCCCGGTGACGATCGGCCATGCCGCCAGGAACCTCGGCAAGGCACGGGTGGTGGTGGTCTCGACCGCGATCCGATCGGACAATCCCGAGCTGGCAGCGGCGCGCGCCAAGCGGCTGCCGGTGGTGCGGCGGGCCGACATGCTGGCCGAGCTGATGCGGCTCAAGCGCTCGATCGCGGTCGCCGGCACCCACGGCAAGACCACCACCACGGCGATGATGGCGGCCCTGCTCGACGCCGCCGAGTTCGATCCCACCGTGGTCAATGGCGGCATCATCAACGCCTACGGCACCAATGCCCGGCTGGGCCAGGGCGAGTGGATCGTGGTCGAGGCCGATGAAAGTGACGGCAGCTTCCTGCGCCTGCCGGCGACGGTGGCCGTGGTGACCAACATCGATCCGGAGCACATGGAGCATTACGGCAGCTTCGACGCCCTGCGCGACGCCTTCCACGCCTTCGTCGAGCGGGTGCCGTTCTACGGTTTCGCCGCGCTCTGCATCGACCATCCGGAGGTCCAGGCCCTGTTCGGTCGGGTGAGTGACCGGCGTCTGGTCACCTACGGCTTCAGCCCGCAGGCCGATGTCCGGGCACTGCCGCCGTCGGCCGAGGCCGACGGCGAGGTGTTCGACGTCGTCATGAGGCCGCGCAACGGCGAGGGTGAGCGCCGCCTCGAGGGCTTGCACCTCTCGCTGCCGGGGCAGCACAACGTCCAAAACGCCCTAGCCGTCATCGCGGTCGCCCGCGAGCTCGGCATCCCGGACGAGGTGGTCCGGCGTACGCTCTCGGGCCTGGAGGGCGTCAAGCGCCGCTTCACCCGGACCGGCACGGTCGACGGAGTTGGCATCGTCGACGACTACGGCCACCATCCTGTCGAGATCACCGCCGTGCTGCAGACGGCCCGCGCCCGTGCACGGGGACGCGTGATTGCGGTCGTCCAGCCGCATCGCTTCACGCGCCTTGCCAACTTGTTCAACGAGTTCTGCGCCTGCTTCCACGACGCGGACAGCGTGATCGTCGCACCCGTCTACGCTGCGGGCGAGGCGCCGATCGACGGGGCCAGCCGCGACGCGCTGGTCGAAGGCGTGCGCCGCCGCGGCCACCGCGACGTGCGCGCCATCGACGGCCTGGAGGATCTCGTCCCGCTGATCGCCGACCTCGCTAGGCCGGGCGACCTCGTCGTCTGCCTGGGTGCGGGCAGCATTACGCAGTGGGCAAATGCGTTGCCTGGTCGCCTGGCAGCATCTGAGAAAGGGACCGGCGAGGCATGAGCGCCTGGCACGAGACCCTGCCTCCCCTGCGCGGTACCCTGCGCCACGGCGTGCCTCTTGCGCCCTTGACCTGGCTGCGCGTCGGCGGGGCGGCAGAGGCTGTTTTCCAGCCGGCCGACGCCGATGACCTCGCCGCGTTCATTTCCGCGCTGCCTGCGAGCGTGCCGGTCCTGCCCATGGGGGTTGCCTCGAATCTTCTCGTGCGCGACGGCGGCGTCGGCGGGGTCGTGATCCGCTTCGGCGGTCCGCTGGCCCGGGTCGCTGTCGAGGGCAACACGGTGCTGGCCGGCGCCGGAGTGCTGGACCAGCGCGTGGCACAGGAAGCGCAGCGTTCAGGCCTGGGCAGCCTCGAGTTCCTGATCGGCATCCCGGGCACCGTCGGCGGCGCGGTGCGCATGAACGCTGGCGCCTTCGGCGGCGAGACCAAGGATCGGCTGGTCTGGGCCGAGGCACTGGACCGGCAGGGTCGGCTGCACCGGCTGGCTAATGCCGATCTCGGCTTCACCTACCGCAAGAGCACCCTGCCGTCGGACTGGATCGTGGTGAAAGCGGCCTTTGCCGGCGATCCGGGTGAGCCCGATGCGATCCTGGCGCGGATGAATGCGATCCGATCCGAGCGCGAAGCGGCACAACCTCTGCGCGTCGCAACCGGGGGCAGTACCTTCAAGAACCCCCCCGGACACAAGGCTTGGCAGCTGATCGATGCCGCCGGCTGCCGCGGCCTGCGCCTCGGTGCGGCCATGGTCTCGGAGAAGCACTGCAACTTTCTGATCAACACCGGTGACGCCACTGCGGAGGAGGTCGAGCGTCTGGGGGAACTCGTCCGTCAGCGCGTGCGCGAGCACAGCGGGGTGGTCCTGGAGTGGGAAGTGATCCGCATCGGCCGCCCCGCAAGCCTGGAGTTGGCCGCATGACGCGGCACGTCGCGGTGTTGATGGGTGGCTTCTCCGCCGAGCGCGAGGTTTCCCTGGTTTCGGGCGAGGCCTGCGCCCAGGCGCTGGAGGCGGAAGGTTGGACCGTCAGCCGGATCGATGTCGGGTACGACCTCCACGAGGTCCTGGCACGCACGGCACCCGAAGTCGTCTTCAATGCGCTGCACGGGCGGTTCGGCGAGGACGGGCGTGTCCAGGGCGTTCTGGACCAGCTGCGCCTGCCCTACACCCATTCGGGCGTGCTCGCCTCGGCTCTGGCCATGGACAAGCCGATGGCTAAGCGGGTGTTCGTCAGTGCCGGCCTGCGCTGCCCGGAAGGGGTCGAGACCACGCTCGCGCGCCTGCTGGCCGAAACACCAATCGCACCACCCTTCGTGGTCAAGCCAGCGGCCGAGGGCTCGTCCGTGGGCGTGGTGATCGTGCCAGACCACGACCTGCGTCCGCTGACCGACCGCAATGACGTCGATCCCTCCTGCCGGCTGCTGGTCGAGCGCTACATTGCCGGCCGCGAGCTGACCTGCGGGGTACTGGGCGACGAGCCACTGGCGGTGACCGAAATACGGCCCAACGATGGCTTCTACGACTATCGCGCCAAGTACACGGAGGGGTGCGCCTCGCATCTCGTTCCGGCGCCGCTCTCGCCCGATCTCTACGAGCTGGTCATGGATTGGGCCCTGCGGGCGCACCGCGTACTGGGTTGCCGCGGGGTGAGTCGCGCGGACTTCCGGCTCGATCCGAGCCAAGGCGTCAGGGGCTCTACCTCTTGGAGGTGAACACCCAGCCGGGCATGACCCCGCTTTCCCTCGTGCCCGAGCAGGCCGCCTATCGCGGCATCGCGTTCGGCCAGCTCTGCGTCCGGCTTCTGGAGCAGGCGCGATGCGACAGGTGAAGCGCCCCGCGCGGCCCGGGCGGACCAAGAGCACCCGTCGCCGTCCCCCGCAGCGGCCCTGGGTCCGGCAACTGCGGCGAGCCGGCTGGGGCGCGCTGGCGCTGCTCCTGGTCGCGGGTGGTAGCACTGCCTTCCTGCGCTCGAGTCTGGCGGAACGCTGGGCAGCCGCGATCCAGCGCGAGACGATAGCTGCCTCGCGGGAGGCCGGCTTCGTCGTCACGCGCATCTACAGCGAAGGACGCTCGCTCGCCGACGAAGCGGCCCTGACCCAGGCTTTGGAGCCGCACCACAACGCGCCTATATTTACAGTTGAATTAGAAGATATTAAACGTCAGATGGAAGCTCTGCCCTGGGTCCGCACGGCCAGCGTCGGACGCAGGTTGCCGGACACGATCTGGGTGCGGCTGGACGAGCATCGACCGATCGCCCGCTGGATGGACGGCACCCGTCAGGTGCTGGTGAGCGATGCCCAGGAGGTGTTCAAGGTGAAGAACGCGGCGCGCTACAAGGAGCTGCCGCTGCTGTTCGGCAAGGGTGCTCCGTCGCGGTCTATAGAGCTCCTGCAGCTGGTGACCAGCGAGCCCGAACTCGCTCGGCACGTGACCGGCGCGCGCTTGGTCGGGGGGCGCCGTTGGGACGTTTATCTGGACGGCCGAATCGAGGTTCGCCTGCCCGCAAACCGGCCGCGGGCGGCTTGGCGTCGCCTAGCACAGGAGCAGAAGGCCTCGGGCGTTATCTCCCGTGCGGTCACGTCCATCGATCTCCGTAGTCCCGACTGGCTGACGCTCGAAATGCCCGACGTGGCGATCGGGCAAGGTAAGGAGCCCCGCGCATGATCCCTGCTTCCGGCACGGCTTGGCGCAAGATCGTGGGAACCGGCCCCTGGCGTCGCGGCCAAGCCTTCGGGGTCTTGGACATCGGCTCGAGCAAGCTGTGCTGCTACATCGCCCGCCCGCGGCCAGGGCAAGGCGTCCAGCTGCTCGGCCGTGGCTACCAGGTCGCCGACGGGCTGAAGGGCGGCGAGGTGATCGACGCTGAGGCGGCCGAGGCTGCCATCCTGGGCGCCCTCCACGAGGCGGAGCAACAGGCCGGCGAGACCTTGCGCGAGATCTACCTCGCGGTGAGCGGCGGGCGGGTGCAGTCGAGCTATGTCCGGGTCGACTGCGCGCTACACGGTCGGGGCGTGACCGAGGCCGACCTGCAGCTGTTGCTCGACCGGGCGCGGCGCGAGGCGACCTCGCCCGAGCGGGAGGTGCTGCATGCGGTGCCGGTCGAGGTAAGCATTGACGGCGGTCGGCCGCTCAAGGATGCACGCGGTCTGTCGGGCCAGCGCCTCGAGATCGTGGCGCACTTGGTCACCGTGTCCGGCCCGGCCTTGCGCAACCTCCTGGCCTGCCTCGAGCGTTGCCACATCGAGGTCAAGGGTGTGGTGGCGGCGAGCTACGCCGCAGCCATCGCCTGCTTCGCCGAGGACGAACTCGAGCGCGGCTGCCTGGTTCTCGACTTCGGCGGCGGCACTACCGGCCTTGCCCACTTCGCCGGCGGCAGGCTGAGTCTCGTGGGCCAAGTGCCCTATGGCGGCGACCACATCACCGGCGACCTCGCCTACGGTCTCCAGACCAGCCGCCAGCATGCCGAGCGGATCAAGAACCTGTTCGGCAGCACCCAGTTTCGTAGCTGCGACGAGGGTACAAGGATCGAGCATCCGCGGCTTGGCGACCATGCCGAGCTGCCGACCGGCGAGGTGCCACGCACCCGGGTCACCGAGATCGTGCGCGCTCGGGTCGAGGAGATCCTGGCCCTGGTGCGGCACCGTCTGGACGAGCATCGCGAGCTGCTGGTGACCCGGCCGCCGCGCTCGATCGTGGTGACTGGCGGCGGCAGCCAGCTCGAAGGCATCGAGGAACTGGTCCAGGAGGTCTTCCGCCTGCCGGCCCGCTGCGCCCGCCCGGTGACCTGACGTCGGGCCGCGCCAGGACGAGCCCTGCTGCGCCACGGCCGCCGGCTCGGTGGCCCTGGTCCTGGGTGACGATGGCGGCCTGGGCTGGCGCGATCAAATCGAGGTCTCGGTCCTGTCGCACCGTCTTGCGAGACTTGGCCAATGGTTTAGAGAGAACTTCTAGCGCTCTTTCGAATCGCTCGGCCGGATACTTGCCCCCGGTCGGCACCATGGCTCGAACCGAAACACGGTCGGCCATCCTGTGGAGGAGAAAAAGATGACCATCAACCTGAGTCTGCCCATCACGCACGAGCTCAAGCCGAAGATCACGGTGGTCGGCGTGGGCGGCGCCGGCGGCAATGCCGTCAACAACATGATCACTTCGCATCTCGAGGGTGTCGAGTTCGTGTCGTGCAACACCGACGCCCAGGCGCTGGCCGCCGGGCTCACCGACCGCAAGGTCCAGCTCGGCAACACCATCACGCACGGCCTGGGCGCGGGCGCGCGGCCCGAGGTCGGCCGCGCGGCAGCCGAGGAGGCGCTGGACGAGATCCTCGACCAGCTCTCCGGCAGCCACATGGTGTTCATCACCGCCGGCATGGGCGGCGGCACCGGCACCGGTGCGGCTCCGGTGATCGCGCGCGCGGTGCGCGAGCAGGGCATCCTGACCGTGGCCGTGGTCACCAAGCCCTTCCACTTCGAGGGCGCCCACCGGATGCGGCTGGCCGAGGCCGGCCTGACCGAGCTGCAGCAGTACGTCGATACGCTGATCGTCATTCCGAACCAGAACCTGTTCCGGCTGGCCAACGAGCGCACCACCTTCGCCGACGCCTTCCAGATGGCCGACCAGGTGCTGCACATGGGCGTGCGCGGCGTGACCGACCTGATGGTCATGCCGGGCCTCATCAATCTCGACTTCGCCGACATCCGCACGGTGATGAGCGAGATGGGCAAGGCGATGATGGGTACCGGCGAGGCCGAGGGCGAGAAGCGAGCGATCGAGGCCGCCGAGGCCGCGATCTCCAACCCGCTGCTCGACGACGTCTCGATGCGCGGCGCGCGCGGCGTGCTGATCAACATCACCGGCGGCCTCGACATGACCCTCTACGAGGTCGACGCCGCGGCCAACCGGATCCGCGAGGAGGTCGACGCCGACGCCAACATCATCTTCGGCTCGACCTTCGACAACTCGCTGCAGGGCCGGATGCGCGTCTCGGTGGTCGCGACCGGCATCGACCTGCCGCACGATCGGGCTACCACGGCACAGGCGCCGGTGCCGGAGCCGGTGGCCGAGCCGCCGCGGGTGGTCTCGGGCGGCTTCCGCTTCCAGCCGCAGCGCGCGCAGGCGATGGCCTATCCGAGCCAGCCGCCCGTCCGGCCGTGCGCCGCCAGGGCGAGATCAGCCCGGCCGTCCATCTGCGGGCGGCAAGCGAGCAGGCAGTTGAGTTCGAGCAGGCCGGTGCCGCCCATGACACCGTGGAGCCAACACGGCTCCTGTCCCGCCGCGGGCCGAGGAGCGTGGCCGCAACCTGTTCGCGCGGGTAAAGGAGTTCGCCTTCACGCGCTCGACCGAGCGCCCGGTCGAGCGCCATCCGCCGCGCTTCGGTGAACGTTCGCAGCGTACTGGTGCCGACGGCCAGCCGGCTCTGTCGGGCAACCTGGACGAGCTCAGCGACATCCCCTCCTTCCTCCGCCGGGAGCGCGAGCGCGTCGATGGATGATGCAGAGTTAATGTAGAGTTCTCAACTCGCGATCGTAACAATCTGTAGGACTTGTGACTTGTGGCGCCCGCCACCCTCTGCGATGAGGGTGGCGGGCGCTCCTCGTTCATGCCTCGAGGATGGTGCGAGGGTGGCCCCGTCCTGCGGTCGTGGGCAAGCGGTCGGCGGTGGGACGCGGCGGAACTGGAAGTCGGGGCACGAAGTTCCTGATGATGCGGCAGCAACGGACACTTCGTACGGATCGGCTGCGCCGGCGTCGGCCTCCACAGCGGCGCGCGGGTCGGCCTCACGCTCTGCCCGGCGGCGGAGAGCTCCGGGAATCCGGTTCCGCCGCGTCGACCGGCCCGGCTCGGCGGCGATCCCGCGCCGACCCTGTCATGCCTCCGCACGTCCGGTGCCACCAGCCCTGACCGCGGGCCGCCGGCGTCGCATCTTGATGATCGAGCATCTGATGGCGGCGCTCGCGGTGTGCCAGATCGACAACGTGCTGGTCGAGATGAGCGGGCCCGAGCTCCCAGCCATGGACGGGAGCGCCCAGCCGTTCGTCCGGCTGATGGAATGTGCCGGCACGGTCAGCCAGTGCCTGCCGTGCGGCGCGGCTCGATCTGCTGCGTCCAGTGGAGGTGCGCTCGATCGACGGCTACGCCGGACTGGAGCCGGCAGAAGAGCTGTCGTTGACCCTCGACGGTACCAACTCGGCCGCGCCACCGCGTTCGCTCTCACCGTCACTCCCGAGGCCTGCCGGCAGGAATCTGGTTGCTGCCCGCGCCGGTGAGGGCGGACCACGAGGCTGCCCGCCATGCCATGCTGGATGCACTTGGCATGCCTCGCTCTGCTTGCCGGCGCGCTCGTCGGCCGCTATGTAGAGCATGGTGCCAACTGCGGCGCTGCGCTGCGCCCTCTTGCAGCGCCTTGGTCTCCGACCGAAGCGCCTTCGCCTGACCGGGCTGCAGCAGCGAGGCATTGGAGCCTCGGCGCGATTGCCGCCATGTTCGTGGGCGAGCTGAGTGAGTTGGCTCCGTCAGTGCGAGAGGAGTATCGGCAGCGTCATCTGCGCCAGCAACTGCCGGGTGGCGCCGCCCAGCACCATTTCGCGCATCCTGGAATGCCCGTAGCCTCCCATGACCAGGAGGTCGGCGCCCTCGTCCGCCGCCTGCGAGAGGATCACATCGCCGACGGCAAGGCCGGCACTGGGAACGGCGCGGACCTGGACCTTGACGCCGTGACGGGCCAGGTGGGCCGCGATGTCGGCTCCGGGCATCTCGTCCGCGGTACCGTCCTGCGCCGCCGGGTCGACGATCAGAAGCGTCGTGGCCTGCGCCCCGGTCAGGAACGGCAGCGCGTCGTGCACCGCGCGCGCGGCCTCGCGCGAGCCGTTCCAGGCGATCGAGCACCCGCCGCAACAGCGGCGACGGGGTGCCGGCATAGGGGACGATCACGGCGGGCCGTCCGCTGTCCATGAACGCGGCCTCGGCCAGGAGGGTCGTGTCGAGCTCGACGCTGTCGGGGTTCGGCTGCCCGACGTACGCACAGATCGGCCCGCCGGGCTGCACGGGCGAACAGGGCCGGCAGGCGATCGACGGGCGCGCTGATCCGCGCCGTGGCAATGGACCGACCGTGCCGCCGCGCCAGCTCGCCGGCGTGGGCCAGACCGCGTCAGCGGCGCGCTCGGCCTCGGCGGCCTGCTCGCGCAGCAACTCGACCGGGATGTGGACGCCCACCATCGCCGGCAGATAGGGCTCGGGAGCCATGGCCAATGCAGTGACCTGCGCGGATGACGCTCGGCCACGGTCAGCGCCCACTCTAGCCGTAGGTCCGATGACGGGCTACCATCCAGCTGTACGAGAACATCCTTGATCGGCATCAGCCACTCCTCACCTGCGTCCGCGCGCAGGTCCGCAACAGGAAAGCGCGAAACGCGACCGATCGCATTGATCCAGATCACGAGATCCCGACTGTCGAGGAGCCTGCATTGGCCGACCTCAGCCGACGGAGGTCGAGCTCAAGCTCGTCGCCACGGCCGACGCGATGGACACGCTGTTGGCCAGCCCGCTGCTGCGCGAGCATGCCCGCAGCACGGTGCGCTCGCGCCATCTCGTCACCACCTACTACGACACCAACGACCATCGGCTGAGCCGCCGCGGCCTCGCCTTTCGTGTGCGCCAGACCGGGCGCAAGTTCATCCAGACGCTGAAGACGGCGAGCGACGGCGAAGGTGCCGAGATCGCGCGCGGCGAGTGGGAAGTCGAGCTGCCCGACGGCACGCCGCAGCTCACCGCCTTCAATGATCCGGCCGTGCTCGACCTGACTGGCCTCGTCCTGCCCGACGAGCTGCTGGCCGACCTTCGAGACCAGGTTCGCCGCCAGGCGGTGCTGGTCGAGTGGCCCGACGCCAACCGCCCGCCGGCACAGATCGAGGTCGCGTTCGACCGCGGCGCCATCCGCGCCGGACAGCGCCGAGACGCCGATCTGCGAGATCGAGCTCGAGCTCAAGCGCGGCGAGCCGCGGGCCCTGTTCGAGCTCGCCCAGTCCCTGCGCGCGCTGGCGCCGCTGCGCCTGCAGCCGCAGGACAAGGCGGCGCGCGGCTACGGGCTGGTCACCGGGAGCGCCGCCGCCTGGCGCAAGGCCGCGCCGATCGCAGCTCCACGACACGATGCTGGTCGAGGACGCGCTGCAGGCGATCCTGGGCGCCTGCGTGCGGCACTGGATCGAGAACGAGGCCGCCACCAGCGACGCGCGTGACCCGGAGGGTCTGCACCAGCTCCGGGTGGCACTGCGCCGGCTGCGCTCGGCGCTGGCCCTGTTCAAGACGGCGCTGGGCGAGCCGGCGCGTGCCGACTGGAACGACGAGCTGCGCTGGCTGCTCGGGACCTCTGGGACCGGCCCGCGACCTCGACGTGTTCGCCACCGAGACCATCCTGCCCGTGCGCGCCGCGCGCGCCGGACGATCCGGCATTGGCGGTTCTGGTCGAGCTGGTCGGACGATGCGCGCTGGAAGGCGCACCAGCACGTCCGCGAGACGCTGGCTCGCGAGCGCTACGGCGACCTCGCCTTCGGCCTCGCCTGCTGGGTGGCCTGCCGCGGCTGGCGCCAGGGTGCCGACATCGACGTGCTGCTGGCGCAGCGGCGCAACGTGCGCGACTTCGCCGCCGAGATCCTGACCCAGCGGCATCGGCAGGTGCGCAAGCGCGGCCGCAACTTCGCCGAGCTCGAGCCGGTCGCGCGCCACGAGCTGCGGATCCTGTTCAAGAAGCTGCGCTACGGCACCGAGTTCTTCGCCTCGCTGTTCCCGGGCCGGGAAATCGACCGCTTTCGCGCGGCCGCCTCCCGGATGCAGGACCTGCTCGGCCACATGAACGACGTTGCCGTGGCCCAGCACGTGGTCGACGACCTGCTCGACGGCGACCGAGCCCGGGGCACGGCAGCGCGCGGCGGCACTGGGCGCCGGTCAGGTGCTCGGCTGGTACGCGCACGGCAGTCGCTGGATCTGGAGCCGCGGGCCATCGCGGCCTGGGAGGAGTTCCGCGCCGCCGACGCCGTTCTGGCCGATCGGAAGGGGCTGAGGGGAAGGCAGCGTCGATGCTGCGCGTGCTGGTCACCAACATCAAGGGCGGCTGCGGCAAGACCACGATCGCCACCAACCTCGCCGCGGCCTTCTGCCGCCGGTGGGTTCGCCACCGGTCTGGCCGAGGTCGACCGGCAGCGCTCGAGCCTGTCCTGGCTGAAGCTGCGCAACGGCCAGAGCCGCCCGATCGCCAGGCTCGACTGGCGCAAGGAGGTTGGCGAGACCCCGACAGGGTTGCGGCGCCTGGTGATCGACGCGCCGGCCAATCTGCGCATGCGGCATGTCGACGAGCTGATCGCCGAGGCCGATCTCGTCGTCGTCCCGGTGCTGGCCTCGGTGTTCGACGAGGGCAGCACCGAGCGGTTCCTGGCCAAGCTCGACGAGCTGAAGCCGATCCGCAAGGGGCGCAAGACGGTGGCCCTGGTGGCCAACCGGCTGCGGCCGCGCTCCAAGGCGGCGCAGCGGCTCGAAGGATTCCTCGAGCGGCTGGGGCAGCCGATCGCGGCCCGGCTCAGCGACCGGGCGGTCTACGGCGAGCTCGCGGTCCAGGGCCTCAGCATCTTCGACATCGACGGCCATCTGGTGCGCCCGGTGCGCGAGGAGTGGCGGCCGCTCCTGAACACGATCGACGAGATCGCCTGAGCCCGCGCTGGCGGGTTCGGCGCAGCTTGGCTAAGGTCCGGGCCTGATGACGGTTGTCGATCACCCAATGCAGTGCCGCGAGAGCAGGGTCACGCCGATGCGCCTGAGCGACATCGTGCGCGGCATGCCGCGTGTCCTCTGCCTGATACTGGTGGTGGCCGCGGGTCTGCTCGGCGGATGCTCCGGCGACGACAGCGAGAGCCTGCCGCCCGATCTCCCGGCCGAGGATCTCTATGCTCAGGGGCAGAACTTCCTGGCGGAGGGCAACTTCAAGGAGGCGGCCAAGTCGTTCGAGGAGGTCGAGCGCCAGCACCCCTACTCGCAATGGGCGACGCGCGGCCAGATGATGGCGGCCTACGCCTACTACGAGGCCAACCAGTACGAGGAGTCGGTGGCGGCCGCCGAGCGCTTCATCGAGCTGCATCCGGGCCACAAGGACGTCGCCTACGCCTACTACCTGATGGGCATGTGCTACTACGAGCAGATCTCCGACGTCGGCCGCGACCAGGAGATGACGCAGCGCTCGCAGGAGTCGTTCGACGAGCTGATCCGCCGCTTCCCCGACAGCGACTACAGCCAGGACGCCGAGCTCAAGGTCGACCTGATCCGCGACCATCTCGCCGGCAAGGAGATGGAGATCGGCCGCTACTACCAGCGGCGCGAGTTCTGGCTGGCCGCGATCAACCGCTTCCAGGCCGTGGTCGAGAAGTACCAGACCACGACCCACGTGCCCGAGGCGCTGCACCGGCTGACCGAGAGCTATCTGGCGCTGGGCATGACCGAGGAGGCGCAGGCCTCGGCCGCCGTGCTCGGCTACAACTATCCCGGGCAGCGACTGGTACGAGCGCGCCTACGCGCTGCTGCAGGGCCAGCAGCTCGAGCCGAAGCGGAGCGAGCGGCTCCTGGCTCAGCCGCCTGTTCTGAGCCGGCCGCGGCAGGCCGGCACGCCGATGCTCAAGAGCCTCGCCATCCGCGACATCGTGCTGATCGAGCGGCTGGAGCTCGCCTTCGCCCGCGGCCTGTCGGTGCTGACCGGCGAGACCGGCGCCGGCAAGTCGATCATCCTCGACGCGCTGGGCCTGGCCCTGGGCGGCCGCGGCGACCGCGGCCTGGTGCGCGCCGGCGCCGAGCAGGGCTCGGTGGTGGCCGAGTTCGACGCCGGCCCGGACGGCACCCTGCGCGAGATCCTGCTGACGAGAACGCGATCCCGCTCGAGGGCGAGCTGATCCTGCGCCGGGTCGTGACCGCCGACGGCCGCAGCCGCGCCTTCGTCAACGACACGCCGGTCAGCGGCGCGCTGCTGCGCCAGCTCGGCGATCTGCTGGTCGAGGTGCACGGCCAGTTCGACCAGCGCGGCCTGCTCGAACCCGCAGGCGCACCGCGCCATGCTCGACGCCTTCGGCGGGCTCGTCGGCTCCGCGGCCAGGCCGTGCGGGACGCGCATGCCGGCCTGGCGGCGAGGCCGCGGCCGCGGTCGAGGCCCTGCGCGAGCAGCTCGCCGCGGCCCGGCGCGAGGAGGACTATCTGCGCCACCGCGAGCGCGAGCTCGCCGATCTCGCGCCGCAGCCCGGCGAGGAGGAGGAGCTGGCGCAGCGCCGCCACGCGCTGATGAACCGCGAGAAGCTGGTCGAGCACGCTCGAGCGACGCGCTGGCCGCGGTCGGCGGCGACGGCGGGGCGCTGGCGCGGCTGGGTGCCGCCGAGCGGCGGCTGGAGCGCAGCGCCGGCCTGGCGCCCGAGCTGCTGGAGCCGGCCGCGGCGGCGCTCGGCCGGGCGCTGATCGAGGCCGGCGAGGCCGAGGCCGTGCTCGAGGCCGCCCTGCGCAGCCTGAGCGAGCGACGGCGGCAGCGCTGGACCAGGTCGAGGAGCGGCTGTTCGCGCTGCGCGACGCCGCGCGCAAGCACCGCGTCGCGGTCGACGCGCTGCCCGGCGCTGCTCGACGAGACGCGGGCGCTGCTGCAGCGGATCGACGCCGGCGCCGGCGACCTCGAGGCGGCCGAGCGCGTGGCCGCCGCAGGCGCGCGAGCTCGTTCCGGCGGCGGCTCGCGCGCCTGTCGGCGGCGCGGGCCGACGGCGGCGGCACGGCTGGCCAAGGCGGTCGAGGCCGAGCTGCCGCCGCTGCGGCTGGAGCGGGCGCAGGGTGCGGGTCGACGCTCGAGCCGCTGCCCGAGGCGCGAGTGGGGCGCCGGACGGTGCCGAGCGCGTGGCGTTCGAGGTCTGCACCAATCCCGGCCAGCCCTTCGGGCCGCTGGCCAAGATCGCCTCGGGCGGCGAGCTGTCGCGCTTCATGCTGGCGCTCAAGGTGGTGCTGGCCCGCCTCGACACCGCGGCGACGCTGATCTTCGACGAGGTCGACGCCGGCGTCGGCGGCGCCACCGCCGACGCGGTCGGCGAGCGGCTGGCGCGGCTGGGCGCGGAGCGCCAGGTGCTGGTGGTCACCCACGCGCCGCAGGTCGCCGCCCGGGCCGACCACCACTACAGCGTCGGCAAGCGCGTCGCGGGCGGGCGGACCCATGTCGAGGTGCGCGAGCTCACGCCGGACGAGCGGCGCGACGAGATCGCCCGGATGCTGGCCGGGGCCGAGGTCACCGACGCCGCCCGCGCCGCCGCCGCCAGCCTGATGGGCGGCCGGTGAAGCGGCCGCCGACCCTGGACGACCCGGTCGACGGCCTGACCGAGGACGAGGCCCGCGACGAGCTCGCCTGGCTCGCCGCCGAGATCGCGCGCCACGACCGCCTCTACTACCAGCGACGACGCGCCCGAGCTCTCCGACGCCGACTACGATGCCCTGCGCCAGCGCAACAACGCCGTCGAGCAGCGCTTCCCCGAGCTGATCCGCGCCGACAGCCCGAGCCTGCGGGTCGGCGCCACCCCGGCCGAGGCGTTCGGCAAGGTGCCGCACACGGTGCCGATGCTCTCGCTCGACAACGCCATGGCCGAGGAGGAGGTGCGCGAGTTCGTGGCCCGCGTCCGCCGCTTCCTGGGCTGGCCGGCCGACGCGCCGCTGGACTTCGTGGCCGAGCCCAAGATCGACGGCCTGTCCTGCTCGCTGCGCTACGAGGACGGCCTGCTGGTGCGCGGCGCCACCCGCGGCGACGGCACGATCGGCGAGGACGTCACCGCCAACGTCCGCACCATCCGCGACATCCCGCAGCGTCTGCTCGGGCGACGAGCCCGCCGCGTGCTGGAGGTCCGCGGCGAGGTCTACATGGAGCGGCAGGACTTCCTGGCGCTCAACGAGCGGCGCCTGGCCCAGGGCGAGCCGCCCTTCATGAACCCGCGCAATGCCGGCGCCGGCTCGCTGCGCCAGCTCGACAGCAGGATCACCGCCGAGCGCCGGCTGCGCTTCTTCGCCTATGCCTGGGGCGAGGCCGACCCGCCGGTCGCCGGCACCTATTCGCGGCTTCCTCGACGCCGCTGACGCGATGCCGGCTTTCGGGTCAACCCGGCCAACCGGCACTGCGCCACGATCGAGCAGCTGCTCGACTACCAGCGGCACATCGGCGAGGAGCGGCACGCGCTGCCCTACGACATCGACGGCGTGGTCTACAAGGTCGACCGGATCGACCTGCAGCAGCGCCTGGGCTTCGTCGGCCGGGCGCCGCGCTGGGCGGTGGCGCACAAGTTCGCGGCCCAGCAGGCCGAGACCGTGCTCGAGGCGATCTCGATCCAGGTCGGCCGCACCGGTGCGCTGACGCCGGTGGCCGAGCTGGCGCCGATCACCGTGGGCGGCGTGGTCGTCGCCCGGGCGACGCTGCACAACCAGGACTATATCGAGAGCAAGGACATCCGCGTCGGCGACACCGTGGTCATCCAGCGCGCCGGCGACGTGATCCCGCAGGTGGTCGAGGTGGTGCTGGCGCGCCGGCCCGACGGCACCGAGCCCTTCGTCTTTCCCGACCACTGCCCGGAGTGCGGCTCGCTGGCGGTCCGGCCCGAGGGCGAGGCGATCCGGCGCTGCACCGGCGGGCTGATCTGCCCGGCACAGCTGGCCGAGCGGCTGCGCCATTTCGTCGCCCGCGACGCCTTCGACATCGAGGGCCTGGGCCGGAAGCAGGTGCCGCAGCTGCTGGAGGCCGGGCTGCTCAAGAGCCCGGTCGACCTGTTCCGGCTCGCCGCGCGACCCCGAGCGCGCTGGAGCGGCTGGGCGAGCTGGAGGGCTGGGGTGCCACGCAAGGTCGAGAAGCTCAAGGAGGCGATCGAGGCCCGGCGTGCCATCCCGCTGGAGCGGTTCATCTACGCCCTGGGCATCCGCTTCGTGGGCGAGGTCAACGCCAAGATGCTGGCCCGCCACTACGGCGCCTTCGACCGCTGGCGCGCGGCGATGCTGGCGCTGGCCGCCGGCGATGCCGAGGCCAGGGCCGAGCTCGACAATGTCGACGGCGTCGGGTCGGCCCTGATCGAGGAGCTGAGCGAGTTCTTCGCCGAGCCGCACAATGTCGAGGCACTGGACGAGCTCGCGGCCGAGCTCGACCATCGAGGCACCGGCGCCGGTCATCGGCCGCAACTCGCCCATCGCCGGCAAGACCGTCGTGTTCACCGGCACGCTCGAGCGGATGACCCGGGCCGAGGCCAAGGCGCGCGCGGAGTCGCTGGGCGCCAAGGTGGCGGGCTCGGTCTCGCGCAGCACCGACTATGTCGTCGCGGGGGCCGAGGCCGGCAGCAAGCTGGACAAGGCCCGCGATCTCGGTGTCCAGGTCCTGAGCGAGGACGAGTGGCTCGCCATGGCCGGGGCCTGACCCGCCGGGCTGCACCAGAACCCAACCGGACGCCTCGGCTCCCGCGGAGAAGCCCATGTACCGACCCAATGTCCTCAAGGCCCGGATCGAAGCCGGCGAGCGCGTCTACGGCGCCTGGGTCGGCGGCGGCTCGCCCGCCACGGCCGAGCTCATGGGGCATGTCGGCTTCGATTTCCTGGTGCGTCGACCAGGAGCATGGCGCCGGCGAGCTCTCGGACGCCGTGGACGCCCTGAGGGCGGCCGAGGCCTCGGGCACGCCCTGCATGGTGCGGGCACCCTGGAACGACCCGATCTGGCTCAAGCGGATCCTGGATGCCGGCGCGCAGTCGGTGATGATCCCCTCGGTCGAGACCGCGGCAGCGGCCCGGGCGGCGGTGGCGGCCTGCCGCTACCCGCCGCAGGGTGCCCGCGGCTACGCCGCCGGGGTGATCCGCGCCTCGACCTTCGGGCTCGAGCCCGGCTACGTCGACAAGGCCAACGGCAACCTGCTGCTCGTCCTGCAGATCGAATCGGCCGCCGCCATCGAGCACGCGGCCGAGATCTGCGCGGTCGAGGGCGTGGACGTGGTGTTCATCGGCGTCAACGACCTCGCGGGCTCGATCGGCCGGCTGGAGCAGCTCGACCACCCGGACGTGCGCAGCCTGGTCAGCGCGGCTGGAGGACATCATCCTGGCCTCCGGCAAGCCCATGGGCACGGTCCCGAGTGCCGGCGCCTCGTGGCAGGAGCTGTTCGCGCGCGGCTACCGCATGGTGGTCGGCCCGCACGACGTCGTCCTGCTGCGCGAGGCCGCCCGTGCCGGCCTGGGCCGAGTACCGCCGTTTCCGCGGCGAGGCCCAGGATGCACCGCCGGTGCCGAAGACAGCCTCCTACTGACGGCCCGGCGCCGCCGCGGCGACTATGTCGTCGCGGGCACAGCTGGGCGCGGCGGCACCGAACGGTACCCGCCGGTATGGCGAGCGGACCTTGAGGAATGACCGGCGGATCGCTATTCACAGGCGATCATGATCCGTCTTGCAACCATCGGCATCGGCTACGGCCTGCTCACGCTCGGCGTGATCGGTGTCATCGTGCCCGTCCTGCACGGTGCCATCTTCTTCGTCATCGGCCTCCTGGTCCTGTCGCGGCACGCCGCCTGGGCCGAGCGCTGGCTGGAGTGGCTGAAGCGGCGGCATCCCAAGGTCGAGCAGATGATCGAGCGCGGCCAGGGCATCGTCGACCGCTCGGAGCGGTGGCTCGGCAGCCGCCTGGGGCGCCTGTTCGGCTCGCCCCCGGCGCCCTGACCGACCCGGCCTGCCGGTGGCGCCGCCAGGATTGGTGATCCGCGCCACCGCCACGGCCGACGTTCCGGCCCTGTGCGCGCTGGCCAACGATCCCGGCTACCGCTGGGGCACGCTCCGGCTGCCCTACCAGACGCTCGAGGAGACCGCGCGCTGGTTCTCCGGGCTCACCCCCGGCGACCATGCGCTCGTCGCGGTGCTGGACGGCGAGGTGGTGGGCAATGCCGGCCTGCACCGCCAGCGCGGCCGGCGCCAGCATGCGGCCGTGCTCGGGATGGGGGTGCGCGACGCGGTGCGCCGCCGCGGCGTCGGCTCGGCGCTGCTGGCCGCACTGATCGACCTTGCCGACAATTGGCTCGACCTGCGCCGGCTGGAACTGACGGTGTTCCACGACAACGCGGCCGCGATCGCCCTTTACGGGCGGCAACGGCTTCGTGACCGAGGGCGTGCTGCGGTCCTATGCCTTCCGCGACGGCAGTTATGTCGATGCGCTGATGATGGCCCGACTGCGGGCAACGAACGAAGACTGAGCCCACGACTTCTCGCAGCCGATCTTCGCGCATCATTCACGTTGTATTTGGTGAAATGAGGTGAACGACGATCCTCGCCGCAGAGATCGTTGCGACGCCACTTTCGCGTCGTTAGCCTGTTTAGGCACATCGGCTGGCGACGGCAGGGCGCTGCCCGTTCATCCTGGAGGAAGCACCGTGACAACGCAGTGGAAGCGGCTCGCCATGGCCCTGGCCGTGGCCGCATGTGTCTCCGGCACGGCCCGGGCGGACGTCGTCGTCGGCTCCAAGCTCGACACCGAGGCCACGCTCCTGGGCAACGTGATCCTGCTGGCGCTCGAGGCCAACGGCATCGCCACCGAGGACCGGATTACGCTCGGCGGCACGCCGGTCGTGCGCAAGGCGATCACCGCCGGCGAGATCGACATCTATCCGGAGTACACCGGCAACGCCGCCTTCTTCTTCAACAAGGCCGACGACCCGCTGTGGAAGGACCACGGCCAGGGCTACGAGACCGCCAAGCAGCTCGACTACGAGGCCAACAAGATCGTCTGGCTGGCGCCCGCCCCGGCCAACAACACCTGGGCGATCGCGGTGCGCCAGGACGTGGCCGAGCCCGAGAAGCTGGTCACCATGTCGGATTTCGGCCGCTGGGTCGCGGGCGGCGGCAAGGTGGTCCTGGCCGGCTCGTCCGAGTTCGTGAACTCGGCGGGTGCCTTGCCGTCGTTCCAGCAGACCTACGGCTTCACGCTTGAAGCCGGAACAGCTGATCGTGCTGTCCGGCGGCGACACCTCGGCCACCATCAAGGCCGCCGCCGAGCAGACCAACGGCGCCAATGCGGCCATGGTCTACGGCACCGACGGTGCCATCGAGGCCTCGGGCCTCGTGGTGATGGAGGACGACAAGAGCGTCCAGCCGGTCTACGCGCCCGCACCGATCATCCGTGAGGCGGTGCTGCAGGAGAATCCCGAAGATCGCGGAGATCCTCGCACCGATCTTCCAGAGCCTCGACGCGCCGACCCTGCGCGAGCTCAACGCCCGCATCCAGCTCGGCGGCGAGCCGGCCAGGGCCGTGGCCGAGGACTATCTGAAGTCCAAGGGCTTCGTGACCAACTAGCGATGGCCACGACCGGGACCCTGGCCCGGCCGGCGGCCCGAAGCGCTGCCACCTTGCGGCTCGATCGCCTGGGGGTGCTGGTCAGCGCCCTCGGCGTCGCCGCCCTCGCGTTCCTGCCGTTCCTCGATTTCAAGGCGAACCGGATCGCCGCGGGCCAGGGCCGTGCCGTCTGGGAGGCGCTGCCCTGGTCGCTGGCGCTCTCCTTCCTGGCCGTGATGCTCGCGGCGGCCGCCGTGGCCGTGCTGTCCCGCCGGACCGGGCTGCGTCTCCTGGCCGGCCTGGCGGGCCTCGCCGTCCTGGCGCTCGCCGCCGGCTACGGCGCCACCTGGCTGACGCCGGCCGAGAACCGCTATGCGCGCGTTTCCCTGGGCGGCGGGTTCTGGCTGCTGCTCCTGGCGCTGGCGCTGCTGGTCACCGACGCGCTGGCACGGCTGCGGCTCGGGCCGCTTGCCCGGATCCTGGCCCTGGCGGGAGCGGCGGCGGGCGTGGCGCTGCTGCTGGGCTCCGGCTCCTGGAACGACCTCTCGGTGATGCGCGAGTACGCCTCGCGCGCCGACCTGTTCTGGCGCGAGGCCGGCCGGCACGTCCTGCTGTCGGTGGGCTCGCTCGCGGCGGCCGTGGCCGTTGGCCTGCCGCTCGGCGTGCTGGCGCACCAGCGCCCGGGGCTGCGCGCGCCGCTGCTGCAGGTGCTGAACCTGATCCAGACCATCCCCAGCATCGCGCTGTTCGGCATCCTGATGGCGCCTCTGGGCTTCCTCGCCGCCAACGTGCCGCTGGCCGCAGCACTCGGCATCCGCGGCATCGGCGTGGCGCCGGCCCTCCTGGCGCTGTTCCTCTATGCCCTGCTGCCGGTGGTGGCCAACACGGTGATCGGCCTCGGCCAGGTGCCGCCCGCCGTGGTCGACGCCGCGCGCGGGATGGGCCTGACCGGCCGGCAGATCCTGACCCAGGTCGAGCTGCCGCTGGCCTTTCCCACCATCCTCACCGGCATCCGCATCGTGCTCGTCCAGAGCATCGGGCTGGTCACCGTGGCGGCCCTGATCGGCGGCGGCGGGTTCGGCACCTTCGTCTTCCAGGGCGTCGGCCAGACCGCCATGGACCTCGTCCTGCTGGGTGCCGTCCCGACCGTGGCCCTGGCCTTCGCCGCCGCCGTCATCCTCGACGCGGCGGTCGACCTCAGCCGGCGGGGGACCGCATGATCGAGCTCGAGGGGCTGACCAAGCGCTACGAGGCGCGCACCGTCGTCGACGACGTCTCGATGACCATCCCCAGCGGTTCGGTCGCGTGATGGTCGGCACCTCGGGCTCGGGCAAGTCGACCGTGCTGCGGATGATCAACCGGCTGGTCGATGCCCTCGGCCGGCCGGGTCCTGATCGACGGCGAGGACACCGCTTCCGTGCCCGAGCACGAGCTGCGCCGGCGCATCGGCTACGCCATCCAGGGCCACGGGCTGTTCCCGCACCGGACGGTGGCCGAGAACATCGCGACGGTTCCGGGCCTGCTCGGCTGGCCCAAGGCCCGGATCGACGCCCGGGTCGAGGAGCTGCTGGACGTGTTCCAGCTCGATCCCGGCGAGTTCGCCCGCAAGTTCCCGCACCAGCTCTCGGGCGGCCAGCAGCAGCGCGTCGGCGTCGCCCGGGCGCTCGCCGCCGAGCCCAACATCCTGCTCATGGACGAGCCGTTCGGTGCCCTGGACGCGATCATCCGCGGCCGCGCCCAGGAGGACCTCCTGGCGATCCAGCGCCGGTTCAAGACCACGATCGTCCTGGTCACCCACGACATGGAGGAGGCGTTCCACCTCGGCGACCGGATCGCCGTGCTCGAGCGAGGGGCGGCTGCTGCAGTACGACCGGCCCGGCGGCGCTCGCTGCTCGCGCCGGCCGACGATTTCGTGGCGCGCCTCACCGGTGCCGGCGACAAGGCCTACCGGCTCCTGTCGCTGACCACGGTCGGCGAGGTCGGCCGAGCCCGGCCAGGCCGACGGAGACGCCGCTGCCGGCGGGCACGACGCTGCGCGACGCGCTGGCCCAGCTGGTCTGGTCAGGCGTGGAGGCCCTGCCGGTCGCGGCCGACGACGGCGCGCCCCTCGGGCCGCGTCACCATGCGCCGCCATCCTCGCCCGCGGGCCGCAACGCGTGAGCCGGCACCTGCCGATGCTGCTGCGGCTGGCGGGCTTCGCTCCTGCTGGTCGACCTTCCTGGTGACGCCCGAGAGCTTCGCGCCGCTGTTCGCGCCGCTGACCAGGAACGACGCGCCGCCGATCTACACCCAGTCCAGCCTGCTCGCGCTGACCTGGGCGCATCTGCTCACCGTCTTCGCCGCCGCCGTCGCCAGCACCATCGTCGCCGTCGGGCTCGGCATCTTCGTCACCCGCCCGGCCGGGGCCGAGTTCCTGCCGCTCAGCCGGGCGATCGTGAACATCGGCCAGACCTTCCCGCCCGTGGCGGTCCTGGCCCTGGCCGTGCCGGTGGTCGGCTTCGGCGAGGCGCCGACGCTGATCGCACTGTTCCTCTACGGGCTGCTGCCGATCTTCGAGAACACGCTGGGCGGGCTCGCCGAGGTGCCGCCGGCAGGTCCTGGACGCGGCCAAGGGCATGGGCATGAACGAGCGCCAGCGCCTGCTGCGCGTCGAGCTGCCGCTGGCGCTGCCGGTGATCCTCGAGGGCATCCGGCTGTCGGTGGTGATCAACCTCGGCACGGCCACCATCGGCTCGACCGTGGCGGCCAAGGGCCTGGGCGAGGTGATCATCGCCGGCCTGCTCTCGGACAACACCGCCTTCATCCTGCAGGGCGGGCTCGTGGTCGGCCTGATGGCGGTCCTGCTCTACGACGCGATGAACGCGGCCGAGGGCCGGATCACGCGCTCTCTGGGCCTGCCGCCGCGGCGTGCCGCCTGATCAGCCGAGCGGCGCGCAGGCGGCCTCGAGCCAGGGCCCCGCGTCGCCGACCAGCGGCCGCAGCTCCTCGGCGACCCGCGCATGGTAGGCGTCGAGCCAGGAGCGCTCCTCGGCCGTCAGCAGCTCCGGCACGATCAGGCTGCGGTCGATCGGGCACAAGGTGAGCGTGGCGAAGCCCAGGAGCTCGCGGTCGCCGCCTTCGGGCTTGGGCCGCTTCTCGACCGCCACCAGGTTCTCGATCCGGATGCCGTAGGCGTCGGGCTTGTAGTAGCCGGGCTCGTTGCTGAGGATCATGCCCGGCTTGAGCGGCACCGTGCCCAGCTTGCTGATCCGCGCCGGCCCCTCGTGGACGCACAAGTACGAGCCGACGCCGTGGCCGGTGCCGTGGTCGAAGTCGAGGCCGTGCCGCCACAGGGCCGCACGCGCGAAGGCGTCGATCTGGGCACCCGAGGTGCCTTCCGGGAACACCGCGAGCGAGATCGCGATCATGCCCTTGAGCACGAGCGTGAAGCGCTCCCGCATCTCCTCGCTCACCGCGCCCAGCGCCACGGTGCGGGTGATGTCGGTGGTGGCGTCGAGATACTGGCCGCCGCTGTCGACCAGGTAGAGCGTGCCGCCGGTGAGCGGCCGGTTGCTCTCCGGGGTCGTCCGGTAGTGGGGCAGGGCGGCGTTCGGCCCATGGGCCGAGATCGTCTCGAAGCTGGGCCCGCGGAACAGCGGGTCCTTGGCGCGCTCGGCCGCGAGCCGGGCGGCAGCGCCGACCTCGTCCAGGCTGCCGTCGAGCGGCCGGGCGGCGAGCCAGGCCAGGAACCGGGCCACGGCCGCCCCGTCGCGCCGCTGGGCATCGGCGGCACCCGGCGAGCTCGACCGCGTTCTTCTGCGCCTTGGCGAGGATGCAGGGATCCTCGGCCTCGACCAGCTTCGCCCCGGCCGCCGTCAGGCGGTCGAGGAACCCGACATGGGCCGTGCCGGCATCGACCATCACCTTGCGGCCGGCCAGTCCGTCCAGCGCGGCGTGGAAGCCCGCGATCGGCTCGACCGCCACGGCGTTGGGCAGGGCCAGCCCCTTGGGCAGCTTGCGCGGGTCGACGAACCAGCGGCAGGTGCCGTCGCGGCCGAGGAGCGCGTAGCTCAGCACCAGCGGATTGTAGCCGATGTCGCCGCCGCGCAGGTTCAAGCAGCCAGGCGATCGAATCGGCGGCGGTCAGCAGGAGTGCCTCCGCACCCTTCTTCTCGACCTCGGCCGCGATCCGCGTCCGCTTGTCGGCGTCGCTCTCGCCGGCGTAGCGCTCCTCGTGCCGGCGCACGGGTGCGATCGGGGGCGGCGGACGGTCGGGCCAGATGGCGTCGACCGGGTTCGGGTCGAGGGCCACGAGGCTGCCGCCCTTGGCCTTGGCGATGGCCTCGAGCCGGTCGCGCTCGCCCTGGCGGGCGAGCCACGGGTCGTAGCCCAGCTTCACGCCCGCCGGCAGGTGCTCCTCGAGCCAGGCGCTCAAGGGCTGCTCGACCATGTGCCGCCGCTCGAACAGCGCCGCGTCGACCTCCTGCGCGATCTGCACGGTGTAGCGCCCGTCGCTGAGCACGGTGGCCGCGTCCATGGTCACCGCGGCCTGGGCGGCCGAGCCGGTGAAGCCGGTGAGCCAGGCCACCCGCTCGGCATAGCCCGGCAGGTACTCGCTGCCGTGCTCGTCGGTGCGCATCAGCACGAACGCGTCGACGCCGCGCTCGCGCAAGGCGCGCGCGCAGGCGGCGCAGCCGGTCGGCATGATCGGCCTGCCAGCGCGGACGGGCGCGCGCAGCGCGTGCGAGGCGCTCGCGCAGGGCTGCCTGCAGCCGGTGCTGGCAGGTCGCTGCCCACCAGCTCGAGCCAGGCGTCGGGCTCGTACCCCGGCGGTGCCGCGGCAATGCCGGCGCAGCAGCGCGTCGAGCGCCGCAGATCGTCGGCAGACCGGCTCGTCGCAGCAGGTCGGCCAGCACGGCAGTCGTCGCTCATCGACCTCGTCAGTCAGCCGCCGCGGCGCTGCGCCGCGGGCTCGCGCTCCTGAGCCAGCCACTCGCCATGCGGGTGAGCACCAGCCGGATCGCGTCGCCGCGCCGGCTGGCACGCCGAGCTGCCGGTAGGCCGCCATCAGGTGGATCTTGACCGTGCGGCGCGCTGAGGCCGAAGCCGCTCGCCGATCTGCGGCGTTGCCGTCGCCGCGCTCGACCAGCTCGAACAGCACTTCGCGCTGCCGTGGCGTCAGGCTGTCGAGCGAACCCGGCTGCACGCGCCGTGGCCGACGGCCGGGCCGCGACGCTCGAGCAGCAGCAGGGCCATCAGGTCGGCCATGGCCCAGACCACCTCGCTCGCGCCACGTCTCGAGCGGCACCGTCGCCGCGATGCCCAGGCCGAAAAAGCCCAAGGCGCGCTCGCTCGCCAGTGATCGGCAGCGTGCACGCAGCCGTGCGCGGCGTCGCCATCGCAGCGGACCACCTGGACCAGCTGCGCCCGTCTCCATCGCCTTGGCGGCCATCGGCGTGGCTCGCGCCACCACGGCTGGTGCGGCGTTCGCCGGTCGGCCGACATGGGCGAGATAGCGCAGCCGAGCCACCGACGCCGTCGGGCACGCCACCACGGCCACGCGACCGATGCCGGGCATGGCGTACGAGCTCGTCGACCATCGTCCGCAGCCCGGTCACCGGCGGCGGATCGGCCAGCGCGATCTCGTGCAGGCGCAGCAGGCACGAGCAGCTCGTCGCGACCGGTGCTCGCGGTGACGCTGCCGCCAGGTCAGCCCCGGCAGCCGGTGTCGTCGGCGAGCATCGGCTTGCAGCCACGGCTACTTCAGCGGCGCCATCACCATGATCATCTGGCGGCCCTCGAGCTTGGGCATCTGCTCGACCTTGGCGAGGTCCGCGATCTCGGTCTTGACCTTCTCGAGGATGTCCATGGCCAGATGCTGGTGCGCCATCTCGCGGCCGCGGAAGCGCATGGTCACCTTGACCTTGTCACCCTCGTCCAGGAACTCGCGCACCTTGCGCATCTTGATGTTGTAGTCGTTGTCGTCGATGCCCGGGCGCATCTTGATTTCCTTGACCTCGATCACCCGCTGCTTCTTGCGGGCGGCGTTGGCCTTCTTCTGCGCCTCGTACTTGAACTTGCCGTAGTCGAGGATCTTGCAGACCGGCGGCGTCGCGGTCGGAGCGATCTCCACAAGGTCCAGGCCGGCTTCCTCGGCCCGGGCGAGGGCGTCGCGCGTGGACGACCACGCCGATCATGTTGCCCTGGGCATCGATCAGACGGACCTCGCGGACGTCGATCCGGAAATTGATGCGATGTTCTTCCTGTTGCTGCGCAGCCGTCGCCATATGTGTCGCGGATCCTCCGAAGTTGCACCACAAGGGCCGCCCCGCCGACGCGGAACGACCCGAAATCCAGCCAGTGACGCCTCTGCCCGGCCCTACAGGTCGGGCGGCGTCGACTCTCGCTGACATAAAGCGACCGCAGCGTCAAGCGAGAGGGGCGTCTGCGCCGTATCCGCCGAGCCGCCGCAGGCTGACCGTGCGCTCGGCCTGCTCGCGCCCGCCGACCGCCAGGATCAGCGGCACCTTGCGCACGCTGTGCTCGCGCACCTTGTAGCCGATCTTGTCCGCCCGCGTGTCCGCCTCGGCCCTGACCCCGGCCGCCTTCAGCCGCTCCACCACCTCGTTGGCGTAGCCGTCGGCCTCGTTGGTGATCGTCGCCACCACCGCCTGGACCGGTGCCAGCCACAGCGGCATCCGGCCGGCATAGTGCTCGATCAGCATGCCGATGAACCGCTCGAGCGAGCCCAGGATCGCCCGGTGCAGCATCACCGGCCGGTGCTTGGCGCCGTCCGGGCCGATATAGTTCGCATCCAGCCGCTCCGGCAGGACGAAGTCGACCTGCAGCGTGCCGCACTGCCAGTCGCGGCCGATCGCGTCGCGCAGGACGAACTCGAGCTTGGGCCCGTAGAAGGCACCCTCGCCGGGATTGAGCGTGCATTCGAGGTTGGCCGCGCGCACGGCCTCCCACAGCGCCGCCTCGGCCTGGTCCCAGACCTCGTCCGCGCCGGCGCGCACCGGCGGCCGGTCGGAGAACTTCACCCGCACGTCGGTGAAGCCGAAGTCCTGGTAGACCTTCATCAAGCAGCTCGCAGAACGCGACGCTCTCGGCCGTGATCTGCTCGGGCGTGCAGAAGATGTGCGCGTCGTCCTGGGTGAAGGCGCGCACCCGCATGATGCCGTGCAGCGCACCCGAGGGCTCGTTGCGGTGGCAGGAGCCGAACTCGGCCAGCCGCAGCGGCAGGTCGCGGTAGCTGTGGAGCTGCTGGTTGTAGATCTGCACGTGGCCGGGGCAGTTCATCGGCTTGAGCGCCAGGTGGCGCTCCTCGGCCTCCAGCGTGAACATGTTCTCGCGGAACTTCTCCCAGTGGCCGGAGCGCTCCCAGAACACCCGGTCGTAGAGCTGGGGCGTCTTGACCTCCTGGTAGCCGGCGGCGTCCACGCCGGCGGCGGACGTAGTTCTCCACCGCCCGCCACAGCGTCCAGCCGTGCGGGTGCCAGAAGACCGAGCCGGCCGCCTCCTCCTGGACGTGGAACAGGTCCATCTCGCGGCCGAGCTTGCGATGGTCGCGGCGCTCGGCCTCCTCGAGCTGGTGCAGGTAGGCGTCGAGCTCGGCCTTGGTCGCGAACGCGGTGCCGTAGATCCGCTGCAGCTGCGCGTTCTTCGCGTCGCCGCGCCAGTAGGAGCCCGCGACCTTGGTCAGCTTGAAGGCACCGATCCGGCCCGTCGACGGCCCGTGCGGCCCGCGGCACAGGTCGAACCAGTTGCCCTGGTGGTAGAGCGTGACCGGCTCGCCCTCGGGGATGGCGTCGAGCAGCTCCAGCTTGAACCGCTCGCCCATCGCGTCGAAGCGCGCACGGGCGTCGTCGCGGCTCACCTCCTCGCGCACGAAGGGCAGGTCCGCCTTCACGATCTCGGCCATCCGCGCCTCGATGCGGGCGAGGTCGTCGGTCGAGAACGGCTCGTTGCGGAAGAAGTCGTAGTAGAAGCCGTTCTCGATCGCCGGGCCGATCGTCACCTGGGTGCCGGGGAACAGGTCCTGCACGGCCTCGGCCATGACATGGGCGCAGTCGTGGCGGATCACCGCCAGCGCCGCCGGGTCCTGGGTCCGGATCAGCTTCACCTGCGCATCGTCCGAGGATCGGCCAGTCGAGATCGCGGATCTGGCCGTCGACCTCGACCACCAGCGCCGCCTTGGCGAGGCTCTTGGCGATCGACTCCGCGATCTGGGCCCCGGTCACGCCGCGCGGGAAGCTGCGCGTGGTCCGATCGGGGAACGTGACCACGAT
>CAVYMA010000018.1:0-37542 GCA_963769465.1 uncultured Alphaproteobacteria bacterium
ATCTCGATCGCCGGGGTCTATCGCCCGCCGGCGAGGTGCTGACGGAGGTCGAGGGTGCGGGCGGCGTGAGCCCGAAGGACGTGCCACGCGCGTTCCGTGCCAAGGAGGCCGCCTATGCCGAGGCATGGTTCGAGACGATCGCGATGGAGGTGTTCGGTTGAGGCGGCTGCCGTGCCTGCTGGCCCTCGGCGCCGCCCTGCCGGCGGCAGCCGACGGCCTCGTGCCCTACCAGGTCGTCGGCGACGCGATCCCGCGCTCGCTCACCGGCGCGCCCGGCGATCCGGCACGCGGCCGTGCCCTCGTGGCCGATCGCCGGGTCGGGCTGTGCCTGCTCTGCCATGCCGGCCCCTTCCCCGAGGAGCCGTTCCAGGGCGATCTGGCACCCGACCTCGGCGGGGTCGGCGACCGGCTGTCCGAAGGGCCAGCTGCGGCTGCGGATCGTCGACAGCCGCCGGCTCGACCCGGCGACGATCATGCCCGCCTACTACCGTGTGGACGGGCTGCGGCGGGTCGGGCAGGCATGGCGGGACCGCCCGATCCTGTCCGCGAGCGAGGTGGAGGATGTCGTGGCGTTCCTCGTGACCCTGCGCGGCGAGGCGGTGCGATGAGCGACCCGATCGCGCGCGCTTCGACGCTGGCGCGGCGGCGGCTCCTGGGCACGGGCGCCGGCCTGTTCGCCGTGGCGCTGGTGCGGCCGGCACAGGCGACGCCGGAGGAGATGCAGGCCGCCGTTCGCGACCTTCGTGGGCGACGCCGGGCCACTGCCGGGCAAGGTGAAGCTCGAGATTCCGCCGCTGGTCGAGAACGGCAATGCCGTGCCGGTGACGGTCACGGTCGAGAGCCCGATGACACCCGAGGATCATGTCCGCCGCATCGCGCTGTTCAACGAGAAGAACCCGCAGCCGCAGGTGGCGGTGTTCCATCTCGGCGCGCGGGCGGGCCGGGCCCAGGTCGCAACCCGCATGCGGCTCGCCGACTCGCAGACGATCACGGCCGTGGCCGAGCTCAGCGACGGCACCTGGCGGAGCGCCAGCGCCAAGGTGATCGTCACCCTCGCCGCCTGCCTGGAGGGTTGAGCGGCCATGGCGCGCGCCCTGATCAAGCTGCCCGACACGGCCGCCCCGGGCGAGGTGATCGAGATCCGCGCCCTGATCCAGCACCCGATGGAGACGGGCTACCGGCCCGGCCCGAACGGCACCATCCTGCCGCGCGACATCATCCGGCGCTTCACCTGCGCCTATGACGGCGAGGTGATCTTCAGGCCGAGCTGCATCCGGCGATCGCGGCCAACCCGTTCCTGGCGTTCACGACCGTCGCCACGCGGACCGGGCCGGTCACCTTCACCTGGGAGGGCGACAACGGCTTCAGCCAGACCGAGACGGCGACGCTGACGGTCGCATGAGCCGGGCGGTGATGGCGTCGTGCCTGTGGCTGCTCGCCGGCGCCGTCGGCGGCGGCCGAGGAGCCCGGAGTCCGGCTGCGGCAGCCCGGCTCGCCGACCCGGGCCATGCAGGCCGACAATTCGCTCAATCCCGGCATGCTCTGGGTGCTCGACGGCGAGGCGCGCTGGGGTGAGCCCGCCGGCAGCTCCGGGCGATCCTGCGCCGACTGCCATGGCGATGCCGCCGCGAGCATGCGCGGCGTGGCCGCCCGCTATCCTGCCTTCGATCCGGACGCAGGAGGGCCGATCTCGCTGGAGGGGCGCATCCAGCGCTGCCGGTGCGACCATCAGGAGGCACCAGCGCTCGCCCCGGAGAGCGCCGGAGCGGCTGGGCCTGCTCGCGTTCGTGGCGCACCAGTCGCGCGGCCTGCCGATCGCCGCCCGCGACGGACGAGCGCCTGCGCCCGGCGCTGGCGCGCGGCCAGGAGCTGTTCGAGCAGCGCCAGGGGCAGCTCGACCTGTCCTGCGCCGACTGCCACGACCGTCATGCCGGCGGTCGCCTGGGCGGGGCGACGATCCCGGCGGCGCACCCGACCGGCTACCCGATCTACCGGCTGGAATGGCAGGGGCTCGGGTCCCTGCAGCGGCGCCTGCGCAACTGCATGACCGGCATGCGCGCCGAGCCCTATCCCTACGACGCGCCGGAGCAGGTCGAGCTCGAACTCTACCTGATGACCCGAGCCGCCGGACTGCTGCTGGAAACCCCTGGCGTCAGGCCGTGAGCTGGGGCGGGCCACGCCGCCTTGGGCTGTCACGCAGTCTGGCATGACCGCGTTTCGGCCGCCTGCCACTGGCCTCGGCTACGAAGTGGTGACCAGGACTGGCTGGCGCCGTCCTTCGGTCACCGAACTTCCCGCCAGCCCTTTGAAAAGGTGGTGCCGCAGGCCAGACTCGAACTGGCGACCTGCTGATTACGAATCAGCTGCTCTACCGACTGAGCTACTGCGGCGCGCGGCTGGATGCGCGGTCGGAACGGCAGGGCAGGCTGCTACCTGATCCATGCCCCGGCGTCAATCGGGCCGGGCGGGGATCAGCCCGCCGCGGCCCCGGCGGCCGCGGGCCGCGCCCGCGTCGCTCCGGCCATCGCTTCGTCGGGGGGCAGGATGTAGGTGGTCTGCTCCGCCCCCAGCATGGTCGCGACCTTGGGCGGGGTGCTCCAGTTGACCGCGTCGAAGCGGCCGCTCGGTGCCAGCGGCTGCCAGGCGGCCAGCACCTCGCCCGTGTCGTCGCACACCCAGGCCCGGTCGGGCTCGGCGTCGGTGGCGCGGGCGAGCCATTCGCGCGCCTTGGCCTGGTCGCCGCCCGACTGGCGCTCGACCTCGGCGAACAGGCGATAGACCCGGGCACTCGGCTGGGCGTCGAGGGCTGCCTCCAGCCGTGAGCGCGCCGTGCTCCAGTCGCCGGCCTGCATGGCGGCCTCGGCCTGCAGCACCAGGGTCTCGGGATGGGTGCGGTTGAGCGGGGCCAGCCGGGTGTCGATCCGCTTCTGGCGCTGGCTGGCGCTCTCGGCGGGGTCCACCTGGGCGTAGACCCGGGCGATGTCCGGATGGGGGGCGGTCCGCCAGGCCTCCTCGAGGATCTGCAGGGCGAGGCGGCGCCGGCCGGCCTGGAGCGCCAGCTCGCCCGCCTGGGCCACGCCGGGCGCGAAGCCGGGGTCGGCCTTGGCGGACTTGCGTGCCTGGGTCAGCGCGTCGGCAGCACGGTCCTGGTCGCGCAGGTCGCTGGCGAGCATGTGGTGGAGCACGCCCTTCTTGTGCTTGGCCTGGGTCGCGTCGAGCACGCCCTGGGCCTGCATCTCGTCGACCAGGGGCAGGGCCTCGTCCCACTTCTTGTCGCGGGCCAGGAGCTCGAACAGGGTGGTGAGCACCCAGGGCGTGGTCGGGCTGCGGCGGTAGGCGCGGCGCGCCAGGGTCAGGGCCTCGCCGAAATCGCCGGTCTTCATGGCCTGGGCCAGCAGGCCGCGCAGGCCGACGAACTCGGCGTCGCGCCGCTCCAGCATCTGCCGGAACTTCAGGTGCGCGATCTCCTCCTTGCCCTCCAGCTGCGCGGTCTGCGCCTGGAGCAGGAGCAGGCTGCCATTGTCGGGCAGGTGCCGCTCGGCCTGGCGGTGGTAGTTGCGGGCGGCGTTGAGATCGCCGGCCGCCACCGCCATCAGGCCGCGGGTGAGCTCCTCGTAGCCGCGCACCTGGGTGCGGCGGCCGCGCGAGATCCGCCAGCTGCTGGGCAGCCCCACCAGGACCCGCACCACCTCGAAGAAGAGGATGGCGGCCGCGGCGAAGGCGAGCAGGCCGGCGATCACGGTGCCGACGCTCAAGATCAGCTCCTGGTCGAGCCACTGGACCACCACCGTGCCGGGGTGGTTGACCACCCACACGGCGGCCCAGGCGAGCAGGCACGAGACGGCGAGGAAGAAGACGAGGCGAAGCATGGCGATGGTCCTTCGCGGTCTGGCGGCTCAGCCCTGCCGGGCCAGCATGGTCTTGAGGTGCTGGCGCAGCGTCTCGACGGCGCCGGCGGCAGCCAGGCGCTGGTCGGCGCTGGTGATCCAGGCCGCCGCCGCCGCGTTGCCCTGCTCGGCCAGCGGCTGCATCGCCGCCACGGCACCGGGCACGTCCTGCAGCAGCAGGGCCTCCCGGGCGGCGAGGACCGCGTTCTGGCCCGGCACGGCCTCTTCGTCGGCCGCGTGGAGATCGACCAGGCTGCTCAGGTTCTCGCGCGTGCGCGTCAGCCAGTCGGAGGGCTCCGCGGCGGAGGCGGGCGCGAGGCCCTGCTCGATCTCGCGCAGCTTCTGGGCGAGGCTGCCCGAGGTCGGGATCCCGGTCGCCGCCATCGGCTCCAGCGTGTCGGCGACGCCGGTGATGACCTGATCGTCCTTGGCCAGCTGGCGCAGGATCTCGACCGCGGGGGCGAACGGCTGGCCGCTCTGCAGCGCCGCGTCCAGGCTGTTGGTGGCGAGCGACAGGCCGACGCTGCGCTCGCGCTCGGCACCCGCCGCCGTCAGGCGCGAGCTCGTGTCGGCCAGCTGCTGCTGCAGATCGCTGCGCGCGCCCTGCACCTTGTCCTGCAGCTCGCCGCGCACGGCTTCGAGCTGTGCTGAGGTGTCGCTGAGCGCTGCGGCCTGCTCCTGGTTGGTCTTGGCCTGGGCCTCCAGGTCATCCTTGAGCGCCAGCAGCTCGCGCTGCTGGGTGGAGATCTCCTCCATGCGGGTGCGCGCACCCTCGACCATGGTCTGCAGCGCCGCGGCCTGCCGGTTGCCGGCCTCGAGGCTCTGGGTCACCAGCTGCTCGAGACGTGCCAAGGCCGCGGAGACCGATTCCTGGCCTTCCTCGACGCTGGCCTGCTTGGCTGCGATGTCGCTGACCGTCTTCTTGTCGACCACGTCGGCGGGCTGCGACTGCTCGACCTCGACCAGCTTGGCGTTGACGGCTTCCATCCGGGCCGTCACCTGGTCCCCGGCCGCCCGGAACGCCCGGTCGGCCTGATCGAGCTTGGCCGCGAGATCCGTCGTGGCGCTCTCCGCCGCGGCGAGCTTCTGCTCCAGGGCGGCGATCGTGGCATCGGCCTGCTGCAGCGCCGACTTGGTGCCGCCGAGCTCGGTGCCCAGGCCGCCCACGCTGGTGCCGAGCTCGTCGAGGCGGCCGCCCACGCTGGCGCCGAACTCGTCCAGGCGGCCACCCAGGGTCGCGATGCCGCTCTCGGCCGTGCGCGCGGAGGCCGCCGTCGTCTCGATCTGCTCCAGCACCGGCTTGACCGGTCCGCGCTCGTACGCGTACCAGCCGCCGCCGCCGACCACTGCGGCACCGCCGAGCAACCCGCCGATCAGGCCCGGCAGGAAACCGCCGCGCCGCGCCGGCGGCGCGCTCGCCGTCTCGGCCGCGGGCGGCGCCACGGGCTCGCGCACTTCGTCGGGCTCGGCCATCACCTCGATCCTTCCGGTATCAGCGCCCGCGGCGGCATCGCCGGCGGGGCCGCTCGCCTCGCGGGCGGGGCCCTCGGGCAGTTCTTCGTAGTCGACCGTCTCGATGTTCTCGGGCGCGGCCTTGCCGTCGGGCGCCGCTGTCCCGCCGGTCGCTCCAGTGCGGCCGCTACGCCTCCCCCGCGCCATCAGGCGGCCCCCTCCCTCGACTTTTCGCACCGGCCATCAGCGACGGTTGCGACCGTTAGCTCGGCGCTGCGAGGCCAGCTCGGCCGGATCCCCGCGTGCGATGATCGGGTATCATCTTCACCCTCACCCATCAAGGCGACGCAGGAGAGCTTTTTGGTCGCGTGCTTCGGCGACCCGGACGGCGCGCAGCGGCAGCCCGGCGACCTCCGCCGCGACGGCCGGGCTCAGGCAGGCCGCGACCACCCGTCGAAGCCCGGGCTCCAGGCCTGCCGCCTGCACCAGGGCCGCGAACAGGGCGGCGGTTCGCGGCGAGAACAGGAGCACCGCGTCGAGCCGGGCGGTGCGCAGGGCGTCCTCGGTCGCCATCGGCGAGGCACGAGGCCGGTGCTGCGGCGTAGACGACCGCACGCCGGTAGCCGAGGCCGGCCGCCGCCAGGTCCTCCGCCAGGCCCTCGCGCACGTCCCGGCCGCTGGGATGGAGCACCACGCTTCCGGGCGGCAGTGCTGCGGCGAGCAGCGTCGCCAAAGCATGGCCGTCGCCCGCGGCGATGCCAGCGGGCTCGCGTCCGGATTCGCGCAGTGCGCGTGCCGTCGCCGCGCCGACGGCGAACACCGGCACGCTCGCCGGAAGGGCTGCCACGGCCGGCACGGCGTTGGCGCTGGTCACGGCGACGGCGGCGAACGAGCCCGGATCGGCCGCAGGGGGGGCCAGCCGCTCGATGCGGAGCAGGGGATCGAGCAGCGGCTCGTGGCCCGCCGCCCGCAGGAGCCGCGCGGTCTCGGCCGCCTGCTCCAGCGGGCGCGTGACCAGCACGAGCACCGCGCTCAGGCCGTCGGCGCGAAGTAGCCCGGGGCCAGTCGCGCGCGCAGTTCGGCGCCGGTATCGGCCCCCAGCGCCAGGCAGGCCGAGGCGGCGCCGGCGACCTCGATCCGGTCGACCAGGCTGCCGTCGGGGCTGGCCACCAGCCCGCGCAGCCGCAGCTCGGGACCGCGCAGCTCCGCCAGGGCGGCGATCGGGGTGCGGCAGGAGCCGTCCAGTGCACCCAGGAACGCCCGCTCGGCGCTGATGCTGGTCATGGTCGGCGCATCGTTGATCCGCGCCAGGAGGTCGAGCACCGGGCCGTCGTCCGCCCGGCACTCGATGCCGATCGCACCTTGCGCCACCGCCGGCAGCATCTCCTCGGGTGCCAGTGCCGCCGAGACCACCTCCTCGAGGCCCAGCCGGATCAGCCCGGCCATGGCCAGGAAGGTCGCCTGGACCTCGCCGGCGTCCAGCTTGCGCAGGCGCGTCTGGACGTTGCCGCGCAGGGGTACCACGACCAGGTCCGGCCGGACCGCGCGCAGCTGCGCCTGGCGGCGCAGGGAAGCCGTGCCGACCACGGCCCCCTTGGGCAGCTCGGCCACGCTGCGGGGCCCGCGCGCGATCAGGGCGTCGCGCGGATCGGCCCGCGGCAGCACCGCACTGATGACGAGGCCCGCCGGCAGGGCGGTGGGCATGTCCTTCATCGAATGGACGGCGAGATCCAGCGTGCCGCCGAGCAGGCCCGCCTCGATCTCCTCGGTGAACAGGCCCTTGCCGCCGATCTCGGCCAGGGTCCGGTCCTGGATGCGGTCGCCCTGGGTGCTGACGACCACGATCTCGACCGATCCGTCATCGAGCCCGGGCTCGGCGGCGAGCAGGGCCGCCTTGACCATGCGCGCCTGGGCCAGCGCCAGAGGCGAGCCGCGGGTGCCGAGCCGGAGGGGGAGGCGGAGCGTCATGGCTGGTTGTCCAACGATCGGCTAAGCATCGGCCTTCTTGCCTGGAGAGGACCGTGCGGGACGGCGACATCGTCTTGGGGATCGAGACCAGCTGCGACGAGACGGCGGTGGCCTTGGTCCGCGCCGACCGGCGGGTGCTGTCGGCACCGCTGTTCTCGCAGCTGGCCGAGCATGCCCCCTATGGCGGCGTGGTGCCGGAGATAGCAGCCCGCGCCCATGTCGAGAAGCTCGACCTTCTCCTGGCCCAGGCGATGGATGAGGCAGGCGTCGGGCTGGCCGATCTGGCCGGCATCGCCGCCACCGCCGGGCCGGGCCTGATCGGCGGGCTGATGGTGGGCCTGGTCACCGGCAAGACGCTGGCCATGGTCCAGGGCCTGCCGCTGGTCGCGGTCAACCATCTCGAGGCCCACGCGCTCACCGCGCGCTTCATGGGCGAGCTCGAGTTTCCCTACCTGCTGCTGCTCGTCTCCGGCGGCCACTGCCAGCTCGTCGCGGTCCAGGGCGTGGGCAGCTACCGGCTGCTCGGGACCACCATCGACGATTCGGTCGGCGAGGCCTTCGACAAGGTCGCGAAGATGCTGGGCCTGGGCTATCCGGGCGGCCCCGCGGTCGAGCGGCTGGCGCGCGACGGCGATCCGGCACGCTTCGATCTGCCGCGCCCGCTGCACGGCACCGCGACCTGCGACTTCTCCTTCTCCGGCCTCAAGACCGCCGTCCGCCACCGCATCCTCGATCTCGGGCCGGCAGCGGGCGAGCCGGCGACGATGGCCGACCTGTGCGCAAGCTTCCAGGCGGCCGTCGGCGACGTCCTGGTCGACCGGTCGCGGCGCGCGATGCGCCGGCTCCGCCTCGAGCATCCGACCTGCCGCACGCTGGTGGTCGCCGGCGGCGTGGCGGCCAACCTCGATCTCCGCCGGCGGCTGGAGGAGGCCACGGGCGCGGAAGGCTACGACCTGGTCGCCCCGCCCCTCGAACTGTGCACCGACAATGCCGTCATGGTCGCCTGGGCCGGCATCGAGCGCCTGCGGCTGGGCCCGGTCGACGACCGGGCGGTGGCCGCGCGCCCGCGCTGGCCGCTGGAGGAGCTGACGCCGCCGGGGTAGGCCTCAGGCCGCCCGCACCCGCTCCGCCCGCGGCGTCTTGCCGAACATCTGCCGGTAGCAGGTGGTGAAGTGCGAGGCGGAGACGAAGCCGGTGGCGCAGGCGACGCTCATGATCGGCATGTCGGTCTGGTAGAGCAGGTTGCGCGCGCGCTCGAGGCGGGTCTCGAGGTAGAACTGGGCCGGGGTGCGCCCGAGATGGCGCCGGAACAGGCGCTCGAGCTGGCGGCGGGAGAGCTCGATCCGCTCGGCCAGCAATTCCTGGCTCAGCGGCTCCTCGATGTTGCCCTCCATGATCTCGACCGCACGGATCAGCTTGGGGTGGTGCACGCCCAGCCGCACCCGCAGCGGCATGCGCTGGCGATCGTGCGGGCCGCGGATGCGGTCGACGATGCACTGCTCGGAGACCTTGGTCGCGAGCTCGTCGCCATGCGCCAGCGCGATGCGGTGGAGCATCAGGTCGAGCGCGGCGGTGCCGCCCGAGCAGGTGAAGCGGTTGCGGTCGATCTCGTAGAGGTCGGAACTGACCGGGATCTCGGGAAACGCCTCGATGAAGCCCGGCAGGTTCTCCCAGTGGATCGTGCAGCGGTGCCGGTCGAGGAGGCCGGCCCGCGCCAGGACGTGGGCGCCGGTGCACAGGGCGCCGATGGGCGCCCCGCGCCGGTCCCAGCGCCGCAGCCAGGCGAACACCTCGCGGTTCTGGTAGCGCTCGGACCCCAGGCCGCCGCACAGCACCAGCGCCGGCAGCACCCCGGCGCTGGGCGGCTCCGCGTCGGCGATGGCGACGTCGACCTGGATGGCGATGGCGTTGCTCGCGGCGACCGGCGCGCCGTCCCGCGACACCAGCCGCCAGCGGTAGAGCGGCCGCCCCGACAGCCGGTTGGCGATGCGCAAGGGCTCGATGGCGCTGGTGAAGGCGATCATCGAGAAGTCCGGGATCAGCAGGAAGAGGATGGTCTCGGTTGCGGCGGCGGGCGTGACGGGCGGTCGATCGCTCATGGGCCGGTCCGGGCAGCGCGGCGGGCTGCGGGTTCTTGCGTGATTGCGACGCGGCGAGCCTACCACAACGTCGCGCGCGCCCGCAGCGTGCTTCTTGCGACCGGGCGGCACCCGTGGTCGATTCCTGCTCGGCAGCGTCGCCTGGGCGCAAGAGAGCGGCTGTGGTAGCGGTAGGACACGGGCCAGGGCGGGGAGGCCGCGAGGACCCCATGGCCATCCCCGACCTCGCGAAAGGCCGCATGCAGCACTACTCGATCTTCTCGCTGGCCCGGAACGCGCTTACCGGCCATCGCAACTGGCAGGCGGCCTGGCGCAGCCCCGAGCCGAAGCCGGCCTACGACGTCGTGATCGTCGGCGCCGGCGGGCATGGGCTGGCGACCGCCTATTTTCTCGCCAAGGAGCACGGGATCACCAACGTCGCCGTGCTCGAGCGCGGCTGGCTCGGCGGCGGCAACACGGGGCGCAACACCACGATCTGCCGCTCCAACTACCTCTACGACGAGAGTGCCGCCTTCTACGACCACGCGCTCAAGCTCTGGGAGGGGCTGAGCCAGGAGCTGAACTACAACGTCATGTTCAGCCCGCGTGGCGTGCTGATGCTGTCGCACACCGTGCACGACGTGCAGAGCGCGCAGCGCCACATCCACGCCAACCGGCTCAACGGCGTCGACAATGAGTGGCTGACCCCGGCCCAGTGCAAGGCGTTCTGCCCACCGCTGAACCTGGACAATCTGCGCTATCCGGTCCTCGGCGGGGCGCTGCAGCGGCGCGGCGGCACCGCACGGCACGACGCGGTCGCCTGGGGGTTCGCCCGCGGGGCCGACGCCCGCGGCGTCGACATCATCCAGAACTGCGAGGTCACCGGCATCCGCCGCGAGGGTGATCGGGTGGTCGGCGTCGAAACGGGCAAAGGCTTCATCGCGGCCAAGAAGGTGGCCGTGGTCGCCGCCGGGCACACCAGCGTGGTCATGGCGCTGGCCGGCCTGCGCATGCCGCTGGAAAGCACGGTCCTGCAGGCGCTGGTCTCCGAGCCGGTGAAGCCGATCTTCCCCTGCGTGGTGATGTCCAACACCATCCACGCCTACATCAGCCAGTCCGACAAGGGCGAGCTGGTGATCGGCGCGGGCTCCGACCAGTACAACTCCTACAGCCAGCGCGGCAGCTTCCAGATCGTCGAGCACACGCTGGAGGCGATCACCGAGCTGTTCCCGCTGTTCTCGCGCATGCGCATGCTGCGGCACTGGGGCGGCATCGTCGACGTGACGGTCGACCGCTCGCCGATCGTCGGCAAGACTCCGCTGCAGGGCCTCTACGTCAATTGCGGCTGGGGTACCGGCGGCTTCAAGGCGACGCCGGGCTCGGGCCACCTGTTCGCCCACACGGTGGCGAAGGACGAGCCGCATCCGATCAACGCGCCGTTCTCCCTCGACCGCTTCACCACCGGCCGGCTGATCGACGAGGCCGCCGCGGCTGCGGTCGCCCATTGAACCATACTTGCGGAGGATTCATGACGTTGGCGACCTTGGCTCGACGGGACCTGCTGGCTGGTGTGGGCGCTCTCGCGGCAACCTCGCTGATCCGACCCGCACGGGCCGCGGACGGCGGCGTCGGCTCGCTCGTCATCGTCGGCGGCGCCCTGCGCTTCGCCGATCCGGTCGTCTGGACCCGCATGGTGGAGCTGGCCGGCGGCCCGGGGGCGAAGGTCGCGGTCATGCCGACCGCCAGCGGCAACCCGAAGAAGAATGGCGGCCTCGTCGTCGACGCGTTCAAGCGCTACGGCGCCGATCCCGTGCTGATCCCGCTGTCGCTCAATGCCAAGCGGATGGACGACCTGGACTACAAGGAGATCCGCAAGGACCCGACATGGGTCGAGGCGGTGAAGGGGGCCAAGCTCGTCTACTTCATCGGCGGCACCCAGGAGCGGATCGTCAAGGCGCTGTTCGAGGACGATGGCAGCCGCTCGCCCATGCTGCAGGCGGTGTTCGACGTCTACGAGTCCGGCGGCGTGGTCGGCGGCTCCTCGGCCGGGGCGGCGATCATGTCCGATCCCATGTTCCGCGACGCCCAGAACGTGTTCCAGGTCCTGCGCAACGGTGCCCGCTACTGGGACGTGATGCAGGGCGACCCGCCCAACGGCGAGGAGACCACCCGCGGGCTCGGCCTGATGCCCAAGGGCTGGTTCGTCGACCAGCACTTCCTGGCCCGCGGCCGGCTCGCCCGGACCCTGGTCGTGATGCGCGACCGCAAGTTCCCCTACGGCATCGGCGTCGACGAGAACACGGCCGTCGTCGTCACCGGCGGCCGCGAGGCCGAGGTGATCGGCTACCGCGGTGCCCTGGTGATCGACATGTCCAAGGCCACCTCGGACGCCGCCCAGACCCTGTTCAACGTCAAGGACGTCCGGCTCAGCTACCTCGACCGTGGCGACAAGATCGACCTCCAGACCCTGGCGATCACGCCGTCGGCCGGAGAAGGCGGGCGACCTCAAGATCGACCCGAACGCCGCCGACTTCGACCCCTACTTCACCGACGACGAGTGGCACGCCAACATCCTGGGCAACACCACGGTCCTCGACCTGATGGCGAACCTGATCGACAACAAGCAGAAGGAAGTGCTGGCACTCGCCTTCACCGGCAATCCGGCGATCGACCATCAGGACACGGGCTGGGAATTCAAGTTCTACAAGGGGCCCGACTCGGTCGGCTACTACACGGGTGCCTTCGGCGGCGAGGACTACTCGGTCTACAACATCCATCTCGACGTTCGGCCGATCAAGCTGACCGCACCTCTCTACCAGCCGATCTGACTGGCGACGCCCATGCTCCTGGTTCCCTGTCCCTATTGCGGCCCGCGGCCCGAGGTCGAGTTCCGCTGTGGCGGCGAGGCGCATGTGCTGCGGCCCGATCCGGCGGCGGCCAGCGACGAGGACCAGGCCCACTACCTCTACTACCGGACGAACCCGAAGGGCCGGCACCGCGAGCGCTGGTATCACGTCCATGGCTGCGGGCGCTGGTTCAATGCGATCCGCGACACGGTGAGCGAGCGGTTCGAGACCAGCTACAAGTTCGGCGAGGAGCCATGAGCCGCCTTGCCGGCGGCGGGCGGGTCGACCGTGCCCGCCCGCTTTCCTTCACCTTCGACGGCAGGGCCTATCGCGGCTTCGCCGGCGACACGCTGGCCTCCGCCCTGCTCGCGAACGGCGTCCACCTGGTCGGCCGCAGCTTCAAGTACCACCGCCCGCGCGGGATCATGACCGCCGGGGCGGAGGAGCCGAGTGCGCTGATCCAGCTCGAGCGGCCGGGCGGGCGCAGCGATCCCAACCTGCGCGCCACCGAGATCGAGCTCTATGACGGGCTGACCGCCGAGCCAGCCAGAACCGCTGGCCGTCGCTCGGCTTCGACGTCGGGGCCGCCAACGACCTGCTCTCGCCCTTCCTGCCCGCGGGCTTCTACTACAAGACCTTCCTCTGGCCGGCCTCCTGGTGGAGCAAGGTCTACGAGCCGTTCATCCGGCGCGCGGCCGGTCTCGGCCGCTCGCCGACGCGGCCCGATCCCGACCGCTACCTTCATCGCCATGCCCATTGCGACGTCCTGGTGGTGGGCGCCGGCCCGGCCGGCCTGATGGCCGCGCTCGCCGCCGGCCGTGCCGGGGCGCGGGTGATCCTGGTCGAGCGCGAGGCCGAACTCGGCGGCTCGCTGCTGGGCGAGAGCGGGGCGCTCGCCGACTTCGACGGGCGGGAAGGCGATGCCTGGCTGCAGGCGGTCGCGGCCGAACTCGCCGCGATGCCCGAGGTCACGGTCCTGCGCCGGACCAACGCCTTCGGCTATCTCGACCACAACTACCTGGTCCTGCACGAGCGCGTCACCGACCACCTGCCGCTGCCGCCGGCCAACCAGCCGCGCCAGCGGCTGTGGCGGGTGCGGGCGAAGCAGGTCGTGCTGTGCACCGGGTCCATCGAGCGGCCGCTGGTCTTCCACGGCAACGACCGGCCGGGGGTGATGCTGGCCGGCGCCGCGCGCACCTACCTCAACCGCTTCGCCGTCCTGCCGGGCAGCCGGGCCGTCGTCTTCACCAACAACGACAGCGCCTACGCCGCGGCCCTCGACCTCGCGCGCGCCGGTGTGACGATCGAGGCCATCGTCGACCTGCGTCCCCGCCCGGACGGACCCGCTGCCGGCGGCAGCCGCCGCGGCCGGCCTGCCGATCCGGCGCGGGGCGGCGGTCGTCGGCACCGACGGCCGGCTGCGCGTCAGCCGGGCCTGGGTCTCGCCGATGCTGCCCGACGGCGCCCGTGCCCCGGGGGAGCCCTTGGCGCTGCGCTGCGACTGCCTCCTGGTCTCCGGCGGCTGGAACCCGACGGTCCATCTGTTCTCGCAGTCGCGCGGCAGGCTGCGCTTCGACGAAGCCGCCGCCGCCTTCGTGCCCAGCCAGTCGTTCCAGCCGGAGCGCTCGGCGGGCGCGGCGAAGGGCAGCCTCCTGCTCGCGGATTGCCTGGCCGAGGGTGCCAGCGCAGGGGCCGCGGCTGCCGCCGATGCCGGCCATGCCGGCGTGGCTCCCACGCCACCTTCCGTGCGCGAGCCGGTCCAGGCACCGCTCCTGCCGACCTGGGCCGTGCCCAGCCACGTCCCGCAGGCGCGTGCCAAGGCATTCGTCGACTTCCAGAACGACGTCACGGCCAAGGATCTCGGCCTCGCGGTCCGCGAGGGCTTCCAGTCGATCGAGCACGTCAAGCGCTACACCACCACCGGCATGGGCACCGACCAGGGCAAGACCAGCAACGTCAACGCGCTGGCGATCGTGGCCGACAAGCGCGGCATCCCGATCGAGGCCGTGGGCACCACCACCTTCCGCATGCCCTACACGCCGGTCACCTTCGGAGCACTGGCCGGTCCCCATGGCGGCGAGCTGTTCGACCCGATCCGCCGGACGCCGAGCCACGATTGGGCCACGGCGCAGGGTGCCGTGTTCGAGGACGTCGGCAACTGGAAGCGGGCACGCTACTTTCCCCGCCGCGGCGAGGACATGCATGCCGCGGTCCAGCGCGAGTGCCGGGCCGTGCGCGAGGGCGTCGGCCTGTTCGACGCCAGCACGCTGGGCAAGATCGACCTCCAGGGCAAGGACAGCGCGGAGTTCCTCAACCGCGTCTACAGCAACGCCTGGGCGAAGCTCGAGGTCGGCCGCTGCCGCTACGGCCTGATGCTGCGCGACGACGGCATGGTCTTCGACGACGGCGTCACGGCCCGGCTCGGGCCGGGCCACTTCCACATGACCACGACCACGGGCGGCGCGGCACGGGTGCTCGCCTGGCTCGAGGAGTGGCTGCAGACCGAATGGCCGCATCTCGAGGTCTACTGCACCTCGGTCACCGAGCAGTGGGCCGCCATGGCGGTGGTGGGGCCCAAGGCGCGCGAGGTGCTGCGCGCCGCCGGCACCGACATCGACCTCGCCAACGAATCCCTGCCGCACCTGGCCTTCGCGACCGGAACGGTCGCGGGCATCCCCGCACGCCTGTTCCGGATCAGCTTCTCCGGCGAGATCGCCTACGAGGTCAACGTGCCGTGGGGCTACGGTGCAGCCCTGTGGGAGGCGTTGTGGGCGGCGGGGCAGGGCTTCGGCATCACCGCCTACGGCACCGAGAGCATGCACGTGCTGCGGGCGGAGAAGGGCTACATCATCGTCGGGCAGGATACCGACGGCACCGTGACGCCCTACGATCTCGGCATGGACTGGATCGTGTCCAAGGCCAAGCCCGACTTCATCGGCAAGCGCGGCCTGCGCCAGGCGGGCGTGGCCGCCGAGGGGCGCAAGCAGCTCGTGGGCCTGCTGACCGTGGATCCCGCCGAGGTCCTGGAGGAGGGAGCCCAGATCGTGGCCTCGGCACAGCCTGGAACGCCGCCGGTGCCCATGATCGGCCACGTCACCTCGAGCTATCTGAGCCCCAGCCTCGGGCGCTCGATCGCCCTGGCGCTGGTCCGCGGCGGCCATGGCCTGCACGGCCAGACGGTCCATGTGCCCATGCCCGGCCGGGTGATCGCGGCCAGGGTCACCAAGCCTGTGTTCTTCGATCCGGAAGGTAGCCGCCTCGATGGCTGAGCCCGTCCGCACGAACCCGCTCGCTGGTCTGGCCCTGGCGGAGCGCTCGGTTCCGGGTGCCGAGCCCGTGACCCTCTCCGCGCTCCCGTTCCGGGGCAAGCTGATCCTCCGCGGCGGCGACGCGATCCGGGAAGGTGCCGCGCGCGTCCTGGGTGCACCGCTCCCGCCCACCATGCGCACGGCCACCGCCGGTGCCACCGACCTCCTCTGGCTCGGGCCGGACGAGTGGCTGGTGCTGACGCCGCCCGACCGCGCCGAGCCGACCGCCGTAGCGCTGCGGGAAGCGCTGGCCGGCCTGCATCATGCCGTGGTCGTGGTCGGCGACCGCATGACGGGCATCGCGATCGCGGGTGCCCGGGCGGCCGACGTGCTCAACGCCGGCTGCCCGCTCGACCTGCATCCCGGCGCCTTCCCGTCGGGAGCGGTCACGCGGACCCTCCTCGGCAAGGCTACCGTGGTGCTGCGGCGGCCAGGGGAGGGCGGTGCCTTCGAGCTCTGGGTCAACGGCTCGTTCGCCCCTTACGCCTGGCTGTTCCTGGAGAGTGCGGCCCGCGAATTCGGGATCGCCATTGCCGCCTAGCTTGCCCGGCGCCGCCGCCCTATAGCCATCCGCGCATGATGCTTGAACGAATCCCGGCCAGCGAAGGCGGCAAGGCGGCGTGAGCGGTCCCGAGGTGCAGGAGGCGTTCCGGCGCGGCGTGCGTGGCATCCCGCTGGTGCCCGGCGACGGCCTGGCCGAGGAGGCTGCCGCCTACGCCGCCGGCGCCAACGAGGGCCTGCTCCTGGCCCTCTCGCGGCTGGCCGGGCTGACCGAGCCCAACGCCGCCTACGAGACCGGCAGGGCCCTGCGGCGGATCGCGCAGCTGTTCGACCAGGCCGGGGCCCCGGCGCGCATCGGCGCCCAGTTCCTGGACAATATCGCCGGTGCCGTGGTGATCGAGCGGATGCGCGGCCGCCCGCGCCCCTGGGGTGCCGCCGACACGGTCGACATGTTCGTGGAACTCTACGCGCGCATCCTGGGCGGCCGGCCCGAGGAGCTGGACGCGATCCGCCGTTCGGTGATGGACTATGCGGTGGGCGACCGGGCGCCGGTCCGCAGCGCCGCACCCGAGCCCTGGTACCGGCGCCGCGCCTAGAACCGGGACAACAACTCGCGCAGGGCCTGGGTCCCCAGGACCTCCGGCGCCATGCGCTGCGTCACGATCTGCTGGGCGGTCAGCGGCTGGCCGTAGAAGGCCTGGTTCCAGTCCTCCTGCGGCTTGAAGTAGGTCCCGTCCACGGCCAGGCCGCCATAGAGGCCCATGTTGCGGGCGAAGGCGTAGATGTCCTCGCTGAACTGCGGCGTGGTGCCGGCGCCGACCCCCGCACCCAGCTCGCCCACCGCCACGCTGGCGTCCGCACCCATCTGGAAGCGCGAGCTCATCAGCTGGCTCAGCGCACCTGGGTTCATCAGCGTGAAGATCGCCTCGGAGGTCTGGCCGCCGAACTGGATGCCGAAGCTGCCGCCCCAGAGGTCGAAGAACGCGGGCTGGCTCCACTCGCCCGACTGCGGGTCGCGGCCGAGCAGGACGCCGGTGCCGTGCTCGACCCCGATGAAGAAGCCGCCCTTGAGCAGGTCGGGGATGATCAGCACGCCATAGGCGTTCTGCACGTAGACCCGCATCTGCTGGAAGTCGGGATCGTTGAGGAAGCTCTCGACGACGATCCGCGCCTTGTCGACGACGAGTTGCTGCTCGTTGGCCCAGGCCGCGGTCGCCGCCACGCTGCAGGCCGCTGCCGTGGCAGCCGTGAGGAGAAGCGCGCGCCGCGCCCGATCGACCATGCGAGACCATCCCGAACCGGGCCTCGGCGCGTCCCGTCCGAAGCCGGCGCCAACCTAATCGCAAACCGCGCCCGGTCAAGAATGGCGCGCGTCGTCGCATCCGACCGTCGTTGCATGTTGCGGCGCAGCATCGACCCTGCCATCCTGGCGCAAAGACGGCCGATACGGCGAGGGAGTGGCGGCACATGCGGGCCAAGGCAGAACGGAAGTCGCGACCCGGAAGCGCGGTGCTCGGCCTGGCCGAAGCTCCGGCGCCAGCGCCCGTCGTTGCCGCCCCGGCTTCGTCCGTCGATGCGGCGATCGCTGCCTTGCACTCGGCACTGGCCGAGGCGCGCGGCCGGCTCGACGGCGATCCTTACGCCAACCCGATCGCGCTGCTCGCCCTCGACCTGGAGCAGAAGCTGGTCTCCGGCGTCCTGGACGAGAGCTCGGCCGATGCACTGATCCAGCGCCTCACCCGCGAGGCGTTCGCCGAGCGCGCGGTGGCCGCACGCCGCTACCTGGGCGAGCTCGACCCGGCCCGCAACCACGACAGCATCCGCCGCCTGCTGCGGGGGCTGGCCCACGGGCCCGACGGCGCGCTGCAGCCGTTCGCCACCTTCGCCGCCGGCGTGGAGCGGATCTACTACGGCTTCGTCTTCACCGCGCATCCGACCTTCGGTCGGACCATGGAGCTGCAGACCATGCTGGCGGCCGCCGCGTTCGGCGCCGAGGGCGACCCGCATCGCGAGCAGGTCCTGGCCCGTGCCGAGCGTGTCCCGCATCGCCCGCCGGCCAAGCTCGACCTCGCCGAGGAGCATGCCCAGTCGGTCCAGGTGATCCGCCAGGTCCGCGCCATCGTGCGGGAGGTCTACGAGATCGCCTTCGACGTCGCGCGCGAGCTCTATCCCCACGAGTGGCGGCGGCTGCGGCCGCGCCTGCTCACCCTGGCGACCTGGGTCGGCTACGACACCGACGGTCGCGCCGACATCGGCTGGACCGTCACCTTCGCCAAGCGGCTGCTGGTGCAGCTCGACCAGCTGCGCCACTACCGTGGCATCACCCAGGACTGCCTCGCCAAGGCGACCGACGAATCGTTGCTGGTGCCGCTCCTGGAGCTCCTCGAGGCGCGCCTGGCACTCGCGATCAAGTCGGCCGAGGACGACCTCGTGGTGCTCGGCGACACCGGCCGGCAGGACGCCGAGTGGCGCAAGCGGCTGGCCCGCGTCGCCCGCGACATGGTCAAGAGCCGCGGTACGCGCCTCTCCCACGCCGACCAGGTGCTCGACCTGGTCGACCGTGCCCTGGCGGCGGTGCGCGACGACGGGCTGGCCCGCGACTTGTGCATCCTGCGCGCCGAGCTCACGGCCCAGGGCCTGGTCGGCGCCGGCACGCAGGTGCGGATCAACGCCATCCAGCTGCACAACGCGATCCGCAAGACCATCGGCATGGACCATGCGCCGGACGACCCGACGCACCGGCTGACCTACGTCAACGCGATCGCGCGGCTGATCGAGTCCGCCGAGCCCGAGACCATCAACTTCGGCTCGGTCACCGACGAACGGGCCACGGCCCGGCGGATGTTCATGACCGTGGCGCAGATGCTCAAGCATCTCGACGGCAGCGAGCCGATCCGGTTCCTGGTCGCCGAGTGCGAGACCTCGTTCACCATCCTGACCGCGCTCTACTTCGCGCGCCTGTTCGGGGTCGAGGAGCGGATCGACATCTCGCCCCTGTTCGAGACCCGCACCGCCCTGGAGCGCGGGGCCGAGATCATCGACGGTGCCCTGGCCGTGCCGGGCTACCGCGACTATCTGCGCAAGCGCGGCCGCATCTGCATCCAGACCGGCTTCTCCGACGCCGGCCGCTACATGGGCCAGCCCGCGGCCTGCGCGCTGATCGAGAAGATCCGGCTGGGCATGGCCGAGGTGCTGGCGGCCCATGGCCTCACCGACCTCGAGCTCACGATCTTCGACACCCACGGCGAGAGCATCGGCCGCGGCGCCCATCCGGGCAGCTTCCCGGACCGCCTGCGCTACTACGACACGCCCGAGAGCCGGCGCCGCTTTGCCGCCGCGGGCATCGCACTGCGCCAGGAGACCAGCTTCCAGGGCGGCGACGGCTACCTCTACTTCCTGGCACCGCAGAGTGCGCTGGCGGTGACCACCCGCATCCTCGAGCACTGCCTGACGCCCGTGGGCGAGGCCGACGACCCGTTCTACGTCGAGCAGGACTATGTCGACGAGTTCTTCGCCGCCGTGGAGCAGTTCAACAAGGAGCTGATCGAGAACCCCTGCTACGCCAGCTTCCTGGGCGCCTACAGCGTCAACATGCTCTACACGACGGGCTCGCGCTCGCTGAAGCGGCAGTATGACGGCTCGCGGCGCCCGCATGTCGCTCGAGCATCCCTCGCAGCTGCGCGCCATCCCGCACAACAGCATCCTCCAGCAGCTCGGCACGCTCGCCAACACCATCGGCGGCGTCGGCGAGGCCGTGGCCAAGGACCCCGACCGCTTCCTGCGGCTGTACCGGGAGAGCCCGCGCTTCCGGCGGCTGATGACCATGGTCGAGCACGCCTTCAAGTTCACCGACCTCGACGTGGTGAAGGCCTATGTCGACCAGTTCGACCCCGAGCCCTGGCTGCGCCGGGCGGCGGTGGCGGTCGAGCAGACCGAGCAGGAGGAGCTGCGCCTGGTCGCCGACTATCTCGAGCGCATCGACCTGCACGACCGGCTGGCACGCATCCATCGCCTGTTCCACCGCGACTACATGGATCTGGCCCGCGCGCTGCGGGAGCACCGGCGCATGGCGCGCGACGCCGGCGAGCAGCCGATCGCGATCGAGCCCGAGGCGCGCGACAACCTGCACATGCTGCATGCCCTGCGCCTGGCGCTGATCCAGCGGCTGATGCTGCTGGCAGTCCGCGTGCCGGACTTCTCCGACCGCCACGCCACCACCCACGACACCCTGATCGTGCGGCTGATGCACCTCGAGGTCGAGCCGGCGCTCGAGCTGCTGGGCCAGATCTTCCCGTTGACCGAGGAGGAGGAGGAGCCGCTCGATTTCGGCGAGACGGCCACCTACCGCAGTGCCGGCGGCCAGTCCTACCTCTACGAGCACCAGACGATCTTCCGCCCGATCGCGCGCGACTACGACCTGATCCGCCGCATCAGCAGCGGCGTCATCTATCACGTCGGGGCGGTAGGATAGACGGCCGCAGCATCAGCCGCGCGGCGCCTCGGTCGGGGCTGAGACCTTGGCCGTGCCGAACAGGCACTGGTAGTCGACGAGGCAGTAGGCGTACTCGACCTCGGCCTCCACCGGCCGCCCGTCCTCGCCCGCGAACGGGACGCGGATCGTGGGCGGCTGGTCGAAATAGTCGCGCTCGGGATCGATCGAGCTCACCGGCTCTCCGGGCGTCCAGGCCAGGCCGTCCCGCGGGCACCGGCGTCACCACCACGCCCGGGTCGGCCACGAGCTTGACCTGGCCCCTCGGCACCAGGGTCACGACGAGCTCGGAGGCCGTGTCGGTGCGCTCGATCCAGCTCATCACCTCGACCGAGCCCTGCGGCACCTCCGCCGGCCCGAGCTTGCCGAGCAGGTTGGCCAGGGGCTCCTCCGCCGCGGCCGGGCCGAGCAGGCCGGTCGCGAGCAGGCAGGAGGCGAGGGTGGCGCGCCGCATCATGGGCTCCTAGAGGATCCGCTGGCCGGTTGCTTCCCAGTCCTTGAGGAAGGCGGCAAGGCCCTTGTCGGTCAAGGGGTGCAGGGCGAGATCGCGCAGCACCTTGGGCGGGACGGTCACCACGTGGGCACCCAGGCGGGCGGCCTCGATCACGTGGTTGGGGCCGCGCACCGAGGCCACCAGCACCTCCGTGCGCAACGTCGTCGGGAAGTTGCGGTAGATCTCGACGATGTCGGAGATCAGCTGCATGCCCTCCTGGCCGACATCGTCCAGGCGACCGACGAAGGGCGAGATGAACGTGGCCCCGGCCTTGGCGGCGAGCAGCGCCTGGCCGGCCGAGAAGCACAAGGTGACGTTGACCTGGGTGCCCTCGTCGGCGAGCGTCCGGCAGGCCTTCAGGCCGTCCCAGGTCAGCGGCAGCTTCACGCAGACATTGGGCGCCAGCTTCGCGAGCTTGCGGCCCTCGGCCAGCATGGCGTCGGCGTGCACCGCGGTGACCTCGGCACTGACCGGCCCCGGCACGATCTCGCAGATCTCGCGCACCACTTCGAGGAAGTTGCGGCCGGACTTGGCGATCAGCGACGGGTTGGTGGTCACGCCGTCGACCAGCCCGGAGCTGGCCAGATCGGCGATCTCGGCCACGTCGGCGGTGTCGATGAAGAACTTCATGCGCGTTCTCGTCTGGATGCCCGCCGGCGCATCATACCCCTGCCGGCCCCGGGGACAAAGCGCCCCGAAGCCGGTGGCGCTCAGTTGGCGTAGGTCGGCCGCGGCTTGTAGCGGCCATCCTCCAGGTCACTGAACAGCTGGGCGATCTGCGGGTGCCCGACCGGCCCGCCCTTGGCGTCGGGGAGCAGGTTCTGCTCCGAGACATAGGCCACGTAGTAGCTTTCCGCGTTCTCGGCGAGCAGGTGGTAGAAGGGCTGGTCCTTGGAGGGTCGCACCTCGGCCGGGATCGCCTGGTACCATTCCTCCGAATTGCTGAACACCGGGTCGACGTCGAAGATCACCCCCCGGAAGGGGAACACCCGATGCTTGACCACCTGCCCGATGGTGAATTTCGCCTGCTTCGACTGCATTACTCGTTCCACCGCCTGCGCCCTCCGGGGCCGCCCCTGATATTGGCGTTGCGACCGGGCTTCGCCAAGTGGCCGCTTCTGCGGCTCCATTTGGGATAAGCCATTTTCGTGCCAATGGTGCCGGCGGTCACGCCGGCTTGAGGTTGAGGATGAGGCTGGAGGTGTCGCCGCGGCCGCCGCCCTTGTCCTGCACCTGCCGGTAGAACTGGTCGACGAGTGCGGTGACCGGCAGGGCCGCGCCGTTGCGCCGCGCCTCGTCGAGAACGATGCCCAGATCCTTGCGCATCAGGTCGACCGCGAAGCCGAAGTCGAACCGCCCCTCGGCCATGGTCCGCCAGCGGTTCTCCATCTGCCAGGACTGGGCGGCACCCTTGGAGATCGTCGCCAGGACCAGGTCGGTGTCGAGCCCGGCGCGCTGCGCGAAGTTGATCGCTTCGGCCAGCCCCTGGATCAGGCCGCCGATGCAGATCTGGTTGACCATCTTGGTCAGCTGGCCCGCCCCGGGCGGCCCGAGGAGGGTCACGGCCCGGCCGTAGGCGCGCAGCACGGGCTCGGCGCGGGCGAAGGGATCGGGCTCGCCACCGCACATGATCGTGAGCGCGCCGTTCTCCGCACCGGCCTGGCCGCCGGAGACCGGGGCGTCGACGAAGTGCCGCCCCTGCTCGCGCGCCACGGCCGCCAGCTCGCGCGCGACGTCGGCCGAGGCGGTCGTGTGGTCGACCACGATCCCGTCGGCCTCGAGCCCGGCCAGGATCCCGTCCGGACCGTTCACCACCCCGCGCAGATCGTCGTCGTTGCCGACACAGCAGAAGACCATCTCCGCGGCTTCCGCCGCCTCGCGCGGAGTCGGGGCGCTCCTGCCGCCATGCTTCTCGCACCAGGCCTGGGCCTTGGCCGGCGTCCGGTTGTAGACCGTGACCTCGTGCCCTTTGGCCGCGAGATGCCCGGCCATGGGAAAGCCCATCACGCCCAATCCGACGAACGCCACCCGCGCCATGCTGTCCTCCCGCTATGTCGCTCGGAGGCTAGAGCCAATCGGCCCGCAGCGCACTCAGATCATGGCGCGGGTGAGTACGCCGCGATCGGCTCGGGCTCGGTGAAGCGGCGCTCCTGCCCCGGACCCAGAAGGTCGTGGAGTTCCCGCAGATCGGGGTCACGCGCGACGCAGTGAAAACGGAGGCGGTCGTCGGCCAGCTCGACCGCGGTCAGGACGCCGGTGAGGAAGCAGCCGCTGTCGATCGCGATCCGGTGGGGCAGGACCTCGGGGACGCAGGGCGTGTGGCCGTGGACCACGGCGAACGGATGGCGCCAGCCCTCCCCGTCGAGAAAGGGCTCGCGCATCCAGACCAGTTCGGTGGCGCTGTGCGCCTCGAGGGCCCGGGATGGGTCCACGCCGCCATGGACGAAGAGGTAGTCGCCGCAGCGCCAAGTGTGCGCAAGCTCGCGGAGCACGCGGATCCCTTCGCGGCCAAGCCGCGCCCGGAGCCGGGCCGAAACCTCGGCCGGGTCCGCGGCGACGTCGTCCGCCCCGATCCCGCATTCCGCCATGGTCGTGTGGCCGCCGTTCTCGAACCACAGCTCCAGGATCTCGGGGTCGGGCATGGCGTGCAGGCAGGCCGCGAGCAGCTGGTCGTGGTTGCCCAGGAGCAGGTGCACCGGGGTGTTCAGCGCCGCTCCGATCCCGGCGCCCAGGCGCTCCAGCACGCCCAGGCTGTCGGGCCCGCGATCGACATAGTCGCCGACCATGACCAGCTCGCCGCGTCGGCCGCGATGACGGGCCTGGGCGTGGACCCGTGCCGAGCAGACCCAGCATGGCGTCCAGATGCTCGGCGCAGCCATGCACGTCGCCTACCGCGAGGATCGTCGTCCCGGGCGGTGTCGACCGGGGAGCCGGTTCCCATGCGGAGTTAAACGCGTACACGAGCTTCCACCTCTTGCCGGACGCCGGGCGGCGAGGAATGCCGCAGCCGCCACCTTCGGCGCGGTGTTGTCAAGATTCCGTTAGCCCAATGGCGATGGCCCGTCCGGGACGGCGTTGTCACCACGCCGGTCGCGCGCGATATAGCGCGCTCACCTAGCAGACGAGATCGACCGATGAGCCAGGCCACCTCCCGCCAGCCCGTCCTGCTGCAGGACTACCAGCCGCCGGCCTTCCTGACCCCCTCGGTCGAGCTCGAGTTCGTGCTGGATCCCGACGCCACGCTGGTCACCGCGCGGCAGCGGATGGAGCGCAATCCGGCCGGCAGCGGCGAGCTGGTCCTGCGCGGCGAGGACCAGGAACTCGTGGCGATCAGGCTGGACGGGGTGCCCCTGCCGCCGGAACGCTACCGGGTGGACGGCGAGCAGCTGACCCTGTCCGATCTGCCGGATGCCTGCACCCTGGAGGTCACCAGCCGGATCAGCCCGAAGGCCAACACCAGCCTGATGGGCCTCTACGTCAGCAACGGCGTGTTCTGTACCCAGTGCGAACCGGAGGGCTTTCGGCGAATCGTCTGGTCGCAGGACCGGCCGGACGTGATGAGCGTCTACCGGGTGCGGATCGAGGCCGACGAGGCGGCCTACCCCGCGCTGCTCTCCAACGGCAACCTCCTGGAGACCGGGAAGCTGCCGGGCGGGCGGCACTGGGCGCAATGGGAGGACCCGTTCCCCAAGCCGTCCTACCTGTTCGCCCTGGTCGCGGGCAATCTCGCCTGCCTCGCCGACGAGTTCGTGACCAGATCGGGCCGGACGGTGCAGCTCCGGATCTACTCCGAGCACGCCAACATCGGCCAGTGCGACCACGCCATGGAGTCGCTGAAGAAGTCCATGAAGTGGGACGAGGACCGCTACGGCCTGGAGTACGACCTCGACCTGTTCCAGATCGTGGCGGTCAGCGATTTCAACTTTGGGGCCATGGAGAACAAGGGCCTCAACATCTTCAACACGTCCGCGACGCTGGCCCGGCGTGACACCGCTACCGACTTCGACTTCGTCAACGTCGAGCGGATCATCGCCCACGAGTATTTCCACAACTGGACCGGCGACCGGGTCACCTGTCGGGACTGGTTCCAGCTCACGCTCAAGGAAGGACTGACCGTCTTCCGCGACCAGCAGTTCACCGCCGACATGCACTCGGAGGCGGTCAAGCGGATCGGCGACGTCGCCTTCATCCGCGACGCCCAGTTCGCCGAGGATGCCGGGCCGCTGTCGCACCCGATCCGCCCGGACCGCTACATCGAGATCAACAATTTCTACACCGGCACCGTCTACCAGAAGGGGGCCGAGGTCATCCGCATGCTCCACACGATGATGGGCGAGGAGCAGTTCCAGGAGGGCATGCGGCTCTACTTCGAGCGGTTCGACGGGCAGGCGGTGACCTGCGAGGACTTCATCCGCTGCATGGCCGACGCCTCGGGCCGCGATCTCGGCCAGTTCATGCGCTGGTACGCCCAGGCCGGCACGCCCGAGCTGACGGTGCGCCGCGCCTACGATCCGGCCCGGCAGGCCCTGACCCTCGAGATCAGCCAGGCCACCGCCCCCACGCCCGGCCAGGCGGAGAAGCTGCCCTTCCACATCCCGATCCGCATGGGCCTGGTCGGTGCCGACGGTGCCGCCCAGCCCCTGCAGCTCGAGGGCGAGAACGAGCCCAAGGGCACCGACCGGGTGCTCGAGCTGAGGGAGGGCACCCAGCGCTTCACCTTCCTCGGCCTGGAGCGCGAGCCCGTGCCGTCGCTGCTGCGCGGCTTCTCGGCACCCGTGAAGCTCGACGCCGGCTACAGCGACGACGACCTCGCCGTGCTGATGGCGCATGACGAGGATGCGTTCACCCGCTGGGACGCCGGCCAGCGTCTCGCCACCAATGTCCTGCTCGCCCGGGTCCGCGGCCGTGCCGAGGGCGTGGCCGCAGGGCCGGTCGACGCACGGCTCGTCGCCGCCTTCGCCGCCAATCTCGATCGCGCCGCCGAGGATCCGGCGCTGGCCGCGCGCGCCCTGTCCCTGCCCGGCACCTCCTATCTCGGCCAGCAGATGCCCGTGATCGACGTCGAGGGCCTCCGCCACGCCGTCGACCATGTCCGTGACGGTCTGGGCCTCGCCCTGCGCGACCGTTGGCTCGCCGCCTACCGCGCCAACCTCGACGAGGGCCCGTTCTCGATCGCGACCGATGCCATGGCGCGGCGGTCGCTCAAGAACCTGGCGCTGGCCTATCCCGTGCTGGCCGGCGACGCCGAGGCCCAGGACCTCGCCCGCCGCCAGTACGAGGTGGCCGACAACATGACCGACAGCCTGGCCGCCCTGCGCGTCATCGCGGAATCGGGCATGCCGGACCGCGATGCGGCCCTGGCCGCGTTCTATGCGCGCTGGCAGGGCGAGCCGCTGGTGGTCAACAAGTGGTTCTCGCTCCAGGCCGCGATCGAGGACGATGGGGCCATCGAGCGGGTCGAGGCCCTGCTCGCCCATCCGGCGTTCACCTGGACCAATCCGAACCGGGTCAGGGCGGTGCTCGGTGCCTTCGCCATGATGAACCTCCTGGGCTTCCACCGCCGCGACGGTGCCGGCTACCGGCTGCTGGTCGACAAGGTCCTGGAGCTCGACCGGCGCAACCCGCAGGTCGCCGCCCGGCTGCTTTCGGCGCTGGGCCGCTGGCGCCGCTTCGACACCGACCGGCAGGCCCTGATGCGCCAGGAGCTGGAACGCGTCGCGGCCGCACCGGGCCTGTCGCGCGACAGCTTCGAGATCGCCACCAAGAGCCTGGCCTGACGGCCCGACAGCGGCTTTACGATCACCCGACGGGCGGCCTAAGTCCTGCCCAGCGGTTCAGGGGGAGGGTTGGATGCAGGAGATCGGGCACTTCATCGGCGGGCGGCGGATCGCCGGCGGCGGCGAACGGTTCGGGCCGGTGTTCAACCCGGCGCTGGGCGAGCAGACCGCCCGCGTCGCACTGGCCGGGGCGGCGGAGGTCGATGCCGCCGTGCAGGCCGCCCTGCGCGCCCAGCCCGACTGGGCCGCCACGCCGGTGCTGCGCCGCATGCGCGTCATGTTCAGGCTCAAGGAGCTGATCGAGCGCGACATGGACCGGCTGGCGCAGCTGGTCAGCGAGGAGCACGGCAAGACCTTCGACGACGCCAAGGGCTCGGTCACGCGCGGCCTGGAGGTGGTCGAGTTCGCCTGCGGCCTGCCGCAGCTGCTCAAGGGCGAGTTCAGCCACCAGGTCGGCGGCGGGGTCGACCTGCTCTCGGTCCGCCACCCCGTCGGCGTCTGCGCCGGCATCACGCCGTTCAACTTCCCGGCCATGATCCCCTTGTGGATGGCGCCGCTGGCGATCGCCTGCGGCAACGCCTTCATCCTCAAGCCGTCGGAGAAGGACCCGTCCTGCCCGATGGCCCTGGCCGAGCTGATGACCGAGGCGGGCGTGCCCGAGGGCATCATCGCCGTGGTCAACGGCGCCAAGGAGGCGGTCGACGCCATCCTCGCCCATCCCGGCATCTCGGCCGTCAGCTTCGTGGGCTCGACGCCGGTGGCCGAGTACATCTTCAAGACCGGCACCGCGCACGGCAAGCGGGTCCAGGCCCTGGGCGGGGCCAAGAACCACATGGTGGTCATGCCCGACGCCGACCTCGACATGGCGGTCGATGCGCTCATGGGTGCGGCCTACGGCTCGGCCGGCGAGCGCTGCATGGCGGTCTCGGTGGCGGTCCCCGTCGGCGAGCGGACCGCGGACGCGCTGATCGAGCGCCTGGCGCCGCGGGTGCGCCAGCTCAAGATCGGCCCGGGCATGGAGCCCGGCATCGAGATGGGGCCCCTGGTCACCGCCGAGCATCTGGCCAAGGTCCGCGGCTATGTCGACCAGGGCGTCAAGGAGGGGGCCGAGCTCGTCGTCGACGGCCGCGACTTCAAGATGCAGGGCTACGAGAACGGCTACTTCATGGCCGGCTGCCTGTTCGACCGGGTCACGACCGACATGCGCATCTACCGGGAGGAGATCTTCGGGCCGGTGCTGTCGGTGGTCCGCGCACCCTCGTTCGACGACGCGGTGGGGATGGTCAACGCCCACGAGTACGGCAACGGCACCGCGATCTTCACCCGCGACGGCGACGCCGCCCGGACCTTCGTCAACGCGGTCCAGATCGGCATGGTCGGCGTCAACATCCCGATCCCGGTGCCGCTCGCCTTCCACAGCTTCGGCGGCTGGAAGCGCTCCCTGTTCGGCGACCACCACACCCACGGCATGGAGGGCGTGCGCTTCTACACGCGCCTGAAGGCCGTCACCTCGCGCTGGCCCACCGGCATCCGTGCCGGCGCGGACTTCAGCATCCCGACCATGGGCTGACCGCTAACCGGCGTGCGTGCGTCGCGGCGGCACTTCGACTATCGTCCCCGCCATGGCCGTCCTGCGGAGTGATCGCTGCTCATGAGCCCTGCGCCCCTGCCGATCTTCGACGGCCACAACGACACGCTGCTCCGCCTCTACCGCAAGGGGTTGCCGGTATCGGCCTTCTTCGAGCGGGGCGAGGAGGGGCACCTCGACCTGCCGCGGGCACGGACGGGCGGCTTCGCCGGCGGCCTGTTCGCCTGCTTCGTGCCGTCCGACAGCCCCGACGAGGACCTGCCGTCGCCCGATCGCGGCGGCTACCAGCTGTCCGTCCCGCGCACGCCCGGGCGCGAGAAGGCGCTGGCGGTGGTCAACGCGCTGGCGGCCCGGCTCGAGCGGGTCGCGCGCGCCTCGGGCGGCGAGGTCGTGACCTGCCGCAGTGCGGCCGAGATCCGCGCCGGGATCGCCGCGGGCAAGCTCACCGCCGTGCTGCACATCGAGGGGGCCGAGGCGATCGACCCCGAGTTCGAGGCACTGGAGGTGCTCCACGCCGCCGGCCTGCGCTCGCTGGGGCCGGTGTGGAGCCGCCCCAACATCTTCGGCCACGGCGTGCCGTTCCGCTTCCCGAGCCCGCCCGACACGGGCCCGGGCCTCACCGACGCCGGCAAGGCGCTGGTCCGCGCCTGCAACGAGCTCAAGATCATGGTCGACCTCAGCCATCTCAACGAGGCGGGGTTCTGGGACGTGGCGGCACTGAGCGACGCGCCCCTGGTCGCCACCCACTCCAACGCCCACAGCCTGTGCCCCTGCTCGCGCAACCTGACCGACCGGCAGCTCGACGCCATCCGCGAGACCGGCGGCGTGGTCGGCCTCAACCTCGCGGTCAGCTTCCTGCGCGCCGACGGCCGCAACGACGCGGACACGCCCGTCGCAACCTTGTGCGACCATGTCGAGCATCTGGCCGCAAAGCTGGGGCCCGAGGGCGTGGCACTGGGCAGCGACTTCGACGGCTGCACCGTGCCGGCCGCGATCCGCGACGCGGCGGGCCTGCCAAGCCTGATCGAGGCCCTGCGCGCCCGCGGCTGGGACGAGCCGGCGCTGGCCGGCTTCGCCCACGGCAACTGGCTGCGCGTGCTGGAGCGGACCTGGGGCGGCTAGGGCCGAAAAGCTCAGCCCGCCTCGAGGGTCGGCTCGCCCGGCACGGGCGGGTCCTCGCCGGCGAACATCCAGGTCGCGAGCGAGGCGATCAGGAGGATCACCAGCACCACGGCCGTCACGTGCTTGAGCTTCATTGCCGTCTCCATGGCCGCCGTTGCCCCGCGCCGCCGCACCCGGTAGACAAGGCCGCATTGTCCGGCAAGCACCGAATGGAAGAACCGCCATGGCCAGCCAGATCCTGCCGCGCTCCGAGCTCGTGGCGTCGCTCAAGGCGGGCCTGCAGCGCTGCTCCAAGACCCTGCTGATCGCCGGCATCGCGCTGATCGTCCTGGGCACGGTGGCGATCATCGCACCCGGCATCGCTACCCTGTTCGTCACCACCTTCATCGGCTGGCTGTTCATCATCTCGGCCGTGGCCGAGTTCTACCTGGCCTTCCAGGTCCATGGCGGCTGGCGCATCGCCGGTGCCGTGCTCACCGGCCTGATCTCGCTGGTGGCCGGCGTCTGGCTCCTGCTCAACCCCGCCGCCGGTGCCCTGGCGCTCACCTTCCTGCTCGCGGCCTACTTCGTCGCCAGCGGCGTGGTGAAGGCCGTCGCCGCCTGGCAGCTGCGCGGTGTCGGCGGTTCGGGCTGGACCTTCTTCAGCGCCGCCTGCTCGGTCCTGCTGGGCCTCCTGGTCATCTCCGGCTGGCCGGGCTCGGCGGTGTGGCTGATCGGCCTTTTGGTCGGCATCGACCTGCTGTTCTACGGCTGGGCGCTGATCGCCCTGCGCGCCGCGGTCAACCGCTGACGCCCGGTTCCCGGTCTGTGCGAAATCGCACATGGCCGGGGCCGAAAGGATGCTAGCTTCACGCCGGCAGGATTTTTCGCCGCGGTCGTGGATGGGGTCGGCGCACCGCCGGCCGGCGGAGGGCAACCGATGGCCGTGTTGACGGCGGGCTCGCTGGTCCCATTCGACAATCTCGACGTGCCGCTGGCGCTGTTGCGCTTCATCACCTTCACCGAGCGCGAGCCCGGACGCGTCGTGGGCGACTTTCGCGAGCGTCGGCGTCCCTGAGTTCGCGACCGAGCTCTCCGGCACCGGCTTTCGCTACGACCGAAGGGTGCGCTGGTGCGCGGCACGGTGGCCGGCCTCCACGTCAGCGGCTTCGGCGAGACCCTCTTCCACCTGCAGGACCTGTCGGTCGGCGTGCCGCGCCTGGTCGAGATCATCTTTCGCCGCGGACGAGGCCGGCTGGGCCGCCGTCCTCGCCGGCGACGACACGATCATCGGCAGCCCGTTCGACGACCATCTGCGCGGCTATGGCGGCGACGACCGGCTCACCGGCGGGCCGGGCAACGACATCCTCGACGGCGGCGGCGGCTTCGACCGGGCGGTGGTGGTCGGCGACGGCCCGCCCGGCGACACCATGGTCGTGGTCTGGAACGGCCTCGCGGCCACCGTCCCGGCGGCGGGCAAGGCCGGCGCGATCGCGGGCGTCGACAAGCTCGTCGGCATCGAGGCGGTGCTGTTCCAGCGCGCCGACGGCAGCGTCGTCGCCACCCAGGCCATCGCCGGCGACAATTTCGCGCCGCTCCAGTACCTCGCCTCCTACGGCGACCTCGCCGACGCGTTCGGCACCAACGCCGCGGCCGGGTTCGACCACTACATCTATTCCGGCGTGGCCGAGGGGCGCCGGCCGAGCTTCGATCCCACCGCCTACCTCGCCGCCAACCCGGACGTGCTGGCGGCCTTCGGTGCGGACCGCGACGCGGCTGCGGCCCACTTCATCACCAACGGCCGCTTCGAGGGCCGGGCCACGGTCTTCGACGGGCTGCAGTACATCGCCTCGCACGGCGACCTGATCGTGGCCTTCGGGCCCGACGCCGCGGCCGGCACCGCCCACTTCGTCGCCGCCGGCTTTGCCGAGGGCCGGGCCGCCGACAGCTTCGACGCGGCGCAGTATCTCGCCAACCATGCCGACCTGCGCGCGGCCTTCGGCAGCGACGAGACCGCCGCCACCCTCCACTTCATCACCAACGGCTTCGCCGAGGGCCGCACCGACGACCGGCCGGCCGCCGCGGGCGACTTCCTGCTGTAGCGCCCAGCGCCCAGCACCTCCGCCGCGGCGGGCGCGGGGAGGTCGGGGTCGCGGGATCTGAGCATGCGGGAACGGGGCGCGCCGTAGGCAGTGAGCTAGGGGCCGCGGGTGCGGCGTGGGCCGCCCGGCCTGGGTGCTGCCGGCTCCTCGCCGCCGGGTGGGACGGTCGCGCGCGCCGGCGGGTGGCGGGAGGGCCGGACCGGGTGCGCGGCGCCCCGTTTCAGGGCCAGGGCGCGCCGCGCGGCCTCGGCCGTGGTCAGGCGGGCGGCGGTGGCGTGGCGGATGGCGACCTCGCCGCGCACCTCGTCGGCGAGCCTGCGTTTGGTTCGGCCGCACAGTGCGGAAAGCGGATCGTGGAGGCGGGGCGGGCGGCTGCGGATGCCGGCGGGCACGGCGGAAGGCGCGCGACGGGGGCCTTTCAGGACGGCGTCGGCGACGGTGGCGGCGGGGTCGCGGCCCCTGGCCTCCTCGTCGAGCACGAACAGGGCGGCCCTGGGATCGTCCTCCCAGTCCATCGCCCGCTCCAGCGCCTGCCGGGCCATGACGACGAGCTTGCGGCGGGCAGTCTCCTCCGAATCCTCGTGCCACTCGCGCGCGGCCTCGACCAGGGCCTGGAAGTCCTCGCGCTGCAGCAGGCCCGCCACCATGGCTTCGTCGCCGCCCTCGGGCAGGGCCGCGGCCGCGGGCGAGAGGCCGGCGGCGAGGCGGTCGGCGATGCGCAGCCAGTCGCGCCGCAAGGGCCGCTGCCGCCGGCTGCGGCCGGAGAGCAGCGCCGGCAGGGTGAAGCGGATGAAGGGGTCGAAGGGGAGGGCGAGAGGGCGACCATGGGCGGGAGGATAGAGGAATTTAGTCCTATTATTATCTTTCCCGTACCCACGAGATCGGATAGCGTGATATGGACCAAGCACAAGATTGTGGCGTGACCGCTAGCTCGCCCGCTTTTGGCGGCGGGGCTGAACTCAAGGGCATCATGTGACCCGCTTTGCCTATCTTGATGAGGCCGGCACAGGGAAATTAAGCCACGATCCCTACTTAGTTGTAAGTGGGGTAATCGTTCACGCCGATAGGCAGTGGAAAGCTCTCGAAGCCTATCTTCGTAAGATGGTTGAAGAATTCGTGCCGAAAGAGCATCAAATAGGCTTCGCGTTTCATGCGAAGGACCTCTACCATGGAGGTAAAAAGAAAAAGACGTACTTTACGGAGGAAGTGGATCGCGATCTTCGCTGGCATATATTGGAAGAACTCGCTTGATTCCCGAACAATTTGACCTTCCAATTGTTTGCGGGTGCTACTACCGCTCTAACGTACCAGATGATGAGGGACTTTCACATACCGAGAAGTCGTTTGGGCACAGGCATGGGCTTCGATCAATTGCACGCTTGGAGTAGAGAGATATATGCGAGAGGCGGCAGCCTCTGAAGAAGTAGCCATGATGATCTATGAAGCTGGCGCGCATGCTGAAGATGTGGTTAGGCTTGCGCAGCGCTACATGCGTATTAGCGACGGAAGAGAAATCATAGGTGGAGAAGCGGCACGGTACGTCCCCGTTACCCGCATTGTAGACGATCCCCAATATTCTCAAAAAAGGGGCTCGAGTTTTTTGCAAATAGCAGATGCATGCGCATTCGCCGTTAAGCGGAAAGTGCAAAATAGCTCGAATGCAGACATGTTCTTCAATCGCCTGAAGGGTCATCTCCTGCAGAGGGCGGAGCCGATGCGGACCGTCCGTCTACCTTCTTTGCCGCAGACGCAACTGACATGAATGCCCGTTCAAATTTCGGCCCCGCTCTCATCCACGCCGAGCTTCCGCGCTGTCTCGATGAACAGCGCGGATTGCTCCTCTTGGGTCATCTTCCGCCGCTTCGGCGGCTTCGGATCGCTCGTAGCTTTGGGCTTTCGAGCCACTGGGGGCCCTCCTCAATGAGTTGTTCGATAGGTCAGCCGCTTGCCGACCACGCCCGGCAGCGCCGCTTCGGCGCGCATGGCGTCGTTCGACGCCCAGCTTGATCCGGTGGTTGTAGCGGAAGTCGAACTCGGCCAGATAGCGGTGCAGATGCTTCTCGCGCGCAGTGCTGATAGATGCCCTTCATCCCGCGCTTGAAGACGGAGAAGAAGCCCTCGACGGTGTTGGTGTGAACGTCGCCGCGGACGTACTCGCCGGCCGAGTGCTTGACGGTCTCGTGCTCGGCGACGTGCTGCGAGCGCATCGGTGTAGAGCGGCTCTCGTCGGTGTGCAGGCGGGCTTCGCGGGCGATGTTCTCGGTGACGATGATGTTGACGGTCGCCTTGTCGGCGTTCTCGACGTGGAAGGAGCGGACGTTACCGCCACGCTCGACCAGCGAGACGATGGCGCGCTTGTGGCCGGGCCGACGCGCCGCCCTTGGTGGGCTGGTGGCCGCTTGGTCTTGCTGCGGGGCTACCTCGTCGGCTGCCGAGATAGGTCTCGTCCGCCTCGACGATACCGCCGTCGCCGCCCATCGGGCGACAGGCTGCCGTCGCGCATCGCCTCGCGGATGCGGTGCTCATGAACCATGCGGTCTTGAGGCCGATGCCCAACGTGCGGTGGAGCTGGTGGGCGCTGATGCCCTTCTTGCTGGACGACATGAGGGTAGATCGCCAGCAGCCAGATGTGCAGCGGGATGTGGCTGGCCTCGAAGACGGTGCCGACGGTGACGCGGAACGGCTTGCGGCAGTGCGTAGCACTTGTAGACGCCGAGCCGGGTGCTCTTGCCGGCCAGCTTGCCGATCCGCTCCGAGCTCGCCGCAATGCGGGCAGACGGGGCCGGTCGGCCAAAGGCACGCCTCAACCCAGGTGTAGGCGGCCTCTTCGTTGTGGAACCGGGGATCGCTGAAAGAACGGACGGCATCGGTCATCTCCTATGCCGCCTTCCTACCATCGCCGGCTGGGTACGGCAAGGATAATAGTAGGAATTTAGTCTTTGATGCAACCCTGCCGTCCAGGTCAATCGACGGGGATGACCTCCGTGTCTTCGTCCCTGGCCTTAATCGAAGGGCCCGAACAGTCCTGACCCCAAAAGCGTCTGACCCCAAAAGCGTCTGGCATCCGGAGTACACCACGCCTGAGGCGAGTGGCGTGCGGCGGTTGCCGCGCGGCGGGCGCCCATGCGGCAAGACGTAGGGCTGTAAGCTGATTGACATTTTTGATCGTGCTGGCTAGCGTTTGTTAATCCCTAGGTTGTCCATTTCATTTACACCTTCCTAGGTGCTTGATCATAAAACCATCACAGATCGAGGTGCCTCCATGTCGATTTCGTCGGAGATTGCTGATCATATTGCAGCTAGATTGAGTTGCGTTGGATCATTCCTTGACGTCGGGCGAATTCGAACTGGGACCTCTGCGGCCGATATTCTGACCGGAGATGCTCGGGACGATTTTGCTATTGGGTATCAAAGTAATGACCGCATCGATGGCATGGCGGGCAATGACTTGCTATTGGGCGCTCGGGGGGAAGACATACTTATTGGAGGCAAAGGCAACGATATTATCTACGGTAACGGCGCCGGTCGTCGCACCACTGGGGTCATTATCGAGTTTGTTCCCGACAATGACCCTCAGTTCGGCACAGATCCAGTACGTGACCACCTGAGTGGTGATGCTGGCGATGACGACTTGCTTGGCCAACGTGGTGATGACATACTGGACGGCGGAACTGGGAATGATTGGCTTCATGGTGGTCAGGGCGTAGATATACTGGATGGTGGCGACGGAAACGACTGGCTGTTCGGGAATTACCGTGATCATGTAGTCGGCGACGATGACGTCCAGGCCGGCTTGGCGTTGGCGAGCCAAGTGAATGCCGGCGAGGCTGACTATGCCACCGACTATCTTTATGGCAGGGCCGGTGACGATGTCCTCGTCGGAAATCGCGGCAACGACGTCCTCGATGGCGATGTCGGCTCCGATATCTTGTTCGGCGGCCGACAGGCGGACCGGCTGTACGGCGGCGCCGGTAACGATACGCTGTTTGGCGACGGGGACACTTCGGCGCCGTTCGACGGTGACGCCGTAGTGTTTCGTCTGGCCGCGCATGGCAGCTGGGCTGACGAGCTTCGTGGCGGCACCGGGGACGACTATCTGATCGGCGGATCGGATGGCGACCTACTGTTCGGCGATGCCGGCAATGATCGGCTCGAGGGCGGCGACGGATCCGGCGATACAGCGTCGTACGGCGACGCACCGTCCGCGGTGGTGGTGGATCTGTCGTTGGGCACTGCGAGCGACGGCTACGGTACCAACGATACACTGGCCACCATCGAGAACGTGATCGGCTCGGCGTTCGCGGATCGCCTGACTGGCAACGTCACCGCCAATCGTCTTGAGGGCGGGGCCGGCGACGACGTCCTTGCTGGTCTCGCCGGCGCGGACGTTTTACTTGGTGGGCAGGGGTTGGATTGGGCGAGCTATGTCAGCTCGCCGCAGGGGGTCACGGTCGATCTTGGCGGTGGCGGCAATTTCGGTGGCGACGCGGCAGGCGACATCCTGGACTCGATCGAGAACGTCGAAGGTTCCAACGCGGCCGACAAACTCGTCGGGGACGGGCTCTCCAACACCCTTTTCGGCTACCTCGGCAACGACCGGTTGGAGGGCGGTGGCGCTGACGATCACCTCAACGGCGCCGCGGGCAACGACGTCCTCCTCGGCGGCGCGGACAACGACCTGCTGCTGGGCGGGCGTGGGGCAGATGTGATCGACGGTGGCGATGGTATCGATGTCGCAAGTTACAACGGTGCGACCCGCGGCGTCAGGGTGAGCCTTGCGAACGATGTCAGCTTCACCGGCGATGCCACGGGCGACTACCTGGTCAATGTCGAGAACCTGCGTGGCACGGAGTTCAAGGACGACCTCCGCGGCGATGGCCGTGCCAATGATCTGAATGGCCTCGGCGGCGACGATACGGTGCGGGGCGGCCTGGGCAATGACAAACTCCAAGGCGAGGCCGGGGACGATATCCTGCTCGGCGGCGGTGGCAGCGACCTGATCGTCGGTGCGGACGGTGCCGACACGCTGAAGGGCGAGGACGGCGACGATCGACTGTATGGCGGTGCTGGCGCCGACGTGCTTACCGGCGGCGCCGGCAAGGATCGCTTCGCGCTGGCCGACCTCGACGAGACGGGGCGCGACACCGCGCGCGACCTGATCACCGACTTCAAGCACGCGCAGGGTGACCGCATCGACTTCTCGACCCTCGATGCCGATCCAACTCTAGGCGGCCGACAGGCCTTTATCTTTATCGGCGCGGCGGCGTTCACAGCTGATCATCCGGGGACGGTCAATTACGTGATCGGCGCGACGACCACCGTCGTGCAGATCAATACCAACGGCGATGCCGCTGCCGAGTTTCAGATCGAGCTCACAGGACGGGTCAGCCTGGTCGCGGCCGACTTCTACCTGTAACCGGCTCCCCACCCGGCTCGACACCGGCCCGGTCGGCGGTTGCGACTCGCCGCCATGAATGCTGCCACGCTCGATCGCCGCGCGGTCGCAGCGCACCTCGGCCGGTAGGAGCACGCATTCATACTGCGCCGCTCCAACCGGCTTGGCGTCCCGCGTTTCGGGAGGCTTCGGGGTCGGTCGGACCCTGTTTGCCCTCGCAGGCGGTTGGTGCGGCGGATCGGGGCTATCGCGGAGGACGAGGCAGAGGCTGGAGCACTACAAGGGCCCGCTCAAGGGCTACTGGAAGCTGCGCGTCGGCGACTGGCGCCTGGCCTGCGCCCTGGAAGGTCCTGCCGACGCCACGAGACTGTTCATCATCCTGGTGGCGCACCGCAGCAGCTCCTACGAGCGGCAAGGGATGCGACGCGTGCGCACGCGAACCGGCGGCTGAGCCAAGCCAACTACCGGTGGGTGCCCGAGGGAGGCCTTGCGGCCTCCCTCGGCTGATCCGATCCGGGTTTCCTGGGGCTACCGGCCTTCGGCCTGCTTGAGCCCGT
>CAVYMA010000019.1:0-236585 GCA_963769465.1 uncultured Alphaproteobacteria bacterium
CCTGGCCGCCCGTTGACCGGTGGCGCGCCAGGGCCGATCCTGGGCCGCTGCAACGGGAGGGCCACGGCGGTGACGGGCGCGGACGAGGACTGGCGGGCGGTCAACCGGGCCAACTGGGACGAGCGGGTGCCGATCCACCTGGCCGCCCCCAGCTACGACCTCGGCCCCTTGCGCGCCGGCCAGGGCCGGCTGCACCCGATCGAGGAGGCGGAGCTGCGGCCGGTGGCGGGCCTGCGCGTGCTGCACCTGCAATGCCATTTCGGCCGCGACACGCTGACCTTGGCCCAGCGCGGGGCCGAGGTGGTGGGGCTCGACTTCTCCGCCCCGGCCATCGCCGCCGCCCGTGCGCTCGCGGCCGAGCTGGGCCTCGCCGACCGGGCCCGCTTCGTCGAGGCCGACCTCTACGACGCGCCGGCGGCGATCCACGAGCCGGCCGCGTTCGACCTGGTCTACGTCACCTGGGGTGCGATCAACTGGCTGCCCGACATCCGCCGCTGGGCCGAGATCGTGGCCTTCTTCCTCAAGCCGGGCGGTACCCTCTACCTCGCCGAGGGCCATCCCACGGCCCTGGTGTTCGACGACGCCGCGCCTGCGCAGGCCGGGATGCCCGGCTGGTTCGCGCCCTACTTCGACCGGGCACCCTGCGTCTTCGACGACCCCAGCGACTATGCCGACCCCACCGCACGCCTGGCCCATGCGCGGACCTACAGCTGGATGCACCCGCTGGGCGAGGTGGTCACCAGCATCCTGGCGGCTGGCCTCGACCTGAAATGGCTGCACGAGCACGACCGCGTGCCCTGGCGCATGTTCGAGTGCCTGATCGAGGACGCGGAAGGGATGTACGGCTGGCCCAAGGAGCCCTGGCTGCCGCTCGCCTTCTCGCTGCGGGCGCAGCGCCGGGGCTAGTCGGGCAGCCGGCCGCGGGTGCAGCGGATGCGGCGCTGGCCGACGTTGAAGGTGTTGATCGCCCGGCAGCTGGTGAGCTCGTCCTCGGCCCGGTCGACGAACCAGATGCTCCGGCCGCCGACCGTGTCCACGGGAGCGGCCGGCGCCTGGGCGAGGTAGGCCGGCCGCACCGCACTGCCGCGGTGGACGGTGACGCCCGAGGCGGTGTCCGCCGCACCCCCGCGATAGACGGTGACCGCGCCGGGTACCGTCGGCGGCTGGTAGGCGTCGCCGTCGGCATGGGCCGCGAGCGGGCAGGCCAGGGTGAGCAGGGCCAGCAGGGTGGGTGCGCGCATCCGACTACCTCCTAGGGATCCGCCTCTGCCGGGCGGCCTCGGGCCCTAGGGTTAACGGCAATCGCGGCGCCGTTAACCGTGATCGGGCGCTGACGGTACCGGGCGGCATCGGTGCTGGATGCTTGTCACTGCCGAGGCGCGGGGCCAAAGATCGGTCGGGCATCGCAAGCAGGGAGCACCGGCCATGCAGCTGACCTGGCTCGGCCATTCGGCCTTCCATCTCGACACCGGCGCGCAGAGCATCCTGATCGACCCGTTCTGGACCGGCAACCCGACCTTCCCGGAGGGCTACGAGGACCGGGTCGGCAAGATCGACACCATCGTCCTGACCCACGGGCACGAGGACCATCTGGGCGACACGGTGCGGCTGGCCACCAAGTACGGTGCGACCGTGGTGGCCCAGTACGAGATCTGCATGTTCGTGGGCGGGCAGGGGGTGCAGGGGCTGGAGCCCATGAACACCGGCGGCACGATCGAGCGGGCCGGCGTGCGCTACAGCATGGTGCCGGCGTTCCACAGCTCGGCGATCATCCAGGACGGCAAGCCCGTCACCATGGGCGATCCGGCGGGCTTCGTGATCCAGGCCGGCGGCACCTCGATCTACCACACCGGCGACACGGCCCTGTTCTCCGACATGGCCCTGATCCAGCGGCTCTACCGGCCGAAGGTGGGCCTGATCTGCATCGGCGACCGGTTCACCATGGGCCCGGAGCACGCCGCCATCGCCTGCAACGAGTTCCTGGACCTGGAACTCATCGTGCCCATCCACTGGGGCACGTTCGGCCTGCTGTCGGGCGAGCCCGAGGCGTTCAAGCGCAGCGTGACCCGCGGCCGGGTGCACGTGGCCACGCCGGGCGAGCCCTTCCCGCTGTGAGCCCGGGCCGGGTCAGCCGCGCTGGTTGGCGTTGCGGATGCGGACCACCACGTCGATCCGGTCGATCACCTTGCCCGGCGGCGGCTCGGGCAGGAGGGTGAACTGGATCGCGTCCTCGGGCACGTCGATGATCTCGCCCGTGGTCTTGTCGAAGTAATGGTAGTGCGAGGTGGGGTTGGTGTCGAAGTAGCTCTGGCCGCTGCCGGCCACCACCTCGGTCATCAGGCCGGCGGCGGTGAACTGGTGCAGGGTGTTGTAGATCGTCGCCAGCGAGACCGGGATGCCGGCCGAGCGCGCCTCCTGGAACAGCTCCTCGGCGGTCACGTGCCGCGGGCCGGTGTCCAGCAGCAGGCGCGCCAGGGCGACGCGCTGGCGGGTGGGCCGCAGGCCGCTCTCCTTCAGGCGGCGGACGACGAGCAGATTGGAGCGGTTCGACATGGCTGGCTTCGGACAATCACTCGGGTTGCCTTGCTGAGCATAGGGTACCGATTTGGTCCGGATTCCCGACGCCGTCAAGGCACACCCGGTCAATGGCCGGTGAGGATCCGGCGCACGAGCTCGGTCACGGTGGGCACGAAGCCGTTGGCGTAGAACGGATCCTCGCGGAACCGGTAGACATTGTGGCCGGCGAACATCAGCTGGTGCTCGAGCGGCGCGCCGCGGCCGTGCGCGATCTCCTGCAGGGTCTTCTGGATGCAGAAGGAGCGCGGGTCGGCGAGCTTGCCCGTGGTGTGCTCGCCATGGTCGGTCCAGTTGCTGAACCGGCAATGGCTGAGGCAGCCCATGCAGTCGGCCTGGTCGCGGCGGATCTCGCGCGCGTTCGGCGGCGTGACGAAGATCAGCGTGTCGTCGGGCGTGCGCATCGGCTGGACATAGCCGGATGCGAGCCAGCCCTGGACGCGGGCGTGGTCCTCGGCGGTGAGGTAGACGCCGTGGCCCGAGCGGCCGTAGGCGAAGAAGGCCTCGCGGCCCTCCGCCGGATCGGCACTCTCGGAGAAGGCCACCTGCCGGTCCGACCGCTCGACCAGGTCGTTGAGGAACTCGTTGCGGACGGCCGAGGAGTAGAACCCGGTCGGGCTGAAGCGGTGCAGCAGGACGTCGCCCGGCAGGAGCTCGAGCAGGCGCTTCTTCCAGCTCTCGGGGATCGGGCTCTCGCGGGTGAGCAGCGGCCGGGTGCCGAACTGGAACGCGATCGGGCCCAGCTCGGGATTGCCGATCCAGTCCTTCCAGTCCTTGAGGTGCCAGACCCCGCCGGCCATCACGATCGGTACCTGGTCGAGGCCCACCGCACGCATCATGCGGCGCAGCTCGAGAACCCGCGGGAACGGTGATTCCGGCTCCTTGGGATTCTCGCTGTTCGACAGGCCGTTGTGGCCGCCGGCGAGCCAGGGGTCCTCGTAGACCACCGCCCCCAGCCAGTCCTGGAACTTGTGGTAGGCGCGCTTCCACAGGGCGTTGAAGGCGCGACCGGAGGAGACGATCGGATAGTAGTGCACGCCGTAGCGGGCGCAGATCTCGGCCAGGCGGTAGGGCATGCCCGCACCGCAGGTGACGCCGTGGATCAGGCCCTTCGCACCGTCGAGCACGCCCTGCAGCACGCGCTCGCAGGAGCCCATCTCCCAGAGCACGTTCATGTGGATGCGCCCCTCGCCCTGCCGGGTCTCGTGGGCGATCCGGGCCTGGCTGATGCCGCCCTTGATCGAGTAGGCGATCAGCTCCTCGTGGCGCTCGAGGCGGTCGCGGCCGCGGTAGATCAGCGGCACGTACTCGCCATGATCGTCGACCACGTCGGGATTCACGCCCGAGAAGGTGCCGACGCCGCCCGCCGCCGCCCAGGCGCCGGCCGAGCGGCCGCTGCTGACCGCGACGCCCTTGCCGCCCTCGACCAGCGGCCAGACTTCCCGGCCCGAGATCAGCATGGGCTGCACGACGCTCATGGAACTGCTCCTGCCTGGCGGCGGCGCCGGCTCCGACCGGTGCGCCGCCTTCCCTGGTTTATCGTTGGTTCATTCGCCGCCGCGGCGCCGGCGGAAGCCACCGTCGCGACGGTCGCCACCGCGGTCGCCCCGATCACCCCGGTCGCCCTCGCCCTCGCGCGGCGGCCGCGGCGCACGCGGCTGGACCTCGAGCGGCTCGCCCGTGACCTGATCGACCGCGCGCATGCTCAGCTTGATCTTGCCCCGGTCGTCGACGGCCAGGACCTTGACCTTGACCATGTCCCCTTCCTTGAGGACGTCGGTCACCTTGCCGACCCGCTCGTTGCTGAGCTCGGAAATGTGGCAGAGGCCGTCGATGTTCCCGAGGATGTTCACGAACGCGCCGAAATCGACGATCCGGGCCACCTTGCCCTCGTAGATCGTGCCGACCTCGGGGCTGGCGGTCAGGCCGCGGATCCAGTCGACCGCGCGCTGGGTGGCCATGGCGTCGGTCGAGGCGATCTTGATCGTCCCGTCGTCCTGGATGTCGATCTTGGTGCCGGTGCGCTCGGTGATCTCGCGGATGGTCTTGCCGCCGCCGCCGATGACCGCCCCGATCTTGTCGGTCGGGATCTGGATCGTGGTCACCCGCGGCACGGTCTCGCGCATCTCGGGGCGCGGCACGCCCAGGGCCTTGGCCATCTCGCCCAGGATGTGGTTGCGGCCGTCGCGCGCCTGGCGCAGGGCGACCTCCATGATCTCGGGCGTGATGCCCGCGATCTTGATGTCCATCTGCAGCGAGGTGACGCCGTTCTGGGTGCCGGCGACCTTGAAGTCCATGTCGCCCAGATGGTCCTCGTCGCCCAGGATGTCGGAGAGGACCGCGAACCGGTCGCCCTCCTTGATCAGGCCCATGGCGATGCCTGCCACCGAGCGCGGCAGCGGCACGCCGGCGTCCATCAGCGCCAGCGACGTGCCGCACACCGTGGCCATCGAGGACGAGCCGTTGCTCTCGGTGACCTCGGAGACGACGCGGATCGTGTAGGGGAAGGCGTCCTTGGCCGGCAGCAGCGGCCGGGTGGCGCGCCAGGCGAGCTTGCCGTGCCCGACCTCGCGGCGGCCGGGCGAGCCCATGCGGCCGGTCTCGCCCACCGAGTAGGGCGGGAAGTTGTAGTGGAGCATGTAGTGCTCGCGCATGTCGCCCTCGAGGGCGTCGATCACCTGCTCGTCCTGGCCGGTGCCGAGGGTGGCCACGCACAGGGCCTGCGTCTCGCCGCGGGTGAACAGGGCCGAGCCGTGCACGCGGGGCAGCACGCCCACCACGGCCTCGATCGGGCGCACGGTGACGAGGTCGCGGCCGTCGATGCGGATGCCCTGGTCGAGGATCTGGCCGCGGACCACGTCGGCCTCGAGCGCCTCGAACAGGTCGTTGATCAGGGCGGTGCGGGTCGCGTCCTCGCTGCCGAACAGCTCCTTGGCCTTGGCCCTGACCGCGTCGACCTTCTCGTGCCGGGCCTGCTTGACGGGCTCGGCATAGGCCTCGCGCAGGCCCGCCTCGAGCTCCTGCTTCATGGCGGCCTTGAGCTCGCCGTGGTCGGCCTCCTGGAGGTTCCAGGGCTCCTTGGCGCAGACCTGGGCCAGCTCGATGATCAGGTCGATCACCGGCTGGAACTGGCTGTGGCCGAACACCACCGCCCCCAGCATGGTCTCCTCGGTGAGCTCCTTGGCCTCGGACTCGACCATCATCACGGCGTCGCGCGTGCCGGCGACGACCAGGTCGAGGTCGCTCTTGCGGGTCTGCTCGATGGTCGGGTTGAGGATGAACTCGCCGTTCATGTAGCCGACGCGGGCGGCGGCGATCGGGCCCAGAAACGGCACGCCGCTGATGGTGAGCGCGGCCGAGGCCGCCACCATGCCCAGGATGTCGGGGTCGTTCTCGCCGTCATGGGCGAGCACGGTCACGACCACCTGGGTCTCGTTCTTGAAGCCCTCGGGGAACAGCGGCCGGATCGGGCGGTCGATCAGGCGCGAGGTCAGCGTCTCCTTCTCGGTCGGCCGCCCCTCGCGCTTGAAGAAGCCGCCCGGGATCTTGCCGGCGGCGAAGGCCTTTTCCTGGTAGTTCACCGTGAGCGGGAAGAAGCCCTGGCCGGGCTTGACCGCCTTGGCGGCGACGGCGGTGGCGAGCACCACGGTCTCGCCCATGGTGGCCAGCACGGCACCGTCGGCCTGGCGAGCGATCCGGCCGCTCTCCAGCACCAGCTTGCGGCCGCCCCAGGTGGTTTCCTTGCGCGTGATATGGAACATCGTCTTACCTTTCTGGCCGGCCGGCGCCTATGCGCCGCCGCGTCGGGAGCGCGCCCGATGGCTCTTCGGGCGTCGGCGCACGCTCCCTCGCCGCAGCCGTGTCCGTCCGTGTCAGCGACGCAGGCCCAGCCGCTCGATCAGCTTCTGGTAGCGCGGCTCGTGCGTCCGCTTGAGATAGTCGAGCAGGCGACGGCGCTGCCCCACCATCATCAGCAGGCCACGCCTGGAGGCGAAATCCTTCTGGTGCAGCTTGAGATGCTCGGTGAGGCCGAGGATCCGGGTGGTCAGGATCGCCACCTGCACCTCTGGCGAGCCCGTGTCGCCCTCGTGGGTGGCATAGTCGGTGATGATCGACTGCTTGAGTTCGGCGGTGATGGTCATCGTCTGTTTCCGGTCGGCATCGGGTCATGTTGAAAAACGCGCACCGGGCTGAGCTCCATGCCCTCGAGGCGCGCCAGGGCGATCAATTCCCCGGCGCGCATCGCCCGAACCGTCGCCGCTTCGCCCGCCTCGTCGCCCACCAGGGCTGGAGTCATGCGAACCGACTGCCCGGACCGGAGCCTGAGCGCTTGCGGTTCCGTGACGGCCAATGCCGGGATGCCGGCCAGCGCGGTCGTCATCGGAACCAGAACCTGCGGCAGCGAGTCGTCCTCGACGATCCTCGCCAGCGCCTCGAGAGAAATCGCGTTGCCCTCGTTGAACCCGCCGACCTCGGTCCGGCGCAGGGCGGAGACATGCGCCTCGCAGCCCAGGACGCGCCCCAGGTCGCGGGCGATGGCCCGCACATAGGCGCCCTTGCCGCAGGTCATGCGGAACACCGCATGGTCGGCGTCGGGCCGGCCGACCAGCTCGAGCTCGTCGATGCGGATCTCGCGCGGCGCCAGCTCGACGGTCTCGCCGCGGCGGGCGAGGTCGTAGGCGCGCTCGCCCTGGACCTTCACCGCGGCATATTGCGGCGGGACCTGCTGGATCAGCCCGACGAACCCGGGCAGGGCGGCGCGGATCTCCTCGTCCGTCGGCCGCAGCTCGCTGGTCGCGATGACCACGCCGGCGGCGTCGTCCGTGTCGCGCGCCTCGCCGAAGCGCAGCGTGAACGCGTAGGCCTTCCGCTCGTCCATGACGTAGGCCACGGTCTTGGTGGCCTCGCCCATGGCGATCGGGAGCACGCCGGTGGCCAGGGGATCGAGGGTGCCGCCATGGCCGACCTTCTGCGCCTGGGTCAGGCGCTTGACCTCGGTCACCACCTGGGTGGAGGTCATGCCCGGCGCCTTGTCGATCACCAGCCAGCCATTGATGGGCCGCCCGACGGGCTTACGGCGCCCCATCGGCATCGTCCTCTGGGGGCGCGGCCGGCAGCCGCGCGTCGTGCAGCAGCTGCCCGATGCGCGCGGCGTAGGCGAAGGTCTCGTCCGGCACGAAGCGCAGGCGCGGCGCGTATTTGAGGTGCATCTGCCGCGCCAGCCAGCCGCCGAGATAGGACGACGCCTGCTGCAGCGCCGTCGCCGTCTCCTGGGTCAGCTCGCCGCCGAGCTCGGTCGTGAACACGGTAGCGCTCTTCAGGTCGCGGCTCACCCTGACCTCCGCCACGGTCAGATGGCGGTTGGCGAGGCGCGGATCGCGCAGGTCGCCGCGCAGGAGCTGCTCGGCGAGCAGGTGTCGCATCTGCTCGGCCACGCGCAGCTGGCGCTGCGACGGCTGCTGGTCGCCGCGGGTCATCGCAGGCACTCCTGCGGGGCGATCGCGACCGACCGCGAGGCAGACCCCGCGAACCCGCGGGGGCAAGGGTGGTCGATCACAGCGAGCGCGCGACCTCCTCGATCTCGTAGGCCTCGATCACGTCGCCCTGGCGGATGTCGCCGTAGTTCTCGACCGACATGCCGCACTCGAAGCCTTCCTTGACCTCGCGCACATCGTCCTTGAACCGCCGCAGCGACCCCAGGACGCCGTCGTAGATCACCACGTCGTCGCGCAGCAGCCGGACCTTGACGTTGCGCTTGAACATGCCGTCCGTGACCATGCAGCCGGCGATCTTGCCGATCTTGGGCACGTTGAAGATCTCGCGGATCTCGGCGTGGCCCAGGATCGATTCGCGCGATTCCGGCTTGAGCATGCCCGAGAGCAGGCCCTTCATCTCGTCCAGCAGCTCGTAGATGATCGAGTAGTAGCGGATCTCCACCCCGTCCCGGCGGGCCATGTCGCGCGCCTGGGCGTTGGCCCGGACGTTGAAGCCCAAGATCGCGGCCTTGGAGGCCGCGGCCAGCGTGACGTCGGATTCGGTGATGGCACCGACGCCGCCGAACAGGATGCGCACCTTCACCTCGTCGGTGCCGATGCGCTCGAGGCCGGCGGTGAGCGCCTCCAGCGAGCCCTGCACGTCAGACTTGAGCACCACCGGCAGCTCGCCCTCGCCGCCGATCCGCAGCTGCGTGAACATGTCCTCCAGCGTGCCGCGCGCGCCGGTGGCCGTCACGTGCGCCTGGTCGCGCCGCTTGCGCTGGCGGTACTCGGTGATCTCCCGCGCGCGCTTCTCGCTGTCGACCACGGCGAGCAGGTCGCCGGGCTCGGGCACGCCGTCCAGGCCCAGGATCTCGACCGGGGTCGAGGGGCCGGCCGAATCGACCGGCTGGCCGCGGTCGTTGAGCAGTGCCCGGGCACGGCCCCACTGGGCGCCGGCGACCACGAGGTCGCCCACCTTCAAGGTGCCGCGCTGGACGAGCACGGTCGCGACCACGCCGCGGCCGCGATCGAGCTTGGCCTCGATGATGGTCCCGTGCGCCTCGCGCTCGGGGTTCGCCCGCACGTCGAGCAGCTCGGCCTGCAGCTGCACCGCCTCGATCAGCTTGTCGAGGTTGGTGTGCTTGGTCGCACTGACCGGCACGCCCTGCACGTCGCCGCCGAAGTCCTCGAGCACCACGTCGTGGCTCAAGAGCTCCTGCTTGACCCGGTCGGCGTTGGCGTCCGGCTTGTCGATCTTGTTGATCGCCACGACCATCGGCACCTTGGCCGCCTTGGCATGGCTGATCGCCTCGATCGTCTGCGGCATGACGCCGTCGTCGGCCGCCACCACCAGGATGACGATGTCGGTCACCGAGGCGCCGCGGGCACGCATCGCCGTGAAGGCGGCGTGGCCCGGCGTATCGATGAAGGTCACCGGGCGGCCGGAGCCGATGTCGACCTGGTAGGCGCCGATGTGCTGGGTGATGCCGCCGGCCTCCTTGGCCGCGACGTCGCTCGAGCGCAGGGCGTCCAGGAGCGAGGTCTTGCCGTGGTCGACGTGGCCCATGACGGTCACGATCGGCGGCCGCGGCTGCAGGTTCTCCTCGACGTCAGTGACGCCCTCCAGGCCTTCCTCGACGTCGGCCTCGCTGACGCGCTTCACCTTGTGCCCGAACTCGGACACGACCAGCTCGGCGGTGTCGGGGTCGAGGCTCTGGTTGATCGTCGCCAGGATGCCGTTCTTCATCAGCACCTTGACGACCTCCGCACCGCGGATCGCCATGCGCGCGGCCAGGTCCTGGACGGTGATGGTCTCCGGCAGGACGACCTCGCGGACGACGAACTCGGCCGCACCGGAGGCCTGGCGCCGCTCGCGCTCGCGCTGGCGGCGCAGGGCCGCGAGGCTGGGGCCGCGGCGCTCGACCAGTTCCGCGTCGCCGCCCAGCACCAAGCGGTCGAGCCGCTTGGGCACGGCCGCCGCGTCGCGGTCAGTGCGGCGCGGGGCCGCCCGCTTCTCGACCTTGCCGCCGCGTGCCTTGCGGCGGTCGTCGCTGGTCTCCTCGGGCTGCACGCGCGCACCGGGGCGTCGCGCGGCCTCCGGCTCGGCCGTCTCGGCACCCGGACGCGGGCGGCGCAGCTCGGTGGTGGCCGGCGCGGCAGCATCGCCGCCGCGCGACTCGCGCTCCTTCTGACGCCGCTCCTCCTCGGCCAGCAGCTTGGCTGCCTGCTCCTCGGCCTTGCGGCGGGCCTCGTCCTCCTGGCGGCGGCGGGCCTCCTCGTCGGCCTTGCGCTTGGCCGCGGCCTCTTCCTCCGCACGGCGGCGGGCCTGCTCCTCGTTGGCGCGGCGGGAGTTCTCCAGCGCGCGCGAACGCGCCTCCTCCTCGGCCTTGCGGGCCGAGCCGAGGGCCCGCAGGCGGACCGCCTTCTCTTCCTCGGTCAGCGGCTTGAGCACGACCGCGCGCCGGCCGGAGCGGTTGGCGTCGGCGCGCGCGTCGGGACGGGCCGCAGCCGGACGCTGCGGGGTCGCCGCGCCGGGCCGGCCACCTACCGGCGGCCGTGCCGGCGGGGGTGCGGTCATGTTGGGGCCGGGCCGCGGCGGCGGCGGCGGGGCCGTCATGTTCGGACCGGGCCGGTAGACCGGTGCCGGGGGAGGCGTCGGCGCGCTCTCGACCTGAGGTGCCGCGGTGGCGACCTCCGGCGCTGCGGCCTCGGCCACCGGTGCCGCGGGCGCGGCCTCGACCACGGGCGTCGGCGTCGGGAGCGGGCGCCGGGGTCGGCTCCGCCTTCACCTCGACCGGTGCCGCGCGGCGGCTCGGGTGCCCGGGCCTGCGGCGGGGGTGCCGCTACGGGATGCAGCGGTGCCGGACGCGGTGCCGCCGGTGCCGCGGGCCGCGCCTCGGCGGCCGGAGCCGTCGGCGGGGTGCCGGCGGGCGTCGCGAACGGCCGCGTCGGTGCTACCGGCGCGCGGGTCTTCTTGACCTCGACGGCCACCGACTTGCTGCGGCCGTGGCTGAAGCTCTGCCGGACCATGCCGGTCTCGACCGTCTTCTTCAACTCGAGGCGGCTGCCCCCGGACGGCCGCGACAGGCCGATGCGAGCCGCGCGATCCTGGCCCTTCTCGTCACTCATGGACGGGCTGTGCCTTCATCTACTGCGTTGCTGACGGCATGCCCCACGGGCATGCGGAACTCTCGAAAACCGCTCAGCCGCCCGAGTTCCTCGAGCAGCTGGCGGGCAAGGCCGCGGTCGGCGATGCCGACATGGACCACCTCGTCCCGGCCGACGGCGCGACCGAGCTCGACCCGGTCGAACGGATCGAGCACCGGCACGTCGCCGGCCAGCGCCTCGATCCGGCGCCGCCCGTCCGCCGAGCCGTCGCTGGCGGTCAGGACCAGCCCGCACCGGCCGCGGCGCAGCCAGTCCTCGACCTGGTCGAAGCCGGCGACGAGCTCGCCCGCCCGCCTTGCCAGGCCCACGAGATCGAGGCAGCGCCGCAGGAGCATCGCCTGCACCTGGTCGACCAGGTCCGCCGGTGCCGACACCGGCGCGCGGGCCGCCTTGGCGAACTGGTTCTTGGCCAAGGCACGGGCGAGCACGTCGCGCCGCGCATCCACCCACAGACCGCGACCGGGCAGGCGGTTGGCCAGGTCCGGCACCAGGGCCGAGCCCGGCCCGACGACGAAGCGGATCAGGCTCTCGGCCGGCCTGGGCGCGCGCGTGGCGATGCAGCGCCGCGTGCGCACGCGCACGGACTCCTGCTCCATCGTCACGTCCAGGGCCTCGAGATCCGTCATCGTTTCAGTGCTGCTCCGCCGCTTCGGTCTCGGCACCCTCGTCCGGCTCGTCCTCGGCTGCCGGCGCTTCGATCCAGCCCAGCCGGACGCGGGCGTCCATGATGATGGCACCCGCATCGTCGTTGCCCAGGCCCGCGTCGGGCACCAGCTCGACCAGCTCGTCGGCGGCCAGATCGGCCAGGTCCTCGAGGCTCTTCACGCCCTTGCGGCCCAGCTCGACGATGGTCGCGAGCTGCGAGCCCGTCATAGGCCAGCAGGTCCTCGGCCATCTCCAGCTCGGCCGCCTCGGCGCGCAGGTTCTGCTCGACCTCGTCGAGATAGGCCTGGGCCCGTTCCTTGAGCGCCTCGGCGATCTCCTCGTCGAAGCCCTCGATGCCGGCCAGCTCCTCGGTCGCGGTGTAGGCCACGTCCTGGATCGAGGTGAAGCCCTCGGTCACCAGGAGCTGGGCGATCACCTCCTCGACGTTGAGCGCTTCCATGAACATGTCGGTCAGCTCGCGGAACTCGCGCTGCCGGCGCTCGCGGTCGTCGGTGTCCGAGACGATGTCGATGTCCCAGCCGGTCAGCTGCGAGGCCAGGCGCACGTTCTGGCCGCGACGGCCGATCGCGATGTGCTGCTGCTGGTCGGGGACGATGACCTCGATCCGCTTGGCGTCGGGGTCGAGCACGACCTTGCTGACCTCGGCCGGCGCCAGGGCGTTCACGACGAAGGTCGCGGGGTCGGGCGACCAGGGGATGATGTCGACCTTCTCGCCGCCCAGCTCCTGCACCACGGCCTGGACGCGGCTGCCGCGCATGCCGACGCAGGCACCCACCGGGTCGATGCCGCTGTCCTTGGAGATCACCGCGATCTTCGCCCGGCTGCCCGGGTCGCGGGCGCAGGCCTTGATCTCGATGATGCCGTCGTAGATCTCCGGCACTTCCTGCTCGAACAGCTTCTCCATGAAGCCGGGATGGGTGCGCGAGAGGAAGATCTGCGGCCCGCGCAGCTCGTGGCGGACGTCGTAGAGGAAGGCGCGGATCCGGTCCTTGGGGCGGAACAGCTCGCGCGGGATCAGGTCGTCGCGGCGGACGATCGCCTCCGCCCGGCCCAGATCGACCAGCACGTTGCCGTGCTCGACGCGCTTGACCTCGCCGACGACGATCTCGCCGATCCGGTCCTTGAACTCGTTGTACTGGCGCTCGCGCTCGGCCTCGCGCACCCGCTGGACGATGACCTGCTTGGCACTCTGGGCGGCGATCCGGCCGAGGTCGATCGGCGGCAGGGGGTCCAGGATGTGGTCGCCGACCTGGGCCGCGGGGTTGCGCATCTGCGCGTCCTCGAGCCCGATCTGGCGGGTGTAGTCCTCGACCGGGTCGGCCACCTCGAGCTCGCGGTAGAGACGGTGCTCGCCGGTGCGCCGGTCGATCTCGGCCACGATCTCGTGCTCGGCGCCGTAGGTGCGGCGCGCGGCGGTCTGGTAGGCCTGCTCCATGGCCTCGAGCACCTCGTCGACCGAGATGCCCTTCTCCTGCGCCACGGCCTCGACGACGCGCAGCACTTCCGCGCGCCCGAGGCTCGAACTCATGTCCATCGCCGACATTCCTTGCCTACGATCTCAGCTCGCCTCACCGCTCGCCCGGGCAAGCAATGCCGGCGACAGGGTGAGCTTGGCCTTCTTCACCGACGAAAACGGGATGCGGACCAAGGTGCCCTCCTCCTCGACCACCACCTCGTCGTTCTCCAGCCCCCGGACGATGCCACGAAACCGCTTGCGCCCGTCGACCGCCGGCTCGCTTTCCAGCTTGGCCTCGAAGCCGGCGAAGCGCTCGAAATCGCCCCGCCGCACCAGCGGCCGGTCGATGCCCGGCGAACTCACCTCCAGCGCGTAGGCGCCCTCGATCGGATCGGCCACGTCCAGGACGGCGGAGATCGCGCGGCTGATCGCAGCGCAGTCGTCGACGGTCATGCCGCGGGCATGGTCGACCGGTTCCGCCATGACCTGAAGCGTCCGGCGGCCGCCTCCGACCATGCGTACCTGCACCAGCTCGAAGCCCAAGTCGCGGATGGTCGGTTCGATCAGTTGCGCAACCTCGTTAAAGGACGTCGTCCCTACGCTCACGGCAACGCGAAGAGAGCGGGCGCTTGCCCACTCTCCAAGAGCAGCCAAGAAAGGATGTGGCCGGGAATATGGCGGCTCGATGCGCCGCCGTGCAAGCCGTTTTGCCAAAAGACGCGCGGTCCCGGCCGTGCCCGGTTCCGGTGCGTCAGGTCGACGCAGCCTCAGCCGGCGCGGCGCAGCGCCAGGAAGACCGGCCGGCGGCCCGCCAGGCGCGCCTTGGCCTCGTAGCGGGTCGGCGCCCAGTCCGACGGCGGCTCACGCCAGTCGCGCGCGCGCTCGGCCGTCCAGGCGAAGCGGGGCTCGGCCAGGACGGCCGCCAGCATCCACCGGGCGTAGTCCGCATCGTCCGTGGCCAGCCGCAGCGTTCCGCCCGGCCGGATCACCCGGGCGAGCTCGGCCAGGGTCCGGGCATTGACGATGCGCCGCTTGTGGTGGCGCAGCTTCGGCCAGGGGTCGGGAAACAGGATGTCGGCGCGATCCAGGCAGGCCGTCGGCAGGACGTCGAGCAGCAGCCGGGCATCGTCGCGCAGCACGCGGACATTGGCCAGCCGCTCGGTCTGCACGGCGCGCAGGAGCTTGGCGACGCCGTTGAGGAACGGCTCGACGCCGAGAAAGCCGATCTCGGGATGCGCCGCGGCCTGGGCCGCCAGATGCTCGCCGCCGCCGAAGCCGATCTCGAGCCGCAACGCCCGCGGCGGGCTCGGCGAACAGCGCCCGCGGATCCAGCGGCGTCCCGGGCGTCGACGGTCGAAGGCCACGTCCGGCAGGACCGCGTCCAGCAGCGTCACCGCCGCCGCCCGCAGCTTCGGGCCCTGCCGCCGGCCGTAGAGCGTGCGCCGGGGCGGCGTCGCCGGCGCGGCGGGGCTCATCGCCTCAGTTGAAGGCGCGGCGCAGCTCGGCGGCGAGATCGGTCCGCTCCCAGGAGAAGCCGCCATCGGCGTCGGCCTCGCGGCCGAAATGGCCGTAGGCCGAGGTGCGGGCATAGATCGGCCGGTTCAGCTGGAGGTGCTCGCGGATGCCGCGCGGGCTGAGGTTCATGACCTCGTTCAGGATCTTGCCCAGGCGCAGCTCGTCGACCTCGCCGGTGCCGTAGGTGTCGACGTAGATCGACAGCGGCTTGGACACGCCGATGGCGTAGGAGAGCTGGATCACGCAGCGGCGGGCGAGCCCGGCGGCCACCACGTTCTTGGCGAGGTAGCGCGCGGCATAGGCGGCCGAGCGGTCGACCTTGGTCGGATCCTTGCCCGAGAACGCGCCGCCGCCATGCGGGCGCGGCACCGCCATAGGTGTCGACGATGATCTTGCGGCCGGTGAGCCCGGCGTCGCCGTCGGGGCCGCCGATCACGAACTTGCCGGTCGGGTTGACGTAGAACTCGGCCTCCGGGCACATCCAGCCCTCGGGCAGGGTCGCCTGCACGTAGGGCCGCACCAGCTCCTTGATGTCGTCGGGGCTATGCCCCTCGACATGCTGGGTCGACAGCACGACCGAGGTCGCACCGACCGGGCGGCCGTCGACGTAGCGCAAGGTGAACTGGCTCTTCGCGTCCGGCCCCAGCTGGGACAGCACGCCCGAATGGCGGTCGGCGGCGAGGCGGCGCAGCAGCTCGTGCGCGTACTGGATCGGGGCCGGCATCATCGCCGGCGTCTCGTCGGTGGCGTAGCCGAACATGATGCCCTGGTCGCCGGCACCCTCGTCCTTCTGCGCGCCGGCATCCACGCCCATGGCGATGTCGGCGGACTGCTCGTGCAGCAGCACGTCGACCTTGGCGTCGTGCCAGTGGAAGCCCTGCTGCTCGTAGCCGATGTCCTTGATCGCCATGCGCGCGGTGTGCGCGATCAGGTCGGGCGTGATCCGGCTGCCCGGGCCGGGCCGGACCTCGCCGGCGATCACGACGCGGTTGGTCGTCGCCAGGGTCTCGCAGGCCACGCGGGCGAACGGGTACTCGCCCAGGAACAGGTCGACCACCTCGTCGGAGATGCGGTCGCAGACCTTGTCGGGGTGACCCTCGGAAACCGATTCGCTGGTGAACAAGAAATCGTTGGCGGCCATGGCCAGGGCAACTCCTGAGGCACTATCCGGGGCGGCGGCGCCAGGGCGAGGGCCCGGCCCAAGCGGCAGCATCCGCCCGCGCGGGGCGGACAGGCCGGGGGACTAACAGCGAGCGAGCGAAAGGGTCAAGTGTTCCCGGCTCCCGGGTACGTCCCCCGCCCGGCGAGCGCGCGCGCCAGATCCACCAGCCGGCGGCGGATCTCGGGATCGCCGATGCGGCGGAACGCCGCCAGCAGCTCCTGCGCCTCGCGGCCCGGCAGGTCGGTGCCCGAGGCACCGGTCAGATCGAAGCCGGACGGTGCCGCCTCGGCGAGGCCGGCCGCCTCGGCCGCCTCGGGCTCGTCGAAGAAGTAGCTCACGCGCACGCCCAGGACCCGGCACAGGTCGTGCATGCGGCTCGACCCGATCCGGTTGGCGCCGCGCTCGTACTTCTGCACCTGCTGGTAGGTGACGCCCAGCAGCGCGCCCAGGCGCTCCTGGCTGATGCCGAGCGCCAGCCGCCGTTCACGCAGCAGGCGGCCGACACGGACGTCGGTGGGGTGAGGGGCGTCGCTCATCGCTCAAGCACATCCGGCTCATGCCGGCGGGCCCTGGGATTGGCGCGAGCCGGTTGAGCGCAGTTCAACCAATAAGCTAAGCCCCGCGATGCCGGCAAGCAGGAACAGCAGCACGAACGGTGCATGCCGGAGCGCGAAGGAGGGCTCGGGCAGCGCACCGGGCAGCACCGCGTCGATGACGCCGGTGCGCCCGAGCCGGAGCTTCTGGCGGACCCGGCCATGGGCGTCGGTGACCGCCGAGATGCCGGTGTTCGCGGCGCGCACCAGCGGCAGGCCCTCCTCGACCGCGCGCATGCGCGCCATGGCGAGGTGCTGGTAGGGGCCGGAGCTGCGGCCGAACCAGGCGTCGTTGGTGATGTTGACCAGCCAGGCCGGCCGATCGCCCGCCGCGGTCGCCGCACCGGGAAAGGCCGCCTCGTAGCAGATCAGCGGACTGGCCGGCGGCAGCCCGGCGACCCGCAGGGTCACGCGGCCCGTGCCGGGCAGGAAGTCGATCGAGCCCTGGGTCAGCTTGCCCAGCCCAAGTTGGCCGAGGACGGAGCGAAAGGGCAGGAACTCGCCGAAGGGCACGAGGTCGACCTTGTCGTAGCGCGCCAGCACCTCCGCCCCCGCACCCAGCGCGAACAGCGTGTTGTGCGCGACGGCGGGCTCCCGGTCGAGCTCGTAGCGGTCGCCGCCGACCAGGAGAGCGCCATCGGCCGGGACGACCGGCGCCAGGTAGTCGCGGACCTCGCGCTGGACGTCGATGTCGTAGGGAACGGCACTCTCGGGCCAGATGATCACCTGTGCCGGCGTCGCGCGCGCGGTCGCGGAGAGCTCGAGGTGGCGACTGAGCCAGGTGAAGCGCTTTTCCGGATCCCACTTGTGGTGCTGGGCGACGTTGGCCTGGACGATGCGCAGCTGGACGCCGGTGTCGGGGACGGGCGTGGCCGTCGCCAGCCGCAGCAGGCCCGCGGCCAGCACGGTGCCGGCGAACAGGAGCGGCAGGGCCACGGCGATCCGCCGCCGCGCCGCGCCGGCCATGAACAGAGGTGCGGTCAGGCCGGCCGCCGCCACGGTGAGCAGGCTGAGCCCGTAGGTGCCGACGAACGCCACCGCCTGCAGCGTCGCGTCGCTGACCGCCCAGACCAGGGCCACCGGGTTCCACGGGAACTGGAGGCCCCAGGCGCCGCGGACGGGCTCGGCCAGCGTCCAGGCCACGGCGAAGGCCAGGGCGCGGGCGGTCGACCGAGCGCCAGGCGCGCAGGGCCACCAGGGCCGCGGCCAGGCCGACGGTGAGCGCCAGGAACAGGGCGAGGCCCAGCACGGCCGGCACCGCATAGGCCCCGAAGCGCTCCGCGTCGGCGAAGAACGCGATGCCGACCCAGTAGAGCCCGGCCAGGAAGAAGCCGAAGCCGAACGCCGTGCCGCGCAGGAACGCGCGCCCGGGACCGGGTGCGCCCTGGTGCAGCACGGCCAGGAGCACGCCGAACCCGGCAAGGCCCGGCAGGAGGTAGAGGGGCGGCAGGGCCGCGGCCGCCGCCACGCCGGCCGCGAAGGCGGCGAGCGTGGGGTATCGCGCGATCCAGGCCCGCATGCGGTGGCGGCGTGACGGGGAGGCTGTGGGCGCCGTCAGCCGGCCGGCGGCCGGCGACGGATGCGCACCCGCTTGATGCGGCGCGGGTCGGCGTCGAGCACCTCGAACTCGAGGCCCGCCGGATGGGCCACCACCTCGCCGCGGGTCGGGACCCGGTCGACCAGGGTGAAGATCAGCCCGCCCAGCGTGTCGGCCTCGTCGCGGTCCTCGCTCTCGAGCAGCTGCAGCCCCAGCTTCTCCTCCAGCTCGTCGAGCCAGACGCGACCGTCGGCATCGATGGTGCCGTCCGGATTCTCGATCAGCTGCGGCTGCTCGGCCGCGTCATGCTCGTCGGCGAGCTCGCCCACGAGCTCCTCGACCATGTCATCGATCGTGACCAGGCCGTCCGTGCCGCCGAACTCGTCGACCACGACGGCGATGCGCCTGCTGGAGCGCCGCATCTCGAGCAGCAGGTCGAGCACGCGCATCGAGGGCGGCACCACCAGCACCGGGCGCATGGTCTGCTCGAGCGAGAAGGTGTCGCCGTCGCCCCAGTACGGCAGCAGGTCCTTGAGGTGGACCACGCCCAGCACGTCGTCGAGATGGTCGCGGTAGACGACCAGGCGCGAATGCTGCGCGCCCTGCATGGCGGTCACCACGTCGCGCAGGCTGCTCGCGACCGCGATGCCCTTGATGTCGGCGCGCGGCACCATGACGTCGTCGACGCGCAGCTCGCCGAAGCCCAGGGCGTTGCGGACGAGCTCGCGCCCCTCCTCGCTGAAGGAGGTCGTACCCTCCTCCTCGGCCTCCGTGAGCAGCTCTTCCAGCGCCTCGCGCATGCCGCCGGGCTCGGCCTCGCTCCGCCAGGCCAGCTCGCGCACGCGCCGCACGAAGCTGTCGAGGAACGACGGTTGCGGCGTGTCCCGCTTGTCCAGCTGCCTCATGCCCGCGCCGCCGCGGCATAGGGATCGGCGATGCCCAGACCGGCCAGGAGCTCGATCTCGCGGGATTCCATGCGCTCGGCCTCGTCGTCGGCCTCGTGGTCGAAGCCGCACAGATGCAGGGTGCCGTGGACCACGAGATGGGTGAGATGGTCGCCCAGGGCTGCGCTGGGCCGCCAGGGCCTCGCGCGCCGTGGTCTCCAGGGCCACGACGACGTCGCCCAGGAGCCGGGGCTCGCTCATGCCGGCGCAGACCGGCGCGTCGGCCGGGAACGAGAGCACGTTGGTGGGCCGGTCCTTGCCGCGGTAGTCGCGGTTGAGCCGCGCCACCGTCGCGTCGTCGGCGAGCAGGACGCTCACCTCGACCGGGTCGTCGGCCTCCCGGGCCAGGACGGCGGCCACGGCACGCCGGCAAAGCTGCTCGGGGTCGGTGACGGCGGCGTGCCATGCCTCGGCATCCACCGCCACCTCGATAGTATGGCTACTGTCGCTGTCCATGTTCCGAAACGTCCGCGACCCCAAGCCGGGCCGGTGGCGTCTCCTCGTTGGGTTGGGCGGCCTGCCGCGCCGCCGTCTCGTAGGCTTCGATGATCGCGCCGACGAGCGGGTGCCGCACGACATCCTTCTTGTCGAACTGAACCACGCCCACGGCCTGAAGACCAGCCAGCTTGCGCACCGCATCCGACGAGGCCCGAAGGCATGCCGGGCGGCAGGTCGGTCTGGGTCGGATCGCCGGTGATGACCATACGGGAGTTCTCGCCCATGCGGGTGAGGAACATCTTCATCTGCGAGGGGGTGGTGTTCTGCGCCTCGTCGAGGATGACGTAGGCGCTGCTCAGGGTCCGGCCGCGCATGTAGGCCAGCGGCGCGATCTCGATCTGGCCCGTCTCGATCCGCTGCTGCAGCTTGCCCTCGGGCAGCATGTCCTGCAGCGCGTCGTAGAGCGGCCGCATGTAGGGATCGACCTTCTCCTTGAGGTCGCCGGGCAGGAAGCCCAGCCGCTCGCCGGCCTCGACCGCGGGCCGCGAGAGGATGATCCGCTCGATCCGCCGCTGCTTGAGCAGGGCCACGGCCATGGCCACGGCGAGGTAGGTCTTGCCCGTGCCGGCCGGGCCCGAGGGCGAAGACCAGGTCGTGGCGGTCGAGTGCGCGCAGGTAGGCCGCCTGGTTGGGCGAGCGCGCCATGACCAGCTTGCGCTCGGTCCGCACGCATCTCGGCGAGCGCGCCGCCGCGCTCGGCGTCCGTCCAGCATCATGCGCAGGCTGGCGTCGACCTCGTCGCGGCCCACCGGGCTGCCGCGCTTGAGCTGCCCGTAGAGATCCTCGAGCACGGCCGCCGCGGCCTTCACCTCGGCCCTCGTTCTCGCCCTGGATGAACACCTCGTTGCCGCGGGTGACGATGCTCACCGGCAGCTTCTGCTCGATCCGGGCCAGGTTGAGGTGGTGCTGGCCGAACAGGAGCGGCGCAGGCGGCGTTGTCGTCGAAGTGCATCCGGTGGCTCGAGCCACGGAGGTCGGGCAGCGGTGCGAGCGTGCTCAGGCGCGTGGCTCCCTCTCGGTGATCGTCGCGGATGCGGCGGCTCCGGCCAGGCTGTGCGCGTTGCGGCGCGAGGATCGCGACCGGGACCAGATCGCCGATGGCCAGATCCGGCGCCGGTGACGTGAACGCGCCTGCAGATAGGGCGTGCGGCCGACCAGCTGGCCCGGATGGCGGCCGGCGCGCTCGAGCAGCACCGGCAGGGTGCGCCCGACGCAGGCGGCGTTGAAGGCGGCCGCCTGGTCGCTCGAGCAGCTGCCTGCAGCGCCTGCAGCCGGTCGGCCTTCGACCGCCTCGGGCACCTGGCGCGCGCAGGCCGGCCGCCGGCGTGCCGGGGCGCGCGCTGTACTTGAACGAGAAGGCCTGGGCGAAGCCGATCTCGTCGACCAGCCGCATGCGTCGCCGCGAAATCGGCGTCGCTCTCGCCGGGGAAGCCGACGATGAAGTCGGACGACAGCGCGAGGTCGGGCCGCGCCGCGCGCAGGCGCGTCGACCAGCGCGCCGATAGTCGTCGGCCGTGTAGCCGCGGTTCATCGCCTCCAGCACCGGTCCGAGCCGGACTGCACCGGCAGGTGCAGGAACGGCATCAGCTGCGGCAGGTCGCGATGGGCGCGCGATCAGCTCGTCGTCCATGTCGCGCGGGATGCGAGGTGGTGTAGCGCAGGCGGGCCAGCCCGGGGATCTCGGCCAGCGCGCCGCAGCAGCCGCGCCAGGCCCCAGGTCGCCCCGTCCGGGCCCTCGCCATGGTAGGCGTTGACGTTCTGGCCCAGCAGCGTGAGCTCGCGGGCACCCGCTGCGACCAGGCCGCGCGCCTCGCGCAGGACGTCGGCCGCCGGGCCGGCTCTGCTCGGCGCCGCGGGTGTAGGGCACGACGCAGAAGGTGCAGAACTTGTCGCAGCCTTCCTGGATGGTCAGGAAGGCGCGTGACGCCGCCGGCGGCGCCGGTCCTGCGGCAGCTGGTCGAACTTGCTCTCGACCGGGAACTCGGTGTCGATCACGCGCACCGTGCGCGCGCGGCGCGGCGCGCCAGCAGCTCGGGCAGGCGGTGATAGGCCTGCGGGCCCGACGACGATGTCGACGAAGGGTGCGCGCTCGACCAGCAGCTCGCCCTCGGCCTGGGCCACGCAGCCGGCCACGGCCAGGACCAGGTCGCGCCGCCGTGGCGGCGCGGCGGTCCTCGCGCAGCCGGCGCAGGCGGCCGAGCTCGGAGAACACCTTCTCGGCCGCCTTCTCGCGGATGTGGCAGGTGTTCAGGACGACGAGGTCGGCATCGTCGGGCGGTGGCGCCGGTACGCGTAGCCATGCGGCGCCAGCGCGTGCGCCATACGATCGGAATCGTAGACGTTCATCTGGCAGCCGTAGGTCTTGATGAAGAGATTCTTGGCCACGTCGCCAGCATCAACGGGACAACATGCTGGCGCATAGATGAGCGAGCATGGTCGCCCTTCAAGAAGGCGGAACTCCGGGCACGTGCAGCGAATGGGCGACAAACGCTCTCTGTCCTCGCGTCGGCTCACGCGACCTGCGTCATCACCATAGCCGGTCCGCAGCGGACGTCCACGCGCTAGATGGCCTCCCCGTCCCGACCATGGCGCCACGCACGCATGCCAGCAGATCGGTGACCAATTCGTTACCGCCCGCCGAGGCGCCGCGACCCCGCCCGGGGTCGCGGCGGCTGCGGTCATGCCGACGCTGCGACGGCCCCGGGCGCGCGGCTTGGTGCCCAGGCCGATCTTCTTGGCCAGGCTGGAGCGCTGCTCGGCGTAGTTCGGCGCCACCATCGGGTAGTCGTCCGCCAGGCCCCAGCGCTTGCGATATTCGTCGGGCGTCATGTTGTAGCGGGTCTTGAGATGCCGCTTGAGCATCTTCAGCTTCTTGCCGTCCTCGAGGCAGATGATGTATTCGGGCATCACCGACTTCTTGATCGGCACCGCCGGCATCAGCTTCTCGGGCTGCTCCTTCTCCTCCTCGACGCCCTGCGTCGCGAGGCTCGCGAACACCAGCTTGATGAGCTGCGGGATATCGGAGACGGCGACGGTGTTGTTCGAGAGGTGCGATGCCACGATCTCTGTGGTCAGAGAGAGCAGCTCGTTCTGGCTCAATTTCTCGGTCATTGGTCCTCGGGGGTCAATTCGAAGCACAGGTGGAGCGCAAAATATCGTGTGTTCTGCCATTGGCAAGCATGCTTTTTCTGCTGCAAAGAAAGGCGCAAGTAGCGTGAGCGACGCTGATCTGGAGCTGGATATCACCGGCGAGGTGTGCCCGATGACGTTTGTGCGCACGAAGCTGGCGCTGGAACAACTGGCGATCGGCCAGATACTGCAGTATTAGGCTCCGCGACGGCGAGCCGCGCCACAACGTGCCGCGCGCGGTGCGCGACCATGGCCACGAGATCATCAGCCTCGCAGCCGCTCGACGGCGATCATGTTCGAGCTGCTGCGTCCGCAAGCGCCGCTGACGCCGCCGGATCACCGGCCGCAGGCCGCTCCGCCGCCGGCCGTCCAGGCTCGCAGCGCATGGTGTAGGCGGCGATGCGCGCGCCGTTGGGTCGCTGATAGTAGTCCGGCCGGGTGCCGACGCGCTCGAAGCCGTGGCGCAGCGTAGAGCTGCTGGGCCGCGACATTGTCGATCGCGACCTCGAGGAACATCTGCCGGGCGCCCGATCGCGCGCGCGCGCTCCATGCTCGCGCGCAGCAGGTACCCGGCGACCCCGCGCCGGCGGTAGGTCGAGCGCCACCCCGATCGAGAGCAGCTCGCTCTCGTCGCGGACCACCCGGCACAGCGAGAAGCCGACGCCGCGCATGGCGTCGAGGCCGGCGAGGCCCGCCTTCGGACAGGCGCGCGATCAGCCCGAAGCCGCCGGGCATCGCCAGCAGATGGGCGAGATCGGAACGGCTCCAGGCCTCCTCGAAGCAGGCCTTGTGCAGGCGCGACAGCCGGCCGAGGTCGAACGGGCCGACCGCGCGCACGCTGATGGCCTGGGGCTTGGGCTGGACCGCCATCTCAGCGGGTTGCCGCCAGCAGCGACGCGCCGGCGTTCACGCGCGCGTCCGGCGGGCGCAGATAGAGCGGGCGCAGGGCCGTTCCCGCCACGGGCTCGGCACCGCCCGCGAGCCGGCGGTGGGCGGCCCGCACCAGATTGCGGGCGTCGAGCCTGGTCTCGATCATCGCGTGGCCACCCCACAGCTCATCCAGACCGGGGACCGCATCGCCCACCAGCCGCCAGCCCGGTAGCCATGCCGCGAAAACCTGGTCCAGGGAAAGCAGCGCCGGCTCGTCGAGCGGGACGAGGGCGGCGCTGAATCGCTGCGCATATACCTCGCTGCGCCGCGCGTCGAGAATGACCTGGATCGGCCGTGCGTCCGAGGGGTCCAGTGCCGCCTCGGCCGCCAGCTCGAGCGTGCCCACCGCCAGTACCGGCCGGTCCAGCGCCAGGGCCAGGGCGCGGGCGGCGGCGATCCCGGCGCGCAGGCCGGTGAAGTTGCCGGGCCCGACCGTCACCACGACGAGGTCGAGGTCGCGCCAGCTCCAGGCGGCCGCGGCCATGACCTCCGTCGAGCATGGGCAGCAGGCGCTCGGCGTGCCCGCGGCCGAGCGCTTCGTGCCGGGCGGCCAGGATCGCGACATCTTGTGCCGCGGCGGCCGAGAGCGCCGCCCCCGAGGTGTCGAAGGCGAGGAGGCGCAACGGGATCAGGAGATCGCGCGGACCTCGACGACCTCGGGCACGTAGTACTTGAGGAGGTTCTCGATCCCGTTCTTCAGGGTCACGATCGAGCTCGGGCAGCCGGAGCAGGCGCCGCGCAGGTGCAGGTAGACCACGCCGCGCTCGAAGCCGTGGAAGACGATGTCGCCACCGTCCTGCGCTACCGCCGGCCGGACCCGGGTCTCGATCAGCTCCTTGATCTGCCGGACGGTCGGGTCGTCCTCGACGCTGGCGCTGCCCGCCGCCAGCTGGGCGCCTGCGAGCGCCACCGGGTCGCCGGAGAGGAAGTGCTCCATGATGGCGCCCAGCACGGCCGGCTTGAGCAGTTGCCACTCCTCGCCGGCGGCCTTGGTCACGCTGATGAAGTCCGCACCCAGATAGACGCCGGTGACGCCGTCGACCTTGAACACGCGGGCGGCCAGGGGCGAGAGCCGCTCGGCCTCGTCGGGTGCGGTGAACTCGGCCACGCCCTCTTCCATGACGGTCTTGCCGGGCAGGAACTTGAGCGTGGCGGGGTTCGGGGTCTGCTCGGTCTGGATGAACATGGCGCTTAACTCCACTGCAGCGCGCGATCGGCCTAGGTCTGCAGGATGTCGATGATCTCTTCGAGCTTGGTCCGCATGCGCAGCAGCAGGAAGCCCTCTGCCGCTAGATGGTTAGGTACGGCCTGACTGTCGAGGGGGCCATTGCTGATGATCCAGGGATGCAAGGTGGCGCCGAGCCGGGCGCTCGTCATCAGCTCGTCCCAGCTCGCCTGCAGGCTCCGTTCCTGGATGATGTTGCTGTAGTCGTGGCCCAGCTCGCGCAGGATCAGGTAGTAGGCGTAGAGCTTGCCCTTGACGCTGTAGAAGAGGTTGTCCGCGTTGAAGTCGAGGAAGTTCGTCGCGCCCTGGTCGACCTCCAGCGTGATCGCGGCCGAGGCCGAGCCGATGTCGTCGGAGATGCGATCCAGCGTGGCCAGCAGATTGTCGGCCCGGCGCTCGAACACGGCCTGGCCCTGGGCCAGCCGCTCATTGTACCGGCGCAGGTCGTCCATGCCCTGGCGGTACTGGCTCTCCGATGCGGCCTGAACGAACGGCCAGCTGGCCTCGGAGCGCCCACTGATCTCCGGGAAAGTTGATCTTGCCGGCGGCACGCTCGAGATCCGGGTCGGCTGCGCTCGAGCCCCGCACCCGGGCGATTCGATCGCGCAGCTCGGTGGTGAACCGGCCGACCGCGGTCATCATGCCGATCTGATAGGCGGGCATGTTGTCGAGCAGATAGGCAGGCTGGAACGGCGGGTCGTTGGCCACCCACCGGTTCTGGTTGACTTCCCGGTCGATCAGGTCGGCCAGGACCGCCACGGTGTGGCTGGCATTGGCGGGCACTTCCAGCTGGGCATCGAAGTCCGGATCGTCGTCGATGTGGTGAACCCAGATTGCGCCGCCGACATAGTAGAGCGCGACGAGGCCGAGAACGACGCCGAGCCCGATCATCACCCGACGCAAGGTGCTGCTCGAATGCTCGGCGATCAGTTCGTCATCGACGGTGGCCATGCGAATTTCCTAGCGCCAGCAGGGTCACGGACGCCCCTGAGGTAGGCGCGCCGTGCCACCCGCGCAACCGGCAGCGTCAGGATGTCAGCCGGTCAGGCCGGGCGCAGGAATCCCACCGCGTCGTAGGCCTTGGCCAGCACCTGCTCGGCCTGCGCCGCCGCCCGCTCGGCGCCCTCGCGCAGGATCCGGTCGAGATAGGCCGGATCGGCCTGCAGCCGGCGCATCTCGCCGGCGATGGCGGCCAGCTTCTCGACCGCGAGGTCGGCGAGGTGGCTCTTGAACTCGGCGAAGGTGGCGGCGGCGTAGACCTGCTCGATCTCCGCGCGCGGGCGCTCGGCCAGTGCCGCGAAGATGGTGAGCAGGTTCGAGGCCTCGGGCCGGTTCTCCGGGTCGTAGCCGATGCCCAGGATGCTGTCGGACTTGGCACGGCGGAACTTGAGCGCGATCGTGTCGGCGTCGTCGATCAGGTTGATGCGCGACTGCTCGGACGGGTCCGACTTCGACATCTTCTTGGTGCCGTCGCGCAAGGACATGACGCGCGTGGCCTCGCCCAGGATCATCGGCTCCGGCAGCGGGAACAGCTCGACGCCGAAGCGCCGGTTGAACGAGCCGGCGATGTCGCGGGCCAGTTCCAGATGCTGCTTCTGGTCCTCGCCCACCGGCACGTGCGTCGCCTGGTAGGCCAGGATGTCGGCCGCCATCAGCACGGGATAGGTGTAGAGGCCGACCGGCGCGTTCTCGCGGTCCTTGCCCGCCTTCTCCTTGAACTGGGTCATGCGGTTGAGCCAGCCCAGCGGGCTGACGCAGCTCAGCACCCAGGCCAGCTGCGCGTGCGCCGGCACGTTGCTCTGCACGAACAGGATCGAGCGGTGCGGGTCCACGCCCGCGGCGATCAGGGCCGCCGCCGCCTCGCGGGTGTTGGCGCGCATCTCGTCCGGCGCGTGCAGGGTGGTGAGCGCGTGCTGGTCGACCAGGCAGTAGATGCACTCGTAGGCCGACTGCAGCCGCACCCAGTGGCGGATCGCACCCAGGTAGTTGCCGAGGTGGATGCCCGAGGTCGGCTGGATGCCGGAGAAGATGCGGCCCTGCATGGATCGGCTCTCGTCGTCGCGGGAACGCGCTTAAGGCACGGCCGCGCGCCCAACGTCAAGCGCGCGAGGCGCGGCGCCACCAGGCGAGATCGACCGCACCGGCGGCCCAGGCCGCGAGCAGGAACGCGGCCCCGGCGGAGCCGATCGCCAGCGTCAGCCCGACGGCACCGGCCCCGGCCAGCAGGCCGGCCGAGGCCCACAGGACGCCGGCCATGACCGCCACCGCCGCCAGCACGGCGAGGCCGCGCCGCCGCAGCGCGCGGTCGGGCACGAGATGGCCGTCGCGGGCGAGCAGCCAGACGAGGCCCAGCGCGTTGGCCCAGCTCGAGAGCGACAGCGCGAGCGCCAGGCCGACATGGCCGAGCGGCCGGGGTCAGCAGCAGTGCCGCCGCCACGTTGACCCCCAGCGCCACCGCCGCCACCCGCACCGGGCGTCGCCGTGTCCTCGCGGGCGAAGAAGCCCAGGCGCCAGGACCTTGGCCAGGACCTGGGCGGGCAGGCCCAGGGCGAGGCCGGCCAGGACCTGTGCCGTCGCCAGCGAGGCCGCCGGCGCGAAGGCGCCGCGCTCGAACAGGACCGTGACGATGGGCTGGGCCAGGAGCGCCAGCCCGACCGCGGCCGGCAGGCCCAGCAGCAGGCCCAGCTCGATGGCACGGTTGAGGATGTCGCGCGACCGCGGCGCCGTCGCCGCGCGGCGCGGCTCAGCGCCGGCAGGAGGGCCGTGCCCAGCGCCACGCCGACGATGCCCAGCGGCAGCTGGACCAGGCGGTCGGCGTAGAACAGGTAGGAGACGGCACCCGCCGGCAGGAGGCTGGCGAACCAGCTCGCCGACCAGCAGGTTGAGCTGGAGCACCCCGATGCCGAGCAGACCCGGGGCGATCAGCCGCCCGAGCCGCCGTACCTGCGGCGACCGGCGCGGCGGCTCGAGCCCGGGAGCGAGCCCCGCGCGCCACGCCGCCACGGCCACCCAGGCCAGCTGGAGCACGCCGCCCACGAGGATGCTCCAGGCCAGGACCCGCGCCGCGTGCGCGCCCGTGGCACCGCTCACGAGCAGGGCCGCGATCATCGCGAGGTTCAGGAGCACGGGCGCGAACGCCGCCGCGGCGAAGCGCTGGCCGGCCTGCAGCGCGCTGGCGAACAGTGCCGCCAGCGAGATCAGCAGGAGGTAGGGGAAGGTGATCCGGCCGAGCTCGACCGCGAGCTCGTAGCGCGTCGAGCCGGGCACGAAGCCGGTCGCCAGGGCCCGCACCAGCCACGGCATCAGCCAGTTCGCCCAAAAGCACCACGCCCAGCAGGACCAGCGCCAGCAGCGCCAGGGCCTCGCCGGCGAACCGGCGCGCGGCGGCGGCACCCTCGGCCGCGCGCAGGCGGGCGAAGAGCGGCACGAAGGCCACGGCGAAGGCACCCTCCGCGAACAGCCGGCGCAGGAAGTTGGCGAGCTTCAGGCTGACGAAGAAGGCGTCCGCCACCGGACCGGCGCCCAGCGTCGCCGCCAGCAGCAGGTCGCGACCGAAGCCGGCGACGCGCGACAGGGCGGTGAGGCCGCCCACCGTGGCCGTCGCGCGGCCGAGGCTCATGGGGTGCCCAGCGCCTCGGCCAGCTGCTTTTGCACCCGCTGCATCTTGCTGCGGTGGGCGATCTTCAGGCCGAACACGTCCTTGACGTAGAACACGTCGACCACCCGCTCGCCGTAGGTGCTGATGTGGGCGCTGTGGATCACCAGCCCCAGGTCCTTGAGCGCCTTGGCGAGGTCGAACAGCAGGCCCGGCCGGTCGCGGCCGTTGACCTCGATGACGCTGTGGGTGCGGCTGGCGGCATTGTCGATCAGCACGCGCGGCTCGACCTCGAACACGTCGGCGCGCTTGGGCAGGCTGCGCCGGCCCGCCAGGGCCTTCTCCAGCCAGATCTCGCCGCGCAGCGCCTTTTCCGTGTTCTCGCTGGATGCGGGCGAGCCGGGCGCGGTCGGCGACCGCGAGCCGGGTGGTCGGCATCCTGGAAGCCCAGCGTGTCCAGGGCCATGCCGTCGGCGGTGGTGAAGATGTGCGCGTCGACGATGCTGACGCCCGAGAGCGCCAGGGCACCGGCCACCTTCATGAACAGGCCGGGATGGTCGGCGGCGTAGAGCAGCATCTCGGTGCGGGCGCGGAACTCGTCGATCCGGAAGTCGATCGCCAAGCGGCGCCCGTTCCGCGTCGGCCTTGCCGACGATCCGGGCGTGGCGCAGATGCTCGGCGGTGGGCAGGCCCAGCCAGTAGCGCGGGTCGTGGCGGGCGAGGTAGGCGTCGACGGCCGCCTGCGACCAGGGGGCATCCGCGAGCCCCAGCAGCGCCTCGCCCAGCTTCTGCTTGGCGCGCTCGATCCGGCGGGCGCGGCGCCCTTGCGGATCGCCCGTGGCCATCGCCGCCGCGGCCTCCTGGTAGAGCTCGCGCAGCAGCTGGCCCTTCCAGCCGTTCCAGACGCTGGGGCCGACCGCGCGGATGTCGGTGGCGGTGAGCAGCAGGAGCAGCTTGAGCCGCTCGGGCGACTGCACGATGGCGACGAAGTCGGTGACGGTCTGCGGGTCCTCGCTGTCGCGCTTGAACGCGAAGCGGCTCATCACGAGGTGGTGGCGCACCAGCCAGGCCACGGTCTCGGTGGCGTCGTCCGGCAGGCCCAGGCGCGGGCAGAGCCGCTTGGCGACGGCCTCGCCCAGCTCGCTGTGGTCGCCGCCGCGGCCCTTGGCGATGTCGTGCAGGAACACGGCGACGTACAGCTCGCGCCGCGACAGCAGCTTGGGCATCACCTCGGTCGAGATCGGCAGCTCGTCGGCCAAGCAGGCCGTTCTCGATCTGCGACAGGATGCCGATCGGCGCGGATCGTGTGCTCGTCGACCGTGTAGACGTGGTAGAGGTTGTGCTGCATCTGCGCGACGATGCGGCCGAAGTCCGGGATGAAGCGGCCGAGCAGGCCGGTCTCGTTCATCCGGGTCAGCGTCAGCGCCGGGTCCTTGCGCGAGCACAGCATGTCGAGGAACAGCCGGTTCGCCTCCGGGTCCTCGCGCACCTTCTGGTCGATCCGGCGAGAGGTGGTTGGTGACCGCGGCCAGGGCCTGCGGGTGCAGGTCGAGCTCGCGCTCCTGGGCCAGGTGGAAGATCTCGCAGCATGCGCACCGGCTCGCGCTCGAACAGGCCGGAATCGCCGATGGTCAGGCGGTTGCCCTGGACCACGAAGCCGTTGACCTTGCGCCGGCCGAAGCCGAAGCGGGGCAGGCCGAACCGCGCCTGGCGCGGATGCTCGCTCCTCCAGTGCGGCGCAGAAGATCCGCGTCAGCGAGCCGACATCCTTGGCGACCAGGTAGTAGCGCTTCATGAAGCGCTCGACCGCGCGCACCCGGTTGCGCTCGCGGTAGCCCATGCGCCGGGCGATCTCGGGCTGCAGGTCGAAGGTCAGGCGGTCCTCCGCCCGGCCGGTCAGGTAGTGCAGGTGGCAGCGCACGGTCCACAGGAAGCGGCGCGAGCGCAGGAAGCGGACCAGCGACTGGCGGGTGAGCAGCCCCTGGCGGACCAGCTCGCCCGGATCGTCGCTGGGCTTGATGAACCTGCGCGATCCACAACAGCGTCTGCAGGTCGCGCAGCCCGCCCTTGCCCTCCTTGATGTTGGGCTCGAGCATGAAGCGCGAATCGCCCATGCGCTGGTGGCGCTGGTCGCGCTCGGCGAGCTTGGCCTCGGCGAAGGCCGGCGCTGCGCCCGGCGATGATCTCGCGCTCGTAGCTCTTGCGCAGCTGGGCGAACAGCGTCGGGCGAGCCCCAGAGCAGCCGGGCCTCGAGCAGGGCGGTCTGGACGGTGAGGTCGCTCTTGGCGAGCTTGATGGTCTCGGCGACCGAGCGGACGGCCTGGCCGACCTTCAGCCCGAGGTCCCACAGCTTGTAGAGCAGGAACTCCGAGACCTGCTCGACGTGCGGCGTGCGCTTGTAGGGGCACAGGAACAGCAGGTCGATGTCGGAGCCGGGCGCCAGCTCCTGGCGGCCGTAGCCGCCGACCGCGATCACGGCCAGCTCCTCGCCGGTGGTCGGGTTGGAGCTGCCGTAGAGCCGGGCCTGGGCGAAGTCGAAGGTACCCTGGACCAGCGCGTCCATCTGGCGGCTCAGCTCGCGATGGACGACCTCGGCACTGCCGCCGCCCTCGAAATAGGCCTGGATCTCCGCCCGGCCGCGCTGCAGCTGGTCGCGGAGCTGGTCGAGCAGGCCCGCACCCGGCGTCGACGGCCGGGTGCTGCGCGATCTCGTGGCGCAGGCGTGCGGGGTCGAGAAGGGGCAGGTCGAGCGCAGTAGCCATGGCGGTCCGGGCAAAAGGCGGCCGGGCCGGGCGCGGCGTCGCCGGACGCGGTCCTAGCATGACAATTCGATCACGGCCATGTGGGGTGCGTTTCGCCCGCAGCACAGCTTGTCTGGGCGGGACAAGAATCGGTACGCTTGCGCGTCCGCGTAGCGGTCGGGCGCAGGGCGGGGGCTGAACGTGAGCGACTTTCTGGCAATGGGTGGCTACGCGGCCTATGTCTGGTCGGCGTTCGCTGTTGTCCTGGTGCTGCATGGGCGGGCTGTTCCTGCAGAGCCGCCAGGCGGCGCGGCGCCGCGAGGCGGAGCTGGCCGAGCTTCGCCTGCAGGTCCGGCCGCAGCGGGCGCGCGACGGTGCGGCCGATGCGGCCCCGCCGCGAGGCCGAGCCGGTCGACCACGAACGCCGAAGGCGGCTGACCCGACTCATTGGATCCGTCCATGCGACTGCGCAAGCAACAACGGCTGGCTCTGGTGGTCCTGGCGTTGCTGCTCGTCGGCGCCGCCGCGGGGCTGGTGCTGACCGCGCTGCAGGACAAGGTCGCGTTCTTCGTCACGCCCACGCAGGTGGCCGAGCAGTCGGTCGAGCCCGGCCGCCATTTCCGCCTGGGCGGCCTGGTCGTGGACGGCAGCATCCAGCGGGACGCCGACGGCACGGTGCGCTTCGCCGTCACCGACACGGCGCAGCGAGGTGCCAGGTGGCCTACAAGGGGCTGCTGCCCGACCTGTTCCGCGACGGCCAGGGCGTGGTGACGCAGGGCACCCTGCGGGCGGACGGCGTGTTCGAGGCCAGCCGAGGTGCTGGCCAAGCACGACGAGAACTACATGCCCAAGGAGGTCGCCGACGCGCTGAAGCAGGCCGGCTACTGGAACGACGCAGCAGGCCAAGCAGGGTACGAAGCGCCATGATCGCCGAGACTCGGCCACTACGCCCTGGTCCTGGCCCTGGGCATGGCCCTGGTCCAGGGCACGCTGCCGTTCATCGGGCGCCGCACGGCGCGACCCCGCTGCTGACCGGCGTCGCCGAGCCCGCCGCCTGCGCGCAGTTCCTGTTCGTGACGGTGGCCTTCGCGCGCACTGATGTACGGCTACGTCACCTCGGACTTCTCGATCGACAACGTCGCCGAGAACTCGCACTCGACCAAGCCGCTGCTCTACAAGATCAGCGGCACCTGGGGTAACCACGAGGGCTCGCTGGTGCTCTGGGTGTGGATCCTGGCCCTGTTCGGCGGCGCCGTGGCGGTGCTTCGGGCGCAACCTGCCGCCCACCTTCCGCGCTCGCGTGCTGGGCGTGCAGGCGCTGATCGGCGTCGGCTTCCTGGCCTTCCTGCTGTTCACCTCGAACCCGTTCCTGCGCCTCGACCCGGCGCCGTTCGACGGCCGCGGGCTCAACCCGATCCTGCAGGATCCCGGGCTCGCCATGCACCCGCCGATGCTCTACCTCGGCTATGTCGGGCTCTCGACCGCCTACTCCTTCGCCGTCGCGGCCCTGATCGAGGGCCGGGTCGACGCGACCTGGGCCCGCTGGGTGCGGCCCTGGACCCTGGCCGCCTGGGTGGCGCTGACCCTCGGCATCGCGCTCGGCAGCTGGTGGGCCTACTACGAGCTGGGCTGGGGCGGCTGGTGGTTCTGGGACCCGGTCGAGAACGCCTCGTTCATGCCCTGGCTCGCGGCCACCGCACTGCTGCACTCGGCCATCGTGGTCGAAAAGCGCGACACGCTGAAGAGCTGGACCATCCTGCTCGCCATCCTGGCCTTCTCGCTCTCGCTGCTCGGGCACCTTCCTGGTGCGCTCGGGCGTGCTGACCTCGGTGCACGCCTTCGCCACCGACCCGACGCGCGGCGTGTTCATCCTGGGCCTGCTCGTGATCTCGATCGGCGGCTCGCTCCTGCTCTACGCCTGGCGCGCGCCGGCCCTGCAGGGCGGCGGCCTGTTCGCCCCGATCTCGCGCGAGGGCGGGCTGCTCCTCAACAACCTGCTCCTGTCGACCGCCACCGCCACCGTGCTGCTGGGCACGCTCTACCCGCTGGTCGCTCGACACGATCGGCGGGCCCAAGATCTCGGTCGGCGCGCCCTTCTTCAACGCGACCTTCGTGCCGCTGATGGTGCCCCTGTTCATCGCCGTGCCGATCGGCTCGATGCTGGCCTGGAAGCGCGGCGACCTCGCCGGCGTGACCGGCCGGCTGGTCGCGGCCTTCATCGTCACCGTGGTCGCGGTGCTGCTCTGGCTCGCGATGCACGATTTCCGCGCCAGCCTCGCCGCCGGCGGGATCGGGCTGGGCGTGTGGGTGATCGCCGGCTCGCTGAACGAGCTGGCCCTGCGGCTGGGCATCGGCCTGCCCTTCGATCCGGCGCGGATGCGCAACCGTGCCCGCGGCCTGCCGCGATCGGCCTGCGCCATGACCCTGGCGCATGTCGGGCTCGGGCATCCTGATCCTCGGCGTCACGGTCCAGAGCGCGGGCCAGATCGAGCGCATCCTGGTCATGCGCCCGGGCGAGACCGCCGAGATCGCCGGCTACCAGGTCCGGTTCGACGGCGTCAGCCGAGGCGCAAGGGCCCGAACTACGTGGCGCAGCGGGCGAGCTTCACCGTCAGCCGCGACGGCGAGCCGTTCACCGTGCTCCATTCCGAGAAGCGCTTCTTCCCGGTCGAGCGCATGCCGACCACGGAGGCCGGCATCGACACCAATCTCTGGCGCGACCTCTACTTCGTGCTGGGCGACCAGGCCGAGGGCGGGGGCTTCGCGGTGCGCCTCTACTACAACCCGCTCGTGCTCTGGATCTGGGGCGGTGCCGGCATCATGGCCCTGGCGCGGCCTGCTCTCGCTGAGCGACCGCCGGCTGCGCGTGGGCGCCCCGCGCCCGGCGCAGGCTGCCGTCGCGCGCCGCGGCCGCGGGCGCCTGAGCATGCAGGAGGCCGCGGTTCCGCCGGCCCGGCGCCGGCTGCTGCTGTTCGGCATTCCGCTGGCGCTGTTCGCCGCTGGTCGGCGTGTTCCTCGGCATCGGGCTGACGCGCGACCCCAGCACCCTGCCGTCGGCGCTGGTCGGCAAGCCCGCGCCCGAGTTCGCGCTGCCGCCGCTCGAAGGCCGCGACGAGCACGGCTTCGGCGCGCGCCGATCTCGGCGGCCAGCCGATGCTGGTCAACGTGTTCGCGTCCTGGTGCGTGCCGTGCCGGATCGAGCATCCGATCGTCAGCCGGCTCGCCGAGGAGGGCGTGATCGTCCAGGGGATCAACTACAAGGACCGGCCCGAGGACGCCAAGGCCTGGCTGGCCGAGCTCGGCGACCCCTACCGGCTGATCGGTGCGGACCGCTCCGGCCGGGTCGGCGATCGACTGGGGCGTCTACGGCGTGCCCGAGACCTACGTCATCGACAAGGACGGTCGGGTCGCCTACCGCCATGTCGGCCCGCTGCAGCCGCAGGATCTCGACCGGACGATCCGGCCCTTGCTCGAGAAGCTGAAGTGATCCGTCTCGCGTTCCTGCTGCTGCCTGTTGGGCCAGGCCGGCGTCGGCCGCCACCTCGCCCGTCGAGATGCTGCCCGATCCGGCGCTGGAGGCTCGCGCGCGCGCGCTCGGCAAGGAGCTGCGCTGCCTGGTCTGCCAGAACCAGTCGATCGACGATTCCGACGCCGACCTCGCCCGCGACCTGCGCCGGGTCGTGCGCGAGCGGCTGCAGGCCGGCGACAGCGACGCGCAGGTGATGGAGTACGTGACCCAGCGCTACGGCGACTTCGTGCTGCTCAAGCCGCCGGTCAAGCCGTCGACCTGGCTGCTGTGGTTCGGGCCGGTCGTCGTCCTGCTCGGCGGCGGTACCTTGCTCGCGGCCTACTTCCGCGGCCGCGGGCGCGACGCGGCCGCGGCCGCCGACCTCGAGCCCGGCCGAGCGCGAGCGGCTGCGCCGGCTGCTGGCCGACGATGCCGGATCGGGCCGCGGATGAGCGGCTTCATCCCGGCCTTCGTCGTGCTGACCACGATCGCCGTGCTGGCGGTCCTGTGGCCGATGTTCCGCCGGCAGCGGCCGGTCCAGCGCGAGCGGTTCGAGCTCGCCGTCTACCGCGACCAGCTGGCCGAGGTCGAGCGCGACCGCGAGCGCGGGCTGATCCCCGAGGCCGAGGCGCGCGCGGCACGGCTCGAGATCGAGCGGCGGCTGCTGCGGGTCGGCCCCGGCGCAGCACCGGCCGAGGAGGCCGGCGGCGGACGGCGCGGCCTGGTGCTCGCGGCCGCGTTCCTGGTGCCGACCCTGGCCGCCACGCTCTACGGGCTGATCGGGCGGCCGGATCTGCCCGACCAGCCGATCGCCGCGCGCGAGGCGCCGCCGGGCGAGACGCCGGGCCAGCCGGACGTGCAGCAGATGGTCGCACGGCTCGAGCAGCGCCTCGCCGACATCGCCGGACGATCTCGAGGGCTGGCTGATGCTCGGGCGCTCGCGCGGGGTGCTGGGCGACCTGCCGGGTGCGGCCGAGGCCTACCGGCGCGCGAGCACGCTGGCCCCCGACGATCCGCGCGGCGTCGGCGGGCTCGGCGAGGCGCTGACGGCACTCGCCGGCGGCACGGTGACGCCCGAGGCCAAGACCCTGTTCACCAAGCTGGCCGAGATCGACCCGGGCGACCCGCGCTCGGCTTTCTACCTCGGCTGGGCGGATCACCAGGCCGGCCGGTTCGAGGCCGCCCTGGAGCGCTGGCGCGCCCTGCTCGCCGCCACCCCGGCCGATGCGCCCTGGCGGCCGCAGGTGATCGAGGCGATGCAGACCGCCGCACAGCAGATGGGCATCGACCCGGCGACGGTGGCGGATGCGGCCCCGGCGCCGGCGGCACCGTCTTCCGGCGCGCCGCAGCCCACGGCCGAGGACATGGCCAACGCCGCCGCCATGTCGCCCGAGGATCGCATGGCGATGATCCGGGGCATGGTCGACAAGCTGCAGGCGCGGATGGACGCCGGCGGCAGCGACGTCGAGGGTTGGCTGCGCCTGGCCCAGTCGCGCATGGTGCTGGGCGAGCCCGACCGGGCCAAGGCGACCTTCGAGCAGGCGCTGACGAAGCACCCCGACGAGCCGGCGCTGCTCAAGGGCTACGCCAAGCTCCTGGTCGGGCCGGCGCAGGCCTCCGCCAGCCTGCCCGACGGTCGACGATCGCGCCAACGACCTGCTGACCAAGGCCGCGAGCCTGCAGCCGGACGATCCCGAGGTCTGGTGGTTCCTCGGCATCCGGGCACTCCAGGACGGGCGCAAGGGCGACGCGCGCGCGCGCCTGGGAGAAGGTGCTGGCGAGGCTCGACCCGGGCCAGCCCGAATATCAGGACATCAAGAGCCGGATCGACGGCCTCGGCAGCTGAGGGGAGACGCGCGGTGGGCGAGCCACTGATCGCCGGCGTCGGGTTCGCCACCATCGGGGAACGCCCGGACCTGTCCGGCCTCGATCGCGCGCTGGGCATGATCGAGGATGCCGGTGCCACCCATGCCGAGCTCGCCCTGTTCGCGGCCGACCTGATCGCCGGCGGTCGCGTCCTGCCGGAGCCGCGGCGGCGCCTCGAGGCCATCTGCGCCCGGCGGCGCCTGCGCTACACCGCCCACGGCACGCTGGCCGTCAACTTCATGGACGAGGCCAACCTGCCGCTGCACAAGGCGGTGTGCCGGGCCAACCTCGAGCTTGCCGCCGCGGTCGGTGCCTCGGTCCTGGTCCATCATCCGGGCGTGATCCCCGCCCGCCCGGCGCACGAGCTGGACCGCCTGCACGGGATCGAGCGCGCGGCCCTGCGCGAGATGGGCGACGTGGCCGGACGGCTGGGCCTGCGGCTCGCGGTCGAGACGCTGTTCGTCGAGAGCGAGGCGGAATACACGGCCGATCCGGTGCGCCTCGCGGCCGAGCTGCGCGCCGTGGGCCACCCGCACGTGGTGGGGACCCTCGACGTCAGCCACAGCTACCTGATGACCGGTTTCCGCGGGACCTCGTTCCCCGAGGCGGTGGCGGCGTTCGCGCCGGTGACCGGGCACTTCCACCTCCACGACTCGTTCGGCCGGCCTCCGGGCGGGCTCGCCGGCTTCTACACCGATTCCGAGCGCGTGGCCTTCGGCGTCGGCGACCTGCACCTGCCGTTCGGCTGGGGCGACATCCCGTTCGAGACGCTGCTGCCCGGCCTGCCCGTGCTGCCCGGCACCGTGCTGACGGTCGAGCTGCCGGAACGGTACTGGGTCGAGCTGGAGCGCTGCGCCGCGTTCGCCTTGCGCCTGATGGAGCGCATGAACGCCGCCGTCTGAGCCGGCGGCCGTTCGCCGTTGGTTAATCTTTTGCTGGCATGCAGGTCGACGAGCCCCGCCGGGGATGGAGGACCTGCTTGTCTGCCACGACCGCCCGTCCGCCCAGTTTCGTGCCGCGGACCTTCCTCGACTGGGGGGTGGCGGTGCCCTTCACCACCCCGCTGCTGAGCAGCGGGCGGGTGCGTCCGGGCCGGCGCGGCCGCCCGGAGATGCTCATGCCCAACCCTTCGGGCGGCCGCGGGCTCTACGTGTTCGACCTCGCCGCCGCGCCGGAGGTCACCACCCTGACCGTGCACGACCGCCTGCTGCTCGACCGCCTGCTCGAGCTGCCGGCACCCTCGCCCTCGGAGATCCGCCGGGTCGCCCAGGAGGTCGCGATCGAGGGTGCCGCCGGGAGGCGGGCGGCGCGCGAGGCCTCGGCCGCCGCCGATGCCGACGCCACCATGGGCCTGCTCACCCGATTTCATCTGGTCACCCGCCTGCTGCAGGAGGCCGGGCTGGAGAGCATCGACTGGCGCGGCTTTCGCGGCGACGACCGCGAGCTGCGGCTGACCATCCGCAGCCATCTCGCCAAGGTGGCGCCGCGCCTGGGCATCCCGGTCGACGGCCTGTTCGAGCGCATCGAGGCCATCGCCGACGTCGCGACCGCGGTCGGATCGCCGCCCGATCCCGCGTCTGGCCGCAACGAGACGATGCTCGCCCGGCTGCGGACCTTCGTGCAGTCGCTGGGGCAGTGGTCGGCCGGGGAGACCGGGACCACCGCGGCCGATGCCACGGCCGTGCGCGGCGTGGCCGAGCGGGCGCTGCGCGACGCCCAGGCCGCGCAGGCCGATGCCTGCGAGCTGCTGGGCCAGGTCGTGCGGCTGCTGCGGGGCTGGCAGGAACGGGCGGGCGAACGGATGCGCGACACGCTGACCCGGCCCGAGTGGCTGCTGGACGGCTGGGGGCAGGTGTGCGGCCTGTGGGAGTCGGTGGCCCGCGACGAGCGCTCGCTGCAGCGCGAGACGCTGCAGCAGATCCGGGCGTCGCTGCCGATGCTCGATCCGAGCGACCGGGAGGCCGCCTCCGGCGTGGACGGCGGCGACATTCGCTTCGACCGGGGGCGGCGCGTCAAGATGAACGAGGACTGGCGCACCGGGCTCGCCGTGATGGAGAGCCGCACCCGGGCCGAGCTGCTGCGGGCCGCGACCGCATGAGCCAGGTCCGCCTGCCCGCCCTCGACCGCGACATGACCGGTGCCAGCGACGAGCAGCTGCTCAAGGTCGTGGGCCTGATCGACACGCTCGACCGGCGCGGCCATGTCGACCGGCTGCTGGAGCCCGTCCGCGCCCGGCTGGCGCTGCTGCGCCCGCCGCGGCCGATCACGCTCGGGCGCGTGCTGATCCTGCCGTTCGAGGACCTGCTGGTCGCCGACGAGGATGTCTGGCCCGGCCGCCGCTGCTACGCGCGCGGCCAGCTCGCACCGCTGATCGAGCAGGTGACGGCGGCTCTGCCGGAAGCCACCCTCGCCCGGCTGCGCGCGCAGGGCGACGGCCGGAGCATGATGGCCGGCGAGGCCGTGCGCGAGATCGGCGCCACCTTGTGGCCGGCGGCGGCCGAGGTGGCCGAGGCGCAGCTCGCGGGCGGCATTGCGGACCCGGCCCTGCGCGAGCAGCTGGGCGCCGTGGCACCGCTGCTGGCCCTCGGACCGACCCTGGTGCCCACCATCTGGCAGCTGCCGCCGCGCCCGATGGGGCCTCTGGCGCGCGGCGTGATGGAGCGGCTGATGGCGGCCGTGCGCGGTGCCGTGCCGCGGGGCGAGAACGCGCTGCAGTCGGTGCTCGAGCTCATGCTGGTGCGGGCGTCCGCACCGACGGTGGTGCTCGAGCCGCTGCGCGGCGCGGACCTCGGCATGCCGGCCCGGGCGCGCGACGAGGCCCTGACCCAGCTGGTCCGGCGCCGCATCGCCGACATGCGCGAGGCCGCGCGCCGGCTGCCGCAGCGTGCCGGTGCCGCCGGCTCGGGGGCGGCGGTGCTGCTGCGGCTGGTGGCCGATCTCGATGCGCTGGAGAGCAAGTGGCAGGTCGCGCCCGAGGACCGGGCGGTGCTGCAGGAGATCCGTGCCGGCGTGGCGGCGTTCGTCGGCACCGGCATCGACCAGGCGGTGCGCGAGGAGATCCTGGTCCGGCTGGGAGCGCTGGCCGAGCCGGCCGGCCTCGACGACGCCGGCGTGGAGCGGCTGGAGGAGACCGCCCGCCACACCCGGCGCCTGGGCATCGCCGGTGCCAAGCTGGGCCTCGCCGCCAGCGCCGACGCCCTGCTCGACCGCTTCCTGCCGACCTTCCAGGCCGCGATCCGCGGGCGGGCACCCGGCGCCAGGGCGGGGCTGCTCGACCAGGTGCGCATCGTCGAGATCCTGTTCGGCGCCGACGCGGCGCTGCAGCTCTACGACGAGATCCGCGGCCGCCGCCCGCAGGCCGCCCAGCGCTGACCGGTTCAGCCGGGCGGCCAGCCCCCAGCGCGCCGCGGCCTCGTCGTCGGCCTCGCGCGCCGCGACCCAGCGCTCGCCCGCCGGCGTCTCCTCGAGCTTCCAGAACGGCGCCTTCGTCTTCAGCCAGTCGATCAGGAAGGCGCAGGCGTCGAGCGCGGCTGCCCGGTGTGCCGAGGCGGTCGCCACCAGCACGACCGCCTCGCCCGGCAGCATGCGGCCGACGCGGTGGACGACCAGGCTGTCGAGCAGCGGCCAGCGCCGCCGCGCCTCGTCCTCGATCGCCGCGAGCTGGCGTTCGGTCATGCCCGGATAGTGCTCCAGGGTCATGGCCAGCACGGGCTCGCCGCCATGCTGGTCGCGCACCACGCCGACGAAGGTGGCGATCCCGCCGACGTCGGTGCGGCCGCGCGCGAACCGGGCGAGCTCGCCCGCCACGTCCAGAGGCTCGGCCTGCACCCGGATCATCGTCAGCCGCCGGTCACCGGCGGGAAGAAGGCGATCTCGTCGCCGGCGCCCAGCGGCACGTCCTCGGGCACGTATTCCTGGTTGACCGCACAGCGCACCACGCCCGGGCTGGCCAGGGCCTCGGCGAAGCCCGGATGGCGCTCGGCGAGCCAGGCCTTGAGGCCGGCCAGCGTGGTGACCTCGGGCGGCGGTGCCACGGTCTCCTCGGCGAGGCCGACCCGGTGCTTGAGCCAGGCGAAGTAGCGGATTCTCATGGGCGGTCCAACGGCGCGGGCCGCCGGCTCAGGCGCGCTCGGCGGCCTTGACCGGGGCGGGTTGCGGTCGCTCCTGCAGCATGTGGCGCAGCCCGGCCTGGAGATAGTCCCAGCCGGTGACCAGGGTCAGGATGGCGGCGAGCCACAGGCCCCACCAGCCGATCGCCTCCACCGGCAGCCAGGCGGGGCCGGCGCTGCCGACCAGCAGGAAGCCGATCGCCGTCATCTGCACGGCCGTCTTCCACTTGGCCAGCCGGCTCACCGGCAGCCCGACGCTGACCTCGGCCATGTACTCGCGCAGGCCCGAGACGGTGATCTCGCGCAGCACGATGATCATGCGACGGCAGCAGCGGTGCCTGCTCGAAGCCCACCAGCATGACCACGGCCGCCGCCACCAGCAGCTTGTCGGCGACCGGGTCGAGCCAGCGGCCGAACAGCGACTGCTGCTGCCAGTTGCGGGCGAGGTAGCCGTCGACATAGTCGGTGGTCGCGGCGACGGCGAAGATCAGGCACGCGCTCCAGCGCGCCCAGTCGCCCTCGAGGTAGAACATGCCGACCAGCACCGGGATGCAGGCGATCCGGCTGACGGTGAGCAGGTTCGGGGCCGTGGTCAGCATGGTTCAGGCGCCGTCGTGGAAAAAATCATGGATCGCCTTCGCCACCGCCCGATCGATTCCCGGTACACGTTCCAGGTCCAGGACCCCGGCCTCGGCCACGCCCCGGGCCGAACCGAAGTGGTTGAGCAGCGCGCGCTTGCGCTTGGCGCCGACCCCGGGGACCTGATCGAGCACCGAACGGCCGATGTCGCGCGTCCGTTTCCCGCGATGGGTCTGGATCGCGAATCGGTGCGCCTCGTCGCGCAGCCGCTGGACAAAGTAGAGGACCGGATCGCGCGGGTCCAGCGCCAGGGGCTCGCGGCCGGGGAGGAAGAACCGCTCCTGGCCGGCGTTGCGCTCCGGCCCCTTGGCGACCGCGAGCAGCGGCAGGTCGACGATGCCGAGCTCGGCCAGGACCGACTGGGCCGAGGCCAGCTGGCCGGCACCGCCGTCGATCACCACCAGGCCCGGCCAGCCCTCCCCGGCCCGCTCCGGATCCTCCTTGACCAGGCGGGCGAAGCGGCGCTGCAGCACCTCGCGCATCATGGCGTAGTCGTCGCCGGCGGCGAGCTCCGTGCCCTTGATGTTGAAGGTGCGGTAGCTGCGCCGGTCGAAGCCCTCGGGCCCCGCCACGATGAAGGCGCCGATCGCGTTGCTGCCCTGGATGTGGCTGTTGTCGTAGACCTCCACCCGGCCGGGCGTCTCGGGCAGGTCGAACCGGTCGGCCAGCTGCTCGAGCAGCGCCTCCTGGCTGGCGGCGTCGGCCAGCCGGCGCGCCAGCGCCTGGCGGGCGTTGCTCTGGGCGATCTCCACCAGCTGGCGCCGCCCGCCGCGCCGCGGCACGAGCAGCTCGACCTTGCGTCCGGCACGGACCGCCAGCGCCTCGGCGAGAAGCGCCTGCTCCGGCACCGGCTCGGCCAGCAGCACCAGGCGTGCGGGCGCCCGCTCGGCGTAGAACTGGGCCAGGAAGGCCGCCAGGATCTCGCCCGCGGTCGCATCCTTGGTGTGCACCGGGTAGTAGGCCCGGTTCCCGTAGTTGCGGCCACCGCGGTAGAAGAAGACCTGGACGCAGACCTGCCCGCCCTCCAGGTGCAGGGCCACCACGTCGGCATCCTCGACCGCGTCGGTGTTGATCCCCTGCCGCGCCTGGATGTGCGCCATGGCCTTGAGCCGGTCGCGCAGGACCGCGGCCCGCTCGAAATCGAGGCCGGCGCTCGCCTCCAGCATCTCGGCCTGCAGCCGGGTCTGCACCTCGTCGGACCGGCCGGAGAGGAACTCGCGCACCTCCCCCACGATCCGTCCGTAGGTCTCGGTGCCGATCCGGCCGACGCAGGGAGCGGAGCAGCGCTTGATCTGGTACTGCAGGCAGGGCCGGGTCCGCGAGGTGAAGATGCTGTCGCGGCAGCTGCGCAGCGGGAACGCCTTGAGCAGGGCGTTGAGCGTGTCGTTGACCGCACCGGCCGAGGCGAACGGCCCGAAATACTCGGTCCCCGGCCGCTTGGCGCCGCGATGCTTGCCGATCAGCGGGAACTCGTGGCCGGTGCGCAGGAAGATGTAGGGGAAGCTCTTGTCGTCGCGCAGGACGATGTTGAAGGTCGGCCGGTAGCGCTTGATGAGGTTGGCCTCGAGCAGCAGCGCCTCGACCTCGCTGGCGGTCGTGACGAACTCCATGGCCCGGGTGAGCGCCACCATGCGCTGCAGCCGTGCCGGCAGCGCCGGCATCTTGGCGTAGGCCGGCACCCGCTTCTTCAGCGACTTGGCCTTGCCGACGTAGAGCGCCTCGCCGCGCTCGTCGAGCATGCGGTAGACGCCCGGCTCGTTGGGCAGGGTCGCGACCAGGCTGCGGATCAGCTCAGCACCGGCCAGCGCGGCGACCGGCGCCGGGGCTTCGCCGGGCGCGGGGGACATCTCGGCCATGGCCGCTTAGTGGGTATGCGGCGCCGCGCGGTCAAGCCTCGCCGGCACGCTCAGCCGGTCTGCATGCCGTGGCGGACCGCCAGCCGCTTGAGCGGCGGGACGCGCTCGATCGTGTCGAGGGCGAGGCTGCGGGCCGCCCGCAGCGGCGGCAGGTCGGCGGTGAACAGGCGCACCAGCCCGTCGGTCAGCCACAGGCGCTGGGTGTTGTCGCCGCGGCGCGCCCGGGCGAACGGCAGCAGCGCCTCGCCCGAGCCGAGATCGAGCCCGCGGCCGCGCGCGGCCAGGAGTGCGTCGACCAGAGCACCGACGTCGGCCACGCCCATGTTGAAGCCCTGGGCATGGATCGGATGGACACCGTGGGCGGCATCCCCGACCAGCGCCAGCCGCGGCGCCACGTAGCTGCGCGCATGCTGGGCACCCAGGGGATAGAAGGACGGGCCGCTCTCGATCTCGGCGCGTCCCAGCACGTCGCCCGTGGCCTCCGCCAGGACGTCCAGGAGCTCCCGCGGCGTGAGGGCGGCCAGTGCGGTGGCCTCGGCCGCCCGCTCGACCCAGGTGATCCCGGTCCGCCCGCCCGGCAGCGGCAGCGTCGCCAGCGGCCCGCCGCGGCGCAGCCACTCGCGCACCATCCCGCGGTCCGGCTTGGCGTGACGCAGCACCATGGTCAGCGCCCGCTGGTCGTAGCTCCAGCGGTCGACGGCGATGCGGGCGAGCTCGCGCACCCGCGACGCGCGCCCGTCCGCCCCGACCACCAGCGGTGCCGCGATGCGCCGGCCCGAGGCCAGGCTCAAGAGGACCGCATCGCGCTCGCGGCGCAGTCCGGCCACCTCGTCGCACAGCAGGGCAGCAGGCCCGGCATGGTCGACGAACGCCTCGAGCAGGGCCTGGCGCAGCCGGGTCTGCTCGACGCCGACCCCGAAGGCGCCCTTGCCGTGCACCGCACTGTCGTAGCGGACATGGCCGCCACCCTCGACGTCGGTGACCTCGACGCGCTCGATGGCCTCGGTGACCGCGGCCAGGCGCGGCCAGGCGCCGACGCGCTGCACGATGCCCACACTGCCGGCCAGCAGGGCCAGGGTGCGCCCGTCGCCGGGGGCGTTCGCGATCGCCTCGGCAGGCTGCCGCTCGACCAGCCGGACCGACAGGCCGGCATGGGCGAGGGCAGCGCCGAGCAGCAGGCCGGCATGGCCGCCGCCGACGATCAGGACCTCGCAGCTGTCATGTTCCGCCATCGGCGCTAGGTGCCCCAGGCGGCGGCCCGCGTCCAGGGGCGACGTCAGGCCGGGACCGCGGTGAACAGGTCGATCTCGATCGGGTCCTGGACGCGCTTGAGCAGGGCCGCCTTCAGCTTCTGCAGGGCGCGATGCTCGATCTGCCGCACCCGCTCCTTGCTGATGCCCAGGCGCACGCCGAGTTCCTCCAGCGTGCGGCCGTCCTCGCGCAGGCGCCGCTCGTGGATGATGGTCCGCTCGCGGTCGCTGAGCTCGGCCAGGGACAGCGCCAGCCAGCGCGAGCGCTGCTTGCTGTCGTGGGCGCCGGTGACGATCTCCTCGGGATCGGGACGGTCGTCGGCCAGGAAGTCCTGCCACGCATCCTCGCCGGTCGCGGTGATGGTGGCGTTGAGCGACTGGTCGCCGCCCATCAGCCGCATCTCCATGGCCTCGACCTCGCCCACGTCGACCGACAGCTCGCGGGCGATGTAGGCCTTGCCGTCCTCGTCCAGGCTGGCGTAGCGGCCGTCGTCGATCTTGGCGCGCAGCCGGCGCAGGTTGAAGAACAGCGACTTCTGCGCCGCGGTGGTGCCGGTGCGGACCACCGACCAGTTGCGCAGGATGAAGTCCTGCATGGCCGAGCGGATCCACCAGGCGGCGTAGGTGGAAAAGCGCACCTCGCGCTCGGGCTCGAAGCGGGCGGCGGCCTGCATCAGGCCCACGACGCCCTCCTGGACCAGGTCGCTGAGCGGCAGGCCGTAATTCTTGAACCGGCTCGCGGTGCTGATCACCAGCCGCATGTAGGACTGGATCAGCTCGTGCAGGGCGGCCTCGTCATTGTCGTTGCGCCAGCGCCGCGCCAGATGGAGCTCGTGCTCCCGGGTCAGCAGCGGTGCGCTCATCGAATTCGCGGATCAGGCGCCGGTTGGCCCGCTGCGCATCGACCGTGTCGCTCAACGCCATGAGACCTGCCTCCTGCACACACGCTTCGGAAGAAGCGGCCGCCGTCGGAACGAACGCATGATCGTTGCGCCGGTGCCTTCTCGCAGAGCTATACGGCGCCGCAGGCAGCGGGGATCATCACACCACACGCCGATTTGACCGGCTGCATGACAGGACGCTAGGAGGACCTCGATCCGTCCGCTGGTGTCGTCGTGCCCTGCGAACCCACGTGCCCACCGAACCAAGGTGTCGGACGTGCCGGACGCATTGACCACTTCGGTCCGCGTACAAATCTATGGTAAGGTTCAGGGTGTCTGGTTTCGCGCCTGGACCGAGCGCGAGGCCGGGGCGCTGGGGCTGCGCGGCTGGGTGCGCAACCGTGCCGACGGTTCGGTCGAGGCCGTGTTCGCCGGTGAAGCGGCGGCGGTGCGGCGCATGATCGAGGCCTGCCGCGCCGGTCCGCCTGCCGCCCGGGTCCAACGTATCGAGGAATTCGCGGAACCCTGGCCGGAGCTGACCGGCTTTTCGCAACGGCCGACCTGGTGATGAACAAGCCAGAGGCGGAGGAGTGAAGCCGATGATCGAAAGCGGACTGACCCGCAGAGGGACCATGGCGCTGGTGGGTGGCACCCTCGCCACCTGCTGCCTGAGCAACGTCGCACGGGCCGTCCCGCGCGACGTGGTGTTCAACGTGTTCCGCAAGGGCTCGCTGATCGGCACGCACGCCATCTCGTTCGCCGGCAGCAGTCAGAGGCTTCAGGTCACCAACCGGCTCGACCTCGCGGTCAAGGTCGCGTTCATCACCGCCTACCGCTACGAGCAGACGGGTGCCGACGTCTGGGAGAACGACGTGCTCGTCCAGACCCAGGTCCGGACCAACGACGACGGTGCGGAGTCCGTCGTCGAGGCCGCGGTCCGCGACGGCAAGCTGGCGGTGAGCGGGCCGAACGGGCGCTACGACACCGCCCTGGGGGCCATGACCGATCTGAGCTTCTGGAACCAGGCCATCACCCGCGGGCAGCCGCTCATCGACAGCCAGAACGGCGAGCTGATCAAGATCGAGGTTCAGGCGGGCACGCCCGACCCGGTGAAGATGGGTGGGCGGATGGTCGAGGCGGAGCGTTTCGCCATGGCGGCCAGCAAGGGCCGCTCGGGCTCGGTCTGGTACGATGCCGAGGGCAACCTGATCAAGGCCGTGGTGCTGACCCGCGGCGAGACCCTGGACTACCAGCTGGCGTCCTAGGCTAGCCCGGCAGCAGGCGCAGGCCGTCCGGGCCGGCGGCCACGTAGCCCCGGTCGGTCAGCTTGAGGTGGGGAATCACCGGCAGCGGCAGGAAAGCCAGCTGCAGCACCGGCTCCTGCATGGTGCAGCCGCATTCGGCCGCAGCGTGCGCGCAGCGGGCGCAGCTTGGTCTCGACGAAGTGGAAGTCGCGGTCGCTCATCAGCCCCGCCACCGGCAGCGGCAGGTCGGCCAGCACGCGGCCGTCCCGGACCACGGCGGCACCGCCCTGGAGCCCGATCAGGTGGTTCACGGCGACCGCCATGTCGGCCTCGTCGTCGCCGGCCACGATCAGGTTGTGGCTGTCGTGGCCGATGCTCGAGGCGATCGCACCGCGCAGCGGGCCGAAGCCCGTGACCCAGCCCCGGCCGATATTGCCGTTGCGGCCGTGCCGCTCGAGCACGGCGAGCTTCAGCGCCACGCCCTCGTGCCGCGCCCAGGGTGAGGTGGTCGGTGATCAGGGAGAACGGCCGGGCACCGATCACCGGCGTGTCGTCGCCGTGGGCCGAAGGCGCCAGGGCGGCGGCAGCGACCGGGTCGCGGCGCACCGAATCGTAGCCCACCGGCGCCGGGTGGCGTCCGGCCCGCGAACAACGCCGGCTCGACCAGCCGGCCGCCGCAGATCACCTGCGCCACCGCCACGCGGTCCAGATCGTCGAGCAGCACCAGATCGGCGCGGTAGCCGGGGGCCACGAGGCCGCGGTCGGTGAGGCCGAAGGCCATGGCCGCACCCAGCGAGGCCGCGCGGTAGACCGCGAGCGGCGGCGCGCCGGCGGCGATGGCCAGGCGCATGGCGGCGTCGACATGCCCTTCCTCGACGATCTCCAGTGGATTGCGGTCGTCGGTGCAGAAGGCGATGCGCGGCCAGGTGAGGTCGCTCAGCAGCGGCGCCAGGGCGGTCACGTTCTTCGCGATCGAGCCCTCGCGCATCAGGATGAACATGCCCTTGGCCAGCTTCTCGCGGGCCTCCTCGAGCTGGGTGCATTCGTGGTCGGTGCGGATGCCGGCGGCGAGGTAGCCGTTGAGCGGCAGGCCGCGCAGCAGAGGCGCGTGGCCGTCGATGTGGCCGCCCGCGAACGCGGCGAGCTTGGCCAGGAGGCCGGCATCCTTGGCCAGGACGCCCGGGAAGTTCATGACCTCCGCCAGGCCCAGGGCGGCGGGGTGCGCGCGCAGCGGCAGGAGGTCGGCCACCTCCAGCCGTGCGCCCGCCGTCTCCAGCTCGGTCGCCGGCACGCAGGAGCTGAGATTGACCCGCAAGGTCATGGCGAGGCTCTCGCTCGCCGCCAGGAAGTAGCGGATCCCGTCCACCCCCAGGACGTTGGCGATCTCGTGCGGGTCGCAGATGGCGGTCGTCGTGCCGCGCGGCAGCACCCCCTGCTCGAACTCGGCCGGCAGCACGAGCGAGCTTTCGATGTGGACGTGGGTGTCGATGAAGCCGGGCGCCACGATGCGGCCGCCCGCGTCGATCTCGCGCCGGCCGCGGTAGCTGTCGTGCGTGCCGACGATGGTCGTGCCGCAGATCGCGACGTCGCCATGGTCGATGGTGCCGGTCGCGAGGTTGAGGATCCGGGCGTTGCGGATGACGAGGTCGGCGGCCTCGCGCCCGCTGCCCTGGTCGATCCGCCGCCCGAGCTCGTCCACGCTCATGTCAGGGCTCCACGAGGCGCTCGAAGGTGTCGAGATCGATGTTCGAGCCGCATACCAGCACGCCGACGCGCTTGCCGGCCAGGCGTTCGCGCAGCGGGCCGAGCAGGGCCGCGGTCGCGGCCGCACCCGCGGGCTCCAGCGTCAGCTTGAGCGTGGCGAAGGCCAGCCGCATGGCCTCGACCATGGAGGCGTCCGGGATGCGCACGATCTCGTCGGTGAAGCGCCGGCACAGGCCGAAGCTGTAGGGCAGCGCGTAGGGTGCGCCCAGGCTGTCGGCGATGGTGGCCACCCGCTCCAGCCGCTGGGGACTGCCGGCGGCAAAGCTGCGCCACATGCTGTCGGCCCCCTCGGGCTCGACCCCGATCACCCGGCAGCCGGGCCGGAGCTGCTTGACCGCGCAGGCGATGCCGGCCAGCAGGCCGCCGCCGCCGACCGGGACCAGGACCGCGTCGAGATCGGGCGCCTGCTCGAGCCACTCGAGGCCCACCGTCGCCGTGCCGCGCGCGGTGAGCGGCCCCTCGAACGGGTGGACGAAGGCGCGGCCCTCCTCGCGGCCGATCCGCTCGGCGGTGGCGAAGGCCTCGGCCACGTCCGCGACCATCACGAGCTCGGCGCCGTAGCTGCGCGCCCGTGCGACCCGTGCCGGATTGGCGCTGGCCAGCATCACCACCTTGGCGTGGGTCCCGAGCTCGCGCGCCGCCCAGGCGGTGGCGATGGCGTGGTTGCCCGCACTGACGGCGGTCACGCCGCGCGCCAGGGCTTCCGGGGCCAGGTCCAGCATCACGGCCAGGGCACCGCGGGCCTTGAACGAGCCGGTGTGCTGGAACAGCTCCAGCTTCAGGTTGACGCTGGTGCCGGGGGCGAGGCGGGCCACGAGCTCGGGGCTGGCCCAGTCGAGCACCGGCGTGCGCGCGACGCGGCCTGCCAGCCGCGCCGCCGTGGCGCGGATCTGGGCGAGGTCCGGAGGGGTGGGCTCGGTCGTCATGCTGGCCCTCGCGATTGACGGCCGGCGGCTTTCTTCGCAGGCTGCCGGTCCCGCGCGTGGAAGGAACGATGCAGACCTATTTCGCCGAGACGGCGCTGCTGCCGCAGGGCTGGGCGGACCATGTCCTGATCGAGATCGAGCCCTGGGGGAACATCGCCGCGGTGGCGGCGGGTGCGGACCCCGGCACGGCCGAGCGGATCGACGGTATCGTCGTCCCCGGCATGGTGGACCTGCACAGCCACGCCTTCCAGCGTGCGCTGGCCGGCCTCACCCAGCGGCTGGGCGAGGACGAGGCCAGCTTCTGGAGCTGGCGCGACACCATGTACCGGTTCGCCCAGCGGATCACCCCGGACGAGCAGCGCGCGATCGCGGCCCAGCTCCAGGTCGAGCTGCTCAAGGGCGGCTACACCTCGGTCGTCGAGTTCCATTACCTGCACCATCAGCCCGACGGCAGGACATACGACGAGCCGGCGGCGATGTCGCTGGCGATCCACGAGGCGGCACTGGAGACCGGGATCGCGCTGACGCTGCTCCCGGTGGTCTACATGCAGGCGGGCGTGGACGGCAGCCCGCTCACCGAGGCGCAGCGGCGCTTCGCGCTCGATCCGGAAGGCTGGGCACGGCTCGCCGCCAGCCTCGAGCGCGCCTTCGCCGACGATCCCAACCGGCGGGTCGGCCTCGCCCTGCACTCGGTGCGCGCGGTGCCGCAGGCGGCCATCACCGAAGCGGTCGCCGCCGTCGCTGCGCAGCCGGTGCCGATGCCGATCCACATCCACCTGGCCGAGCAGCCCAAGGAGGTCCGCGACTGCCTGGAGCGGTTCGGGCGGCGGCCGCTGGAGCTGGTGCGCGAGGCCGCCGAGATCGACCAGGACTGGTGCCTCGTCCACGGCACCCACCTGACCGAGGCCGAGCTGGCCGTGGTCGCGCAGCGGCAGGCCGTGGTCGGGCTGTGCCCGAGCACCGAGGCCGATCTGGGCGACGGGGTCTTCCCGCTCGCCACGTTCCAGGCCCTGGGCGGGCGGTACGGCATCGGCTCGGACAGCAACATGACCACCGACGCCGCGGCCGAGCTGCGGCTCCTGGAGCAGGGACAGCGCCTGACCCATCTGCGCCGGGTCGTGGCCGCCGACGCGGCCGCGCCGCATTGCGGCACCAATCTGTGGGCGGGCGCACTCCTGGGCGGCGCCAAGGCGGCGGGCCGGCCGGTCGGCCGCCTGGCACCCGGCTTCCGCGCCGATCTCGTGGTGCTCGATCCCGAGCATCCGAGCCTCTACGGCCGGCGCGGCGATCTCTTGCTCGACTCCCACCTGTTCGGCCCGGGAAGTGCCGTGCGCGACGTCATGGTCGGCGGGAGCTGGGCCCTGCGCGACGGGCACCACGCCGCCGAGGGAACGATCGCGCGCGCCTACCGCCGCGCGCTCGGGCGTCTGCTCGCCTAGACCCGCGCGCGCTGGGACTGCTGCCGTCTCGCCAACGGCGGAGCCCGGCGGTTGCTGGGCAGCGGGGCGTTCGTCGGCGTCGGCCGCCATCGCCGCGCTGGCCCGCAGCGCCGCCTCCAACCGGTCCATGCGCGCCTGCAGCCGCGCCAGCACCTTCGCGCGACCTTCGTCGTTCGTGGCCATAGCCAAATCGCTTCCTGCCCAACCTGCCTGGAGCGCAGCGTAGCGCAGGACGAGCGGCGAAGAATGTGAGAAAACTCACAAATTCGCCGATTGCATACGCCCCGGGCGGAAGCGGCTGGCCGGCGCGGTCAGTGCGTCAGGCGCCGGCCGCTGGCGCGGTCGAACAGGTGCACCTGGTCGAGCTGCGGTTCCAGCCCGATCCGCTCGCCCGGCTCGAGCCGGTGCCGCTCGCGGAACACGGCCTTGCAGTCGATGCCGGCCAGTCGCGTGACCAGCAGCGTCTCGGCACCGGTGGGCTCGACGACCACGACCTCGGCCGGCAGGCTGCCGGTGCTGTCGCCGAAGGTCAGGTGCTCGGGCCGGATGCCGTAGACGATCTCGCTGGCCTCGCGCACGGCGGCATCGGGCGGGAGCGGCAGCCGGGTCCCGTCGCCCGCCACGGCAACCGGCCGGCCGTTGCCGCGCTCGACCTTGGCCTCGATGAAGTTCATGGCCGGCGAGCCGATGAAGCCTGCCACGAACAGGTTGACCGGCCGGTCGTAGAGCTCGAGCGGGGCGCCCAGCTGCTCGACCACGCCATGCTGCATGACCACGATCCGGTCGGCCATGGTCATGGCCTCGATCTGGTCGTGGGTGACGTAGATCGCCGTGGTCTTGAGGCGCTGGTGCAGCTCCTTGATCTCGGTGCGCATCTGCACCCGCAGCTTGGCGTCGAGATTGGACAGCGGCTCGTCGAACAGGAACACCTGCGGATCGCGCACGATCGCCCGGCCCATGGCGACCCGCTGGCGCTGGCCGCCCGACAGCTGGCGCGGATAGCGGTCGAGGAGCGATTCGAGGCCGAGGATCGACGCCGCGCGGCCGACCCGCTCGTCGATCGTCGTCTGCGGCGCCTTCGCCAGCTTGAGCGAGAACGCCATGTTCTGGCGCACGGTCATGTGCGGGTAGAGCGCGTAGTTCTGGAACACCATGGCGATGTCGCGGTCCTTGGGCGGGACCTGGTTGACCACGCGCCCGCCGATGGCGATCTCGCCGCGGGTGATCTCCTCCAGGCCCGCCACCATGCGCAGGAGCGTGGACTTGCCGCAGCCCGAGGGCCCGACCAGCACGACGAACTCGCCGTCCGGAATGTCGATCTCGACGCTGTGAAGGATGTGCGTGCTGCCGAAGTACTTGTCGACCTTGCGGATCTCGACCGATGCCATCTGCCTCTCCGGTGCAGCGCCGCCGCGCGCCTGTGCGCGCCCGATCCGCCGCGATTGCCTCCCAATCGTTCCCGCGATGATGCCGTCACCGGCCGATCAGTTCAATGCACGACGGGAAGGTCAGCCGGCTGGGCAGGGCGCGGCGCCTGGCGCCCGCGCTATTCGCGCAGGTCGTCCCAGAGCTCCTTCACCTGGGCGAAGAAGCCTTCCGATTCCGGCTGGTGCTGCTTGGCGTCGGCACCGCCGGCCTTCTCGAACTCGCGCAGGAGCTCCTGCTGGCGCTTGGTCAGGTTGACCGGCGTCTCGACCATGATCTCGACGAACATGTCGCCGCGGGCCTGGCCGTGCAGCTCGGTCATGCCCTTGCTCTTGAGCCGGATCTGCTTGCCGGCCTGGGTGCCGGTCGGCACCGCGATGCGCAGGCGCTTGCCCTCGATGGTCGGCACCTCGACCTGGCCGCCCAGCGCCGCGGTCGTCATCGGGATCGGCACGCGGCAGAAGATGTTGGGACCCTCGCGGCGGAACATCCGGTGCGGCGCCACGGTGACGAAGATGTAGAGGTCGCCCGGCTGGCCGCCACGGATCGCGGCCTCGCCCTCGCCGGACAGCCGGATGCGGGTCCCGTCCTCGACGCCGGCGGGGACGTTGACCGCCAGGGTCTTCTCGCGCTGCTGCACGCCATTGCCGCCGCAGGCGCGGCACGGGTTCTTGATCACCCGTCCGGTGCCCTGGCAGGTCAGGCAGGTGCGCTCGACGGTGAAGAAGCCCTGCTGGGTGCGCATCCGGCCGCGCCACGGCAGCCGGGGCACACCGCGGGCTCGCTGCCGGACTCGCTGCCCGAGCCGCCGCAGCCCTCGCAGGCCACGGTGGTCGGCACGCGGATCTGGGCGCGCTTGCCGGCGAACGCCTCTTCCAGCGTGATGGTCAGGTTGTAGCGGAGATCGGCACCCCGGGCCGCGCCGGCGCGCCCGCGGCGCTGGCCCTGGCCGCCCATGAAGTCGCCGAACAGGTCGTCGAACACGTCGGCGAAGCTGGTGAAGTCGAAGCCGGCCCCGGGGCCGCCGCGGCCGCCGCCCATGCCCTGCTCGAACGCCTGATGGCCGAACTGGTCGTAGGCCGCCTTCTTCTGCGGGTCCCGCAGGACCTCGTAGGCCTCGTTGATCTCCTTGAACTGGGCCTCGGCCGTCTTCTCGCCAGGATTGCGGTCAGGGTGGTGCTGCTTGGCGAGCTTGCGAAAGGCGTTCTTGATGTCGGCTTCGGAGGCCGACCGGCCGAGACCGAGCACGTCGTAGTAGTCACGCTTCGCCATGGCGGGAACCGTTACCCCAGGAGCTCATCACATCGTTCGTTGTGGCAACGGGCCGACCGGGGCCACCGCCCCGATCGACCCGTCGTCTCGGCGGCCGGGATCAGGCCGACTTCTTGCGGTCGTCGTCGACCTCTTCGAACTCGGCGTCGACCACGCCCTCGCCGCCGCCGCCCTGCTTCGGGCCGTCGCCGCCCGGAGCACCGCCGCCGGCCGCCTCGGCCTGGGCCTTGTACATGGCCTCGCCGAGCTTCATCGCCGCCTGCGCCAGGGTGTCGGTCCGGGTCTTGATCGCGTCCGCGTCCTCGCTGTCGAGGACGCCCTTGAGGTCGGTGATCGCCTGCTCGATCGACGCCTTGTCGCCAGCCGAGACCTTGTCGCCATACTCCTTGAGGCTCTTCTCGGTGGAGTAGATCAGGCTGTCGGCGTGGTTGCGGGCCTCGATCGCGGCCTTGCGCTTCTTGTCCTCCTCGGCGTGCTCGGCCGCCTCGCGCACCATCTTCTCGATCTCGGCCTCGCTCAGGCCGCCCGAGGCCTGGATGCGGATCTGCTGCTCCTTGCCGGTGGCCTTGTCCTTGGCCGAGACGTTGACGATGCCGTTGGCGTCGATGTCGAAGGCGACCTCGATCTGCGGCATGCCGCGCGGCGCCGGCGGGATGCCCATGAGATCGAACTGGCCCAGCAGCTTGTTCTGCGCCGCCAGCTCGCGCTCGCCCTGGAAGACCCGGATGGTCACGGCCGACTGGTTGTCGTCGGCGGTCGAGAACACCTGGCTCTTCTTGGTCGGGATCGTCGTGTTGCGGTCGATGATCCGGGTGAACACGCCGCCCAGGGTCTCGATGCCGAGCGACAGCGGGGTCACGTCGAGCAGGAGGACGTCCTTGACCTCGCCGGCCAGGACCGCACCCTGGATCGCGGCACCGATCGCCACGACCTCGTCGGGGTTGACGCCCTTGTGCGGCTCCTTGCCGAAGAACTGCTTCACGGTCTCGACGACCTTGGGCATCCGGGTCATGCCGCCGACCAGGATGACCTCGTTGATGTCGCCGGCCTTGAGGCCCGCGTCCTGCAGCGCCTTCTTGCAGGGCTCGACCGTCTTCGGCGATCAGGTCGTCGACCAGCTGCTCGAGCTTGGCGCGGCTGATCTTCATGGTCAGGTGCTTGGGGCCCGAGGCGTCCGCCGTGATGAACGGCAGGTTGATCTCGGTCTGCATGGTCGAGGAGAGCTCGATCTTGGCCTTCTCGGCCGCCTCCTTCAGGCGCTGCAGCGCCAGGCGGTCGCTGCGCAGATCGATCCGGTGCTCCTTCTTGAACTCGTCGGCCATGTAGTCGATCAGGCGCTTGTCGAAGTCCTCGCCGCCGAGGAACGTGTCGCCGTTGGTCGACTTCACCTCGAACACGCCGTCGCCGATCTCGAGGATCGACACGTCGAACGTGCCGCCGCCCAGGTCGTAGACCGCGATGGTCTGGTTGTGGCCCTTGTCCATGCCGTAGGCGAGCGCGGCCGCGGTCGGCTCGTTGATGATCCGCACCACGTCGAGGCCGGCGATCTTGCCGGCGTCCTTGGTCGCCTGCCGCTGGCTGTCGTTGAAGTAGGCCGGCACCGTGATGACGGCCTTCTCGACCGGCATGCCGAGATAGCGCTCGGCCGTCTGCCTTCATCTTCTTGAGAACCTCGGCGCTGACCTGCGCCGGCGCCTTCTTCTCGTCGCGCACCTGCGACCCAGGCGTCGCCGTTGTCGGCCTTGACGATCTTGTAGGACACCATGTCCATGTCCTTGCGGACGACCGGGTCCTCGAAGCGGCGGCCGATCAGGCGCTTGACCGCGAACAGCGTGTTCTCGGGATTGGTGACCGCCTGCCGCTTGGCCGGCATGCCCACCAGAACCTCGCCGTCCTCGGTGTAGGCCACCATCGAAGGGGTCGTGCGCATCCCCTCCTCGTTCTCGATCACGCGCGTGTTCTTGCCTTCCATGATGGCGACACAGCTGTTCGTCGTGCCGAGATCGATACCGATGATCTTGCTCATTCCATCCTCTCGCGTGAGACGCGAAACACCTCGTCCAGGGGAGGGCGCAGCCGGCGAGGGGAGCTCGAACCGGTGGCAGGCAGCGAAGCGCCCAGCGTATCGGGCATATAATAACCGCTCCAGGCACCTGCAACGGCCGCCCCCCCAAGGAAAAGTGCGGCGAGGGGCGGAGGCTCGGCCGGTTCGATCTCGCGCTCAGGTGGCCCGGGCGGCCAGCCGCACGATCTCCTGGCTGACGGTATCCAGGACGTCGGTCAGCAGTCCCTCGTCCTCGGCCTCGACCATCACCCGGATCACGGGCTCCGTCCCGGACGCGCGCACGAGCAGGCGGCCGCGGCCGTCGAGGCGCGCCTGCTCGCGCGCCAGCAGGCCGGCGGTCGCGGGTGCCGCCAGATCGAGCCGGCGATCGACCCTGACGTTGCGCAGCCGCTGCGGGACCGGCGCGAACACGCGCGTGACCTCGCTCGCCGGACGGTCGCGCTGGCGCAGCACCGCCAGCACCTGCAGGGCCGCCAGCAGGCCGTCGCCCGTGGTGGCGAAGTCGGACAGGACGATGTGCCCGGACTGCTCGCCGCCGACGTTGCAGCCGTCGGCGCGCATGCGCTCGACCACGTAGCGGTCGCCGACCTTGGTGCGGTGGAGCGCCAGGCCCAGCCCGCCCAGGTAGCGCTCCAGGCCCAGGTTCGACATGACCGTGGCCACGATGCCAGCGCCGCGCACGCGCCCGTCGGCGTGCCAGCTCGCGGCGATCAGGGCCAGGAGCTGGTCGCCATCGATCAGGTTGCCGCGGTCGTCGACCACCACGAGGCGGTCCGCGTCGCCGTCCAGCGCGATCCCGAGCTGCGCGCCCTCGCGCAGCACCGTCTCGCGCAGCAGCTCGGGTTCGTTGGAGCCGCAGCCGGCATTGATGTTCAGGCCGTCGGGATCGGTGCCCAGCCGGACCACCTCGGCGCCGAGCTCGTAGAACAGGTCGCCGGCGAGGTGGTAGGCGGCACCGTGGGCGCTGTCGACCACGAGCTTGAGGCCGGTCAGGGTGAGGCCGCGCGGGAAGCTGCTCTTGAGGCTCTCGATGTAGCGTCCGCGCGCGTCCTCGAGCCGGCGGGCGCGGCCGAGGTCGGCCGGTGCCGCCAGACCGTCCGTCGAGCCGGCGCGGATCATGGCCTCGATCTCGTCCTCGATCTCGTCCGAGAGCTTGAAGCCGTCGGGGCCGAACAGCTTGATGCCGTTGTCGTGGAACGGGTTGTGCGAGGCCGACACCATCACGCCCAGGTCGGCGCGCAAGGACCGCGTCAGGAAGGCCACGGCCGGCGTCGGCATCGGCCCGACCAGCATCACGTTCATCCCGGCCGAGATGAACCCCGCGGTCAGGGCGGGCTCGATCATGTAGCCCGACAGGCGCGTGTCCTTGCCGATGACCACGCGGTGCCGGTGGCCGCCGCGCGTGAAGCGGCGGCCGGCGGCCTTGCCCAGGGCCAGCGCCACCTCGGCGGTCATCGGGTGCCGGTTGGCCAGCCCCCGGATGCCGTCGGTGCCGAACAAGCGTCGATCCATGCGGCCATCTCCCGTCGGCGGCAGCCCTGCCGACCGGTCCTAGTCCAAAGTTCCGCGCCGGCTTCGTCCAGGGACGGTCCAGGCGCATCCGGATGTGCCGCCACTACCGCGCCACTTGGCAAGCGGCCTTGACGGTCGCAGCGTGCGGCCGTGCATGAGAACGACCATAGCGCGCCAAGGCCCGACGGTCAGGTGGAGCGATCCGGCGGCCGGCCTGCGCCCGCGCACCCCACGAGCTACGCGCCCGCGGTACCGCGGCTGAGCCGTCGCCTGCCTGCCGTGCCCGCCGACCGGCGCGAAGGCACGCGACCGCCCGGCGAGCCGTGGCGCGGCCGGCTGGTCGATCTCGAGCGGTGACGCCGCCGTCAGGGTTCAGGCCCCTTCGAACCCCTGCAGGACGTTGACCGCGTTGACGCCGACCTGCTCGACGGCATACCCGCCTTCCATCACGAACAGGGTCGGCAGCCGCAGTGCCGCGATGCGGGCGCCGTAGGCGGTGAAGTCGTCGCTCTCGAGGCGGAACTTGGAGATCGGATCCTCCTTGAACGTGTCCACGCCCAAGGACACCAGGAGCACGTCGGGCGCATAGTCGGCCACGCGCCGGCAGGCATCCTCCAGCGCCTCGGCCCAGGCGGGAAAGCCCGTACCCCAAGGCAGGGGGTAGTTCACGTTGTAGCCCTCGCCGGCCCCCGCGCCATGCTCGTCGGCCCAGCCCAGGAAGAACGGGTACTCCTCGGCCGGATCGCCGTGCAGGGACAGGAACAGCACGTCCGGGCGGTCGTAGAAGATCGCCTGCGTGCCGTTGCCGTGATGGTAGTCGACATCGAGGATCGCCACGCGCTCGGCCCCGCCGTCGATCAGGTACTGGGCCGCGATCGCCGCGTTGTTGAGAAAGCAGTAGCCGCCATAGAGATCGGCCGCGGCATGGTGGCCCGGCGGGCGGCACAGGGCGAACACGGCCCCGTGCGCGCCGTCGGCCAGGAGCTTGGCCGCCGTCAGCGCGACGTCCGCACTCGCCTGGGCGGCGCGCCAGGTACCCTTGGTGATCGGCGTGCCGGCGTCGAAGCTGAAATAGCCCATCTGCGCATCGATGCGATCGGGCCGCACCTGCCGGAACGAGCGCGTCGGCCACATCCAGGGCAAGGCGTCGAAGTCCCGCCCGGTGGCGGTCCAGCGCTCCCAGGCGGTCGCCAGGAACTCCACGAACTCGGGGCTGTGGACCCGCGCCAGGGGCGCGCGGCCGAAACGCTCCGGGGCCTCGACCGGGCCAAGCCCGACCTCGAGGACCCGCTCGCGGATCAGGAATGCCCGCTTGGGCATCTCGAAGCAGGGCACGAGCTTGCCGTCGACCAGCTCGGCCCGGCCGTCCTGCAGCGCGTGATCCTCGGAGTAGACGGTGAGCATGGGCCGGTTCCCGTCGCGGGCGGCGATCCCGCCGCGCTCAGAACAGCAGATCGCCGGGATCGGGGATCCCATGCGGGGTGAGGCCGTAGGGGCTGGAATCCGCGCCTCCGCCCGCGATGTCGCTGGCGACCACGACCCGGCCGCTGGACGTGACCTTGTGGAGCTCGGAGCCGGCGGCGGGCGAACTGGCGGTGAAGTAGAGCTCGCCGCGGAACACCGTGAGGTCGACCGGGTCCGAGCTCGCCGCACCCGGCATCAGATCGGCGACCCGCGTCACGCCGCCGCCGGCATTCACCTTGTAGAGCTCGCGACCGGTCGCGGCCGATTCGGCGGAAAAGTAGAGCTCGCTGCCGACGACGGTGAAGTCGGCGGGATCGGCGTTCGCCGCACCTGTCGCGATGTCGCTGACCTGCACGACCGCGCCGTCCGCGCGCACCTTCCACACCTCCGTCCCGGAGCCCGCGGTGTCCGCCGCGAAGAACACCTCGCCCGACAATTCCGTGAAGCCGTAGGGGTTCGAGCCGCGCGTGCCCGGGTCGAGGTCGACGACCAGCCTGCGCGACACCGTTCGCGCCGATCTTCCAGATCTCGCGGCCGATGTCGGCGCGCTCGGCGGAGAAATAGAGCTCGCCGGCGCAGATCGCGAAGTCGTTCGGTGACGAATCGCCGGCCGCGATGTCGGCGGCGAGGTAGACGTTGCCACCGGGCCCGACGGCCCAGAGCTCGTCGCCGGAACCGAGCCGTCGTTGGCGGCGAAGTACAAGATGCCGTTGTACTGGATGAGCGCCATGTGGGTCCGAGGAGGCGGCGCCCGGGGCGATGTCGGCGACCTGCACCACGGCGCCGTTGCCGCGTACCTTCCACAGCTCGACGCCTGACGAGCCGTTGTCGGCGCTGAAGTAGAGCTCGCCATTGTAGTGCGTGAACTCGCTCGGCAACGAGGAGCCGGCCCCGGGCGCGATGTCCGCCGCCTGGACGACGACACCGTCGCCGCGCACCTTCCAGAGCTCGTAGCCGCTGACGTCGTCGAAGGCGCCGAAGTACAGCTCGCCGCCGATACTCGGTCAGACCGTAGGCACTCGAGCCAGCCGCCGCCGGGATTGATGTCGGCGACGAGGCTGACGCGCCGTCGCCGCCGATCCGCCACAGCTCGCGGCCGTACGTCGCGGTGTCGGCCGTGAAGTAGAACTGGCCGCCGAGCGGACGCGAAATTGTCGGGCAGCGAGCCGTCGACGCCTGCGCCGAGATAGGCCACGGGAGTGAAGCTGTCCGTCGGGGCCGATCCGCCAGAGCTCGTAGCCTTCGCCCGGCGTGTCGGCGGCGAAGTACGCCTCGACCGATCCGGCGCTGCGACCCTCGCGCGCGCCGCTGGTCACGTAGTGGCGCGTGGCCGCCTCGAGATCGGTGCCGAACGCGGCGCGCAGGTCGCTGTAGTTGGCCAGGTACCGCTCGGCATCGAACAGATCCCAGGCGCGCCCCTCGTTGACGCCGGCCGTGATGTAGTGGATCGCGGCCGCGTCGAGGTTGAGACCGAAGGCGAACGCCAGGTCGCGGTAGGAGGCGAGATACTGCAGGCTGTCGAAACCCTGGCGGCGTCCCTCCGCGAGCCCATTGCCGAAGTAGTGCGCCTCCCCTGCGGCCCGGTTCGGCCCGAAGGCGCGAATCAGGTCACCGTAGGTCGCGATGTACTCGTAGCCGTTGAGCGTCGCCATCAAGATCTCCGCAGGGACGGACCCCTACATAGGCCCACGGCCAACCCGGCCCGCTGCGACGGGCTGCCACAATCCCGTTTTTTTGCAGCCGGTTGTGTGTGGTGGGCGAAATCCCCTGACGTGCCGTGTCAGCGGGTCATCCGCAGGGCCAGCAGCACGACGTCGGCCAGATCGGTGATCCTGGCGACATAGAGATCCGGCAGCCCGAGCCGGGCCTCGCCATCCCCGAGGGCGGCGCGCTCCAGCGTGTCGATCAGGTGGCGAAGCCGCCGCCGATGGACGCCCAGCGCCTGCAGCAGCGGGTCGGTGACCAGCCCCATGAAGGTGGCCAGGATGGCGAAGCAGCCCATGACGGTCATCGTCGTGGCGATGGTCCGCACCCAGCCGGCGTGCGCCGGGAACCAGCCATGCCAGATCGCCCCCAGGCCCGGCCCGAGCCAGAAGCCCTCGATGGCCTCGCGCTGGGCGAACTCGCGCGCGAGCAGCGGTCCCAGCGTGATGGCGCTCGGTGTCAGCGCCTGGACCAGGATCAGGCCGGCGGCGATGGCGACGAAGCCGGCGGCGAACTCGGCCACGGCGTTGCGCGCGGTAAGATACTCCGCGATCAGGTCGCGGATGCGGTCCTGCAGCGCGCCGGGCCACGCCCCGCCGGGCGCGTCGGCCTGCAGAAGCTCGCGCAGCACGAGATCGGCCAGCCGCCGCGCCATGTCGGTCTCGACGAAGAGATTGCGGGTCGCCAGCCAGCGTGCGGCGGGCTGCCAGCCCAGCCAGCGGCAGAGCTGTGCAGCGAGCTTCAGGAACAGGGTCGGCCCGACCAGCAGCACGTTGAAGGGCGCGCGGAGCAGGTCCAATCCCAGCGCCGACGCGTGCAGCCGCAGCGACCCGCGCCAGCCGAAGTGCCGTGCCACGAAGGCGGGGACGCGCGCACGGCAGGCCTCGGCATAGGCCCGCACGGCATCGGACGAGGCGAGGTCTACCGCAGGGTTCACGCTGTCACCGGTATGCGCTGCAAAGGCGCGTACCACCCTTGCGGGAATGGACGTCGCCGCTCGTGCCATGAGCCTCTAGATTGCGCCGCCAGCGTGACAGTCCAGGGAGCCCACACGACATGACGCCAGCGACGCATGCCGTGGTCGGCGGCAGACAGGGCTGGCGCACGCCGGCGGTGATCGTCGTCTGCGGCTGCCTCATCGCCGTGCTGACCTTCGGCGTGCGGGCCAGCTTCGGCCTGTTCACGGCACCGATCTCGGCCACCCAGGGCTGGGGCCGTGAGGTCTTCGCCCTGGCGATCGCCCTGCAGAACCTGCTCTGGGGAGCGGGTCAGCCCTTCGCCGGTGCTCTGGCCGACCGGTACGGCAGCGCGCGCGTGCTCGCCGCCGGCGGCCTCCTCTACGCGCTGGGCGTGGCGCTGATGGCGGTGGCATCGACGCCGCTGCAGATGACCCTCACCGCGGGTGTCCTGGTCGGTCTCGGCCTTGCCGGCGGGTCGTTCACCATCGTCATGGCGGCGCTGGCGCGACGCGTGCCGCCCGAGCGCCGCTCCTGGGCCATGGGCATGGCCACGGCCGCCGGCAGCATGGGCCAGTTTCTCCTCGCACCCCTGGGGCAGGCCTTCATCCTCGCCTATGGCTGGCAGACGGCACTCCTCCTGCTGGCCGGCATCGTGGGCGTGGTGCCGCTCCTGGCCACGGCCATGGCCTCGACGCCGGGCGGTGCGGCCGCCGTGCCCGAGATCGACCTGGGCCTCAAGCGCACGCTCGCCCTGGCGTTCGGCCATCGCAGCTACCGCCTGCTGACCGCCGGGTTCTTCGTCTGCGGCTTTCACGTCGCCTTCATCACCGTCCATCTGCCGGCCTATCTCACCGATCATGGCGTGGCGCCCCAGCTCGCGGCATGGTCGATCGCCATCATCGGCCTGGGCAACATCGTGGGTTCCTACGCCGCCGGGGTGATCGGCGGCCGCTACAGCAAGCGCTGGCTGCTGGCCATGATCTACGCCCTGCGCTCGGTCGTCATCGCCCTGTTCGTGCTGTTGCCGATCTCGCCGCTGACGGTTGTCCTGTTCGCGGTCACGATCGGACTGCTCTGGCTGTCGACGGTGCCACCGACCTCGGGCCTGGTCGCGGTCATGTTCGGCACACGCTACATGGCCACGCTGTTCGGGATCGTGTTCTTCAGCCACCAGGTCGGCTCGTTCCTCGGCATCTGGCTGGGCGGGCTGTTCTACGAGGCCTACGGCTCCTACGACGCGGTCTGGTGGATGGCCGTGGCCCTCGGCTTGTTCGCAGCGTTGATCCACTTGCCGATCGTCGAGCGCCCAGCACCCCGGTTCGCGACCGCTTGATCGTGGCTGAGCGGCTGTGTAGAGCCGTTTGAGCCTCATTCGTTCAGGCACGGGATAGATCGAGGAACGCGCCACCGTGCCGCATCTGCATCTGTTGAGTTCGCTCAGCCGGCGGGTGGACCGCGTGCCGGCCATGCGCGACCGGCTGTGGCGGCTCGAGGGGGAAACCCTCGCGCGCATCTGGCGCAGCCTGGGTGCTGGCGATCTCGACGCCGCATCGGATCGGGGCGAGCGCATGCTGCGGCTGGTCGGGCCACGCCTGCGCAAGCAGCAGCATGTCCTGTTCAACCTGCGTACGGCATTTCCACACTGGTCGTGGCGTCAGGTCGAGGCCATGGCGCCACGGGTGTGGGGTACCCTCGGGCGCGTGCTGGTCGAGTATGCCTGCCTGGACCGGATCTGCGACCCGGCCGAAGGACGGGTGCGGATCGTCGATCTCGGTGGCATCCGGCACGTCCTGCAGCAGGGTATTCCGGGCGTCTTCGTGGCCCCGCATCTGGCCAACTGGAACCTGCTGCCCGTGGCCGCATCCCGCTGGGAGGTCCCGCTCACGGTGGTCTACCGGCGCCAGTCCAATCCGGCGATCGAGGACCTGATGACCCGGTGGCAGAGTGCCCTGGGATGCGGCTTCGTCGAGGTGGGCGAGGCCTCGCGCGGGCTGCTGCGCGAGCTGCGCGAGGGGCGCAGCGTCGGGCTGCTCATGGACCAGCGCTACGATCGCGGCGAGAAGATCCCGTTCTTCGGCGAGCCGGCCAGCACGACGCTGGTACCCGCGCGCCTTGCCCTGCGTCTCGGGGTGCCGCTGATCCCGGTGCGGATCGAGCGCCGCGGCAGCGCCCATTTCCTGATCACCGTCCATCGCCCGATCGAGCCCGCCCCCGCCCGGTCGCTCGACGATGCGGCCCGGGACATGACCGCCCAGGTCAATGAGCTGTTCGCGCGCTGGATCGCGGCGGCGCCCGACCAATGGCTGTGCGTGAAGCGGCGCTGGCCGCGGCCGCGGCCCAAGCTGCCCGGCGGCGGGGTCAAGACCTCGACCGCCTAGCCGAGGTTCAAGCGCCGGGCGGCTCGACGGCCGAAGCCGGATCCAGCGCCCGGTCGCGGTAGTCGTGCATCTGTGGCCGCCACAGATGCCAGAGGTGGTCGAGTTCGGTCACCGGATCGCCCTCGGTCCAATCGATCCGCAGGTCGACCAGCGGCCAGGGCTCGCGCTCCGCGACCAGGAGGCCCGCCGCGTGCACGACGCCAGCGCCGCCGTCGGCCACTGCGGCCCGCAGGGCGGCGATCAGCCGGTCGGCCAGCTCGCCCCCGGTCCGCAGGCACGCCTCGACCATGCGCTCCGGCACCTGCGCGTCGACCAGACGGTTGCACAGCGACGCGCAGGCCTCGCCTTCCGCCGCACCGCGCAGGCCGGCGGTCTGACTGCCGGAATGCACCGCCGTGGCACCCCGGGCGTTGACCAGCGCCACCTGCCGGTACTCGAAGCTCTCTTCCGTCCGGTCAAAGGCCCGCAGCACCGCCTCGGGGCGGTAGCCGCCGGCCAGCAGCTTCAGTGCGGCCGGACCCAGCCGCGGATCGGCCATGCTCTGCACCGCGACGACGCCGACCTGGGCCTGCACGAAGGCGCAGCGGCCGGTGACCGCGAGGAGAGAGGAGACGACGCCGATGCCGAGCTGTCCCGTCTCCGCGCAGCGGGCGAGGATCGCGCAGGTCACCGGCGGGCCCGCCTCGGCCTGGAGGCTCGTGCAGAGCCGGAGCGCGTCGTGGATGGCGGCATGGACGTTGCGCGAGGACCCCGCGTCGCCGACCCGGTCGAGCAGATTGCGGCCGTGCGGACGGGTGACGATCTCCTGCGGCGTGTCCTTGACCAAGCCATCGACATCGATCGCCCCGCCGTTGCGCGAACCGTCCCGGGTCGACCACCGCCCGACCTTCTCCTCCGCTTACCCGTTCCCGAAGCGGACGACCAGCCGATCGCCCTGGTGGGACAGCGCACGCAACATGGGAGCATTCTATGGCTCCGGCTTCTGCTCGTCCTCGTCGTCGAACAGGATGCGCTCGGCGGCCCCGTCCAGGTCGTCATACTGGCCGCTGCGCATCGCCCACAGGAAGGCGGCCAGCCCCAGGAGCCCGAGAAACAGGGCGATGGGGATCAGGTAGACCAGGCTCGCCATCGGCGCTCAGCCCGCCGCCCGCCGACCCCAGGCCAGCCGCATCGAATTGAGCACGACCAGGATCGAGCTGCTCGACATCGCCAGGGCCGCGATCAGCGGGGTGACGTAGCCCAGGATCGCGAACGGCACGGCCAGGACGTTGTAGCCGAAGGACAGCGCGAAGTTCTGCTTCACCAGGCGCTCGGCGCGGCGGGCCACGTCGATCACCTCGAGCAGCGGGGCGAGGCGCGCACCCTGGAACACGGCATCGGCGGCGGTCTGCGCGATGTCGACCGCGGTGGCCGGCGAGAGCGAGACGTAGGCGGCGGCCAGTGCTGGGGCGTCGTTGAGGCCGTCGCCGACCATGAGGACCTTGCGGCCCGCGGCGGCCAGCGCCTCCAGCCGGGCGGTCTTGTCGGCCGGGCGGCAGCCCCCCTGCCAGTCCGCGATGCCGAGCTCGGCCGCGAGGCTGCCGGCGGTCTGCGGCCGGTCGCCCGACAGCAGCGCCACGCCGTAGCCACGGCGCCGCAGCTCGGCCACCACCGCGGCCGCGTCGGCGCGCGGCCGGTCGGCGAAGGCGAAGCGGACCGGCGCCGCGTCCGGCCGTGCCAGCCACAGCTCGGCGCCCACGGCGTCGTCGTCGGCGACGCCGGCGGCCCAGTCGCGGCGGCCCAGGCGCCACTCGCCGGCCGGGGTCGCGAGCCGCAGGCCGAAGCCCGGCACCTCCTCGACCCCGCCCGCGGCCTTGGCCTGCGGTGCCGCCGCCGCGAGTGCGCGCGCCAGGGGATGGCGCGACGCGCGCGCCATGCCGGCCGCGGCCAGGATGTCCGCCTCGGCCGGCCCGGGCAGCAGCGTCGGCCGGCCTTCGGTCAGCGTTCCCGTCTTGTCGAACACGACCATGTCGGCGCGCGCGAAGCGCTCCAGCGCGGTGGCCGACTTGAGCAGCGTCCCGGCGCGCATCAGCCGGCTGCTCGCCAGCACCTGCACCGCGGGCACGGCGAGGCCCAGGGCACAGGGGCAGGTGATGATCAGGACCGCGATGGCGTAGAGCAGGGCCGTCTGCCAGGGTGCCGCACCGCTGAGCGTCCAGCCGAGGAAGGTCAGCAGGGCCAGGCTGTGCACGACCGGCGCGTAGGCGCGCGCGACCCGGTCGGCGATGGCGACGAAGCGTGAGCGCCGCTGCTCGGCCAGCTCCATCAGCCGGACGATCTCGGCCAGGAGCGTGCCTTCGCCCACCGCCCGCACACGGACGCGCAAGGGTGCCCCGAGATTGATCGTGCCGGCGAACACCCGCTCGCCGGGTGCGACGCGCTGCGGCACGCTCTCGCCGGTGATCAGTGCGGTGTCGAGCTCGCCGCTGCCGTGGCTCACCGTGCCGTCCGCGCCGATCCGCTCCCCGGTCGCGACCAGGATCTCCTGGCCCGCCTCGAGCTGCTCCGGCCGGACGCTGCGGGTCGCCCCGTCGGGCAGGAGCAGGCTGACGGCGGCGGCGTTCAGGGCCAGGAGCCGCTCCGCCGCCGAGCGGGCGCTGCCGCGGGCGCGCTGGTCGAGGTAGCGGCCGATCAGGAGGAAGAACAGCAGCGTGATGGCGCTGTCGAAATAGGCGTGCGGACCGCCGCGGATCGTCTCGACCAGGCTCATGCCGGGTGCGAGGATCACCGCGAGCGAGATCGGCACGTCCATGTTGGTGTGGCCGGCGCGCAGCGCGGTCAGGGCGGACCGGAAGAACGGGCGGCCGGCATAGGCGATGGCGGGAAGGGCGATCAGCGCCTGGAACCAGTGCAGGAAGGTCCGGGTGGCGTCGCCCATGCCGGAGAAGTGGCCGGCCCAGACCGAGACCGCGAGGAGCATCACGTTGCTGGCGGCGAAGCCGGCCACGGCCACGCAGCGCAGGAGCTCGCGCTCCGAGCGGTCGTCCAGTGCTCGCAGCCGCTCGGGATCGAACGGCACCACGCCGTAGCCGAGTTCCGCCACCGCCTGCGCCAGGCGGTCGCCGCGCCGCGTCTCGCCCTGCCAGCGCAGGGTCAGCCGGCGCGTGGTCAGGTTGACCCGCGCGGTGAGCAGGTCGCCCTCCCGCTCGAGCCGGCGCTCGATCTTGCGCACGCAGGCCCCGCAATGGACGCCCTCGACCAGGAGATGCAGGACGTTGACGTCGCCGTCCGGCTCGAGGCGCACGAACGGCGCGACGTCCGGCGAGGGTGCTTCGGCCGGGCGTTCGGGCAGGCTCGGGGCGAGCGAGCTGGCCATGGTCAGGGCAGCACGACCCGCTGGTCGTGCACGAACAGGTCCTCGCCGCGCCGGATCGTGGCGTGCAGGTTCCAGGCCCCCGGCACCGGGAGGACGAAGCGGCCGCGATAGGCGCCGGGTGCGGTCGCGGCGAGCTCGACCGGGAAGTCCAGGCCTTCGCTGGTCGGCCGCTCGAAGCGGACCACGATCTCGGCGTCGCTCACCGGCTGGCCGGCGGCGTCGGTCAGCAGGAGCTCGACCTCGCCGCTTTCGCCGTCCAGCCGCGCCGTCAGGGCCGGCCGCCAGCCCAGGGCGGCGGCACGGGCGGCAGCGTCCAGGTTGCGGTTGTAGGTCAGGCCGCGATCGTAGGGCTGGTTGGTGGCGAGCCCCGTCCAGCTCGTCAGCGCGATCCAGATCATCGTGGCGTTGACCGCCACCACGAGCAGGAAGAAGCCGACGAACAGCCAGGGGATCCAGTGGCCGGGCGGTCGGCGTGCGGGCATGGCGGCGTTCACCGCTTCGGGCCGCGGAAGATGGTATCGTAGGTGGTGATGTGGCCGGTCTCCAGATCCTTGAGCGTGAGTTCGAGATCGGTCTGGTCGCTGGTCACGGTCGCCCGCGGCAGCTGGACGAAGACATGGTGGCTGGCCACGCCGCCGGGCGGTGCCGCCAGCGTCGCCGTGGCACCCTGGCCTTCCACGCCCTGGACGGCGATCCGACCCTCGGTGGTCGTGAGGCCCAGCTCGTAGCGCTTGGGCGCATGCTCCTTGTTCATCACGCGGATGACGTAGCCGTTGCGGATGCTGCCGTCCGACATGGTGACGAACAGCGGGTTGCGGTCGGGGATGATGTTCACGTCGACCGTGTCGCGCAGCCAGAGGATGGTCAGCATCGTCAGGCCCACGCCCGCGATGACGACCACGTAGAGCAGGGTGCGCGGGCGGAACAGGCGATAGAGCGACGGCTGCCCGGCAGCGCGCAGCTCCAGGTTGCGCTCGCTGTCGTAGGCGATCAGCTTGGGCGGCCGGCCGATGCGCTCCATCACCTCGTCGCAGGCGTCGATGCACAGGCCGCAGCCGATGCATTCGAGCTGGAAGCCGTCGCGGATGTCGATCCCCGTCGGGCAGACCGCCACGCACTGCTTGCAGTCGATGCAGTCGCCGCGCCCGTCGAAGCTGTCGCCCTTGCGGAACTTGCCGCGCGGCTCGCCGCGCCACGGCTCGTAGGTGACCGCGAGGGTGTCCTTGTCGACCAGCGCACCCTGGATGCGCGGCCACGGGCACATGTAGGTGCAGACCTGCTCGCGGGCCATGCCGGCCAGCAGGTAGGTGGTGGCGGTGAACAGCAGGACGAAGAAATAGATCCCCGCACTGGCCTGACCGGTGAAGAACTCGCCGATCACCGTGGGCGCGTCGCGGAAATACATGATCCAGGCGCCGCCGGTCAGGAACGCGATCAGCAGCCAGACGGCGTGCTTGAGGATCCGCTTGCGCCACTTCTCGGCGGTCCATGGCGCCTTGTCGAAGCGGATGCGCTCGGCGCGGTCGCCCTCGATCCAGCGCTCGACCTGCATGAACAGGTCGGTCCACACGGTCTGCGGGCAGGCGAAGCCGCACCACAGCCGCCCGAACAGGGACGTCGCGAGGAACAGGCCGAAGGCCGCCAGCATCAGGATGCCGGTCAGGAAGTAGACCTCCTGCGGCCAGATCTCGATGCCGAAGAAATAGAGCCTGCCGCCGGCCATGTCGGCGAGCACCGCCTGGGTCGGCGCGTCCGGGCCGCGGTACCAGCGCAGCCACGGCGTCAGGTAGTAGATGCCCAGCAGGACGACCAGGGCCACCCACTTGATCGTCCGGAACTGGCCCTTGATCGCCTTGGCGTAGACCTCGACCCGGCCGGCATAGAGCGGGGACGCGCGCTGCTCGGCCCGCGAGAGCGCTTCCTCGACCTGCACGACTTCGCTGCTCATCCCGCCCCGCCTGCCACACCTGGTCCCAGCGTCGCATCGCAGCGTGGCGCAGGATCCACGGGGTGCGCCTTGATCTCGCGCATCCGGGGCGTGCCTGCGTGCGCCCGAGCGACGGTCCGATCCCGGCAAGTTGCGGCAGGTGCGGCGGCGCTGTCTCGATCCGTGCCGACGCTGCGACATCGTGCGCCAGGGGTGCCGCTCAGTCGTCCCGTGCGGCCGTCTCCAGCTTGGCCATCTCCACGGCGCAGCGCACCTCGATCGCGTCGAGCAGGCCCTGCAGGCGCGGCTCGTCGGCCACGTCGATCCTGCGGCCGAGCTCGCCCTGCAGTCGGCGCAGCAGGTCCAGCGGCACGGCCCCGGCCATCAGCCCCAGGCGCAGCTCGTCCAGGCGGTCGAGGATCGAGCGGCCGCGGCCGAGCGCGCGCCGCCGCCGCTCCGCCATGGGCTCGGGGACGTCCTGCAGGGCCAGGAGGCCGCCCAGCGGCGGCAGCGCGCCGGCCGGCGCGGCCGTCGCGGCGGTCCCCGGCCCGGCCAGGCTGAAGCCCGCAGCCGGCGGCGCCCGTCCGGCCGCGTCGGCCGATCGCAGCCTCGCCCCGCCCGCGCCCGTGACCTGCATCCGCCCTCTCCACCCCAGGCTCGTCCTGCCGCACCGTTGTGGCGTGGGGGCGCTCAAGAATCGGTTAACTCACGGCGCGGATAATGGCGGTCATGTGGAACCGGATGACGACCGCTCGGCGCTTGAGGCACGGCCTGGACCGCATGGTCCGGGGGCTGGTGCCGGCGATGCTGCTCGCCCTGCTGCCCGGCGCGGTCGATGCCGCCTCCCGGGTCAAGGACATCGCCGACTTCGAGGGCGTCCGCACCAACATGCTGGTGGGCTACGGCCTCGTCGTCGGCCTCAACGGGACCGGCGACAGCCTGCGCAACTCCATGTTCACCCAGGAGAGCCTGGTCGCCATGCTGGAGCGGCTGGGTGTCAGCACCCGCGGCAACGCGCTCAACACCAAGAACGTGGCGGCGGTGATGGTCACCGCCACCCTGCCGCCCTTCGCCCGGCAGGGCAGCCGGATCGACGTCGCGGTCAGCGCGCTCGGCGATTCCAAGTCGCTGCCAGGGCGGCACGCTGCTGGTGACACCCCTGCTCGGCGCCGACGGCGAGGCCTATGCGGTGGCGCAGGGTGCGTTGAGCGTCGGGGGGTTCGAGGCGCAAGGCGAAGCCGAGACCGTGACCCGCGGCGTGCCGACGGCGGCACGGATCCCGGCGGGTGCCATCATCGAGCGCGAGGTCGGCTTCGCGCTGGACGATCTGACCCTGATCCGGCTGGCGCTGCGCAACCCCGACTTCACCACCGCCGAGCGCATCGCCGCCGCGATCAACGGCCGGCTGGGGGCGGCGACCGCCCGGGCCGTGGATTCGGCCACCATCACCTTGCCGGTGCCCGCGGCCTATGTCGGGCGTGTCGCCCAGCTGCTGGGCGAGATCGAGCAGCTGCCGGTCGAGCCGGACACGGTGGCCCGCATCCTGATCGACGAGCGCTCCGGGATCATCGTCATGGGCGACAATGTCCAGATCAGCCGGGTGGCGGTCGCCCAGGGCAACCTCACCGTGCGCGTGACCGAGACGCCCCAGGTGTCGCAGCCGAACCCGCTGGCGGACGGCCGGACCGTCGAGGTGCCGCGGACCGAGATCGAGATCGACGACCAGGCCGGCAACCGCATGGTGGCGCTCGAGCCGGGCGTGACCCTCAAGGACCTGGTGGACGGCCTCAACGCCCTGGGCGTGGGGCCCCGCGACCTGATCGGCATCCTGCAGGCCATCAAGGCCGCCGGGGCGCTGCAGGCCGAGATCGAGGTGATCTGATGGTGGCCCTCACCCATGTCGGACAGCAGCCGGGCCAGCGGGTGCCCGGCGACCTCGAGGCCGTGCGCCGCGCCGCCGAGGATTTCGAGGCGGTGTTCGTGGGCCAGCTGCTCGGCAGCATGATGGAAGGCCTGGCCAAGGACGGCCCGCTGGGCGGAGGCGACGACCCGTTCGCCGCCCTGCTGCGCGAGGAATACGGCAAGCTGATCGCGCGCAGCGGCGGCATCGGCGTCGCCGATGCCGTCCTGAACGAACTTCTGCGCGCCCAGGAGGCCGGATGAGCGCCGCCGAGAGCAGGATCGCCCTGCTGCTGGCACTGATGCGCCAGCTGCAGGAGGTGATGCGCGCCGAGAACGGGCTGCTGCGCGACCTCAAGCTGGCCCGCCTGCGCGAGCTGCAGAGCGAGAAGGCGGCGCTGGCGGGCCGCTACGAGCTGGAGCTGCGCGGCCTGCGCCAGGCGCCGGAGACGCTGGCCGGGCTCGGCGAGGATGGGCGGCGGCTCCTGGAGGCCAGCATGCGCGACTTCCAGGCCACGGTGCGCAGCAACGCCGAGCGCCTGGTCCAGGCGCGCGGCGTGGTCGAGGCGGTGGTGCAGACCATCGGCCACAGCCTCGCGGCCGATGGTGCGCGCTACGCCCCCGGTCCGCAGCCGGCCGGCGACGCGGGCGCGCGGGTGATCCCGGTCGCCTTCGACCGGCGCTGCTAGGAGCGAGGCCCCTTGTCCCTCAACGCGGTCCTCTCCAATGCGCTCAGCGGCCTCGCGGTGGCGCAGAACGCGCTCGCGGTGACGTCGAACAACGTCGCGAACGCCAACACCGAGGGCTATGCGCGGCAGCTGGCGCAACAGGAGACGGTGGTCATCGACGGGCGCGGCGCCGGTGCACGCTCCGCCGACACCGTCCGCATGGTCGACGAGCTGCTCAACGCCCGGCTGCGCGAACAGGAGGCCCGGGTCGGCCGCAGCGAGACGCTGGCTGCCGTCCATGTCCAGATCCAGGACCGGCTGTTCGGCGCACCCGCCGATGCCGACCGCGGGCTCGGCAACCTGATCGGTCGCCTGGCCAGCGCCGCGGAAACGCTGGCCGGCGGGCCCGACCAGATCGCCTACGCCCAGAACGTGGTCGCGGCCGCCGAGGACCTGGCCCGCGGGCTCGCCTCCGCGGAGGCCGAGGTGCAGGCACTGCGGCGCGAGGTCGACACCCGGATCGCGGGCACGGTGGCCGCGATCAACGGCGGGCTGGCGCAGCTCGCCGAGATCAACGAGGCGATCGGTCGTAGCGGGGCCGGGCCCGAGCTGCTGGACCGGCGCGATTCGCTTCTGGCCGGCCTCTCCGGCAAGCTGGACCTCGCCGTGGCGTTTCGCGAGGACGGGTCGGCCACGGTCTACACCCGCGCCGGCCAGCCGCTGCTCGACGCCTCGCTGCGCCAGCTGGTCTACGAGCCGGCGGCAGCGGTCGGCGCCGCCACGAGCTTCGGGGCGATCCGCTCCTTCCGCGCCGACGCGATCGATCCGGCCACCGGTGCGCCCGTGGCGGGTGCCGTGGGCACGGTGCTGGTGAGCGCCGGCGTGCGCGCGGCGCTGACGCCCGAGCTGGCCGGCGACGCGATCGCCGACTCGGCGCAGATCGTGGTCTCGACGCTGCAGGGCGGCGAGATCCAGGGGCTGCTCGAGGCCCGCGACCAGGTGCTGCCGAAGCTCAGCGATCAGCTGGGCGAGCTTGCCGACATCGCCCGCTTCACCCTCAACGCGGCGCACAATGCGGCAACGCCGCAGCCCCCGCCGCAGGCGCTGGCGGGGACGCGCACCGACACGGCTGCGTTTGCCACCGCGACCCGCAGCGGCACCGCCTACCTCGCGGTCGTCGACCGTGCCACCGGCAACGTCTCCGCCACGCTGGCCGTGGATGTCGGCGCCGCGACCGACGCCGCGACCCTGGCGGGGCAGCTCACGGCCGGGCTCGGTGCTTTCGGGACGGCCACCATTGCTGCCGATGGCCGGCTCGAGCTCACGGCTGCGGCAGGCTACGGCCTCGCCATCGCCGAGGGCGACAGCGCGATCACCGTGCCCGATGCCGCCGGGCACGGCCGGCCCCAGGGCTTCAGCCATTTCTTCGGCCTCAACGACCTCCTGGTGCCCGACGGGAACGGCGGCGCCGGCCTGAAGGTGCGCGACGAGGTGGCGGCGGACGCCACCCGGCTGTCCCGCTCCGTGCTCGACGTGGCGGCCGGGCCGCCCCCGACCGCGCGCCTGGGCGGTGCCGGGGACAATCGCGGCGCGCAGGCGCTCGCGGCCGCGTTCGAGACCCGGGTCGCCACCGTCGCCCGGGGCGAGCTGCCGGCGGGCAGCTTCCGGCTCGCCGACTATGCCGCCGAGATCGTGGCGGTGCGCGCGGGTGCCGCCGAGCGCGCCGGCAGTTCGGCCGCGAACGACCTTGCGCTGGCCGACGATCTGCGCGCGCGTCAGGCCGAGGTGTCGGGCGTGAATCTCGACGAGGAGCTGGCGCGGCTGGTCCTGTTCCAGGAGGCCTACAGCGTGGCGGCGCGGTTGATCGCGATCACCGACCAGCTCTTCGACGAGCTCCTGGGCATCGTGGGCTGAGGAGCGCGACCATGGCGACACGGATCGGCGATCTCGCACACAGCCGGCGCCTGACCGCCGATCTGACCACGATCCAGGCCCGCCTGCGCGAGTCCGAGGCGGCGGCCAGCTCCGGCAAGGCCGCCACGCGGTTCGACCAGATCGCGGACCGCGCGGGCGAGCTGCTGCGGGTCAAGGATGCGCGGGCCGTCAGGTCGACGCTGGCCGACCAGAACGAGCGGCTCGGGCAGCGGCTCCAGCTCATGGACGTCGCATTGGGCAGCGTGGTGGACATCGCCGCCCGGGCACGCACCGCCCTGGTCCAGCGGCTGGACGGCGGCATGGGCAGCGACGTGCCGCTCGACACGCTGATCGACGGCATGCTGGCCGAGCTGGAGTCGGCCCTGAACGCGCGCCAGGACGGCCAGTATCTCTTCGCCGGCAGCCGGAGCGACACCGCACCGGTCGACCTTCCGGTGCCGCCACCGACGGTGGCCGACCCCGCCCTCTATTACCGCGGCGATTCGATCCGGCTGACCACCAGAGCCGACCTCGGGCTCGATCTCGCCTACGGCGTCACCGCCGACGCGGCGCCGGTCGCCGAGCTGATCGCCTCGCTGGGCCAGGCCCGTGCGGCACACCTCGCCGACGACCGGGCCGGGCTCACGGCCGCCATGGCCGGGCTGGAGACCGCCCTGGACGGGCTCACCGGCCTGCGCGCCGGCGTCGGCATCACCGCCGAGCGTCTGGAAACGGTGACCGAGGTCCAACGCTCGGCCATCCTCTACCTCGACGAGATCGTGGCCTCGATCGAGGATGTCGACCTTGCCGCCGTGCTGACCCGGATCGCCGCCGACCGGACGACGCTGGAGGCCGGCTACTCGGTGACCGGCAAGCTCGCCTCCCTGTCGCTCGCGGACTATCTGCGCTGACGGGTGCGCCCGTTAGCCGGTGCTTAACCATCGCGGGCGCATACCTGCCTCGATGCTCCGTGCAGCAGCACCGTGGAGACCGGCCATGGACCAGCAGTCGGGCCAGGATGTGGATGGTGGCGTTCCCGTGACGGGAGCTGGGGCGGCCGTGCGGCCGGAGGAGGCCGCGGCGGCCACGATCGCGTTCCCGCAGGGCCTGCCGGGATTTCCCGGTGCCACCCGGTTCGCGTTGATGCCGCTCGGACCGGCCGCCGGCGGCATGCTGGTGATGCAGAGCGCCGACGAGCCGGACTTGCGCTTTCTCGTCCTGCCCTACCAGGACGACCGGCTGCCGCTGCGCCGTGCCGACCTCGACCGGGCCTGCGCGCTTGCCGGCGTGCCCAGCCAGCGTGCGGCGGTCCTCCTGGTGGTGACCCGGCGGCCAGCCGTGACCGCGGGCGAGGACGGCGAGCTGTTCGTGAACCTCCGCGCGCCGGTGCTGGTCGACACCGAGCGCCGGACCGCGGTCCAATGCGTGCTGCCGAGCCCCGACTACGCCGTCCGCCACCCGCTCGCGGCCTGAACGCCGGACGCGACGCGGCGACCTGCCCTTGGCCTGGGCTGCCCGCACCCAAGGGCGCGCCCCATGGCCGAGGTGGCGGGAGAGAGTCGCCGCCTCGCGCTCGGCTCATGGCTTCCGGCGATGGAGTTGGCACCGTCGACCGATCTCCCTGACGGACACCTGCTGCTCGGACGTTGCCGCGAGCCGCAAATCCGCCGGTCTTCGGCCGCGCCCGGACAGTCCCGGCCATGGGTGGCCGCGCCCAGGCTCTCGGCCGGGAGTGCCACGCGCGGGTCGATGTTTCCGGGCGTCCCAGGGGCACCACGAGGCGACGCCCTTGCGCGCTTGGCTGCGCGAGCCAGCGCTGGATCGGCTCGAACCCACCGCCGGGGCCTGACTCGGTGCCGCGCTGCCGGCGCCGTCGCTGACCCCATCACTGGCCCCCATCGTCGAAGATGCCGGGCACCATTTGGCGGCCGCACGGCCTTGCGAAGCGTGCAGATGTCACTCGCTCGCCGCGACGACGTCTCATCCGTTGCGGCGGCCCGTCCGTCCGCCCAAATCTAGCGCTGGTTCGGCAGCAGGCACGGGCGAGGGTTCATGGCGGTCGGCAGGCGTGCGGTCGGTCTTGGCATCGGCGTGGCCGTCTCGGCCGCGCTCCTGGCGGCGGGCCCGGTCGCGGCGCAGCAGCCGGCGCTGGATCCGGAGCGCGGGGTGATGACCATGGCGCCGCTGCTCGAGCGGACGACCCCGGCCGTGGTCAACATCTCGGTGCAGAGCCGCACCGCCGTGGCCGAGAACCCGCTGTTTCGCGACCCGTTCTTCCGGCGGTTCTTCGACATGCCCGAGCAGCCGCAGACGCGGCGGGCCGTCAGTGCCGGTTCGGGCGTGATCGTGGACCCGCGCCGCGGCTACGTGCTGACCAACCACCATGTCGTGCGTGCCGCGGAGCGCATCACCGTCACCCTCAAGGATCGCCGCGAGTTCCAGGCCGAGCTGGTCGGCAGCGACCCCGCCACCGACGTGGCGCTGCTGCGCATCGCGGCCGAGTCGCTGACCGGCCTGCCGTTCGGCGACAGCGACCGGCTCAAGGTCGGCGATCTGGTGATCGCGATCGGCAACCCGTTCGGCCTCGGCCAGACCGTCACCTCCGGCATCGTCAGCGCGCTCGGGCGCAGCGGCATCGAGAGCGGCAACTACGAGGACTTCATCCAGACCGACGCCTCGATCAACCCGGGCAATTCAGGTGGGGCGCTGATCAACTCCAAGGGCGAGCTGATCGGCATCAACACGGCGATCCTGGCGCCCAGCGGCGGCAATGTCGGCATCGGCTTCGCGGTGCCGGCCAACATGGCGCGCAGCGTGATGGAGCAGCTGCTCCGCTTCGGCGAGGTCCGCCGCGGGCGCATCGGCGTGGTGATCCAGGATCTCGACCCGGATGCCGCCGCGGCGCTCGGCCTCGCTGCCGACGAGGGTGCCATGATCGCCCGGGTCGAGCCGGGCTCGCCGGCCGAGCGTGCGGGCCTGCGCGGCGGCGACGTGGTGCTGTCGGTCGACGGGACCTCGGTGCAGGGCTCGGGCGAGCTGCGCAACCGGATCGGCCTGGTCGAGGCGGACCGCAGCGTCAGCCTGGAGATCCTCCGCGACGGCCGGCGACGCCGGGTCGAGGTCCAGGTGGTACCGCTGGCGGCGGCCGGTGCTGCCACGGCCGCAGCACCGCAGCTCGCCGGGGCCACGCTCGGCGAGCTGACGCCCGACCACCCGGCCTACGGCCGGATCGCGGGCGTGCTGGTGGTCCAGGTCGCGCGCGACAGCCGTGCCGCCGCCGCCGGCCTGCGGCGCGGCGACGTGATCCTGGGCGTCGACGGGACCGCGGTGGGCTCGGTCGCGGAGCTTGCCCGGGCCCTGCCGCCGGGCGGGGCGCGCGCGACCTTGAACCTGCTGCGCGGCAACCGCCAGCTGGCCCTGGCCGTCGGCTGAGCGCGCCATTGCCACCGGTGAGCCTGCCGCCTACATCTTGCCGATCTCAACGGGGTGTCCGGGGGTTCCCGGGCTGAGAGGCGCTCCGGCGCGACCCGTCGAACCTGATCCGGCTCATACCGGCGAAGGGATTTGAGATGCCTGGCCCCTCCCGGCACCGCAGGTCCCTCGTCGCAAGACGATCGAGGGAGGCATGGCGCCAGGCTCCGCAGCGACCACCAAGACGCCCGTTCCGATCGCCCTGACGATCGCCGGCTCCGACAGCGGCGGCGGTGCCGGCATCCAGGCCGATCTCAAGACGTTCTCGGCCCTGGGCGTGTTCGGCTGCACGGTCGTGACCGCGCTGACCGCCCAGAACACGCTGGGCGTGCAGGCGATCCACGGCGTGGAGCCGTCCTTCGTCCGGCGGCAGATCGATTCGGTGCTCGACGACCTCGCGGTGGGTGCGGTGAAGATCGGCATGCTGGGCGGGGCCGAGACCGTCATCGCCGTGGCCGAGGGCCTCGCGGCCTGGCGGCCGCCCTGCGTCGTGCTCGACCCGGTCATGGTCGCCAAGGGCGGCGACCGGCTGCTGCACGACACGGCGGTGGCCGCACTGCGCGAGCGGCTCCTGCCGCTGGCGGATCTGATCACCCCCAACCTGCCGGAGGCCGGGGCGCTCCTGGCCATGGCGCCGCCGACCGATCGCGCCGGCATGGTCGCGGCGGCCGAGCGGCTGGTCGGGCTGGGGGCGCGCAGCGTGCTGCTCAAGGGCGGCCACCTCGGCGGTGCCGTCAGCCCCGACCTGCTCCTGACGGGCGGTCGCCCGCTGTGGCTGGAATCGGACCGGATCGCCACCCGGCACACCCACGGCACCGGCTGCTCCCTGTCCGCCGCGATCGCCGCCCTCCTGGCACGCGGCCTGCCCCTGGCCGACGCCGTCGCCGAGGCCAAGCGCTGGCTGACCGCGGCGATCGCCGCGGGCGACGGCCTCGGCGTCGGCCGCGGGATCGGGCCGGTCCATCATTTCCACGCTCTGTGGCCCCCGCCCGACCCGGCCGCGGCCCGTGCCTGAAGCCTCGCCCGGCCTCAGCGTCGGCATCGGCGCCGTCTCCTACCAGGGCGCGCCCCTGTTCGAGCACCTGCGCTTCCGGCTCGAGGGCGGTGTCTGGACCTGCCTGCTGGGGCCCTCGGGCGTCGGCAAGACCACGCTCCTGCGCCTGGTCGCCGGGCTGGCGCCGGGGGCGCTGGTGGTCGCCGACGACGGCCGCGGGACTCGAGGGCCGCATCGCCCTGATGGCGCAGCAGGACCTGCTGCTGCCCTGGCTGCTCGGTGGTCGACAACGTGCTCCTGGGCTACCGGCTGCGTGGCGCGTCCCGCGCCGAGCTGCGCCGGCTGCGGGCACGCGGCGTGCGACCTGCTCGCCCGCGTCGGCCTCGCCGGCCGACGCCGACCGCTGCCCGGCCAGCTCTCCGGCGGCATGCGCCAGCGCGCGGCCCTCGCCCGCACGCTGATGGAGGACCGGCCCGATCGTGCTGATGGACGAGCCGTTCTCGGCGCTGGACGCGATCACGCGCCACCGGCTGCAGGATCTCGCCGCCGAGCTGCTGGTCGGGCGCACCGTGCTGCTGGTCACCCACAACCCGCTCGAGGCGCTGCGGCTGGGCCACCGCGTCTACGTGCTGGCCGGACGCCCCGCCGCGCCGCGCGGCCCGCTGCTGCCGCGCGGCGCTGCCGCCGCGCGATGCCGCCGACCCGACCCTGCTGGCGCTGCAGGCCGAGCTGCTGGGCGAGCTGACCCGCTCCGCCCGGCTGCTGGAGGCATCGTGAGGGCGCTGCGGCCCGCTCGTGACCCTGCTCGGCCTGCTGGCGGCCTGGCAGGCCCTGGTCTGGGCCACCGGCGTGCCGCCCTACATCCTGCCGGGCCCGCCGCGCGTCGCCGCGGCGCTCGTGCGCCAGCCGGCCTGCTCGCTGCGGCACGCCGCCGTCACGCTTCGAGCGAGATCGTGCTGGGCATCGCTGCTGGGCAGCCTGATCGGCTGCCGCCAGCGCCATGCTGCTCGCGGCCTCGGCCCGGCGCGCCGCGTGGCTGATGCCGCTCCTGGTGGCGAGCCAGGCCCTGCCGGTGTTCGCGCTGGCACCGCTGCTGGTGCTGTGGCTCGGCTACGGCATGGCCGTCCAAGATCGCGATGGCCGTGCTGATCATCTACTTCCCGGTCACGGCGGCCTTCCTCGACGGCCTGCGCCGCACCGAGCCCGGCTGGCTCGAGCTCGCCCGGACCATGGACGCCACGCCCTGGGCGATCCTGTGCCAGATCCGCGTGCCCGGCCGCCCTGCCCGCGCTGGCCTCCGGCCTGCGCGTCGCCGCCGCCGTCGCGCCGATCGGCGCCGTGGTCGGCGAGTGGGTCGGCTCCGGCGCCGGGCTCGGCTACCTGATGCTGCACGCCAACGCCCGCATGCAGGTCGACCTGATGTTCGCCGCCCTGCTCGTGCTGGCGACGATGGCGCTGGCCCTGTGGTTCGGCCGTCGACCGCGCCGGCCGCGCCATGGTCCGCTGGCAGCCCGAGACCGTCGCCAGAACCTGCGAGGACCCGTCATGACGCCCGTCCTCCGCCTGCTGCCCCTCGCTTCTCGGCCTCGTCCTGGCAAGCGGTCCCGCCCTGGCCGCGGACCGGCTGACCGTCCTGCTCGACTGGTTCGTCAATCCGGACCACGCGCCGCTGATCGTCGCGCGCGAGAAGGGCTTCTTCGCCGCCGAGGGTCTCGAGGTCGAGCTGGTGGCACCGGCCGACCCCAACGACCCGCCCAAGCTGGTGGCCGCGCGGCCAGGCCGACATCGCGGTCTCCTACCAGCCGCAGCTCCACCTGCAGGTGGCGCAGGGCCTGCCGCTGGTCCGGGTCGGCACGCTGGTGGCCACGCCGCTCAACAGCGTCGTGGTGCTGGCCGACGGGCCGGTGCGGACGATCGCCGACCTCAAGGGCCGCAAGATCGGCTTCTCGGTCGGCGGCTTCGAGGACGCGCTGCTCGGCGCCATGCTCGAGCGCAACGGGCTGACGCCTCGAGCGACGTCGAGCTGGTCAACGTCAACTTCTCGCTCTCGCCGGCCCTGCTGGCCGGCCAGGTCGACGCGGTGATCGGCGCCTTCCGCAATTTCGAGCTGAACCAGATGGACATCGTCGGCCGGCCCGGCCGCGCCTTCTATCCCGAGGAGGAGGGCGTGCCGGCCTATGACGAGCTGATCTACGTCGCCCATCGCGACGATCTCGCCCGACCCGAGCTGCGCCGCTTCCTGCGCGCGGTCGAGGCCGCGACGGCCTGGCTCCTCAACCACCCCGACGAGGCCTGGGCGGTGTTCAAGGGCACGCGACCCGGCGCTCGACGACGAGCTCAACCGTCGCGCCTGGCAGCGACACGCTGCCGCCGCTTCGCCCACAGCCCGGCCGCACTGGACCATGGCCGCTACCGGCGCTTCGCCGAGTTCCTGGCCGCGCGCGGGCCTGCTCGCCGCCCCGCCGCCCGTCGCCACCTACGCCGTCGACCTGTTCGAGGAGCCGAGCCCATGACCGCCTACGTCGCCGAAGGCGTCGACCGCATCCGCCGCGAGGGTCCGCTGGTGCACAACGTCACCAACCTGGTCGCGATGACGCTCTCGGCGAACGTGCTGATCGCCGTCGGCGCCTCGCCGATCATGTCGGCGGCCTCCGAGGAGGCGGGCGAGCTCGCCGGCCTGTCCGGCGCGCTGGTCGTCAACATCGGCACGCTCACCCACGACTGGGTCGAGGGTGCCCGGGCCGCCGTGCGCGGGGCCCGTGCGGCCGGCCGGCCCTGGGTGCTCGACCCCGTCGGCGTCGGTGCCACCGCCTTTCGCCGCGACACCACCCGCGCGCTGGTGGCCCAGGGGCCCCGGATCATCCGCGGCAACGCCTCGGAGATCATGGCCCTGGCCGGCGGCAGCGGCCGGCGGCAAGGGCGTGGACAGCACCGCCGGCGCCGATGCGGCCGCCGCGATGCCGCGCGCCAGCTCGCGGCCGACACCGGGGCCGTGGTCGCGGTCACCGGCAAGGTCGACCTGGTGACGGACGGGCAGCGCACGCTCACCGTCGCCAACGGCCACGAGCTGCTGACCCGGACCACCGCCTCGGGCTGCGCGCTCACCGCGCTGATCGGCGCCTGGGCCGCCGTGCTGCCCGACCCGCTGGAGGCCACCGCGGGTGCGCTGGCCGCCTATGGCGTCGCCGCGGAGCTCGCGGCACTGAAGGCCGCCGGCTGCGGCAGCTTCGTCCCGGCCCTGCTCGACGCCCTGGGTGCCCTGGACGGCGCCACGGCGGCACGGCTGGCCCGGATCGCATGAGCCGCGCGCTGGCGCTCGACCTCTACCTGGTCACCGACCGCGGGATGTGCGCGGCCCGCGGCATCGAGCGCGTGGTCGGCGAGGCGGTGGCGGGCGGCGTCACCATGGTCCAGCTGCGCGACGACGCTCACGCCGGCGGCCGAGCTCGTGCGCCCTGGCCCGGCGGCTCGCCGAGCTGCTGGCCCCGAGCGGGGTGCCGCTGATCGTCAACAATCGCGCTCGAGGTCGCGGCCGCCGCCGGTGCCGCCGGTGTCCATGTCGGCCAGGCGGACGCCTCGCCGGCCGAGGCGCGCGCCCGCCTGGGCCCGGACGCGATCGTCGGCCTGAGCATCACCGCACCGGCGCAGGTCGCCGCCGTGCCCGTGGACCAGGTCGACTATCTGGGCGTCGGGCCGATCTACGCCACGGCGACCAAGCCGGACGCGGCCCCGCCGATCGGGCTCGCGGGCCTGGCCGACGTCCGGTCGCGCACCAGCCTGCCGATCGTCGCCATCGGCGGGATCGACGCCGGCAACGCGGCTGCGGTGATCGCGGCGGGCGCCGACGGGATCGCGGTCGTGTCCGCGCTGTGCGCGGCGGCCGATCCACGCGCGGCAGCACAGGCTCTGGCGCTGGCGGTGGCCCGCGCCCGGCGGCAGGAGGGGCTGGGATGACGGCAGGCATGTGGCTCGAGGAGCGGTTCGACGCGGCGCACCCCGATCCGCGGCTGGCCTGGCACTGCCCGCCGGCGCAGTGGCGATGCGGTGCCGATGGCCTGACCGTCGCCCCCGACGGTGCCACGGATTTCTGGCAGGGCACGCATTACGGCTTCCGCAACGACAACGGGCACGCGCTCCTGGCCGAGGTCGACGGCGGCTTCGTCCTCGAGACGCGGGTCCATGCGGCACCTTTGGCGCAGTACGACCAGGCCGGCCTGATGGTGCGGCTGGATGCGGACTGCTGGCTCAAGACCTCGGTCGAGTTCGAGCCGGGCCTGCCCAGCCGGCTGGGTGCGGTGATCACCAACCATGGCTGGTCGGACTGGTCGACCCAGGACATCGATCCCGAGCACGGCCGCGACGTCGCGTTCCGCGTCAGCCGCCACGGCGCCGACTACCTGGTCGAGGCGGCCGTCGGCGGCCGCGACTGGAGCCAGCTGCGCCTCGGCCGGCTGCAGGGCGACCGCGGCGGTCCGGTACGGGCGGGGCTCTATGCCTGCTGCCCCAAGCAGGCGGGCCTGGTCGCCAGGTTCGAGTATCTGAGAATCGCGCGAAGCTGAGCCTTTGGCTCAGGAGCGGCCGCCCGCCTTGCCGCGGATCTGGGCGATCAGCGCGTCCAGGCCCTGGCGGTTGACCACCGAATTGAACTCGCTGCGGTTGCTCACCACCAGGCTCACCCCCTCGACCGCGACGTCGATCAGGCGGTAGGCGCCGTCGGTTTCGCGGACCCGCCACTCGATGCGGACCGGGTCGGGCCGGTTGGGCAGCGTGACCTCGATCGGGACCAGGGCGTCGCTGCCGTCGGCGACGCAGCGCCCGAGCAACCGGTAGCTCACGCCGCCGCCCAGGCGCGCGAAGCGGTAGGCGAGGCTGTCCACTGCGTAGACGCGAAAGGCGTCGAGATAGGCCGTGCGCTGCGGCTCGCTGGCGGCCCGCCAGTGCCGGCCCAGGACGAGGCGGGCGATCAGCGGCACGTCGGCGAGCTGGAACAGCAGCTCGTTCATGCCGGCCAGCCGCTGCGCATCGTCGGCGCCCGGTGCGTTGAGGATGGCCAGGGTGCGGTCGGCGGCGTCGCGGATGAAGGCCTCGGCGGTCGGGCAGTCGGCATGGCCCGGGCGGCTCGCCGCAGCCGTGGCCGACGGCGGCCGCGAGTGCCAGCAGGGATCGGCGGCGCAAGCTCACGTCAGCGCATCCGGGGCCGGGCGACCGGCGAAGAACGCGTCCAGATTGTCCAGGGCGCGAAAGCCCATGGCGTTGCGGGTCTCGACCGTGGCGCTGCCCAGATGGGGCAGCAGGAAGCAGTTGGGCAGGTCGCGGTAGCCGGGATGGATCGCAGGCTCGCCGGCGAAGACGTCGAGCCCGGCGGCGAACAGCTGGCCCGAGCGCAGGGCGGCGATCAGCGCCTCGTCGTCGACCAGGGTGCCGCGGGCCGTGTTCACCAGCACGGCACCCGGCGGCAGGAGCGCCAGGGTGCGCGCGTTGATCAGGTGCTGGGTCGCGGCACCGCCCGGGCAGTTCAGCGACAGGAAGTGGCAATGCGGCAACAGGCCCTCGAGGGTCGCATGGTACGTCGCACCCAGCGCGTCTCCCTCGGCGACGGGGCGACGATTGTGGTAATGGATCGCGAGCCCGAACCCGCGCGCGCGTCGCGCCAATGCCTGACCGATGCGCCCCATGCCGACGATCCCCAGCACGCGCCCGCGCAGCTCGAGCCCGAGCAGATCGATCATGGTGGGCCGCTGCCAGCGCCCCTCGCGCACCAGCGTCTCGCCCTCCCAGGCGCGGCGGGCGGCACCCAGAAGGCAGAGCATGGCGACGTCGGCGGTGGCCTCGGTCAGCACGTCGGGGGTGTTGGTGGCGACGATGCCGCGCGCCCGCAACGCCGGAACGTCCAGATGCTCGTAGCCGACCGAGAACGACGCCACGATGCCGACCCGCTCGGGCAGACGGGCCACCAGCTCGGCGGTCCAGCGCTCGGTGCTGCAGGTGAGGATGCCGTCCACGTCCTGGGCGAGGCCGGCGAGCTCGTCGGGGCCGTACTGGACGTCGGCCACGTTGAGATGCGCGTCATAGTCGCGCCGGATGCGCGCCTCGACGGCGTCGGGCAGCCGACGTGTCACGAGAAGCCTCGGCCGCTTCATGCCTTGCCCACCCTGTACTTCCGACCCTTGGCGCCCGATCTCTTAGCCCAGCGCGGTGGGTCGTGCCATGGATTGGAGTGATCGAGCCTTGCCTCGCCCAGACGCCTGCCTCGTCGCCGCCGGACTGCTCGCTGCCGCTGCGACACCCGCCGCCGCGGCGGCGCCGGTCGCGGACCTCCTCTCGCACCGGGCCGCCTACCGCCTCAGCCTCGACGATGCGGACGCCGGCTCCGGCCTCAGCCGGGTCCGCGGCGGCCTCGTGCTCGAGTGGCGCGCCGCCTGCGAAGGCTGGCTGAGCCAGCAGCGCCTGGGCTTCGTCGCCGAGATGGATGGCGGGCCGGGCTTCACCTACGACGTCCGCTTCTCGAGCTGGGAGTCGCTCGACAACACCCAGCTCCGCTTCACCGTGCGCTCGTTCGACGGTCCCACCATGCAGGAGGAGTTCCGCGGCCTGGCGAAGCTCGCCGGCCCGGGCGATCCCGGTACCGCGCACTATGAGCTGCCGGAGCCGGAGGAGGTCGCGCTGCCCGCCGGCACGATCTTTCCCACGGCCCATGTCGCCGACATCATCGCGGCCGCGCGGGCCGGCGAGCGGATCATCAGCCGGCAGGTGTTCGACGGCTCGGGCGAGGACGCGCTGACCCGGGCCACCGCCGTGATCGGCGCCGCGCGGACCGCGGCCCTGCTCGCCGGCGGCGAGGCGGAGCCGAGCTGGCCGGTCAGCATCGCCTACTTCGCCGCGGACGGCGAGGACGTCCTGCCGCAGTTCGAGATCGCCTTCGATCTCTCCGCCGGCGGCGTGCTGAGCAATGTCCGGCTGGACTATGGCGACTTCACGCTGCGCGCCGAGCTGGAGAAGCTGGAGACCTTCGCCCGTCCCGATTGCCGGTAGGGCCCGTCGCGGGCCGACCGCACTCGCTCCGTGCTCGATCGGGCTCGTTTGCCGTCGGCGGCTTGAGGCCGAGCGGCGGCCGCGACCGCGGGCACCCAGGGCCGGGACGACTGTAGGCAGGACCATGTGGTCGCCAAGTCCGGTGCGGGTCGTGCGAGGTCGCCCGTACCCGTCGCACCCGGAGGCCGGCGCGCCTCAGGGCAGGGGTCGGGCCTTGAGCACGAGGCGCCGCGACGGGTCGTGGGGCAGCAGCTCGCGGCGGATGCGCATGACCGGTCCCGCACCGCGGGTCCCCAGCCAGTCCTCCACCCGGATCTGACGCTGCTCGGCGAGCTCCTGGTTGTAGGCCAGGGCCCGGTCGGTCGGGAGCGTGCCAGCCACGTCGTCCACGGTCGCCTGCAGCGCCACTTCCCACTCGGCGTGCCCGGCCAGTGCTGCCATGACCGCCTGCAGCTGCGCTTCCGCCTGCGGGCCGAGCGCGCTGCTGTCGGGAGCGAACACCAGCTCGACGTGCTGCGGCACGATCGCCGCGGCCGATGCAGCGGGCCAAGGGGCCGAGGCGATCGCCTGCGATGCCGCCTCGGGCTCGGGACCGGCCTCGGGCTCGGCCGCGGTCGCCGATGTCGGCGCCAGCCCGGCGATGGCCCGGTCCGCCGGAACGTCGGCCGGCCGCTGCGGGGCGGTGACCGACCCGTCCGCCGCCCCGGCCATCGTGCTCCTCTCCACCGGCGGAGCGCCCGGGTCCAACGGCGATCCGGAGGGAAGCGATGCTGTCTGCAGTCGTCTGAGGGACGGCATCCACCCCGATCGTCTCGATCTCGTGCGTCGGGTGCGGCGCGGCTGGAGCGGCGACGGCCTCGGCCCTCGCCTCCACCGGCTCGCTCGCCCCAATCGCCACCGGGCCGGCACCCGCGCCGGCGGGCCGCGGGTCGTCGGACATGATCGCGGCGGCCACGATCCGGGGCATGGTCCCGCCGATGGTGCCGCCATGGATGGCGGCGTGGGCGGGCTGCAGCGGTCTCGGCACGTCGGCCGGGGACGGTGCGGCGGCGGTGGCGCTCCGCCTCGGCCGGTACCGCCGCGATCGGACGGCGCGGCCAGCTGCACCGGCTCGGTGGTGGCGGACGCGCCGGTGCGGTGGATTCCCGGCGCCGGCTCGTCGTCGGCCTCGCGCCGGGCGGCCATGGTCGGCGGCTGCGGCGTGCGGGCGGCCGCGGTCAGGGCCGCCGCGCCCGGCAGCGGCGTGCCGGCGCAGTCCTGGCCGGGGGCCTGGCTGAAGATCCACAAGGTCACCCGCGGCTCGCGGACGGCGAACTGGCGGTCCCAGGCGCTGCTCACGGCATCGCCCGGCAAGCCCGCCCGCTGCAGGCGGGCCCCGATCGCCTCGGCGCGCGCACGGGCCAGCCGATGGGCGGCCAGCGTGTCGCCTTCGGCATCCGCACCGGGCCGGACATGGCCGATCGCCTGGGCGAACAGGAAGCAGTCGGTGGCGATGGCGGCAACGAAGCCGTCCAGCGCTGCGGCGGTGGGCGCGTCCAGGGCGTCCTCGCCGGAAGGGAAGGGGATGGCGCGGGCGGTCGTCTCGGCGATCCGGCCGTCGCGGACGGCCATGGGCAGGGGCTGCTCGGTCAGCAGCGTGAGCCCTCCCGCGGCCTGGGCGGGCGGGCCTGCCGCCCATGCCAGGCAGGCGCCGAGCAGCAGCCGCTGCGATCGCCCTCGCGCCCACCATGTCATGGCACCGCCCTTCCGTTACCGGTTCGGGTGCCACTATCGGTGCGTGCTGGTTGCGTTCCGGTTAACGCACGGGGCCCGGGCGCCGCACAAACGAAAAGCCCGCGCGGGGCGCGGGCTTCGCCGGTGGCGTAAGGCGCGGCGGCCTACTTGATCTTGGCTTCCTTGAACTCGACGTGCTTGCGCACCTTGGGATCGTACTTGCGCAGCGCCAGCTTCTCGGTGGTCTTCCGGGGATTCTTCTTCGTGGTGTAGAAGAACCCGGTGCCCGCGGTGCTCACGAGCTTGATCAGAACGGTGGCGGGCTTCGCCATGGAAGACTGTCCTCGAAGTCGGTCAGGGATCGGCCGCGCAACATAGGCCCGCGTGCCGGCGAGTCAAGGTCGGTGGCGGGCGGCCGCCGGCGTGCCGGCGCCGGCGAACAGGCCGGCCGCCAGCACGGCCATGGGCAGCACCAGCGTCAGCGGGAAGGCGGCCGTCCCGAACACATGCATGAGTGCGCCCGAATAGGGTGGCCCGGCGATGACGCCCAGCTGGAAGGTCATGACGAACGCGGTGTTGGCGCGGGTGAGGTCGGCACCGCGGAACCGCTCGCCGATCAGGGCCAGGGAAAGCGTGTAGAGGCCGCCCATCAGCCCGCCCAGCAGGACCAGGAGCGGCCAGAGCAGCGCCGGCACGGCCGCGACGGTCGGCACCAGCATCTGGCCGAGGAGGGCCAGCAGCGTGCAGCAGCCCATGACCAGGCGCCGCGACCAGCGGTCGGCGAGCCACCCCAAGGGGTACTGGAACAGGATGTTGCCCGAGAGCCAGATGCTGAGCAGGCCGGCGGCCATGGCCTCGCTCATGCCGCGGTCCAGGGCGTAGACCGGCAGCAGCGCGAACTGCGACGCCTCGAGCAGGGCGTAGACGAACACGCCGCCCAGGGCCACGGGTGCTACCTTCCAGGTGTCGACCAGCCGGTGCCCGCCCTCGCCGCCCTGCGGCGCCAGGCGGTGCTCCACCGGTGTCAGCAGCTGGACCGGCGCCAGGCAGGCGACGAACAGGGCAGCGGCGAGCAGGAACGGGGTCCAGCCCTCGCTGCCGGCCAGGGTCAGCACCAGCGGCCCGGCGACGAAGCCCAGGCTGAACAGGGTGGCGTAGACGCCCAGCACCCGGCCGCGGATCGCGTCGGGGGCGAGCGCGTTCACCGCCGCCTCGCTCAGCACGAACATCAAGGACGCGGCCATCCCGAACACCAGCCGCAGCCCGAACCAGACCCAGGGATCGACCCACAGCGGGAACAGCAGCATGCACAGCGCGGTGACGGTGAGGCCGAGGCGGAAGCAGCCCACCACGCCGAGCCGCCGTACCAGCCACGGCACGAAGGGTGCCACCAGGAAGATGCCGACGCCGCCCGCCGCGGTGTTGAGCCCGATGCCGAACGTGTCGACCCCGTGGCGCTCCAGCACCAGCGACAGCAGCGGGAAGGCCAAAGACAGCGTCATGCCGACCAGGGTGGCGGTCAGCATGACGGGCACCAGATCGCGCCACTCCGGCGGCAGGCGGCGCATGGGCGTCAGGAGCGGCGGCGGACGGGCCGTGCCGGCGGCCGGCCACGGCGCACCGGCCGGCGCGGGCCGCCCTTCTTCCAGGCCGCCTTTGCCAGGATCGCACCCCGGCCAGGCTCGTGGGCGTCGAGGCGGAACAGGAGGGTACCCTGCACCGGGTCGGCCTCGACCAGCTCGACCTTGACCCGGTCGCCCAGCGCGAAGGTCTCGCCGGTGCGCTGCCCCACCAGCGCCTGATGGCGCTCGTCGAGCTGGAAGGCGTCGTCGCCCAGGGTGGAGACCGGGACGAGGCCGTCGGCACCGGTCTCGTCCAGCGTCACGAACAGGCCGAAATAGACCACGGTGGTGACCCGGGCCGGGAACACCGTCCCGACCCGGTCGGCGAGGAACAGGGCCATCAGCCGCTCGAAGGCGCGCCGCTCGGCCTCCATGGCCTTGCGCTCGGTGCGCGAGAGATGCTCGCCCAGGCTCGCCAGATGCGCCTCGCCGGCATTCTCCGACAGGCCGTCCGGCCCGAGCCCCAGCCGGCGGATCAGCGCGCGGTGGACGACGAGGTCGCTGTAGCGCCGGATCGGCGAGGTGAAGTGGGCGTAGCGCTTCAGGTTGAGCCCGAAATGGCCGATGTTCCTGGGGCTGTAGATCGCCTGGGCCTGGCTGCGCAGCACGAAGCTCGAGGCCATCTCGCGCAGATCGTGCTCGGCCAGGGCCTGGAGCAGCCGGGTGAAGTCGCCGGGCTGCTTGGCGGTGCGGCTCCAGGGCACGCCCAGATGCTCGAGGAACTGGGCCAGTGCTTCCAGCCGGCTGGGGTCCGGCTTGTCGTGCACCCGGTAGAGGCAGGGGACCACGGCCTCGGCGAGCTCGCTCGCGGCCGCGACGTTGGCCGCGATCATGAACTCCTCGATCAGCATGTGGCTGGCCAGCCGCTGCCGCCGCTCGATGCCGGTCGGGCGACCGTCCGGCCCGAAGGCGATCTTGCGCTCCGGCAGCTCGAGCTCGATCGTGCCGCGCTTGTGCCGGGCCTCCAGCAGGCGTTCGTAGGCCTTGAACAGCGGCTGGATCACCGGCTCCAGCAGGGGTGCGGTGCGCGCGTCGGCCTGCCCGTCGATCGCCGCCTGGACCTGGGTGTAGGTCAGCCGCGCCCGGCTGCGCATGAGGCCGCGGCAGAACCGCCAGCCGCGGATGGCGCCGCGCCGGTCGATGGTGATCCAGACCGCGAGGCAGGCCCGGTCCTCGTCCGGGCGCAGCGAGCACAGGTCGTTGGAGAGGGCCTCGGGCAGCATCGGGATGACGCGGTCGGGAAAGTAGACCGAGTTGCCGCGGTTGCGCGCCTCGCGGTCGAGCGCGTCGTTGGGGCGGACATAGTGGGCGACGTCCGCGATCGCCACCAGGAGCCGGTGGCCGCCCTCGTTCTCCGGTGCCGCATCCGGCTCGGCCCAGACCGCATCGTCGAAATCGCGCGCGTCCTCGCCGTCGATGGTGACCAGGGGAATGGCGCGCAGGTCCTCGCGCTTGCCCAGCGTCACCGGCCGGGCCTTGTCCGCCAGGGCCACGGCCTCCGGCGGGAAGGTGAGCGGCAGGCCGAGTGCCACGGCGGTCATCAGGGTCAGTGCGGCAGGCTCGTCGGGCCGGCCCACCCGCTGCTTGACCACCGCGCGGCCCAGGCCCAGCCGCCGGTCGGGGTTGATCGAGGCCACCACGAGGTCGCCCGGCTGCGCGCCGGCCAGGTCGCGCTGGGCCACGACGAACTCGGCCCGCGCCTTGCGGTCGGCCGAGCGGATGCGCATCCCGTCGCGCGCCGCCTCGACGATGCCCGTGACCTCGCGCGGCTGGCGCGGCAGGACCCGGATCGGGCGCGCCTCCCAGCCGCCATCGGCGGCCGGCTGCAGCCGGGCCAGGACCCGGTCGCCGATGCCCGGTGCGGTGCCCTCCAGATTCTCGACCGGCAGCAGGATCTTGAGCTCGGGCTGCTCCGGCCAGGCGAGGATCAGGTCGCCCTCGGCGTCGATGGCGGTGACGTCGAGGACCGTGGTGCTCGGCGGCTCGCCGCGCTCGGCCGGCCGGGCCAGGCGCTTGCGGCGCCGCCCGCCGCCATCCTCGTCGGCAAGCTCGCGCAGGATGGCCTTGATCACCGCCCGATCGCCCTTGCCGCGGGTCAGTGCCTGCAGGATCTCGTTGCGGCCGGCGCCCGCACCCTCGCCCTCGAGGTAGCGCAGCACGTCGGCGCGGGTGGGGGGCGTGTGCGGCTGGCGGGGTCGTGCCACGCTCAGGAGCGCTTCGCGGCCTTGGGAGCGGTCTTCTTCGCCGCGGGCTTGGCGGCGGTCTTCTTGGCGGCCGCCGGCTTGCCGCGGGCACCGCGCATCGGCCGGCCGCCGCCCTCGGCCAGCTTGACCTCCCGGTCGGCCAGGAGCTGCACGGCCTGGTCGAGCGTGATGGTCTCCGGGCTCAGCGCCTTGGGCAGGCTGGCGTTGACCTTGCCGTGCTTGACGTAGGGGCCGAAGCGCCCGGGCAGGAGCTGGACCGGCTCATTGTCCCGGGGGTGCAGGCCGAGCTCCTTGAGCGGTGCCGCGGGTGCGGCAGCACGCCTGCCCTTGGGGGGCTCGTTGAGCAGGGCGATCGCCCGGTTCATGCCGATGGTGAGCACGTCGTCGCCCGGCTCGAGGCGGACATACTTCTTCTCGAGCTGGACGAAGGGCCCGTAGCGGTTGATGCCGGCCATGATCGGCTGCCGGGTCTCGGGATCGCGGCCGACCTCGCGCGGCAGCTCGAGGAGCTTGAGCGCCACCGCCAGATCGAGGTCGTCCGGCAGCATGCCGGGCGGCAGGGAGCCGCGCTTGGCCTCCGCACCGGTGCCGCGCTGCACGTAGGGGCCGAACCGGCCGATCTTCAGCCACACCTCCTCGGCATTGGCCGGGTCGACCCCGAGCAGGCGGTCGGCGCTCTGGCCGCCGCCCTCCTTGGCCTCGCCGCCGATGGTGAAGGCGCGGGTGTAGTTGCAGTCCGGATAGCGCGAGCAGCCGACGAACGGGCCGAAGCCGCTGAGCTTGAGGCCAAGCCTGCCCTCCCCGCAGCGCGGGCACAGGCGCGGGTCGGTCTCGCCGTCGCCGGTGAACAGGAGCGGCCCCAGGGCGTGGTCGAGCGCGTCGATCACCTCGCGCTGGCGCTGCTCGCCGACCTCGGCCAGCCGGGCCGCGAACGGCACCCAGAACTCGCGCAGCACGTCCTTCCAGAACCGGCTGCCGCCGGCCACGTCGTCGAGCTGGTTCTCGAGCTGGGCGGTGAAGTCGTACTCGACCCAGTGGCCGAACTTCTCGACCAGGAAAGCGTTGACCAGCCAGCCCTTGTCCTCGGGCACGAAGCGCTTCTGCTCCAGGCGGACGTAGGAGCGGTTCTGCAGGACCGAGATGATGCTGGCGTAGGTGCTGGGCCGGCCGATGCCCAGCTCCTCCATCTTCTTGACCAGGCTCGCCTCGGAGTAGCGCGGCGGCGGCTCGGTGAAGTGCTGCTGCGGCGTGACCGAGCGCTGCTTGGTGGCATCGCCCACCGCCAGCGGCGGCAGCACCGCACCGTCCTCGTCCTCCTCGCCGGTCGGGTCGTCGCGGCCTTCCTGGTAGAGCTTGAGGAAGCCGTCGAACGCCACGGTCTGGCCGGTGGCGCGCAGGCCCACCAGCCCGTCGGCCGAGCCGATGTCGGCGGTGACGCGGTCGAGCAGGGCCGCGGCCATCTGGCTGGCGACGGTCCGCTTCCAGATCAGGTCGTAGAGCCGGCGCTGGTCGTCGTCGAGCTGGCCGCGCAGCTCCGACGGCACGCGGAACAGGTCGGTCGGGCGGATCGCCTCGTGGGCTTCCTGCGCGTTCTTGGTCTTGGTCTTGTACTGGCGCGGCTTGTCGGGAAGGTAGGCCTCGCCGAAGCGCTGGCCGATCAGCCGGCGGCTGGCACCCAGGGCCTCGCCCGAGAGCTGGACGCTGTCGGTGCGCATGTAGGTGATCAGGCCCACGGTCTCGCCGCCGATGTCCACGCCCTCGAACAGGCGCTGGGCGGTCTTCATGGTCCGGTCGGCGGAGAAGCCCAGCTTGCGCGAGGCCTCCTGCTGCAGGGTCGAGGTGCTGAAGGGCGGTGCCGGGTTGCGGCTGACCTGCTTCTTCTCGACCGTGTCGACGAACAGCGCGCGCGCCTCGATCTCGCGCACCGCCCGGCGGGCGGCCGTCTCGTCGCGCAGGGCGAACTTGTCCAGCCGCTTGCCGTCGAGCTGGGCGAGCCTGGCCTTGAAGGTCCGGCCCTGCGGCGTTTCCAGCAGTGCCTCGACCGTCCAGTATTCCTGCGCCCTGAAGGCGTGGATCTCGGCCTCGCGCTCGCAGATCAGGCGCAGGGCCACCGACTGCACGCGGCCGGCCGACGGAGCCCGACTTGGGCAGCTTGCGCCACAGCACCGGCGAGAGCCGGAAGCCCACGAGATAGTCCAGCGCGCGCCGCGCCTGGTAGGCGTCGATCAGATGCTCGTCGAGGCTGCGGCCGTGGCGCATGGCCTCGAGCACGGCGGGCTTGGTGACCTCGTGGAAGACGACGCGCTCGACGTCCACGCCCTTGAGCGCCTTCTTCTGGGTCAGGATCTCCAGCAGATGCCAGGAGATCGCCTCGCCCTCGCGGTCGGGGTCGGTCGCCAGGATCAGGCGCCGCGCACCGTCCTTGATGGCGCGGGCGATCTCGTCGATGCGCTTCTTCTTCTCGTCGAGCGCCTCGTAGATGATCTTGAAGTCCTCGTCGGGCAGGACGGAGCCGTCCTTCTCCGGCAGGTCGCGGACATGGCCGAAGCTCGCCAGCACCTTGTAGCCGTCGCCGAGATACTTGTTGATGGTCTTGGCTTTGGTCGGCGACTCGACGATCACGACATCCATGGGCCACGCAGCTCCGCTGGCGCGACCGGCCGGGCAATCAGCCCGCAGGCCCGCAATATCCTCCCACCGTCGCCACCCGCCTCAATCCGCGCGCAGGCAGACGCGATTTCCGGGCTGACGGTCGATGCGCCCCGCCAGCTCCAGTTCGAGCAGCGCGGCCTGTACGTCCGGCGCCGGTGCATCGCACTCACGGATCAGTTCGTCAACCGCGAGCGGCGAGGGCCCCAGGGCGGCCAGAAGCCGGTCCTGGATCGGCTCGGCCGGTGCTGGCCGCGCACTCGGCACCACCTCGCGCCGCCGGCGCGCTTCGGTCGGCAGGCGCGCCGAGCGCAGAGGTGGCGCCTCCTGCCGGCCGCGCAAGGGGGCGAGGATGGCCAGGATGTCGTCCGACCCTTCCACGAGATGGGCGCCGTCGCGCAGCAGCTGGTTGGTGCCGCGGTGGCGCGGGTCCTGCGGGCTGCCGGGCACGGCCATCACCTCGCGGCCATAGTCGAGTGCCAGCCGGGCCGTGATCAGCGAGCCCGAGGCCGGTGCCGCCTCGACCACGACCACGCCCAGCGCCAGGCCCGCGATGATGCGGTTGCGCCGCGGGAAGTCCTTGGCCCGGGCATGGGCACCCAGCGGCCGCTCGCTGACCACGGCCCCCTCGGCCGCGATCCGCGCCATCAGACCGGCGTTCTCCGGCGGGTAGGCCACGTCCACCCCGGCCGCGATCACCGCCACGGTCGCCCCGCCGGCGGCCAGTGCACCCTCGTGCGCCGCGGTGTCGATGCCGCGGGCGAGGCCGGACACCACGACCAGCCCGGCATCCGCCAGCTCGCGGCCCAGCCGCCGGGCGAACGCGCAGCCATTGGCGCTGGCGTTGCGGGCGCCGACGATCGCGACCGCCGGCCGGTGAAGCAGGCCCGCGTCGCCGCGGACCGTGAGCGCGGCCGGGCTGTCGGCGAGATGGACGAGCTGGGCAGGATAGCCGCCCGTGGTCTTGGCCAGCACGGCCGCGTCCAGCGCCGCCAGGGCCTCGAGCTCGGCCAGGAGCGCACGGCGGTCGGGAACCCGCCGGGCGCTGCCGTCCGGTGCCGGGTGCTGGCGCAGCGCGCGCAGGGCCGCAGCCGTGGTGCCGTGCCGCTTGAGCAGCCCGGCGAAGGTGACCGGCCCCACGCCTTCGGCCCGGGCAAGCTGCAGGCAGGCCAGCAGTTCGTCGCGATCTTCGGCTCTCGGCACGGCCGCCCTCATGCTGGACCCATCGGATCATCTACTTATGGTTGAGTTATCGCCGCTCCGCCAGCGCGTAAGCATGCCGCAGGCCCGCTGCAATGCACAGTAGGCATGGGGCAAAGCTCGCACTACCATCCGTGGTCACACTCCAAGAGTGGGAGAGGACCGTGGCCGCCGAGAAGAAGTCGACCAGCCTGTTCGACCCGGAAGCGATGATGGAAGCGCAGAAGCGCAATTTCCAGGCACTCGCCCATGCCGGCAACATCGTGGCCGACGGCATGCGCTCCTATGCGGAGCGGCAGGTGGCGATGGTCCGCGAGTCCATGGGCCATCTGTGGAGCGAGCTGCAGTCGGCCGGCCAGAAGGCGCCGGCGGCACCGACCGACCATCTGGATCGGATGCGCGGCGCCTTCGAGAAGGTGGTGGCGCAGGTGCAGGAGCTGGGCCAGCACATGCTCGAGGTCCAGAGCCAGGCCATGGCGGTGCTCAACGAGTGCGCGACCAAGAACCTGGAGGTGCTGGGAACCACGGCACCCGAGCTCGCGGCACTGCAGCAGAAGGCCAAGAGCGCCTTCGAGCAGGCCTCGCAGCAGACCAGTGCGGTCATCGAGGAGATGAAGCGGCGCATGGCGTCGCTGGAGCACGAGACCCAGGCCGCGGCCGCCGCCACGGTACCGCCCGCCAAGCCTGCCGCCCCCAGGGCTGCTGCGCCCAAGCCAAAGGCCGAGCCCAAGCCGGAACCGGTCAAGGAGGCCGCCGCCGGCCCGGCCGTGACCGCAGCGGCGGCCAAGCCGAAGGCGACCCGCACCGCCAAGCCCAGGGCCGCCAAGCCCAAGCCCGGCTGAGCCGGATCAGCTGCCGGTGGTCAGCAGATAGCCGATCATCGCGGCACCGACGGCGATCCGATACCAGCCGAACGGGGCGAAGGTGTGGGTCGCGAGGAAGCTCACGAAGGCCCGCACGACGATGATCGCGGTGACGAACGCCGCGAGCGAGGCCACGGCGATGTCGAGGCCGAGGGCGGCATCGAGGCGGTCCCAGCCCTTGATCAGGTCGAGCAGGCTGGCACCCATCATGGTCGGGATGGCGAGGAAGAACGAGAACTCGGCCGCGGCCTTGCGGTCGAGGCCGAGGAGCACCCCGCCCATGATGGTGGCACCGGCGCGCGACACACCCGGGATCATCGAGACGGTCTGACACAGGCCGATGCCCAGCGCGGTGGCCGGCGGCACCTCGGCGGTGTCGTGGAAGCGCGGCCGGTGCGCCATGCGCTCGATCAGCAGGATCACCACGCCGCCGACGAGCAGGGCAACGGCCACCACCCAGGGCGTGAACAGCACGCGCTTCATGAAGTCGTCGAGGGCCAGCCCCAGGACCACCGACGGGACGAACGCGAGGGCGATGGCGATCACGAAGCGGCGCGCCTCGGGCTTGCTCGGCAGGTCGAGGAGCACCCGCCACAGCCGGCCGAAATAGAGCAGGCAGATGGCGAGGATGGCCGCGAGCTGGATCACGAACACCAGCACCTCGAAGCGCTCGACCGGATAGCCCAGGAAGTCGCGCGCGAGGATCAGGTGGCCGGTCGAGGACACCGGGATGAACTCGGTGATGCCTTCCACCACCCCCAGGACCAGGGCATCGAACAGGTAGCTCTCGGCCAAGTCGGCATCTCCGGGGCTGGGTGGGGCGCCCGTTGGATGGCGGTGGCCGCGGCCACAAGTCAAACGTTCACGCCGGCGGCGGTGGTCCGCAGGGCCGGTCGAGCCGCGACGGGGGCGGGCGGCCGTCGACCCAGGCCAGGATGTCGGCGAACACGGTCTCGCGCTGGTGGTCGCGCAGCAGGAGATGCCAGCCGTTCAGATAGGCGACCACCGAGCAGGTTTCGGGCGGCAGCATCGCCACGAACCGGCGCGAGGCCGCCGGGGGCACGATCTGGTCGCGGGCACCCAGGAGCACCAGCGTCGGCAGCCGCAGATCGGCGGCCGCGGCCTGGCCCTCGATCATCAGCTCGACCAGCCCGGCCACGGCGTCCAGCCGCGTGTAGCGCAGGTAGAGCGGATCGCGCCCCAGCGCCCGCAGCATCTGGATGTTGTCCGACGCCTGCCGGCCGAGGCGGCGGCCGCTGACCCTGAGCATCGGCGCGATGCTGGCCAGGACGCGCAGGGTCGCGAGGTAGGATTCGGGCAGGTCCGTACCGTTCCAGACCGCCGGTGCGGCCAGGATCAGCCCGGCCACCGGCGGAGGATCGGGGCTCGCCGCCGCCGCCAGCGCCACAGCACCGCCCATGCTCTCGCCGAGCACGAAGACCGGCACCCCGGGGTGCCGTTGCCTCGCGGATGCGACCGCCCCGTCCAGCGCGCGGACCAGCTCGGCCGTGCCCGGCCAGCGGCCGCGCGCGTGATGGGCGCCGAAGCCCGGCTGGTCGTAGGCCTCCACCGCCACGCCGTTGCCGGCGGCGAAGCGGCCGAACTCGGCGAACGCGGCCCGGTAGTCGTTGAAGCCGTGCAGTGCCACGATCACCGCCCGCGGCGAGGTCGGCGGTGCCCAGCTGGCGATCAGGCCGTCAGGCGGCGCGGCCGGCGGCGTGGCGCAGGCGCCGAGAAGGAGCAGCAGGGCCAGGAGGCCGCGGCGCAATCAGCACACCTTGGCGTCGGCTTCCGCGGCCAGTCCGATCATGCGCCAGACATCGTCGGGGGTCCGGCGACAGTCGCGCAGGTGGCGCAGGGTGATGGCGCGGTTGCGCTTGGCGAGGCGCTGGCCGCTGCTGTCCGCGATCAGGTTGTGGTGGTAGTAGCGCGGCGTGCGCAGGCCCAGGAGCGCCTGGAGCAGCCGGTGGATGTGGGTGGCGTGGAACAGGTCCTCGCCACGGGTCACCAGGGTGACCCCCTGCAGATGGTCGTCGACCGTCACCGCCAGGTGGTAGCTCGTCGGGATGTCCTTGCGCGCCAGGACCACGTCGCCCAGGCTCAAGGGATCGGCGGTGACCAGGCCGGCCCGGATGTCCTCCCAGAACAGCGGCCCGGTGCGGGCGAGCGCCTTGCCGACATCCAGGCGCAGGGCATAGGGCTCGCCGTTCTTGATCCGCCATGCCCCCTCGGCGGGGTCGAGGTCGCGGCAGATGCCGGGATAGAGCGCCTCGCCCGAAGGCCCGTGCGGCGCGCGGCCGGCCTGGTCGACCTCCATGCGGATCTGGCGGCGGGTGCAGAAGCAGGGATAGGTCACCCCGAGCCGGCGCAGCTCGTCGAGCGTGGCCTGGTAGACCTCGAGATGCTCCGACTGGCGGCGGACCTTGCCGTCCCAGTGGATGCCCAGCCAGGTCAGGTCCTCGTAGATGCCCTGCTCGAACTCGGGCCGGCTGCGCTGGCGGTCGATGTCCTCGATGCGCAGGAGGAAGCTGCCGCCGGAGTAGCGCGCCGCCTCGTAGCCGAACAGGGCGGAGTAGGCGTGGCCCAGATGCAGGTAGCCGCTCGGGCTCGGCGCGAAGCGCGTCACCTGCGGCGGCTCGCCCTCGGCGGGGACGGGGAGGAAATCGCTGCCCTTGATCATGCCGGCCCTGCGGGTCCTCGCCTCTGGGCCGCCACCTCGCGGGTTGAGCGCAGCCTCGAGCAGGATCATGATCGGCGGCGTGGGGCGGCGCAATGCCCCGATTACCACAGCCAGGAGCCAACATGGCCCAGCTCAGCGGGCCCGGCTTCGGGCCGGGCGCCGGCGGCCCGCCGCGCCAGCTCGTGATCCTGCTCCACGGCGTCGGCGCCGACGGCCAGGACCTGATCGGGCTGGCCCCCATGCTGGCCCGCGACCTGCCGCATGCCCGGTTCGTGGCACCCGACGGACCGCAGGCCTGCGACCTCGCCCCCTATGGCCGGCAATGGTTCAGCCTCCAGGACCGCCGTCCCGCCAGCATGCTGGCCGGCGTCGCGCGCACCGCACCCCTGCGTCGACGCGTTCATCGACGAGGAGCTCGCGCGCCACGGGCTCGACGATGCCAGCCTCGCCCTGGTCGGCTTCTCCCAGGGCACCATGACCTCGCTGCATGTCGGCCCGCGCCGGCCGCGGCCGATGGCCTGCATCCTGGGCTTCTCGGGTGCCCTGGTCGGTGCGGCCACGCTGGCGGCCGAGGCGCGCAGCCGGCCGCCGGTGATGCTGATCCACGGCGACGCCGACGACGTCGTGCCGGTCGGGGCCCTGTTCGACGCGGTCGACGGACTGCAGGCGGCGGAGATCCCGGTGCAGTGGATCGTCCGGCCCAACCTGCCGCACAGCATCGACCCCGAGGGCATCGCCGCGGGCGGCCGCTTCCTGCGCGAGACGCTGCCCCGCTAAGACCGTCCGCGTGGCGACGATCCGCGCCACGATCGCTTCCCGCTCGGTCCGCGAGGCGGTCAGCAGGGCGCGCGAGCGCGCCACCACCGCGGCGGGTGCCGTGTCGGGATGGCCCGCGGTGAACGGTGGTGCCGGCGCGTATTCCAGCATCAGCTGGATCGTCTGGGCCTGCTCGGGGCCGAGCAGCTCGGCCACCACCGCCAGCGCCATGTCGATCCCCGCGGTCACCCCGCCGCCGCTGATGAACCGCCCGTCGACCACGACCCGGTCCGGTACCGGGACCGCACCCAGCGGCGCCAGCAGGTCGTGGCTGGCCCAATGGGTCGTGGCCCGGCGGCCCGTCAGGAGGCCGGCGGCGGCCAGCACCAGCGCTCCGGTGCAGACCGAGGTCACGTAGCGGGCGGATTCGGCCTGCCGGCGCAGGAACGCCAGCACCTCCTCGTCCTCCATGAGCGGGTTCACGCCCACGCCGCCGGGAATGCAGATCACGTCGAGCGGCGGCGTCTCGGCGAGGGTGGTGTCGGGGAGCAGGACGAGGCCGGTCACCGAGACGATGGGCGCAAGGTCCTTCCAGATCAGGCGGACCTTCGCGCCCGGGATGGAGGCGAACACCTCGTAGGGGCCGGTCAGGTCCAGCTGCTGGACCTTGGGGAACACCAGGATGCCGATCTGCAGCGCTGTCATTGCCATCTCTCCCGCTTGACGCCGCCATCCTATCCGGGCCACTTTTGGCGGATATGACAGATACCCCTCGTTTTCCGCCAAATGGGCCGCCGATGGCGGTGACGGTTCTGGCCTTCGACGGCTGCCAGCTGCTCGATGTCGCCGGACCGCTGCAGGTCTTCGCCTCGTGCAACGATCTGCTGGCCCAGACCGGCCGACCGCCCGTCTATGCCGCCCGGGTGCTGGCCAAGGGCGGCGGCCCGGTCACGACCTCCTCCGGCCTGCCCCTGGTCGCGGACGTGCTGCCGCCGGCCGGCGCCGCACCCGACACGCTGATCGTGGCCGGCGGCGGCGGGGTCGACGAGGCGGCCGCGGACCCGGTGCTGGTCGCGTGGCTGGCGGCGCAGGCCACCCTCGTGCGGCGGGTGGCCTCGGTCTGCACGGGGGCCTTCCTGCTCGCTGCCACCGGCCTGCTCGACGGCCGCAGGGTCGCCACCCATTGGGGCTACTGCGAGCGGCTGGCCGCGCGCCATCCGCGGCTATGCGTCGAGCGTGACCCGATCTTCGTCGTCGACGGCCGGTTCTGGAGTTCGGCTGGCGTGACCGCCGGGATCGACATGGCGCTGGCCATGGTCGAGGCCGACCTCGGGCGCGAAGTGGCGCTGGCGGTAGCCCGGCGGCTGGTCGTGTTCCTCAAGCGGCCCGGCGGCCAGGCGCAGTTCAGTGCGGCACTGGAGATGCAGCGCGACGACGCACTTCGCCTCACTGCACGACTGGATGCGCGAGCAGCTGGCCGACGACCTGACCCTGCCGGCACTGGCGGCGCGGGCGGGGATGAGCGAGCGCAGCCTGCTCCGCCACTACCGCGCCGCCTTGGGCACCACTCCGGCGCGCGCGGTTGAGCGCCTGCGTGTCGAGGCCGCCCGCCAGCGTCTGAGCGACGGCGACCTCTCCATCAAGGCGATCGCGCGGAGCTGCGGCTTCGGCTCCGAGGAAACCATGCGCCGCAGTTTCCTGCGGCTTCTGGAGGTCAGCCCGCAGGCCTACCGCGAGCGGTTCCGCTCGAGTGCGCGCGCGGCCTAGAACCGGATGAACGGATTCAGGAAGCGGCCGAAGCGGCCGGTCAGCCGCAACGGGGCGTCGGTCACGGCGAGGCAAAGACAGTCCTGGTCCTCGTCCGCCACCGGGCAGTGGTCGAGCGAGCTGTCGGCGATCACGAGGTCGCCGCGGCCATAGTGGCCGGTCTCGTCGTGGAAGGCGCCGTCCAGCACCACCGTGAGCTCGCTGCCCTCGTGGGTGTGCTGCGGCACCTGCCGGCCGGCCTTGACCCGGATCAGCGTGGTCCGATAGCCGGGCGCCCTGATCGGCAGCTCCAGCTCGGCCGCCGCACCGTAGTTGCGCCACCGCAGGGTCTCGAGCGGACCCGGCACGTAGTCACGCAAGGGCTGCGGCAGCCGCAGATCGGCCGCCACCGCCCGGCAGTCCAGCTCCGGTGCGCGCCTCGTCCAGCTGCGCCTCCAGCCGCTCCCAGGCGTCGGCCGCAAGCTCGGCCGGCTCCAGCTCGTCGAGGAGGGCTCCGCCCACCGCCTCGTAGCGCCGGTAGCGGGCCCGTGCCGCCGGGTTCAGGGCGAGGTGCGTCGCCACGGCCAGGCCCACCGGCTCCGGCAGCTTGCCGGCGGCGTGGGCGATCAGGAGATCGTCGACGTTGCGATGCTCAGTCATGCGTTCAAACCATTGAGCAAGAGGCGCAATTTGCTGAGCGCCAACCGCAGCCTTGATTTTACCGTCCCCAGCGGCAGGCCGAGCTCGTCGGCGATGACGCTGTGGGGCTTTTCTTCGAAGTAGAAGATGCGCAGGAGTTGGGCCTGCTCGACGGGCAGCTTCGCCACGGCCTCCATCACCACGCGCCGGGTCTGCTCGGCCTCGGCGAAATGGTCGCCGCGCGGGGCGAGGTCGCCGTCGCCGACCAGGGCGGGGTCCTCGGGGTCGAAGTCCGGCCGGCGCTCGCGACGCAGGGCGTCGATGCGCTTGTTGCGGGCGATCGTGTAGACCCAGGTGCTGAGCGCGGCGCGGCTGCGGTCGAACTGCTGCGCCCGCCGCCAGATCGCCAGCATCACGTCCTGCATCAGGTCCTCGGCGACCGCGTCCTCGGCACCGAGGCGGCGCAGGTACGCCTTCACCCGCGGGCCGTAGAACGCGAAGATCCGCGCGAAGGCCGCCCGGTCGCTGCACTCCGCCACGGCCCTGATGTCCGCCTCGAGCCGCGCTTCCAGGCTTTCGTCCAACGTCGACATGCGTGCCATCATGCCCGTCGGCGTCGGCGACGCAATGCACCCCACTGCAGATCTGCCCATGATCGACCGCACGCCCCATGCCACCATCGCATCTACGGCGCGATCGGCGAGATGGATCATCGCGGTCGCCATGGGTGCCTCAGCCGGCCACGCTGCTGCGGCCGCCGTCGACATGGATCACCTCCCCGGTGATGAAGCGGCCGTCGGCGCCGAGCAGGAGCGCCCCGACGCCGGCCAGGTCCTCCGGTTCCGCCACCCGACCCAGGGGGTGCTGGCGGGCGATGCCCTCGAGCAGCAGCTTGTTGCCGGTGAACGCGGCCGCGAGCGGCGTGCGGGTGAGCGTGGGTGCGATGGCGTTGACGCGGACCTTGGGTGCCAGGTCCGCCGCCAGCGAGCGGGTCAGGCCCTCCACGGCCGCCTTGACCGTGCCGGTGATGGCGTGGTTGCGAAAGCCGCTGCCGGCGGCGACGCTGGAGTAGAGCACCACCGCACCCTCGCCGGCCGCCAGGGCGGGTGCCGCTGCCTGGACGGCCAGCGCCGGGGCGGTGACGTTGAGCGCGAAGGCCGTGGCGAACTGGTCGGCGGTGAGGCGCTTGACCGGGGCGAGGTCGATCGAGCCCACCGCGAAGACGAGGCCGCCCAGCGCACCGCCCGCGGCGGCGGCCGTGACGGCCCGCTCGACGTCGCCCGCCTGCAGGACATCGGCGGCGGTCACCTCCGCGCCCACCTCGGCCGCCAGCGTCTCGAGCTTTGTCCGGTCGCGGGCGACGAGGTGCAGCCGCTGGCCCTGTGCTGCCAGCCGCCGCGCCAGCGCCGCGCCGATGCCGCCGGTGGCGCCGAAGATGAGGATCGGAGCGCTCATGCGCGATCTGTCCACTTCACTTGACGACAGGTTTACGTGACGGTTTCCGGTTCGGATCACCGTCGTGCGAAAAAAGTATGCGACGTCAGGTGCGCGACCAGTCGAACGCGGCGATGCGCGGATCCCGCGCGAACGCGTCGCGGCCGAAGACCAGCTCGATGGCCGGCGTCTCGCACCGCCCATAGACCCCGGCATCGGCCAGCTTGAGGCGCCAGCTCTGCTGCCGGGTGGGCTTGCGGTCGAGGAAGGCGGCGCAGCTCAGCAGCGAGAGGTTGGTACCCTGGGCGGGATCGCGGGCCGACGCCGAGCGGATCGCCTGCACGCCACGGTCGCGGGCCGCGTCGGCGAGCGCATGGCAGGCCGCATAGTCGGTCGGGTGCCGCCAGTCCTCGCGGCGCCCGTCATGGGGCGGGCGGGTCAGGTCGAGGCAAAGCGGGGTGCCGTAGCGGACCGCGAAGGCGGTGAACTCGAGCGGATTGGCCGGCCAGGGCGTGCCCGGGCTCTCGACGAAGAAGAGCAGCCGCCAGAAGGCGATCTCCGCCACCGCCGTCGCCACCGCCTCCGCGGCATAGAACACCCCGGCGGTGGGGCCGGCGCGGCGGAACCGGGAATCGGCGCGCGCCTCGTAGCGGAAGGGCGTGAACAGGAGCCAGTGGAGATGGGCGCACCCGGCCGGCACCGGCGGCTTGGAGGCATCGAGCAGCTCTTCCAGCGTGCGCTGCTCTTGCGCGTCGTCGACCAGCTTCATGGTCGAGATCCGGTGCTGTGCTTCCACCAGCCGCCAGATCTCGCCGCGCCGCGGGCCCGGATTGGGCTCCGGGTCAGACAAGCGCGCGCCGGGAATCGAGATAGGCGAGCGTGCCGGTGAGGCCGGTGATGGTCTTCATCGCGTCCAGCGGCGGGCAGCCCAGGACACTGTTCGGGTGGCGCAGCCAGGCCCGGGCGGCGGCCTCGTCGCCGCCCACGATCGCGTCCAGCGCGCGAAAGACGCGCACGAACAGCGTGGCCAGCTCCAGCGTCTTCGCGCTCTCCGGCAGGCGGCCGTCATGGGCCGCACGGCTCACCGCGGCCGGCGAGACGCCGATGATCTCGCCGAGCTCGCGCTGCGTGATCCCCAGCCGCGCCGCGGCCCGCAGCGCGGCCTTGGTGAGCACGTCGACCGCGGCGAGCGCGTGGCCCGAGGGCCCCGGGATCGGCATGATGGCTTTCCCTTTGGCATTCCTCGGGGAAGAATATATCAGAATCCGCTCTACAGCAACGAACCGCCGCCCGGCCGGGTCACTTCGAGCCCTGGCGCATCATCGCCACGATGCCCGCCCCCAGCGCCAGCAGGAAGGCGGAGGCGAGGCCGGTGGTGACGGCCGAGACGAACCGCATTTTTGCCGCCTCCCAGCCGCGGGCGAGGCGGATCGCCATGCGCAGCCCTTCCTCGTCGCCCAGGCCCAGCCGCTCGAGCAGCTCGTCGATCGCCCGGCTGACGGCGGCGTCGGCCGCCTGCCGGGTGACCCGGTCGACCTCGGCGATGGTCTCGATCCGGTAGGCCATCAGCGACTGGGCGTTGGCGTGCTGCAGGAAGCCGCCGCGGGTGGCGAGCGGACCGCCGAGCCGATGGTCGGCGGCGGCGGTCCCGACCAGCGCGTCGAGCTGCCGCCGCACGCCCTCGGTCACCGCACCCGTGGTCACCACGATGGGAATCCCGCCGGCACTGTCCTGCAGTGCCCGCAGCGTGGCGAGGCCCTCCGAATCCGGCAGGGTCGGATTGGCCAGGATCACGTCGGGATGCCACGCACTCTTGGTGAGCACGCTCAGCGCCTCGGCCAGGGTGGCGGCCAGCCGCAGGTCGAACCGGGCGCCCAGCTCCCGCTGGATCGCCAAGGCCTCGACCGTGTTGTCCTCGATCACCAGCACGCGCAAGGCCACGATCTCCTCGGGCGATCCCAGCAGCGCCGGAACACGGCAGGCGCTATCGTAGGATCATATCCCGAAAGATCTGCCAATGTAAAGAAGATAATCCTAATCTACAGACCGGCCTGTCCGCCCTCGTCGATCCGCCCGACCTGGAAGTCGGCCGCCTGCAGGGCAGCGGCGATCTCGCCGGCATGTTCGGCCGAGCGCGTCTCGATGGTGAAGTCGACGTCGGCGAGCTTGACCGACAGCTTGGAGAAGGCGCGCTGGTGGCCGACATCGACCACGTTGCCGCCGCGCTCGGCGATGATCGAGGCGATCTTGACCAGGCTGCCGGGGGTGTCCGGCACGCCGATGCGCAGGCGCACCAGGCGCTGGGTGCGGACCAGCCCGCGCAGGATCACGGCCGACAGCAGCCGGCTGTCGATGTTGCCGCCGCACAGCACCAGCCCGACCTTGCGGCCGCGGAAGCGGTCGGGGTGGCTCATCACCGCGGCGAGGCCGGCGGCACCGGCACCCTCGGCCACGGTCTTCTCGATCTCGAGCAGCTGCAGCACCGCGGCCTCGATCGCCGCCTCCTCGACCAGCAGCACCTCCGAGACCAGCCGCTCGATCACGGGATAGGTGAGGTTGCCCGGCTCCTTGACCGCGATGCCCTCGGCGATGGTGGGGCCGCCGGCCAGCGCCGGCAGGCCGCGCAGGCGGCGGTAGACCGAGGGATAGAGGGCAGCCTCCACCCCCACGATCTCGATTCCGGGGTTGACGGCCCTGGCGGCGATGGCGATCCCGCTGATCAGGCCGCCGCCGCCGATCGGCACCACCAGCACCTCGAGGTCGGGGGCCACCTCCAGCATCTCCAGCGCCACCGTGCCCTGGCCCGCGATCACGGCCGGGTCGTCGAAGGGGTGGACGAAGGTGAGGCCGTCGCGCTCGGCGATTCCCCAGGCGTGGATCGCCGCCTCCTCGACGCCCTCGCCCTCGAGCAGCACCCGGGCGCCGAAGCGGCGGGTGTTCTCGACCTTCACGAACGGCGTGTGCCGCGGCATGACGATGGTGGCCGGGATGCCCAGCCGGCGGGCATGGTAGGCCACGCCCTGGGCGTGGTTGCCGGCCGACATGGCGATCACGCCCTTGGCCGCCTGTGCTGGCGTGAGCTGGGCCAGGCGGTTGAGGGCGCCGCGCTCCTTGAACGCGGCCGTGTACTGCAGGTTCTCGAACTTGAGCCAGATCTCGGCGCCGGTGATGTCCGAGAGCGTCTGCGACTGCAGGCAGGGGGTGGCGACCAGCCGCCCCGCCAGCCGCTCGCGGGCCGCGGCGACGTCGGCGGCGGTGACGGTCACGGGAACAGCGGCCGCTGGCCGAGCCCCAGCCGCTCGTCGAGCCCCAGCATCGCGTTCATGTTCTGGATCGCCTGGCCCGAGGCACCCTTGACCAGATTGTCCAGGACCGCGACCAGGATCGCCTCGCCCGGCACCCGGCTCGGGTGGACGCCGATCAGGCACAGGTTGGTGCCGCGCACGTGGCGCGTGGCCGGCATGGCCTTGAACGGCAGGACATGGACGAAGGGCTCGCCGGCATAGGCGCGCTCGAGCGCGCCGTGCAGGTCGGCGGCGGAGGCGCCCGCCGCCTGGCGGACGTAGATCGTGGCCAGGATGCCGCGGCTCATCGGCATCAGGTGCGGCGTGAAGGTGACCAGCATCGGCCGCCCCGCGAAGTCGGCGAGGCACTGCTCGATCTCGGGCGTGTGCCGGTGCGTGGCCACGCCATAGGCGTGGATGCCCTCGGCGACCTCGGTGAACAGGCTGCCCTGCTTGGCGTCGCGCCCGGCCCCGCTCACCCCCGACTTGGCGTCGATGACGATGCCCTCGGGCTGGATCAGGCCCTCGCGCAGGAGCGGCACCAGCGGCAGCTCGGCCGTGGTCGTGAAGCAGCCGGGATTGGCCACCAGCCAGGTGGCGCGGATCGCCGCGCGGTAGTGCTCGGTCAGCCCGTAGACCGCGTCGGCCTGCAGCTCGACCGCCTGGTGGGCGTGGCCGTAGTGCTGGGCGTAGAGCTCGGGATCGCGCAGGCGGAAGTCGGCCGAGAGGTCGACGATCTTGGGGCCGCGCGGCAGGGCCTTGACGATCGCCTGGGTGGTCGCGTGCGGCAGGCAGCAGAACACCACGTCGAGGCCGGCCACGTCGACGTCCTCGACCTTGACCAGGTTCGGCAGGTCGTAGATGGCGAGCTGCGGGAACACCTCGCCGATGGCCTTGCCGGCCTGGCGCTCGGCGGTCAGCGCGCGGATCTCGGCGCGCGGATGGTCGCCGAGCAGGCGCAGGAGCTCGGCACCCGTGTAGCCGCTGGCACCGAGAATGCCGATCCTCACCCGCTCGCCGGCCATCCGACCACTCCCGCAACGCCCGCCTGCCTTGTACGGCAGGAGACCCGCCCGCGCCAACCGCGATAGCCGCGCCCTATGGCATTCATGGGCAGCCGCTTCTTCCGCCACCGCCGCCGCTGGGCGATTCTGCCCCGTGCCGACCGTCAGCCGGAGCACCGCCATGTCCAGCCGTCCCGCCCCCGACCGGCCGCGCGTCGTCATCCTCGGCGCCGGCTTCGGCGGACTCGCCGCAGCCCGGGCACTGGCCCGGACGCCGGCGGAGGTCACGGTGATCGACCGGCGCAACTACCACCTGTTCCAGCCGCTGCTCTACCAGGTCGCCACGGCCGCCCTGTCGCCCGCCGACATCGCCTGGCCGATCCGCTCGATCCTCAGCCGGCAGAAGAACGCCTCGGTGCAGATGGGCAAGGTGGTCGGGATCGACCGCGCGGCGCGCGAGGTCGTCCTCGAGGACCGGCGGATCGGCTTCGACCATCTCGTGCTCGCGACCGGCGCGCGCCACTCCTACTTCGGCATGGACGAGTGGGAGGAAGCGGCGCCCGGGCTGAAGAAGATCGCCGACGCCACCCACATCCGCGAGCGCGTGCTGCTCGCGTTCGAGCGCGCCGAGGTGTCCCCCGACCCGGTGGAGCGCCAGCGCCTGCTCACCTTCGTCGTCGTCGGCGGCGGGCCCACCGGCGTCGAGATGGCCGGGGCCGTGGCCGAACTCGCCAACCACGCGCTCGCCGCCGACTTCCGTGCCATCGACCCGATGGACGCGCGCGTGATCCTGGTCGAGGGCGGAGCACGGGTGCTGGCGCAGTTCCCGCCCGAGCTCTCGGCCAAGGCCCGCGACCAGCTCGAACGGCTGCGCGTCGAGGTGCGGCTGGGCCAGCCCGTGCAGCATTGCGGCCCCGACGGGGTCACCGTCGGCGACGAGGCGATCGCGGCGCGCACGGTGATCTGGGCCGCGGGCGTGATCGCCTCGCCGGCCGCGAAATGGCTGCAGGCCAAGCACGACCGGGCCGGCCGGGTCCTGGTCACGCCCGAGCTGCGCGTACCCGACTGGCCGGACGTGTTCGCCATCGGCGACACGGTCTCGGTCGACGGTCCCGGAGGCCGGCCCGTGCCCGGCATCGCGCCGGCCGCCAAGCAGATGGGGGCTTATGTCGGCCGCGTGATCGACGCCAGGATCCGCGGCCGGGCGCACCCCCCGCCCTTCCGCTACCGGCACCAGGGCAACCTCGCCACCATCGGCCGCAAGGCGGCGGTGGCCGACCTGGGCTGGATCAGGCTTTCGGGCTTTCCCGCCTGGGTCCTGTGGGCCGTGGCCCACGTCTGGTTCCTGATCGGCTGGCGCAACCGGCTGGTCGTCGCCTTGAACTGGCTGTGGAACTACGTCACGTTCGAACGGGGCGCGCGTCTGATCGCCGGTTCGCCGGAGGAGGCCAAGCCGGCGGAACCGGCGCGATTGGCCGCGTGAGGCCAGGAACGGAACGATGCTCGAGGAACAGCTGAGCCGCTGCCGCGTCGAGGTGCAGACCAGCCTCGCACCGGCGGACTGGATGGTGCTGCAGGAGGCGATCGAGCGCCTGCGGATGATGCAGGTCGCGGAGCATGCGCTGCAGGTCGGCGACACGCTGCCCGAGTTCACGCTGCCCGACACGGACGGGCTCATGGTGTCGAGCGAGGCGATGCTCGACCGCGGGCCGCTCGCGGTCGTGTTCATCCGCGGCACCTGGTGCCCCTACTGCTCGGCGACGCTCGAGGCGCTCGACCGCGCCCGGCCGGCGATCGAGCAGCTGGGCGGCGGCATCGTGGCGATCTCGCCCATGAACACCGACGAGCTGCTGCGGGCCGCCACCGCGCGCGGTCTCAAGCTGCGTCTCCTCAGCGACGTGGACGCGGCCTATGCGCGGCTGTGCGGGGTGCAGTACCAGATGAGCGACGCGCATGTGGAGATGTTCAGCCGCCTGGGCCTCGACATCGCGGCGCTCAACGCGGGCTCGGGCTGGCAGCTGCCGGTGCCGGCGAGCTACGTCGCCGGGACGGACGGGCGCATCGGCTTCGCCTTCGCCGACCCTGACTGGACGCAGCGGGCCGAGCCGGTCGATCTGGTGGCCGCGATCGAGCGTGCCGCTCAGGCGGCGGCCGGCTCCACCGGCTGAGGCTTGCGCCGGGGCCGCAGGGCCAAGTCGATGAACGCCTTGACCGGCGGCGAGTAGAGCCGGCCGCGCTTGGTGGTCAGGTTGATGTCGTGGCTGTCGACGGCACCCGTCACGGGCCGGGCGACGAGCCCGGGGGGCAGGGGTCCCTGCAGGGCGCCGACGCCGATGCCGACACCGGCGGACACGAGCTCGTACAGCCATTCGCGACGCCCGGCGGTGGCCTTGGGTGCGACGGCGATGCCGGCCTCGGCGAAGGCGCGGGCGGCGGCCTCCCAGAGCGGGCAGCCGTCGCCGCAGATCAGCGGCGCTCCCGACAGGTCCATGAGCGAAATCGCCGTACTGGCGGCCAGGGCATGGGTATCGGGCAGGATGGCACAGAGGCGAGCCTCGCCCACCCGGTGGTAGTGCAGGTCGTCGAGATCGTGCGCCCTCTCCGGCAGCAGCACGACCTCGAACTCGCCGCGGCGCAGTGCCTCGCGCAGGTCGGACGAGCGCTCGTCGTGCAGGGTGATCTCGGTTTCCGGGCAACTGGCGATGAAGCCGCGCAGGGTGGTCTCGACCGGCTCGAGCGAGATGCCGCGCGCGATCCCCAGCTTGAGCGTGGCCTGGTGCAGGCTGAAGAAGCTGGCGGCCCGCGACCTTGCCAGCTGCGCCTGCTCGATCACCTCGCGGAGATGGCCCTCCATCATCCGGCCGAGTTCGGTCAGGTGGGTCTGGTTGCGCTCGCGGTTGAACAAAGGCCCGCCGAGTTCCTCTTCCAGCAACTTGATCGCACGGGTCAGGGAGGGCTGGGTGACGTTGCATTTCTCCGCAGCACGGGTGAAGTTGAGCGTCTCGCACAGCGCCACGAAATAGCGTGCCTGGTGCATTTCCATCGAGCTGCGCCTTCTTTGCTTGCTGCAGTGCACGCTAACACGCAGGTCGCACCCGGAAAACGCCGATAGCCGCCACGTATCGAGATCGTGCCCAGGCGGCCAGGTCGACATCCTGGTCAACAACGCCGGCATCCAGCACGTCGCGCCGATCGACGAGTTCCCGCCCGAGCAAGTGGGACGCGATCCTCGCGATCAACCTCTCGGCCGCCTTCCACGCCACGCAGGCGGCGTTCGCCGGCATGAAGGCGCGCGGCTGCGGCCGCATCGTCAACGTCGCCTCGGCGCACGGCCTGGTCGCCTCGCCCTTCAAGTCGGCCTATGTCGCCGCCAAGCACGGCATGGTCGGCCTGACCAAGGTCGATGGCGCTGGAGGCGCGCCGAAGCCGGCGTCACCTGCAACGCGATCTGCCCCGGCTATGTCTGGACGCCGCTGGTCGAGCAGCAGATCGACGACCAGGCGAAGGCGCACGGCATCGCCGCGCGACGCAGGTGATCCGCGACGTGCTGCTCGACGAACCAGCCGAACAAGCGCTTCGCCACCGTCGAGGAGATCGGCGCGCTCGCCGTGTTCCTGTGCAGCGACGCGGCCGCCTCGATCACCGGCACCGCCCTGCCGGTCGACGGCGGCTGGACCGCCCACTGATGCAGGGAGCGACGCCATGGACACGCAGACGCCCGAGCGCCCGGCGGCGCGCGGCCGCAAGGCCGGCGCCGACGCCGCCGCCGGTGCAAGACCGTCAACCTCGCCCTGCAGGGCGGCGGCGCGCACGGCGCCTTCGCCTGGGGCGTGCTCGACCGGCTGCTCGAGGAGGAGCGGCTCGCCTTCGAGGGCGTCTCCGCCACCAGTGCCGGGGCGATGAACGCGGTGGTGCTGGCCTATGGCCTGGCCGAGGGCGGCCGGGAGGGGGCGAGGCAGGCGCTCACCGGCTTCTGGCGCCGCATCAGCCACGCCGCCGCGATGGGGCCGCTGCAGCCCTCGGTGGTCGATCGTGCCCTGCACAACCACGCGCTCGACTACTCGCCGGCCTTCGTCATGCTCGACTTCATGAGCCGGCTGCTGTCGCCCTACCAGTTCAATCCGCTCAACTACAACCCGCTGCAGCGCCTGCTCGAGCAGGCGGTCGACTTCGAGCAGCTGCGCCGCAAGTCGCCGGTCAAGCTGTTCCTGTCGGCGACCAATGTCCGGACCGGCAAGGTCAAGGTCTTCACCAACGAGGAGATCACCGCGGACGCGGTGATGGCCTCGGCCTGCCTGCCGTTCATGTTCCAGGCGGTCGAGATCGACGGCGAGGCCTACTGGGACGGCGGCTACATGGGCAATCCCGCCATCTTCCCGCTGATCTACCACTGCGACAGCCCGCGACGTGGTGATCGTCCACATCAATCCGATCGAGCGCCCGGAAATCCCGCGCACGTGCGACCGAGATCATGAACCGGATCAACGAGATCTGTCGTTCAACCGCTCGCTGATGCGGGAGATGCGGGCGATCGCCTTCGTGACCCGGCTGATCGACGAGGGGGCCCTCGCCGACGGCACGCTCAAGCGGATGAACGTCCACGCCATCGCGGCGGACGAGGTGATGCGCGGCCTGTCGGTGATGAGCAAGCTCAACGCCGACTGGGAATTCCTCACCCACCTGCGCGACGACGGCCGTGCTGCCGCCGACGCGTGGCTCGCGTGCCATTTCGACCGGATCGGCATCGATTCGACCATCGACATCCCCGCCCGCTATCTCTGAGCTTCCCGCCGTCGCCGGTTCGTCGTACCCCCGGGGCGGGCAGGAGACAGGGAAGGCGTCTTGGACGATCCGCAGCCGCTCGACGGTCCGCTCTGGGCCCCGGCCATCGGGCCCGCCGCACCGCGCGGCCTGTGCACCGACTGCGGCATCTCGCGCACCGCGGAGCCGAAGCGCTGCGGGCAGGCCTGCCAGTTCATCAAGCCGGACTATGCCGGCCTGGAACGGCGCGTCCACGGCAGGAGCCGCGACCCCGCCCGCCCCGACGAGCTGCATTTCGGCCCGTTCCGCGCCATGCTCCGCGCCGAGCTCGCGCCGGCCTTGCCGGGCGCACAGTGGACCGGCATCGCCACCCGGATCGGCGAGCGCCTGCTCGAGACCGGGGCCGTCGACGCCGTCCTGGCCATGGCGCCCGATCCCGCCGACCGCTGGCGGCCCATGCCGGTCCTGGTCACCGAGCCCTCCGGCATGGCCCGGTGCCGCGGCATGCGCATGGGCTACGCGCCGCTCCTGGCGCTGCTCGAGCCCGCCCGCGCGCGCGGCTACAAGCGCCTCGCCGTCATCGGCATCCCCTGCCAGGTCTACGCCCTGCGCGCGCTGGAGGCCGAGCTCGGGCTCGAGCGGCTCTTCGTCGTCGGCACCCCCTGCTCGGACAACACCACGACCGAGCGCTTCCACGAGTTCCTGGCGCTGCTCGAGGACGACCCCGCCAGCATCACCTACCTCGAGTTCCGCGCCGACTACCGGGTCGAGCTGCGCTTCGCCGACGGGCGCACGCGGATCATCCCCTTCCTCGACCTGCCGATCTCGAAGCTCCCGCCCGACTTCTTCCCGCTCACCTGCCGCACCTGCGTCGACTACACCAACGTCCTGGCCGACCTCACCGTCGGCTACATGGGCGGGCAGGGGCAGCAGTGGCTCCTGGTCCGCAACCAGCGCGGCGAGGAGCTGGTCTCCCTGCTCGGCCCCGAGCTGCGCACCGCCGCGCCCGGCTCCGCCGGCAAGCGCCAGGGCCCCGTGCAGGGCTTCCTCAAGAACGTCGAGCGTGCTGCCGGCGGCCTGCCGCTGCGCCGCATGCCCGACTGGCTCCGCCCCATCGTGTCCTGGATCATGCCCCGCTTCGGCCCGCGCGGGCTCGAGTTCGCCCGCGCCCGGGTCGAGATGAAGGCGGTCGAGACCATCCTCCACCTGCGCCGCGAGCAGCCGCGCAAGCTGAAGGCCATGGTCCCGCCGCATGTCTGGCGGCTGGTGGCACCCTACGGTCTGACCCCGGCGCCCGGGGAGACCAAGGACCAGCGCGGCCGGGAAGGCATAGCTGCCGACAGCTGAGCGGGCGGCGACCCGCTCCTAGACGGTGACGGACGGCCGCAGCGCGCGGATGGCGGCGGCGTAGTCCGGCTGGCCGAACACCGCCGAGCCGGCGACCAGCACCGAGGCACCGGCCGCGATCGCCGCCGGTGCGGTCTCGGCGGTGATGCCGCCGTCGACCTGGATCCGGATGTCGCGGCCCGCGGTCATCGCCCGCAGCCGGCGGATCTTCTCCAGCGTCGCCGGGATGAACCGCTGCCCGCCGAAGCCGGGGTTGACCGTCATCACCAGGACCAGGTCGATCCGGTCCAGGACGTAGGCCACCGCACTCTCCGGCGTGGCCGGGTTGAGCGAGACCCCGGCCAGCTTGCCCAGGCCGGCGATGGCCTGGAGCGTCCGGTCGAGGTGGGTCGTGGCCTCGGCGTGGACGATGATCCGGTCGGCACCCGCCTTCGCGAACGCCTCGAGATAGGGGTCGACCGGTGCGATCATCAGGTGGGTGTCGAAGCATTTGCGCGCTGTGCGGGCGCAGGGCGCGGACGATGTCGGGACCGAAGGTGATGTTGGGCACGAAATGCCCGTCCATGACGTCGAGGTGGATCCAGTCCGCCCCGGCCGCGTCGACCGCACGGACCTCCTCGGCCAGCCGCGCGAAGTCGCAGGCCAGGATCGAGGGCGCGATCAGGACCTCGGGGCTCATCGCTGCATCTCCGCTTCCAGCCCTCACGCCCCGTGCCGGCCCGCCGCCGCCTTGACCATGTGGTAGGCGATCAGGAGCTGTGTGAGCGCCAGGGGGTGGCTGACGCCGCGCTCGTCGCCGTCGAAGGTGCCGACGTTCGCCCGCAGGTGGCCGGCCTCCGGGATCAGCGACCACAGGAGCTCCTCCAGGCGCTCCGCCTTCCGGTCGGTGATGTCGCCGTGCAGCTCGAGCATGTCCACGGGCTTGCCGTCATTGTCGCGCAGCAGTTCCAGGTGCAGCCCGGGATTGGCCCCCTGCTCGAGCAGCGGCGTCAGGTCAGGGTGCGGCAGCGTCGGGCGGAGGATGTGGCGGACGTTCAGGTGCGCGCCGCTCTCCTCGGCATGGCCGACCGGCGGGTAGAAGGTGACGACGATGTCGGCATAGGTCCGCTGCGGCCGGACGAACGCCTGGGTGTCGCGCTCGCGCTCGGCGATCTGCTCCAGGACCTGCGCGCGGGTGTAGCCGCGCTTGGCCGTGTCGCGCTGGGTCTTCCAGCGCACCCGCAGCTCCTCGGCCGGCTCCAGGAACAGCTTGACGTCGTAGCACTCGCGCATCGCCCGGCTGTGGTAGCCGAGCAGGCCCTCGACGATGATGTAGGGCCGCGGCACGACATATTCGGGCGCTGCCAGCGAGCCGTCGCGATGGTCGTAGACCGGCTTGAGGATCGGGTGGCCCTGGCGCAGCAGGCGCAGATGCTGCTCGAAGATGTCGAGATAGTTGGCGGCCGGGTCCAGCGCGGTGAGCTGCAGCCGGCCGCGCTCCGCACGGCCGTAGCGGTGATAGTCGTCGCTGCAGATGCAGGCGACGCGGTCCGGGCCCAGGATCGCGGCGATGCCGTCGGTCAGCGTGGTCTTGCCGGCGGCGGAATCGCCGACGATGCCCAGGATCACCGGCTGCGAGGCCGAACGGATCACCGGCGGCTCTCGTGCCAGAGCTGCACCGCCTGGGCGCGGCTGCGGACCTCCAGCTTGTCGAACAGGTTGCGCAGGTGGAATTTCACCGTGTTGACCGATACGCCGAGATTGCGCGCGAGCTCGGCGTTGGTCCGGCCGCTGCCCAGTTCGGCCAGGAGCTCGCGCTCGCGCGGGCTCAGCGTCTCCAGCGGGTCGTCGTTGATGCCGCTGACGTCGAGGAACGGGAACACCATCTTGCCGCGGGCCACCGCCTCCACGGCGTCGAGCAGCCGCTCCGGCGGCTCGCGCTTGGACACGAAGGCTGCCGCCCCCAGGGCCATGGCGCGCCGCGGCAGGCCCGGGTCGGGATCGCCCGTGTAGACCACGATGCGCGGGCTGTCGGGGACGCTGCGCAAGGCTTCCAGCACGGCCCGGCCATCGTGGTAGGGCATGACCCAGCCGATGATCCCGACATGGAAGTGCAGGCGCTTCACGGCTTCCAGGAAGCGCTCGCCGTCGCTGGCGGCGACCGTCAGGCTGAACCGGTCGGTCTGGCCGAGCAGGCTCTTCAGCGCCGCCAGCACCAACGGGCTCTTGTCCGCGATCCCGACCTCGATCGGCGGGCGCGTCACGGTCGTCATTCCCGGGCCAACCTCCCCGCTCGGCCGGACCGCGCCCCCCGCGGCCGCGCCGGCAGGCCGATTGATAGCCCCTGCCACCTATCTGTCGCAATCACTCCGCGGCCGCGTGCTATCCGGCCTCGACGATCTCCGTCCGGCGGACGCCGATGGCGGAGGCCAGGAGGCGGAGCCGGTCGCCGACCACTTCGCTGTCGGGAACGCGGCCGGCGCTGCCGACCTCCAGCCGGACGATGTCGGCGCCGATGTGCAGGCGCGCCCCCGCCAGGATCTCGGGCACGCCGCCGGAGAAGCGGTAGCCGAGCAGCAGGGTGCGGCCGAGGATCATGGCCCGGCGGCGCAGGCTGGACGAGAGCATGGACACCGCCGGCTCCAGCCAGCGCGCCTCGGGCCCGCCGGCGTAGCGGGCATGGATCGCCAGGGCCATGAACACCCGCTCCGCATGGTCGATGCCGATGAACGGGAACTGGAGCAGGCGGCGGAAGCTCTCCTCGGCCCGCACGTCCGGGTGGTCGCGCCAGGCGAGGTCGGAGACCGCACAGACCGCGAGGCGCAGGCGGCGGTCGGCCGCGACCTCGCCGGGGAACAGGTCGTCGGTCCAGCGGCCGAGTGCCGCCGCGAAGGCGGGCACGCGCGCGAGCGGCAGCCCGAACAGCTGCGCACCCTCGACCAGCGGGTCGAGGTAGCGCTCGGCCTCGGGCAGCTGGGCGTAGAGCCAGCCCTCGCGCAGGCCCAGCGCCGAGAACACCACCCGCTCGGGGCCGAGATGCTTGATCACCCGGTCCAGAACGATGGCGGCGGCCGGCAGGGTCGGCGCGCGCCGGGTGGCCACGCCGGGCATCGCGGCCAGCTTGTCCGGGGCGGTGTGCCAGAGCTTCTTGGCGAAGGCGCGGATGGTGTCGGCCCGGACCGCGTAGCCGTGGATCACGCGCACCGGAGCGTTGGCGGCGCAGAGATGCGCCTTGGCGAGGGCCCGGAAACCGCCGCCCACCGCGTAGAACACGGGCTCGGTCAGCACCGGCGGCAGGCCGGTGCGCAACAGCTCGTCGATGCGCTCCTTGGCCGAGGCCGCGCCCGCCTTGAGCAGGGACTCCACGGGCAGCGCGCCCAGCGGCAGGCTGACCCAGCGGTCGCCGACCCGGTCGTCCAGGGCCTCGGCCAGCTCCAGGCTGCCGCCACCCATGTCGCCCACCAGGCCCACCGGCCGGAACAGGCCCGAGATCACGCCCTGGGCGGCGAAGTGCGCCTCCTCGGCCCCGCTGAGCACGCGGATCTCGAGCCCCGCCTCGCGCGCGATCGCGTCCACCAGGGCCGGGCCGTTGCTCGCCCGCCGGACCGCCTCGGTGGCGGTGGCGTCGAGCCGCGTGACGCCCATGGCGTCGGCGATGGCCCGGAACCGCCGCACGGCCTCGACGGTCCGCCGGAAGTTCTCGGCGGCGATCTGCCCGGTCTCCGCCAGGCCCTCGCCCAGCCGGCACATCGACTTCTCGTTGAACCGGGGCAGGGGTGCCCGGCCCAGCTCGTCGTAGACGACGAGCCGGACGGAGTTCGAGCCGATGTCGACGATGGCGTAGGGCCGGCGCTCGGCATGGACCGCGCGGTCGGTGTCGAGCTCGAGCGGCCGCTGTGCGGTGGTTGCGTCGGCTTTCTTCGTCGCTGCCCGTCGTGCCATGCGCCCGCTCCCCGCCGCCGGCTAGCCCTCCAGCGCGATGGCGGAGAGCTGCAGGCCGAACCGTTCCTCCCGCCGCAGCGTGGTGCGACGATAGCTGAAGAACCGCACCTCGTCCGCGCAGGTGTCGTGCGGCAGGACCTCGACCCGTCCGACCCCGGCGCGCTCCAGCCGGTCCGCGATGAACCCCTTGAGGTCGAACCGCGCCCGCTCGCCGTCGGGCACGAAGAAGCGGGCGTTCGCGGGCGAGGCGTCCGTGAACCGGGCGACGAACTCCGGGCCGACCTCGTAGGAGGCCTGGCCGATGCAGGGGCCGAGGACCGCGGTGATCCGCTCGCGTACCGCGCCCAGCCCCGCCATCGCGGCCAGCGTGGCCTCCAGGATCCCGCCCAGCGCCCCCTTCCAGCCGGCGTGGGCAGCACCGATCACGCCCGCCTCGGCATCGGCGAACAGGACCGGCCCGCAGTCCGCCGCCAGCACGCCCAGCAGCAGGCCCGGCCGGTCGGTCACCAGCGCGTCGGCCTCCGGCGCCTCGGCCATCGGCCAGGGTGCGTCGACCACGAGTGCCGTGTCGCCGTGGACCTGGCGCGCGGTGACCAGCCGCTCGGGCGCGAGGCCCAGGTCCAGGGCGATGCGGGCACGGTTGGCGGCGATCCGCGCCGGCTCGTCGCCGCTGCGCAGCCCGACGTTCAAGCGAGCTCCACACACCTTCGCTGACGCCGCCCTGGCGGCCGAAGAAGCCGTGCCGCACCCCGTCCAGGCCAGCCAGTGCCGGTGCCGTCAGCCGCATCCTCGTCGCTCCGCCTCGGTGAACCCCGCCGGCACCGGCGCGCCCGGTGCCGTCAGGGCCAGCACCTTGAACAACTCGCCCATGCCATCCGCGCCGACCAGCCGCTCGTAGCCGCCGCGCAGGTCCGTTGCCTGCGCCGGCGTGGCATGGCGCAGCAGGGCCGCGAGCCGCTGCGCGATGCCGAGCCGGCCGAGGAACGCGCCCTGCGCCAGCGGGCCGTAGACGGCGGCACCCGCACCGGCGGCGCGCGCCGCCACGGCGCGGAAATCGACGTGCGCGGAGAGGTCGACCTCGCCCGGGTCCTGCAGGGGATCGACGGCGGCGTGACGGCGGACGGCACGGAAGGTGTCGCCGGTCATCAGCGGCGTGTCCGCGCCATAGTCGATCAGCAGCGCCATGCCGCCCTGCGCGGCCAGCCGGCCGGCGATCGCCTCGGCCAGCGCCTCGCGGGCCGGCCCGAGCTCGAGCAGGGTGCCCTCCGCCGCATCGGCCGCTTCCGGCAGCGGGGTAGCCCGCGGTGCCACCACGAAGCGGAAGGCGCCGGCCTCGTCGACGCCGACCAGCCGCTCGTGCCAGCGGCCCGAGATGCGCAGGAACTGGCGGACGGGCAGGGCGTCCAGGAACTCGTTGGCCACCAGCAGCAGGGGAGCGTCCGCGGGCAGACCGGCGAGCTCGTCGTGCCAGTGCACCGGCAGCCCGGCGAGGGCGGCGGCCTGCCGCTCGCGCAGGACCGGGCTCGTCTCGACCAGATGGACGTCCGCCGCCGCGGCGAACCCGGGCACCACCCGCGCCGCCCGCAGCGCGTCGGCCATCAGCGTGCCGCGGCCGGGACCCAGCTCGACGACGGCGACCCGCTCCGGGCGGCCGAGATCGAGCCAGTGCTGGACCAGGACCAGCCCGATCAGCTCCCCGAACAGCTGGCTGACCTCGGGTGCCGTGACGAAATCGCCGCCCGCACCCAGGGGGTCGCGGCCCGGATAGTAGCCGAGCGTGGGATGGGCCAGCGCCAGGGTCATGTAGCGGGCGACCGAGATCGGGCCGTGGTCCTGGATCAGCCGGCGCAGACGGTCGCCGAGACCGCTCACCCCCAGGCCTCGGACCGGCCCCGGGCGCGCAGCACGAGGAAGATGCCGAAGGCGAGCATGGGCAGCGACAGGAGCTGGCCCATGGTGGTCCCGCCGGCGAGGAAGCCGATCTGCACGTCGGGCTGGCGGAAGAACTCGGCCGCGATCCGCGACAGGGCGTAGCCGATCAGGAACACGCCGCTGAGCAGGCCGCGTGCCGCGGGTCCGTAGGGCCGGCGCGCGAGCCAGAGCATGACCGCGAACAGGACCACGCCCTCGAGTGCCGCCTCGTAGAGCTGGCTGGGATGGCGCGGCTCGGGGCCGGCGGTGGGGAAGACCACGCCCCAGGGCAGGTCGGTGACCCGGCCCCACAGCTCGGCGTTGATGAAGTTGGCGATCCGGCCGAGGCACAGGCCGATCGGGGTCGCCACGGCGAGCGCGTCGGTGATCTCGAAGAAGGCGAGCTTGCGGCTGCGTGCGAACAGGAAGGTCGCGACCAGCACGCCGATCAGGCCGCCGTGGAACGACATGCCGCCGCGCCATACGGCCAGCATGTCGAGCGGATGGGTCAGGTAATGGCCGGGCTGATAGAACAGCACGTAGCCGATCCGGCCGCCCAGGATGACGCCCAGCGTCACGTAGAACACGAGGTCGTCCACGGCCTCGGGCGAGATCGCCCAGCCCGGCCGCTGCACCAGCCGGCGGACCAGGCGCCAGCCCAGGACGATGCCGGCGATGTAGGCCAGCGCGTACCAGCGGATCGCGAACGGGCCGAGCTGGATCAGCACCGGGTCGATGGCGGGGAACGGGATCGCGAACAGGGGCAAGGCGTTCCACCTCGGCTGCCAGGGCGGCGCGGACGCGCGTGCGTCATAGGCAAGGTGCGGCTTGGGGGCAACAGCGGCGACCCGGGTTGCACGGTTTCCAGGCCCGGCCCATATCACGCGGGTGCAAGCCTGCTGCCGCTCGCGAGGAGTTCCCATGCAGACCAGCAACCGCCTGTTCGACGATCTGGCCCGTGTCGCGAGCGGGGCCTTCAACACCTTGAGCGGCCTGCGCGAGGAGATCGAGACCCGCGTGCGCGAGCGCGTCGAGCGCATGGCGGCCGATCTCGACCTGGTGACCCGCGAGGAGTTCGAGGCGGTACGGACCATGGCGGCCAAGGCGCGCGCCGGCCAGGACGAGCTGGCGGCCAAGGTCGCGGCCCTCGAGGCCCAGCTCGCAACGGCCGAGGCCCAGCCCGCCAAGGCGGTCGCCAAGCCGCGCCGCGCCCGCAAGTCGGGTGAATCCGACAAGCCCCAGAACACCTGACGGTTGGCCCCTGCGCTTGTAAAGTCCACCGGCTTTTTCTAGGCTCGCGACGTCGCGTCGGAGCCGGACCACCGGTGGCGGCGCCACAAGGGGACCACCTGAGCCCGGGTGCGCAACCCGGCTCCGCCACTCGCAAGGAGTGCCCAAGCGTGTCCTCGCTGCACCCCGACATCCAAGACGAAGAGACCTCGGCCAACCCGCTCGACCTGGTGGAGAAGCTCGCCGTCGCCAACGACTGGCCGTTCCATCGCCAGACCGACGAGGAGCTGGCGGCCGAGATCGCCGGCCAGTGGTGCCACTACAAGCTGTGGTTCGCCTGGCATCCCGAGCTCGGCGTGATGCATCTCTCCTGCGCCCTGGACATGAAGGTCCCGGCCAAGAAGCGCACGCCGGTCTACGCCCTGCTCGCCATGGGCAACGAGAAGCTCTGGCTGGGCCACTTCGACCTGTGGTCGGAGGAGGGCCTGCCCGTGTTCCGCCATGCCGTCCTGTTCCGCGAGGGCATCGCCGCCAATGCCGAGCTGATCGAGGACCTGGTCGACATCGCCGTCTCCGAGTGCGAGCGCTTCTACCCGGCGTTCCAGTTCGTGATCTGGGGCGGCAAGGACCCGGCCGAGGCGATCACCGCCGCCCTGCTCGAAACCGAAGGCGAGGCCTGATGCTCGAGGCCGCCCGGCCGCTGCTGCTGGTCGGCGGCGGCAAGATGGGCGAGGCGCTGCTGGCCGGCTGGCTCGGCCGGGGTGCGCCGGCGGCTGCCGTGCTGGTGGTCGAGCCCGACGCCGACCGCCGTGCGGCTCTGACCGAAGCGCACGGCGTCGCCACCTTCGCCGACGCCGCCGGGCTGCCGCCAGGTCTCTCGCCGGCGGCCATCCTGCTTGCGGTCAAGCCGCAGATGATGGACGCCGCACTCCCCGGCTACGCGCCGCTGGCTGCGGCCGACACGCTGGTACTGTCGATCGCGGCCGGCAAGCCGATCGCCCTGTTCGAGCGCTGCCTCGGCGCCGACCGGCCCGTGGTGCGGGCGATGCCCAACACCCCGGCCGCGGTCGGGCGCGGGGTCACCGTCCTGTGCGCCAACGCCGCCGCCGGCCCGGACGCGAGGGCGCTGGCCGAGCGCCTGATGGGTGCCGTCGGCGAGGTGCACTGGGTCGACGACGAGGACCTGATGCACGCGGTGACCGCTGTTTCCGGCAGCGGTCCGGCCTATGTCTTCCACGTGATCGAGGCGCTGGCCGCCGCGGGCGTGCGGCAAGGCCTGCCCGAGGAGCTGGCGATGCGGCTGGCAAGGGCCACCGTCGTCGGTGCCGGGGAGCTCGCCTTCCAGGCGCCCGACAGTGCTGCCCGGCTGCGCATGAACGTCACCAGCCCCGGCGGTACCACGGCGGCCGCACTCGAGGTGCTGATGGCCCCCGACGGCCTGGGGCCGCTCCTCGAGCGCGCGGTGGCGGCGGCGGCCCGGCGATCGCGCGAGCTGGCCTGAGCCCGCCGCACCGCGGGCGTCACCCTTGGCGAGGAGGATGCCGCGATGGCGGTGAACGGTGGGACGGATCTGGTCAGGCTGGCGTTCGACCTCCTGGCCGAGCGCGGCTGGGAGCGCTTCTCCTTCGCCGAGCTGGCGCGGCGGGCGGAGATGGGCCTGCCCGAGGTCTACGCCGAACTGCCCGACCGCGCGGCGCTCCTGCGCGTGCTCGGACGGCGGCTCGACGCCGAGATGCTGGCGATCGACCTTGCCGAGCTCGACGGGATGAGCCCGCGCGAGCGGGTGTTCGAGCTGATCATGCGTCGGCTGGACGCCATGGCGCCCTACAAGGACGGCCTGCGCACGCTGGCCCGCCGCACCGGGCGCGATCCGTCGCTGCTCGCCACGGCCCTCTGCAATCTCGACCGGCTGAGCCGGCGCCTGCTCGACGCCGCCGCCACCGAGGACGGCCCCGTCATGGGCAAGGCGGCGCGGCGGGTGACCGGGGCGGTCTACCTGCGCACCTTCAGCGTCTGGCTGGACGACGACACCCCCGACATGGCCCGGACCCTGGCCGAGCTCGACCGCCGGCTGCAGCAGGCCGAGACGGCGGCGCGCTGGTTCGCCGGCTTCAGCCGCTTCTGCCCGCGTGCCGCCAAGGCCGAGGCCGCCGCCTGAGGGCCACATTGGCGGGTTTGGTTGATCGATTTTCTACTAGGAGGCCCGGATTATTCAACCTAGGGTGGTTTCTTCCCGAACCGCTGGCCATCACCCGGAGGTACCGATGCAGGACACCGCCATGCGCGAGCTGGACGAGGCCGCAGCACCCGCCTTCGTCAACGGCGGGGCCGCCGACGGCCGGCACCGGCCGGCGCGTGCACAGCCCCGCACGGCCAGGTCCGCCGCCCGGCCGGTCGGTCGCAGCCCGGCGAGTGCGGCCCCCACCGAGGCTGGTTTGCCGCTTCCCTGGCCGGCCGGGCTCGCGGCCCTGCTCGCATTCCACCAGGACTGGCACCAGCGCATGGCGCGCGCGGCACAGGCGCAGCTGGCCTTCGTCGCCGAGGCCAGCGGCGAGCTTCTGGCCACCGGGCAGGCCCTGGCGGCGGAGGCCGACCCGGCCCGCCGCCTGGAGCTGACCTGGCACCAGGCCCTGCGCCGGTTCGAGCACGCCATGGCGGCCTCGAGCCGCCTGCTCGAGGATCTGGGCGGCGTCGGTGGCAGCGGCCGCCCCGCGGCGCGGGACCGGCACCCGGGTTGACGCCGGCGCGGCCGCCGGCCTAAGCGGCGCGCTCGGCTTGGTTGCCAGGGCAGGGCGCGCATGACCATCGCGATCGAGGACTTCCTCAAGGTCGACATCAGGGTCGGCACCATCCTCGAGGCGTCGCCCAACGAGGGTGCCCGCAAGCCGGCCTACCGCCTCCTGGTCGATTTCGGCCCGGAGATCGGCCGCAGGAAGAGCTCGGCCCAGCTGGTCGCCAACTACCGTCCCGAGGAGCTGGTCGGCCGGCAGGTGGCGGCCGTGGTCAATTTCCCGCCGCGCCAGATCGCCAAGGCGGTCTCGGAGGTCCTGGTCCTGGGCTTTCCCGACGCGGCGGGCGAGGTGGTCCTGGTCGCCGTCGAGCGGCCCGTGCCCAATGGCGGCCGGCTCTACTGAACCAGCGTGAACGCGGTGCCACGGGCGAAGGTCCTGGCACCACGCCGCACCATCGCCTCGACCCGGTACGTCCCCGCCGCCCAGCCCTCGGCCGGTCGCCGCCGGCCGGCGGCGCGCGTGGCGCGCGGTGCCGCCTCGTCGAGGTCGAAGCCCGCCTCGCTCACCTTGCCGCCGTCGGGGCCGATGATCGCGATCTCCAGCCGGTCCCCCGGCCGCAGGCCATAGGCCAGCACGTAGCCGACCAGGGCCGGTGCCGCGGTCGACAGGGTGGCGGCCCGCGCCGTGCCGGCGACGATCGCGTCGCGATCGGGCAGGTGATCGGTCAGGCCCACCACGGCGATCGGCACCTCGTCGTAGGCCAGCGACGCGTGCAGGTCGGCCGCCCACAGCGGCGTGCCCGGCTCGCCGCAGCCCTGCCCGGCGGGGCCGCCGGTGAACGGGTCGATGCTGGCACCGTCGCGCCGCACGCTCAGATGGACGTGGGGAAAGTTGGCCTCGCCGCTCATGCCGACGAGGCCCAGCTCCGCTCCGGCCGCGACCTCCTGGCCCTCGGCCACCGCGACGCTGCCGCGGCGCAGGTGGCAATACTGCGTCTCCCACCCGTCGGCGTGGCGCAGCAGGACGCCGTTGCCGCAGTTGCGCTCGCCGAAATCGTGGACGAGCCTGCCCTCGGGGGGCTGGTCGGGCATCCCGTCGCGGACGCCCACCACGCGGCCGGGAGCGGCGGCGAGGACGGGCACGCCTTCGGCCATGCGCACCGGGTCCGCGATCGCGAAGTCCGTACCGTCATGCCCGTCCGAGCCCAGGTTCCCGCAGCGATGGTCGGCGAAGGCCGGACCGGGATCGTGGTCGACCAGGCGCACGAGCCAGCAATCCTCGCCCGGCGCGCAGGCGAGCGGCAGGCCGAGCTCGAGGGCGGACGCCGGGGCCGCCATGAGCCACAGCACCGCCGCCGACTGTCGCGGGCATGCCTCTGGTCAAGGCCTATCGTCCTGGTTCGCGCGCGTTAACCATTTTTAGCGTATTCCCTGATAGCTCTGCCGGTCGAGCAGGCGTGCGGCCAGGACGGGCCGTGGCCGCATCGCAGGTGGAGTATGGGTCATGGCGCTCTCGGTTGCGACCAACACGTCGGCGGCCACCGCGCACCGCTACCTCAAGGCCAACGACATGGAGGCGTCCAGGTCGCTGGCCAAGCTGTCCTCGGGCTCGCGCATCGTCCGGGCGTCCGACGATGCCGCCTCGCTGGCCGTCGGCACCAAGCTCAAGTCCGACGTCAACGCGCTGCGCCAGGCCCAGGTCAACGCCAGCCACGGCAGCAGCGTGCTGCAGGTGGCCGACGGCGCCCTGCAGCAGGTCTCCGACATCCTGATCCGCATGAAGGCGCTGGCGACCCAGGCCGTCACCGGCTCGATCAGCGACACCGAGCGCGGCTACCTGAACAGCGAGTTCGGCGAGCTGCAGACCCAGCTCGACGACATCTCGACCCAGACCAAGTTCAACGGCACGCCCTTGCTGGACGGCACCTTCGCGCTGGATTTCGCGGTCGGGACCGACGCCACCAACGATGTGATCAACGTCACCATCGCCCAGGATGTGAGTGCCGCCGGCTTTGCCATCGACACCAGCGCCGTGGACACCGTCGCCAACGCCCAGCTGGCCGGAACCGCGGTCGACGCGGCGATCGACCTCCTGCTCTCGGCACGCGCGACGCTGGGCGCCCAGATGTCGCGCTTCGACTTCGTCAGCGCCAACCTCGCCACCTCGGTCGAGAACATCGACGCGGCGCGGTCCACGCTGATGGACGTCGACGTGGCCGCGGAGATGGCCAACTACTCGTCCAAGCAGGTGGTGATGCAGGCGAGCGTCGCCATGCTCGCCCAGGCCAACCAGATGCCGCAGAATCTCCTGAAGCTGCTCGGCTGAGCCGTGCCTTCGGGTACGCACTGGAGGGCGGTCGCCCGCGGAGCGGCGGGGCGTTTACGAAGTGTTGAGACCTTCACCGCACAATGGCCGTCGCGCACCGCTTGCGGGCGCCGGCCGGCAGGTAGCCGGACCGATGCGGGGCCGCCGGTGCGGCCCCGGCTTCAGGTAGAAGGATCTCGACCATGGCTCTTTCCGTCGCCACCAACACCTCGGCCGCCACGGCGCACCGCTATCTGCGCACCAACGACATGGAGGCCTCGCGCTCGCTGGCCAAGCTGTCCTCGGGCTCGCGCATCGTGCGCGCCTCGGACGACGCCGCCTCGCTGGCCGTCGGCACCAAGCTCAAGGCCGACGTCGCCGCGCTGAAGCAGGCGCAGGTCAACGCCAGCCAGGGCACCAGCGTGCTGCAGGTGGCCGACGGTGCCGCCCAGCAGGTCTCCGACATCCTGATCCGCATGAAGGCCCTGGCCACCCAGGCCGTGTCGGGCTCGATCAGCGACACCGAGCGCGGCTATCTCGACAGCGAGTTCAGCGAGCTCGCGACGCAGCTCGACGACATCTCGACCCAGACCAAGTTCAACGGCACGCTGCTCCTGGACGGCAGCTTCGATGCCGACTTCGCGGTCGGCACCGACGGTGCCAACGACGTGATCAACGTCACGATCACGCAGGACATGAGCTCGACCGGGCTCTCCTTGAACGCGAGCACCATCGACACCATCGCCAATGCGCAGACCGCGGGCACGGCCATCGACACCGCGATCGACGACGTCCTCTCCGCGCGCTCGACCCTGGGCGCCCAGATGTCGCGCTTCGACTTCGTCAGCGCCAACCTCGCCACCTCGGTCGAGAACATCGACGCGGCGCGCTCGACGCTGATGGACGTCGACGTGGCCGCGGAGATGGCCAACTACTCGTCCAAGCAGGTGGTGATGCAGGCGAGCGTCGCCATGCTCGCCCAGGCCAACCAGATGCCGCAGAACCTGCTGCGGCTGCTGAGCTAGCGCGCGATGGCGGGCGACGCCCCCGGCCTGGACCCTGCCGATCCGCGGCAGCGGCCGAGCCGGCCCGGGCGGCGCCCGCCGCCGCCTATCGCCAACAGCACGGGTGGACCGGCGCGTAGGCGACAGTGGTCGCCGCGCGGCGGCACCCGGGTCCGTCCGAGGAGGCGGCCATGCTGACCGAGATCACCGCGATCGCCGCCGCGACGCCGCCGCGACCCGCTGCCACCGTGCCGGCCCAGCCCCGGCCGCTGCCGGGCGAGGGTGCTGCGGTGGCGCCGGTCGCCAGCGAGCGGCTGACCCGCCAGGCGGTCGAGCCCTCTCAGGCCCTGGATCGGGCCAGCCGGGCTGCCGCCCGGGCCTTGTTCCAGGACCGCGACGTGGAGGTCACCAGCTTCCAGGACGAGGGTACCGGGAGAGTGGTCTACCGCGTCGCCGACCGGAAGAGCGGCGAGGTCCTGCACCAGTCGCCCCCGGACGCGCTGCTGCGCTTCTACGCCAGCAGCCGCGAGGGCCGCGACCGGCCGCTCGTGGCGGTCGAAGCCTGAGGCGGATGACATGGCCGACGGCCTGAGCATCGGCAGTCTCAGCGTGTCCGGCGGGGTCACGCGGCTGACCGGCACCAGCTCCAAGCTGGACACGGAGGCGATCGTCAGCGCGGCCTACGAGGCCAAGCGCCTGCCCGCCGTCCGCCTCGAGCAGCGCGTGGCCCGCAACGAGGCCCGTGCTGCCGCCCTGGGCGAGCTCAAGACGCTCCTGCAGGACCTCCAGGCCAGCGTCGCCGGCCTGCGCAACCCGCCGGGGCTCCTGGGCGTGGCCGAGAACGTGTTCGAGACCAAGCAGGCCTTCGTCACCGGCAGCGGCGGCACGGCCCCGGACGAGCTGGTCGGGATCACGGTCGAGAACCGGGCGGCACCCGGTGCGTTCTCGCTCGAGGTCACCCGCCTCGCCACGGCGCACAAGCTGACGGCACAGCCGCTCGGCCCGGAGGGACAGACACTGGCCGAGGCCTGGAACGGCGGCGCCGCCTTCGCCGGCAGCCTCGAGATCGGGCTCGCCGGCGGCACCAAGGCCACGATTGCCGTCGACGGCGCCATGTCGGCCGACGATCTGCGGGCCGCCATCAACGCCGTGGCGGCGCAGACCGGCGTCCAGGCCAGCATCATGTCGGTCTCGGCCGGCGAGCGTCGCCTCGTGCTGACCGCGGCCGAGACCGGACGGGCGATCGAGCTCGCCGATGCCGGCGGCACCGCGATCACCGGCCTTCTCGCACCCACCACCCTCCAGGCGGCGCAGACCGCGCTGCTGGCCGTGGACGGCGTGGCGATCGAACGGACCGGCAACCGGATCGACGACGTGCTCCAGGGTGTCACCATCGACCTCTACCGGGCCGAGCCCGGGAACCCGCTGGCGGTGAAGGTGGAACCGTCCCTGGTGGCGGCCAAGGAGCAGCTCGTCGGCTTCGTCGAGGCCTACAACGGGCTGCGCGACTTCGTGGCGCGCCAGTCCAGCGTCGGTGCGGACGGTGCCGTCGGCGAGGATGCGGCGCTGTTCGGCGACCGGGTCCTGCGCAGCCTCGCCCAGGGCCTGTCCGGCCTGGTCGGGGGATCCGTGCCCGGCCTCGCCTCGGGTGCGCTCAGCACCCTGCGCGACGTGGGCATCACCATGGTCGAGGGCGGCCGGCTGCGGCTCGACGAGGCCACGCTGGACTCGCGCCTGCTCGGTCGCCTGGACGAGGTCCGCCGGGTGTTCGAGTTCACCGCCACGGCCAATTCGGGCGGGCTTGCCGTCTACGCCCGGAGCAACGCGCTTACCGACTACGCCTTCACCGTGGCCGTCACCGATGCCGACGGCGACGGCCGCGCCGAGGCCGCCACCCTCGACGGCGTGGCGGCCGTGGTGAACGGCGGCGTGATCGAGGGGGCGCCGGGCACCGCCTACGAGGGCCTGAAGCTGCTCTGGAGCGGGCGCGGCAACGCCACGATCGACCTTGCCGTGAGCCCCGGGCTCGCCGACCAGCTCTACAACGCGCTGGAGACCGCCCTCGACGAGATCGACGGTCCGATCCAGCAGTCGCTCGATTCGCTCGAGGCCGCCAACCAGGAGCACGCCCAGCGGATCGCGGCGATCGAGGAGCGCGCCACGCGGGCGCGCGATCTCCTGATCGCGCGGCTCGGCGCCATGGAATCGGCGCTCAGCCTCGCCAACACCATGCTCACCCAGGTCCGCGCCCAGATGGACGCGATGAACCAGTCCAGCTGAGAGGCCGCATGAGCCCCGTCCCGCTGCACAGCCGCGCCTCGGCCGCCTACCGCGATGCCGAGGCCCATCCGCCCGCGCGCCAGATCGTGCTGCTGCACGACAGCGCCATCCGCAATCTGGAGGAAGCGCGGGCCGCCATCGCCGACCGGCGCATCGAGGCGCGGTTCCAGCGCGTGACCAAGGTCCACGCCATCGTCGGCGCGCTCCAGTCCTGCCTCGACTTCGAGCGCGGGGGCGAGATCGCGACGGTGCTCGACCGGCTCTACGGCCACATCCTCGGCCGGCTGGTGCTGATCAACCTGCACAATGATCCGGGCATCTGCGAGGAGCTGGTCCGGCTGCTGCGCCGCATGCGCGCCGGCTGGGCGGAGCTCGCCGACCAGCCCGGGCCCGACCGGCTGCCCGCGGGAGGCCCGGCCGGCCTGCCGGCGGCACTGTCGGCCTGAGATTCCCATCCGCCGCAGCGAAGGCTTCCGTCGCAAACCCGCCGATGTTAGGTTGTTCAACCTTTGGTTGATGAACGAGGCGGCCGATGCGGCGACAGGCGGGAGCGTGCGCGGGCCTGATCGGTGCCCAGCTGCTGCTCGGTTGCGCAGGACCGGCGCCCGTGCCGCTCGCTGCGCCCGCGCCCGCCGCAGTGCCCCAATCCCAGTCCGCCGCAGCGCCGACGGCGGCATTGACGGTCCAGCCGGCCGCACCTCCGGTCGCCTGGCCCACGGCCTCCGGCTGTCGCGAGATCGCGGCCGAGATCGGGCGGCTGCCGCCTGCGGCGGCGGCACGGCTCGATCCGGCCACGGCACCGCTGGCGCTGGCGGTACGAGCCGGCCCGACGCCCTTGCCGCCGGCCGAAGCGGTTATCCCTCGACCTGCCCCTGCCGCCCGACGACGGCAGTGCCCGATGCGTCCTGGTGGTGGCGCCGGCGCCGACGGCGCGCGCCGCGCCGCGCCGGCCGCTGGCCCACGAGATCGTGCGCTCGACCTACCGTGTCGCCGGCGGCGGGCGGCCCAATCCCGACTATCGCCGCCTGCAGCAGGAACTGCGCCGCGTCGACCGGTCCGAGGACATCGACTTCCTCGCCACGGGCGATCCCGGCATCGACCTGATCGGCCTGATCGCCGGCGGCGTGCTGCAGGGCATCGACGCGGCGCTGGCCGGCCGGGCCGAGGCCGGCCTGCGCGCGGAGCTGGCGGCCACGCCGCCCACCCTCGCCGAGCCCCGCTGGGAGCCCTACAGCTTCGAGGTCACGACGATCGAGGCCACGCGCAGCGGCCGCCTGCGGGTGCAGCTGGTCGACCGCGCGAGCGACCGCGCCTGGAGCCTGGACGAGCCCGTGGTCGAGCGCCGGCGGTTTCGCGTCGCGGCCGGCCGTCGCGCGCGGGACCGCGGCCTGCTCGAGGCCGGCGGCGACGGGCTGGTCGCCATGACCACGGTGGCGGTGTGGGAGCAGGAGGGCTTGCGCCCGAACCTCACCTGGCTCGTCGCCGCCCTGGGTGCCAGCACCGGTCCCGACGGTCCGGTGGCGGAGATCGAGCCGACCGCACCGGCCGCCGGCCCGGCTGGCAGCGGGGACCCGCCCGACGTGCCGTCGGCGGTCCGGCGCGGTCGAGTCCGCGATCGGCGCCGACGGGGTGCGCCGCTTCCGCCTGCGCGAGCCCGGGCCGGACGCGCCGGTCAGCCCCGCGTCCTGACGGCGTGCCAGGCGAGCGCCGCCCAGCCCAGGAGCAGCGCCGTCCCGCCGACCGGGGTGACCAGGCCCAGGCCGCGCGGGGCACCCAGCGCCAGGGCATAGAGGCTGCACGGGAACAGGACCGCATCCGATGGCCCACAGCCACAGGGCGGGCGCGCAGCGGCGCGCCGGTGCCAGGCAGGCGAGGATCGCCAGCGCGTGCCACATCTGGTAGCGCGCCCCGGTCGCCATCAGCTCCGCCCCGCGCGCGTCGCCCGCGGACTCCAGGCCGTGCGCCCCGAACGCGCCGGCCGCCACGGCCGCGAACCCGAGCCCCGCCGCGATCGCCAGCCAACCCCGCTCGCCCATGCCCGCTCCCCCTTGCACCGCCAACCCGCTTGTGGCTCATCCGCCGCCAGGGCGTGAGGGACGGGAGATGGCGGCGACACCGGTTGCGGTCGAGGTGTGGCGGGGCGGGTGGGTCGAGAGCCGGCATCGGGTGCGGCTGTGCGTCGCCGATACGCAGGGCGGCGTGCTGCTGGCGCTCGGCGACATCGACGAGCCGATCTTCCCGCGCTCCGCGGTCAAGCCGTTCCAGGCCCTGGCCCTGGTCGAGAGCGGTGCAGCCGACGCCTACGCCGCGGGTGCCGCGGAACTCGCCCTGGCCTGCGCCTCGCACGGCGGCGAGCCCGAGCACGTGGCCCTGGCCGAGGCCTGGCTGGCCCGGCTCGGCCTGGACGAGGCGGACCTCGCCTGCGGCCCGCACCCGCCCCTGCACGCGCCCTCCGCCGCGGCCCTGGTCCGTGCGGGCACCGCACCGCGCCGCACCCACAACAACTGCTCGGGCAAGCATGCCGGGATGCTGGCCGCCGCCCGGCAGCTGGGCGCGCCGATCCGAGGCTACGAGCGGCCCGGGCACGAGGTGCAGCGGCACTGTGCCGGGGCGATCGCGGCCCTGGCCGGGCTGGACCGGCTGGCCGAGCCCGGCATCGACGGCTGCTGCCTGCCCAACCATCCCCTGCCCCTGCGCGGCCTGGCGCGCGCCGCGGCACAGCTCGCCGACCCGGGCGGCCAGCCGCCGATCCGCCGTGCCGCACTGGCCCGGATCGCCGCCGCGATGCGCGCCCACCCGCATCTGGTGGCCGGCACCGGCCGCTGCTGCACCGCGGTGATGGCCACACTGCCGGGCGTCATCGCCAAGACCGGTGCCGAGGGCACCTACCTCGCGGCCCTGCCCGGCCGGGGCCTCGGCATCGCGCTCAAGGCGGAGGACGGGGCGACGCGGGCGGCCGAGACGGCGCTCCTGGCCGTGCTCGCCCACCTGGATGCGCTGCCGGAACCCGCGCCCGAGGCGCTGGCCCGCTTTCGCACGCCACAGATCCGCAACACCGCGGGTGCCGTGGTCGGGCATGTCCGCCCCGTACCCGGCTGGCCCGCGGCATGACCCTCGCCCCGGCGGGACCCGTGGTGGGCGTGGACGAGGTCGGGCGCGGACCCCTGGCCGGTCCGGTCCTGGTCGCGGCCGTGATCCTCGAGCGCGCCATCCCGGGCCTCGCCGATTCGAAGGCGCTGGGTGCCGCCGAGCGGCGCGAGCTTGCCGTGCTGGTACGCCGCCACGGCCGGATCGCGCTCGCCGCCGCCTCGGTGGCGGAGATCGAGCGGCTGAACATCCTGGGCGCGACCCTGCTCGCCATGCGCCGGGCGGTGCTGCGGCTGGGGATCCGCCCGGGGCTGGTGCTGGTCGACGGCAACCGCGCACCCCCGCTGGACGGCCCGGTGCGCTGCGTGGTCGGCGGCGACGCCACCGTGCCCGAGATCAGTGCCGCCTCGATCGTGGCCAAGGTCGCGCGCGACGCGCTGATGGTGCGGCTGGCCCTGCGCCATCCGGGCTATGGCTGGGAGCGCAACGCCGGCTACCCGACCCGCGAGCACCTGGCGGCCCTGGCCCGGCTGGGTCTCAACCGCCATCACCGCCGCGGCTTCGGCCCTTGCGCGGCGCTGGTGGGCGCGGCGCAGGCGGCCGCGGCTCGGGGTGGCGATGCCGCCGCCTGAGCCGGCTCAGCCGCGCCCGAGCATGGCGGCCCAGAACGCGTCGCGGGCGAGGAAGCTCTCCGCACTGTCGCTGGGCGAGAGGATCAGCAGCAGGAAGGCGCAGCCCGGCCAGGAGGCGAGGCTGGCGGCGAGGCCCTGGTGATGGCCGGCACCGATCCAGTCGACCGCGCGGTCGCGGTGCACGGGCTCGAGCGAGAAGAAGTGGATCAGGGCGGCGGCCGGATCGGCCAGGGGTGCGCGGTCGTCCAGCTGCATCAGCGTGGCCGCGGTCACCGCACCGCAGAACCGGCCATAGAGATCGATGCGCTCGGGCTCGGCGATCTTGCCGGCCTGGCGGTTGACGATGGCGGTGATGTCGTCGGTGGCCAGCCGGCGTCGCGCCTCGGCCCAGTAGAACTCGTCGAACGCGGCGGCACGGTCCTGCCAGGGCAGGTAGCGCGCCCGGCCGGCGAGCACCGCGGCCGCGGTGGCCGCGCGGTTCCAGGCGGCCGGCAGCACGTCGCGCAGGTAGCGCATCGCCTTTGGGTCGTGTTGGATCACCCGGGTCCCGCCATGGCTCGACGAACCGCTCGCCGCGCCATTTTCCAACTTCAAGTTATTGGAATACACCATTTCTCAACCTAAAAGCAATAACTTGGAGGCTGAGGACGCGGCGGGCGCGCGCGCCAGCCCGATGATCGCCCAGTACCAGGCGCTGAAGGAGGCCCACCCCGACGCCCTCCTGTTCTTCCGCATGGGCGACTTCTACGAGCTGTTCTTCGCGGACGCGGTGCGCGCGGCCCCCGCCCTCGACATCGCCCTGACCAAGCGCGGCCGCCATGCCGGCGAGGACATCGCGATGTGCGGCGTGCCGGTCCACAGCGCCGAGCTCTACCTGCACCGCCTGATCCGCAAGGGCTTCAAGGTCGCGATCTGCGAGCAGCTGGAGGACCCCGCCCAGGCGAAGAAGCGCCCGGGCCGGCCCCTGGTGCGGCGCGACGTGGTGCGCATCGTCACCGCCGGCACGCTCACCGAGGACGGGCTGCTCGACCCGCGGCGCAGCAACTGGCTGGCCGCGGTGGCGGCGAGCGGCGCGGAGTTGGGTCTCGCCCGCGTCGACATCTCGACCGGCGCCTTTGCCACCGAGCCCGTGGCCCGCGCCGAGCTGCCGGCCGCCCTGGCCCGCCTCGCCGCCGGCGAGATCCTCGTCCCCGCCCGGCTCCTGGCCGAGCTCGCCGGCCCCTGCGGCGAGGCCGGCGCCGAGGTGACGCCGCTGCCCGACCCCACCTTCGACAGCATCGGCGCCGAGCGCCGGCTGTGCCAGGCCTTCGGCGTGGCGACGCTGGACGGGCTGGGTGCTTTCGGCCGCGCCGAGATCGCCGCCGCCGGCGCCATCCTGGCCTATCTCGAGCTGACCCAGAAGGGCGCCCTGCCGCGCCTCGACCGGCCCCGGCGCATCGAGCCCAGAAGCGAGATGCTGATCGACCCGGCCACGCGCCGCAACCTCGAGCTGCATGCCAGCCTCGCCGCTACCCGCGAGGGCTCGCTGCTGGCGGCGATCGACCGCACGCTGACCAATGCCGGCGGGCGGCTGCTGGCCGAGCGGCTGGCCGCACCCCTCGCCCGGGCGGAGCCGATCCGCGCCCGCCTCGACGAGGTGGAGAGCCTCGTCGCCGACACCTTCCGCCGCGAGGACGTCCGCACCGCACTGCGCCGCTGCCCCGATCTCGGGCGCGCCCTCGGCCGGCTGGCCCTCGCCCGCGGCGGCCCGCGCGACCTGCTCGCGGTCGCCGACGCGCTGGCGCTGGCCGGCGAGCTGCGGCGGCGCATCGCGGACGAGCCGGCGCTGGCCGCGGTCGCGGCCCGGCTCGAGCCCCACCCCGAGCTGGGCTGCCGGCTGCGGGAGGCGCTGGAGACCGAGCCGCCGCTGCTCGCCCGCGACGGCGGCTTCGTGCGTCCCGGCGTGATCGCCGAGCTCGACGAGCTCCGCGCGCTGCGCGACCAGAGCCGCCGCCATGTCGCGGCCCTGGAGGAGCGCCAGCGTGCGGAGACCGGCATCGGCCCGCTCAAGATCCGCCACAACAACCTCCTGGGCTATTTCATCGAGGTGCCGGCGGCGCACGCGGCGCGGGTGCCGCCCACCTTCGTCCAGCGCCAGGGCATGGCGGGTGCCGTGCGCTACGCCACGGCCGAGCTGACCGAGCTGGAGAGCCGCATCGCCAGTGCCGCCGACCGGGCCCTGGCGCTCGAGCTGGCGCTGTTCGAGGAGCTGCGGCTGGCCGTGCTCGCCACCAGCGAGACCGTGGCCGCGACCGCCGGTGCCCTGGCCGAGCTCGACCTGTGCGCCGGGCTCGCGACGCTGGCGGTCGAGCAGCGCTACGTCCGGCCCCAGGTCGACGGCGGCGACGCGTTCCTGATCCGCGGCGGCCGCCATCCGGTGGTCGAGCAGTCGCTGGCCCGTGCCAGCCAGCCCTTCGTCGCCAACGACTGCGATCTCGGGGCGGACCACTCGCTCTGGCTGCTGACCGGCCCCAACATGGCCGGCAAGAGCACCTTCCTGCGCCAGAACGCGCTGATCGCGATCATGGCCCAGCTGGGCAGCTTCGTGCCGGCGAGCGAGGCGCGGATCGGCGTGGTCGACCGCCTGTTCTCGCGCGTGGGGGCCGCCGACGATCTCGCCCGCGGGCGCTCGACCTTCATGGTCGAGATGGTCGAGACCGCGGGCATCCTCAATCTCGCCGGCCCGCGCAGCCTCGTGATCCTGGACGAGATCGGCCGCGGCACGGCGACCTATGACGGCCTGTCGCTCGCCTGGGCGGTGGTCGAGCACCTGCACGAGGTCAATCGCTGCCGTGCCCTGTTCGCGACCCACTTCCACGAGCTGACGGCACTGGCGGCCAAGCTGCCGCGGCTGGCCTGCCACACGCTGCGGGTCAAGGAATGGCGCGGCCAGGTGGTGTTCCTGCACGAGGTCGCCCCGGGCACCGCGGACCGGTCCTACGGCATCCACGTGGCCCGCCTGGCGGGGCTGCCCGAGCCCGTGCTGCGCCGTGCGGAGGCCGTGCTGAAGCGGCTGGAGCAGGGCGAGAGCCGCTCGGCCGCCACCACGCTGGCCGACGACCTGCCCCTGTTCGCGGCGATGCTGCGCGAGCCGTCACCCGCAGCGGCCGACGAGCCGTCGCCGGTCGAGCGGCTCCTGGCCGAGGTCGATCCCGACCAGCTCACCGCCAAGGAGGCCCTGGATCTGGTCTACCGGCTCAAGAAAGCGCTTGTCGAGAACGGGGCCGCACGGCACATCCTGGGCTAATCCCGCCGAGAAGGGTCTTGCCCGTGCCACGACACACCACACCGCGCCTCGGTGCGGCCGGCCTTGCCTTGTGTGCGGCACTCGCCGCTTCGAGCATCTCGCCGGCCGGTGCTACCGGCAGCGAGCCTTTGAACCAGTTCCTGAGCCGCAGCGTACCCTTGTGCATGAAGGCGCCGGCGGTGCGCTGCATCGACACCGGCTTCGCCTTCGCCGATGCCGACGGCGACGGCAAGCTGTCGCCCGAGGAGGTGCGCGCCACGCAGGCACAGGTCGACCGCTGGGCCAAGAGCCATGCGCGCCAGCTGCCGCAGGGCGAGCGCGAGCGGCTGATCATGGGCCTGGTGATCATCCAGGCGGTCGGCCCCGACCAGCTGTTCGCCAGCTACGACCAGGACGGCGACGGCCTGCTCACGCGCGAGGAGGTCACGGCCGACATCCGCCTCGACCGGCGGCCGCTGCCGGAGATCCTGAGCGATCCGGCAGCGATCGACTGGAACGGCCTCGCCGCCCGCGCCGGTGACGCCGCACCCCTGCTCAAGCGCCTGTTCGAGCTCTAGCCAGCGGGCCGCACGCCGCGGCGAGGACCGTCGTGGCACGAAGGCGGTTCTTGGGAAGGTCGACGACATCCGGATCGGCGCGCAACTCGTGCGCGGCTCGTTCAAGGAGCCCCGGGCCGGCAGGTCGCAGCTCCCAACGACCTCCCATCCTGACCCGACAACTGCGGCGACCTGAGGCATCCGTCCGGGCGGCCCAATAGGTCGAGCATGCGCGAGGGTCGCCCACGGCCCGTGGAACCTTGCCCTGGGTGCGGCCATTGAAGCATGCCGCAGCGCCACGCCGCGCGGCCAAGGGGAACACGGCAATGAACGGCGAAGGCACGGATCCGGGCGGCGCGCTGCGGCGAACACCGGACATTCCGCCCGCGGCAGCCCCCTTCACGCCGACGGCCATGATCCTCCTGTGCGCCACGACGGTGGCGGCGCTCTATCTCGGCCGCGACGTGCTGATCCCGCTGGCGCTGGCGATCCTGCTGAGCTTCGCGCTGGGGCCGCTGGTGACCTGGCTGTACCGGCGCGGCCTGCCGCGCGTGCCGGCCGTGCTCACCGTCATGCTGCTGGTCACGCTGCTGGTCACCGGGTTCGCGGCCCTGGTCGCGAGCCAGCTCACCCAGCTGGGCCAGCAGCTGCCGACCTACGAGGCCAACCTACGCGCCAAGGCGCGCGAGGTCGCCCAGGCGGCCCCCGGCGGCGGGCTGATCGACCGCACCGCGGATTTCCTGCGCGACTTCAGCCGGGAGATCGACCGGATCACCGAGGCCCCGGGCGCAGCCGCGGACGGGAGCGCTCCGGCCCCGGCGCCGACGCGCCGCCCAAGCCGATCCCGGTCGAGATCCACGAGCCGCCGCCGCCGCCGCTGGAGGCACTCTCGACCTTCGTCGGGCCCTTGCTGCAGCCGATCGCCACGGCCGGCATCGTGCTCGTGTTCATCGTCTTCGTGCTGCTGCAGCGCGAGGACCTGCGCGACCGGATGATCCGGCTGTTCGGGCTCAACGACGTCCACCGTGCCACGGCCGCGATCAGCGACGCGGCCAAGCGGATCGGCCGCTACCTGCTCATGCAGCTGGTGGTCAACCTGCTCTACGGCGTGCCGGTGGGCGTGGGCCTGTTCCTGATCGGGGTGCCCAACGCCCTGCTCTGGGGCATGCTGGCCACGGTCCTGCGCTTCATCCCCTATCTCGGCCCGATCCTGGCGGCGATCCTGCCCATCGCCCTCTCCTTCGCCGTCGACACGGGCTGGACCACGCCCCTGCTGACCCTGGGCCTGTTCATCGGCCTGGAGCTGTTCACCAACAACGTCCTGGAGCCCTGGCTCTACGGCTCCAGCACCGGCCTGTCGCCGCTCGCGATCATCGTGGCTGCCGTGTTCTGGACCACGCTGTGGGGACCGGTGGGGCTGCTGCTGGCCACACCGCTCACCGTCTGCCTGGTCGTGCTCGGCCGGCACGTGCCGCAGCTGCAGTTCTTCGAGGTGCTGCTGGGCGACCAGCCGGTGCTCGCACCCGAGGTCAAGTTCTACCAGCGCCTGCTCGCGGGCGACCCGCACGAGGCCGAGGAGCTGGCCGAGGATCTTCTGGAGGAGCAGTCGCTCGAGCAGCTTCTCGACCGCGTGGTGCTGCCGGCACTGCTGTTCGCCGATCAGGACCGCCAGCGCGGCGTGCTGGAGCCGGCCCGCGCCCAGGCGGTCGCGGCCTCGGTCATCACGATCGTCGGCGATCTGGTCGAGCCCCTGGAGCCCGAGCCCCAGCCCGCCGGTGCCTTGGCCGCGGGGCGCGTGCTGTGCGTGGGCGCGCGCTACGGCCTGGACACCGCGGCGGTCACCATGCTGGCCGAGCTCCTGCGCCGGCGGGGCCTGACGGTGGACGTGATCGACGCCGGCGCCCTCCTGCATGGCGGCATGGTGCCGGAGCGCTACGACGCGGTCTGCCTCTCCTATCTCGACGCGGGTGCGGTCCGGCAGGCGCGGCGACTGCTGCTGCGTCTGCGCGCCCGGCTCGGGCGCGGCACGCCGGCCTGCGTCTGCCTGTGGGGCAGTTCCGCCGAGCAGGCGGAGCAAGCGCTCGCGATCACGGGTGCCGCCGCGGTCGTCGGCACGACCGCGGCCGGGGTCGACGCCGTCCTGGCGCTCCTGCATCCGGACGCGGTGAAGGAGCCATCGACCCCTGCGGCCGTGACGCCGGTGCTCGATCGCACCGCGTGACCCGCCGCACAGGGCGGCCGGCTAGACGCTGCGCAGATAGGCCTGATGCTCGGCGGCCGGCACGATCCCGGTCAGCCGCTCATGCTCCTGACGCTTGGCCGCCGCGAAGATCCTGACCATCGCCGCACCCAGATAGTCGCGCGCCAGCGCCGAGCCGGCGAAGGCCTCCAGAGCCGCCGGCAGGCTGGCGGGCAGCTGCTCGGTCCCGTTGCCGTAGGCGCTGCCGGTCACGGGCGCGCCGGGCTCGAGCTTGCGCTCGATGCCGTGCAGGACGCCCGCCAGGATCGCCGCCAGCGCCAGGTGCGGGTTGACGTCGGCCCCGGCGACACGGTGCTCGAGGCGCCGGGCCGGGCCGCCGGCATGGGGGATCCGCACCGCCACGGTCCGGTTCTCGTGGCCCCAGGTGGGGGCCGTGGGCGCGAAGGCGCCGGGGCGCAGGCGCCGGTAGGAATTGTGGCTGGGCGCGAAGATCGCGGTGAAGTCGCGCATGGTGGCGCACAGGCCGGCCACGGCGTGGCGCAGCAGGGGGCTGCCCGCCGCCCCGTCGTCGAACACGTTGCGGCCGGCGGCGTCGAGCAGGCTGAGATGGACGTGCATGCCGCTGCCGGCGGCGTCGCCGAACGGCTTGGCCATGAAGGTGGCGACCAGGCCATGGGCACGGGCACAGCCCTTGACCGCGCGCTTGAACAGGACCGCCTGGTCGGCGGCCAGGAGCGCGTCGGGCTGGTGCCAGAGGTTGATCTCGAACTGGCCCGGGCCGTGCTCGGTGATCAGGGTGTCGGTGGGGATGCCCTGCGCCCGGGCGGCGGCTTCGATCCCGGCGAACACGGGCTCCAGGCCCTCGAGCTCGTCCAGGCTGAGCACGCAGGGATCGCTGGGCCGGCGCCCGGTGGCGGGCTGGCGCGGCGGTACGGGGCCGCCGTCGGGGCCGCCGGTGGGCTCGACCAGGTAGAACTCGAGCTCGGTGGCCACGACCGGGGTCAGACCCAGGGCGGCGAAGCGGGCGAGGACGCCGGCCAGCACGTGGCGCGGGTCGCCCGGGAACGGCCGGCCGTCGGGCTCGTGCATGGTGAGCATCATCTGGGCCGTGGGCGTGCGCGCCCAGGTCATCGGCCGCAGCGTGCCGGGCACCGGCCGGCACAAGGCATCGCCGTCGCCGGTCTCCTGGTCGTAGCCGGCCTCGGTCACGTCGTTGCCCCAGATGTCCAGGGCCAGGACCGAGCGCGGCATCGGGATGCCGGAATGAAACGCCTTGGCGAGGCTCGTCGCCGGAACCCGCTTGCCGCGGGCGACACCGCCATGGTCGACCACGAACAGGTCGGCCGAGCCGATCTGGGGGTTCGCCTCGATAAAGACCCGGGCCTCGTGGGCGGGATCGTCGCCGTTCGCCATCGCCGCCAGCCGCAGCGACGGTCCGGTCGCAGACATGAGAGCCTCTCCGCTTGGCGCGCCGGTCACAGCCGCCGTCGTGATCACGTTCGTTGGTGTTCTATTTTGTGATCACAAATTGACCGAGTGTCAAGCCGATGCCATGTTGGGCCTCGGACAGGGATGGAGGTGGCAGGCATGGCGACGGCGGCGGTGCAGTTGGACAGGGAGCCGGGCGGGGGCGAGCGGGAGCTGCAGCATGCCCGGGTCTACCGCGAGCTGCGCGAGGCCATCGTCACCGGCCGCTTCGTGCCCGGCCGGCCGGTCACGCTGCGCGGCGTGGCGGAGGATCTGGGCGTGAGCCCGATGCCGGTCCGCGAGGCGCTGCGCCAGCTCGTCGCCGAGCGGGCGCTGGAGATGTTCGACAACCGGCGCGTGGCGGTGCCGGCCATGTCGCCGGCACGCTTCGCCGAGCTGTGCCTCGCCCGTGCCATGCTCGAGCCCGAGCTCGCGACGCTGGCCCTGCCGCGCATGACCAAGGCCGACATCGACGCCATGCTCGCCCTGGACGCCGACATCGACCGGGCGCTGGCCCGGGGCGACACCGAGGCCTACATGCACCGGAACTACGCCTTCCACTTCCGGCTCTACCGGGCGTCGGGCTCCACCGTGCTGCTGCCGCTGGTCGAGTCCTTGTGGCTCCAGGTCGGGCCGTTCCTGCGCATGGTGGTGGGCCGCCTGGGCACGGGCCATGTCGTGGACCGGCACCAGGCGGCCGTGCGGGCCATCCGGGCCCGCGACGAGGTCGGCCTGCGCGAGGCGATCCGGGCCGACATCCTGGATGGCCAGGACATCATCGGCCGCGAGATCCTCACGCCGCCGCCGAGCTGACCCCGCCCTCGCGGTAGGACGCCGCGGCAGCCCCGAACGCGGCGAAGATCGCGGTCGACAGGTGGTCCTCGCGGAACCGCCACTCGGGGTGCCATTGCACGCCCAGCGCGAAGGGTGCGGACTCGACGCGCACCGCCTCGATCAGCCCGTCGGGTGCGGTCGCCTCGACCGCGAGGCCCGGCGCCAGCCGGTCGATGCCCTGGGCGTGGATCGAGTTGACCAGGGCCATCGGCACGCCGGCGATCCGGCGCAGGAGGCCGCCCTCGGCCAGCCGGATGCCGTGTGCCGCCGCGTACTGCATGCGCCGCGGCGCGTCCTTGGGCTCGCGATGATCCATCAGCCCGGGCTGCTCGTGGACCAGCTGGTGCAGCGTGCCGCCCAGGGCGACGTTGAGCTCCTGGTGGCCGCGGCACACCGCCAGCAACGGCATGCCACGCTCCAGTGCGGCGCGGATCAGCGGCATGGTCGTGGCGTCGCGCTGCGGGTCGTGCAGCATCGGCAAAGGCTCGCTGGTCGCATAGAGCCGCGGCTCGACGTTGGAGGCGCTGCCCGGCAGGAACAGGCCGTCGACCAGGTCCAGAAAGTCCAGCGGCGCCTGGATCGTCTCCAGGTCCTCGCCCGCCGCGGTGGCCGGCAGCAGGACCGGCAGGGCGCCGGCACCGTGGGCCACGGCGTTGATGTACTTCTCGCCGACCGCGTGGAACGGGTGCGGCCCGATCTGCTTGACGTCCGCCACGATCCCGATCACGGGCCGGCGGCTCCGTTGGTGATGCACCATCCCTCTCCCGGCGGCACGGTACTTGACGCCGCCAAAATGTGATCACAATATGCGACCCGAAGAATGTGATCACAAGACACGGATCGGCGAGCAGCACCATGACAGGACAGCGCACCACCCGCGAATGGCAGCAGCTCGACGCCGCCCACCACTGGCACCCGTTCAGCGACACCAAGGCGCTCAACGCCGAGGGCAGCCGCGTGATCACCCGTGCCCAGGGCAGCCACATCTGGGACAGCGAGGGCAACCGCATCCTCGACGGCATGGCCGGCCTGTGGTGCGTCAACATCGGCTATGGCCGCAAGGAGCTGGCCGAGGTCGCCTACCGCCAGATGCAGGACCTCGCCTTCTACAACTGCTTCTTCAAGACCACCCACCCCGCCGCGGCCGAGCTTGCCGCCCGGATCGCCGCGGTGGCGCCGCCGCACATGAACCGCGTGTTCTTCACCGGCTCCGGCTCGGAATCCAACGACACCGTGCTGCGCCTCGTGCGCCGCTACTGGGACGTGATGGGCCAGCCCAAGCGCCAGACGGTGATCAGCCGCTGGAACGCCTATCACGGCAGCACCATGGCCGGCGCCAGCCTGGGCGGCATGAAGCCGATGCACGCGCAAGGCGGCCTGCCCATCCCCGGCATCGTCCACATCCGCCAGCCCTACTGGTTCGGCGAGGGCCGCGACATGGACCCGGACGCCTTCGGCCTGGTCTGCGCCCGGGCGCTGGAGGAGAAGATCCTGGAGCTGGGGGCCGAGAACGTGGCCGCCTTCATCGGCGAGCCGGTCCAGGGTGCGGGCGGCGTGATCGTCCCGCCCGCCAGCTACTGGCCCGAGATCCAGAAGATCTGCCGCAAGTACGACATCCTCCTGGTCACCGACGAGGTGATCTGCGGCTTCGGCCGGCTCGGCACCTGGTTCGGCGCCCAGCATTTCGGGGTCGAGCCCGACCTGATGCCGATCGCCAAGGGCCTGTCCTCGGGCTACGCGCCGATCGGCGGCGTGGTGATCGGCGACCGGGTCGCCGAGGCGGTGATCGACGCCGGCGGCGACTTCAACCACGGCTACACCTACTCCGGCCACCCCGTCTCCTGCGCGGTGGCGGCCGAGAACCTGCGCATCCTGGCCGAGGAGGGCATCGTCGACCGCGTGCGCGACCACACCGCCGGCTACTTCGCCCGGCGCTGGGCCGAGCTGGGCGACCACCCGCTGGTGGGCGAGGCGCGCAGCCTCGGCCTGATGGGGGCGCTGGAGCTGGTGGCCGACAAGCGCACGCTGGCCCCCTTCGCCAAGGAAGGCGACGTCGGCATGACCTGCCGCGAGTTCTGCTTCCGCGAGGGCCTGATCATGCGCGCGGTGCGCGACTGCATGATCGTCTCGCCGCCCCTGGTGATCACGGACGCGGAGATCGACGAGCTGGTCCGCCTCGCCCGCCGCTGCCTCGACCTGACGCTGGCGCAGGTCAGGGGCGAGGCCCGGCGGGCGGCCTGAGGGAAGGGATCGTCAGGGCATGCCCTTGACGATCTCCTCGGTCATCTTCTTGGCGTCGCCGAACAGCATCATCGTGCGCGGCATGTAGAACAGCGGGTTGTCGATGCCGGCATAGCCCGGGGCGGTCGAGCGCTTGATGAAGAACACCGCCTTGGCCTTGTCGACATCGAGCACGGGCATGCCGTAGATCGGCGAGCTCTTGTCGGTCTTGGCCGAAGGGTTGGTGATGTCGTTGGCGCCGATCACGTAGGCGACGTCGGCTTGGCCGAACTCGCCGTTGATCTCCTCCATCTCGTGCACGACGTCGTAGGGGATGTTGGCCTCGGCCAGGAGCACGTTCATGTGCCCGGGCATGCGGCCCGCCACCGGATGGATGGCGAAGGCGACCTCCACGCCCTTCTTGGTCAGGGTCTCGTAGAGCTCGCGCACCGCGTGCTGCGCCTGGGAGACCGCCATGCCGTAGCCCGGCACGATGATCACCTTCTGCGCGTTCTCCATGATGAACGCGGCGTCGTCGGCCGAGCCCGCCTTGAAGGTCTTGTCGCTGTCGTCGGCGGCACCGGCCGCCGCGGTCTCGCCGAACCCGCCCAGGATGACGCGAGATGAACGAGCGGTTCATCGCCTTGCACATGATGTAGGACAGGATCGCACCCGAGCTGCCGACCAGAGCACCGGTGACGATCAGCATCGGGTTCTTGAGCGTGAAGCCGATGCCGGCCGCGGCCCAGCCCGAGTAGGAGTTCAGCATCGAGACGACGACCGGCATGTCGGCACCGCCGATCGGGATGATCAGGAGGAAGCCGATCACGAACGCCAGCAGCGTCATCAGGTAGAAGGGCAGGGCGGCGCCGGTGGCGATGAACCAGGCGAGGCAGGCCAGGATCGCCAGGCCGATGGCGATGTTGATGGCGTGCCGGCCGGGCAGCATGATCGGCTTGGAGCTCATGGCCGGGCCGATGATGCCCATGAGCGGACCCAGCGCCTTCTCGACGCCGGGCGGCAACTTGGCCTGCAGCTTGCCGAAGGCGATCAGCGAGCCCGAGAAGGTGATGGCACCGATCACGATGCCCAGCCCCATCTCGAAGCGCGAGAGCAGGTGGATCTGGCCGTCGGGCCCGGTGATGCCGAAATCGCCGGGCGAGAGGAAGGCACCCACCGCGACGAACACGGCGGCCAGGCCCACCAGCGAGTGGAACGCGGCCACGAGCTGCGGCATGGCCGTCATCTCGATCCGCTGCGCCACGACGTAGCCGATGGCACCGCCGACCACGATGCCGGCGATGATCAGCCCGTAGGCCAGCACGCCGGGGTGCGGCAGGATCATCAGCGAGACCAGGATGGCGATGGCCATCCCGATCATGCCCAGCCGGTTGCCCTGCCGGCTGGTGGCCGGCGAGCTCAGGCCGCGCAGGGCCAGGATGAAGCAGATCGCGGCGACCAGGTAGCCGACGGCGGCAAGATTGTTGCTCATGGGTCTGCCGCTCCTCAGCCGCGCTTCTTGAACATCGCGAGCATCCGCTCGGTGACCGCGAAGCCGCCGAAGATGTTGATCGAGGCGAGCACCACGGCGAGGAAGCCGAACACCGCGGCCGCACCGCCCGCACCGGTGGCCAGCAGCGCGCCGACGATGATCACCGAGCTGATGGCGTTGGTGACCGACATCAGCGGCGTGTGCAGGGCAGGGGTGACCGACCAGACCACGTAGTAGCCCACGAAGACCGCGAGAAAGAAGATGATCAGGTCGTAGATGCCGGGATCGATCGCTTCCATCTCTGCCCCTCTCAGGCCGCGGGCTTGAAGGCGTCGTGAACGATGGCGCCGCCCTGGGTGAGCAGGGTGCCCTTGATCAGCTCGTCGTTGGTGTCGATCTTCAGCTCCTTGCTCTTGGGATCCACCAGGAGCTGGACGAAGTTCAACAGGTTCTTGGCGTAGAGCACGGTGGTGGCGGGAGCGATCTTGCCCGGCAGGTTCCTGGCCCCGATCAGCTTGACGCCGCCGATCTCGACCGTCTCGCCGGGCACGCTGCCCTCGACGTTGCCGCCGCTCTCGGCCGCCATGTCCAGGACCACCGCACCCGCCTTCATCGATTTGACCATCTCGGCCGTGATGATCCGCGGCGCCTTGCGGCCCGGGATCTGGGCGGTGGTCACGACGATGTCCTGGGTCTTGAGATGCTCGGCCACCATCTTGGCCTGCTCGGCCTGCTCCTCGGGCGTCAGCGGCCGGGCGTAGCCGCCCTTGGTGGCGGCGTCCGACGGCACGAAGCCCACGAACTTGGCACCCAGGCTCTCGGTCTCCTCGCGCGCGGCGGGCCGCACGTCGGTGGCAGTCACCACCGCACCCATGCGGCGCGCGGTGGCGATCGCCTGCAGCCCGGCGACGCCGGCGCCGACGATGAACACCTTGGCCGGGGTCACCGTGCCGGCCGCCGTCATCATCATCGGCAGCACGCGGCTGTACTCGGCCATGGCGTCGATCAGCGCCTTGTAGCCGGCGAGGTTGGCCTGGCTGGACAGCACGTCCATGGCCTGGGCGCGCGTGGTGCGCGGCAGGAGCTCCATGGCGAACGCGCTGACGCCGGCCTTGGCGTAGGCCGCGACCTGGTCCTTGGCGTTGTAGGGGTCGAGCATCCCGATCAGGATCTGGCCCTGCTTGAGATGGCCCATCTCGGCATCGGTCGGGCGCTGCACCTTGAGCACGATCTCGCCGGCCCAGGCCCCCGCCTCGTCGCCGATGGCGGCACCGGCGTCCTGGTAGGCCTGGTCGGCCACGGCGGCACCGAGCCCGGCGCCGGCCTCGACCACCGGCTCCAGTCCCAGCGCCTTGTACTTCTTGACCGTCTCCGGCGACGCCGACGCGCGACGTTCCTCGTCCCGGCGCTCCTTGGGTATGCCGATCTTCATGTCCGGTGCATCTCCCTGGTGCCGCTTCGGCCGCGGCAGGCCGCGATCACCCACCCGCGCGCGTTATCCTCGGCCACCCGCCCTGGCTGCATAGGCAAGCGCGGCAAGGTTCGCAATCCGCCATTTCCGCGCCATGTGCCGGCAAGCTGCCGTGTCATGCCCCCAGCGCCTGGTCGAGGTCGGCCATGAGGTCCTCGACGTCCTCGAGCCCGACCGACAGCCGGAGCAGATCCTCGGTGATCCCGACCGCCAGCCGCTCGGCCGGCGCGATCTTGGAATGCGTGGTGCTGGCCGGATGGGTCATGAGCGACTTGGCGTCGCCCAGATTGTTCGAGATCCGGATCAGGCGCAGGCGGTTGAGCAGCGCGAAGGCCTGGGCCCGCCCGCCGCCGACGCGAAAGGCGATCAGCGAGCTCCCGCCGCTCATCTGGCGCCGCGCCAGCTCCGCCTGCGGGAAGCTCTCCAGGCCCGGATAGAGCACGCGCTCGACCCGCGGGTGCGCCTCCAGCCACTGGGCCAGCCGGGCCGCCGCCTCGCTCATCGCCCGCACCCGCAGCGGCAGCGTCTCCAGCCCCTTGAGCAGCACCCAGGCGTTGAACGGGCTCATGCCCGGCCCGGTGTTGCGCAGGTAGGGATGGAGGACGGTCTTGCGAAAGCTGGTGCTGCAGCAGATCAGCCCGCCCAGGCAGCGCCCCTGCCCGTCGATGTGCTTGGTGCCGGAGTAGACGACGAAGTCCGCCCCCAGCGCCAGCGGCCGCTGCAGCAGCGGCGTGGCGAACACGTTGTCGACCACGACCTTCGCACCCGCGCGATGGGCGAGCTCGCTCACCGCGGCGAGGTCGACCAGCTCCAGGGTCGGGTTGCCGGGCGATTCCAGGAAGACGAGGTCGGCCTTGCGCGCCAGCGCCCGCTCCCAGGCCGCGAGGTCCTTGCCGTCGACCAGCTCGACCTCGATGCCGAAGCGCGGGCACAGCTGGGTCAGGATCCAGTGGCAGGAGCCGAACAGCAGGGCCGAGCCCACCACCCGCATGCCGGTCCTGAGCTGGCACATCAGCGCCGCGTGGACCGCGGCCATGCCGCTGGCGGTGGCGGCACAGTCCTCCGAGCCCTCGAGCAGCGCCATGCGCTCCTCGAGCATGCGGACCGTGGGGTTGCCGACGCGCGAGTAGGTGTAGCCTTCCTGGGTCTCGGCGAAGCGGGCCTCGGCGTCCTCGGCGCGCTCGTAGCAGAAGCCCGAGGTGAGGTAGAGCGCTTCGGAGGTCTCGCCGTGCGGGGAGCGGTTGGTCCCGCCATGGACGAGCTGGGTCTGCGGACGCCAGGTGGGCGACATGGGATCGGTCTCCAGACGACAACGCCCCGGCCGTGCAAGGGCCAGGGCGTCGTCCGTCCCGGCCTTTTAGCGGTGCATCCGGGACGCTCAGCACCCCGTCGCGTGGCCCGCAAGCCGGCCGGCTCAAATCTCCACGCGGCCAGCAGCTTTAGGTGAGGGCGAGGTCCGGGTCAACGCGCGCGTCGGCCAGCCAAGCGGCGTCGCGGCCGACCGCCTGCTCCAGCCGGGCGAAGCCGTCGCGGGCGAGGCAGGCATCGAGCTCGGTCACGATCCGCCGCACCACGCCCGGGCCCTGGTAGACCAGGGCGGTGTAGAGCTGCACCGCCACCGCACCGGCGCGGATCTTGGCGTAGGCGTCGGCACCGCTCGCGATCCCGCCGACGCCGATCAGCGGCACCCGGCGCTCCAGCCGGACCGCCATGCGCGCCAGCAGCCGGGTCGAGCGCGGGAACAGCGGCCGGCCGCTGAGGCCGCCGGCCTCGCGGGCCGCCGGGGAGCGCAAGGTGGCCGGCCGGGCGACGGTCGTGTTGGCGACGATCAGCGCATCGATCGCATGGGCTAGGCACAGCTCGGCGATACCCGGCTCGTCCTCGGGCTCGAGGTCGGGGGCGACCTTGAGGAACAGCGGCAAGCTGCCGCGCAGGGGAGCGAGCGCGTCCAGGATGCGGGCGAGGGCGTCGCGCTTCTGCAGCGCGCGCAGGCCGGGCGTGTTGGGCGAGGAGACGTTGAGCGTGACATAGTCGGCAAGCGGGCCGAAGGCCGCGAGCCCCTCGGCGTAGGCGGCCGCCGGATCGGCTGCGTCCTTGTTGATGCCGATGTTGACCCCGACCACGCCGAGCCCGCGGTCGCGCCCCGCCAGCCGTGCCGCGACCGCGGCCAGCCCGTCATTGTTGAAGCCCAGGCGGTTGATCAGCGCCCGTTCGGCCGGCAGGCGGAACAGGCGCGGCCGCGGATTGCCGGGCTGCGGCCGCGGCGTGACCGTGCCGGTCTCGACGAAGGCGAAGCCCTGGCGCAGCAGGGCGCCATAGGCCTCGGCGTTCTTGTCGAAGCCGGCCGCGAGGCCGACCGGGTGCGGCAGGTCGAGCCCGGCGAGCCGCACCCGCAGGCGCGGCAGGTCGGGCAGGTGCTGTGCCGGCAGCCACGGCAGGCCACGGATGGCCGCGCGGTGCGCGGTCTCGGGCGGCAGGAGATGGAGCAGGCGCACCAGGGGCGGCAAGGGCTCGTCCTGCCCGGCTGGTGCGGCCTGGGGGTGGTCCGGCCTCAGACGCCGCGCGCGATGAAGCCGGGGTTGCGGAAGGACGGCTTGACGTAGAGGAACGGCTGCGCCGCCGGTGGTCTCGACCCGGCCGCCGGCCGCGCGCAGCACGGCGTCGCCGGCGGCGGTGTCCCACTCCATGGTCGGCCCGAAGCGGGGATAGGCGTCGGCCTTGCCCTCGGCCACCAGGCAGAACTTGAGCGAGCTGCCGGCCGAGATCGTGTCGGTGATGCCCTCGGCGGCGAGCCAGGCGTCGGTCTCGGCGTCACGGTGGGAGCGGCTGGCCACCGCGACCGCACCCTGGGCCGGCCGGGCGCGGACCTTGATCGGCATCACCTCGCCGTTCTCGCGGCGCATGGCACCGTGACCCTCGGCACCCCACCAGGCCAGCCCGCGCGCGGGGGCCAGCACCACGCCCAGCACCGGCCGCTTGTGCTCGATCAGGCCGATGTTGACCGTGAACTCGCCGTTCTTGGAGATGAACTCCTTGGTGCCGTCGAGCGGGTCGACCAGCCAGAAGGCGCCGTCGCCCACGTCGGGCACCTCGCCGCGCGACACGGCCTCCTCGGCCACGATCGGGATCTCGGGCGTCAGCGCGCGCAGACCCGCCAGGATGACGGCCTCGCCGGCTTCGTCGGCGGCGGTCACGGGCGAGGAATCGGCCTTGGTCGAGACCGTCGTACCCTGCGTGTAGTGCTGGAGGATCACCGCGCCGGCCTGCTCCGCGAGCGACAAGATCTTGGGCAGGAGCTGGGCTGGCGTGAGCATGCGGCGTCCTCGGCTGAGGTAGGGGGAAGTTCTGGCCGGCGGGCGGTATCAGGTCGCCACGGGCGTGTAAAGGAAACTTGCTGCACTGCAGTAGGCCGCTGCGCCTAAACCGAAAGTTAACCTTCGCGGGGTAGTGTGCGCGCCATAGGGAACGGTCGAACGGCGCTCCCATGGACGTACGCGCAGCATGACCCTGAAGCTCCCGGTCCGGCCCCCGGCAACGGGCACGACGCCCGGTACCGCGCCCCACCTGCGCGACCGGGCGGTGTCCGACCTGGTCGACGACGGCTTCGCCCAGCGGGTCGAGCGCTGCCGTGCCGCCGCCAGGGCCGGCTCGCCGGCCGGGCTGAGCGCCTGCCTGCAGCTGTTCGACCTGGGGCGGATGCGCGCCCGGGTCGGCTGGCGCTGGGAGGCGCTGCGCCCGCGCGCGGTGGGCCTGCTCCAGGCCAGCCTGGAGCAGGAGCTGGCACCGGACGATCTCGTGGTCGATGACGGCGCGCAGCGGCTGTTCGTGGTGCGGGCCGCCGGCGACCGGCGCCAGATCGAGCGCCATGCCGAACTGCTCGCCGCCGAGGTCACCGCCCGCCTCTGCGGCACGATTCCGGGCGGGGCGATCATCCGCGTGGCCAGCCTGCCGTTCGATCCCGACCGCGCGCTGGCTGGCGCCGCGTCGCCGGCCGAGGTGCTGGACCGGGTCGATCGCGCCTGGCGGCAGCCGGAGCCCGGGGCATCGGACCCGACTGCCCCGGTCGAGCTCGAGCCCCGCTTCCGGCCGGTGCTGCACCTGCGCAAGCGCCTGGTGTCCGCCTACCGTCTCGTGGCCACGACCCGCGACGGCGTCGACGCCCCTGCGCCCGAGGCCGCCTGGGGCGAGGCGCTCGACGGCTGGACCCTGCAGCAGGCGGCCGAAGCGCTGCGCGCACCGCGCCGCCCGGGCGAGCCGGCGCTGATCGCGCCGGTCCACTATGCGAGCCTGGCCAGCCGGCGCCCGCGCGAGCTGCTCATGCAGGCCTGCCGCGAGCTGCCGCCCCGCTCCAGCCGGCAACTGGTGTTCGAGCTTTGCCAGCTGCCGCCCGACCTGCCGCAGGCGCGGGCACGCGAGCTGCTGGGCTATCTGCACCCGTTCTGCGTAGCACTCCTGGTGCGGCTGCCGCGCCTGGACGTCGGCATCGAGCATCTGCTGGGTACGGGAGCGCGCGGCGTGTCCGTCGCCGTTCCCGACGCCGTATCCGGGCGAGGCACTCGCACCGGTGCTGACCACCCTGGCCGGCACCGCGCGGGTGCACGGCCTGCGCAGCATGCTGGTCGACCTGGCCGAGCCGCGGCTATGCCGTCTGGCCGCCGCGGCGGGTATCGACCATGTCTGCGGCGACGGGCTGATGCCGCCACTGCGACGGCCGGGACGGGCGTTCCGGGTCGCCTGAGCGCCCGGCGCCGAGCGGGAGGCGGTGGTTGCCCGATCCGGTTCCGGCGAGCGGTCTGCGGTCGGTGCCACGCGACGCGACGGCGCCGTGCGGTGCCGCGGGACGCGCGGCTGCCGCCTTGGTTTCCGGCTCGTCCAGCAGCATCGCGCGCAGCGCCATGCGGCCACGGTGGGCGCGGCTCTTGGCCGTGCCGACCTCGCAGCCGCAGAACTCGGCCGCCTCCTCGTAGGTCAGCCCGCGCACGCCGATCAGCACCAGCATCTCCCGCTGGAGCGGCGGGAGGCGGCGGAAGGCGCGACGGAACGCCATGACCTCCAGCATCGCGTCCTGCGGCGGTGCCACCGTGGCCAGCGGCGCCAGGTCCTCGACCACGACCTCGGCCGTGACGTGGCGGCGGCCGCGCAGGCTGCGGAAGCGGTTGCGCAGGATCGTGAACAGCCAGGCTTCCAGGTTGGTACCGGGCTGGTACTGCGCCTGCGACCGCAGCGCGTTGACCATGGTGTCCTGGACGAGATCGTCGGCAAGGCTGTGATCGCCGCCGGCTAGCGCGCGTGCGAAGGCTCGCAGCACTGGCACCAGACCCGCGACTTCCTCGCGGAAGACCGACATGACGCCTCCATTCCCCACACTATGACCAAACCTAGCATGGCTGACGTGGCAGCGTACACCGCCAATATCGCATCGCTCGCGACGGGGTGGTCCGGGTGGACGGGGCACGAAAAAAGAGGCCCCCGCGAGCGGGGGCCAAGTCGGCACGAGGGAGAGGTCGAAGGGAAGTAACAAGCGCTACGGCCGATCAACGGCAACGCTTGCGGCTGGTTCCCTCCGACCTGCTCCGATTGCTGCCGATCAGGCCGCGAGGCGCCGCTGCGCCAGGCGCCAGACCTTTTCCGGCGTGGCCGGCATGTCGACATGGTCGACGCCGTGGCCGGCCAGCGCATCGACCAGCGCGTTGATCACCGCGGCGGGCGCACCCACCGAGCCCGCCTCGCCGCAGCCCTTCACGCCCATCGCGTTGTTCTTGCAGGGAACTTCGACGGTCGAGAAGTCGAAGGACGGCATGTTGTCGGCGCGCGGCATGGTGTAGTCCATGAACGAGCCGGTCAGCAGCTGGCCGCTGTCGTCGTAGACCGCGCCCTCGAGCAGCGCCTGGCCGATGCCCTGCACGATGCCGCCATGGACCTGGCCCTCGACCAGCATCGGGTTCAGGACGACGCCGAAATCGTCGACGATGTTGTAGTCGACCACCTCGCACGATGCCGGTGTCGGGATCGACCTCGACCTCGGCGATGTGGCAGCCGTTGGGGAAGGTCCAGGCGCTGAGCGTTGGTGGTGGCGGCGGCGTCGAGCCCGCCCTCCATGCCGAGGCTGGGCGCCATGGCCTTGGCCTTGACCGCGAGCTCCATGATGTCGACCGCCCGGTCGGTGCCGGCGACGCGGAAGGTGCCGTCCTGGAACTGGATGTCGGCCGCCGCGGTCTCGAACAGCTGCGCCGCGAACGCCTTGCCGCGCTCGATCACCAGGTCCGAGGCGTCGTTGATCGCCATGCCCTGGGCGGTCAGCGAGCGCGAGCCGCCGGTGCCGCCGCCGGCCTCGGATGCGGTCGGTGTCGCCCTGGACGATGCGGATCTTCTCGAACGGCACGTTCAGCCGGCTGTGCAGCACCTGGGAATAGGCGGTGTCGTGGCCCTGGCCGTTGGTCTGGGTGCCGACCAGCACGTTGACGAAGCCGTCCTCGGCGAACTCGATCGCGGCATGCTCGGTCGGATCGCCCATGGTCAATTCGATGTAGTAGCACATGCCGATGCCGCGCAGCCGGCCCTTGGCCTGCGCCTGGGCGCGACGGGCGGCGAGCCCGGCCCAGTCGGCCTTCTGCAGGCAGGTGTCCATGACCTTGGCGAACTCGCCCGTGTCGTAGAGCTCGCCGGCCGCGGTCTTGAACGGCATCTGCTCGGGCCGGATGAAGTTGCGCCGCCGCAGCTCGACCGGGTCGACGCCCAGCTCGTCGGCGGCATAGTCCATCAGCCGCTCGATGCAGTAGATCGATTCCGGCCGGCCGGCGCCGCGATAGGCGTCGACCGGGACGGTGTTGGTGAACACGCCCTTCACGCCGTAGCTCAGGGCCTTCACGTCGTAGACGCCCGGCAGCACCTTGAGCGCCGCACCGGTCGGGATGTAGGGCGCGTAGGCGTAGTAGTAGGCACCCATGTTGGCGATCAGGTCGACCTTGCAGCGCCGAGGATGCGGTGGTCGGCGTCGAAGGCCACCTCGCGCCGTCGGTGACGTGGTCGCGGCCCATCGTGTCGGAGAGGAAGCTCTCGCCGCGCTCGGCCGTCCACTTGACCGGCCGGCCCAGCGCCCGGGCGGCGAACGCCGCCATCGAGTACTCCGGATAGAAGAACGCCTTCATGCCGAACCCGCCGCCGACGTCGGGCGTGATCACCCGCACCTGCTCGGGCTCCAGGCCGAGATTGGCCGCGAGCACGTCGCGATGGCCCCAGCCGCCCTGGGTGCAGGTCTGCACGGTGAGCTTGCCCGCGGCCGCGTCCCACTCGGCGACGCAGGCGCGCGGCTCCATGGCGTTGCAGATGACCCGGTTGTTGACGAGCTCCAGCTCGACCACCTTGGCCGCCTTGGCGAACGCCGCCTGGACGGCCGCCTCGTCGCCATAGTGCCAGTCGAAGGCGAGGTTGCCCGGTGCTTCGGGGTGCACCTGGGCGGCACCGGCATCCAGCGCCTTGGCGGTGTCGGCGACGGCCGGGAGGTCCTCGTACTCGACCTCGATCAGCTCGGCCGCGTCCTTGGCCTGGATGCGGTTCTCGGCCACGACGAAGGCGATGTGGTCGCCCACATAGTTGACCTCGTCCGTGCACAGGATCGGGTGCTTGGGATCCGCGCGCTCCGAGCCGTCCCGGTTGGTCATCGGGATCAGGCAGGGGATCACCGCGTCCAGCTCGGCTCCGGTCACCACCAGCAGCACGCCGGGTGCGGCCTTGGCCGCCGTGGTGTCCAGCCGCGCGATCTTCGCGTGCGCGGTCGGCGAGCGCAGCACGTAGCCGTGCGCCTGGCCCGCGAGGTTGATGTCGTCGGTGTAGCGTCCCTGGCCGGTGATGAACCGCTGGTCCTCGACCCGGCGGACCGGCTGTCCGATCCCGAACTTGCTCATGCTGTCCTCCCGTGCGTGCCGAGGCCGGAGATGACGGTGCGCATTCCCGCCGGCTTGGCGCGTCATAGTAGTGCGCGCGGCCCGCGCGGCAAGCCATGCACCCGCGTGGGAGCCATGCGCAGGTCGATCCGCTACCCTTGCCGAATCGCGGCGGCGGGCCGATGATGGAGGCTGCCTGGGGAGACATCATGCCGGCAGCTGCCGCAAGCGCGTTCGCGATCCTCGGGCTCGCCGTCCTGATATCGTTCCCGGCCATGGCCGCGTCGACCGCGGTGCAGGAGGTGGCCTGCCAGCCTGGGCCGGAGCTGCGGCAGGCCGGCGACGGTACCGTCGTGGCCTGCCGCCTCGCGGTCGCGGCCGAGCTCCTGCTGGCACCCGAGGGTGGCAACGGCACGGCCGCCTGCGCCGCGGAGGCCCAGGTCGAGTTCCACCGCAACGGCTATCTCGCGTTCTGCAACCCTTCGGGCGCGGCCGCTTCCTATGTCGCGCGGGGCGGGCGGGAGACGCGCTGCCATGCCGGCTCGCGCATCGCCTTCGACGACCGGGGCGTGCTCGAATACTGCTCGTGATCGGCCGGAGTGCCGCCTATGGCCGGGCCGGGCCGACCATCACCTCGACCGGCCAGGCGTTGCCGTCATCGTCCGTCTCGCGCCGCTCGACCGCGGTGAAGCCGCACCGGTCGTAGAAGCGTCGCGCCGCCGGGTTGGCGACGTAGACCTCGAGCGTCAGGCGACCCTTGAGCGCGGCGGCGTGCTCGAGGAGCCGGCGGCCGAAGCCCCGGCCGTGATGGGCGGGGTGAACGAACAGGCCGCCCACGAAGGCACCGTCCAGCCCGATGCCGCCGACGATCCGCTCACCTTCCCAGGCGATCCAGCTCTCGGCCGCGGGCAGGTGGCGCTCGACCAGCCGCCGGCGCCGTGCCGCGATTTCCGCCTCGTCGAAGAACGGATGACCGAACCGGTTGGCGGCCTCCCAGACCTCCAGGACCTCCTCCTGGTCCTCGGGCCGGTAGCGGCGGATCTCCAGCCCGCTCAGGCGGGCGTGCCCGGTGCCGCGGCCTTGGCCGCGTCCGGCTGCGCCGTGATCCGCCAGGCCGCCGAGCCCTTGGGGTCGCGCCAGAAGGCGAGCGTCGCGTACTTCTCGAACAGGTCGGGCGGCAGGATGGTGCGCCGCGGCGCGAACTCGACCTTGCTCTTGACGCTGTGCAGGCCCGGCGCACCCAGCTGGGCGTCGAACTCGGGCTCGTCGTACTCGACCTGGTCGAAATCGTGCTCGAACCAGGGCTCGCCCAGGAACTCGTAGACCAGGCGCAGCGTGTCGCGCGGCCGCTGGCACAGGATGTCGTACTCGACCAGCAGCAGCGAGCGCGAGTGCTCGCCGTAATAGGCCTCCTTGAGCGCCGACCAGGCGAAGCCCACGACCCGGTCGCGATGCGCCAGCGCCTCGACCCGGCTGTAGACGGTCTGCCGCTCCTCGGCCGTGGCGAACAGCTTGGTCGGCGAGAGCGGGTTCTTGCGCACCAGCCGCTCGAAGCTGTCCAGGACCCAGGCCACGTCGCGCACGCAGCAGATCACCCGCGCACCCGGGAACAGCGTCACCAGGAGCGGCAGCCGGGCGCACCAGGCGCGGTTGGTGTCGAACACCACCGAGCGGTCGGCCTGCGGCCGGTAGTAGGCCTGGATGATCGCGCGCAGGAGCTCGGCCTTGCGCGCCTCGTCGAGGAACACCGCGGTCTCGTTCTGCGGCCCCATGGCGTTGAGCAGCACCGTCACCAGCCCGGCGACCGGACCGCTCATCGCGGCGTGGAAGTGCGGGTTCTGGCGCAGGATGCCCGCGAGCAGGGTCGAGCCCGACCGCGGCAGGCCGGAGATGAAATGCAGCTTGGGCGCGGCCGGTTCGTTCATGCCGCTAGCCATAGCGCAGGCGCGCTTCGTGGCCAATGCGCTGCCGTTGTGGCGGCCCTGCAACAGGAACGGGATCTCGCCATCGGTCAAATCTTCGTGAATTGCAGGGCACCGCGATTACTTCAGGGTGCGATGATCGGGCTAAACGAAAAAGGGACATTATTGCAATGGCTACGTTCACGGTTACTACGACCGGCGATATCGTTAATGCCGGCGACAATGTACTCAGCCTGCGCGAGGCAGTAGCGCAGGCCAACGCGACGACGGCGGCGGACACGATCGTGTTCGCCAACGCCATCGAGGGCCAGACGCTGACGCTCACGGGCGGTGAGCTGACGCTGAGCCAGGACACTACTATCGATGGCGACCAGAACAACGACGGCAGCCGTCGTAGCCCTCAGCGGCGGTGGCGACCAGCCGGATCATGAGCGTTGCCGGTGCTCAGACCGACGCCACGTTGCGTGACCTCGAGCTGCGGGACGGTGATTCAAGTCAAGCAGGCAATGGTGCAGAATTCAGGCGGCGCTATTGGTTCGCTGGCCGAAGCCTCACAATCGCGGACACGACATTCCGCGGCAATACTAGCAGCAGTTTTGACCGCATGGTGGTGACGGCGGCGCAATTTATGCTTCTGGAGGTAGTATTCATGTTACAGGTAGCGAATTCATCAACAATACGGGCTACATCGACGGCGGAGCTATAGCTAGTTCGCTTAATGCTGTCACCACACTAACCGTTCATGATAGCCTGTTTACAGGTAATTATGTTTACCGCGGAGGAGCAATTTCTCTCAATGGTAATTTACAGATGACGGATAGTAGTATCATCAACAACAGTGGCCATAGTTATGTAGGCGATGGACAGGGACAAGCTGGCGGGTATTTCCTAAATGGCTCTGGATCGATAACAGGCTGTTCTATAATGGGAAATGACACACATTATGTAGGAGGTGGCATTATTGTTAGAAATGGCACTTTATTGGTTGCAGATACAACTATTGCAAGCAATACAGCTCACTACTATTATGGCGGTGCTGGCGGTGGGATCTTCGCAGAAGACAGCGCACGGCTTATCGTCCGTAACAGTACTATCACGGGCAATTCCGTAGGCGGCAGCGAATACGGAGATGGCAGCGGCGGTGGCGATCTCGGGCTAGGCAATTCTGGACATCTCCAACAGCATTGTATGCCGGCAATCCGCCAGACAGCGTAGATGGTGTGTTTTTCGATGTCGCGTCCGACATCGCCGGCACCATCACCCTCTCCAACGGCCACAACATCTTCGGCTCGGACGTGCTTGGCAACGTCGCCGGCGACCGCGAGAACATCGCCGCCAGCGCCGTCTTCGCCAACCATCGATCCGGACACCGGCGGCGGGCTGGTCAACGCCGCCGGCATCGTGCCCCTCCGGCCAACGCCACCAATCCGGCCCTCGGCGCCGCCGACCGCTTCGCCATCGGCTCCACCGACCAGATCGGCACCGCCCGCCCCACGCCTTCCGGCACCAACCCCGACGCCGGTGCCGCCGAGAGCGGCTTCGCCCACTCGACGGTGTCCTCCGCCAACAACGACACGCTCACCGGCACGGCCGCCGCCAACACCCTCAACGGCCTCGCCGGCCACGACTTCCTGAAAGGTCTGGGCGGGGCCGACACCCTCAACGGCGGCGACGGCGGTGACTTCCTCGAGGGCGGCACCGGCAACGACCGGCTCAACGGCGGCACCGGCATCGACATCGCCAACTACGGCGACAGCAGCACCAAGGTCGTGGTCGACCTGCGCGGCGACGCCGCTACGACACGGACACCGCCAAGCGCGGCACCGAGACCGACACGCTCACCGGGATCGAGGGGGCCATCGCCGGCGGCGGTGCCGACCGGTTCTGGGGCGACGGCGGCGCCAACTGGTTCCAGGGCGGCGGCGGCAAGGACACCTTCACCGGCGGCGGCGGGCGCGACCTCTACGACTACAACCTGACCTCCGCCTCGCCCACCGGCTCGGGCCGCGACGTGATCACCGACTTCCGCCATCTCACCGACGACATCGACCTGATGGGCATCGACGCCGACACCACGGTGGCCGGCAACCAGGCCTTCCGCTGGGTCGGCAGCGGCGGCGCTGACCGGCCCCGGCGAGGTCGGCTTCTTCACGTCGGGCGGCAACACCATCGTGCGGATGAGCACCGATGCCGACGCCGCCAGCGAAGGCGAGATCCAGCTCACCGGGATCAAGACGCTGACGGCACTCGACTTCTACCTCTAGCCGGCACCGGCCGCCGGCGGCAGGTCGTCCGGCGGCGGCACGATGTCCGGTCCCGGGTCCGGCACCTCGGTCGGGCCCGGGCGGCTGGGTCACGGGCTCGCCGGGCTCGCCCGGCAGCTCGACCGGCGGCTCCGGCGGCAGATCCGGTCCCGGAGCCGGCGGAATCTCGGATGGTGGGTTCGGCGGGATCATGGGCTGCTCCAGCTTGTGCCAGCGCAACCGCGTCCGCCGGCCGGCGGTTCCGGGCACGCGACCGATCCCGCTTGCCTCGGCGCCGGGACGGTCCTATTCGCGGGCGACGGCCTCGGCTGCGTGTGCTTTGCCGCGCCGTCGGGGACCGACAATGGACATCCGCCAGCTTCGCTACCTCGTAGCGCTTGCCCGCGAGCGCCACTTCGCGCGTGCCGCGGAAAGCTGCGGCGTGGCGCAGCCGACCCTCTCCGCCGGCCTGCGCCATCTGGAGGAGGACCTGGGGGTTCTCGTCGTGGAGCGCGGCAACCGCTTCAAGGGGCTCACCCCCGAGGGCGAGCGCGTCCTGGTCTGGGCGCAGCGCATCCTCGCCGACTGCAACTCCCTGGAGCAGGAACTCCTGGGTGCCCGCAAGGAGCTGCGCGGCCGCATCGTCGTCGGCGTGATCCCCTCGGCGCTGGCCATGGTGGCGCCGCTCACCTCGGCCCTGCTGGCACGCCAGCCCGGCCTCGGCGTCAAGCTGCTGTCGTGCAGCTCGGTCGAGATCCAGCGCGGCCTCGACGATTTCGAGCTCCATGCCGGCATCACCTACCTCGACAACGAGCCGCTCTCCAACGTGCGCAGCCAGCCGCTCTACCAGGAGCGCTACGTGCTGCTGGCGGCCGAGGGCCTGGTGGCGAGCGACGGCCCGACCATGGGCTGGGCGGCGGCGGCCGAGCTGCCGCTCTGCCTCTTGACCCCGGCGATGCAGAACCGCCGGATCGTCAACGCCGCCTTCGCCGCGGCCGGCGCCAGTCCGACGCCGGTGGTGGAGACCGATTCCATCGCGGCCCTGATCAACCATGTCCGCGAGAGCAGGCTGGCCGCGATCGCGCCGGACCGCCTGCTGGAGCGGCTGGGCGTGGGCCACGACCTCAAGCGGTTCCAGCTCGTGCAGCCCGATCTGGTCCACACCGTGGGCCTGGTGGTGGCCGACCGCGATCCCACCCCGCCCTTCGTCGCGGCCCTGTGGGCGGCGGCCCAGGCGGTCGGAGGCTGATCGCGGGCGGCGATCGGGCCATCCGCAAATCCGATTTGCTTCGGCGGGGCGCCACCTCGTACACCGCATCCTGGGAATTCGGGGACAGGCGAGGCCATGTCAGCGTCCATCCAGCTGCCGCGGCAGGCGGCGCGGCCCATCCATCCGGGCAAGGGCGAGCGGCGCGGCCGCAGCACGGCGCGCGGCCGGCAGGTGCAGCAGGAAGCGCTCGACCAGGTCCAGGCCCTTTTGGGCGACCGCCCGCGCCGGCGCGACCACCTGATCGAATTCCTGCACCTGATCCAGGACCGCTGGGGCCATATCTCCGCCGCGCACATCGCCGCCCTGGCCGAGGAGCTGCGCCTCGCGCAGACCGAGGTCTACGAGGTCGCGACCTTCTACCACCACTTCGACGTGGTGAAGGAGGGCGAGACGCCACCGCCGCCGGTGACGGTGCGGGTCTGCGACAGCCTGAGCTGCGCCCTGGCCGGCGGCGAGGCGCTGCTGGCCGAGCTGCGGGCGAGCCTGGACCCGGCCCGGGTGCGCGTCCTGCCCGCACCCTGCATGGGTGCCTGCAGCCACGCGCCCGCCGCCATGGTGGGCCAGCGCCGGGTCGAGCCGGCCACCGCCGCCGCGGTGCGTGAGGTCGTGGCCACGGGCGAGGTGACCGCGCTCCTGCCCGAGCCCATCGACCTGCCGACCTATCTGGCCGGCGGCGGCTACGCGCTCTACCGGCGGATCGATGGGTGTCGATCCCGCCGCCATGACCGCCGGGCCCGGCATCGATCTGCTGGCCGCGCTCAACGATTCCGGCCTGCGCGGCCTGGGCGGCGCCGGGTTTCCCACCGGCCGCAAGTGGGAGATCGTGCGCGGCCAGCCGGGACCCCGCTACCTGTGCGTCAACGCCGACGAGGGCGAGCCCGGCACCTTCAAGGACCGCTACTATCTGCGGCGCGACCCGCACCGCTTCCTGGAAGGTGCGCTGATCGCCGCCCACTCGATCGAGGCGGCCGGCGTGTTCATCTACCTGCGCGACGAGTATCCCGCGATCCGGCAGGTGCTGGCGCGCGAGATCGCGCGCCTCGAGGCCGAGGGCATCGCGCCCGAGGGCCTGCTCGAGCTGCGGCGCGGTGCCGGTGCCTACATCTGCGGCGAAGAATCGGCGATGATCGAGAGCATCGAGGGCAAGCGCGGCCTGCCGCGCCACCGGCCGCCCTACGTGGCACAGGTGGGCCTGTTCGGCCGGCCGACGCTGGTCAACAATGTCGAGACGCTGTTTTGGATCCGCGACATCGTCGAGAAGGGGCCGGACTGGTTCGCGCGCCAGGGCCGCAACGGCAGCAAGGGCCTGCGGTCCTACTCGGTGTCCGGGCGGGTGCATGGATCCGGGCGTCAAGCTGGCGCCGGCCGGCATCACCGTGCGCGAGCTGATCGACGAGTTCTGCGGCGGCATGGCTCCGGGCCACCGCTTTCGCGCCTACCTGCCCGGCGGCGCCTCGGGCGGCATCCTGCCGGCCGCCATGGCCGACCTGCCGCTCGACTTCGGCAAGCTCGAGCATCTGGGCTGCTTCGTCGGCAGCCATGCGGTGGTGATCCTGTCCGACCGTGACGACCTCAAGGCAGCCGTCCGCAACCTCATGCGTTTCTTCGAGGACGAGTCCTGCGGGCAGTGCACGCCCTGCCGGGTCGGGACCGAGAAGGCGGTGGCACTGATGGCACGGCCGGTCTGGGACACGGCACTTCTGGGCGAGCTCGGCCGGGCGATGACCGACGCCTCGATCTGCGGCCTCGGCCAGGCTGCCGCCAACCCCCTGAAGTGCCTGATGAAGTATTTCCCGGAAGAGTTCGCGCCCATGCCCGCGGAGGCAGCGCCATGACCGACACCATCCGCTTCACGCTCGACGGCCGCGAGGTCGAGGCCGGGCCGGAGGAGAGCATCTGGCAGGTGGCGCAGCGGGAAGGGATCGCCATCCCGCATCTCTGCTGGCTGCCCGAGCCCGGCTACCGCGCGGACGGCAACTGCCGCGCCTGCATGGTCGAGATCGAGGGCGAGCGGGTGCTGGCGGCGTCGTGCATCCGCAAGCCCGCGGCCGGCATGAAGGTCGCGACCGCCACCGAGCGCGCCACGACCGCGCGGCGGATGGTCATGGAGCTGCTGGTCGCCGACCAGCCCGCGCGCGCCGACGCGCACGACCCCGGCAGCCGGCTGTGGGACTGGGCCGGGCGGATGGAGGTCGAGGGCAGCCGGTTTCCCGCACGCCACCAGCCGGCGGCGGACTGGTCGCATCCCGCCATGACCGTGCAGCTCGACGCCTGCATCCAGTGCAACCTCTGCGTGCGCGCCTGCCGCGAGGTCCAGGTCAACGACGTCATCGGCATGGCCGGCCGCGGCCACCACGAGCAGATCGTGTTCGACCAGGGCGACCCGATGGGCGCCAGCACCTGCGTCGCCTGCGGCGAGTGCGTCCAGGCCTGCCCGACCGGCGCCCTGCTGCCGTCCAGCATCGTCGACCGGGCGACGGGCCGGGCCGACCGGTCGGCCGACCGCGAGGTCGCCAGCGTCTGCCCGTTCTGCGGCGTCGGCTGCCAGCTCACCTACCACGTCAGGGACGACAAGATCGCCTACGTGACCGGCCGCGACGGGCCGGCCAACGAGAACCGGCTCTGCGTCAAGGGCCGCTTCGGCTTCGACTACGCCCACAGCCCGCAGCGCCTGACCAAGCCGCTGATCCGTCGTGCGGACGCGCCCAAGGCGGTCGAACCGGGCATCGACCCGCGCAACCCCTGGACGCATTTCCGCGAGGCGAGCTGGGAGGAGGCGCTGGAGGTCGCCGCCGAGGGCCTGGCCACGCGTCCGCGACCGCGACGGCGGCAACGCGCTGGCCGGCTTCGGCTCGGCCAAGTGCAGCAACGAGGAGGCCTACCTGTTCCAGAAGCTGGTCCGGACCGGCTTCCACACCAACAATGTCGACCACTGCACGCGGCTGTGCCACGCCTCCTCGGTGGCGGCACTGATGGAGGGCATCGGCACCGGCGCGGTCACCGCCCCGTTCAACGACGCGCTGCTCGCCGACGTGGTCGTGATCATCGGCGCCAACCCGACCGAGAACCACCCCGTCGCCGCCACCTACTTCAAGCAGGCCGCCAAGCGCGGCACCCAGATCATCGTCATGGACCCGCGCGGCATGGCCATGAAGCGCCACGCGCGCTGGATGCTGCAGTTCAAGCCCGGCAGCGACGTGGCGATGCTGAACGCGATCATGCACGTGATCGTGGCCGAGGGGCTCTACGACCCCCAGTACGTCCAGGCGCACACCGAAGGCTTCGAGCGGCTCAAGGCCCACCTCGCCGACTATCCGCCCGAGGCCATGGCCGCGATCTGCGGCATCCCGGCCCAGACCCTGCGCGAGGTCGCGCGCGCCTTCGCCCGTGCGGAGCGCGCCATGGTGTTCTGGGGCATGGGCGTCTCGCAGCACGTCCACGGCACCGACAATTCGCGCTGCCTGATCTCGCTGGTGATGATGTGCGGCCAGGTCGGCCGCCCCGGCACCGGCCTGCACCCGCTGCGCGGCCAGAACAACGTCCAGGGTGCCTCGGACGCCGGCCTGATCCCGATGGTCTTCCCCGACTACCATTCGGTCGGCGACACCATCTACCGCACGATCCTGGAGGCGCTGTGGGGCTTCGAGCTCGACAAGCGCCCCGGCCTGACGGTGGTCGAGATCATCGACGCCGATCCACGCCGACCAGGTCAAGGCCATGTACATCATGGGCGAGAACCCGGCCATGTCGGACCCGGACGCGCACCATGCGCGCGAGGCCCTGGCCCGGCTCGAGCATCTGGTGGTGCAGGACATCTTCCTCACCGAGACCGCGATGTACGCGGACGTGGTGCTGCCGGCCTCGGCCTGGCCGGAGAAGACCGGCACGGTGACCAACACCAACCGCCAGGTGCAGATGGGCCGGCAGGCGATCCAGCCGCCGGGCGAGGCCCGGCTGGACTGGTGGATCACGCAGGAGCTGGCGCGCCGCCTGGGCCTGGACTGGGACTATGCCGGCCCGGCCGAGGTGTTCGCCGAGATGAAGCGGGCGATGCCCTCGCTCGACAACATCACCTGGGACCGGCTCGAGGCGGAATCCGCGGTGACCTATCCCTGCCCCGAGCCCGACCATCCGGGCCTGCCGGTGGTGTTCGAGGACGGCCATTTCCCGACCAGGGACGGCCGTGCCAAGCTCGTGCCGGCGGCGATCATCCCGCCCGCCGAGCAGCCCGATCCGGCCTATCCCTGGGTGCTGACCACCGGCCGCACGCTGGAGCACTGGCACACCGGCGCCATGACCCGGCGTGCCTCCAGCCTCGACGCGCTGGAGCCCGAGGCGTTCGTCATGGTCAACTCGCACGACCTGCGCCGGCTGGGCATCGCCGCCGGCGACCAGGTCCAGGTCGCGACCCGGCGCGGCGCCATCGCGCTGATGGCCCGGCAGGACAACGCCGTGCCGGCCGGGGTGCTGTTCATCCCGTTCTGCTTCGCCGAGGCCGCGGCCAACGTGCTCACCAACCCGCAGCTCGACCCCTACGGCAAGATCCCCGAGTTCAAGTACTGCGCTGCCCGGCTGGAGCCCTTGACCATGGACGCCGCCGCCGAGTGACCCGGCGGCGGGCGGCGGCTACTCGTCGTCGGTGACCTCGTCCCAGCCCTCGCCCGGGTCGTAGGCGGTGATCTCCGGCGCCAGCTTGGCGGTGTCCGCCCCGAGGTCCTTCTCGAAGACGGTGCCCTGGTGGTTGACCGCGAAGGTCATCACGCCGGACTGGCCCCAGTCGGCCGGCCAGGCGATCATGGCGAAGCCGGCGATCATGTTGTCGTTGATGACGTAGCCGTACTTGCCGCCGGGCGCACCGGCGCCCTGTTCGGTCAGGATCTTGTAGTAGTAGCCGTGGTACGGTTCGCCGATCTTGTAGTAGTCGGTCGTGTAGGCGTCGGCACCCGCCACCAGCGGGCCCAGCGGGCTGAGCTCGGCATCGCCCTCGGCCGGCCAGTAGAGGCCGTCCTGCTTGCCCGGCGAGCTGATGATCTTCTGCGCGTACTCCAGCACCTTGTCGCCGTCGCGGTCGGCCTCGGCATAGTCGAGCTGGGCGTCGACATAGGTCCGCAGGAGCCCGATCGCGGTGAGCTCGTTGCTGCCCACCTGACGGTCGGCGATCTCCTCGATGCCGGCCTCGGTGTCGAAGCGCCAGCCCTTGTCCTCCTTGACCAGCGGTACCGGCATCTCCCAGTCCTGCCGGCCCATGACGATGGTCTGGGACCCGTCGTCGTTGGCCTCGAGCGCCATCCCCTGCGCGGCCGCACCGCTCAGCTCGTCGAGCGCCTGGCGCGCCAGCGCCGGGTCGCCGCCGAGAAGATCCCCCTCGTTCTCGGGCCCGAGGATGGCGACGATCGCGGCCCCGTCCTTGGCGACCAGGGCCGCCTTGAGCGCCTCCAGGGCCGCCTCGGGTGTGGCGTAGTAGGGCTGGTCGGCCGCTGCCGGCCATGCCGTCAGCGCCAGCAGCGAGGCTGCGACGAGTAGGGCCCGACCCTTGCGCATCATGGCTCTCGTCCCCGAAGCCTTGGCCTTCAAGATCGGCTGCATCGTCAACCCTTCCCCCGCTTGCCGCCGCCCTTGCGGCCGCCGCCGCTCTTGGCGAGACTTCTGCTTGCCACGATTGGAATCGCGCTTGGCGCTCTGACCGCTCTTGACCCCGCCCATCGGCCGGCTGCCGCCGCTGTTGGCCGCCTGCCGCTGCGGCTTGGCCTGGGCGGCCTGCTGGGCCTGGGGCCGCTTGTTCGGTTTCTGCAGCCCCGCCTTGGCCTTGCTGGACGCACCCCGGTTGGCGTCCTTGCGCACGTCGCGTGGCTGGTCCAGCCCGGCGGCGACGCTGCGGTTGGCACCCGCCTGCGGCTGGGCGCCCGGCTGGCGCTTGGCCGCCTGGGCCTTCTCCTGCCGCTGCCGTTGCCCTTGCCCGGCCGTCTGCGGCCGCTGCTGGGCGGTGGCCACCCGATCGCCGGTGCCGGCACCGGGCAGCTTGACGTCCTTCACCTTGGGCCGGTTCTGCGCGCCCTGGTTCTGCCCTGCCGTACCGGACCGCTCGCGCGTGGCCTTGGCCGGTGCCACGCCCTTGGGCCGCTTGGCGCCGTCGCCCTGGCGAAGGCTGGCCGCCTGCACGCCGCCTTCGCGCTGGAGCGTGCCGTTCTTCATGTCCACCTTGGCGCGGTTGCCGCCGCGCGCGGCGTTCACTTGGCCATCACGCTTGTTCTTCAGCTTGGCGTTGACCTGGTCGCGCTTGACGTTGTTGCCGACCACGATGGTGCTGTCGGAGATGTTGACGTCGCGATTCCGGTCGCGAATGTTGTCGAAGTCGCCCTCGTCGAAGCGGTTGACGAAGTTGTCGAAGTCGTCGTCGTCGATCCGGTCGACGAAGTCGTCCCAATCGTCGTCGTCGAGGTCGCGGATCGCGTCCTCGACATCGTCCCAGCCATCGTCGTTGTCATTGTCGTTGTCGTTGTCGTCGCCCCAGGCATAGCCCAGGAGGCCGCCGATGGCGGCGCCGCCGGCGAAGGTCGCGGCCGAGGACCAGAAGGTGCTCTGCGGGGCGGCGTAGCTGATCGGCGGCGGCGGTGCCGCGTAGGTCGGCGCCGGCTCGGCATAGTAGGTTGGCGCCGGCGCCGGCGCGGGGGCGGGCGCCGCAGCGGGTGCTGCGGCCACGGGCGCCGGCTCTGGAGCAGGTTCCGGCGCGGGCTGCGCCGCGGCGGCCGGAGGCGGCTCCGGCCGGCTCGCCGGCGGCTCGGGCGCCACCTCGACCGGCGGGGTGCCCGTCAGGGAGACGGTCACCTCCGGCTCGTCCTCGATCACCTCGTCGGCCGGCGTCAGCGCCGCCAGGAGCTGCACCGGATCATATTGCGGCACGGAGATCGTGCTCTTGTCGACGGGTGCGATCACGACCAGGTCGTCGACCACCACGACCTTCTGCTGCGCGTTGCTTTCCAGGATGCCCTGCGCCAGCGCCGCACCGCGGATGTCCTGGATCGAGGCCTGCACCGCGTCGAGCTGGTCGACCACCGCCCCGCCCAGGAGCTGGGTCCAGTCGAGATACTCGCTCATCGAGCCGATCAGCTGCGGATAGTTGAGCAGGCCCACCACGCTGGAATCCCAGTCGGGATCGGGCTCCAGGCTCGGATCCTTCTCGCGCCGCAAGAGGAACCGCTCGGCCTCGACCAGGTCCAGCGGCGAGATCGAGGCCTGAAGGACCAGGGCCAGGAGCGGGTCAGGGTAGAGCACCACCGGCGCCACGAGCGCGTCGATCTCGTCGGGCTCCAGGAACTCGACGGCGGCGTCGTCCGCGGCGTCGGCCTCCGCGGCGGGTGGCCTGCTCCTGCGCCCGGGCCGGCGGGACCCCGCACAGCAGTGCGGCGAGGCAGGTCCCCAGCATCAACTCGCGCCAACGACGCCCGATCGTGGTCATGATTTGCCTCCCCGACGTCGCAGTCTACCGCATCAGGCTCTCGTCGGTCTCGCGCCAGGTGCAGCGCTCCGCGACGATGGGCGCCACATTGGGTGTCCCGGCGCCGCGGGCGAGCAGGCCGCCGACACGCTCGTCCGCCCCATAGCCGCTGTGCGCCGACAGCGGGTTGGCGACGTCGCCGAGGCCCAGCAGCGAGTTCACCGCCGCGACGTTGATGGTGACGTTGGTCACGCTCGGGCACAGGCGCGATTCGATGAACTTGCTCGCGAACTGGTCCGGGACCGGGTAGCTCATCAGGTCGTTGGGATCGGAGAACGCGATGATCTGCGTCTTGTCGAAGAACCGGCCGGGCTTGGCCGGGTTCGGCCCGCAATACTGGTCGACCTGCCCCACCACCTGCTGGCCCTCGCGCCCCGCCTCGAGCAGCGGCAGCTGGTTGGACAGCATGAACACCTGGACCTCGCGGGCGCGGAAATCGTCGGCGATCTTGCGGATGCGCGGATCCTCGGTGATCGGCAGGTTGGTCATCGCCTGCATCGCGTCGAGGGTCGCACGGCTGCCCAGGCTGTGGGTGATCAGGACGAAGTCGTCGAGCGTCACCCGGCTGCCGACGCCGGCCAGCTCGGGGCCGCACCACTGCCCCTCGGTCAGTTCCGGCATCTCGCTCCAGCTGCGCGACACCATCCAGCAGATCGACTGGATCACCGAGGTCAGGATCGGCGCGCGCTTGCGGCCGGCATAGGCCAGGGGATCGGGGGCGATGTCGTTGACGAAGGTGCGCATCGCCTGGTTCACGGCGGCACGGCGCAGCACGTAGTCCTGCTCCTTGTCGAAGGCGAGCAGGTCCTTGTCCGGCTGGGTGATCGGCGACCAGGTCAGCTCGTAGAACAGCAGGTCGCGCCGGCGGTCGATGTCGGTCAGCCGGGTGATGTTGAGCTCGCCCAGGTCCTGGCCCGGGAACTCGGGATGCTCGATCACGATCCGCTTCGGCCGCGGGGCGCGGGTGTCGAGGCCCAGTGCCGTGGCGAGGTTGTTGCGCAGGGCGGTGCCGTGGCCCGGCGCGTGGGTGCCGATCCCGTGCACGTAGAGGACCTTGACCTCGGGCCGGTCGCCGACGGACTCGGTGAAGGGCGGCAGCTGGTCCTGCGCCGCGAGGAAGGGCTCGATGCCCGGGAACGGCCGGCCCTCGACCTCGCAGTTGCGCGTGTCCTCGCTGGGCGTGCCGCTGCCCTGGAGCACGGCCTGCGTCACCCCGCGCCCGAAGCTCTCGCAGCCGGCCAGGACGGCCAGCCCGGCCAGGGCCAAGAACCTCAGCCAGCGAATCTTGCCCATGGTTCCCCCGCCGATCCATCGCGCTGCGCGCACCGGCGGCCTAGCTCTGCCGCACTTCCCGCCAATAGGCAAATGCCCGGTTCGCCACGTCATGGCGATGCCCGGCGGGCGACGGCGGCCGGGTTCGCGGGCCTTGCTCCGCCGCGCTCGCCACGCGCCTGGCGCAGCCGAAGGCGCAGTGCCTCCGCCCAGTGCTCGGGCAGCTGCGGCATCAGCTCGCCGAGGAGCCTCCCGCTCGCCGGGCCGGGCGTCGTCGCGAGAAGCTTCACCTGCAGCCCGGCGAACAGGCGCGCCGCCTGGAGCGGCACCAGCCGTCGATCGGCGGGGTCGCGCGCCGCGATCTCGGCAGCACCGATCGCCACCGCATGCTTCAGCGCCAGCAGCAACAGGTCCAGCTCCAGCTTGTGAGCATGCGGGGCGCGGGTACAGATGCGCCACGCTTGTTGCCGGGCACGCCTCCCGTCGTCGCCAGGCAACGCCGTCGGCTCCGCCCCATCGCTGCTGCGATCGTCTTCCACCTTGGCCTCCCCTTGCTCGCCCCACCCGCCGCCGGCGCCGGCCGCAGCGGCGAGAGGGGGAGGCGGCAATGGGGCCGCCTCCCCAATCGGCAAGGCACGGGGTGGCTCCGCGCCTGGGCAAGATCGTGGTAACCGCCCACTCAGCCCACGCGACCGGGCCGCGCGGAAGCCGCCGTACCGTTCGGTACGCGAGACGGCCTCGGCATTGGTTCATGCCCGGCAGCCTCAGAGCAGCAGCATCTTCGCCACCTTGAGCAGCTCCTTGAACGGGAGCTGGGTCGCGCCGACGGCCAGCAGCGGCAGCACGGCCGCGATGCCGAGCGGCAGGAGGGCGGACTTGGTCACCGGCAGGGTGCCGAGCTTGCGCACCTGCGCGTAGGTCTTGGCCGGGTCGCCGCTGCCCGTCGGTTCCTCCGCCTCGCCCGGGGCCGCCACGTTGCGGCCGAGAAGCTGGCGCTCGGCCGCCCGCTCGTGCCGGGTGGCCGCCGCGGCCAGCGCCAGCAGCGTGTCCCGCTTCAGGCGCTGCAGCGGCCCGGCGAAGGCAGCGAGGGGCAGGGCGAACAGGAGCACGATGACGACGGCCCAGGCGCCCATGGCGTAGGGGAAGGCCGTCGTGGCGAGCTTGCCGTGGAGCATGGCCTGCAGGGCCTCGGCGGCGACCACGCCGGTCATGGCGAAGACGAAGGCCGCGAAGGCGTTCGGGTACGCGCCGACGAAGGCGAGGCCGCCATAGCCGTCGGGATGGGTCGCGACCAGTCGGAGCTCCAGGCGGGCGACGTCGCGCAGCAGGAGCGCCCAGACCAGATGTCGCCACAGCCAGCGCAGGAGCAGGAACCAGAACAGGGGCACGCTGACCAGGACGCACCACCAGCCTGCGGCCGTCAGGTGCCGCACCCCCGCCGCGTCCGCCTGCGCCAGCCACAAGGACGGGTCGCCGGTGAGCTTCTGCGCGGCCGCCAGGGCGGTGATCAGGAACGCCAGCCCCAGGATCACGATCTCGGCGGTGCGCGAATTCGCGCCGCCGCAGGGCGCGGACCACCGCCTGCGCAGCAGCCGGGCGCGCCTCCGTGGGCAGCAGCGGCGCGCGCAGGAACTGGGCCTGGATCGCCAGCAGCTTGCGCTCCACGGCGCGCTCGCTGAGGACCAGGAGTGCTATGGCGACCACGAACCGGGCCCAGACGCCGAGGTCGAGCAGGAACGGCCGTGCCGAGGCCACGGGACCCCAGGCATGGCCGGCCAACGCCGCCAGCAGCAGCGGCACGCCCCAGGCCAGCGCCACGGCGATCGGCCGCCCGCCGCCCGGCATGCAGCGCATCGGTCGTGCAGCAGCCCAAGCCGCCGCTGCAGCTCGAAGAACGGCCCGCCGTCGCGCGATCAGGAAGTCCGGGGCGCGTTCGCTCACGGTGCCGGGAACACCTCGCGCCAGTCCTGCTTCATCGACACCACGGTCCACCCCGCCGCCGGTGCCGCGTCGAGCGCCTTGTCGAGCCGTCCGACATGGCTGTCGCGGTCGTAGGCGTATTCGCGCTCGGCGTCGTCGTGGTGGACGATCAGGCCGAAGCGGCGGCCGGGCGCGCCGATCGTGGTCCACTGCAGCATCTCGAGGTCGCCGTCCGAGTTGCCGAAGGCGGCGATCGGGCGGCGGCCGATGAAGCGGTGGATGCCCACGGGCTTGCCGGCCTTGTCGTCGACGAACTCGATCTCGGGCAGCTTCATCAGCACCGGCTTGCCGTCGCTGCAGCTCGAAGCCGGTCTTGATCGACGAGCCCACCACCTGCTCGGGCGGGATGCCGTAGGCCGCCCTCGGCCCAGGGCCGCATGAAATCGACCCCGCCGCCCGAGACGATGAAGGTCTTGAAGCCGTTGGCCGCGCAGATATTCGAGCAGCTCGACCATCGGCTGGTAGACCAGCCGCAGTATAGGGCCGCTGGAAGCGCGGATGCTGCGCCGTGGCGAGCCAGTCCGTGACCTCGTCGGCGAACCGGTCGGTCGTGACGCCGGCATGGGTCGCCATGACCAGGGCCACGAGGCCCGCGCTCGCCGGCGTCCGCCAGGGTGGCCTTGTCGCCTTCGAGCGCCGCCTTGAACGGCTGCTCGTTCTTCCACTCCGGGTGCTGTGGGGCGAGCGCCTTCAGCCGGTCGAAGGCGAACACGCCCTGGACGTACATCGGCTGCTCGACCCACAGCGTGCCGTCATTGTCGAACACCGCGATCCGCTCCGAGACCGGCACGAACTCGGCGCCGCCCGGGGTGGTCACGTCGGCTGACGAAGTCGAGGATCGCGTCCCTGGTCGGGCCCGTCGTTCCAGGAAGGCAGGTCCGCGCCCGCTGCGTCGAAGGAGACCCAAACGACGGCAAGGGCAGCGAGCGCGAACCGCCTCATGATCCGATCATCCCGTTACTGATTGCCCTGGGAGCCGGCGGTCACCGCCTCCATGACGCGGTCGAGATTGAAGCTCCCGGGCTTCTGGCGCGGCGGGAACTCGCGGAAGCTCTGCAGCCACTGGCCGACATAGGCGCCGGCCGGGGCGATGAGGAACATGCGATCCATGTACCAGCGCTGATAGCCCATCGCGTTCTCCTCCTCGGCGCGCTCGAACGGATCCATGCGGAGGTTGGTCAGGAGGGGTGCGCGCAGCTCCTCGAACGGCGCCTGCCAGACCCGCAGGCCGAGGGCATTCTGCTTGAGGAACGTGACCTTGTAGTTCTGGTAGCGCAGCGCCGCGACGCTGCCGTCGTCGGTCCAGTAGATGAACTCCTGCCGCGGCCAGGCGTGCTTCGCCGCGCAGGGCCGGACCGAAATCGTAGCCGTCGAGATGAACCTTGTAGGTGCTGGCGCCGACGGCCTTGCCGGTCAGCAGCTCGTCCTTGACCTTCGCCCCGCCGGCCGCAGCCACGAGTGTCGGCAGCATGTCCTCGTGGGCCAGGAGATCGTTGACGACCGTCCCGGGCTTGGCGACGCCGGGCCAGCGGATCACGGTGGGGACCCGGTAGCCGCCTTCCCAGTTCGTGTTCTTCTCGCCGCGGAACATGGTCGTCCCGCCGTCGGGCCAGGTGAAGGTCTCGGCCCCGTTGTCGGTCGAGTACATGACGATGGTGTTGTCGGCGATGCCGAGCTCGTCGAGCTTGGCGAGCAGCTCGCCCACCATCCCGTCATGCTCGACCATGCCGTCGGCATAGACGCCCAGACCGGTCTTGCCCTCCGATTCCGGCTTGAGGTGGGTGAAGACGTGCATCCGGGTGGAATTCCACCAGACGAAGAACGGCTTCTTCTCCTGATGCGCCTTGTCGATGAAGGCCAGCGCCGCCTTGGTCACCTCCTCGTCGACCGTCTCCATCCGCTTCCTGGTCAGCGGGCCGGTATCCTCGATCCGCTGCGTGCCGTCGGGGTTGGCGAAAGAATGGATCACGCCGCGCGGCCCGAACCGCTCCTTGAACTTCGGGTCCTGCGGGTAGTCGGGGTTCTCGGGCTCCTCCTCGGCGTTGAGGTGGTAGAGATTGCCCAGGAACTCGTCGAAGCCGTGCGCGGTCGGCAGCATCTCGTCGCGGTCGCCGAGATGGTTCTTGCCGAACTGGCCGGTGACGTAGCCCAGCGGCTTGAGCAGGGTCGCGATCGTCGGGTCCTCGGCCTTCATGCCCTCGGGCGAGCCCGGCAGCCCGACCTTGGTCAGACCGGTGCGGATCGGCGACTGGCCGGTGATGAAGGCGGCGCGCCCGGCGGTGCAGCTCTGCTGGCCGTACCAGTCGGTGAACAGCGCACCTTCCTGGGCGATGCGGTCGATGTTGGGCGTGCGGTAGCCCATCATCCCGCGATTGTAGGCGCTGACGTTGAACTGCCCGATATCGTCGCCCCAGATCACCAGGATGTTGGGCTTCTGGGCGTCCTGCGCCACGGCGGGCAGCGCCGCCAGGGCGACGGCGAGCGCCATCGTCTGAACCAGACCTCGCATCAGATCATCCTCCCTCGACCAGCCGAGCAAGTCTCCCACAGGGACGCGGGCGCGCGAAGTGCTGAACCGTACCGTACGGTTACGAGCCCTGCGTCGCCGGCACGGGCAGGCCGGCCTTGCGCCAGCCGTCGAGCAGCGCCTGGCGCATGTCGGCCTGGAAGTTGCGCTTGGCGAACTCGGCCTCGAGGCGATCGAAGACCCCCGGCAGCCGCTGCATGCCGCGCTCGCCGGCCGCCCGCGCTTCCGCCGTACGGCCGAGATGCCCGAGCGCCGCCGCGCGCAAAAGGTCGCTGGTCGGCACGTCCACCGGCCGCATGCGGTCGAGCAGGTCCAGGGCCTCCTGGTACTGATCGCGCCGGATCGCGTCCGCGGCCAGGATGCTGAGGTGGAAGCGCGCGCCGCCCGGGTCGCGGTCCACCACCGAGCGGATCATGGCCGTACCGCGCTCCCAGTCGCCGGCCATGGCGAGGCGCATGCCGAACTCCCCGACCAGCTCCAGATCGTTGGGATTGAGCGCCAGGGCGCGCTCGCCGGCGGCCTTGCCCTCGGCGACGTCGCTGGACAGGTAGCTCGCCAGCATCAGGGCCTGCCAGGCGCGCACATCATTGGGATCCAGTGCGATGGCCCGGCGTGCCGCCTCGGCTGCGAGCGCCAGCGGCGATCGCGTTCCGGCCGGCAGTGGGAAATTGAACCGGTCGCTGTCCACCCGCGCCATGGCCAGCATCGCCCACGCGGTGGCGTAGTCCGGGTAGCGCGCGACCGTCTCCTCGAGGCAGGCCAGGACCCCGGGATAGTCGTCGCGGGCATAGCTGCGGCGGTAGGCGTAGAAGGCGAGCCCGCAGCGATAGGCGGCCAGGTCGTCGGGGCGGGCCGGGACCGGCGGCGGCGTGCGCGCGAGATCGCCGAAGGGCTGGGCGATGCGCATCGCGACCTCGGCCGCGACCTCGTCCTGGACCGCGAACAGGTCCCGTGCGCGCAGGTCGCGGTCGTAGGTGGCACCCCATACGGTGGCACCGTCCGTGGCCGAGCTGAGCTGCACGTAGACGCGCACCCTGGTGCCGGTGAAGCGGACATTGCCGTCGAGCAGGTGACTGACCTTCAGATCCTGCGCGCGGGTGGACACGTCGGCGGCGGACGCACCCGCCGGCAGGGCACGCCCATAGACGGTGATCTCGCGGAATCGGCTCAGCTGGGCCACGATCTGGTCGGTGATGCCCGGCGCCAGGTCGATGCTGCCGGGCTCGGGTCCGCGCGCCGCGAACGGCACCACCAGCACCGACGGCCGGAAGACGGCAGCGGCATCGCGCGACGAGGTCCACCACCAGCCACCGAACCCGGCCCCGAGCAGCGCCAGTGCGCCGACGGCCAGGACGGCGAGGCGAACGGGCGGGCGTCGCGGGGCGGGTGACGGCGTGGCCACGGCAGGCGCCGGCGCACCGGGACGAAAGGCGAACAGCGGCTGATAGCTGCCCTTGGGGATCGAGATCTCGACCGGGTCCTCGTCGCCGGCACCCTGATAGTACAGCTCCAGTGCCCGGCGCAGCCGCCCGGCCTCCAGGCGGACCGCCGGGTCGCCCTGCGCGTCGAAGGTCGCGTCGCGGCCCAGCACGTCGACGGCGATCGTGAACGCCTTGATCCGCTCGCCGCGACCCGCGAGGCTCTCCGCGACGACCCACTGCAGGAAGTCGCGGCTGCGCTTGGAGGCGCGAAAGTCCGGACTCGCCAGGATCCGGCCCAGCGCGGCCCGAACCGCGTCGGCATCCGGCGCGCTCGCCTCGTTGCCACCTGCCGCGGCGGTCATGCCCCCGCTTGTCCTTCCCCGCGCGCGAGAGCCGGCCTGCGGGCTCGCGCTTCGCGGCAGAGCCTAGGGGCGGCATCGCGCCGGTCAAGGGCACTGCCACGTCGATGCGGATGCGAGCCGATCCGGTGTGCGCGCGGGCGCGGGCGGCGGAGTAGCCTACAGGTCGAGCTCCGACAGGCCGGGGTGATCGGCCGGCCGCGGACCCTGCGGCCAGCGGTACTTGCGGTCGGCCTCCCGGATCGGCAGGTCGTTGATGCTGGCGTAGCGCCGCCGCATCAGGCCCTCGGCGTCGAACTCCCAGTTCTCGTTGCCGTAGGAGCGGAACCAGTTGCCGGCGTCGTCGCGCCACTCGTAGGCGAAGCGCACGGCGATCCGGTCCTCGGTGAACGCCCACAGCTCCTTGATCAGCCGGTAGTCGAGCTCGCGCGCCCATTTCCGCCGCAGGAACCGGACGACCTCGTCGCGGCCCTGCGGGAACTCGGCCCGGTTGCGCCACTGCGTGTCGGGTGTGTAGGCCAGAGCGACCCGCTCGGGATCGCGCGTGTTCCAGGCGTCCTCGGCCATGCGGACCTTCTGGATCGCGGTCTCGCGGGTGAAGGGCGGATAGGGCGGACGGCCACTCATCGCTCGGCTCTCCCCAGGCGTGTCGACGGCCCGATCATCGCCGCCCGCCGCATCCCGCGGAATGCCCGCAGGACGCAACAAACCCGATCGGCCCGCGCAAGAGCGCGCTAACCGGCGAGCCGCGTCACCGCATAGGGGCCAAGTCCGACCGCGCCGTCCCGACCCTCGACCCGGACCCGGCGCTCCTGGCCGGTCAGGTTCACCAGCCAGACCTCGCCGCCCGCCGCGGTGACCTGCACGTCGCGCGGCGCGCTGCTGCGCGAGCCGAGCACGGCCTGGCCACGCAGGGCGGCGTGGCCGCGCAGGACCTCGAACACCGGACGGTGGCTGCCGTCGGGTGCCACGACTCCCGACGGCCCGGCGACGGCGGCGAGCGTCACCGCCTCCAACCCGCCGCGCGCGGCGTGCGCCAGGACGCCGGCGTACCATGCGGCCCCGATCAGGGCGCGCTCGCGCGGGTCCTCGCGGGCCATGGCGACCCGGCCCTGGTGCGGGTTCTCGGCCGGGGCGGCGCCGTAGGGGTTCTGGCGCATCGCGATCGCCGAGGGGAACAGCCAGTAGGGCGTGGCGCCGGCGAAGGAGCGCGTGGTCTTGATGATGTAGGGCAGCGCCTCCAGCCCCTCGGTCAGCGAGAGGTCGTCGCCGGCATGAACCAGCGGGCAGATGGTGTGGCCGACGAAGTCGAACAGGCCGGCCGGCGGGCGCTTGCGGTTGAGCTCGGTGAAGTAGCTGAACATGCCGCCGCCGATCGGGATGCCGGGAAAGGCGGTGCGCGCGGCGGCGACGAGCTCGGCCCAGGCGGGTGCCTTGGGAAAGACGCTGCCGGGCAGGGTGCATTTCAGGTCGCAGGCCGGGGAGACCGCGATCCGGGCAGGGCGGACGGCAACGCGCTCGATCTGGCCCTTCACGTAATTCAGGTCGCGCCGCAGCACGTCCAGGTCGTCGGTCGGCCTGCCCTCGGCGTCGACGCAGGGCAGGATCACCTCGAGGACGAGGTCGGCGCCCAGCGCCCGGGCCAGCTCGCCATAGGTCTGGGCGAGCCCGGCATCGTGACCCTTGCGCGCGTCGAACTCGGCGACGAGGTGGGCGGGACCGAGGGCGCGCAAAGGCTCGATCAGCTCCAGTGCTGCCCTGGCGTGCTCGGCGGGCACGGCGAGGCCGACCGCGGGCATCCTGGCGACCTCGCGGGAATCGATCGTGACCACGACCTCGTCGCCGCCGCCCGCGGCCGTGCTCCTGGCGGGCGCGCCGGAGAGCGTGAGCGAGACGCGCTGGCTCAGCTTCTCGCCCTTGGCGATGGTGTAGGGCCAGGGCAGGGCCAGGGGGCGGACATAGGTCTTGTAGGAGGCGTCCAGCCAGTTGCGCTGGTCCTCCATCTCGAAGGTGTCGCCCTCCATCCGGCAGGCGACGCGCACCCCCGGCAAGGGCTCGTGGGTCAGCGCGCGCAGGTCCATGAACGGGCAGGAGGGATCGATCAGCTCGGGAAAGCGGCTCTCCTCGACGCTGCCGTCGACCCGCTCGACCGTGACCGGCGCACCGCTCACACCCTCGACCGGGTGCAGGACGACGAAGCCGGTGCGGTTGGTGAGGAAGTCGGAGAGCGCTTCGCCCTCGGCGGCGAAGATGAGGTTGCCCGCAGCATCCGCCTCGATCCGGGCGGTGTAGGCGAAGGCCTGCTGCGCGTCCTGGCAGACCGCCTTGTAGCTCACCCGGAAGCCGGACGCGTCCTGCTCGACCTTGAGGTCGCTGATGGCGGGATTGTAGGTGCCCCAGTTGCGGTCGCGGACGATGTAGCTGACCGCGCGGATCGCCTCGACCCCGTGCACCTTGATGTGCCGCAGGTTGCCGGCGTCCAGCGAGCATTCCAGCGGCCCCGCCCGCAGCACCGGCGTCTCCGGCACCGGCTCCTCGGTGCCGAACAGCGTCATCGCGCGCGACACGGCCATGGCTTTCCTCCCGTCAGACGACCCGCTCGGTCTGGGGGTCGATCAGGATGGCCCGTTCGAGGTCGGCGAGGAGGTCGAGCTCGGTGCCGGGGGCCTCGACGGTGTGGGCGGGCAGCTCGGCCGAGACCTCGGCCTCGCCGAGCTTGAAGGTGGCGTAGGTGCGGGTCCCGGTGGGCTGGACCAGGTCGACCGTGACCCGCAGCGGCACCTGGCCCGGCCGGGCCGTGCCGCCGCCGGCACGGCTGAAATGCTCGGGGCGGATGCCCAGGGTCATCGCACGGCCGCGCCAGGGATCCAGGCGGGCGGTCTTGGCGGGCGGCAGCGGCAGGGTCCGGCCGTCCGCGAAGTGCAAGGCCGGCGTCGTCCAGCCGGCAGGGCACGAAGTTCATCTGCGGCGAGCCCAAAAAGCCCGCGACGAAGCGGGTGGCCGGGCGCTCGAACAGGTCGAGCGGCGCACCCTGCTGCTCGACCACGCCGTCCTTCATGAGCACGATCCGGTCGGCCAGCGTCATGGCCTCGATCTGGTCGTGGGTGACGTAGACGGTGGTCTTGCCGATCTCCTGGTGCAGCCGCTTGATCTCGGCGCGCATGCCGTCGCGCAGCTGGGCGTCGAGGTTGGAGAGCGGCTCGTCGAACAGGAACAGGCGCGCGTCGCGCACGACCGCCCGGCCGATCGCGACGCGCTGGCGCTGGCCGCCCGACAGCTCGCGCGGCAGGCGCTCCAGGAGATGGCCGATGCCGAGCATGGCGGCCGCGCGGTCGACCCGGCGGCGGATCTCGTCCTCGCCGAACTTCCGCGCGCGCAGGCCGAAGGCGATGTTCTCGAAGACGTTGAGGTAGGGGTAGAGGGCGTAGTTCTGGAACACCATGGCGATGTTGCGCGCACGCGGCGGCACGCCCTGCATCGGCTCGCCGTCGAAGGCGATGGTGCCGCCGTCGATCTCCTCGAGCCCGGCGATGGTGCGCAGGAGCGTGGACTTGCCGCAGCCCGAGGGGCCGACGAAGACGCAGAACTCGCCTTCCTGGATGTCGAGGTCGATGCCGCGGAGTGCATGGACCTTGCCGTAGTATTTCTGCAGGCCCTGGACGGTCAGCCGTGCCATCGGTTCAGCCCTTGACCGCGCCGAGCGAGATGCCGCGCACCAGGTAGCGCTGGAGCATGGCGACGGCGATGAAGATCGGCACGGTGCCGAGAACGCTCATGGCGGCAATCTTGCTGTAGAAGTTGGACTGGCCGCCCAGATAGTGGGTCACCTGGACGGGGAAGGTGGTGACCTCGCTGCGGGTCAGGACCAGCGCGAACAGGAACTCGTTCCAGGCGAAGACGAAGGTGAACACGGCGGTGGCGAAGATGCCGCTGCGCGCCATCGGCATCACCACCTTCCAGAACACGCCCCAGCGCGTGCAGCCGTCGACGAGGGCCAATTCCTCGAGCTCGAGCGGGATGTCCTGGATGTAGCCGCGCATCATCCAGATCACGTAGGGCAGGTTGAAGGCGGTATAGAGGACGATCAGCCCGAGATAGGTGTCGACCAGGCCCAGCTTGACGTAGAGCAGGAAGACCGGGAACACGATGACGATCGGCGGCAGCATGCGGTTGCTGAGCACCCACATCGCGAAATTGTCGCCGCCGGTGCGGAAGCGCGCGATCGAGTAGGCGCACAGCGTGCCGAAGCCCATGGCCAGCACCGTGCTGACGCTGGCGATGACCAGGCTGTTGCCGATGGTCTTGGCGTCGCCGTCGCGAAACAGGACCAGATAGTTCTCGAACCGCACCGACGAGGGCCACCAGACGGGCGGGAAGGCGAAGATCTCCTCGGCCGTCTTGATGGACATCGCGAACAGCCAGTAGATCGGGAACAGGAACACGATCAGCGCCACGACGGCCCCGGCATAGCGCAGCGCCAGGCCCAGGCCGCGGTCGGGCTTCACCGCGCGATCTCCACCCGGCGCAGGGCCAGGATCACCAGGAGATTGACGATGATCAGGATGGCGAACGCCATGGCGGCGGCGTAGCTGGTCTCGAACTGCCTGAAGCCCTGCACGTAGGCGTAGATCGAGATGGTCTCGGTCATGGTGCCGGGGCCGCCGCCGGTGAGCGCCCAGATGATGTCGAACAGCCGGAACAGGTCCAGCGCGCGGATCAGGACGGCGATCGCGAGCACCGGCCAGATCGCCGGCAGGACGATCTTGCGGAAGGTGACCCAGAAACCGGCACCGTCGATCTCGGCGGCCTCGAGCTGCGACTTGTCGACGTTGGAGAGTGCGGCCAGCAGCAGGAGGAACATGAACGGCGTCCACTGCCAGACCTCGGCCGCCAGGATCGCCGGGTAGACCAGGGACGGGTTGACCGTCCAGAGCAGGGTCACCTCGCGGCCCGCGATCCAGCCCAGGATCTGGTTGATCGGCCCGAAGCGGTTGTCGAACAGGATCGACCACATCGCCCCGCTGACGATGGGCGAGATCACCACCGGCAGGACCAGGAGGGCCACGAAGATCTGCCGCCCCGGCATGCGGTCGAGGAACAGGTAGGCCAGGAGCAGGCCCAAGATCAGCTCGACCGGCAGGGCGATGGCGAGGAAGACGAAGGTGTGGCCCAGGGCCAGCCAGAAACGCGTGTCCGCGATCAGGCGCTCATAGTTCATGAGCCCGCTGAACGAGGTGTCCTCCTCCAGCATGTTGATGTTCTGGAAGCTGACCACGGCCGAGTAGATGATCGGGAACAGGCCGATCAGCAGGATGATCACGACCGCCGGCGTGATCGCCAGATACTTGAACTGGCGATCCGCCAGCCGCGACAGGCGCCCGCCGTCGAGGGCGGGCGCCGTGCCATGGCTCACGACGCGGTCGGGTAGGCGTTGGGCTTGCCGGCCCACGCCTCGTAGGCAGCACGCTGCTTGTCGACGCCGATGCGGTCGGTCAGGGCATCCCATTCCTGGGCCACCTGATCGAGGATGGCTTGCGGATCCTCGCCGGCCCAGAGCTTGGACACGCCCTGGCGCAGCGCTTCCTCGTACTTGTCGGTCTGGATGATCGACAGGTCGAGCAGCCCGTTGACGGCACCGGCCTGCAGCGCCTCCAGATATTGCGGCGCCTCCGGCCAGCGGCTCTTGTACTCCTCGGAGGTGAAGTGGTTGTCGCGGAACGGGTCGCGCAGCGCATAGGGCAGCTGCACCCGCTCGATGCTGACGTCGTTGCTGTTCAGCCACTGGATGAACAGGTACGCCGGGATCTTCTTCTTGGAGTTCGACGAGACGCTGAGCGCGAAGCCGGCCGCGAGCTGCGGATGGCCGCCCGGCGGCATGGCGTAGCCGACCTTGCCGGCGACCTGGGTCTTGGGCACCCAGGACAGGGCCTTCTCCTCGGTGCCGTAGCCGGCGGCCCAGCGGCCATAGGGCGGCCAGGAGATGGTCATGGCCGAATCGCCGACCAGGAACGCCGACAGGTTCTTGCCGAAGTCCCAGGTCTCCACGCCGGCCGGCATCCACTTGTTCTCGGCCAGCCAGTCCTGGAACACCTTGACCCCGGCCGGGCCGTTGACCGAGGCCTTCATGGTGGCGGCGTCGAAGAACTTGCCGCCCTCGTTCCTGAACCGCTCCTGGAACATGAACTGGGCATAGGGCGGCTGGCGGAAGAACGCGGCCCCGTAGGGCTTGCCGCCGGTGACCTCGGTGATCAGCGAGCCCACCTGGTCGAATTCCTGCCAGGTCTTGGGCGGCACCGGCAGGTCGCTGCCGTACTTCGCCTTGTAGGCCTCCTGGATCTTGGGATCGCCCAGGACGTCGGTGCGGTAGTACATGACGAACACGTCGCCATCGTCCGGGAAGCCGTAGATCTTCCCGTCCACGGTCATCTGGTTGTCGCGGTAGACCGGGGCGATCGACTGCAGCTCCTCGCGGAAGCCGTACTTGTCGACGTAGGAGTTGAGCTCCTCCAGCGCCCCCGCACGGACGAGATCGGGCATCCAGGCCGGGATCACGTTGAGCGCGTCGTAGGCGCCGGTGCCGGCGCGGTGCTCCTGCAGGATCTTGGTGAACATCTGGTCGGTGGCGACCTCGATCACCTTGACGTCGATCCCGGTGAGCTCCTTCCACTTCGGGCCCGAGAACGTGTTGGGATCGAGCGCCTGCAGCCCGGCCTCCCAGACGATGCTGATCTCGGTGCCGGCATATTCCTTGGCGGCCTCGACCGCGGTCTGCGCCGCCGAGGCGGCCCAGGCCGGCCGCGGCAGTCCGAACGCGGCCCAGCCGCCCAGGGCAGCCCCGGTCATGACGAAGTCACGTCTGCGGATCATCGCTACTTGCCTCCCTCGTTGGCGCACCTTCGCGGCGCGCGATGCTCAGCCGCCGAAGCGGGCCTCGAGCGCGGTCAGCTTGCCACGCCACGCGGCCTGATTCACCACGTCTTTGTTGACAATTCCTACAGGTACCCGGCCGTGCATGACCTCGAGCACGGCCCGCACGTCGGCGGCACCGTTGCCGGCGAAGCACTCGTCGGTCCAGCACAGCGCGTGCGGCGCCACGACGACGTTGTCGAGCTTGAGGATCGGCTCGTCGGCGGGACAGGGCTCGGTCTCGAACACGTCGAGCCCGGCACCGGCGATGGTGCCGTCGACGAGTGCCCGGTAGAGCGCGTGCTGGTCGACCACCGGCCCGCGCGCGGTGTTGATCAGGTAGGCGGTGGGCTTCATCAGCCGCAGGTGCTGGTCGTTGACGAGGTGGTGCGTGGCCTCGCTGAGCGGCACGCTCACCGACAGGAAATCCGAGCGCCAGAACAGCTCGTCCAGCCCGACCAGCTCGACGCCGAGCCCGGCCGCGATCGCGGGATCCTGGTAGGGATCGTGGGCGATGAAGCGCATGCCGAAGGGCTCGGCCAGCCGGAACACCTCGGCACCGATGTTGCCCATGCCGAGCTGGCCCAGCGTCTTGCCGACCAGCCCCTCGCCCATGTGGTCGGAGCGCTTGGCCCAGCCCTCCGGGCCCTGGCGGCAGAGCCGGTCCTTGATCAGGAGCTTCTGCGACAGCGCCAGGATGAAGGTGAGGATCGAGACCGCCACCGGCCGCCGCACGCCGTCCGGCGTGATGCACAAGGCGATGTCCGCCGCCGTGCAGGCCGGCACGTCGACGCTGTCGTAGCCGACCCCGAAGCGGGCGACGACCGCGAGCTTGCCGTCGGCCGGCACGCTCGCGGCGTTGAACTTGGGCACGAGCAGGATCAGCGCGTCGCAGCCGGCCAGGCCCTCGGCCGGCATGACGCCGTCCACCGCATCGACATAGACCAGCTCGACGTTCGGGTTGCCGGTGAGCGGCGAGAGATCGAAGCTGGGGTAGGTCGGGCTGCCGTCGGCCTTGCGGAAGTCGCCGCTCAGCGCGACCTTGAACCGGGTCACTTGCCGCCTCCGCAGGCGGCACGGATGCCGTCCACCCCGGCCTTGACGGCCGCCTGGTAGGCCCAGACGTCGCCCGAGTAGCAGATGTAGTCGAAGCCCTTGGCGTTGTAGTCCGCACCCGTGGCGACGTCCGGCACCAGCCGTCCGGTCGACTTGCCGTGCTTGCGGCAGGCCTTCACCACGGTGTCGATCGCGGCGAGGAAATCCTTGTGCTCGAACTGGCCGGGGATGCCCAGCGACGCGGACAGGTCGAAGTGGCCGACCCAGAGGCAGTCGACGCCGTCGAGTGCTGCGATCGCGTCGGCGTTCTCGACCCCGGCCCGGGTCTCGATCTGGGCGAAGAAGGTGGTGCGCGCGTTGGCGGCGGCGAGCTTCTCCAGGACGGCACCGCCCCGGTAGAGATCGTGCGCCACGCCCAGCGCCACGCCGCGCTGCCCGTCGGGCACGTACTTCATGCAGTCCAGGATGGCCCGCGCCTCCTTGGCGTCGTTGACCATGGGCAGCATGATGCCCTCGGCCCCCATGTCGGCGGCGCGGGCGATGTGGTGGTACTCCTTGGACGGCACGCGCACGATCGCCGGCAGCCGGGCGGCCTCGAAGTAGCGCAGGACGCTCTTGATCGTCTCGTTGTGGAAGCCGGAATGCTCGGTGTCGAACAGGACGAAGTCGCAGCCCGCGTTCTTGAGCATGTGCCCGATGCCGGGCGTGGCGAACTCGACGATGAAGTGGCCGACCTTGAGCTCGCGGCTCCCGGCCTGCTCCTTGAGGGTGTCAGCTGCCATTGTTGTTGTCTCCCTGATCAAGGCGGTGCGGCGAAGCCGAGGCGGTGGACGGTCTTTTTGGCCACGAGCGGTGCCGTGACCTCGTTGAACACGGCAAAGTGCGGCGTGGCCAGATGGGCGTCGAACGCCGCCGCGTCGTCGTAGATCTCGTAGAGCACGATGCGCTGGCCCGGCCCGGCCTCGGGCGTGAGCACGTCGAACTGGCGGCAGCCCGGCTCGTCGCGCAGCGAGGCCGCGGCGTTCTCGAGCACGAGGCGGCGGAACTCCGGCTCGGCACCGGGGTGCAGCTCGAACTCGACCAGGATGACGAGGCGGCGGTCCATCGCGGCGGCCCTTAGAGGTGCACGGTCTCGCCGGTTGCGGCCGACCGGTAGGCGGCCTCCACCAGCGTGAAGGTCTTGAGGTTGTCCGCACCCGAGGTCTCGGGCTCGACGCCGCGGCGCAGGCAGTCGACCCAGTGCTCCTCGATCCGCAGCACGCTCTCCTGCACCACGTGCCAGGGCCGCTCCGCCCAGGGCAGCGGCTCGGGGTCGAGGTCGCGGTACTCCGGCTGGCCGCCGCGGGTGCCGATGCGCAGGCGGTAGCCCTGCTCGAGCCGCATGGCGCCGCGGTCGCCGTCCATCTCGATCAGGGTCTCGGGGAAGGGATCGGGCAGGATCGGCGTGGCGTAGGAGCAGTCGACCACGCAAACGGCACCGCCCTGGTGCTGCAGGAGCATGGTGGCGGTGTCCTCGCCCTTGATGTTGGGGTTCACCCGCTTGGTCCGGCAGGCGATCGAGGCGACCTCGCCGAAGTAGAAGCGGGCCATGTCGAGGACGTGGACGCCGAGGTCGGAGATGATGAACCGGTCCTCGGTCGCGAGGTAGGGCTGCTTGACGTAGATGTCGTGGCCGGTGCGGAAGGTGATCCGGCCGAAATGCGGGGTGCCGATCAGCCCCTGGGCGGCCAGCTCGCGCAGTGCTCGCAGCGGCGGCTGGAAGCGGAAGTTCTCGTGCACCATCAAGGGCACGCGCGCGGCGGCACAGGCCGCGACCATGGCCTCGCAGTCGGCCATGGTCGGCCCGAACGGCTTTTGCACGATGGCCGGGATCTTCAGGCTGGCCGCGAGCTCGACCAGCATCCGGTGCGAGGCCACCGTGGTCGCGATGTCGACGAAGTCCGGCTTCGTCTCGCGCAGCATGGTGGCGGCGTCGGTGTAGTGCCGGCCCGCGCCGAACCGGCGTGCGGCGCTCTCGGCCTTGGCGCCGTCGATGTCGCAGACGGCGACCAGCTCGACACCCTCGATCGAGGCCCAGGCGTTGAGGTGGTTCTCGGCGAAGAAGCCGCAGCCGATGACCGTGCCGCGCAGGCGCTGGGTCATGTCTCCTCCACGCGGATCTTGCGCATCTCGAGGCGCTCGAGGATGCCGGTGCGGATCGAATCGACCAGGACGGCGATGAAGATGATCGCACTCACGATGAGCGGATAGACGTACGGATCCGCGTTGGTCATCACCAGGCCGTTCTCCACGGTCTGGATCAGCACCGCGCCGAACACCGTGCCGACCACGCCGCCGCGGCCGCCGAACAGGGAGGTGCCGCCCAGGACCGCGGCCGCGATCACCGGGAACTCCTTCTGGAAGCCGAAGGTCGAGGAGGCGGCGGCCACCTGGCTCGCCGACACCAGCCCGCCGATCCCGGCCGCCACGCCGCAGATGCAGTAGACCGCGAACAGGACCTTGGGCACGTCGATCCCGGCCTTGGCCGCGGCCTCGGGATCCGCACCCACCGCATAGACCTGCCGGCCGAAGGTGGTCAGCCGCAAGGTCACCCAGGCCAGGAGGAAGACGAGCAGGAAGATCCAGATCGCGGTCGGGATGCCCAGCCAGTCCGAGCGGCCGAGCCGGGTCAGCTCCTTGCCGAACGGGATCATCTTCACGCCCGACAGGTAGAGCGCGATCGCCCGGCCGATGAACAGGGTGGCCAGGGTGGCGATGAAGGCGGGCACGCGCAGCCGGGTGATGACGAAGGCGTTGACCGCCCCGAAGACCAGGCCCAGCGAGCCCGCGACCAGGAACCCGAAGGCGGGGTTCCAGCCCTTCAGGTAGAGGGCCACCACGATGCACGACGCGTACATGTTGGCCCCGACCGAGAGGTCGATGCCGGCCACCAGGAGCACGAAGGTCATGCCGATCGCGATGATCGCGATGTGCGCGGCCTGGGTGACGATGTTGATGAAGTTGCCGGGCGTCAGGAAGCGCTCCGACAGCGTGCCGAAGATCACGATCAGGACCAGAAACAGCAGCAGGGGCGCGTACTGCAGCGCCAGCATGCGCAGCCGGCCGGCATCGGCGCTCATGCGGCGGCTCCCTTGACGCCGTCCCACATCGCACTGCGCAGGATGGCCTCGCGGTCGAACCGGTCGCGCGGGAACGCGCCGCGGATCTCGCCGTGGCCCATGACCAGGATGCGGTCGCACATCCCGATCAGCTCCTCGATCTCCGAGGAGATCATCAGCACGCCGGTGCCCTGGGCGGCCAGGCGGTTGATCAGCTTGTAGACCTCGTACTTCGCACCGACGTCGATGCCGCGCGTCGGCTCGTCGAGGATGAACAGGCGCGGCCCGCGCAGGAGCCACTTGCCGATCACCACCTTCTGCTGGTTGCCGCCCGACAGGTTCTTGACCAGCGTGCGGGCGAAGTCGCGGGCGTTGACCTGGACCTCGCGGCCGGTGCGGTCGACCGCGTCGCCCAGCCGGGTGCGCTCGAGCAGCCGCCCCCAGCCGGCCGCGAAGCGCGGCAGCGAGGCCAGCGCCAGGTTGTCGGCGATGGGCGCCGCCATCATCAGCCCCTCGGCGCGCCGGTCCTCGGTGAGGAACGCCATGCCGCGGTCCATGGCCGCCTGCGGGGTGGGCTCGGGCAGGGCCGTGCCGTCGATGGCGATGGTCCCGGCCGCGAACGGGTCGAGGCCGAACAGGATGCGCGCCATCTCCGAGCGGCCCGAGCCCATCAGCCCGGCCACGCCCACGACCTCGCCCGGCTGGACGTCGAGCGAGATGTCCTTGACCACGCCGGGCTGGCTCAGCCCGCGTACCGCCAGCACCGGCGTGCCCGGGCGGACGGCGGGCTCGCGCGGCGGGTAGATCTGGTCGATGGTCCGGCCGACCATCAGCGTGATCAGCCGGTCGACGGTCATCTCGGACTTGGCGGCCGAGCCCACGACATGGCCGTCGCGCAGGACGGTGACCTGGTCGCACAGGCGCATCACGTCGCCCAGGATGTGGCTGATGTAGATCACGCCGATGCCGCGCGCCTTGAGCCGGCCGATCTGCGCGAACAGGCGCTCGGACTCGCGCGCGGTGAGCGAGGTGGTGGGCTCGTCGAAGATCACGATCCGGGCGTCGGACCCGAGTGCCTTGGCGATCTCGACCAGCTGGCGCTCGCCCTGGCTGAGCCGTGCCAGCGGCGTGCCCGGGGCCACGTCGAGGTCGATCGCGGCCAGCAGCTCGCGCGCCCGCTCGCGCACCTTGCGCCGGTCGATGAACGGCAGGCCCGCGATCAGCTTGGGGAACCCGCCGATGAACAGGTTCTCCTCGACCGTCAGGTTCTTGAAGAGGTTGAGCTCCTGGTGGATGAACGCGATCCCGCGCGCGGTCGCGTCCCTGGGCCCGCGCGGCGCGTAGGGCTGGCCGTCCAGGGTCATCGCACCCCGGTCGGGCTGGTGGACGCCGCCCAGGATGTTCATGGTCGTGGACTTGCCCGAGCCGTTCTCGCCGACCAGCCCCAGCACCTGCCCGGGCTGCAGGGCCAGGCCGACGTCGTAGAGCACCTGGACGCCGAAGAAGCTCTTGCACAGGCCCTGGATGGTCAGCATCGGCTCAGGCCCGCACGAAGCGCTGGCGCTGCGCGTCGATGATCGCGGCGGCCAGGATCACCCCGCCCTTGATCGCGAACACCGAGGCCAGCGACAGGCCGAGCAGCGACAGGCCCTTGTCGACCACGGTGAGGAACAGGGCGCCGAACACCACCCAGATCACCTTGCCCTTGCCGCCGAACAGGCTGACGCCGCCGATCACCGCGGCACCCACCACGTCGAGCAGGATGCGCTGGCCCAGGACCGGCGTGCCGGTCTCGAGCCGGGCGGTGTAGAGGATGGCGGCGATGCCGGCACAGGCGCCGCAGATCACGTAGGCCCAGAACACCACCCGCCGCACCGGCACGCCCGAGACCTCGGCCGCGCGCGGGTTGATGCCGATGGCGAACAGCCAGCGGCCGTAGAGCGTGCGGCTGAGCGCGACATGGGCGGCGACGCAGACGGCCAGCGCGATCAGCACCGAGAACGGCACGCCCGCGATCCGGCCCTGGCCGAGGAAGGCGAAGCCCGGCGGCAGGTTGCCGATCGAGCTGCCGTCCGGGGTGAGCAGCGTCGTGATCCAGATCGCGAGGCCCGAGAAGAACATCATCGTGGTCAGCGTCACGATGAAGGGCGGCATGTTGAACCGGGTGACGCAGGCACCGTTCAGGGACCCCAGGGCACTGCCGACCGCGACGAAGACCGCGATGCCGGCGGCGATCGCGAGCCAGGCCGGCGCCCAGGCCATGGGTCCGCCGTCCAGGGTCATCACGGCTGCGGCGAGCACGCTGGAGATGGCGAGGTTGGAGGTCGCGGAGAGGTCGATGCCGGCCACGATCAGGACGAAGGCCTGGCCGACGGCGACGATCAGGAGCGGCATCATGGCACCGAGGATGTCGGCCCAGGTGTCGGCCGCCAGGATCTCGGGTGCCAGCGGCGCCATGGCCGCGACGTAGAGTGCGGTCAGGGCCAGGACGAGGTACTCGGACAGCAACAGGCGCCGCAGCCAGGAGCCGCGCTCCCCGCCGGCGGACGTCGGCGCCGCCGCCTCGACCGTGCTCATCCCTCAGCCTGCCCGAACGGAAACGGCGGGGCGGCCGGGGCCGCCCCGCCTCGAGATCACGGCTTGCCGCCGTTCTTGGTCCAGACGATGAAGCCCCACATCTCGTCGCGGGTCTGGTCCTTGTTCGCCTGGGTGATGACGAAGCCCGGGTCGAGCAGGAGCTTCTCGGGCTTCTGGCCGGCCCACATGTCCTGGAAGGCCTGGAAGGCCATGTCGACCTCGAGGAACAGGTTCTGCACGCCGCAGGCGTCCATGTAGCCGTCGGCGATCAGCTGGTAGGCGTTGGAGTCGCCGTCGAAGCCGCCGAGCAGGACGTGGCCCTCCTCGCCGATCTTGTGCCACTTGTCGAAGGTCTCCATGACCTGCTGGATCTGCGGCAGCATGAAGTCCGACGAGGTGAACAGGAAGTCGATGTCGGGGTTGGCCTGGAAGGCGTTGGTCAGGCCGGCGAAGGCCTTGTCGGCGTTCCACTCGGTCGAGACGCGGGCCACCACCTCGACCACGTCGGGGTTCTTGTCGACCACGTCGAAGAAGCCGTCGCGGCGCTGGATCGCGTTCACGTCGCCCAGATCGCCGATCAGGATCACCGCCTGACGCTTCTTGCCGTCCTTCTTGGCCTCGTCGACCAGGAACTGGACGGTCTCGGCCGCGATCTTGCGGTTGTCGGCCTGGATGGCCACCGAATAGGCGTCGCTCTCGGCCGGCGGGCGGTTGAAGTGGACCATCGGGATGCCGGCCTCGTTGGCCGCCCGGATCGCCGGGATCACCGCCTTGGAGTCGGTCTGGATGATCAAGATCCCGTCGACCTTGCGGGCGATCATCGCCTTGACCTGCTCGAACTGCTTGTTGTCGTCGAAGTTCGAGATGTTCTCCAGGACCTCCCAGCCGTTGGCCTTGGCCTTCTCGCGCATGATCTCCAGGCCCGAGACCCAGAACGGCGAGACCAGGCTGTCGAACAGCAGGGCCACGGTCTTGCCCTGCTGGGCCTTGACCATGATGGGCAGGCCCAGGGTGCCCGCGGCCAGCAGGCTGCCGATGGTGAAGTCGCGACGGGTGGCGCGCATGTGAAGGGTTCTCCCTGACGGGCGATTGCGCCCTTGTTGTATCATCATCATACCATGCGCCATTCCGGCCGCAAGGTGTCAGGCGCCGGCGGCGCGCTCGAACTTGCGGTAGAGGCTGTTGGCGCGGGTGAGGTGCGCGGTCATCGCCTGTGCCGCCCCCTCGGCGTCGCGCGCGACGACGCGCTCGAAGATCAGCGCGTGCTCCTCGATGGTGAGGCCCTCGGCACCGTGCAGGCGGACGAGGCCGGTGTGGAACTCGGCCAGCCACTCGAAGATCGCCTGGCTCAGCGCCACGTAGATCGCGTTGCCGGACATCACGGCGAGCTCGCGGTGGAACGCCATGTCCTTCTGCAGGAACTCGTCGAGCTGGCTGGTGGCCTCCACCGCGTCCGCGACGGCACGGTGCTCCTCCAGCCGCTGGCGCAGGCGTGCCAGGTCGGCGGTGCCGGCCCGCTCCGCCGCGAGCCGGACGATCCCGGTCTCGAAGAACACCCGGGCCTCCTTGAGCTGCTCGAGCGTCGTGGCCGAGGTCGCGAGCAGATGCCGGGCCGACAGCGCCACCTGGTCGATGATGCTGCGCGCGGTGGGCGCCACGATCCGCGCGCGCTCGCCATGGGTGATGCTGATGAAGCCCATGCGCTCGAGCGCCTGCATCGCCTCGCGCACGGCCGGCCGGCCGACCCCGAACTGGCTCATCAGGTCGCGCTCGGACGGCAGATGGTCGCCCGCCGCCAGCTCGCCCTGGGTGATCCGGGCGAGGAGGCGGTCCAGGACCTCATGCGACAGCTTGCGCCGCCGGATCGGTTCGCTTTCGATCATGCGGTCGTTCTGGCCCGGTTGTTGGGTTATGACCATAAGGCCGGGCGGCGGGCGTGCAAGCGGGGAAGGCAGGGTGGAAGCTCGAACGGGCGCGGAGCTGGTCGATCGCGCGGTGCCGCCGGCGGACACGGTGGCCCGGGTCCGGCCGCACCTGCAGCGCATGGGCATCACCCGCCTCGCCGACCTGACCGGCCTCGACCGGATCGGCGTGCCCGTGTTCGCGGCCGTGCGGCCCAATTCCCGCTCGGTCGCGACCAGCCAGGGCAAGGGGCTGACGCCCGACGCCGCCCGCGCTGCGGCACTGATGGAGGCGGTGGAGAGCTGGCATGCCGAGCGGATCGCAGGGTCCGCTGCGGCTGGCGGCAGCGTCAACGAGCTGCAGGACCAGCGGCTGATCGATCTCGACCGCCTGCCGCACCTCGCCGGGACGCGGTTCGATCCGCGACCGGCCGATCCTGTGGATCGAGGGCGCCGACCTCGTCACCGGCGAGCCGGTCTGGCTGCCGTACGAGCTGGTCCACACCGACTATCGCCTGCCGCAGCCGCCCGCCGCCGGCTGCTTCCCGGTCGGCACGCAACGGCCTCGCGGCCGGCAACACGCGCGAGGAGGCCATCAGCGCCATGCGCTGCTCGAGCTGATCGAGCGCGATGCGGTGAGTCTCTGGCAGCAGCCGGCCGCGCGCCGCGCGGCGTCGCCGGACGGGTGGCCGTGGCGACGACGTCGGCTACGGCGCTGCCGGCGGTGCTGGTCGTGCGGCATCGGTGCCGCCGGCTTTGCCGTGCGGCATCTTCGACGTCACCAGCGATCTCGCCGTCCCGACCTTCGTGGCCGTGCTCGCCGACCGGCTGCGACCCGCTCGGCCATGCCGGCTTCGGCAGCGCCGCGCACTCTCCGCAGCCCATGCCGCCCGCGCTCAAGGCACTGCTCGAGGCGGTCCAGGTACGCACCAGCTACATCGCCGGGCGCACGCGACGATCTGGCGCCGGAGGAGTTCGATCCGCGGCCGGGCCGCAGGCCAAGCTGCGATGGATCGAGCCGCTGCTGGGCGCCGGCGGAGCCGCGCGCCCGCTTCGCCCGGACGCGCCGTGCGGCCGCGCACTCGGTGGCAGGCGCAGCTCGACTGGCTGCTGGCCGGCTCGCGGCGGCGGGGCATGGACCGAGGCGATCGTCGGTCGATCTTGACCCGCCCGGACATCGGCGTGCCGGTGGTGCGGCGTGGTCGTGCCCGGGCTGGAGGGCACGGCCGACGATCCGGACTACGCGCCGGGGCCCGGGCACTGGCACTGGGCGCGGCGCGCATGAGCATCGATCGTGTTCGCCGGCCCGACGATCCCGGCCCGCGAGATCCGAGGCCCGCCTCGACGCCACCGTCCTGCCGCCCGCCGCGATGGGCGACGTGCTGCGGGCGACGCGCGCGCGCGTCGCGGACGCCATCGCCCTGATCGACGGCGTGTTCGAGCGCGTCCTGCCCGGTCTGGCACAAGGAGATCCTGTGGGCGCTGGCGCAGGGCGTGCATGTCTTCGGGTGCGGCCAGCATGGGTGCCTTGCGGGCGGCCGAGCTGCACGCCTTCGGGATGGTCGGCGTCGGGCGCGATCTTCGAGGCCTATCGCGACGGTGCGCTCGAGGCCGACGACGAGGTGGCCGTGCTGCACGGCCCGGCCGAGGTCGGCTTCGCGGCGGTCACCGAGGCGCTGGTCAACGTGCGGGCGACCCTGGACGCCGCGCTCGCGGCCGAGGCGTGCTTGCGCCCGAGGAGGCCGAGGCGCTCCTCGCCAGCCGCCCGCGCGCTCCACTACCGCGAGCGGACCTGGGACGCGATCCTGCAGCGCCGGAGCGGGTGCCGTGCGGCGGCGGCTGCGCGCCTGGCTGGCCGAGCGGCCGCGTCGATCAGAAGCGCCTGGACGCCTTGGAGCTGCTCGAAGCGCTCGCGGCTCGTTCCTGGCCGGCCGGCCGCCGCCGCTGCGGCCGGGTTCGCGCTTCGCCTGGACGGACGCCTGGGATGCCCTGCACACGGCGTCGGCGGATGCGCACGCGCGACGAGCCGGTCCTGGACGAGCTGCGCCTGCGCGGGGAGCGCCTGGCATCGGTGCCGCCGCTGGCGCTGCTGCGGCTGGCTGGCGCGGCGCGAGGCCGACCGGAGCGGGGCCGTGGAGCCGGACCGGCCGCGGGCGGCGCGACGGCGCTGCGCGAGCGGCATGGACTCTGGCGCCGGGCCGATCTCGACGCTGGCTGGCCGCGAACGACCTCGACGCCGGCGGCTTCGACCGCTCGCTCGCGGACGAGGCGCTGCTGGCGTGGCTGGTGGAGGCAGGCGGGGCGACTGGCGCGCGGCCATGCTGGCCGAGCTGCGAGCCAGCGGCGGCTACGCCGAATTCGCCGCGCGGGCCCGCGCGAAGGCAGCAGGCGTCTCGCCGCGGCCGGGCTGGATGGCCGATCCGCGGCCGAGGCCGCGGTCGACCTGGCGCCCGTGCTGGCGGCACTGGCCGAGCGGGCGGGCGGCGAGGCGGTGCGGACCGACGCACCTGGCTCGGCCAGCTGGGCTTTGTCGACCGGGCACGCGCTGGAGCGCGCGGCTCTTGCGCGAGCAGCTGAATTCGTGCGCATCATGCACCGACAAGAACGACGGGGCCACAGTAGTCGCCGTCGGATCGCTCAGCCCGCCGACTCGACATCGAGTAGAGCGGGATCGATGGGTAGAGGGACTATCGACGCAGCGGGCTGGCGGCGGCGGAACGTGGTTTCGGCTCTACCCGCAGCCGCCGTTCCGCGCGGGCTACCGTCAGCCGGTGACGATCGAGCTCTCACCGCCCGCCGGGTCGCTCGGAGCCGGCCCGCACGACAGCGGATGTGCGTCATCGCGCCGATCGGCAAGGACTCGAGTCCTACGGCCAGCGCATGCTGCGCGCCTGCCTACCGCACGCGCCGCTGCCGCCGTGGCGCGGTGCGGTTGCCGACCGGCTCGGCCCGGCCCGAACGGCGGCTTCGATCATCTCGACCCCGCCGATCCGACCTTCGTGCAGGCGCATGCCTTCGCCTGCGTCCGTCTGGCGCTCGACGTCTGGGAGCGGCTATCTCGGCCGGACCGTGTCCCTGGCATTTCGGGCGCGAGCGGGACTGGCTGGAGATCGGCCTGCTCGGCCAGGGCTACGACAATGGCGAGGTCGGCTGGGGCTGGCTCGAGCTGGGCTATGACCGCGCACCAGACCGGTCGCCGCATGCCCTTCGCGCTCAATCTCGACGTGGTCGCGCACGAGGTCGGCCATCTGATCGTCTACGGCACTTCGTCGGCGAGCCGCCGGACAGTTTGTTCAATCCGGAGTATGCCGGCTTCCACGAGGTCGATGGCCGATCTCGCGGCGCTGCTCGTCACCGCGCAGCTTGCGACCGGTCGTCGAGGGCGTGCTCGCGCGGACCCGCGGCAATCTCTACGCCGCCAACGAGCTGAACCGGCTGGGCGAGCTGTCCGCGACCACGCAGATCCGGATCGCGTCCAACAGCGACGCGGATGGACGAGTTCGTGCTCGGCTGGAGCAACGAGCACGACCTGTCCGAGCCGTTGACCGGAGCCGTGTTCGACTTGCTGCTGGACCTCTATCAGGCCAATCTCGTCGAGCGCGCGCCATCCCGCCGCGCCTCGCGGCGATGGCCGACGAGGTCGGGCATCTGCGGGCGTTCGCGCCGAGGCGATCCAGGCCGAGTACGACCGCTGGTACCCGCGATGCCCGGACGCGTTCCGCCGGCCTTCGCCGATGCCCGCGACCGGCTCGGCCGGTAGCTCGCCCATGCCTGCCCCGGCTGCACCGCGATCGCTCACCTACGTCGCCGTGCAGCGATGCTGATGGAGGCGGACCGGCGTGGGCGGCGGCCGGATTCGGCACGCCGAGATCGCGGACAATTTCGCGTGGCGCGACATCGGGAAGGTGCCGATCGGCCCTTACCTCGGCTCGCGTCGCCTCGCCAGTGTCCGGGATGAGCGCTGGGCTACACCGCTGTGCCAAACGCGAACTGGCGGCAGGCAATTAGATCCACAGATCAACATGAAAGGAAAACCATGGTAGCATCGGACGAAACACTGCTGTCGGCTTCCGCCGTTAAGCTCTATGGCACGGGTGATCGACGGACTTAAGGTCGATTTGACCGCAGCCGGGACAGCTCTTGGCGCCAACAGCTTTCTCCGGAAACAATTGAAGGCAAAAGATGCTAGATTTGCTCGCATCTATGGATTTAGCTTTCAGGGAATGTACACGCAACTTACCAGGCCCGTGATTCTTTTGGTGCACGGTGAAGGCGAAACTGCTCCCCCCTCTGCTGCGCAGCTGAAGCAAGGGACGCTAACAGCCGCGACCCCGGTTGACAACTCTGGGGTCGCGGCAAAGGAATGGGAGTTCTCTACCGATGTCAAAATCTGGGAATACGATCGAGCTGATTTCTCTCTCCGGCTGGACATTGACAGCGGCCCATTGGATCGCATCCTGATCGACCGCGAGGAGGCCGGGGACGAGATGCCTTACTTCCGGGGTTCCAAGACCCGCTTGCGCGGGTCGGATTGACCGCTTAGTTCGGCCCTACTTTAGCCCCGCCAGGCGAAGGCCCTCGAAGTAGCGCTCCAGCGCCTCGGCGTCGACGTCCGGTGGGACCTGTTGCCAGTCGGCGATGGTGAAGCCCGGATGCACGCGGCGGACCTCGTCTGCGTGCACCCGGGCCGCGTCCATGTTGCCGAGCAGCGCGTAGCTCGCCGCGAGAAGCCGGTGCGCCTCGTTCGGATCCTGCATGCGCACCAGGGCGGCGATCGCCTCTTCGTACCGCGCGAGGTTGAAGAGGGCGTCGCCGAGGTGCCAAAGGTACCAGTCGGGCTGATCACGGATTCAGCCTGATGGCCCGGGTGAGCAGTTCAACGGCCCTCTGCGGCTGGCCCATTGCGGTCACGGCATCGGCCATGTCGGCGAGAATGTCGGCGTCGTTGGGATTGAGAGCGACAGCCCGCTCGTAACAGGCGAGCGCCTCAGGATATTGGCGCTTGTAGAGTTTTGTGCATCCAAGCTCGGCGTGCCCACGAGGATCGAGTTCGTCGACCTCGATCGCTCGCATCGCGTACGACTGGGCACGATCCAGATTGCGCTCCGTCTTGTCCGACCATCCATATCGCCAAGACAAATAGCAGGTATGGGCTATTCCAGAATAAGTACGGCTGTAGTCTGGGTCGAATTTTACGGCCTCTTCAAAAAGATGCCGAGCATGATTGTTCTGTTCCTCGCGAAATTGAAGCATCAGATCCTGGCCTCTGAGAACGAGGCCGTAGGCCGAAACCGTCGGATCACGCGATGCGACGACGCGCTTACGCTCGTGGCTGGCAATGTTGGCCGCGACACGCGCCGCGATCATGTCTGCCACGTCGTCCTGAAACGTGAACACATCCGCGAGCCGTCCGTCGTAGCGCTCCGACCAGAGCAACCTTCCACTTTCCGCTTCAAGCAATTGCGCGGTTACTCTCAGATCTTGTGCAGATCGTCTGACTGTGCCGATAGCAATATACCGTACGCCGAGAATCTGACCGACCTCATCTGGCGAGTCGAGCAGGCCACGACACTTGAAGGACGAATGTCGTGCAATGACTGCAACTTCACGAAATCTGGACAGCCGCTCGATGACGTCGGCCGTTATCCCGTCGCACAGAACGGAATCCATCGGCAGATTCGAGTGGTTGGCAAATGGCAGCACGGCAACGGAAGCCTCGTCCACGGCACCGGGTGGCTGTGGTGTCGCCAGAGGCAAATTCTCGACGGTGGCATTCGTTTCGGTCGGCTCGACGCGAAAGACGCGCATGGGGTCCAGGTTCTTTAACTGCCTGACGCCAAGGCCGATGCATTTGATATCTGGGCGATCTTGTAGGTCAGCCACAATCGCGGCCGAAACGCAAACACGTCCAGGAGGCGCGGTCTCCTGAATGCGCTGCGCGACGATCAAGGTCCGTCCGAATAACCGTTCACCGTCTATATGAACCGGACCAGAATGTATTCCGATACGAAAGGCAAAGGGGCTGGTCTCGCCTTGCCAGGCGGCGGCGTTGGCGAGGTCGCGTTGAACAGCCAACGCAAAATCCACCGCTTCCCCGGCCCCGGGAAAAGCCGCGAGTACGCCGTCGCCCGCTTCGTCGACGATTCGCCCGCGGTAGTCGCCGACCAGTGCCCGGAACAAGGCGCGCGCACGCTGCAGCCGCGCGTAGGTTCCCACCTCGTCGCGGTTGATCAGTACGGAGTACCCCTTGACGTCGGCGAACAGGATCGCCGCGTGCTCAGCATGTACGCCCGCGCCCATGCGCCCCCGAAAATCGGCATTACCCCATTTGGCCTATGTAGGGTGCCGCAGCCCTCCAGGCTACCGTGATGCGAGGGGAATTCCCCTCAGGAGTTGCCCACCGCCCGCTTCAGCTCGAACGCCTCGTCGGCGGCCTCCTCCGGGCTCAGCCTGGCACCGGTGGCCAGGAGCTTGCGCCCGGTCATGTGGTCGCCGGCACGGTTGACCGAATCGATGGCGATCGGGCGGCCGTCGCGGAAGTAGAACACGGAGAACCGGCCCGTCGCCGGGTCGCCGCGCACCACCTGCCGGTCGTGGCCGGTCGACAGGCCCACCATCTGCAGCTTGACGTCGTACTGGTCGCTCCAGAACCACGGCACCTCGTCGTAGGGGGCGTGCCGGCCCAGGATCGCGGCGGCCACCGCCTTGGCCTGGTCGACCGCGTTCTGGACCGATTCCAGGCGCACCATGGCACCGGCGAAGCGGCTGGGGTGGCTGGTGCACTCGCCGGCGGCGAAGATCGCGGGATCGGCGGTGCGCCCCTGGTCGTCGACCACGATGCCGTTGGCGCAGGCGAGGCCGGCCTCCTGCGCCAGCTCGACATTGGGCAGCACGCCGATGCCGATCACGACCAGGTCGGCGGCGTGGCGGGTGCCGTCGGCCATGACCACCGCACGGACCTGCCCGTCGCTGCCTTCGAGTGCTGCGATCCTGGCCCCCAGCACGAGCTCGACGCCGTGCCCGCGGTGCAGGTCGGCGTAGAAGGCCGAGATCACCGGCGCCACCACCCGGCCCATCAGCCGGTCGGCCGCCTCCAGCACCGTCACGGGCTTGCCCAGCATCCGCACCGCGGCCGCCACCTCCAGCCCGATGAAGCCGCCGCCGATGACCACGACCCGATCGGCCGCCGCCACGCGCCGCGCCAGGTCCTCGGACTCCTCGAGCGTGCGCAGATAGGCCACGCCCGCGAGCTCGACCCCCGGCACCGGCAGCGGCCGCACCCGGGTGCCGGTCGCGAGGACCAGGGCCTCGTAGGCGATGCGCGCCCCGGCGGCGGTCGTCACGGTGCGGCCGGCGCGGTCGATCGCGGTGACCGTCTGGCCCAGGCGCAGGTCGATGGCCTTGCCGGCGTAGAAGTCGGGCTGGCGGAACAGGAGCCGGTCCCGGGCCATCTTGCCCAGCAGCAGCCCCTTGGACAGCGGCGGGCGCTGGTAGGGCGGATGGTCCTCGGCGCCGAGCAGGAGGATCGGGCCCGCATGACCCTCGCCGCGCAGCGAGGCCGCCACCTGGAAGCCGGCCTGGCCGGCGCCGACGATGACCACGCCCGCGGTCACGGCCGGCGGCCGACGGTCGGAAGGTAGGGATGGTGGCGCAAGCGGATGCCCCGTCGCAGTGTCGCGGGGGCGAACCTAGCCGCCGCCGCGACCCACGTCATCCGCCGCCTGGGCGACGGCTCAGCGGCAGCGCGGGCAGGGCGTGAGCGTGGCGGAACCGGCTGCACCCGCGGTCAGGCCGCGTTGCGCGCGCGCAGGGTCTGGGCACTGCCCTCGGCCATGGCCGGCTGGTACTTGGCGGCCTGCATCGGCCGCGTCTCGGCCTGGGTCGGGTCGGCGGCGAACGATCCGGAGCCCGAGACCAGGATCGCGGTCAGCATGGCGCCGGCGGCGAGGCCGGTGACGAGGCTGGTGGCGTGGAACGGGGTGGCGCGTGCGGACATGGTCGGTCTCCCGGATGGTTGGGCCGCGCCTTGCCCGTGCGGTGCATCGGCGGCGATCGGCTGCATGCAATCCTGGCCGCCCCGACCCGTCCTTTCTGTGCGCGCCGTCACACTTTCGGGCGAAGTTGCTATTCTTCGCGGATCGAGCGGACGAAATCGTAGAGGCACATCAGCATCCCCGCACCGACGATGATGGTCAGGGGCAGCGCACCGATCTTGAGCGTGATGTAGCCCACGAACAGGGCGAACAGCAGGTAGCCGATGACGGCCGGGATCAGGTTGGCGCTCATCGGGATGCTTCCTCGGTTGTGGCGGCGGTCTGGCCGACCAGCCAGCGGGCGGTGCGCAACAGGCGGGCATCGTCGCCCATGGCACCCACGAGCTGGACGCCCACGGGCAGCCCCGCCGGGCCCTGCAGGATCGGCAGGCTCACCGCGGGCGTGCCCACGAGCGACCAGAGGGTGCAGAAGGCGGGGCTGCCGGTGGCACCGAGCCCGAGCGGTGCTTCGCCCGGGGCGGCCGGCGTGACGATGGCGTCGAACTCCTGGAACAGGGCATCGAGGGCCGCCTGGTAGGCGCGGCGGGTCGCCAGGGCCTTCTGGTACGCCGGTGCCGGCGTGGCGAGACCGGCCTCGATCAGCTGGCACAGGCGGTCGCTCAGCTGCGCGCGCCCGTGCGCGTATTCGGGGGCCAGATGGAAGGCCAGCTCGCTGGTCCAGATGGTCCGGTGCACCGCGACCGCGTCCGCGAAGGGTGCCGGCAGCGCCACCTCGACCATGGCGGCACCCAGGAGCTCGGCCAGCTCGGCGAAGGCCGCTGCCGTCGCCGGCTCGGCCTCGTCCCAGGTCGGGCCGCGCACGAAGGCCAGCCGCGGCCTGACCGGCGGCGGCGTCAGCGCCACCTGCCGCAGGGCCGGCGCCGGCACCGCGCGGGTCGCGGGGTCGCCCTCGTCGTACCCCGCCAGCGCATCGGCCAGGAACGCCGCGTCCTCGACCGAGCGGGCGAACACGCCGACATGGTCGAGCGTGGCCGAGGTGGTCAGCACGCCGGTGCGCGGGATCAGGCCGTAGCTCGGCTTGAAGCCGACCACGCCGCAGAACGAGGCCGGACGGATCACCGAGCCGTTGGTCTGGCTGCCGATCGCCAAAGGCGCCATCGCCGCGGCCACGGCATGCCGCCGACCCGCTCGAGGAGCCACCCGGCGTGCGCTCGAGATCGTGCGGGTTGCGCGTCCTGCCCGGCGTGAAGCAGGCGAACTCGGTGGTCACCGTCTTGCCGAGCAGGACGGCTCCGGCCGCCCGCAGCCGGGTGACGATCGCCGCGTCGTGCAGCGGCCGCCGGCCGGCATGGATCACGCTGCCCTGCTCGGTGGGAAAGTCGGTGGTGTCGACGATGTCCTTGACCGCCACCGGCACGCCGTGCAGCGGCCCGAGCATGGCGCCCGCCCGCTTGCGCTCGTCGCGCGCGCGCGCCTGGGTGCGGGCATGGTCGGGATCGAGGTGGGCGAAGGCGCCGATGCGTGGCTCGTCCGCCGCGATCCGTGCCAGGCAGGCCTCGGTCACCGCGAGTGCCGTGACCTTGCCGGCCGCGATGTCGGCCGCGATCTCGACCGCCGCGGGCTCAGTCATAGAGCACCGACGGCAGCCACAGCGCGATGCCCGGGAACATGTAGAGCAGGACCATCGAGAGGAACACCATCGCCATGAACGGCATGCAGCCGTTGAAGATCTGGCCCAGCGTGACGTGCGGCGGCGAGATGCCCTTGAGGTAGAACGCCGACATGGCCATGGGCGGGCTGAGGAAGGCCGACTGCAGGTTCAGCGCCACCAGCACGCCGAAGAAGATCGGGTCGATGCCGTAATGGTCCAACAGCGGCAGGAAGATCGGCACGAAGATGATGATGATCTCCGTCCATTCCAGCGGCCAGCCGAGGATGAAGATGATCGCCTGGGTGAGGATCAAGAAACCGGTCGGCGACAGGTCGAGGCCGAGCATGAACTCCTCGACCAGCCGCTGGCCGCCCAGATAGGAGTAGACCGACGCGAAGTTGGTCGAGCCGATGAACAGGAAGCAGACCATGGCCGAGGTGCGTGCGGTGAGATAGACCAACTCGCGCAGGCCCTTCCAGTTCAGCGCGCGGTAGGCGGCGGCGAGGAGCAGGGCACCCATGGCGCCCACGGCGGCGGCCTCGGTGGGGGTGGCGAAGCCGAAGAAGATCGCACCCAGCACCGACAGGATCAGGATGGTGAGCGGAAAGAACGAATAGAGCAGATCGCGGATGATCTTGGCGATCGGGACGTCGAGCTCCGCGGCGGGCAGCTTGGGCGCCAGCGCCGGGTTCCACATCGCGCGCCCGACCACGTAAACGACGTAGAGCCCGGCCAGCATCATGCCCGGCAGCAGTGCCGCGGCGTAGAGCCGGACCACCAATTCGCCGGCCGCGGCCCCGTAGACGATCAGCATGATCGAGGGCGGGATCAGGATGCCCAGGGTGCCGCCGGCACAGATCACGCCGGAGGCGAGCTTGACGTCGTAGCCCGCGCGCAGCATGGCCGGGAAGGCCAGGAGGCCCATGAGCGTGACCACGGCACCGACGATGCCGGTGGCGGTCGCGAACAGGGCACAGGTGATCAGCGCGGCCACGGCCAGGGAGGCGGGCAGGCCGCGGGCGGCGACCTGGATCGAGCGGAACAGCTTGTCCAGGATGTTCGCGCGCTCGACGATGTAGCCCATGAACAGGAACAGCGGGATCGCCACGAGCACGTCGTTGCTCAGCACGTCGCCGCTGTTGGTGGCGATCAGGCTGACGATGCGCTCGCCCATGGCGTACCAGCCGAAGACGAAGGCCAGGGCCAGCAGCGTGAAGGCGATGGGAAAGCCGAGGAAGATGGCGGTGATGAACAGAAACAGCATCACCAGGGCGACGTGGGCGTCGGTCATCGGGCGCCCTCGAAATTACCCTTCTGGAACTGCTCGACGATCTGGACCTCGAGCTCGTCCACGTCGTTCAGCCGGCGCGGCCAGCTGCCGTCGCGGATGCAGCGGATGCAGCGGGAGACCTCGGCCACGCCTTGCAGGAACAGGAGCGCGGCGCCGATCGGCAGGAGGGTCTTGAGCGGGTAGACGGGCACGCCGGTCGGGCTGAACACGCTGACCTCGCCGTAGCGCCAGCTGTCCGCCGCGTGGGTCGTGCCGGCCCAGACCAGCGCGGCGACGCCGGGAAAGAAGAAGATGAAGTAGAGCGCCATGTCGAGGCTGCGCCTGGTTCGGCTCGGACAGGAGGCGGTAGAGGATGTCGGCCCGGACATGCCCGCCGCGCGCCAGGGTGTAGGCGCCGGACATGAAGAACAGCGCACCGTACATCATGTAGCCCAGGTCGAAGGACCAGGTGGTCGGCGCGTTCAGGGCGTAGCGGACGACCACCTCGTAGCTGATGCCCAGGGTCAGGATCACGACGCACCAGGCGAACGCATGGCCGACCCATTGGCTCAGCCGGTCCATGAAGTACTCGAAGCGTATCACCGCCGTCTCCCGCGCGCCGACGAGATGCAAGAAGCGGGGCGGCCGGCAGCCGCCCCGCTCGTCAGGTCAAAGGTCCGTCGATCAGATCGGGACCGCGCCGAAATAGTGCTCGTAGGCGAGGCGGTAGTCGGCGCTGTTGAACAGGTCGTAGTAGACCACGCGCTTCGCCCACGCCTTCTGGCTCTCGACCACCTTGGCGAAGAACGCATCCTCCATCAGGCCCGGCAGCACCTTGTCCCAGGCGTCGAGCTGCGCCTTGAGGATCGAGGGATCGGTCCGGGTCAGGGTGACGCCGGCCTCGGTGGTCAGCCACTGCAGGTCGTTGGAGTAGTTGTCCATGGCGGTCGCAAAATTGGCGGTCGAGGCCGCTTCCGCCGCATACTTCAAGATGGCCTGCTGCTCGGCTGCCAGGGTCATGAACTTGGTCTTGTTGAAGATGATCTCGAAGTACTCGGTCGCCTGATGGTAGGACGACATCATGTAGTTCTTCGAGACGTCCTGGGCGCCGAACCGCCGGTCCGAGGTCGGGTTGTTGAACTCGAACGCGTCGATGACGCCGCGCTCCATCGCCGGCAGGATCTCGCCGCCGGGAAGCTGGGCCACGGCCATGCCCATCGACTGCATCACGTCGGCGGCGAGGCCGACCGTGCGGTACTTCAGGCCCTTGAGGTCGTCCGCACTCTTGGGGACGTTCTTGAACCAGCCGAGCGGCTGGGTGGGCATCGGCATCGCGAAGAAGCCCACGATGTCCAGGCCCAGCACCTGCTGGATCAGCTCGTCGTAGAGCGCCTGCCCGCCGCCCTGATGGATCCAGGCCATGCCCTGGTGCGCGTTCCAGCCCCAGACCGGGCTGGTGCCGAACAGGGAGGCGGCCTTGTTCTTGCCGTACCAGTAGGCGGTCACATGGTGGCCGCCGTCGAGCACGCCGTCATTGACCGCGTCCTGCAGCGAGAACGGCTTCACCACCGCACCGGCGATCAGGTACTCGATCACCAGCCGCCCGCCGGACATCTCGTTGACGCGCTGCACGTAGGCCTGCGCCATGTCGTTGAAGATGTCCTTGGCACCCCAGGCGCCCTGCATCTTCAAGGTCACCGTCTGCGCGCGGCTGACATTGGGCATGGCCACGGTGGCGGCCGCACCGGCGGCGACCGCGGTGGCGCCGGTCAGGAACCGGCGGCGGCCGGCCGGAGTCGTGCCCGCCGAAGCGTGCTGGAGCTCGCTCATTTTCTTGCCTCCCATACGGCGCCCGTGCGCCTCGGACGCGCACGATATTTGCGCAGACCCTGCCGTGACAAGCGTTCCCTTCGGAATTTCAAGATTATAGGCCGAGCTCACTCATCAGTTGCGCAAGCAGCCCCGGATCCATCGCCGAGTTGCGGCCGCCACGGCAGAGCGCGCCGCGAAAGCCAAGGAAATCGGGCCCGAGCGGGGCGAGCGCGGCGATGTCGGCGCGGCGCAGGGAGCCGGCGAGGCCGGTGAGCAGCCCATGCGCCTTTGCGTCGGCGACGAAGCGGCCGAGGACGGGGAGCGGCAGATGGCGCAAGAGGTGGCCTGCCGCCTTGTCGGCGGTATCCAGCATCGCCCCGTGGAAGCCGGCCGCCGCCAGCGTCGCGGGCAGGGCGAGGTCGGGGTCCTGGTCGGCCATCAGCACGGCCACCAGCCGGACCCCGTCCGCCGCCACCGGTGCGAGGGCCGCCGCCAGGGCGCGATGGTCCCCGCCGGCGAAGAAGCCGAGCTTGACGATGTCCACACCGGTGGCGGCCGTCGCACGGGCGGCGGCCGTGAGCGTCGCGGCCTCCGGCGGCAGGTCGCCCACCGTGGCGCTGACCGGACGGCGGCCGGCCACGCGGCGCACGGCGTCGGCACAGCTCGGCCATCGGCCACGCGCCCAGTGCCCCCGCCAGCGGATCCTTGAGGTCGATGAGATCGACCCCCTGGGCCAGCGCCAGCTCGACCTCGGCCTGCGTCGCCACGCTGGCCAGGAGTCCCGGACGCCGGTCCGGCGGGCTCACGCCCGCGGCTGGCCGCAGTTCCACCGCTTGACCACGTAGCCCGGATTCTCCTCGATCCACTGCGCCGCCTGCTTGGCGCCGTTGAACAGGCATTGCATCATGCTCACCGGCCGGTCCTCGCGCAGATAGATGGTCTGGCACTTGTCGGGCGCGCTCGCGAGGCAGACGATCAGGACCAGCTCCAACAAACTGCCCTCCCTTGGATGTTAAACCGGCGCGGGAACTAGGGCCGGGTGGTTCCGGTTCAAGTCGGCGGTGCTGCAGCGCGCCGTTGACCTTGCGGGACTGTCAACTGCGCTGTTGACGGGCGTGTGTAAATCGTTTTGTGATCAGCGGGTCACAGACGCAGGGGCGTGACATCCGACGTCCGCAGGCCGATGGCGCCGGCACGACGTTGCGGATATTGTCCGGGAAAAGCGGGCTAGTCAGGGCATGGCGCAGATCATCGACATGGAAGAGCGGCGCAAGCCGAGGGTCGCACCCGGCGCGCGGACCTTGCCTGTCCTCGACCAGAGCCTCATGGATCCCACGGGCTATGTCGAGCACGTGGTCATGCCCTTCGCGGTGCTGTGGCGCTCCTGGTTCGTGTCGTGGGGCAGCCTGTGGCTGGCCCCGCTCGGCCTGCAGGTCAGTGCGGTCGAGCCCACCCCGCCGGTGACGCCCAAGGACCGTGCCGGGCCGCGCAGCTAGCCCGGCGGCGCGAACCCGGCCTCCGCCACCATCGCCATCAGCCAGCCCCACGCCTCCCGTTCGGCGGCACCCGCGGTCTTGTCGATCGCGATCCGCAGGTAGCGCAGCTCGCCCTCCACCTTCTCGGCCGGCAGCATGTGCAGGCGCGAGGCCAGGATCGCCGCCTCCAGTACTGCCGCCTGGGCGCGGTTGAAGCCCAGGAACGGCGCGTGGCCGCTTTCGTGGACGGTGCGGCAGCGAAAGCGCGGGCGCAGCTCGTCCTCTTCCACCTCCGCCACCGCCACCTCGCTGTGCGCGAGCGCACCCTCCAGCCGCCAGCCCTCCACCCGCTCGGCCGCGACCACCGGCCAGTCGCGCCGCTTGCGGCTGATGCAGCCCGCGAACACGCGCACGTCGGTCGTGTAGTTGACGCAGGCGAAGCCGTGGCGGCGCAGGTTGCCCAGCGTGGTCGAGGGGTGGAACGGGGCGATCACCAGGAACGGCTCCTCGACGATCACGCCCAGAGGTGCGATGTGCGCGCTGCCGTCGGCGTTGCGCGTGGTGACGATGCTCTCGCGGATGAACGGCATCAGCGCCCCTCCCGGCGGGCCTTGCGGCGGGCTTCCAGGGTGCTGCCCGGCTGGACGAAGTGCAGGCGGTCCTCGGCCGGCGGCGGCACGGCCACACCCCAGCGCAGCTCGTTGTCCTGCACGTAGCGCTTGCCCAGCTGGTGCGCCACCTGTGCCCGCGCCAGCTCGACCCCGAGGTAGAAGGCGTGCGAGCCGTCCGCGGCCACGTCGAGATGGGGGTAGAGGTCGAACGGGTCCGTGGCGACGTGATGGCCGTGCCGGTTGTAGGCGTGGATCCCGTCCTCGGCGACCTCGATGCGCCAGTTGGCGTCGCCGACCTCGGCGGCACTGGCACGGATGTCCTCGGGGCTGCTGAGCACCGGCCGGCGGTCGCGCAGGGCCATGAGGCCGGGATCGTAGCCCTGCGGCAGGCTGCCGTCCGCCCGCGCGGCGTAGAGGATGCGGCGCGCCAGGGCGGCCTCGGCGACCGCGCGCCGGCAATGCGGGCTGACCTGGACCACCAGGATGCTGCGGATCGCGAGCTCGGAGACCATGCCCATGAGCGTCATGGTGATGCCGGTGGTGTCGGCGTCGGTGAGCTCGGTGAGATTGCCCACGCCCATGAGGATCTCGGCCTCGGGCAGGCGGCGGCGCAGCTCGTGGTAGCGCGCGATCGAGGCCGTGAAGCCGAAGTGGATGGGATCCAGGATCGGGTCGGCGAGGAACGGCCGGCCGGCGCGCTGCAGCCGCTCGCAGCTGCGCAGCAGGCCGTCGAGCTCGCCGTGGCGGGCGGGGATCAGCACGGGCACGGCGTCGGTCTCGAAGGCGAGATCGAGCGTGTCCTCGTTCAGGCTCAAGAGGTAGTCGGCCCCGGCCGCCGCACCCCGGCGCAGCTCGGCGGGGTTGCCGGAATCGAGGCTGACCCGGCAGCCTTGCCCCTTGAGCGCCTGGATCGCCTCCTCCAGGTGCGGGAAGGGCGTGTCGGGCAGGCAGCCCAGGTCGATGACGTCGGCCCCGTCCGCGCGCAGGGCCGCGGCCCGGGCCAGGATCTCCGCCACGCCCAGGGCCGAGGCCTCGACGATCTCGGCGAAGATGCGGCAGTCGTAGGCGGCAAGGTCGCGCCGCTTCGCCTTGGCCCCGAACAGCTGCGGCAGGTCGGCCAGCTCCTCCGGCCCGAGCCGCACCTCGACGCCGAGTGCAGCCGCGAGGGCTGCGAGGTCGCCCTTGCAGCGGCCGGGCAGGACGACATGCGTGACGCCCTCGAGCGCGCCGACCCGGCGCCTGATGATCTCGGGGGTCATGAGTGCGGCCACCTTCACGCCGACATTGCGGACCTCCCAGGTGAACGGGACCGGCCCCATCCCCTCGAGGACCGAGCGCAGCCGCGCCTCGGCCAGATGGCCGGTGAGGAACAGGTAGTGGTCAGCCACCGACCGCGGCCAGCCGCGCCATGACCGCCTGCTCCAGCCCGGCCATGTCCTCGACCACGGTCGTGGCCTCGAACGCCTTGAGCCGCTCGGTGTTCTCGAGGTCGATCCGGCGCGGCCACAGCCGGACCATGCCGCCCGGCGCCATGGTGTCGTGCACCGGCCGCGTGTCGCAGGCATAGACGATCGCCGGGACCCGGCACTTGCCGGCCTGGGCGAAGACGTTGGTCACCAGATTGTCGGAAATGCCGGCCACGCACTTGGCCACGGTGTTCGAGGTCGCCGGGGCCACGACCAGGGTGTGGTACCAGTCATGGTAGAACCGGCCGACCGGGGCGGCACTGGCCGAGGTGTCCTTGATCAGCCGGATCGTGTCGGGGAAGGGTGCCCGGTCCTTGGTGTACATGAAGATCACCTCGGCCGCCGCCTTGGACAGGAACACGTCCATGGCGCCGATGGTGCGCATCAGCTCCAGGCACTCGACGAAGTCGTGCCCCGATCCGGTGAGCGCCCATGCCAGCCGCCGCGCCGCCGGGCGCGGCTCGTCGTCGCCCTCGTACATGCCTCGCTCCCGCTCGCGCGGGCGAACCTCAAGGACGACCGGCCGGCCTTGTCAACCGGGCGCTGCGCGCTCAGGCGGCCTGCCGCCCCTCGCCGGCCGGCGTGGCGCCCAGGGCCAGCCGGTGCCAGGCCTGCCAGGCCTCGGCCGCCGCACGCGGCAGCGGCGCGCCGATCGCGTCGCCGACGGCCTCGACCAGGGCGTTCCAGTCGCGCAGGCCCGGTGGCGGCGTGCCGAGGCGGCGGATCAGGAGCGAAACGGTGGCGGGCCGGCTCGCCCGGCGTACGGCCCGGGTCAGCCAGCGCGCGAGGCGGGGTGCCGGGATCTGCGGGTCGGTGCCGCGCGCGACGAGCCGTCGGTGCAGGCAGCGTGCCAGGGTCTCGCCGTCGATGCCGGTCATGGCGAAGCTGGTCTGCACCAGCAGGATCTGGTCCGGGGTCATGATGCCGCTACCTCCGAATGGCGTTCGATGTGCGTTGGCGTCAGCCACGGTAGCGGCGCTTGGTTGCCCGGTGCTTGCCGGGATCTGAATCTTCATCTGCCGCAGTCCTCCGGTACTTCATCGCTTCAGGAGGTAGGACCGAGCCGGGGCGGCGTTATTCCTCCATGGACATAATGTCATCGGTTCCGCCGGGGGCGCTCCACGAAGCCTCGCGGCCTTGACGGACGTTGTCCGGGGCGAGCAGGAGGCTCGAGCCATGTCCGCCGCCGACCCGCCCCGCCGCCGCCAGCCGCGACCGCCCACGCCCGGGCGCCTGCACGCGCGGGCGCTGCACTATCTCCAGCGCTTCGCGACCACGGCGGCACATCTGCGCCGCGTGCTGCTGCGCCGGGCCCTGCGCGACGCGGCAGCACTGGAGCTCGACCCGGCGCGGGTGCGCGCCGACGTCGAGGCCGTGGTCGCCAGGATCGCCGCCGCCGGTCTGGTCGACGACCGTCTCTTCGCACTCGGCCGCGCCCGCCGCCTGGCCGAGGCGGGACGCTCGCCCGCCCGCATCCGCGTGGCGCTCGCGGCCAAGGGCCTGGGCGAGGCGGCGATCGCCGAGGCGCTGCGCGGTCTCGAAGCGGAGCTGCCCGACCCGGAACTCGCCGCCGCGATCGCCTATGCGCGCCGCCGGCGCCTGGGCCCCTGGCGTCCGGCGGAGACGCGCGCGGAGCATCGCATGAAGGACCTGGCCGCGCTCGGCCGGGCGGGCTTCGGCTACGGCACCGCGCGCAAGGTGCTCGACGCGGCGGATGGCGACGAGCTGGGCGAAGCCTAGCCGACGACCCGCAGGCAGCGTTCGCCCGGCAGTGCCGTGTCGCGATGCACGATCCGGATGGCGCCGGCAAAGCGGCGCGCATGCTCCGGAAAGGCCGGATCGACGAGGCCCCGCTCCGCCAGCGCGCCGGCGGTGGCCTCGCCGGGTGCCACCGGTGCCGACTTGACCAGGATCAGCAGCTCCGCCCCCAGCCGTGCGGCCAGCCAGGCGGCGAGGCTGTCGGAGGTCACGGCCCAGCTCGGCTCGATGTGCGGATCCAGGCCGGCCAGCGCCCAGGGCAGCCAGACGGCGGCACGGGACCCGCGCAGCTCCGCCTCGGTCTCGGCCAGGGCCAGCCTTGGCTCCAGCGCCTGCAGCGCCAGGCCGAACTGCTGCATGGCCAGGATCGCCATCCGGTGCGCGGCGAGATCGTCCAAGCCCAGCCGCGGCTGCAGCTCCCGGACGGCGTCGGCGAACGGCCCGCCGCCCGGCACCACGACGCGCGGCGGACCGGGCATGGTCGCGAGCTCGGCCAGCCGCAGGCGCAGGGCCGCGGCATCGTGCAGGCTGCCGCCGAGCTTGACGACCCACATCGCATCCTCCCAGAACGGCCGCCTCCAACCGGGACAGGCAAGCCATGCGGCATCGGCTCGTCAACCTGCTCGGGGGCGGTGCCCCCTGGCTGATGGGCGTGGTCAACGTCACGCCCAACTCCTTCAGCGACGGCGGCCGCCACCTCGCGGCCGACGCGGCCGTGGCGCATGGCCGCCGGCTCGTCGCCGACGGGGCGCACCTGCTCGACCTCGGCGGCGAATCCACCGCACCCGGCAGCCGGCCGATCACCAGCGACGAGGAGCTCGGCCGGCTGGAGCCCGTGGTGCGCGCACTGGCCGGCGAGGCCGTCCTGTCGATCGACACCTACCACGCGGCCACGGCGGCGCGCTGCATCGAGCTGGGTGCGGCCGTGGTCAACGACGTCTCGGCCCTGCGCGCCGACCCGGAGATGGCGGCGGTCGTGCGCGACCTGCGGCCGGTGCTGGTGATGATGCACGCCAAGGACGGGCCCTTGCCGCACGCCACCGACCGGCCGGCGCACTATGGCGACGTGGTCAGGGACGTGGCCGACTGGCTCTCGGCCCGGATCGACACGGCCCTCGCCGCCGGCATCGACGCCGACCAGATCGTGGTCGACCCGGGCTGGGGCAAGTTCCTGAGCCTGGAGCCGGCCCACAGCTGGGAGGTGCTGGCGCGGTTCGAGCAGCTGGTCACCCGGCTGACGCCGATCCCGGTCCTGGTCGGGACCTCGCGCAAGGGCTTCCTCGGCGGCAGGCTGGCCGAGCGCGATCCGGTCTCGCAGCTCACGGCCCTGGTGGCGGTGGAGAAGGGGGCGGCGCTGATCCGGACCCACGAGGTGCGGATGGCCGCACAGTTCCTGGACGCGGCCGAGCGGATGGGCCGGCCGCTGCCGGCGCGACGCACCTACGCCTGAGCGGCGCGCAGCTCGGCCAGGAGGTCCAGGGCGGTCCGCCCGAGCACCGGGTGGTGCCAGTCGGGCCACACCTCGCAGAAGGGGGCCAGGACGAAGTCGCGCTTGTGCATCTCGGGATGGGGCAGCCGGAGTGCGTCGCCGTCCAGGACCAGGTCCTCCATGGCGATCAGGTCGAGGTCGATCAGGCGCGGCCGCCAGCGGGCGGTCTCGCGGCTGCGGTCGCGGCCGAGCCGGGCCTCGATGCGGTGCAGGCCGGCGAGCAGTGCCGCGGGCTCCAGGGCGGTGCGCAGGAGGACGGCACCGTTGAGGAACTCGGGGTAGGACTGGGCCGGGTCGTCGGGGTGGATCAGGGCCGGCGTGTGCAGCCAGGCGGAGCGGGCCGCGACCTCGCCGAGCTCGGCCGCCATGAGCGTGACGGCTTGGCTCAGCGTGGCCTCGCGGTCGCCGAGATTCGCACCCAGCGCCACGACGGCGCGGCGGCGGATGGGGACAGGGGATGCCGGCATGGCGCGAGCCTTAGCCAGCATCCGCCCCCGCGGCAAGCGGGCCGCTTCACCAGTCCCGGCCCCAACGGACCGACCGCGCCACGTCGGCGTGGGTCAGCCCGATGTCGGCCAGCATCCGCTGGTCCTGCTGCTGCAGGAACGCGATCTGCCGGCGCAGCCGGTATTCGCGGGTCAGCGTGCGGGCCAGGGCGCTGAGCGCCACCCGGACACCACCCAGCAGGCCGCGGCGGCTCCGCGGCGCTGCCATCGCCATGCTCGTCATCGATCCTCTCCTCGGGCCCCGGAACGGTGGGGCGGCCGTGGCAGGAGAATTGCCGGGAGCTGTTTCGATCCGATGTCGCGACCGACCGTGCTGGGTTTCAGCCGTGGCGCGGAGCGGCGGTCGAACCCCGCACCACGATCTCCACGCCCAGCTGGACCGACCGGCCGGGCGAGTTCGGCCGCTCCAGCCGCTGCAGCAGCAGCCGGGCGGCCTCCGCACCCATCTCGTAGTGCTGGATGCGGACCGTGGTCAGCGGCGGCGAGAGCCGGTCGACGAAGGGCATGTCGTTGAAGCCGGTGACCGACAGGTCGCCGGGAATGGCGCGGCCGACGATCCCGGCCGCTTCGTAGACGCCCAGGGCCAGGAGGTCGTTGGCGGTCAGGATGGCGGTCGGTGCCGGCGTCGCGCGCAGGAGCTGCTCGCCCAGCCGGGCACCCTCGGCGATGCTGTAGGCCCTGGCGGTCGCGACCAGGCGCGGCTCGTCCACCTCCAGCTTGAGGGCACGGACCGCCTCCTTGAAGGCGCGCAGGCGGACCATGCCGGTGGACAGCTCCTGCGGCCCGGCGAGGTGGGCGATGCGGCGATGGCCCAGGCCGGCCAGGTGCTCGACCATCAGCCGGATGCCCTGCGCATCGTCGGCCACCACCGCGCAGACGCCCGCCTGCTCGGCCGTGCGGTTGACCAGGACCACGGGCACGCCCGCGGCCGCGATCTCCTCGGGCACGCCGTCGCGGCGGCGGACCGTGGCCAGGATCAGGCCGTCGACGCTGCGCGCGAGCAGGCGCCGAGCACCCGTGGCCTCGCGCTCGGGATCGTTGTCGGTGTTGGCGACGATGGCGGTGAACTCGGCGCCCAGCGCGTCCTCGATCCCGCGCAGCATGGGCGGGAACAGGGGGTTGGTGATGTCGGGGATCAGCACGCCCACGGTCATCGACCGCCGCGTGCGCAGGCTCGAGGCGATGGCGTTGCGGGCGTAGCCGAGGTCCTTGGCGACCCCGTCGATCCGGGATGCGATCTCGGCGCTGATCAGGTGGCGGGTGGCCGGGCTCAGCGCGCGCGACACGGTCGAGACGTGCACGCCCGCGGCCTCGGCCACGTCCTTGATGGTCACCGCACCCCGCCGCATCGGCCGACCGCTCCGAACTCCTGCAATGGATTGCAGGTTCGTTGCGGCGGCCGCCCTTGTCCAGCGCTCACTTGGCCGCATGGGGCATGGCCAGGAGGATCGAGGCCGGGCGGTTGGTCCGGTTCTCCAGCCGGCGCCGCTCGCCCGGCGCGATCCGGCAGGAATCGAGCGGCCCGAGCGTGGCCTCGCCGCCGTCGGTGACCACGGTCACCTGGCCCTCGACCACGAGGTAGAGCTTCTCCAAGGGCGAGGCGTCCAGGCTGGTGTGGCCGCCCGGGAGCAGGTGCGACAGGCCCAGCCAGAGGCTGGTGGTCGGCGTCGCCTCGTGCCCCTGCAGGCGCAGGCAGCGCATGTCGTGGTGGTTCGCGGGGTGGTAGGCGGGCGCCGCGTCGAGCCGCATCACGTCCATCAGCGTTCTCCGATATGCAAACGTTTGTATAAACTTGGCGCATCTGCGGCAGCTGGCAAGCTCGAAATCAGCAGATGCGGCGTACAAAGCCGCTTGACAGGCCGAGCTCGACGCGATATCTCTTACGCAATCGTTTGCATAAAGGTGTCGCCATGATCCTCGACGACGAAGCCCAGGTCACCGATGCGGTGCGCGCCGCGATGGCGCGGACGACCAACCCGCGCCTGCGCGAGGTGATGGACGCCTTCGTGCGCCACGCCCACGCCTTCGTCCGCGAGGTGCGGCCGAGCGAGGACGAGTTCTATGCCGGCCTGATGTGGATCGCCTCGCTGGGCCACCACACGCACCAGACCAACAACGAGGTGGTGCTGGCCGCCGACGTGCTCGGCCTCTCGACCCTGGTCGACCTGCTCAACAACCAGGCCGCCAGCGGCGAGACCATGTCGGCGCTGCTCGGGCCGTTCTACCGCGCCAACGCGCCGGTCTGCCCCAATGGCGACAACATCGCCCGCTCGCGCACCCCCGGCCCCGCCCTGCTGGTGCGCGGCCGCGTGCTCGACGTCGACGGCTCGCCATTGGCGGGTGCGATGGTCGACGTCTGGCAGTCCTCGCCGGTGGGGCTCTACGACAACCAGGATCCGGACCAGGCCGACATGAACCTGCGCGGCCGCTTCGCCACCGACGGCGAGGGCCGGTTCTGGTTCCGCTCGGTGCGGCCCGCCGGCTACCCGGTCCCCACGGCCGGCCCGGTCGGGCACCTGCTGCGCGAGCAGCACCGGCATCCCTACCGGCCGGCCCACGTCCACTTCATCGTCTCGGCCCCGGGCCACCGGACGCTGATCACCCAGATCTTCGTCGACGACGACGAGTATCTCGAGACCGACGTCACCTTCGGCGTGAAGCAGTCGATCGTCGGCGGCTTCCAGCGCCACGAACAGCCGGACGAGGCCCGGTTCCCGGGCGTCACCGCACCGTTCTACACGCTCGACTACGATTTCCGGCTGCCCGAGGGCACGCCGACCTTCCCCACCGCCCCGATCGACTGACCGGCCAGGAGGGGAGGAACCGTCATGTCCAGCACTACACTTCCGCTCGCCGGCAAGGTCGCCGTGGTCTGCGGCGGCTCGGGCGGCATCGGCGCCGCCAGCGCCCGGCTGCTCGCCGAGGCCGGGGCCGCGGTCGTCGTCGGCTACCACGGCAACCGCGCCAAGGCCGAGGAGGTGGCCGCGTCCCTTCCCGGAACCGGCCACCGCGCGCTCGCCGCACCCATGACCGACAGCGCCGGCCTCGCCCGGCTGGCCCAGGCCCTCGACCGCGCCGACATCCTGGTCAACGCCGCCGGCATGACCCGGCCGGTCCCGCACGGCGACCTGGACGGGCTCACCGACGAGCTGATCGACGAGGTGTTCCGGGTCAACTGGCGCGGCCCGTTCGCCGCGGTCCGGGCGCTGCGGCCGCTGCTCGCCGCCTCGGGCGACGGGCTCGTGGTCAACGTCTCCTCGATCGCCGCCACCACCGGCGTCGGCTCCTCGATCGCCTACTGCGGTGCCAAGGCCGGGCTGGACATCATGAGCGTGGCGCTGGCCCGCGCCCTGGCCCCGCGGATCCGGGTGCTCGTGGTCTCGCCGGGCGTGGTCGACACCGACTTCGTCGCCGGCCGCACGGCCGAGCAGAACGCCAAGATCGCCGCCGGCACGCCGCTCCAGCGCGTCGCCAGCACCGACGAGGTGGCGCGCGCGGTGCTCGCCTGCGCCACGCACCTGACCTTCTCCACCGGCTCGATCGTCCAGGTCGACGGCGGCCGGCACCTCTAGGAGCGCGCGATGCCGGACAAGATCTTCATCACCTGCGCGGTGACCGGGAACCTGACCACCCGGGAGCACACGCCGCACCTGCCGATCACCCCGGCCGAGATCGCGGCCTCCGCCCTGGAGGCGGCCGAGGCCGGGGCGGCGATCGCCCACATCCACGTCCGCCACCCCGAGACCGGGGCGCCGTCGATGGAGCTCGCCTACTACCGCGAGGTGGTCGAGCGGATCCGCGAGCGCAACGCGAGCCTGATCCTCAACCTGACCACCGGCCTGGGCGGCCGCTACATCCCCTCGGACGAGGACCCCAGCGTCGCCGCCCCCGGCACGACGCTGACCGTGCCCGAGCGCCGCGTCGCCCATGTCGCGGCCCTGCGGCCGGAGATCTGCACGCTCGACCTGAACACCATGGTCTCGGGCGGCGAGGTGGTGATCAACACGCCCAGGACCATCGCCCGCATGGCCCGGGTGATCCGCGCGGCCGGCGTGCTGCCCGAGCTCGAGGTGTTCGACTCCGGCGACATCCGGATCGCCCACGAGCTGATCGGCCAGGGCGTGCTCGAGGGGCCCGGCCTCTACTCGATCGTCATGGGCATCCGCTACGGCTTCCCGGCCAGCCCCGAGGCCCTGCTCTACGCCCGCAGCCTCCTGCCCGCCGGTGCGATGTGGACCGGCTTCGCGGTCAGCCGCCAGTCCTACCCGGCGGTGGCCTGGTCCGCGACCATGGGCGGCCACGTCCGGGTCGGGCTCGAGGACAACATCTACCTCGCCCGCGGCCGGCTGGCGCCGTCCAACGCCGCGCTGGTCGAGCGCGCCCGGCAGCTGGTCGAGCTGCTGGGCGGCACGGTCGCGACCGCGGCCGAGACCCGCGAGCTGCTTTCCCTGCCCGCCACACCGAGGCCGCCCGCGGCCTGACCCACAGCGAAGGAGCATCCCGCCATGCGCGCGATCCGCGTCTCTGCCAAGGCGCCCGACATCGACCATCTCGGCCTCGGCCATGAGGGCCCCGGCCGGCCGCCAGCACCCGGCGAGGTCCTGGTCCGGGTGGCCAGCGCCGGCGTCAACCCATCCGACGTCAAGGCCGTCCTGGGGGCGATGCCCCATGCGGTCTGGCCGCGTACCCCTGGCCGCGACTATGCGGGCACGGTGATCGAGGGCCCGGCGGCACTGGTCGGCAAGGAGGTCTGGGGCTCGGGCGGCGAACTCGGCATCCGCCGCGACGGCACCCATGCCGAGTGGCTGGTGGTGCCGGTCGAGCATGTCCGCGAGAAGCCGGCAGCGGTCGGCCTGATCGAGGCCGGTGCCGTGGGCGTGCCGTTCATCACGGCCTATGCCGGGCTCGAGGATGCGGGCGGGGTCAAGCCCGGCGACGTGGTCCTGGTCTTCGGCGGCAACGGCAAGGTCGGGCAGGCGACGATCCAGCTCGCGACCATGGCGGGGGCCAGGGTGTTCGCGGTCGACCGGAGCCGGGACGGCTATCGCGGCCACGCCAGCGGCCCGGTCGAGACGATCGGTGCGGATGCGGCCGACATCGCGGCCCATGTGCGCGAGGCCACGGGCGGCCACGGTGCGGACATCGTCTACAACACCGTGGGCTCGCCCTACTTCGCCGCCGCCAACGCCGCCATGGCGGTCAAGGGCCGGCAGATCTTCATCAGCACGATCGAGCGCGAGGTGCCGTTCGACATCTTCGCGTTCTACCGCGGCCGGCACCGCTATGTCGGGATCGACACGCTGGCGCTCGACAGCGGGGAGTGCGCCCAGATCCTGGATGCGCTCAAGCCCGGCTTCGAGAGCGGCAGGCTCAAGCCGTTCCCGGTCCAGGACGCCTGCCGCTTCGCCCTCGAGGATGCGGCCGCCGCCTACAAGGCCGTGCTGCAGGGCTCGCCCGAGCGGGTCGTCCTGACCCCCTAAGCCCCTTTCCCTTCCCTTCGGCCAACCGTAACGGAGCAACCCATCATGCGCCGAACCCTTGCGCTCGCCTCGATTCTGCTCGCCGCGGGCATCGCCACGGCCCGGGCCGACTACCCGGAGCGGCCGATCACCATGGTCGTGCCCTTCGCCGCCGGCGGCCCGACCGACACGGTCGGCCGCATCGTCGCCGAGGCCATGACCCAGGCCCTGGGCCAGCAGGTGATCGTCGAGAACGTCGGCGGTGCCGGCGGGACCCTGGGTGCCGCCCGCGTCGCCAACGCCGAGCCCGACGGCTACACGGTCCTGATGTACCATATCGGCCAGGCGACCAGCGCTGCCCTCTACCGCAAGCTGGCCTACGATCCCGCCACCGCCTTCACCGCGGATCGGCCGCGTCACCGACGTGCCGATGACCATCATCGCCCGGGCCGACTTCCCGCCCAACTCGGCCGAGGAGCTGGTCGCCTACCTGCGGGAGCAGAAGGATGCGGTGACGCTGGCCAATGCCGGCCCCGGCTCGAGCTCGCACCTGTGCGGGATGCTCCTGCAGACGGCCGCGGGCGTGCAGCTGACCACCGTGCCCTACAAGGGCACGGCACCGGCCATGACCGACATGCTGGGTGGCCAGGTCGATCTCATGTGCGACCAGACCACCAACACCACCGGCCAGATCCAGGCCGGCAAGGTGAAGGCCTACGCGGTGACCACCAAGGACCGGGTGCCGGCACTGCAGGAGCTGCCGACCCTGGACGAGGCGGCCCTGCCGGGCTTCGAGATGTCGGTCTGGCACGGGCTCTGGGCGCCGGCCGGCACGCCGCCCGAGGCCGTGGCCAAGCTCACCGCGGCCCTCGACACGGCGCTGCAGGACCCGAAGGTGGTCCAGCGCTTCGCCGACCTCGGCACCGTCCCGGTCCCGGCCGAGCAGGTCACCCCCGCCGCACTGGCGCAGCAGACCACGGCCGAGACGGCGAAGTGGCGGCCGATCATCGAGGCCGCCGGCGCCTTCGCCGACTGAGCGCGCGCCCCTGCCTGTCGCGTCGTGGCCCCGCCGGCTCGTCCGGCGGGGCCTACTTGCGCAAGGCCTCCAGGACGTCGTCGAGCCGGCGCGAGCGCAGCACGGCGTGGCCGCGGGCGTCGAGGACGGCATAGACGCCGTGCCGCTTGACGATGCGGCCGCGCTCCCGGCGCTCGGCGTCGAGCAGGGCCACCGCCGGGCGCTCGTCCTCCTCGACCGCGCTCAGGCAGCGGTAATGGCCGTCGCGCTCGACGCGGGCGGCGATGGCCGCCACGTCCTCGGGCGTCAGGGACTGGGGCGGGAAGGCGATGACCGGCATGGCGGCGACCCGTGAGCGGCAGGCGACGAGCGTGATCGCGGCATCGTCGAATGGACGAGATGGCAATGCAAGCGCAACTGCAACTCCGGCGTTCGCCCGGCGTTCCGGCGCGCCGGCGCGGCTATTCCCGACCCGGCCGGCAGGCCCGGGCGAGTTCGGTGCTGCCGAGCCAGTGGAGGGTGGGGTCGTCGAGGTGGCGGCCGGCCAGGGCGCGGCGGAGCAGGCCCTGGTCGATCGGGCCGGTGTAGGGCGGCCAGTTGGGCCATTTGACCGCACAGACCGCCTCGGCGAGGTCGAGTTCCTCGGGCAGGCGCGGGGCGGTGCGGTCGAGGAGGCGATCGAGACGGGTGGCGAGGTCGGGGGCGGGCTCGGCCGGGGCGGGTTCGGGTGCGGCGGGCTCGGGCGGTGTTGCGGCGGCGGCCTCGGGGCGGAACAGCTCGGCCGGGACCGGGGGGCGGTAGTAGCCGAGATAGGGCCCGCGGATCCAGGGCGGGTTGTGGCGGGTGACGTGCTCGACGATGGCCGCGTCCTCGGCGGTCAGGCAGGTGGCGGGGCTGCGCGGCGGCTTGGGCTGGCGGGCGAACCACTCCTCGTAGACGGTGGGGTCGGGGTCCGCCACGGCCAGGTGCTGCTCGAGCTGGACCAGGGTGGCATGGCCGACCGCACGGCGCAGGATGGCCGGCTCGACCCGGGCCAGCGCTTGGCGTCGCCGCGCCTCGCGGTCCGGGTCGGCCTCGACCACGGGCAGGGCCTCGAGCCAGGCGGCGTCGTCCAGGGCGTCGTCCGCGACCGGCCCGCCGGCGACGGCACGACCCAGGTCCGTGGCACCGGCGTCGTTCTGGTTGGCCGGCTCGGGCGGGGGTTCGTTCGTGCATTCCGCGGCCGCGGGTTCGGCCTCGGGTGCGTCCAGCAGCCCGTCCTTGACCGCCTTGCGGTGGGCGAGGAAGGCGCGCTGGGCGCGGGAGGTCGCCATGCCGGCGGCCGCCTGGTAGCGCAGGGCCGTGGTCAGCGCCCGGCCGTGCTCCGGCTCCTGCAGGTCGGTGCCGTGGCCGCGGCCGGGGGCGTCGGGCACGATCCGGGCCAGGGTCTCGACCAGCGCCCGGTCGGCGCGGATCTCCAGCCACATCGCGGCGGCCAGCGCCGCCAGCAGCTTCTCCTCGGCCTCGTCGCGCGGCCGGTAGCTGGCCCGCAGGCCGCCCAGATGCTCCGCCCACGCGTCGGCACTCTCCTCGGGCAGGAGCCCGAAGCTGCGGCTGCGCAGGCCGTGGCGGACCGCGTTGCGCGAGGAGCGCGCCTTGCCCTCGGGCGTCTTCGGGCCGGGCTTGCGGCGGGCGGGGGCGGCGACAGGCTCGGGCATGGCGGGCTCCGGGCGAGGGACGGGTGCCCGGAGGATAGCAGAACTAGGATGAAAAACCTAGCAAGTCCGACATCGTGCGCGCCGGTGGGCGGAGTGTTGGGTCGATGCCGGGCACGTGGTAGTCTCCGCCGACCGCGATGGAGCGATGCCGATGCGGGCAGCAAGGCCGACGCCGCCTTTGGATCTGGAGGGGTTCCTCGACTGGGAGGAGCGCCAGCACGAGCGGTACGAGCTGGCCGGCGGGGTCGTCCGCATGATGGCGGGCGGCACCGAGGACCACGACCGGATCGGGCTCAACATCGCCGCGGCGCTGCGCACCCGGCTGCGCGGCAAGCCATGCTCGGCGCACGGGTCGAACCTGAAGCTGCTCAGCCGCAGCATGGGTGCCTCGATGTATCCGGACGTGTTCGTCCGCTGCGGACCGCGCGAGGGCGGGCGGACGCGGACCGACGACGCCGTGATCGTGTTCGAGGTCCTGTCGGAGGGCACCGCCCAGTTCGACCTGACCCGCAAGCGGATGGCCTACGAGGCGATCCCCACCCTGCGCCGGATCGTCTACGTGTCGACGGTGGAAGCGCGGCTCGACGTGCGCGTGCGCGGCGAGGACGGGCTGTGGCGGGACGAGCCGGTCGAGGGGTTGGATGCGGGCGTGCGGCTGCCCGAGATCGACGTCACGCTGACCATGGCGGAGATCTATGAGGACAGCGAGGTCGCGGCCAGTCGCGCTATAGTAGCCGGTTAGCCTTGGAGAGGGTCCGATGGCGCCGCTCGCTCCTTGGGCGTGCGCCGTAATGCATCCCGGCGCAGCCACCGCCGTGTCCTTGCCCGACCGACGACGATCTGGTCGAACGTCTCGATGCCGAACCGGTTCAGTGCGAAGTTCACGGCTGCGAGCACTAGGCGGCAATTGTCGAGGCTATAGGGACCTTCGGGATCGATCCGGTCAAGTGAAGGCGCAAAGGCGCGCTTTGCCCGCCCGGTACCGACGATGGTCTCGGCAAAGCCAAGTCCGGTAAGGCTGCAGAGCACCTTTGCATCGTTTCCAGAGCTGGATCATGTCCGCTCACCGTGATCACCTCAGAAAGGCCGGCGGCGCGATTCTACGCTGTTGGCCCGCCTGCGCAGGTTTTCCGCCCATTGGGCGAGGGACCCGTTTTGCTGGACCGCCGAGATGGCAGTACCCGGCTTCACGATGATGCCTGGCTCAAGTGCGTAGTGGCCACGGCTCACTTTGCGGATCCGATAGTATTCCTGAAGTCGCACCAGCGCCCAAGCATGGTTGTTGACAAACGCAGCCCAATTTGGGCTGCCCCTCTCTAGTCCCAGTTGCTGCGCGATCTGCCGCCGCATCGAGGTCACCTCGCCAATGCCGGCCGCGATCAGTTCCAGTGTGCGCTGTTGTAGTTCCCCGACAGTCGGCACGAGGGGCTCGGCAGCGATCGGATCGGTAGTCGCGTCGAGATCCGAGCCAGCCATTGCCAATTCTCCCAGGCGTTTGCCAGCGGATAGCATCGCCATCCCGGTTCGACCACCTCCTTACCAACTGGAGTTGACTCGGGCGACGCTCGAGTCATGGCCCGACGCCCCGCCCTGTGCAGCTCCCGAGCCGATCATGGTGACAGCGGGACCCGTATTCTCGGCCGCCAACAGATGGAAGTCCTGCGCGGTCAGCGCGAGGATGCCGTTGTGCTGGATCTCGGCCTCGCTGGCGCGCGTCGGTGCTGCGGTGGACGATGGCGTTGCCGCCGGAGGTGAAGAATCCGACCTGGAATCTTGATGGTACCTGGCCGCTCTTTCTGGTTTCTCGACCTTCGGCTGAAGCCACGCAGCGGTTCCGGCAAGGTCCGGGGTCGGTCCAACACCCCCTCGTCAGCGGCATTCGACCTCGTAGACCGCGACCGGACGAGCAAACCCCTTCAGGAGGCAAGGCTCAAGTTCCCGGAGCTCAAAGGCATCGCCCAGAGCATCGCGGACGGCACCTGAAACCAAGATCGCATCGGGCTCGGCCGTCTGACACAGGCGTGCCGCGGTCTGCACGGTCGTCCCGAACAGGTCGTTGCTGTCGGCAACGGGCTCGCCGACGTCCAGGCCGATGCGCACGCGCAGCTGCTCCCGGCTCGCGAGATTGAAGGCGTCGAAGGCTTGCTGGATCGCCCGGGCGCACGCGACCGCAGCACCGGTGTCGGTGAAGGAGGCCATGATGCCGTCGCCGGTATGCTTGACCTCGCGGCCCCGCTTGTCCTTGAGCGCACGGCGGACCATCGCATCGTGGGCACGGACCATCTCCACGGCGCGCGCATCGCCGAGCCGCGCCGTCATGCCGGTCGAATTCGACGATGTCGGTGAACATGATGGCGCGCACGGCGGCATCGAAGGCCACCTTGGCTTCCGGGCCGATGGGCTTCGGGTCGGACACCCGCCCCAGGAAGGCTTCGACGGCCGAGAGGTCGACCTCGATGACGTCCTTGGCAATGTCGCCATGCGCCTCGTCGTGGACCCGCATCGCCGTGTGGACGTCGGGTGCATCGATGAGACAGAAGCCGGTCCCCCGTGCCTCGTCGAACCAGTAGGTCAGGAAGCGCACGCCGTAGCGTTCCTGGACTTCGAGGTCCTTGCGGTGCGCCTCGGCAATGTCGGCCGCGGTAAGGCCGCTCAGGTCGTGTCGGTCGAGGAAGATGGGCATGACATGCTCCCAGCTCGGAACCGCCGAACCTGAGTCGCCACTATAGCGGTCCATCCGGGTTCTGAACGCACCTATTTGCCAAGGTCGGACGCCGGCACGGCGGTGGCCCGACCTTGGCTCCGGGCGCGGGCCGTCGCGCGTGGGACGCAGCGATGCGCACCCACCTCGTCCAACGGGGCGACGGCCGCGCCTTGCCGCCTTTGTCGAATCCCGGCCGTTCCGTTCGTCGTGTCGGCATCACGGCAACAGCGCGAGAGGGAGCCACCCATGCGGTTCATGATCATGGTGCGGGCGACGGCGGAGTCGGAATCCGAGCCGACGCCGATGCCCAGCGAGGCGTTGATGGCGGCGATGGCCGCCTATCACGAGGAGCTGGCCAAGGCGGGGGTGCTGCTCGACGGCAGCGGGCTGCAGCCCAGCCGGAAGGGCTGGCGGATCCGCTACGAGGGGGACAGGCGGACGGTCATCGACGGGCCGTTCGCGGAGACCAAGGAGCTGATCGCCGGCTACACGCTGATCCAGGTGGGCTCGCGCGCGGAGGCGCTGGAATGGACGCGGCGCTTCCCCGCCCCGTTCGAGGGGCCGGGGCCGTGCGAGATCGAGGTGCGCCAGCTCTACGAGCTCGAGGACTTCCCGCCGAGCGAGACGCTGGAGCGGTTCAAGGCGATGGAGGCGATGCGGTGAAGGTCCAGCCCTACCTGTTCCTCGACGGCCGGGCCGAGGAGGCGATCGGCTTCTACCGGGAGGTGCTGGGTGCCGAGGTCCTGATGCTGATGCGCTTCAGCGGGGCGCCGGAGCCGCCGCCGCCGGGGGCGGTGCCGCCCGGCTCGGAGGACAAGATCATGCACGCCTGCCTGCGCATCGGGGAGTCCGAGGTCATGTTCTCGGACGGCGGCTGCGGCGGTGCCCCCCAGCTCCAGGGCTTCTCGCTGTCGCTCACGGTGCCGGACCCGGCCGAGGCGGAGCGGCTGTTCGCGGCCCTGGGCGAGGGCGGCCGGGTGCAGATGGCGATGGGCCCCACCTTCTTCGCGGCACGCTTCGGGGCGGTGGCCGACCGGTTCGGGGTGAGCTGGATGGTGGTGAGCGAGCCCTGAGGGCGGCGGCTTGCGCGCGGCCGGTCCGGATGGTCTGATCGGCGGCCGTGACCGACGAGGCGACGCACCGGGCCATCCAGGCCGTGTTCAAGATCGAGCGGGCCCGGCTGATCGGCGGGCTCGTGCGGCTGGTGCGCGACGTCGGCCAGGCCGAGGAGCTGGCCCAGGACGCGATGGTCACCGCGCTCGAGCGCTGGCCCGCGACCGGCGTGCCGCGCAATCCCGGCGCCTGGCTGATGGCGGCGGCGAAAAACCGGGCGATCGACCAGCTGCGCCGGCGCCAGCTCCAGGCGCGCAAGCATGCCGAGATCGGGCGTGAGCTGGAGACGCAGGTGCCCGACGCCCCGGACTATGCCGCGGCGCTGGACGAGGAGGTCGGCGACGACCTGCTGCGGCTGATCTTCGTGGCCTGCCACCCGGTCCTGCCGGTGGAGGGGCGCCTCGCCCTGACCCTGCGCCTGCTCTGCGGCCTGACCACCGAGGAGATCGCCCGCGCCTTCCTCCTGCCCGAGCCCACGATCGCGCAGCGGATCGTGCGGGCCAAGCGGACGCATCGCCAAGGCGGGCGTGCCGTTCACGGTGCCGCGGGGGGACGAGCTGGCGGCCCGGCTCGGCACGGTGCTGGAGGCGGTCTACCTCCTGTTCAACGAGGGCTACGCCGCCACCGCCGGCGACGACCTGATCCGGCCGGGGCTGTGCCAGGAAGCGCTGCGGCTGGGGCGCATCCTGGCCGGGCTGGCGCCGGACGAGCCCGAGGTGCACGGGCTCGTGGCCCTGATGGAGCTGCAGGCCTCGCGGCTGGCGGCACGGGTCGGGCCGGACGGGGCACCGGTGCTCCTGCCCGACCAGGACCGGCGGCGCTGGGACCGGCTGCTGATCCGGCGCGGGCTCAGGGCCCTGGCCCGGGCCGAGGCGCAGGGCGGGCAAGGGGGGCTCTACGCCCTGCAGGCGGCGATCGCCGCCTGCCATGCGCGCGCTCGTGACGCTGCGGCCACCGACTGGGCGCGGATCGCGGCCCTCTACGCGCAGCTGGCGTCGCTGACCGGCTCGCCCGTGGTCGAGCTGAACCGGGCCGTGGCGGTGGGCATGGCCGAGGGGCCGCAGGCGGGCCTGGTGCTGGTCGAGGCACTGGCCGGGCAGGGCCAGCTCGACCGCTACCACCTGCTGCACGCCGTGCGCGGCGATCTGCTGGCCCGGCTCGGCCGGACCGCGGAAGCGGCGGCCGCGTTCCGTGCCGCCGCCCGGCTGACCCGCAACGCGCCCGAGCGCGCCTTCCTCCTGGCCCGGGCCGCGTCGTGAGCCGCCGCCTGCCGCCCCTGGGTGCCTTGCGCGCCTTCGAGGCCGCCGCCCGCCACGAGAGCTTCGCCAAGGCCGCGGACGAGCTCTCGGTGACCCCGGCCGCGATCAGCCAGCAGGTCCGCCAGCTCGAGGCCGATCTCGGCGTCACCCTGTTCCGCCGCCTGGCCCGCGGCCTGGTCCTGACCCAGGCCGGGCGCAGTGCGCTGCCCGAGTTCGCCCAGGCCTTCGCGCACCTGTCGCGCGCGGTCGAGGGTCTGCGCGGCGGCTCGCTGGTGGGGCCCCTGGTGGTCTCGGCGATCCCCTCCTTCGCCGGCCGCTGGCTGGTGCCGCGGCTGGGGCGCTTCGTCGCCGCCTACCCCGAGATCGAGCTCACCGTGCGCTCGGAGCTGCGCAACGTCGACTTCGCCCGCGAGGACGTCGACCTCGGCCTGCGCTACGGCAAGGGGATCTATCCCGGCCTCGAGACCCGGCTCCTGCTCACCGAGCGGGTGTTCCCGGTCTGCGCGCCGGCGCTGCTCGCCGGCGAGCGCCCGCTCAAGAAGCTCGACGATCTGCGCCACCACACGCTCCTCCACGACCGCCAGCTCTCCAGCGAGGAGCCCTCGCTCTACTGGCGCAACTGGCTGCGCGACTTCGGCGTCGAGGGCTGGGACCACGATCGCGGCCCGGGCTTCACCGACTCGCTGCTGATGATGACGGCCTGCGAGCGCGGCATGGGGGTGGCACTGGGCCGCGGCGGCCTGTGCGCCGACGAGCTGGCCAATGGCCGCCTCGTCCGCCCGTTCGCGCAGAGCCGCCCGGCCGACTACGCCTACTACGCGGTCGTGCCCGAGGGCCATGCCGAGGCGCCGCGGGTGCGGGCGTTCCTGGCCTGGCTGGAGGAGGAGGCGGCGCGGACGCGGCTGGTGACCGAGGCGCGGTGAGCCGTTCCGCGCTCGACGGCTTGAGCGCCGCCGGTGCGGCCTTGTCCCGACCTTTCCGCCTCGCCATGGATTGGCGGCACACAATCGTACCGAGAAGGCCCGGGGCCGGCGGAATGACGATCAACGTCGGACAGGGTGATTTCACCTACAATCCTGATGTAGAATCCCGGCCAAGATCTGAAATACTACTATTATCAAGGAACGATCGGCAGATTCCTACGAAGTGTCTTCGTCGATGTGATGGGTGTATCGAATCCGTACTATTTCGTGTTTGCGCTCGATTCGGACGAATACGGGCAGTCCCGATACGATCGTCAGCCAGCTTCCCGGCACGTTGAAGCCGGAGCAGGTGATGACGTCTGCTCTACGCCGGCCGACGATTTCGGTGAGCTGAGCCAGGGCACGCCACTGACGTTTCTTGGGCGGTGGCGGCAACGATTTGATCAATCCGCTGCAGTACTTCGACCCGGTGATTCCAACACGATCATGCCTATGGCGGATCGGAGAACGACTCGATCAACGGCAGCGGGCTCGACGACACGCTCTACGGCGACACCGCCAACTCGTTCACGGGCTATCCCGTCATCGCGGGCTTCCAACGCCGGCGCCCTACGACACGAACGACGACGGCGACGACGTCATCAGCGGCCATGACGGCGACGACACGATCTCGGGCGACGGCGGCGACGACCAGCTCGACGGCGGCGACGGTGCGGACACGCTGACCGGCGGCGACGGCAACGATTTCCTCTATGGCGGTCCGCGCGGTGGCGGCAATCTGGACATCCTGACCGGTGGGAGCGGTGCGGACGCCTTCGTCCTGAGCTACGCGCAAGGTGCCGCGGATTCAGCGCGGCGCCGGGTTCTGGTCGGCCTATTTCGAGCAGGCGGGCGAGGATATCGGCGGCAATGCGGCCAATTCGATCCTGACCGACGCGATCAAGGCGGCCACGGACGCGGGCGTCGCCGCCGGCTTCCTGGCGGACGGGCTCGGCGCCGTGGGCGGCGAGCTGGTGACCGTCGTTCATCGACTTTGTCGAGAGCCTGTTCGCCTCGCCGCCGCCGGGACCGGGGCAGGACGCGATGATCGTCACGGACTTCGATCCGCGCGAGGACGTGCTGATCCTGCCGCTGCAGACGACGGCGAAGAAGTGCTCACCGTCACCGTGACGACCGCGGCCAGGTACCGGGCATCGACAGACGACGAGCAAGATCCTGGCAGCTTCAATTCAACGGCGAACGACAAGGCCTACGCCTACGTCCTGCTGAGCCAGGACTTCCTGACCGACATGGGACTGCAGCGGGACAGGCGACGCCACCGCCAGGTCCTGGAGAACGTGCTGCAGTTCCGCTCGAGCGATCGGCGGCCGCGGCGGCTCGGTCGGGTTCTCGAACCTGGTGTCGCCGACGATCAGCCCGCAGCTGGCCGATGGCGGGTTCGTGCCGCAGGACGCCGACCTGCCGGACGGCTCCAACGTGCGCCTCTACGGCGCGATCGGCGGCGCGGTGATTTCGAACGGCGCCAGCGGCGACGAGCTTCGGCCGCATCCTGGCGGGCACCAACTACGCGGATGCGCTGTCGACCAACCCGTACCTCGTCGATCCGGCCCAGATCACGAAGCTTCACCAAGGTCGGCCGCCCTACATCCACGGCTTCGGCGGCGACGACCTGGTCTACGGCACGAACGATCCCGACACGCTGTTCGGCGATCTCGGCAACGACACGCTCTACAGCTTCCTCAGCAGCGTCAACAGCGACACCAACGGCATCAACCCGGAAAGCCTGTCGGGCGGCGAGGGCGACGACGTCCTCTATGGCGGGGGTACGGCGGGCGACTTCGACGGTGCCGACGGCAGCGACACCTTCGGGGTGATCTACAGCGCGGGCAACGACGCGCTGCAGCTCCAGGTCGACCTCACCACCGGACAGGCAGCCGAGCAGCGGCACCCCTCGACACCACCGCTCCGGTCGGCGACACGGCACCGTTCTCGTTCTCGGTCCGCAACAACTACACGCTGACCGGGGTCGAGAACGCCATCGGCGGGCCGCTCAACGACTGGCTCAAGGCCGCGTCCGGCTCGGTCCTCGAGGGTGCTGCCGGTGCGGACTACCTGGACGCCAAGGCGGGCAAGGTGACGCTCAGCTACGCCTCCTCCGCGGCGGGCGTGTCGGTGCAGGTCTACGCCGACAGCGTCGTGAGCAGCGGCGGCGACGCCGCGGGCGACGTGGTCGGCTTTTCCGGCCAGACCGACATCCCGGCCCTGGTCGGGTCGGACCAGGCCGACATCCTCGGGCTCGGGCTCCCGCTCGCCGACGGCAGGGCCACCTTCACGGGCAACGGCGGCAGTGACCGGTTCCAGATCCTGAGCTTGCCGGACGGGGCGCCGGGCATCTTCACCATCACCGACTTCGACGGGACGTCCGCCGAAGCCGACCTGATCGACCTGACCCCGCTCGGCATCACCGCCCTCGGGGGCTTACAGTACTTCGGCGACGGTCTGTGGGTCGTCAGCTCCGCGTCCGACGGCTCGACGCTGCTCGAGATCGTCCTGCCGAATTTCGAGGATACGCTCAGCGCCGCGGACTTCCTGCTCGCCGAGCCGGCATCGGGCCGTGCCGTCGCCCCCCGCGACGGCGGCGGGCTGGTCGGCGGCCGGCTGGACGACACGCTGCTGGGGCGCGGCGGCGGCGATTTCCTGTTCGGCAAGGGCGGCGACGACCTGCTGCGGGGCCGGGTCGGCAACGACGCGCTGCACGGCGGCATCGGCGCCGACCGGCTGTTCGGCGGGGACGGCCAGGACCGTCTCGACGGCAATGCGGGCCGCGACCTCGTCTTCGGCGGAGCCGGCGACGACCGGGTGACGGGCGGGCGCGGCCAGGATCGCCTCTTCGGCGGCACCGGCGACGACGTGCTGCGCGGCGGCAGCGGCGACGATCGGCTGGACGGCGGGCTCGGCGGCGACACGCTGCGCGGCGATCGCGGGGCGGACACGTTCCGGCTCCGCTTCGGCGAGCTCGAGGGCGACGTGATCGCGGACTTCGCCCGCGGCCAGGGCGACCGTCTCCTCGTCGTCGCCGACACGGCGGTGAGCGTGATCGACCAGGGCGGAGGCGTGTTCGTGCTCACCGACGGCACGGTGAGCGAGACCCTGACGGCCAACGGCGCCGTGGCGGCCGATTTCCTGCTCTGAGCGGGGAAGGCCAACGGGAACGGATCGTCGTGCGACAGGCGGGCCCACGCTTGTCCGCCGCCGTCACCGATGATATCAATTGTGCGATCAGTAGGGGTGCCGGCATGGGCCAGGTGATCGTCCGCAATCTCGAGGACCGGGTCATCGAAGCCCACCGGCGGCGCGCACGGGCGCGGGGCGTGTCCCTCGAGCAGCAGCTGCGCGACGTCTTGAGCGCCACTGCCGGCCCGTCGCGGGAAGAGGCGCTCGCCCGCGCCGACGCGCTGCGCGCGCGGACGCGGCCCGGTGACTTCCCGACTGCGGCCGAACTCGTGCGCGAGGATCGCGACACGCGCTGATGCTCGTGGTCGACGCCAGCGTGCTGGTGCCGCTCCTGGTGCAGGAGCCGGGCTCGGCCCTGGCCCGTGCGCTCGTGCGGGCCGAGCCGAGACCTCGTCGCTCCGGAGTTGCTCTTGGTCGAGGCCCTGAACGCGCTCTGGAAGAAGCAGCGATTGGGTCAGATCGACGACGCTGCGCGGGTCGAGGCCGTGGATCTGATCGGCCCGCCCCTCGTGACGCTCCTTCCCACCCCGCCCCTCGCGGCTCGGGCCTCGGCTCTCGCCCGTGAGCTCGACCATCCCGTCTACGACTGTCTCTATCTGCGCGCCTGGCCGAACGGGAGGCCGTCCCGCTGGTCACCGACGACCGCCGCCTGCGCGCGCTTGCGGCGCAATTGCCGTCCTTGCGGATCCTCTCGCTGCTGGAGGCCGCCAGCCGGATCGGCGCCCCGCCCCCTCCTTGACGCCGATTGTGACGCTGATCACTGTCCCAAGGTCCCGGCCCGGGCCAGGGTCGGGTCACGGCTGCGGCGGATGCCGCGGCCGAGCGCGCAGGGGGAGCGGGCCATGGATCGTGCGACGCGGCGCAAGGTCATCCAGGGAGCGGTGGCGGGCGCGCTCTCGGCCGCTGGCACCGGCACGGCGAAGGCGCACCGGACGGGCCGGCCAACGGATCCCCTGTCCCAGTTCGACTACGTCGTCGTGCTGATGCTGGAGAACCGGTCGTTCGACAATCTTCTGGGCAGCCTCTACGCGCCCTCCGACGTGCCGCCCGGCAAGTCGTTCGAGGGCGTGATCGGCAAGAACCTGTCCAACCCGATCCCGTCCGGCGCCCCGGCCCCGCCAGGGGTCACGTCGATCCCGATCCTGAACGCCACGGACTACCACGACCCGTATCCCGATCCGGGCGAGATCTACCCCCACGTCAACACCCAGCTCTTCAACACGGTCTCGCCGCCCTACAATCTGCCCAATCCGCTGCCGGTCCACCGCGCCGATGAACGGCTTCGTCACCGACTACATCCAGAACTACCCCACCGGCGCTCGCCGATCCGCCGAGTTACGAGCAGTACAGCACGATCATGGCGTGCTTCCAGCCGCAGACCGTGCCGATCCTGTCGACGCTGGCGCGCCAGTTCGCCGTGTTCGACCACTGGTTCTGCTCGGTTCCCAGCCAGACCTGGTGCAACCGCGCCTTCTGGCACTCGGCCACGTCCTGGGGGCACGTGATCAACGGCGGCAGCGACAACGAGGGCAGCCTGGAGTGGCTGGAGGACAGCGCCGGCAACACCTTGTTCAACAACCTGTCGGATGCCGGGATCGACTGGCGGATCTACTCGAGCAACCTCGTTTCGCTGACCGGTCTGATCCACCTGCGCGCGCTCGCGGACTATCATGAGACCAACTTCCCGAGCCTCGAGCAGTTCTTCACCGACTGCCAGAACGGCCAGCTGCAGCCCTATTCGTTCCTCGAGCCGAACTTCTGGACGCCGCACAACGACCAGCATCCGTCGAGCTACAACTCGGAATTCTACGGCCCGGCCGCGGTCGGCTCGGTCCTGCTCGGCGAGAACCTGATCAACCGCGTCTACGATGCCGTCCGCACCTCCGCGAGTGCTTCCGGCAACAACTGGCGCAACACGCTCCTGATCATCACCCACGACGAGCATGGCGGCTGCTACGACCACCTGTCGCCCGGCACGGCCGTGCCGCCGGGCGGCTTCTCGCGCCAGGAGGACGGGTTCAAGTTCAACCGGCTCGGCGTGCGCGTGCCGATGGTGATGGTCTCGGCCTACATCGCGCCCGAAACGATCGTGAACAAGGTCCACGAGCACACCTCGTTCGCCAAGACGATGGAGGGGAAGTGGGGGCTGCCGACCCTCACCAAGCGCGACGCCGCCGCTCCCGACTTTTCCGAGGTGTTCACCTCGTCCACGCCACGGCCGGCCTCCACCTGGCCCATCCTGTCCGACCATCCCATCCCTCGGGCCTGGTTCGCCCGGAACTTCCAGAACGCGCCGCTGAACGACCTCCAGCGCTCCATCGTCGGCATGGCCGCGGCCCTGCCGCGATCGCGCCGGCTGGGCCTCCAGGCGACCCGCCTCAAGACGGTCGGCGACGCACTCGCCGCGTTGCGCAAGGTGCCCCGGCTGCCCGGCGCCCACGAGCCGACGCCGCAGCGCTTCTGGCGCCCGCGGATCCGCCGGCCCCGCCGCCCGCGCAAGGGCTAGGCTCACGGGCCGGTCCGTCGCCGCACTACCCCACCTCGGTACCCTCCGCTATGATCGGGTGACGGTCTGAAGCCGCGACCTGCGGGGCGGCGATGGGGATGGGACGGGTGGCGGAGTTGGCGGACGCGGCCGCGGCGACGGCCGAAGCGGAGCGACCGGCCGTGCCGCCTGCACCCTGGTCCATGCCGCCGCTCGGCCGGCTGGTGGCGTTCGCGGTCGCCTACGTCCTGGCGGCCGGGTTCGCCCAGCTCCTGGCGCTGTCGCCCGACACGGGCATCTCGATCTGGCCGCCCAGCGGGCTGTTCCTGGCCACGCTGCTCGCGAGCCGCGCCGTCGTCTGGCCGTGGTGGATGGCGGCCGCCCTCCTGGCCGAGCTCGCGGCCAACCTCCTGTGGTTCGGCAACGCGCCGCCGGTGGCGCTCCTGATCTTCGCCGGCAACGCGCTCGAGGCCATGACCGGTGCGGTCCTGGTCGGCCGGGTCTGCGGCCGGCCGGTCCGGCTCGACAGCCTGCGCGAGGTGCTGGCACTCGTCTTCCTCGGCGCCGGCCTCGCACCCATGGCCAGCGCCACGGTGGGTGCGGCCACGCTGGCCGGGTTCGGGGTGCAGTCCTTCGTCTCGGCCTGGCCCCTGTTCTGGATCGGCGACGCCACCGGTGTCCTGGTGTTCGCACCGGTCTGCCTGGCCCTGTTCGAGAGCTGGCGCGAGCGGGGCCGCCTCAGCCCGGCCCGCGTCGGCGAGGCCGCGATCCTCGCCCTGATCTTCCTGGGCGTGGCCGTGCTCTCGCTCAGCGGCTCCCTGCCCTTCGCCTACATCATCATGCCGGCCCTGCTCTGGGCCGCGGTGCGCTTCGAGATCAAGGGTGCCGCGGTGGCGCTCCTGCTGCTGGCCGTGCTCACCGCCCTGTTCACCGTCGCCGGGACGAGCCAGTTCGCGGGCGACGCCGCCGCGCAGCCGCACCGGCAGGTGATGCTCCAGCTGTTCCTCGCGATCTCGGCCCTGGCGGCCCTGGTCGTGGCGGCGCTGGCGCGGCAGAACCAGCTGGCGGTCGAGACCCTGCGCGCGGCGAACCAGGACCTGGAGGCGCGCGTCGAGGAGCGCACCGCCAGCCTGCGCGACAGCGAGCGCCGGTTCGCGGCGGTGCTCGAGGCGCTGCCCATCGGCGTGGCCCTGGCCGACCGGACCGGCCGGACCCTGGTCGGCAACGAGGTCTACCAGCGCTACGTCCCGGCCATCGTCCCCTCGGCCGATCCGGCGCGGCAGCTGGTCTGGGAGGGCTACCACGAGGACGGGCGGCGGCTCGAGCCCGCCGACTTCCCGGCCGCCCGGGCGCTGCGCGGCGAGCGGGTCTGGCCGGGGCTGGAGCTGCTGTTCCACGGCGACGCCGCGCGCGGGCCGGTCTGGACCCGCGTCGCGGCCCTGCCGTCCCGCGACGCGGACGGCGTCATCGCCGGGGCCACGGTGGTGATCTCGGAGATCGACAAGAAGAAGCGCGCGCTCGACGCCCTGCGCGAGAGCGAGGAGCGCATGCGCCTCGTCCAGGAGGCGGCCGGGGTGGGCACCTGGGACTGGAACATCGCCTCGGGCGAGATCCGCTGGTCGGAGCAGAACTACCGCCTGCACGGCCTCGATCCGACGAAGGGGCCGCCCGCCTACGACCACTGGCACCTGGCGGTCCATCCCGAGGACCGCGACCAGGCCAACGCCGCGGTGCTGGGTGCCGTGGCGCGCCGCGAGGATTTCGACACCGAGTACCGCGTGGCACTCCCCGACGGCTCGGTGCGCTGGCTGGTCGGGCGCGGCCGGCTGCTCTGCGACGCCGCCGGCCGGCCCGAGCGGATGATGGGCATCAATCTCGACATCACCGCCCGCAGGCAGGCCGAGGAGCAGCAGACCCTGCTGGCGCGCGAGGTCGACCATCGCGCCAAGAACGCCCTGGCGGTGGTGCAGAGCCTGGTCCGGCTGACGCGCGCCGAGCGGCCGGCCGAGTTCGCCCGCGCGCTCGAGGGCCGGATCGCGGCACTGGCCCGCGCCCACACCCTGCTCGCCAACGAGCGCTGGACCGGCGGCGGCCTGCGCCCGCTGCTCGAGGACGAGCTCGCGGCCTACCTGCCCACCGGCCAGGTGGCGCTGACCGGCCCGCCCGTCACGCTCAAGGTCGACGCCGTGCAGCCGCTCTCGCTGTGCCTGCACGAGCTCGCCACCAACGCCGCCAAGTACGGTGCCCTGTCGATCCCGGGCGGACGGGTCGACATCGGCTGGGGCCTCGAGGGCGATGCCCTGGTCCTCACCTGGGCCGAGAGCGGCGGGCCGCGCATCGCCGCACCGCCGCAGCGGACCGGCTTCGGCTCGCGGCTCCTGGACGCGGCGGCGCGCGGCCAGCTCGGCGGGGACGCCACGCTGCTCTGGCGCAGTGCCGGCCTGGTCTGCCGCCTGCGGATCGCCGGCGACCGGCTGCAGGGCGGCACCGGTGCCGACCGCCCGGCCCCGAAAGTGGCGGCCGCGCCGGCGCCGGCCAGTGCCGCGATCCCGCCCGGGCTGCGCGTGCTCGTCGCCGAGGACGAGCCCCTCCTGGCCATGGACCTCAAGCGCGAACTCGGGGCACTCGGGCTGCAGGTGGTCGCCATGGCGGAAACCATGCCGGAGCTGCAGCGCCAGGTGGAGGGTGCGGCCGGCCGCGTCGACCTCGCCATGCTCGACGTCAACCTCGCCGGCCAGGCCTCCTTCCCGGTCGCCGACGCGCTCCTGGCGCAGGGCGTGCCCGTCCTGTTCGTCACCGGCTACGGCGACCTGCCGGGCGGTCCCTGGACCGGCCACCGCCGCGTCGGCCTGCTGCGCAAGCCGATCACCCCGGCCGACCTCGCCCAGGCGATCGCGAGCCTGGTCGGCCCGGAACGGGCGGACCCCGAGGCGACGACCGAGCCGGCCCGGCTGCTCCAGCCCGGTGCTTGAACCCTGGAGCGCGCGATGACCCAGCTCACCATTCTCGGGCAGGCCGCGGCCGCGCCCGCCACGCCCGAGGCGGCGCTGCTCGAGCGCGTCCCCAACCCGGAGCCCGGGCTGACCTACCTCGTCCGCTTCGCCTGCCCCGAGTTCACTTCGCTCTGCCCGGTGACCGGCCAGCCCGACTTCGCGCATCTGGTGATCGACTACGTGCCCGGCGACTGGCTGGTCGAGAGCAAGGCGCTGAAGCTGTTCCTCGCCAGCTTCCGCAACCATGGCGGCTTCCACGAGGGCTGCACGCTCATGGTCGGCGGGCGGATCGTGGCCGCGATCGAGCCGCGCTGGCTGCGGATCGGCGGCTACTGGTATCCGCGCGGCGGCATGCCGATCGACGTGTTCTGGCAGACCGGCGTCCCGCCCGAGGCCTGTGGCTGCCGGACCAGGGCGTGCCGCCCTATCGCGGGCGGTAGTCAGATGCCTAGAGCGCCCGGTCGGCGGTGAACCGCCAGACGGCGGCCAGGGCCACGGCGAGCGCGGGCACGAAGGCCGCGAACACCCAAAAGGCCGCCACGCGGGCCGCCTCCGCGGTCACGCCGTCCGCGAGCCCGGACAGGTTGGCGGCGATACCGGCGGCGGCGGCACCGACGGCGTAGCCCACGCGCTGCACCGTCCCCGGTGCTGCGGCGGCGAGGCCACGCTCGGACGCGGCCGCGCTGCGCACCGCTCGCTGGATGATCGCGGGCCAGCACAGGCCGAAGCCGACGCCTTGGAGGAGCTGGCACAGGACGATGCCGGCGAAGGACCCGGCCGGCACGGCGAGCGCGAGGCCGGCGGCTCCCAGGGCCACGACGACCGCGCCGATCCGGATCAGGCGGATGCCGGCCGAAAGCGGTGCTGTGGCGATCGCGAGGGTGGCCGCACTCCAGGCCAGGGCCTCGCCGGCGAGGAGGTAGCCGGAGACGAGGGGCGAGGTGCCGAACAGCGTGGCGAGGAGCAAGGGACCGTAGGCCCAAAAGCCGGTGGTGCCGACGCACAGCAGGAACACGGCGAGCAGCCCGGCACCCAGGGGGTGGCGCGGCTGCAGGAGCTGCTCGGGCAGCAGCCGGTCGGGGGCAAGGCGGTCGAGGCGCGCGGCGAGGTAGAGGAGTGCCGCGCCGATTCCGCCGAGGGCCAGGGCGGGCACGGCCGTGCCCGTGACCCCGGCCTGGGCGATCAGGACGGTGGCGGCGGTGAGCACCAGCATGCGCAGCCCGGGGAAGCGGCCGGCCGTGGATGGTGCCGGCGGTCCTGCCGGGCCGAGGCCCGCCGCGAGCAGCCAGAGGCCCACGGCCTGCAGGGCGAAGCACCAGAACACGCCGCGCCAGGAGCCGAGTTCGACGAACAGGCCGCCCAGGAGCGGCCCCAGGAGCGAGCCGCCGGCCCAGATCAGGGCCTGGATGCCGAACAGCCGGCCCCAGAGATGCTCGGCGAAGGACTCCTGCACGGCGACGTAGCCGAGCGAGAGCAGGGTGCCGCCGCCGACACCCTGCAGGAGCCGCGCGAGCAGCAGCACGCCCATGTCGGGGGCGAGTGCCGCGAGCGCACAGCCGGCGGCATAGAGCAGCGCGCTCCAGCGCAGGACCCGCTCGCTGCCGGCGCGACGGCACAGCAGCGCGGTGCCGGCACCGGCGACGATGGCGCCGATCTGGTAGAGGGAGATCGTCCAGGCGACGTAGGCGACGCCGCCGAGGTCGGCGACGATCGCCGGCATCGCCGTCGCCGTGACCAGGGAGTCGGCGGCGTGCAGCCAGATGCCGATGCACAGGAGCACGAAGCGACCAAGCCGCCCGGTCTCGCGGATCTCCCGCCACGTCCCGGCGCCCGCCGCCGCCATGCCACACTCCCGTCCCGGCCCAGGCCGGCATGCCTAGCGCCTCGGCCGGGGCCGGAACAGGGTGGAACGGCTCAGGCCGCCTCGATGGCCGCGAGGTCGAGCTTGACCATGCCCAGCATCGCCGTCGCGACGCGCGCCGCCCGTTCCCGGTCCGGGCCGGCGATCAGCTCCAGGAGCCGGCGCGGCATGATCTGCCAGCTGAGGCCGTAGCGGTCGCGCAGCCAGCCGCAGGCCTCGGCCGTGCCGCCCTCGAGCAGGCCGTCCCACAGCCGGTCGAGCTCGGCCTGCGTGTCGCAGGCGAGTGTCAGCGAGATCGCGTGGTTGAACGCGTCCATGGGCTTGGCCGTCATGGCGAGCACGCGGCTCCCGGCCAGCGTCATCTCGACCACCTTGACCGAGCCCGCAGGCCCGGACGGCGTGTCGACCGGCAGCGCGAACACGCCGTCCACCCGCGAGTTCGGGATCAGCCCGGCGTAGAAGCGGGCCGCCGTCTCGGCCTCTTCGGCGTACCACAGCATCGGGCTGAAGCTCACCGCCATGGCGCTCACTCCCCCCGGTCGACGATCGGCACGAAGCTGCCATAGATCATCCGGGTGCCGTCGAAGGGTATCGGGTTGACGTCGGGCTGGAGGCGCGGGTCGGCCATGACCTTTTCCATGCCCGCGTCGCGCACCGCCTTGGACGGCCACTCGATCCAGGAGAACACCACGGTCTCCTCGGGCTGCGCCCGCACCGCCATGTGCATGTCGGTCAGCTTGCCATGCGGCACGTCCTCACCCCAGCACTCGACCACGCGCAAGGCACCCTGCTCTAGGAACACCTCGGCCGCGGCGTCGGCATGGGCGCGGAACTCCTCGCGTTTGGCCGTGGGCACCGCGATCACGAACCCGTCGACATAGCTCATCGCAACCTCGCTCGCTGTCCTCGCCGGCGCGTTCGCCCGCCCGGCTACGCTGACAACGACGAACGGGGCGGCCGCGTTTCGACCGGTGCCGTGCGGGAAACCTCCCCGGCCCGAATCGCCGGCAGCGGAGCCACGGCACCGGTTCGCCCGTTGCCGTGACAGCCGGCCGCCGCTGCGGGCGTCCCATCCAGGTGAAAAACAATGCCGATCGCGGGGCTGTTCGATCCCTACATCCTGCTGCTGACGCTGATCGGCGGGCTGATCCTGGCGGCGGCCGGGCTGCCGCGGCTGGTGCGCGAGCTGCCTTTGTCGGTGCCGATGGTGCTGCTGCTGCTGGGCGGCCTCGTCGGCCTGTTCGACGTCGCGGCACCGATCCCCGACCTGCACGAGCGCCCGCAGCTGACCGAGCGGGTCACCGAGTTCGTGGTGATCGTCTCGCTCATGGGTGCCGGGCTCAAGCTGGACACGCGCTTCGGCTGGCGCCGCTGGGCGGTCACCTGGCGGCTGCTCGCCATCGCCATGCCGCTGTCGATCCTGGGCATCGCGCTCACCGGCTGGGCCGTGCTCGGGCTCGTCCCGGCCTCCGCACTGCTGCTGGGTGCCGTCCTGGCCCCGACCGACCCGGTGCTGGCTTCGGACGTCCAGGTGGGCCGGCCCGGTGCCGGCGACGGGCTGCGGGTGCGGTTCGCGCTCACCTCCGAGGCGGGGCTGAACGACGGCCTGGCCTTCCCGTTCGTGCACCTGGCGGTGGCCTGGACCCTGCACGCGGACGATCCGGGGGCCGCATGGCTCTTGGACTGGCTCGCGGTCGAGGTGGCCTGGAAGATCGCGGCTGGGGTCTGCGTCGGCTGGATCGCCGGGTGGCTGGCCGGCCGGCTGCTGTTCCGGCTGCCGAGCGGGGGCGGGCTCGCCGAGAGCAAGGACGGGTTCGTGATCGTGGGCCTGACGGTGCTGGCCTACGGGCTCACCGAACTGGCGCACGGCTACGGCTTTCTCGGCGTGTTCGTGGCGGCCCTCACCCTGCGCGCCGCCGAGCGCCGCCACGCCTACCACGAGAAGCTCCACGACTTCGCCGCCGAGATCGAGCATCTGGTGCTGGCCGTGCTCCTGCTGCTGCTCGGTGCCTCCTTCACCAGCCTCTATCTCTGGCTGGTCACCGGGCCGATGCTGCTGGCGGCGGTCCTGATCCTGTTCGTGGTCCGCCCGCTCGCCGGCCTCGTCAGCCTGGCCGGCAGCCCCTCCGACCGCCGCGAGCGGGCGGTGATCGCGTTCTTCGGCATCCGCGGCATGGGCTCGTTCTACTACCTGGCCTACGCCGTCACCGCGGCCGGCATCTCGGAAGCCGGCGAGCTCTGGGCCGCGGTGACGCTGGTCGTGGTCCTGTCCATCCTGGTCCACGGCGCCAGCGCCCGGCCCGTCCTGCGCAGCCTCGAGCGCGAGGCTGAGGCCAGCCCCCGCAACTCACCTGGTGGCCGCGACCACCCCGTGGGTCCTCAGTAGGCGCAGGATCTGGACCTCGCGCGGCAGCTCGAGCAGGAACTCGGGATCGCGCTCGAGATGGTGGACCACCGTGGGGTCGCCGCCGGTGAAGTCCTTCATCTCCTCCAGGCTCTCCCAGTAGGAGATGGTCACGAACTCGGTCTCGTGCCCGCGGTCCTCGCGGAAGCTCTGCACGCCCAGCGCCTTGGTGAGCAGCGGGGTGATGCCGGCCTCGTGATGGTAGGCCTCGTAGGCGTCGGCGCGGCTGCTGGTGGTGCGGCCGCGCCAGATGCGC